>CAWCQC010000010.1:0-337704 GCA_963797645.1 uncultured Thermoleophilia bacterium | reverse complement strand
CGCCTGGCCGTCCTCGCTTGCGAGGATTTCCGCGTAAGCCAGGCGCGAGTGGTCGATGGCGACGTGGAGGAAGTGCCAGCCGGCGCCCGTGCTGCGGCGCCCCGTCGCGCTACTTCTTGGCTGTCTCGAAGTACGGGTTGGTGCCGCTCGCGTGGTCGGTGACGTCGACGGCCCGGGTGATCTCGGGCACCATCCCGGTGATGGCGACCTCGATCCCCTGGGTTAGGGTGACGGGCGCCATGGAGCAGCCCTGGCAGCCGCCGCTCAGGCGCAGGTAGGCGGTCGAGTCCTCGACGGCGACGAGTTCGGCGTAGCCGCCGTGGGCGGCGATGCTCGGGTTGATCTGCTCGGCGAGGATCTGCATGACCCGCTGGGCGACGTCGCCGCTGAGATCGGGGGGCGGTTGGCCCGCCGCCGCGACGGCCGGGCTCGGGCTGTTGGGGTTGATGATGAGGAGGGAGCCGAGGATCAGGTTTCCGTCGAGATCGATGGTGGCGCCGCGCAGCTTCTCGACGCTGTCCGCGGGGATGACGATCGCCAGGCCGTCGTGGTGCTGGACGACGTCGTCGGGTCCGGCGTCCGCGAGGAGCGGGAAGGACGCGGTGCTCTCGTACTCGCCGCCCGAGATCCCGATCACCTCGATCCTGAGCGCGAGGCGCTCGGGGTTGGGCTGCCCGGCGCGGACCCGGAGCACCTTTTCCCGGGCCAGGTCGGTGATCCGAACGACCGGCTCCCGGCCGGCGATGTCATCGGCGATCATGGATCGCTCCCGGCTCGAACGCCCGTCCGTCGCGTGACGGCTCCCAGCTAGGATACCGGGTGTCCTGCCTGCTTCTTCTGCTGCCCACGGCGGCGTACCGGGCGAGGGACTTCCTCGACGCGGCGGCGGCGCTCGGCGCCGAAGTGGTGGTCGCCTCCGAGCGGCGGCAGGCGCTCGCCGGGGTGATGGGAGACCGGGCGTTGCGCGTGAACCTGCGCCGCCCGGAGGCCGCTGCCCAGGCCATCGTCGCCCTCGCCGAGCGGACGCCCCTCGACGCCGTCGTGGCAGTCGACGATCAAGGTGTCCTCGTCGCCGCGCTCGCCGCCGAGCGCCTCGGCCTCGCGCACAACCCGTCCGAGGCGGTGGCGGCAGCGCGGGACAAGGCGGCGATGCGCCGGGCGTTCGCGGCCGCTGGCCTTCCCCAGCCCGAGTACCGGATCGCGGGCCCGCGATCCGACGTCGCCCTGCTCGCCGCCGAGGTCGGCTTTCCCTGCGTCGTTAAGCCCGTCTCGCTCTCGGCGAGCCGTGGCGTCATCCGCGCTGACGACCCGCCCGCCGCCGCCGCGGCCGCTGCCCGGATCCGGGAGATCCTGCGCGAGGCTGGGGAGGACCCGGACGGGCCGCTGCTCGTCGAGCGCTACCTCCCAGGCGTCGAGGTCGCTGTCGAGGGCCTGCTTCGGGGCGGCGCCCTCGAGGTCCTGGCGGTCTTCGACAAGCCCGATCCCCTCGAGGGCCCCTACTTCGAGGAGACGATCTACGTCACCCCCTCGCGCCTGCCGGCTGCGACTCTCGAGACGATCACCCGCCTGACCGCCGGTGCCGCCTCCGCCCTCGGCTTAGTCGAGGGGCCGATCCACGCCGAGCTCAGGATCGACGGCACCCGAGCGTGGCTGCTCGAGCTCGCTGCGCGCTCGATCGGCGGGCTCTGCTCGCGGTCTCTGCGCTTCGGGCTGGGCGTGAGCCTCGAGGAGCTCATCCTCCGCCACGCCCTCGGGCTTCCCCTCGACGGCCTGGCCCGCGAGGAGTCCGCCTCCGGGGTGATGATGCTGCCGATTCCGAGGGGAGGAGTGCTCGAGGAGGTGCGCGGGCAGGACGAGGCCCTGGCGGTACCCGGGGTGACCGGGCTCGAGATCTCGATCGCGCGCGGCCGGCCGGTTCGGCCGCTGCCCGAGGGCGACCGCTACCTCGGCTTCCTCTTCGCCCGCGGCGAGACGCCCGACGAGGTCGAGCAAGCGTTGCGTACCGCCCACGGTCGTCTCGAGATCGTGATCGGCGAGCCGTCGGACGGGTAGAGGGCTACCCTGGCTGTATGCGGGTTCTCTTGATCTCGACCTACGAGCTCGGCCACCAGCCGCTGCACGTGGCCTCGCCCGCCGCCGCGCTGCGGCGGGTGGGCCACGACGTCCGCTGCCTCGACCTGTCGGTCGAGCCCTGGGATCTCGAGGCCCTGGAGTGGGCCGAGGCCGTCGCTTTCTCGGTGCCGATGCACACGGCCATGCGCCTCGCGATGCGGGCGGCGGCGGCGGCGCGCCGCGCTCGCCCCGAGCTTCCGATCTGCTTGTACGGCCTCTACGCGCCGGTCAGCCGCGACCTCACCGTGGGCGTGCTCGCCGATCGCGTGATCGCCGGCGAGTACGAGCCCGGCCTCGTGGCCTGGGTGGACAGTCTCGCTCAGGGCGGGCAGGCCGCGGCCGGGCCGGGCGAGCCGCTCGTCCAGCTCGGGCGCGGCAGCTTCGAGCTGCCGGCGCGCGATCTCCTGCCCCCGCTCGAGCGCTACGCCCATCTCGCGATCGACGGCGAGGAGCGCCTCGTCGGCTACGTCGAGGCGAGCCACGGCTGCGTCCACCGCTGCCGGCACTGCCCCGTGCCGGCCGTCTACGACGGCAGGATCCGCATCGTCGGGCAGGACGTCGTGCTCGCCGACATCGCCCGCCTCGTCGCCATCGGCGCCCGGCACATCACCTTCGGCGACCCCGACTTCCTCAACGGGGTGCGCCACTCGCTCCGCATCGTCCGGGCCATGCACGAGCGCTTCCCGGATCTCACCTTCGACTGCACCACCAAGGTGGAGCACATCCTGGAGCACGAGCGCGTCTGGGAGGAGCTGGCCGGCGCGGGCTGCCTGTTCGTCGTCTCGGCCCTCGAGGGCGTCAACGACGAGATCCTGGAGCGTCTCGACAAGGGCCACACGACCGAGCAGGCGTCACGCGCGATCGCGCTCCTTCGCGCGCACGGGATCGAGATCCGCCCGTCGTTCCTGCCCTTCACGCCGTGGACGACGCTCGACGACGTGCTCGACATCCTCGACTTCGTCGCCGAGCACGACCTGATCGGCAACGTCGACCCGGTGCAGTACACGATCCGCCTCCTCCTGCCCGAGGGGTCGCTGCTCCTCGACCATCCCGAGCTCGAGGCCCACCTCGGCCCCTACGATCCCGAGCTCCTCACCTACACCTGGACCGCGGCCGACCGGAAGACCGACCGGCTTCAGGCGCGCCTCGCCGCCCTGGTCGGGCAGAGCGTCGCGGCCGGCGAGCCGATCGCGACGATGTTCTCGAGGGTCAGCGCCGCCGCCTACGAGGCCGCCGGGCGAGCGGACGGGCCGGCGCGAAGGCCGGAGCCCGTCCTGTGCGGCTCCGTCGAGGCGAGGCCGCGGCTCACCGAGCCCTGGTTCTGCTGAGCGGAGCCCACCGAGGGCCAGTTTGGCCCTCTCGAGATCGCCCGCGTTACTGGCGTCGTCTGAGCGGGTGCTCGGGCGGCATCTCGACGAAGACCGGGGCGAGGCCGTCGGGATCGCGCGCGACCATCTCGAAGGCCCCCACGGCTTCACCTTGGGTTCCTCCTCGATCGGTACGCCTCTCTCCGCCAGCCGTTCCCGGACGGCGTGGAGGTCGCGCACCTGGCGGAAGAGGCCAAACATCTCGGCGAGGAAGGGCTCGACCCCGCTTTCCGTCCGGGCGGAAGATGAGCTGCTCGAGCTCCTCCTTCGGCGTCATTTTTCGAGCGATGCTCCGGCTTGACCCGGGCGAAGGTAGCGGATCGGCTAGCCGGCTGTTGGCGAAGAAAGGCGCGTGGAGGCGTCCTTGAGTGCTGCGGGTGCCATTGGGAAGTCGGGTAGCTGCGAGAAAGGCCGCCACTCGGCATTCTCCCAGCGTGCCTGCCTACACATCGGGCAGCTCGGAGGTTGCCCGTGAACGACGAAGGCGTAGCCGCAGCCAACGCAGCGGTACTCGGCTCGTTTGCCCTTCCTGTCTCGCCGGGCCGCGACCATGCCTCGCTGCACCGCGGCGTCCTCGGCCCTCGCGCAACTCGACGCTCAGCGTCTGATCGCCGTCGCTGAGGGGCAGCGGGTGCGGGTACACAGAGCCAGTTGTCAGCGGAATCGCCACTGCGCCACTCCTTCCCCCGGGCCTTCGGCCCGGGCGAGTTGCTGGCGGTTCCGCGCCTACAGGCTCGGAGCGTGTCCGCGAAGCGCGACAGCGTGCCGCCTAAGTCGCGGAACCGCCTTCGAAAGGCTCGGTCTCTCATTCCTTCCGATCGACCGATCGTGCCAGCTCTCCTCCATAGGCATCACCTCCCGCTCTTCTTCGCGGACGGCCTCTTCGCCGATCGCGAATGGCTACTCTGGTGTCCGTTCTCGGACGTCCAGGCGGACAGGTTGCGGACGGTCTCGAATGCCTCATCGGGGGACCCGAGGAGGGCCTTCTCAACCCGAAGCAGCGAGAGAGCCAACTGATCCTGGGAGAACTCGAGTACTTTCTTGCGCCGCTCGTGCTCAAGCTGACGCCATGCCTGGAGCAGCTGGCGCAGCTCCGGATCGTCAGGCGTGATCTGACCCGAGAACTGCCGCCAGGCCTCGAGGTGGTCGCCGCCAGCGGCCGTGTGCAGGAAGAGGCGGCCGGCGAGGACGCAGACCTCCTCGCTGCGAGCATCATCTAGCTGCTCAAACTGCCGGCGCTTCTGAGCGACCTCGGCAGCTCGGCGTTGGGCAAGCATCCCGACTTCGCGCAACCGTTCCTCAGCCTCGCGCAGCGGCTCGGCTGCCACCCGTTCGCGGGCCTCGTCCAGATCCCGCTGAGCCATTGGCCTCAGCGTCGGCAAGCTCTTCCCGGAGCCGCTGCTCGCGCTCATCCTCGGCCTCAAGTCGCGCGAGCGCATCGGCGTGCTCAGCTCTGCCCGGCTCGGGCAGCGCCTCGATCGCCTGCCGCAGAAGCTGCCGTGCCCTGGCTCCGCTGATATGTCCGGCGAAGACAAGAAGGAGCTGCGCATCCCGATCGAGGGCCTTAGCCAGCTTTACGAGCGTCTCAGCAGCGGGCCGCTCGACCTCGCCCGCCTCGATCCGGCTGATCTGCGCAGCCGAAAGGCCGCTCCGTCGCGCCAGCCCCCGCATCGAGAGTCGCGCACGCACCCGCGCCTCTCTGATCACCTCGGCCATCGCCACCTCAGCGGCCAGCGCCTGTTCCTGATCTTGCATCACCGCCCCAGTCTAGCCGCAGGTGCACCGTCGGTCAAATGCTACCGTTTGCCTCCGATGCGATCAGACGCTGTTACCTAAAGCAACGGCCACTCACTACCAGCGGGGGCGCAACCACGCGCCCGGGCGGGGCTCGCAGAACCCCTTGACGAGCAGATCGAAGGCCGCCAAGCAGCAGATCGAAGGCCGCCAAGCGAAACTCCGTTCGTCGCGGCTCGCGCGCGGCGGGGGCGACCGCCCCGAGCGAGCCCGACCGGGAGCTGCGATCTCGCGCCACACGTACGGCAATCCCAACACAGCCGCCGGCCGGCTCCCCCGGGGCGGCCCCTATGCCCAATGTCTACGCGCTCTCGCGGAGCGCCCGGGCGACGGCCTCGGCGGCCGTGCGCACGCCGAGCTTTGCTTCCAGACGCGCGAGCCGCTCCCGGACAGCGTGAAGGCTGAGGAACAGCTCCCAGGCGATGTCCGCCTCGTCCTCCATCGCGGTGGCCGCGCGCAGCACTTCGGTCTCGCGCGGTGTCAGCCCGAGGCGGTCGAGCGCGTCCGTGCGAAAGCTCGTGACCTCCTCCTCGAGCAGCAGCGCGTGCGGATCGCCAGGCAGTAGGTGGACGGTGAGGCGCCGGCCGTTGCGCACGCTGACGAGCGCCGGGCGTGGCGGCAGCGCCAGCCACTCGGCGACCGGCGCCGGTAGCCAGCCCGGGTGCTCGGCTGCTCCGAAGTGCTCGGCGAGCCAGCGCTCGGCGTCGAGACTCGAGCGCTCGATCTCGCCGTAGCGGTCGAGCACAACGACGGCGGTGCCCGTCGGCGGATTGGCGGCGAGCGCGCGAACGAGCCGCCCGCGCGCCGTCGCTGCCCTCAGCGCGTCCTCGAGGCCGGGGCGCACCAGATCGAGGACGTCACGGTCGCGCTCGGAGAACTCACGCTCGGTGCGTCCGAAGCCGGCGACGACAACCTCACGACGCCCCGCGCGGACGCCGATCGCGATGCCGTACTCGACACCGGAGGGATGGAGGAGGTCGCCGTACAGCTCGCTGTGGGACAGGCGACGCGGCTCGACGGCCTCGGAGAGGCGCAGCGCAGGACGCCGCCCGGCGGTATGTGCGAGCAGGAGCGGATGATCCACCGCGTCGCCCACGATCGCCTCGAAGGCGCCGGGCGGCTCGGCCTCGGAGGGGAGCGCCGCGTGGCGGAGGGCGCCGGTTGCGAGATCGACGCGATCCCACGTCAGCACGTCAGCAGGAACGAGCTCGGCGAGTCCCTGCAGCGCCCGGCGGCGCAACTCGCCCACCGTCCGGGCCTCTACGAGCGCTCGGGCGAACCCGTGCGCGGCACCTATTTCTGCGTCGGCGAGCCAGGGCATGGCAAAGCCACCTGTGAAGATACACCTGCCGGCCGCCCCCGGCGATACCTACGCCGGCCCCTCGGCCTCAAGTCGGGGGAGAGTGAGTCCTCCGCCTCGCGCGCGTACCTGTCTAACCAAGCGAGCACCCTCACCGGGGTGGCCGGCGCTCTACCTGCCATCCCGAACACCTCGTCACGCAAAGCGTTGGTTAGGTGGGTGCTGCGGGACCCCAACTATCCGACCCCTCCCGCCAGAACAGTCTCGCGGTGGCGGGTCCCACTCTTGGCGGGGACCCCCATCTCGATAGACAGCGGCGATGCCGAGCGACGAGAGTCGGAGTCTGCTCCAGCCCATTCGTGCAAGACCGTGAGAGAACCGTGGGAGAACGGGCTTGCCTCGGCAGACCGCATTTCGTAGCAGCTCGCATGTCCGAAAACCGTGCTGTTTGCAGACATTTGACAGTTCCGAGCATTGCGCTTCAAGCACCTGTGTCGGACTCTTAATCCCAAGGTCGCAGGTTCGAATCCTGCACGGCCCATGGAAAGTCCCTGCAAGCAGGGCTTTCCGTTGCTCGAGCCGCCCACGCGCCCCACGCACGCGGTGGTGCGCGTCTACGCCGCCCAGCGGAAGCCGGTGGCCTCGGGGCGCGGCGCCAGCGGGCTGGCCGGCAGGCCGCCCCGCGGGTCGTCCTCGTTGTAGGCGCTCGGCGCCACGTCGTTGGGCGCGTCGGCGTGGAACAGCGCGGCGAGCAGCTCGATCTGACCGCGGCCCACGCCCAGCTCGCCCATGCCACCGCCGTACGTCGGCCGCCGCTCCCGCGCGCAGCGCGCGTAGACCTCGAACAACGAGCGCAGGCTACCGATCCGCGACGGCTTGACGTTCACCACGCGCGCGGCCAGCGGCGTCGCGCCGATGTCCTCGGCGCTGTGGATCGGCGAATCATACGACACGCGCTCGAGCTGATCGCCGAGCCGCTGCGCGATCTCGGGCAGGTCGTGCGGGTCCTCCAGGTAGGCGTCCGGGAACGCGGCGAGCACGTGGTCGTACAGCGCACCCAGCGCCTCGGGATCCTTAACCTCGAAGCCGTACTGGCCCTTGAAGTCGATCGTGTCGACCGCGCCGGTCGCCGCGACCTCGTCGACGAGCGCCGGCGCCCAGGTCGCCTCCGCGTCGAGCTTGAAGCGCACACCGGGGGAGCGGGCGAGCCGCCGGCGCACCGGCTCGATCGAAGGCTCCTTGCCGAGGCCAAGCGAGTTGACGAAGCGCACCGGCTGCGGCTCCAGCCCTAGCACGTCGTGCAGCGAGCGGCCGGCCTGGCGCAGCGCGAGGTCGAGCGCCGCCGACTCGAACGCCCAGTTGCGGAAGCGCAGCGCCACGTCCCACTCCGGCGGCTCCGGCCACAGCTCGAGCGTGGCGAGATGGTCGCAGAAGCCGGCCAGCGTCCACTCGCCCTCGACCGGCAGCGAGGGCCGCGTCTCGTGCAGCGCGGTGCCGTCCTCGCGGAACACCGAGACGTCTTCGCCCAGCCCGTCGGCGCCGGCGCCGACGAGCCGCACGTGCGTCGTGATGCGCTCGAACTCGTAGGCGAGGACGGCGTGCAGCCGATCGTACTCGCACGCGTCGATGATGAGCGACAGCCCCGCGAGCCGCGGCCACAGCGACTCGCCGTTCATCGTTGCGCTCGCGGGTTCACCGCCGTCATTGTTTCATCAGGCCTCGCCGTAGGCCCGCCGGCTGCCCCGCTCGGCGGGCTCGCGCTCCGTCTCGGGCGCGCGCTCGCAGCGCAGCACAGTACATCACCCGGCGATCGGAGCTAGCTGTTCTCTCGAAGCCACTCCTGGAAGCCGGAGCTCGGCGCGTGAACGTTGAGCAGCCGGCTGCTCCCGGGCCCGCTCGAGAACGTGTGCACGACCCCTGGGGGCGCGGCCACGAAAGACCCGGCGCCGGCGAGGAGCGTCTCGGCGCCGAGCACAAACTCAGCCTCCCCGTCAAGAACATAGAACGCGTCCACGTGCTGATCGTGAGTGTGCGGCTCCGGAGCCTCGAAGCCCGGCTCGAGCTCGAGCTCCACGAGCGAGAGCTCCTTGCGGCCGATCTTGATCGTCGCGACGCGGCTGCGCGCCTCGAGCCACTCGCCCTCGCCGGCCTGTACCACGATCGCGGTGGAGCCCAAGAGGCCGCTCCCGGGCGGAATGTCGATGCTGTCGAAGCCGCCGGGCTCGCCCCGATCCAGTGCTCGCAGATTGCTCGCGAAGCCTCCAGCCGGCGTGTGGAAGTTGAGGAATCGAGCCGCGGACGTGGTCCTGAATCCATGCACGACGCCCGCCGGAGCGCACACGCACGCGCCTGGGCGGAGCCGGTGCTCGACGTCGTCGACGAGGAACGCGAGCTCGCCTTCCAGGACATAGAACGAATCGGCGTGCCGCCGATGCAGGTGCGGGTCCGCGCCTGGCCGAGCGCGCACGAACTGCGATTCCGTCACGCAAAGCTGCTCGAGATCCGCCTTGATCACGATCCTGCCACCGAAGACCGCGTCGCCCCCACCTGCCCGGTGAATGATCCCGGCCACTGCCGGCGAGTATGACGATCCGGATTCTGCGTCCGAGCGAGGAGGCAGCCACCCGTTCCGGCGTACCCGCCGTCCCGGTATCAGCCCCTCGCGACCTTTGGCTTAGCCAAAGACGCTCCGCGAGACGAGGGCGAGCCGCCACCCCGGCGGACACCTTGTGCCACCGCCCGGTTCAGGTCCTAGCAGGAGAGGCTGCAGCAGCTGCTTATAGTCCGCCATCATCCCTTCCACTACCAGATCGAGGGGAGGTAGCGATGGCGCCGAGACTGCAGGAACGTGTGGCGTTCATATCGGGCGCCGGCTCTGGGATGGGCCGGGCAGCCGCCGTTCGCTTCGCGCGCGAAGGCGCAAGGATCGCCCTCGCTGACATACGAGAGCCTGACGCCAAGGAGACCGCAAACCAGATCGTCGCCGAGGGTGGCGAGGCGATTGTCCTCCACGTCGACGTCACGTCCGATCTCGAGGTCAAAGCGGCGGCAGAGGCCACCCTCGCCCGATTTGGGCGGCTTGACGTGCTGCTCGCCTGCGCCGGAGTCGCAGCTCCATTCGAGCCCGTCACGAGACTCACCGTGGATCAATGGGAGCACGTGATGGCCGTGAACGTCCGCGGCGTGTTTCTCTGTGCCAAGCACTGCATCCCCCCGATGCAGGCACAGGGGGGCGGCGCCATCGTCGTCATCGCTTCCGATTCCTCCTACGTTGCCACGCCGAACCAGGCCGCTTACTGCGCTTCGAAAGGAGCTGTCCTGATGCTGACCCGTGCGCTCGCTGTGGACCACGCGCAGGACAACATCCGTGTCAACTGCGTCTGCCCGAGCGTCGTCGATACACCGATGGTGCGCAGCATCTTCAAGGCCGGAGATCGGGATCTCGCCGATTTCGGACTGGGCGCAGGTGCACACGCCAGAGTCGATTGCGGAGAAGTTGCTCTTCCTTGCCTGCGACGAGTCGGCTGGCATTAGCGGAACGTCGCTGGTCGTTGACTTCGGCGGCTTGGCGAAATCGACGTTCCCCGTCTAGCCACGACGGGTAAAACCCCCCGAGGCAGCCGGATTCGTGCCCGCGGGCAACACGCCCTCGGAGGACTTCGTGGCGAAGTTCGCCGCGGTGAAATACGTGGCCGACCCCGGCACCACGCAGTGGCGCGCCTATTTGCTCACAAACGACGGGATCGAGGTCTTCCCGGCATCTTCGGGTTTCCGGTCGTCAACCCGCTCACCCTCGGCGCGCTGAGACGCCTACCCGTCGGCCCCCACGTCGTCGAGACGTATTGGAGCACCTGCGCCTACGACATCTCAAGGGGCACGGAAGCTTCGAGTTCGTCTGCGCCCCCTCGCCATCAGCCGCGATGGCAGGTAGGCAAGGTGGATGACAGCGGCCAGCAGCTGCAGGCCGATGACGAGAGTCGCCCGCTTCATCGCACGCACTTGTCCTGGATCGAGTACACCGTTTGCTGCTCGGCCTCGGGCAGGGTGGAACTGGACATTGGCTACCTCCTAAGTAGGTGTCCCCGAGGCCCCGTTCGGGTCGGTGTTGTCCTCGATCACGCTCGACCCGTGCCATTGGCGTGACGTAGTGGGTCCTCCTACTTCACTTACGGCCGCTCAGACGCCCTGTCGTTGACCCAAACGGGTCAATCAGGCAGCTCGGGCGAAGCGTCTGCGACTGACCGTCGCGGGGGAAGACCCTGCCCGTAGGCGCTGCCAGTCGACTCGCCCAAACCTCGCCAGTGTGCAGATCGGCTGGGTGGTACCGATCCCGGCAAGGTTCGGCGGAACGCCAGCCACTGGTCGGCGTTCGTGCACGCAGTGACCGCAGAGCACGTCGCGGAGATGCCGGAGGGCGCTCTAATGGCTCCCTTCGCCAGCCGAGCAGATCCTGTACTCGGGACCCAGGGCGTCGGCTGCGCTGAGGGAGATCTCCCGCTCTTCCCGCGGCGGACCTTGCACTGTGAAGCGGTGTTCAGGGAGAGAGACCGCCCACCAGAGCATCGACGAAGCCGCGGGCGATGCGACCGTCGGGATCGAGCGTCGGATTGAAGATCGTGATCTCGAGACCCACGGCGCGGGGGCTAGCCACCGCGGCGCGCACGATGCCACTGAGCTCGTCCCAGCTCAGTCCGTCGGGAAGGCGATAGTCGACGGCGGGCATGATCGCGTCGTCGAGCACGTCGGCGTCGAGGTGGATCCAGAAGCCGGCGGGGCCGTCCTCGCGCTCGAGGTGCGTGAGTGCCTCGCGGGCGGCACGGCTCGACGCCTCGCTCGCGCACATTCGCGAGGTCCATCGCGCGCAGGGTCGGTGGCAGCGGTTGACTGCCCTCGGCGGCGGCGTGCTCGGCGTCGCGGAACGCGAACGCCACCACGTCTTCGTCGCGCACCAATGGGCGTCTGCCCTCGATGTTCGTGACGATCTCGGGACCGCGCCCGGTAACGAGAGCCAGTTCCATCGACGCGGCCTCGCCGGTCGGCTCGGCTTCGGGCTGGTAGAAGTCTGCGTGGCCGTCGATGAACAGGAGGCCGTAGCGGCCGCGGCGCCTGAGCGCGAGCGCGTTCCCGATCAGGATGCTGCAGTCGCCGCCGAGCACGATCGGGAACTCGCCGCGGTCGAGCACTGGCCCGACGGCGTCGGCGATCCGGCGTGAGTAGTCGCGCAGGCCGCCCGGGTTGAGCATTCCGGTCTCGCTATCGACCTGGGGGTCGAAGGTCGGCGGAACCAGCCGACCCGCACGCCGGGCCCCGAGCCGGTCGGCGAGACCAGCGGCGAGCAGGGCCTCGGGTAGCCCCTCGACTCCCGCAGCGCGCAGACCGAGATGAGACGGCGTTTCCAGGATCGCGAAACTTGCCACGGCTGCCTCCGGCTGTGGAGATCATGATGAACGATCTATTGCAGGCGCAGGCACGAAGGCCATGGGTCCTGTCCGGCCAGGGTCGTTCTCAGGGCTCTTGGTCCCTCCCGGCCGGCTCGAGCCCGTTGGGCGCTCCCCACTAGACCCGCGGTCGCGACAGCGGAGGAATCGATCGCACGGCGTCGGCCTGCCGGTGGTAGCGTTGCCGCGGATCGTCCGCTAACGCGAGAAAGGGTCGTGATGACTGAGACTCTCAAGGGAGCTTGCTTGTGCGGCGGCGTGGAGTACGAGGTTCAAGATCCCGAGGCACTGGGTTACTGTCACTGCACTCGCTGCCAGCGGTGGACGGGCTCGAGCCTTGCAGGTGTGGTGGTGGCCAAGGAGAACTTCAGGTTCACCAAGGGCGAGGACTTGGTCAAGCGCTACGAGAGTGAGTTCGCGCCCCGCAACTTCTGCAGCAACTGCGGATCCAGCCTCTATGACGACCTCGGCGAGAAGTACTTTGTGGCCGCAGGACTGATGCGCGACCTTGAACTCGAACCGAGCTTTCACCTCCAGGTCGCATACAAGGCCAGCTGGCACGAGATCGGCGGCGACGCGCCGCAGTACGCCGAGAACCCGCCGGCCTGACGCCCACCGGCAGTTTGCGCTTCACGACGACGCCTGCCTCACAGTCGCCCGGATCAACGTCGGCCGGTGCCCTGCGGATGCCGGCGATCGCGACTTGGGCACGTCGGTGCGCATGATCGAGAAGCACTACGCGCGCTCGTGGACGGCGCGGATGCGGCGATCACCGACCAGCTCGACGCGCCCCTCCCGCTCAGGTCTCGTCTCGTAGCGACAGCCCTTGATCGGCAAGCGCCTGGCGAACGATGCCGACCGCCCTGGGACCCATGCCGTGGAGCTTGAGCAGGTCGGCGGCGCGATATTCGGTGAGCTGCGACAGGCGAGTGACGCCGATGCCCGCGAGGGCTCGGGTGGCAGGCGCTCCGATGCGCGGAAGTTGGTCCGGTTGGGGCATGGCAGCGGCCTCCTTCGTTTCGTCGCCTCACAAAGTCAGACCGAAGCGCTGGGCGAAACTCATCGCGATGGCGGAGCGGAGCTCGCCGTCCGCAGCGGTGGCCACACCTTGCGGGTTAAGGCGTCTCCGACGGCGGAAGTGCGCGGCCTGGACACAGACGGGGTTGACCGCATGCCAGTGCACGGCTGCCGCCGGAGACTCGCTTCGTCGAGCAGGCGATCACCGATGAGTTTGCGACGGGAAGTGCGTCTAGGAAGTCAACGCGTAACTCAGGGAGGCGCACGTGGCAAAGCTCAGATTCACGATCACGATGTCGCTCGACGGGTACGTTGCCGGGCCCGGCCAAACCCTCGAGCATCCGCTCGGCGAGGGCGGGGAAGGCTTGCACGAATGGGCACTCGCGACCCGCAGCTGGCGGGCGGCGCATGGGAGGGAGGGCGGCGAGACGGGGCTCGACGACGATCATGCGGCGTCGTGGAACAAGAACATCGGCGCCACGATCATGGGCCGCAACATGTTCGGGCCGGTGCGCGGTCCGTGGGACGACGATCCGTGGCGCGGCTGGTGGGGTGACGACCCGCCGTTCCATACCCCCGTGTTCGTGCTCACCCATCACCCGCGGGAGCCGCTCGAAATGCAGGGCGGAACGGCCTTCTACTTCGTCACGGAAGGCATCGAGACCGCACTCGAGCGTGCTCTCGGCGCGGCCAACGGCCAGGACGTGTCCCTCGGCGGCGGTGCCGATGTCGCCCAGCAATACCTGCGGGCGAACCTGGTCGACGAGATGGAGATCCACGTAGTTCCGGCGCTCCTCGGGGGCGGCTCTCGACTCTTCGGGAACATGGACGGAGGCCCATTAGGGTACGAATGCGTCGGACTCGCAAGCTCGCCCCGCGCTGCCCACTACACCTATGTCCGGAAGGACGGTGCGTGACGTCGGAAGCGTTGGCCCGTCGAGTCGCTGGACGGCCGGAATTCCGTCCTCCGGGAAACGTTGGGAGGACCATGAAAATCACCACGATGGGCAAAGGAACCATCGGGGGCGGATGAGAGGGAGTGTGTGGGTGGTGCTTGGGGTGATCTTCTGTCGCGGCGCCGGCAGCAAGCAGGATGAGCGGGCGAAGGAGGCGGGGTGCTGATGGAGGCGGTGCTTGTTGGTTTGTACGCTTCGGCGCCGCGGCCGCTGCCGTTCGCCCCGGCGACTGACAGTCGTGCCTTTCTGTTGCAGCGCGAGCGGGGCAACCTGCTGGTCTATAGCGTCGCCGGGCTGGAGTCGGAGGGGCGGGAGATCGAGGGGCTGGGTGGCATTTTCCGCCAGTACCTGAACCATCACCATGAGGCATGGTTCGCCTCGGAATGGGTCACGAGCCCGCTCTTCGTCCACGAGGCGGACAGCGCTCTGGTTGCTGAGAAGACGGCGGTCGGCGGCACCTTCTCCGCGCGGCACATGCTGGATGAGGACTTTGAGCTGATCCCGACGCCGGGGCACACCCAGGGAGCGACCGCGTTTCTCTGGGATAACGGAAGCCAGCGCCTCCTGTTTACCAGCGACACCATCTGGCTGAGCAACGGCGAGTGGGTAGCCGCCGTCTTGGAATCCAGCGATCGCCCGGCCTACCTCCAAAGCCTGGAACTGATCCGGGGACTCGAGTTCGACGTGCTCGTGCCCTGGAACGCGACCGGCGGCCAGCCGTCCCACGCGCTCACGAACCGGGCCGACACGCAGCGGCGCATCGACACCATCCTGGCGCGCGTCAAGCGCGGCGAGGACCGCTGAACGACGCGAGTGGTGCCCGCCAACACGGGTTGTCTTCGCTGAACGGCACATCCTCCGCCGATTAGCACCCCAGGTGAGGGCCTTGTTCTCGATGCCGAGACAACGAAGGAGGGAAGACGTGAGCGACTCCAACGACCGCATCATTGAAGAGTTCCGCGCTAACGAGGGGAAAGTGGGTGGTCAGTTCGAGGGTTATCCGCTGATCCTCATCCACCACATCGGCGCCAAGTCGGGTACCGAGCGCGTGACTCCGGTTGGCTGCTTCCCGCAGTCGGATGGCCGGTTCGCGATCATTGCGTCCAACGGCGGCGCACCGACGAACCCCGACTGGTACTACAACCTGAAAACCCACCCGGAGATCAACGTCGAATTCGGCACCGAGGCCTTCGCGGTCGCGGTGAGGGAACTGGCAGGCGCCGAGCGCGAAGCAGTGTGGGCGGATGTCGTCAGCGCGGTCCCCGGGGTCGTGAATACCCAGAGAAAGACCACGCGGACGATTCCCGTGCTGCTGCTCACGCGGATCTCCTGACGCAGCCAAACGAGCGAAGAACCGCCCCAAAAAGGAGATCGTGCCGATAGCCTGCCGGCACCGCTCAAAACCGCATGGTTGAGGCGCCGAACCATGCAGCGGCGCTCCGTGCTTGATGGCTGACCGGAGGAACGTGTCGAAATCGACGAGGTTACGGCAGGACCAGGTGCAGGTCGCCGAACTCGTGCCAGAGGTAGCCGTGCTCGAGCGCGGCCCGGTAGGAGCGCTCGAGGAGCTCTCCACCGGCCGCGGCCTCGAGTAGGGCGAGGTGCGAGGATTCGCTCTCGTGCCAGCCGGTGAGCAGGCCGTCGATTGCGCGTAACCCGTGCTCGGGCGTGACGACGAGGCTCGTCCAGCCCTGGCTCTCGGACACGCTGCCGTCCGCCGCGGCCACGGTCTCGATCGCCCGCACGACGCTCGTGCCGACCGCGATCACGCGACCGTTCCAACCACGGACGGCGTTGAGGAGCCTGGCGGTCGCGGCCGGGACCCGGAAGCGCTCGGGGAAGGGCTGCTCGCCCTGCTCGGGCGAGGAGACACCCGTGTGCAGGGTGACGGGCGAGAGGAGCACGCCGCGCGCGACGAGCGCCGTGACGAGCTCCGCCGTGAAGGGCCGGCCGGCGCTCGCCATCTCCGCGCTGCCGGGTTCGAGGGCGAAGACGGTTTGGTAGGTGTCGAGCGGCCACGGCTCGGGGACGTAGCTGTACCGGATCGGCCGGCCGTGCCGGCGCAGGTAGTCCTCGAGCGGCTCGTCGAGCTCGAATCGCGCGACGGAGAGTCGTTCGCTGCCGGCGAAGCGGGCGAGCAGCTCGGCATGGCCGCCGCTGGGGAGGTCGAGCCGAGCACCCACGGGCGGCCGCGGGTACGGCGCTCGGTCGGGCGTTCGCAGCTCGACGAGCCACGTGCCCTCGGGCGCCGGGGTCGAGAGCCAGAGCTGCACCCGCCGCTCGCCGAGGCGGGCGTCGAGCGCGGCCGGCAGCGTCGCCGAGGTGTTGACGACGAGCAGGTCGCCCGCGGACAGGAACCGCGGCAGCTCGTGGAAACGGGCGTGGACGAGCTCGAGGTCGTGCCGCCTCGCAACGAGCATCGCGACGTCGGCGCGGTCGACCCCATGCGCTTCCGGCGGCTCATGCGCTTCCAGCCGAACGGGAAGCTCGAGCGCGCTCACGGTGCAACACCCGCGAGCTCGCGCGCCCGGTAGCGGCCGCTCGCAAGCGAGCCCTCGATCAGCGCGAGCAGGCCGGGGAGGCTCTCCTCCGGCGGCGGCACGTGGGAGATGTCCTCGCCCGGGAACGCCTCCTGGTAGGTCTGCGTGCGCATGTCGCCCGGGTCGACGGTGTACACGCGCAGCTGCGGCTGCTCGGCCGCGAGGATCGCCGTCAGCTGCTCGAGGGCGGCCTTCGAGGAGCCGTACCCGCCCCAGCCCTCGTACGGCTCGACCGCCGCGTCCGAGGAGATGTGGAGGATGGCCGCGCCGGGTGCGAGCCGTGGCAGCGCTTCCTGCACGAGCGCCAACGGCGCGAACACGTTCACTTGGTAGACGCGCGCGAGCTCTGAGAGCGGGTAGGCGGCGAGCTCCGGCTGCGGGCTCGGCCCGAGCAGGCCCGCGTTGCTGACGAGCAGGTCGATCCGTTCGCCCGCCGCCTCGACGAGCGCGCGGCGGTGCGCTGGGTCGGCGACGTCGCCCGGGATCGCGACGACCCCCTCGAGCCCGGCGACTGCGCGCTCGAGCGCATCGGCTCCGCGCGCGTCGACGACGAGTCGCCATTCGCGCTCGACAAGGACCCGGGCAAGGGCGAGGCCGAGCCCGCGTGATGCGCCGGTGACTATGCCGACGGACATACCGCTATGCGGCTGCCCCGGCCGGGAGTCCGTGGCGCTCGACGATGCGCTCGTAGTTGAGACGCAGCAGCGCGATCACGTCAGCGACGTCGGCCTCGGTCTCCATCCTGCGTGAACCGAAGCCCGGCCTGCCGGGGAAGACGGGGTGATAGTCGATCCGCCCTAGCTCGAACAATGTGGCCCAGACCTCCTTGGGAAAGACGAAGTGGGCGGCGTAATCGCCGTGCAGGTGGCCGATCTCCCGCCCGCCTACCTTGAACGCGAACTCCCCCCGCCGGCCGGGTCCCGCCGCGACGCCCGGCCAGGATGTGACCTCTTCGGTGATCTGCTCGCTCACTCTCTGCCGGGTCATGACTACCTCCTCGCAGGTCTCAGATCTGGATCCCGTCAGAATACAAGTTAAAGTAAACTTGAAGTCAAGCCCAACATGTGCCCTGATCTCTGACCATGTCCACCTTGCTCCCCATCGGTGAGGTCGCGCGCCGCAGCGGCGTGGCCTCCTCGGCGCTTCGCTTCTACGAGCAGCGGGGCCTCATCAGCTCCGAGCGAGTCGGCTCGGGTCACCGCCGCTACCCGCGGCCGGTGCTCCGCCGGATCGCCTTCATCGTCTTCGCCCAACGCATCGGGCTGACGCTCGAGGAGATCGGCGCGGAGCTCGCAAAGCTTCCTCCCCATCAGGCGCCCACTCGCCGCGACTGGTCCCGTCTCTCGGCCACGTGGAGCTCGAGGATCGACGATCGCATCGCCGAGCTCGAGCGGCTCAGGCTCGGCCTCACCGAGTGCATCGGCTGCGGCTGCCTCTCGCTCGACCGCTGCCAGCTCGCGAACCCGGGCGACCGTGCCGCCGGCCTCGGCTCGGGCCCGCGTTACTGGATCGGCGACCGGCCGTCGAGCTGATGCGCGATCGTCCGACCTCGCGCCGAAATGCAGTCCTCTGACGCGGGCGGATTCCGCTCAACCAAGAGGTTTTCAGATCTCCTGCCGTTGGCGTACGGTCGTCTCTGCAAGCCGGAGGTCACCGGTTCGATCCCGGTACGCTGCCGAGCGCCTAAGACACCGCGATCCAACTGGATATAGTCACGGCCGTCGAAGGTCTGGCCAAGCGTGGGCCCCGCATCAAGGGAACCGGAAGCGGGCTGTCACTGTGACCGAGCCAACGGGTGGCGAAACAACTGGTCGCGGCTCGGGCGTTAGCAGATCTCGTCGACACAGTCCTTCCTGAAGACCTCCTCGCCTTCGACCTTCCCCACGAACTCGCCGTCCTCGGTCGAGCCGTCCATCGTGACTTCCCTGCCGTCATCCGAGGTGCCGGTGCAAGCGACCGAGTAGTCGCTTGCGACCCCGTCGGCGTTCGTCGTCGCGTCCGCCGCGGCGGTGGCCGTGCAGTTGAGCTCGGGAACGTTGACGCCGACGTTCTCGAACTCCGTCTTACCCACCTCGGTGACGGCAACTTCGGTGATGTCGAGGGCAAACCCCTGGCCGCTCACGTCTCCGCCGCAGGCTGCGGCGCTGAGCGCGAGGAGGAGGGCAGCAGCAAGAACCGTCGCGATACGCGTCGTCGTCACGTGGTACCTCCGATGTTCGATCGTCAGCGGCGAGCACGATCTTCGTGAGCCGGTATCAATGCCAGGCCGGCCAGGACCTGTCGAGCGCTTGCTGGCAAATCTTTCCGGACTGAGCGTAGTCTGAGTGGGCCGGGTCACCCGGCGCGGCTTCCACTAGTGAGGCTGGGCGGCCCGCACCGGAAGCGCCTACCGGACGGGGCCGCCGACCGCTAGGCGTTTTCGGGCGTCGGGATCACCTTGAGCTGCTGCATCACCCGCAGCATGTCTACTTCGTTCCAGTGCTCGGCGATCTTGCCGTCTGCGATTCGATAGACGCCGATACCCGTCGTCTCCACGCGCTCGCCGGTCGGTGGGATTCCGAAGAGTTCGCCTGTCTGGGTTCCCCAGGCGCGGACACGTACTGCGACCTTGTCGCCTTCGGCGAGGATGTCGTCGACCGCGTGGGTACCGTCTGGCGTCGCTTGCAGGAAGTGGAGGAACATCCGCTTCAGACCCTCGATATCCGGGGACATCCCCGGGGCTGGGCTGTGGTCGACGAAGTCGGGTGAGACGAAGTCGTCGATGACCGACACGTCCCTCCTCGCGTCCATCTCACCGAAGAAGCGCAGCATCAGGGCCTTGTTCCGCTCAACAGACATCCGGCTCCTCTCGTATGAGGCGTCACAGATTGGCTTGGGGTCGAATCATTGTCAACCTCGGGCGCAACACGCTCGCCGACGGATTCACCGCCGTCCTCGCCTCGACCTCGCAGAACCGCGTGGCACGGGCGGACCTCCCGGGCCGTAGGACTTGTATGACAAGGGATGACGGATGAGCTCCTGGGACGAGAGGGGAGCAAGGTCCGCTCCGAGTTGCGGCCGGGCGGCGGTTAGTGGACACTCTTGTCTTCCTGCGACCCCGAATGAAGGAGTTACGGTGCGGCTACGTCTGACCTGTGTCGTCCTCGTCGCAGCAGGCATGCTGCTCGGCCTCCCGGTGCTTGCCGGCGCCGCGACGATCGAAGTGGGCCCGGGCCAGTCGATTCAGGCGGCGGTGGACGCGGCCTCGCCGGGCGACACGATCCTCGTGAAAGCCGGCACGTACAAGGAGAGGGTCGTCGTTACGAAGAGCGATCTGACCATTCAGGGGCAGGATGCAGTGCTCGGCGCTCCGACCGAAGCTCCACCTCCCGGCCCGTGCTCCGATCCCGAGAATCCGAGCTCCGTGGACGGATTCTGCGTCTCTGGCGTCATCGACCCCACGACGTTCACGGTCACGACGTACGTCGAGAACGTCACGATCACCGGTTTCCAGGTCAGCGGCTTCACCGGATCGGGGATCATCGCTTTCGGTGCGATGAACGCCACTTTCCAATCGAACCGTACCGTGGACAACGGCGAGTACGGCATCGCTGCGTTCCTCTCGACAGGAACGAAAGTCCTCTTGAACTCGACCGCTCGGAGCGCCGAGGCCGGGATCTACATCGGCTCCTCGCCGGAGGCGCGCGCGCTCGTGGACGGCAACATCTCGACGGACAACGGGTTCGGCATCTTCGTACGGGACGCCCTCCGCGGCACGATCCGGAACAACCGTGTGACGGGCAATTGCCTCGGCGTGCTCTTTCTTGCGGACGCTCCCGGCCCCGCCGGCCAGATGACGGTCGCGAAGAACACGATCAGCAGGAACTCCAAGGCGTGTCCTGCGAACGAGGAAGAGATGCAGCCGCCCATCTCCGGAGTCGGCGTCGCGATCCTCGGCGCACAAGGAGTCACGATCAAGAAGAACGCGATCCTCGCGAACACGCCCGGTGGTGAGACCGCGTTCAGCGGCGGCGTCCTGCTAGTAAGAGGCGAGCAGGGAACCGCGCCGAAGAACAACCGGATCACGGGCAACCGGATCCGGCGCAACAGGCCCGACCTGTTCTGGGACAGGAGCGGTTCCGGCAACGTCTTCAGAAACAACACCTGCCGGACGAGCAGGCCCAGGGGCCTCTGCTAGCAACAGAGACCTGCCCTACCCGGTCCCAGCCTCGAAGACGTTGACTAGTTCACGTTCCCCTTCATGCGGACGTGTTGCTCCTTGACGGTGTCGAGTTGGTCGGGCTCCCAGTCCTCTTCTTGCTGAAGCGCGAAGAGCGACGTGTAACCGCCTGACCAGTCGGGCGGCAACAGGCAGGGCCGGGGATCGTGGTGAGCCCACCGTGCCGGCTTTCCGCGAACGATTGCGCCGGCGTACCTGCTCGGTAGCGGGTTGGGCGTATACGCGAACGCGTCTGCGGCCGAGTAGACGTTCAGGAGAAGTGGGCGGCCGAGATCGGATTCATTGCGGCGAGAGCTGTGCACCGTCCGGCAGTTGTGGATCGTGAGCGAGCCGGCAGGCCCGGTCAGATCCTCTGCCGGCGTCAGGTCGAGACGCTCGACGTCCCTCTCCGAGAGGCAGCCGACCCACGAGTCCTCATCGTTGTAGAGGCTGTAGAGAGTGCCTTCGTGGCTGGCCGGAAGCACGCGCAACGGACCTTGCTCCGGGCCGACGTCATGCAGGTAGACACCGATCGTGAGCGGGCTGTAGTTGGTGTGTGGCCAGTACTGGATGTCCTGATGCCACTTCACTTCCTCGCCGCCGGCGGCCCACTTGAAGTTCAGCTTCGAATGGTGGAACTTCACATCCGGGCCGACGAGGTCTGCTGCGATATCGGCGAGCAGCGACTTCGAGGCGAACTCCCAGTACACCTCGTGCTGCTCGACCGGGCTCGTCAGTCGTCTGAGCCGGGGCGAATCGGCCGAGTGGCCGGGCTCGAGATCGAAGATCGCGTCTGATCTGGTGAGCGAGCGGCTCTGATCGACGAAGTCCGATGTCACCTCGAGCAGACGCTCAACCCACTCATCTGGCACGACGCCTTCGAGAAGCAGGTATCCGTTCTCGAAGTAGGACTCACGCTGATCCTGGCCGAGCAAAGTCGGCGGCTGGGCAAGGACATCGTCAGGCGTCATTACGTCTCCTTCACTTGCAGATACCGCAGCATACGTCGCTTTTCTGGTCGCGTCACCAGCGGAGCCCGTCTCCACGTCCGCCCGTCCGGGAGCAAACGTCCGACGGGTGAGACCTGCGCCCGAGGGTGTGTCGGTCATGCAAGGACAGGTCGTGCATCCGCTGACGGCGAAGATCAGCGAACCGGCTTCGTCGGCGTCTCCTCGTGGGTATCGGGCTCGTTTCCCGGGACGATCAGGCCGGTTTCGGCCTCAGGCTCGTCGAGGTCTTTCAGGCGCCGCCAGAGCGGCAGGCCGACCCAGCACCAGGTGAGGAGCGCCGCGAAGACTCCTGCCACGACGGCCGCCCAGCGCGCGCCGAACATGACATCGGTGACGAGGAAGACGGCCGCGCTGACGGCCATCCCGAGAAAGATGATGCCGACGATGGCGAAGATGTTGGCCGTCCGGAGGAGGCGCTCCTTGTCACGCTGACGCCAGCGCAGGCGGTGGTACGAGGACGGCGCAATCAGGAAGATCGACGCGATCGCCGTGCAGACGAACGCTGCGAAGTACACGTCCCGTTGCTGGGACGTGATCTCGTCGAACCGCTGGGTGAAGGGCACCGTCAGCAGGAAGGCGAACAGCACCTGAACTCCGGGCAGGATCACCCGGAGACCGTTCATGAGCTCGATCAGCTCGCGGTCGAGTCGTTCGCCGTAATCCTCGTCGGCGCTCAGCGGGGCTGGCCCTTCGGGATGAAGCTGATCGCGCCGCTCGTCTCCAGCACCGCCCAGCGCACCTTGTCGATCGAGTCGATCTCCTTCAGGCGGGCCTGGGCGGCGAGCTCCTCGAGTGTGATCCGCTCGCGGGCGAGGTTGCCCTCGATCGGCTGACCGTCTTCGACGAGGACCACGGGCCGGCCTTCGAGGACCGGGCGTAGCCGGCGAAACCGGAAGCCGAGCCACGAGGTGGCGACGACGAGCACGCCGATGGTCACGACGGCGAGGATAGAGCCCGTGACCGACAGATCCTGCTGGGTCACACCCTGCTGAACGAAGTCGCCGATGACGACGAGGATTATCAGGTCGAACGGCTCCATGCTCGACAGCTCGCGGCGACCGACAACCCGCATCAGGATGTAGATGAGCGACGAAGACGATTGCTGCCCGGAGGACGATGTCCATGGCTCAGGGGAAGATTGTGACGGTCCGCTCGATCTGTGCGAGCGGCTCTCCGTCGTCGGCGAGCACAGCCGTCTGCGAGCGTGTCCCGACCGCGGTCGGATTGACCTGATACTGGAGTCGAGCGGTGAATATCTCGCCGGCCGCGATCGTGTCGTACGTCAGCACGATCTCGCCTTGCCGTTCCGACTGCTCGACCGGGTCGGGCTGAAACGTGTTGATCGTGAGACCGTCGAACCAGCCGGGGCTGAGCACGAGTTGGGGTTTCTCGATCGTGCGCCTCGCCTCGATCCGAAAACGGGCCTGGTAAATCAGGCCGCTACGGACGTTGCCGGGGGCGGTCAGCTCGAGCGCCGCCCTCTCCCCGGTCGCCGTCTCCGTGCTCGCACGTTGCCCGAACACGTTCGCGAGGGCGACGGCGATGAACGCTACAAAGAGGAGGAGTACAGCACGCCGTACCCACAACTCCGCCTGCCGGCCCGCCAGATCGAGATTCTCGCCACGATCGAGCGTCTCGGGGAGCTGTCGTTGCACGCCGTCCGAGCGGTACCCCGGAAGCCGGTGCACGTAAACCGCGGGTCGGGCGCAGCGAACGCCCGACCGCGGCTGCCGGAACGGTGGCTCGGGGGGACGGATCCGTTCCGGCCGTCGTCCGAACCCGTCCCCTACCCGGGGCGGGCGCCCGGCAAACGTGATCTCGCGTCGGCGGTAGCTCGGCTCCTGCCCGCCCGACGTAGACTTCTCATTCCATCCACGGGGGTCATCGCTGAGCACTCTCGACGCCACGGTTCAGGAAACGGAGGGCGGCGCTCTCGTCGCGCTCGTCGGCGAACTCGACTACGTCGGTGCTGCCGCGGTCGAGGCCGAGCTCGAGCGCGTCGAGCAACGTTCGCCGCCCCGGCTCGTGATCGACCTGCGAGGCGTGACGTTCATCGACTCGAGCGGCCTGCGATTGCTCCTCGAGGCCGATGTACGTGCTCGGAAGGCGGGACGCTCCCTCGTTCTCGTTCGCGGTTCCGAGGCCGTCCAGCGTGTCTTCGAGATTTCGCTGCTCGATCGGCGCCTAGCGTTCGTGGACGACCCGGGCTAGGCGACGGCCCTGACGCTCCCCGTCGCATGAGGCAGCGCGGCCGGTCCGACCCGGTGCGGCGACGGGGACTGCTGGTGCTTTCCCGGCCGGAGCTGACGTGGCCAGGCGTTCACGGCGGCGATCGTCGGCCCGGGCATCGCCACCGGGATCGGGCTGGCCGCCGGCCTCCAGGGACAGCCGGGAGTCGGTGCCCTCTATCTGGCAGCGGTGGCCGTGGCGGCGTTCGCCGGAGGGTTCTGGTTCGGCCTCCTGGCCTCGGCGCTCGCATTCGCCGGATACGACTACTTCTTCCTCGAGCCTTCGAACTCGTTCAGGATCGAGGCCGCGAGCGACGCGATCCTCGCAGCCGCGATGTTTCTCCTGTGCGCAGTCGTCGTCGCGCAGATCGTCGAGCGATTGCGCGCCGCGCAGCGGGACGCCGAGAGCGCGCTGTCGGCGCTCACGCTCAACGAGCAGCGCTTCCGATCGCTCGCCCGCGAGCAGGAGGCGGTTGCCGAGCTCGGGCGCCTTGCCCTGACGGGATCCGCCCTGACGGACCTCTTCGAGAGGGCAGTCGAGGAAATCGGCGCGATTCTCGACGTTCGCTGCGCGGAGGTGCTCGAGGCGAGCGCCGATCGCAGCGAGCTCGTCGTCGCTGCGGGAATCGGTCTTCCGGAGGGAGGGGTCAGGCGAGGAGCGAGTCCTCGTTTCGCAGGAGACCCCCGAAGGCCAGGTGCTGATCGCGAACAAGCCGTTGCTCTTCGAGCGCGGTGAGGCGATGCAGCTCGCTCTGCCGGCCTACCTGGCTGATCGCGACGTGGTGCGCGATCTCGTCGTGCCGATTCGAGGAGCCGTCAAGCCCTGGGGAGTCCTGGCGGCGCACTCGTCGCGGCCGGACGCGTTCCCGCCTTCCGACGTCAACTTCATGCGAGGTCTGGCGAACGTCCTCGGGGCGGCGATTCAGAGGATGGACGTCGAGACCGCGCTCAGGGAGACGACAGACGAGCTCGAAGCTCTGATCGATGCGTCTCCTCTACCCGTCGTCGCCTATGACCCGGCAGGACGAGTGACGATCTGGAACCCAGCGGCGGAGCAGGTGTTCGGATGGACGGCGGAGGAAGCGATCGGACGGATCCTGCCGTTCGTCCAGCCCGAGATGCTCGACGAGTTCCACTCGGTTCGCGAGCGGGTGCTTGCCGGCCGGTCGTTCACGGCCTTCGAGACGGTCCGGCAGCGCAAGGACGGGATGCTGATCGACGTCTCGTTCTCGAACGCCCCCGTACGCGACGCGGCCGGCCGGATCCGGGGTGTGGTCGCGCTCGTGAACGACATCTCGGAACGAAAGAGAACCGAGCGCAGCCTGCGAGAGAGCGAGGAACAGCTGCGAATGGCTCTCGATGCCGCTGAGATGGGAGTCTGGACCTGGGATGTCGAGACCGGGTCGGTCGTGTGGTCCGAGCGGCTTGCGCCGATCCACGGGCTCGAGCCCGGAGAATTCGACGGGTCGTTCGAGCACTACCAGGCACTCATCCATCCGGACGACAGGGCGTTCGTGCTCGAGTCGATCGAGGCGGCCCTCGAGGGTGAGGCCGGCTACGACATCGAGTTTCGGGTCGTCTGGCCGGACGGGACTGTGCGCTGGATCTGGGGGCAAGCGCAGGTGGTGACCGACGCCTCCGGCAAGCCGGCCCGCATGGTCGGCCTCGGCCGGGACGTGACGGATCGCAAGCAGCGCGAAGAGGCGCTCGCGTTCATGGCCGATGCGAGCGAGACGCTCTCCTCGACGCTCGACTACGAGCGGACACTGCGGGAGGTGGCGCGACTCGCTGTGCCACGCCTCGCAGACTGCTGCGTCGTGGACATCCTCGGCACCAACGGGGACCTCGATCAGCTTGCCGTCGTGCACGTCGACCCGGCCAAGGAAGCGCTGGTTCGAGAGTTGGAGAGCCGCTTTCCCGCCGACCCTCGTCTCGAAGAGAGTGTCGTCGGCGGCGTGCTTCGTTCGCGGAAGCCGCTGCTCGTCAGCCACGTCGACGACGACGTCGTCAAGGAGATCGCGCAGGGCGAGGAGCACCTCGAGGGCCTCCGCCGCCTCCGAATCGGCTCGCTTCTGATCGTCCCGCTGGTCGTGCGCGGCCAGACGACAGGAGCAGTCACTCTGCTGGCCGGCGAATCGGGGCGCCACTTCGTGGCCGAGGACGTCGAGGTCGCGAGCGACCTCGCCCGGCACGCCGCCTTGTCGGTCGACAATGCGCGCCTCTACGCACAGAGAAGCCGCATTGCCTCGACGCTACAGCGCAGCCTCTTGCCGTCGGGCTTGCCGGATGTCCCCGGGATCGAGCTGGCGGCGCGGTACTTTCCGGCCGGCGAAGGGCTCGAGGTCGGTGGCGACTTCTACGACGCGTTCCGGGCCGGCGACGGTTCGTTGGCGATCGTCATCGGAGACGTATGCGGCAAGGGGCCGTCGGCCGCCGCCGTGACCGGGCTGACGCGGCACACGCTGCGCGCGGCGGCTCTGCACGAGGCATCGCCGAGCCGGCGGCTGTCCGTCCTCAACGACGCTGTGCTGGCAGCCTACGAGAGTGGCACCTTCTGCACTGTCGCAGACGCGCGGCTGGTGCGGAACGGGGATGGTGCGAAGCTGACCGTCGCATGCGGAGGCCACCCGCTTCCGGTCGTGATCCACGCCGACGGCACGCTGAGCGAGATCGGGAGGTACGGCTCGCTGGTCGGGTTCTTCGAGGATCCTGAGTTCAGCGGACGAGATGGTGGAGCTCGAGCCCGGTGAAGCGGTTTTCTTCTATACGGACGGGCTCGTCGAGGGTCGCGGCCAGCAGATGGCGACCGGCGAGAAGCGACTCAGGAAGCTGCTACGCGGGGCCGCAGGATGCTCGGCCGAGGAGGTTGCCGAGAGAGTCGAACAGACTGTCATCGCCGAAGGTGGGCTGCTCCGGGACGATACGGCGTTCGTCGTCCTGCGCGTGACGCCCTAGTCGTCCCGCGCGTGCCGTGCTCGTCACGGGGGGCAGGCTCGGCCTCTTGCAGGTCGAGCTCGAACCAGACACAGGATCTTCCCGAGGGCACGGTGCCCCACCGTGAAGCGACTCGCTCGACGAGATACAGGCCCCACCCCGAGGTCTGGCCGGCTGAGCGCGGGCGCGGACGGGCCGCGAACCCCGGGCCGGAGTCCTCTACTTCGACCCGAAGCTGCTCCTCGTTGACGAACGCCCGCACCTCGATCCGGCCGAACGGTGCGAGTGAGGCGTGGCGGACGCTGTTGGTGACGAGCTCGGTGACGAGCAACCTCACGTCCTCCCGGAGTCGGGGCGGCAGCCCGGCGATCTCCCCGACCGCGTCTCGCGCGACCTTCCCTGCTGACGTGCTTGGAGGAAGCGCCAGATCGACCGCCAATCGCATCGTCTCAGGAACCGGTTCCACCAACCGAAATCTCCTCGACTTGAAGACGGACCGCTTCGGTATCCGATACCACGGCCTGCCTTCGACTTCAGCCGAGCAACACTCCTTCCCGTTTCTCGCGGATCCCAAACCGACACCGGCTCGACGTTTCACCGATCCGTGCGAGGGGGTAGGCAGCCGGAGTTCTAGTTCGACGCAACGACGAAGGAGGTGCGGCATGCCCCCGGCGGGCGTGAAGAAGGGATCCAAGCGGGCGAGACAGTACGAGCACATCAAGGAGGGACTCGAGAAGCGTGGGACGGGCGAGGACAAGGCCGAGGAGATCGCCGCTCGAACCGTGAACAAGGAGCGGGCTCGCTCGGGCGAGGCGAGGACGAGCTCGATGCTCTCGAAGTCGGACCTGTCCTCGGGCCGGCGTGGCGGCCGGCGGTCGGGGACGCGCCGCGGAAAGGGAAGGACGCGCGACCAGCTCTACAACGAGGCGAAGAAGCTCGGGATCGAGGGCCGCTCGAAGATGCGAAAGGCCGAGCTCGAGCGGGCGGTCGAGCGCAAGAAGCGTTGACCGAGCGGATGATTCGGACTTCGTGAGCGAACCCCTCGGTATCGGGCGCGCAGCCCGCGGGTTTGCGTGGCTCATCATGCGCCTGCGCTGGCCCATCCTCCTGGCGTGGGTCGCGGGCGCGGTGGCCGCGACCCTGTACCTCCCCGGGCTGGGGGAGAGCGGTGCGCCGCTCAGCGGTCTCGTTCCGGACGACGCAGCGGCGATCCGGGCGCAGGAGCGCAGCGCTGAGCTCTTCGAGCTGCCGCTCGTCTCCGACACGGCAGTCGTGCAGCGCGACGCGAACGGCCTCTCGCAGGAGGCTCAGGAGCGCAGTGTGGAGAGCGCTGCGGCGGTTACTACCGAACCGGGGACCGCGGACGGCATCGCCTTCGCGCTGCCGGTGCTCAACACCGGCGGTCTCGTGCCCGGATCGCGCGAGGAGGGTACGACCGCCGTGACCTTCCTCTACTTCGAGCCGGAGTGGAGCTCCGCGGACCGCCTCGCCGCTGCCCACGACTACGCGGAGGCCCGCCTCGGTTCCCCAGACGACCACCTGGTGGGGGTGACCGGCGCCTTGCCTGCGCGGCTCGAGGAGTTCCACCGGATCGAGGACGCGCTGCCGCTGGTCGAGGGGGCGACGGTCGGGTTGATCGCCTTGATCCTGGCTCTGACCTTCCGCTCCGTCGGAGCGCCGCTCGCCACGCTGTTCACGGCGGGCATCGCCTATCTCGTCACAGTGCGCGGCGTCGCCTGGATCGGCGAGCAGGCAGGAGTAGCCGTACCCAGGGAGATCGAGCCGCTCGTCGTCGTGCTGCTCCTCGGGATCGTCACGGACTACGCGATCTTCTTCCTTGCCGGCCTCCGCGCCCGTGTCGCGCTCGGCGAGCCGCGGGTCGAAGCGGCCGAGCGCTCGACGTCGCAGTACCTCCCGATCGTGTTCACCGCTGGCCTGATCGTCGCCGCCGGCGCCGCAGCCCTCCTCGCTGGAAGTATCGAGTTCTTCAAGGCCCTGGGTCCTGGCCTCGCCCTGACCGCGCTCGTCGGCCTCCTCGTCTCGGTCACGTTGATCCCGGCGCTGATGGGCATCTTCGGGCGCCTGCTTCTCTGGCCGGGAAAGCACGCGCTCGTGGAGGAGGAGCCCGTGGACGAGGCTCCGGCAGCTCTGCCCGAGCCCGACCGCCGAAACTGGCGCTACCGTTTCGCACACGTCGCGAGCTCGCGCCCGATCGCGCTCGTGATCGTTGTTCTCGTGGGCGGGGCGCTGCTGGTCGCGGCGAGCGGACTGCGCAAGACGGATCTCGGATTCACGAACGTTCTCGGGCTGCCCGAGGACTCGGAGCCCCGGGTCGCCGCCGAAGCGGCTGCCGTAGGGGTTCGCGGCCGGCATTCTCGCGCCGACCGAGGTGATCCTCGAGGATCCGGGGATCGGATCGCGTCGCGAATCCCTGGCCCGCCTCGAGGGGTTGGTCGAGGACCGGCCGGGCGTCGCCGGGGTGGTCGGCCCGCGGGAGGAGCCCGCCTCGGTGCAGCCGGGCGCTGTGGTCTCCGAGGGGGGAAACGCGGCGCGCATCGCTGTCATCTTCGATGAAGAGCCGATCGGCGGGCCTGCAATCGACCGGTTTCGGGAGCTTGAGGACGCCATGCCCGGTCTCATTCGACGGGCAGGCGTCGGGAGCGCCGAGCCGAGCTACGCGGGACAGACCGCGCTGGCGGAAGAGACCGTGAGCGAGACGGTGAGCGATCTGAAGCGCATCGCTATCGCAGGTCTCTGCGTGAACCTGCTCCTGCTCGCGCTCTTTCTCCGCTCGCTCGTCGCGCCGTTCTTCCTGCTCGGCGCGAGCGTCCTCGCGGTCGCGGCAACCCTGGGGCTGACGACCTACGTCTTCCAGGACTTGCTCGGTTACGGCGAGCTGACGTACTACGTGCCCTTCGCCGCCGCCGTTCTGCTCGTCGCTCTCGGATCCGACTACAACGTGTACGTCGTGGGACAGGTCTGGGAGGTTGCCTCCCGGCGCCCCCTCAGGGACGCCATCGCGACCGCCGTTCCTCGGGCGAGCCGGACGATCTCGGTGGCGGGAATCGCGCTCGCGTTCAGCTTCGCGTTGCTTGCCATCGTCCCCCTGCGTGCGTTCCGCGAGCTGGCTTTCACGCTCTGCGTCGGTGTGTTGCTCGACGCGTTCGTCGTTCGCTCGCTGCTCGTCCCTGCGCTGATCGCGCTGTTCGGAAACGCCAGCTGGTGGCCGGGCCGTCGGATCCGCCGCGGCGATCGGCCTGCTGCCCGGAAGCTGCCGCCGAGCCTCACGTTTGAGAAGGTTCTCTCCAGGAACCTACGAGAGCGGTCGTGCGCTTCGAGTAGGACAGCGGGATGTGATCTGGATCTTCGGCGGCGACATCGAACGGTACGGTCGAGCGCTGGACGGGACAGCGGAACGGAGGCACTCGACGTACGAGCAAGCGACGTCGTCGACCGGCCGGACTTCGGCAAGAAGGTCATCCTTCCGGCACGATCGGCGACTCGGAGGGCGTGCGGTCGACCACGAGGACGAGATCAAGAACGCGCCGCGTACGACTACGAGAACCTCGACGCCGAGGAGAGACACCGGAAGGCGCTCGGCGACTACTACGGCGCCCCGCAGCCTGGCACGCCCGCCGGACACGCTAACGAGCTACGAGCGCGGATCCTGCTCGATCGCGACCTCGCCCGCCTCGCCGAACTTGCGCACGAGGACGAACCGATCGTTTCCCCGGACCCGCACTTCGACGTCGTGATGGACATGGCCTGGAGCGACGATGAACGTGGTCGGCTCCGAGCGAGCTGATTCGTACTCGGAACGGGTCAGCGGGAGCCGTACGACGCAGTCGGCGTCGCCACACTCGCAGAGGAACTGCTGGTAGCCCGAATCGGGCGGCTCGGTCACCGTGTCGATGTGCTCGTTCAGGCGACGGAAGAACGACTCGTTCTCACCGAGCCGCTCCTCTCGAGCGCTCATGCCTCCACCGTTCGGTCGCCGAGCACGGCGTGCCCGCAGCGGCTTCCGGGCATTCCCTCTCGCATGCCTTTGAGATGGTACCTAGGTCTCCTCATCGCTTCCCCCCGGTTTGAGACACCGTGAGGGTTGGGGAACCCATCCCCATGCCAGACCGTCGGGAGTTGGATGTCCGACCGCCCGCCGTTGCGGACAGCGCCGGCTCAGCAGCCGCCGAGCTCGACGCGCTGCGATCGAAGGCGTTGGTCTGCCGTAACTGCGACCTCTGGCGAAACGCGACGCAGACCGTGTTCGGCGAAGGCCCCGTTTCGGCTCGCCTGATGCTGGTCGGGGAGCAGCCCGGCGACCAGGAGGATCGTCACGGTCACCCGTTCGTCGGCCCGGCCGGCGGTGTTCTCGACCGAGCTCTGGACGAGGCAGGCGTCGAAGGTGCCGACGCGTATGTCGATGACTATGCGGTCAGCCTGTCGAGGAACGAGCGGTTGCGACGCTCGAGGCTGACGCGCCGCCGCACTGCGACGATTCGAAGCGTGGCACCGAGGCCCCCGGCAACGAGGAAGCCGGCGGCGGCGGCCGCAGCCGTGAGCGGTGCGAGTCGGCGCGCGGCGTGACTCCCGACGTCGGTAGTCGCGCTGACCTGATTCCGAAGCTCGGAGACCGCTCGAGCCAGTTCGTCCCGCTCGGCAGCTATCCGGCCGCGGAGCTCGGTCTCGGAACGCTCAACATCAACGGCCATTCGTCGCCTCCGTAATCGCGTCCTTCGTGCGCCTGGCCTCGTCGATCGTCTGCTCAGGGACGGGTGGCGTGGCGCGCCTGGCGGCATCGCGGGCTGCGATCGCGAGCGCGGCCGCGACCAGCAGAGTCGCTCCGAAGACCACGAGCAGGGCGGCCCATAGTGGCATGACGAAGTCCAGCCCGACGACCGCGGCACCCAGGCCGACGGCCAGACCGAGCACTGCCAGAATGGCTGCGCCTGCTCCGAGACCGGCTGCCAGGCCCAGCCGTTTTCCCTTGGCGGTGAGCTCGGACTTCGCGAGCTCTGCTTCGAGCCGGGCGAGAGCGGTCGCATGCTCGGATATCCGCCGGACGGAGTCCTGGAGGCCCGCTCCGGGGTCGGCGTGATCAGTGGCGGGGCTCGACAAGGCTCCTCCACTGGAGGTACGTCCCCAACACGATGCCTGCGACGAAGGCACCGCCGATCACGATCAGGGCCCGTCGGCCCTTCGGAGTGCCTTTGCCACGTGGGCGGCGGACTCCGCTACGTCTCGCCGGGCGGTCGTTGCCGCCGATCTTCCGCAGGAAGTCGGCATCTGCATGCAGGTCGTCGGCGGCGTTGGCAACCACGCCACCCTCCTGCTCGGCGCGGTCGCCGAGGTCGTCGAGTGCGCGCGCCGGCCTGTCGAGCATCTCGGTCATGACCGCACCGGCGGCTCTTCGTGCAGCGTTCGCCGCCAGAGAGCCGCCGCAAGTCGGCGCGCGAGCATGATGCTCAGCGCCATGACGCCGGCCCAGACGAGGCGACGTATGAATCCACGGTTCTGCACGGTGTGCCATCTACCCACGTCGGTGGGCCGGCAAACATCAATCGTCAACCCGACCCGAGCTCGAGGGTGCGGCCGAGCGTCTCAGGCTAGAGAGATCGTCCTCCCGAGGTTAGCTCCGGTGCCCACCGGGGAAGAACGAACGCGAAACCAACGAAGGAGGCCACATGAAGGTTATGGACGTTTGGCAGTACCGTGAAAATACCTGGGGAGACTCCGACCTCGAGGGGTTCGGCGTCGAGGCGATCGACGGCTCGATCGGCAAGATCGATCGCGCGTCGGCCGACGTCGGCTCGAGCAGGATCGTCGTGGACACCGGCCCGTGGATCTTCGGCAAGAAGGTCATGCTTCCGGCCGGCGTGATCGACAGGGTCGACCTCCAGGAGGAGAAGGTCTTCGTCAACCGGTCGAAGGACGAGATCAAGAACGCTCCCGAGTACGACGACGCCCTCTTCGAGGACGAGACGTACCGGGGCGAGGTCGGCTCGTACTACGGGCCCGGGGGCGCCGGGTACCGCGACTGGGACCGGCCGAGCCTGTAGCTCTAGCTCTAGCTCATCCGGACTGCGAAGGGCCGGCCTAGTGCCGGCCCTTCGGATGTTCGGTTTCGGAAAGGTCACCGCGGCCGCGCGCGCGCCGTTCTCCGATTGCGACGGCGAGGCCGCCAGCCCCTGCCGTCCTCGCCCCTACGTCCTCTGCGGGCCCTCGACTGACGAGGCTGTCTAAGCTCTCGCCGTGAGCGTCGAGGTTGAGCGGCAGCGCTTGTACGGGCTTCCGCTCGCTGAGTTCACCGCGGAACGCAACAGGGTGGCGCGTGAGCTACGCGCTCAGGGGCGGCGCGAGGATGCCGCTGCGGTCGCAGGGCTTCCCAAGCCGACGCTTGCTGCCTGGGCGATCAACATGATCTCGCGAACGCGCCGACGTGAGGTCGATCTCCTGCTCGACAGCGGCAAGCGTCTCTACGACGCCCAGCGAGCGAACCTCGAGTCAGGGGAGCGCGCGAACCTCGATCGAGCTCGCCGGAGCTTCGACGAAGCGACCGCCGAGGCGACGAGCTCGGCGCGGGAGGTTCTCGGCGAGCGCGCCACCCAGGCGACCCTCGAGCGGATCGCCGAGACGCTTCGGAGCGCCGCGTTGACGCCGGAAGGCAGGGAGCTGCTCGCGACGGGACTGCTGACGAAGGAGCTCAGCTCGACGGGTTGGGAGCTGATCGCCGATCTGGAGCCGGAGGCGCCCACGGGCCGCCGAGGCTCGGCCGGAAGGACGAGCGGTCGCACGCGACAGCCGCGCGACGACCAGAGCAAGAGCCGCGCGGGGGACCGAGAGCAGCTGGCGCAGGCCCGCTCCTCTTTGCAGCGCGCGAATGACCTGCGGGATCAGGCGCGTAAGCGCCTGATCCGGGCGGACGACGAGCTCGGCCGCGCGACCGAGAAGCTGACGCAGGCCAGGGATGCCCACCGTCAGGCGAAGAAGGAGCTTGCCGCGGCCGAGGCGGCGGTCAGCCGGGCCGAGTCTGCGCTCCGCAAGGCGGAGTCCGGGAAACGGAGCTCCGGCGAGTGACTGCCTGACGCTTGGCATAATCGGCCTGCTACGGCCGGACGGAAGCTTTTTTCGAGTTACAGGCGAGCTCTCGGCGAGGCGGCGCCCGTCCGAGACTCGCCCGGACGCGTCCGGGAATGGGTTGGCAGCATCGCCGACGTCGAGGACGAGCTGAGCCTTCGGCAGCAGCTCGAGCGTCAGTACGAGCTCATCGAGGTGATCACGGAGAACGCGACCTCGGCGCTCTTTCTCGTCGACCGGTGCGGGTATCCGACGTATCTGAACGCCGCCGCCGAGGCCATGTTCGGCTACACGCTCGAGGAGGTTCGCGGCGCGTCGCTTCACTTCGCGATCCACCACACCCGTCCCGACGGCACTCCCTACCCGATCGAAGAGTGTCCGATTCACCGCGCCGAGGCTGACCAGGGCCGGCGCGAGTCCTATGAGGAGACGTTCATACGTAAGGACGGACGCTTCGTCCCTGTCGCGGCAACTACCAGCCCGATCGTGCGTGACGGAGTCGCGGTAGCCAGCGTGCTCGAGATGCGCGACCTGACCGGCGAGCGCGAGGCCGGGGAGCAGATCGAGAAGTTCGCTGCGCTCGTCGAGACCTCGACCGATTTCGTGGCCATGAGCGATCTGGGTGGCCACGGCCTCTATGTGAATCCGGCCGGGCTGGAGCTGCTCGGTCTCGCCGCAGACGCGGTCGCTCGTACGACGATCCTCGACTGGTGCACGCCCGCGACGGCGGCGCTCTTCGAGCGTGAAGCGATTCCTCGAGCGCTCCAGGGTGACAGCTATCGAGGCGAGTGGGCGCTGCGCAGCTTCGACACCGGTGACGACATTCCGGTGGAAGGCGTCGTCTTCCTCGTTCGGGATCCGCAAACGGGAAGCCCTCTCGCCCTCGGCACGGTTCAGCGCGATATTCGTTCGCGCAGGCAGCGGGAAGCCGAGAGGGACGAGCTTCACGCTCGGGCCGAGCAAGCGGCGGCCGACAACGCGCTGCTGTCCCTGCTCAGTGATTCCCTGGAGCGTGTCAGGACGAGCGAGGAACGGGCGCAACGCGTCGTTGCCGTGCTCACGGCTGCGGAGATTTCCTACGTGGCGGTTCACGTCCTCGAAGAAGGCGGGACCGAGGTGCTGGCGACCAGCGGCAATCGCCACGAGCACGACGAAGGCACGATGAGAACGCTGCCGCTCAACGCTCGCGGCCATACCATCGGCTCCCTGACGATCGGGCCTTCCCGTTCAGGCCGTGTCGGCGAGGCTCTCGCACGAGAGATTGCCACCCGTGCGGCCATCGCGCTCGACAACGCGCTTCTCTACGAGCGCGAGCTGCAGGTCTCCCACACGCTGCAACTCGGTCTCCTCGGGGACGGGCTGCCCAGTGTCGAAGGGGTCGTTCTCGCGCCCGCCTACCGGCCGGGAACGGCCGCTCTCGAGGTAGGCGGTGACTGGTACGACGCGTTCACGCTGCCGTCCGGCTCACTGGCGCTCCTGGTTGGAGACGTGGTCGGGCACGGGTTGGAGGCCGCTGTCACCATGGGGCACCTGCGCGGTGCGGTGCGCGCTCTCGCGCCGTCCGGCTCGCCGGCGCATGTGCTCGAGCAACTCGACGTCTTCGTGGATTCGCTCCCGGCCGCCTCGACCGCGACGCTCGCGTACGTGGAGCTCGAGCCGTCGAGCGGACGCTTCAGATATGCCTGCGCGGGCCACCCGCCTCCGCTACTCCTCGCCTCGGGGCGGCGCTCGGGCTTCCTCTGGGACGGGCGTTCCGTACCGCTCGGGTCGGTGCTCGGCGATCGTCGCGGCGAGGGGTCGGGCGTCCTCGGCCAGGACGAGACACTGGTCCTCTACACGGACGGCCTCGTCGAACGCCGCAACGAGAGCCTCGAGGTCGGCCTGGAGCGGCTCGCGTCCGCAGCGATGGGTCACGGGGGAGACGTGGAGGCGCTGGTCGATCACGTCTGTGGCGCGCTGCTCGAAGGCTCGCAGCTCGACGACGACGTCTGCGTCCTCGCCGTGCGGCGCCCCTCGAAGCCGGTCCCGTTCAGACACGAGCTCCGAGCGTCCCCGTCGGAGCTCGCCGGTTTGAGGCAAAGGTTGCGGTCGTGGCTCGCAGAAGCCGGTGTCGACCAGGAGGTCGAGCAGAGCACCGTGCTCGCCGTGTCCGAAGCTGCCGCGAACGCTATCGAGCACGCGTACGGGTTCGACGGCCGGCGAGACGTCGTCGTGGTGGCTCGTGTCGACGAGGACGAGCTGCACGTGAGTGTCGAGGACGAAGGAAGCTGGCGTGAGCCGGCGGAACGCTCGGACCGGGGACGTGGGATGCCCATCATGGAGGCGGTCATGGAGGAGGTCGTGGTCGAGCGGCAGTCGCGGGGCACGGTCGTACGGATGCGACGACCGGCGAAGTAGGGCAGTTATTCGAGTGTGAGGTCGGGGGATGAGGCGAACTGGAGAGCGGCTTCGAGGTCGTTCGTGACCGGAAGCACCTTGAGAAGGCCTGCGACTCTGAGGGCGTTGCGAACGACCGCTTCCGAGCCGAGCCGGATGACGAACACCTTGTCCTCGCTCAGCGTGCGCTGACGCGCGGTCGCCAGAGCCAGCAAGACGCTCGAGTCGACGAACCGGGTCTGATCGAGATCGAGAACCACGGCGTGGCCGGTCTCGAATGCTTCGTCGAGAGTGTGACGAAGCTCAGCCACGTTGGTGAGATCCCACTCGCCGCTCACATGCAGCAGGGAGACACCGTCCTGCGGTCGCTCGATCTCGATGCCCTGCGTTTCGGGCGACTCGGCTTTCCGGGGATCACGGCTCATGAGCTAAGTGTTCCCGAACTGCCGGAGTCCTATGCGCGCTGCCGATTGCAACCGTTTGGAAAGCGAGCTCTCGCTCGAAGACCGGCTCTCGCTGAGGCGCACAGAATTCGGGCGGCCCGACGGCGCACTGCCTTTCCGCGCGGTCGGGCACCCGCCGCTGTAGGGTGGTACGGCACGCTGGTGCTTTACCCGACCCCTGACAGCAAGGGAGAAGACGGGGTGGACAGGTTCGGCCAGGAGCCCGGCTGGTGGGAGGTCGATCGGCCGGAGCCCGAGCTAGGCGTGGTTTCCTTGCTCGGCGAGCACGACATGAGCACGGCGCCTGACGTCGAGGCGTCACTCTTCACGCTCGCGCGCGAGGAGAGGAACCTGGTGGTCGACGTCTCGGCGACGACGTTTCTCGACTCGTCCGTCGTGAATGCTCTCTACCGGGTTCTGGCGGCTCAGCGCGACGCTGGACGGCGTCTCGTGATCCAGGCCGCCACGGCTGCGATCGTCCTTCAGGCGCTGCGGATCACCGGGCTTCTGGACGAGGTGCCGTTGTTCGAAACGCGGAACGAGGCGATCGCCGCCGCGCTCTCCAGCTGAGGGCGGATAGGGGTGCATCCGTTTCGCATGCCTCGGCGCTGGGGAAGAGAAGCCCATGGCGACGCACCCCGCGTCCACCGCCGGTCCCACACCGCAACCCGAGACGAAAGAGCCTCAGCTCGCTGACCCGGGATTGCGCGACCTCTCTCTGAGGGACTATCGCGCGATCGTCATTCGAGCCGGTAAGGAGGCTCTGGACGACGGGATCACCGACTGGGCAGCCGCGCTGGCGTACTACCTGTTTCTCTCACTTCCCGCCACGTTGCTGCTCACCCTCGGCACGTTCGGCCTCGTCGCGGGTACGGACGCGGTCGACTCGCTTATGGACAGGTTCGCCCAGGTGGCGCCCGCCGATGCCGTATCCCTCGTCGGTGACAGCCTCGACCGCGTCGTCGAGAACCAGTCGGGCAGCATCGTCATGATCGTCGTGGGGGCCGTGCTCGCGGTGTGGACCGCCACCGGCGCCATGACCGCGCTCATGCGGGCCCTGAACCGCGCCTACGACCGCCCGGAGAGCAGAGGCTTCGTGCGCCAGCGCACGACCGCTCTGGTCATGTTCGCGCTGGCCGCGATCGCGTTCGCACTCGCCTTCGGCCTGCTGGTGCTCGGGCCCTATCTGTCGCGCTGGATAGGTGAGGCGGCCAACCTCGAATCCCTCACGCGCTGGCTCTGGTGGACGGCGCAGTGGCCGATCCTCGTCTTCGCGCTGCTCGCGATGTTCGCGGTCGTCCTGTATGTCGGGCCTAACGTGGACCACCCGCGCTGGAGATTCGTGACGCCGGGCGCCCTGTTCACGGTTGTGGCCTGGCTGGCGATCTCGGGCCTGTTCGCCGTCTACGTCAGCATGTTCGGGTCTTACAACAAGGCGTGGGGGTCGCTCGCGGCCGTCATCGTCATGCTGACGTGGCTCTGGCTGTCGGCGCTGGTGCTCCTGCTGGGTGCCGAGATCAACGCGGAAGCCGAGCGAAGCCGCGAGCTACGGCGGGGTGAGCCCGCCGAGAGCGAGATCCTCGCGCCCGAGAAGGGCTGACGAGAAACCGCGGGGTGCTGACCTGGGCCCTGCGCATGGACCGGGGCGGTTCGGGGCATTACCCCTGGGTCCAGGCAAAGGAGGTTCAGATGCCCCGCATCGGCTACGCGCTCTCGACCGAGGAGCACGCCCACGTGTACGTCCATCAGGTCGGGCCCGACCAGGAATCGTTCCTCGACTTCTACCGAAGCGAGATCCTGCCGTCGCACCGCCCGCTGGCGACCGCGGGGTCGAAGCCATGACGACGAGCAAGGTGCTCGTACTGACGATCCCGCCGCTCGAGCCGGAGGCTGCCGATCGGCTCGCTACCGAGCTCGACCGCGCCGGCAAGGTCGTGAAGGTCGTTTCGCCTGCATCGAAGCTGTCGCGGCTCGGGTGGCTCACGAACGACGAGGACGACGCACGCAGCGAGGCCGAGCAAGCGGCCGCGGCCGCGTCGGATGCGGTGGCAACGGACGGCAAGAACGTGGATGCCGAGGTCGGTGACGTGGATCCCCTCCAGGCGGTCGAGGACGCCCTCAGGACCTTCCCGGCCGACAGTCTCGTGATCGTGCTCCCGACCGCGGAAAACTCGAGCTGGCTGGACGAAGCCAGCGTCGACGAAGGCTTCGAGCGCTTCGGTCTACCAGTCGAGTACGTGCTGCCGGACGGTTCGGCAATCCGGCGGTAGCCGGGTCACCCGTCGGGTGGAACCTCGGGGCCGAGGACGGCTCCCGGCGGTGTCTCGATGGTCGCCTCGCGTCGCCAGCGGATCAGCTCTCCGGCGATCACCGCGACCGAGCCGCCGATCGGAATCGCCGCAAGCGCACCGAGGACTCCCGCCAGCTCCGCGCCCACCAGCACGGCGATGAGGATCGCTAGCGGTGACAGCTGCACGCTCCGGCCGTAGATGAGCGGCTGAAGGACGTGGTTCTCGATCTGCTGATAGACAAGAAAGACTCCTACCACGATCAGCGCCGGAACAACGCCCTGTGTCAGAGCAACGGCTCCGGCGACAGCGGTCGCGATTGCGGCGCCGATCAGTGGAATGAGGTCCAGGATGGCAACGACGATGGCGATGGGCACCGCGTAGGGCACGCCGAGGGCAAACAGCGTCACGCCGGCCACGACGCCGGCGATGACACTGATCAGGAGATTGCCCGTGACGTATCCGCCAACGGTGCGATATATCCCCTGAAAGACCCGTTCCCAGCGCGGCCGGCTGGTCGGCGGCACGAAGTCGAGAAAACCGCCTAGCCACCTCCGCCCGTCGAGCAGCATGAAAAAGGTGAGAAAGAGGATCGCAACCGCTCCGAACACGGTCGAGACGATCGTCTTGACGACGTCGGCGACCGGTGTGGTGATGCCGAGCACTGCCCCGGCACCTCCCTTGTCCACGGCTTCCTGCAACCGGTCGACGACATGGAGCTCCCGCTCGATGAAGCCGAGCGGCCCGCGTCCCTGATCGACCTCTTTGATCAGCTGCGGCAGGCTGTCGGCGAGCTCGACGGTCTCACGGACGAGCGGCGGAATAAGCATGAAGCCGACGCCCGCGGCGGCGAGGGCGGCAAGGAGGAAGACGATCGTCGCGGACTTGCCACGACCCAGGCCCATCCTGCGCTCGATGACGCCGACGAGCGGGTTCAGTGCCATAGCCAGAAACGCGGCGATGAAGACCCAGGTGATCGCCTTCCAGGCCAGGTACCCGAGCGCGAGCAGGAACATGACGGCAAGCGTGAGCCCGAGCACCATGAGAACGGTGCGCACCCTCAGGCCGGACGGAGGGGCGCCCGCAGCCGGCACGGCGCGTGCGGGGGCCTCCCTCACGGGGACCGGGTGCTCATCCCCAGGAACGATGACGGCCACGCGTCACTCTTTCCCGTTCGGGACAGGGCGAAACCCGGTGCTCGTTTCGAACCCGCCGCGTCGGGGAACCAGCAGCGAAACGACGGAAGGGAGATCTCATGGGCTTCGGCGCGAGTCTCGTGCTCATGGCAGTAGGCGCAATCCTCATGTGGGCCGTCGAGATCGACGTCAAGGGCCTCGATCTCTACACGGTGGGCCTCATCCTGCTCGTCATCGGCATCGTCGGATTCGCCCTCTCGCTGATCTTCTGGTCGAGCTGGGGCGGCTGGCGTCCCGGCCGGCGCGAGACAGTGGAGGATCGGACCGTCTACACCGATCGTTACTAGTCACGTCTGGAAGGAGGGAACGGAATGGTCTGGCTCATCTTGCTTGCGGTCCTCGTGGCGCTATCTGGTCGGCTTCGGCTTCGTGGTCAAGTGGCTGTTCATCGTGGCCGCGATCCTCGCGCTCATCTGGCTGATCGCATTCTTCGCCGGCGGCCTCAGGCGCACCGCCTGACCACGCCTGCTTTCCCCCTCACCGGGCGGCGCTCCTCCCTTCACCGCTAGGAGCGTCGCCCGATCGGTCTCTCTCGAAGCCGGACGCTTCAACAACCGCCGCGTGAGAGGCGATCCGGTGACGCCGAACAGGAGGATCGAGCACAGAATGCACGCAACGGCCGTCCAGTAGACGCGGAGCCCCTCGCGGTCGGCGAGAGCGCCCGAGGCAAGGATCAGCGCGGCGTAGTACAGCGTGCCGATGCCGCGGATCCCGAACCAGGCGAGGAAGAGCCGCTCGCGTCGCGGCAGCGGAGATCCGAGGAACGAGCCCAGCGTCACGAGTGGCCGGACGGCCAGGAGAAGCAGAGGTACGAGCAACCAGCCTGACCATCCTGGCCGCTCGAGCCCCTGGATCGTCACCATGCTCCCGAGCAGGAGAATGACGCCCAGCTCGGCGAGTTTCTCGAGGGTCTCTGCGCCCTCGTGAACACGGGCGTTCAGCTCGTGGTCGCGCTCGTACCGGCGGAACGCGATTCCGCCGGCGAACGCCGCCAGGAAGCCGTAGGCACCTGCAGCTTCGGTGATGCCGTAGATCGCGAGGACGCTCGCCAGGGCAATCCACCGGTCGAGCTCGGGATGGATGAGCCCGCGATCACGTATCGGCACGATCGCTGCGGCGAAGCCGTAGCCGACTCCCACGCCGATCGCCACGCCGACGAGGCAACCGTAGAGAACATCCGCCAGAAACCACTCGGCTAGCCAGCTATCCCTGCCTCCCTCGTTGACCGCAAGCCCGAGCCCGAGCAGCGCGAAGGGCGCCGCGAGCCCGTCGTTCAGGCCGGCCTCGGCCGTGATCGCGAAGTTGGGCGGACGCTCGTCCTCCTCCCCCGGCGGTCCGACGCCGACATCGCCCGCCAGCACCGGATCGGTCGGCGCGAGCGCTGCGCCGAGCGCAATTGCCGCAGCTAGGGAGATGCCCATCACCTCGGTCCCGAACGCCGCCACGCTGACGATCGTCAGCGGCATCACGACGGCGAGCAGCCGAACGACCGCGCCCCAACGGCCGCGGGCGAACGGCCGGTCGAGCTTCAGACCCGTGCCGAACAGCGCCACGACAACTGCGAACTCCGTACCTCGCTCGATCAGGCTCGCGTCGTCTATCGGGTTGAGCCAGCGCACGTCCGTGGCGCCGATGACGAGCGCGGCTACCAGTCCGAGACCGAGGTAGACGAGCGCCGCAGAGAACGCGCGCTCGGACTCGTGCGAAAGAGCCGCGACTGCAACGAACACCGCCAGGCCGACGAAGAGGAGCACCAGGGCGTACGGGTCTCCGAACGAGAACCCGGGAGCAGCCGCCAGTGTCACGCCGGCGTTCTCCCCTCTCCTGTCGCCTCTCCAAACAAGTGTTCCCCGAAGCCCGGGAGTTTCGCCTCATCGGGGCGCCGGGGACACAGCGGAACGTAGGGGGTGTTCCTCCCCTACCCGGTCACGGTCGACTGCGGCCAGGTGCGCCGGCTCACCCGGGCACGAGCTCCTGCTCGCCTACGCCTATGGTCGAAGAGTCGTGCGATCCGTTGCTTGCTCGCTCACCCACTCGAAACGACGATCGAGCAGCGTCAGTCTCAGCATTCTCATGATCGACTCCGAGGGACGCGTCATCAGCAGGCGGCGCTGCTCGCGCCGGGCCCGGGCGTCGGCATCGAGAAGGGCAGACAGCCCGCTCGAGTCGATGAAGTCGAGGTCGGCGAGGTCGACGACGATCTCCGGGGGCCTCGCTTGCTCGAGATCGGCAAGCGCCGCTTCGAATCGCTCGATCTCCGCCATGTCGAGCTCGCCGCGGAGCTTCAGCCGGGGCGTCGAACCGACCTGGTCGAGGTGAATCGCGAGCCGGCTTCCGCACGTCTCCGCGGCTTTCCTCTCTTTACTCGTCGTCACGGTCTCGCAGTGCTTTTCCACATCGCTTCTCAGAGAAGGATTCCCGGCCGTCCTCATTGCGAAACCGCCCTCCACGTTTGCGCTCACGGCGTCGGTGGGTAGGGACGGGGCATACGAAAGAACGACGGAGTGGAGGCACAGACATGTACATCGGCTTGGGAACGCTCGCGCTGGTCATCCTGATCGTCCTGCTGGTCGTCCTCGTCTTCTAGAGACGCGGGCGCGCCCGGCGTCCCCTAACGGATCCACAGGCTTCTCCACAAGTCTGTGGATCCATCGAGACAACTCCGACACCCTGGCGTGGACATGTCCGGAGGAGTAGCCTCCCCCCTGCCGTGACCGAGGAGGAGTTCGACAGCCTGCGGGCCTGGGGGGAGGCGCTCGACGACGACCCGCGTCCCGAGGTACGCGCCGCCGGTCGTGCGATTCACCTGCTCGCCAAGGAGGTCGAGCGCTTGCAGGTCGAGCTGTGGCACGCCCAGATCGGGGTCACGCCGCCTCCTGCGGCCGGCGACACGGCTGTGGAGGAGCCTACGCTCGTGGACGGCGGCTCGCCTGCCATGCAGGACGAGCTGCACTCGGTCTTCGCCCGTGTCGCGCGCCGGCTGGACGCGCGCAGGGTGTTCCACCGCGACTCGCGCTGAGCCCCCACCGAGCCCGGTGAGGTGCGGCTACTCGGTCGTGACCGTCTGACCGCCGGTACCGGTGCCGGCGAGCTGTACCTGGTGGACGGCCTGCTTCGCGTTGGTCGCGATCGTCAGGAGCGCCGAGCGGGTGCCCGCGGTGCTGGGCTGGAAAACAACCGCGATCGTGCAGGAGTCACCGGGCGCGACCCTGTTCTCGGTCGAGCAGCTACCCCCTGACGCGATCGTGAAGTCGCTCTGGTCGTTGCCGCCGATGCCGATCGCCTGCAGGGCGAGCGGTCCCGTGCCCGTGTTTCGGAGCGTGACCGTCTGAGGGTCGCTCTGCGAGTCGACGTCGACCTGGCCGAAGTCGACCGGTTCCGACGGCAGCTGCACCTTCGGCTGGCCGACGCCGGTTCCACGCAGCTGAACGTTCGCCGGGCTGCCCTCCGCATCGTGCCGGATCACCAGCGAGGCGTTCTGCTGCCCCGTCGCGGCCGGCTCGAAGCGCACCGAGATCGTGCAGGCAGCGCCCGCTTTCAGGTTCTTGTCGGTCGAACAGGTCGTCTTGTTGGTGATCGTGTAGGCGTCGGCGTTCTCTCCCTGGACGGCAAAGCCCTCGAAGACGAGCGGCGCGTTCCCGGCGTTCGTCACGCTCATCTTCTGGACCTCCGTCTTGCCCAGGTTCACGTTGCCGTAGTCGAGCCGTGACGTCTCGACGACCACGGCCGGATTGCCGACGCCGCTGCCCACCAGGTCGCTCGAGATCGGTGCCACGCCCTGATTGAAGGAGACGACGACCTGGGCAGTGCGCTCGCCCCGTCCCTTCGGCTTGAAACGGACTGCGATGGTGCACGACTCGTCGGCGTTCAGCGGCGCCTCGGTGGTACAGGTGGTGGCCTTGTTGCCGACCGAGAAATCCTGCTTGTTCTTGCCCTGGATGCCGATCTGGCCGATGCCGATCGGCTCGGAGCCGCTGTTCGTCAGTGTCACTTCCTGGGGGGCGCTCCTCTGGCCGAGGTCCTGGTCGCCGAAGTCCACCGTTTCGGAGCTGAGCGCGACGTCCGTCGAGCCGTCGCCTCCTTCGTCCGAGCGGAAGACGAAGTACCAGATGAGGAAGCCGGCGACGGCAAGCAGGGCGACGACGCCGACGATGATCCACCCGCGGTGCGTCGGCTCGGGCGGACGCCGTCCCGGCGGCCGCGAGCGGGAAGCAGACCTGCTCGTTCGATAGGTCGACGTGACCTCGGGGTCACGTACAGGTGGAGCTCCCGGCGAGTCGGGTCCTCCGGGCGGGTCGAGGCCGTCCGGGAGGTGCGGCTCGCGGGAAGGCTGCGGCGGTTGGGAACCGGGATCGTCGGGAGTCACTGGCGGCGGCGTCGTCTACCCGAGCACACCAAGGATAGCCGCCCGCATGGACGCCACTGGCTCGGCATGCTGTCCCGGTGGTCAAGCTCGCCACCGCCTCGTGTCGAAGTACTCGACGGCACCACGTGACCTGGCAACTCTCGCTCACCGGGCTCCTGATCGGCGTGCTCGTCGGGCTGACCGGCATGGGTGGCGGCTCGCTGATGACGCCGATCCTCGTCCTCGTTCTCGGCTTCAACCCGACGACCGCCATCGGCACGGACATCCTCCATGGCGCGATCTTCAAGTCGGTCGGAGCGGCGCGGCAGCGGACGCTCGGCAACGTCAAGGCTCGGCTGTCCGGGTGGATGCTGCTCGGAAGCGCTCCGATGTCGCTCGCGGGCGTGGCGCTCGCCACGTACCTCGAGCGGCAATACGGCGACGGGATCGAGTCGGTCGGCGGCACGGTGCTCGGCGTCGCGCTGCTGTTCGGAGGGGTCGGCCTGATCGCGAAGAGCCTCTTTCGCGATACTCGCATCCGCAACGACCACATCCGGCTGACGACGCGGGACAAGATCGTCGCGCTCACGATCGGCTTCTTCGGTGGCTTCATCGTCGGGCTCACGTCCGTCGGAAGCGGTGTCTTCTTCGGCCTGACGTTGCTCCTCGCCTTCCAGCTCAAGTCCGCCAAGGTCGTCGGGACGGACATCTTTCACGCGGCCGCACTGCTCTGGGTGGCGGGCGCTGCGCACTGGGCCGCCGGCAACGTGGACATCGGCGCTGTCGGCTGGCTGCTGCTCGGTTCGATCCCGGGTGTCCTCATCGGCAGCCAGTTCACGGTCAAGGTGCCTGAGTCGCTCCTTCGCATGATGCTCGCGCTCGTCCTCACCCTCAGCGGCATGCAGCTCGTCGGGTTCCCGGGCAGCTCGATCGTGGTGCCGGTGCTGCTCGTCCTTGGCCTCGGCGGCTTGCTCGTCTTCGCGATCGTCACCCGGCGCCCGCGGAAGCAGGCCGAGGCTCCGAGACCTGCGGAGACCTGAGCGGCCGCTCGTCGTCAGTCGAGCCAGGCGTGGTCGGGCTCGCCGTACGGCCTTCGCAGCTCGGTCACCACGGATTCGACGCGCGCGATCAGGTCGTTCGCCGCGACGATGGTCGGCTTTGCCGGCTCGACCGGGATCGGGTCGGCTACGAGGACGCGAATGCGAGGCAGGCTCATGCCGAAACGGCCCGGTCGGAGAATGCCCTCGGTGCCGACGAGACAGACCGGGACGATCGGTACGCCCGTCTCGAGGGCGAGCCGCGCCGCGCCCCGTCGGAACGGCCGCGAGCGGTACGGCACGCAGGTCCCCTGCGGGAAGATGCCAACCTGCTCCCCTTTGGCGAGCACCGTCCGGGCGCGCGCCATCGCCTCCCGGTCTCCCCGGCCGCGCTCGATTCGAATCGTCCCGAAACCCTTCATGACCTGGCGCATGAGGAACGGCTCCCAGAGCTCTGCCTTCGCCAGATAGTGGATGACGCGCCTCGAGGCGAGGCCGAGGACGAAGGGGTCGACGGTCGATTCGTGGTTCGCCGCGAGGATGCACGGGCCGTCGGTTGGGATCCGATCGGCTCCAGCGATCTCCGCTCGGTACACGAACCGCAGCAGCGGGCAGATGGCGTGAAAGCCGATCGTACGGTAGAGAATCGGCATCAGAACATCAGGCGTTGTGACGGGTAGCGCGGCAGCGCGTCGTTCAGCGGGCGCGTGAGCACGAGCTGGAGATCGCGCAGCGAGCGGGTACGTGTGGCGGCGACGCTTATCGCGGTCAGGGAAGGAATGAGCGAGCAGCGTGTTATCGAGACGTCTAGCCGGCTACCACTTGCCGGGCATGCGGTGCCAGTTGACGAGGCTCGGCTTCCACTCGGTTGCGAAGGACGAGTAGATCGCGCGTCACGTCGGCCGATCCGCACGCGGGACACGGAGGCGCGGGAGCGGTCGACGAGCTCAGGTATTCCTCGTACTCGTTGCGGCACCCGCCGCACCGATACTCGTAGATCGGCATTCGAGCGAAGTGTACAGTCGCCCCCGTGAGGCTCCCGTTGGCAGCGCAGGCGGGCCGCGCGCGCTCGGAGGGATGCGCGTGACCGAATCCGTGCCCACGATCGACGAGCTGCGGACGCAGGCCGCGCGTCAGGGCGTGTTTCCCGCCGACGAGGATCTCGAGCGCGCGCAAGCGTTTCTCGCAGTGCTGCTGCCCGCGTTCGCGAAGCTCGAGGAGCTCGTCCCGGCGGACACGGTGCCGGCCGGCATGTACCTCCCGACCGACGCGCCGTGAGCATCGCAGCACTCGCCGGGCGCCTCCGTGCAGCCGAGCTCTCCCCACAGGAGGCGGTCGAGTCGTACCTGGCCAGGATCCGGAAGCTCGATCCCCACCTGAACGCCTTCATCTCCGTCCAGGGGGAGGCGGCGCTCCGTGCCGCCGGCGAGCTCGAGCGCCGGGCAGGAGACCGCGGCCCGCTCTGGGGTGTCCCGCTCGCGGTCAAGGACGTGATCGACGTCGCAGGTGTGACCACGACGGCGGCCTCGCGGATCCTGGCCGATGCGGCGCCGGCGGCTGCCGACGCCTTCGCGGTGGAACGGCTGCGGCGAGCCGGAGCGATCGTGCTCGGAAAGCTCAACACCCACGAGTTCGCCTACGGGGCGACGACCACGAGCCCGGAGTTCGGCCCGGCGCGGAACCCCTGGGCACGCGATCGGATCTGCGGAGGATCGAGCGGCGGCTCCGGCGCCGCTGCGGCCGCCGAGCTGGCGGCGGGCACGCTCGGGACCGACACGGCGGGGTCGATCCGCATCCCGGCCTGTTTCTGCGGCGTCACCGGGGTCAGGCCGACGACCGGCCGGGTCTCGAACCGGGGCGTCGTGCCCGTGAGTTGGACGTTCGACACCGTCGGCCCGATCGCCCGCACGGCCCAGGACTGTGCGCTGCTGCTCGAGGTCGTGGCCGGTCCTGATCGCGACGATCCGTCGACTGCGGCTGTACCCGTTTCCCCGTACGCGTCGCTCCTCGAGGGCGGCGTCGCCGGACTTCGCATCGGCGTCGTCGCATCGCTGTTCGAGCGCGGCGTCGACGGGCGGATCGCCGCCGTCGTGCGCGAGGCGCTCGATGAGCTCCAGGCGGCCGGAGCGCGACTTTCCGACGTCCGGCTCCCGCTCTTCGACGAGCTCGGGACGATCCAGCAGGCGATGCAGTTCCCCGAGGCCGCAGCCGCGCATCTCGAGCGGCTGCGCAGCAGGCTGCCCGACTACGGTGCGGACGTCCGCGCTCGTCTCCTGACGGGCCTCTTGCTGCCCTCTACGACCTACGTCCTCGGTCAGCGAGCCCGGCGGCTCGCGTACGAGAGCTTCAAGGCGGCGATCGGCGAGGTCGACGTTCTCGCCGCGCCGACGATGCCGGTTGTCCCGCCGCAGATCGGCGAGGAGACCGTCGAGCTCGACGGAGCTGCGATTCCGTATCGGCTGAGCCTGATCCCGTTCAACTCGCCCTGGAGCTGCGTCGGCGCGCCGGTCGTGAGCGTTCCCTGTGGTTTCGTCGAGGGCCTCCCCGTGGGGCTGGCTCTCGTGGGCCGGCGCTTCGACGAGGAGACCGTGCTGCGGGTCGCGCACACGTTTCAGCAAGCGACCGATTGGCACGAGCGGCGCCCGCCGCTGCCGGTCGAGGAAATGGAGGTGATCCCGTGAAGGCTCTGGTCGTCGACGAGTTCGGGAAGGCCCCGGCGGTTCGCGAGGCACCCGAGCCGAAGCGAGGCGACGGCGAGGCGCTGGTCGAGGTTCTCGCGGCGCCGCTCAACCCAATCGATCCAGCGGTTGCGTCGGGCAAGTTCTTCGCCGGCTCACCACCGCTCCCGTACGTTGCAGGCGCCGAGGCAGTCGGCCGCGTGCTGGAGTCTGACGCTCACCCTGCGGGCCGCGTGGTCTGGACAGGCATGCAAGGTCTCGGGGTCTCGCGAGACGGATGCCTGGCCGAACGGGTCGTCGTCCGCGACACGCTCGTCGTCCCGGTGCCGGACGACGCGGACCCGGCCCTCGCAGGCGCCTGCGGCATCGCCGGGGTCTCGGCCTGGTTGCCTCTGACCTGGCGCGCGCCCGTCCGCAAAGGCGAGACCGTCCTCGTCCTCGGCGCGACCGGCACGCTCGGCGCCGTCGCGGTGCAGACGGCGAAGCTGCTCGGGGCCGGCCGCGTCGTGGCCGCGGGGAGGCGCCCTGAAGCACTCGAGCGTGCGCGGTCGCTCGGCGCGGACGCCGTGGTCAAGCTGGACGAGGTGGATGATCTCGCCGCGGCCTTCCGGGAGGCCTGCGCGGGAGTCGGTCCTTCGCTCGTGATCGATCCCCTCTGGGGCGCTCCGCTGGTAGCGGCTCTCGCGGCAGCCGCCCCGTTCGCGCGGGTCGTTCAGATCGGGCAATCGGCGGGTGCGGAGGCGACCATCCCGTCGGGCCTCGTACGCGGAAAGTCCCTGGACATCCTCGGGTACACGACGCTGGCCGTCTCGTACGACGTGGTCTCCAGCGGCTACCGCGAGCTGGTCGAGAACGCGGCTGCAGGACGGATTCGAATCGACCTCGAGCGGGTGTCGCTCGAGCATGCCGTCGAGGCCTGGCGGCGGCAACGGGAGGGAGCCGACACGAAGCTCGTCGTCTGCCCGTGACCGATCGCGCGACGGCGGGCGGATGCGCGCTCGGCTTCGGGGTCGGTTGGAACGTCTCGAACGTCGGCGCGGTCGCGGACCAGCTCGCAGACGACTACGGCGTCGCGCTCGCGACCGTCGGGCTCTTCACGACTGCGCTGTTCGTGCTGCATGCGGCGCTCCAGATCCCCGCGGGGCGTGCGGTCGACCGGTTCGGTGCCCGGCGCATCGGCTTCGTCGCGCTCGCAGTGATCGCGCTCGCCAATGTGCTGCTCCTGATCGCTGCTGACCCTGCCCTCGCCATCGCGGCTCGTGCGCTGGCCGGCGTCGGGACAGCTCTCGGCTTCGTGTCCGGCATCGATTACGTTCGCTCGCACGGCGGGTCGGCGTTCGCGCAGGGCTTGTACGGCGGGGTAGCTCTCGCAGCGGGCGGCGTGGCGCTCGCCGTCGTCCCGCAGCTAGCCGGTCCGCTCGATTGGCGCGCGGCCTACTGGAGCGCGCTCGTGGTGGCAGGAGCCGGCGCCCTTGTGCTGCTGCTCGGGCCGTCCGACCAGCACCGCTCCCGCCCCGAGCCTCTTCCGTCGAGCGGCCACGGCGCGCCGGCGCGCGTGCCTCTGCTTCGCGACCGGCGCCTGTACGGCCTCTGCGTTCTGTACATGGCTTCGTTCGGCGTCGCAATCGTGCTCGGCAACTGGGTCGTCACCCTGCTCGAGCGAGCGGGGGGCTACTCGAACGCGACCGCGGGCCTGGTCGGCTCGCTGATCCTGGGTGCGGGCATCGTCAGCCGGCCGCTCGGCGGTTGGGTGGCGCGACGTCATCCGACCAGGATCCGGTCCGTGATGGCGCTGAGCTACGCGGTGAGCGCCGCCGGAACGCTCGTGATCGCCGTCGCGGGCCCGCCGGCGCTGTCGGCCGCGGGCGCCCTCGCCCTCGGCCTCGCGTCAGGTATCCCGTTCGCAGCCTCGCTTGGCGCGGCGGCGCGCGTGCGCCCGGACGCGCCGGCCGCGGCGATCGCGATGGTCAACATGGCGGCCAACCTGCTGATCGTGGCCGGAACGCCGCTCGTCGGGCTGGCGTTCATGCTCCCGGGCGATGGGAGGATCGGCTTCCTGGCCGCGAGCGCGCTCCTCGTCGCGGCGATGCTCGTCGTCCCGACCGTGCGCGGCCTCACGCCGGCGCGGGCGTCGGCGGAGCCGGCACGGGCCTGAACCGGCGCAGCTCGTCGCCGATCTTCGCTGCGAGGAGAACGACGAACAGGTCGAGGAGGACGGAGGCGATATCGGATGCGGCCAGGGGGAGGGGCATCCCGGTGCCGAGTCTCGCAAGAACTCGTGCCTCCCGCTCTGGGCGGGAAACCGGACGTGTGCCGGTGCGCACGAGGGAGGCACGGTTCCTCGTTGCCCCCCGACCGTCAGGCCGATTACGCTAGCTGAGGCCGCAGGCTGCGGCCGCCGTTGACGTGCGCAGAAGCCTCATCATCCAGCTCGTCCTGCTGAGCGTCGTGATCGGCGCGATCTCGGCGGCGATCGCGATCTTCATCCCGTGGATGCCAGAGCTCGGCTCCGTGCAGGGCGGTCGGATCGACGATACGTACTGGCTCGCGACCATCATCTCGCTCGTCATCTTCACGATCGTCTTCTCGGTTTCGGTCTACGCGCTCTTCAAGTTCCGCGCGAAGCCGGACGACTACGAGGACGGAAAGCCGATCCACGGCCATACGACGCTCGAGGTCGTCTGGACCGTCGATTCCGGCCGTGCTCGTCACCGCGATCGCTGTCTACAGCGCGATCGTGCTCGTGAAAAACGAGGACGCCCCTGCGAACACGCCCGTGATCGAGGTGGAGGCAGAGCAGTTCGAGTGGCAGTTCACGTATCCGGAGCTCGACGTCACGACCGGCGTGCTGTTCGTCGAGCAGGGCAAGACGATCGAGCTGCAGATGACTGCCGTCGACGTCATCCACTCGTTCTGGGTGCCGCAGTGGCGCGTCAAGCAAGACGTCGTGCCGGGGACCGCGCAGAAGATCATCGTCACGCCGACGAAGCTCGGTAGGTTCCCGGTCATCTGTACGGAGCTGTGCGGGCTCGGCCATTCGACGATGCGCTCGACTGCCGTCGTCCTCTCGTCGTCGGCTTACGCGAAGTGGCTGCAGACGCAGCAGGCCGCCGCCGAGGCAGGCGGCGCCACCGAGGGCCAGCAGGTCTTCGCCAACGCCGGCTGTGGGGCCTGCCACACCCTCGCGGCCGCCGGTGCCACGGGCGAGGTCGGTCCGAGCCTCGATAGTGTGGTGCCCGAGTTGACCGCCGAGCAGGTGCGCGAGTCGATCGTCGATCCGAACGCGGAGATCGCTGAGGGCTACCAGCCGGGCGTCATGCCCGAGGACTTCGGCGACCAGCTGTCCGACGAGCAGCTGACGGCGCTCGTCGACTACCTCACATCCTCCGCAGGACAGGGCTCGTAATGGCCGTCGACGTCCTCGATCACGGTCAGGTCGAGCACCACCCCGCGGCGCCGCCCGCGAGTCCGCGAGGCATCCGGCGGTTCACGAAGGGCGGCTGGCTCCGGGCCCTCTGGACGACGCCGCTGGCGTTCGGGCTCGCCACAGCGCTCGTCTGCGGCATCCGGTACGGAGCTCACTGGGACCCGGTCTGGGATCTCCCGGTTCTGCTGACCGCCTGGACGATCATCACGCCGCTCGGCTTCCTGCTCGGGATGGGAGCGTTCGACTACTGGCTCTACTGGGTCTCCGGTAGGCCCACCCGTCCCGAGGATCACTCCGGACACGGCGCCGACTCCTGGCGCGACTACTTCCGCGTCAACACCGACCACAAGGTGATCGGCGTCCAGTACCTCGTCACGACGTTCAGCTTCTACCTGATCGCCGGCTTCATCGCCCTGCTCATGCGGGCGGAGCTCGCCCAGCCGGGCATGGACGTCGTCGACTCGCAGGCGTTCAACGGGCTCGTTTCGTCGCACGCGGGCCTGATGATCTTCCTGTTCATCGTCCCGGTGTTCGCGGGGTTCGGTAACTACGTCATCCCGCTGATGATCGGAGCGCCCGACATGGCGTTCCCGCGCCTGAACGCGCTGTCGTTCTGGTTGCTTCCGATCGCGGGTCTGATCATGCTCTCCGGCTTCCTCCTGCCCGGCGGCCAGTTCGCGGCCGGGCTGGACGAACTACGCGCCGCTCGCCGAGGTCAATCCGGTCGGGAACCTCATGTTCCAGATGGGCGTCCAGTGGGCCGGCGCCTCGTCGATCCTGACGGCCCTCAACTTCCTCGTCACCATCATCACGATGCGTGCGCCCGGGATGACCTTCTGGCGGATGCCGCTGCTCGTCTGGGCGAACTTCACCACGTCGCTGCTCGTCGTCCTCGCCACTCCGTTCATCGCGGGCTCCCAGTTCATGCTCCTGCTCGACCGGGTGTTGCACACGAACTTCTTCGTGGCCCCCGAAGGGGGGTGGGTCGTCGGATACCAGCACATCTTCTGGTTCTACTCACACCCGGCGGTCTACATCATGATCTTGCCCGGCTTCGGAATCATCTCCGAGGTCATCGCGGTGTTCTCCCGCAAGCCGATCTTCGGCTATCGGTTGATGGCGCTCTCGCTCGTCGGGATCCTGATCCTCGGCTTCTCGGTCTGGGCGCACCACATGTTCGTCGCCGGCATGGCGCCGTGGCTACGGATTCCGATGATGGTGACGACGCTCCTGATCGCGATTCCGACCGGAATCAAGGTCTTCAGCTGGCTCGCGACGATGTGGGAGGGGCGTATCCACTTCAGAACGCCGATGCTGTTCGCGCTCGGGTTCATCTCGATGTTCGTGATCGGCGGCCTTTCCGGCATCTACCTCGGCTCGGTGCCGATCGACATCCACGCGAGCGACACCTACTTCATCGTCGCCCACATCCACTACGTGCTCTTCGGCGGATCGGTGTTCACGATCTTCGCGGGTGCCTACTACTGGTTCCCGAAGATGACGGGCCGGATGTACAACGAGCGGCTCGGGAAGATCCACTTCTGGAGCACCTTCGTCGCGTTCAACGTGACGTTCTTCCCGATGCACTACGTCGGGCTTCAGGGAATGCCGCGGCGAGTCGCCGACTACGCGCCCCAGTTCGCCGACTGGAACATGGTCAGCTCGATCGGCGCGTTCCTGCTCGGCGCCTCGACGATGGTCTTCGTCTACAACATGATCGTCAGCTGGGCCCGCGGCGAGCCTGCTCCCGCCGAATCCCGTGGCGCTCGAACACGATCGAGTGGCAGGTGTCCTCCCCGCCGCCGAAGTTCAACTTCGACACGATCCCGCAGGTCGTCGGCGGCCCGTACGAGTACGGCGTGCCGGGCGCTCGTCATGCGGTGTTCGAGGGCACCGGAGTCGAGGTGAAGGAGCCCGAACGCGTGGGAGCGGCACATTGAGCGAGCCGCAGCACATCCTCGTGCTGGCGAACGAGACGGTGGCCGGGCGGTCGCTCCTCGATGCGCTGCCGAGACCGGGCGGCCCGCGGGCCGATCCGGGTCACCGTCATCTGTCCGCAGAACGAGCCGCGAACAGGGCTCGTCGTCTACGAGGGGAGCCGCGCGTCGGTCGCAGAACGCCGGCTTCAGACGGACGCTCGACCTGCTGCACGAGGCGGGGATCGCCGCGCGCGGCGAGGTCGTCGACCCCGACCCGCTGCAGGCGCTCCGCGACGGCGCTCTACCGCTACCGGCCCGACGAGGTGATCATCTCGACCCATCCGCTGGCGCGCTCGGGCTGGCTGCGCAAGAATCTCGTCGAGCGGGCGCGCAAGGTGTCGAACGTGCCGGTCGAGCACGTCGTCGTCGACCTCGCCGTCACGGCGCGAGCGCGCGCACGTGCTCGTGATCGCCAACCAGACGATCGTCGGAGACGAGCTGCTGGCCGCGATCGGCGAGCGAGCGGCGCAAGGGCCCGGCCCACTTCACGCTGGTGGCCCCCTCGGACGAGCCCGGCGCCGAGCGGCGGCTGCGTCACAGCGCTCGCCCGGCTCGACGAGGCCGGGCTGGACGCATCCGGGCACCTGGGCGACCCCGATCCGTTCACCGCCGCACTCAACGCGCTTCACGACGAGCCGATCGACGAGATCGTCGTCTCCACGTTTCCGAAGACGAGCTCCGGGCTGGCTTCGCCGCGATCTGATCCGGCGGCTGAGCGGCGCGACGAAGCCTGCCCGTACGGCACGTGGTGACGCACCGGGTCGAGAGCCGAGGTCGGCACATGAGCGCGGTCGCAGAAGCTCACGCCCACGGTCACGGAGATCACCCGCCCGCGGCCCACCAGAGCTCGCGGGTCAACCACGTCCTGCTCGGCATCTACCTCTTCATCGCCTCCGAGGCGATGCTCTTCGGGTCGTTCTTCGCCGCCTACTTCTTCGCACGCGTTTCCGCCGGCCCGGAGACGTGGCCGCCCGAGCCCTACCACGTGCCGGTCTTCCTGGCTGGTGTCAACACGATCATCCTCGTCACGTCGAGCTTCACCGTCCACTGGGCAACTCACTCGCTTCGCACCAACCACCGGCCCGGGCTCATCGCTGGCCTCGGGCTGACGATGCTGCTCGGCCTGACCTTTCTCCTCATCCAGATCATCGAGTACACTGCGGATCGGCTTCAGCCCGCGCGATCTCGCGTTCGGGTCGACGTTCTACGGCCTGACCGGCCTCCACGGCCTCCACGTCTTCGTCGGCCTCTCCTGCTCACGATGGCGTTCGCGCGTTCTCTCAGGGGTCACTACTCGCCGCAGACGTACCTCGGCGTCGAGGTTCCTGCGATCTACTGGCACTTCGTCGACGTCATGTGGATCGTCGTCTACGTCACCGTCTACGTGATCTAGAGTGAACCGTTGAGCACGACCCGGCCGTAGACCCGTTCGACCACGCTTTCTCCGAAGGAGAAGGGTGAGAAACCCGGTTCGTACCGAGGCAGAGGCGTTCCGCTTCGTCCTCATCGCGGGCGCGATGGGCCTAGCGGTCGGTCTCGCCGGGTGGCTCGGCGGCGGCTGGGTGGCGCTCGGCGTGTTCCTCGCGCTCGCGCTCGGCGTCCTCGTCGGGGCCTATCTGCGTAGCGAGCCGAAGGTACGGGAGCCGGCCATCTGGGAGCGTGGCCGCGAAGGCCGTGAAAAGCGCCATATTCTCGTGGTCGCGAACGAGACCTGCACGGGGGCGCCGCTGCTCGAAGAGGTGCGCTACCGCGCACGCGGCTACGACACCGACGTGCTCGTCGTGGCACCGGCGCTGAGCTCACACGTCCGCTACTGGACGTCCGACCTCGACGGCGCGCTCGAAGCTGCCCGGGGGCGCCTCGACGCCTCGCTCGCCGCCCTCGCGACCGTCGGCGTGAGCGCCCGTGGAGAGGTCGGCGATTCGGATCCGTTGCAGGCGATCGAGGACGAGCTGCGCACGTTCGGCGCGGACGAGATCATCATCTCGACGCATCCGCCCGGCCGGTCGAACTGGCTCGAGCGGGACATCGTCACCCATGCCCGCGACCGGTTCCCCGTCCCGATCACCCACGTGGTCGTCGATCTGGAGCGGGACGCTGCGCCGCCGTAGGGCGCCCGCTGGCGACGGTCGCCCTGGCGTCAGCTCGCCGGCGTTCTGGCTGACGAACTCGGCGACCGCCTGGATCTGCTCCTCGCTGAGCTGATCTGCGAACGAAGGCATGGCTCCCATGCCGTTCGTGACGCGGTCGATCACGAGCTCGGGCGAGGGCTTCGCGTCGTCCAGGTTCGGGACCGACGGTGCCGCTCGAACCGGCCGCGGCGAGGGTGTGGCAGCTGCCGCAGCCCGCCTGGGCGAAGATCTCCTTGCCGTCGGTCGCTGCGACTCCGCCGCCCGGAAGGCGGCGCGCAGACCGGGTCGTCGGCGTTTGCGGCGCACTGGGCGACGAAGTAGGCGACGTCGTCCGCGTCCTCGCCCTCGACGAGATCGGCCGGCATCCCGAGCCCGATGCCCGGGTACGCGATCTGCTCCCGCACGACCTGCTCGAACGTCGATTCCTCGAAGCCCTGCTCTCGCGCACCGGCGAAAGCCAGGTCGAGGTTGGGTCCGATCGTCCCCTTCGAGCCGGCTGCCTTCAGGGTGTGGCACGACGCGCATGACTGCTCGCCGTTCCAGCCCTGGTTGAAGATCTCGCGGCCGTTGCCGAGGTCGCTTCCGGCGCTCACCGACGGTCCACTCGAGCCGCAACCGGCGATGGCCAGCGCGGCGACGAGGAGGCCCAGCGGCACCAGCCAGCGCACGACGCGAGTCTAACCCTGGACTACTTCGTCCTGCTGCAAGAACTCGAGCTGGCTCTTGACGAACTCCGCGTTCGGGTCGTCGGGGGCCAGCTCGAGGAACTTCTCGAAGGCGGTGACCGCCTTCTCGGTCTCGCCGGCGGCGGCGGCCGCTTGTCCGAGCTGGAGATAGCCGGTGGGATCCTGCGGCCGCGCCTTCGTCAGGTGCTCGAGGGCCGCCGCGGCCTTCCCGAACAGCTCCTGCGCGCGCTCGGTCGTCTCCTGCACCCTGACGCTCGCCTGGGTGGCGATGGCGAGTATCGATCGGCCCGGGCGCGAGGGCTCCCGAGGAAACCGTTCGAGTCGGGGAAGCTGAAGGCCGTCTGCGCGAACCCCGCGGTCGAATCCTGCGACAGCGCCGTCGACTCCGCCGTTGCCTTGCGCGCCTGGGCGTCGTAGAGACCCGCGAGCTGCGCGGCGATCGCAGTGTCGTTCGGCTTGAGCTCCAGGTACTTCTCCAAAGTCAGCGCGGCGGCGGCTGTCAGCCCTGCTGCCTGCTGAGCCGTTGCGAGATCGCGGAGGGCTTGGGTGTTCGTTCGGGTTCTCGTCGACCTTCTGCTGGGCATCGGAGACCGACGGCGTGTCCGATCCGCCGCCGAAGACGTCTCTGATCACGTCGCCGAGACTCGAGCCGCTCACACCGGTGCCGACTCCCAGAGCTACGAAGCTCAGGGCGAAGATGCCGGCGAGCAGCGCGAATACCCACTTGGCGTGGTTGCGCAGGCGCATGAAGAACATGTCGTCCTCGGGCTGCTGCGCGTGGCTCGCGCGTGCCTTGGTCTCGGGCTTCTTCTCGGGCGCCTTCCTTTCCGGCTTCGCCGCGGCCGCCTTCGGCGGGGACTCGACTTTGACGGATCCGGTCTCGGCCGCCTCGGGGGTCGTTTCGCCGGCTACCGGCTGAGCGGAGCGAGCATTCGAGCGCGGGCGTCTGCCGCGCTTTGCCGAAGCTCGTGCCATTCCGAACCCCCTCTCTGGTACCGCGTCACGCCACCCACCATGGTACGGGACACGCGCGCCGGCGTACCGGACAACACGACCGCCAGCTCGGGATCTTCACAGGGCAGGTACCCGGAGCCCTCGAGCGAGAGAACCGTCAGGTCTGCCCGCTTCCCGGGCGCGAGCGATCCGATCTCGTCGTGCGAGGCCGATCGCACGAGCCGACCCGAGGGTCGCGAGCTCGAGGACGTCGCCTGCGGCGAGCGCCGCCGGATCTGTAGCCCGGAGGCGCGCCAGGGCAAGCGCCGCCCGCATCTCCTCGAACATGTCGAACGACGGCGCCGACGCAGGGCTGTCCGTGCCGAGCCCGACCCTGACTCCGGCGGCGCGCAGCTCTGCGACCGGTGCCACACCACAGCCGAGCTGTGCGTTCGACCGCGGGCAGTGGGCGACTGCGACGCCGCTTCGGGCGAGGCCTTCGATCTCCTCGTGACCGATCTTCACACAGTGGGCTGCCGTCAGCGAAGGGCGGAGCAGTCCGTTCGCCGCGAGCAGCTCGACCGGGCCGACGCCCGGAGACCCCACACCGCATAGATCTGCAATTCGGGCGACCGGCCCCTCGCCGTCTCGCAGGAACGCGATCTCGTCCGCGGACTCGGCGAGATGCGTCTGCGCCGGCAGGCCGAGGTCGAGCGCAGCTTCGAACAGCTCGGTGCCGACCGAGTAGGCGGCGTGAGGCGAGATGCCGAGGGTCACCCGATCGCTGAGCGCGGGCGCGATCCGCTCCCTGTGGCGCTCGAAGGTGTCGATTCCTGCCTGGACGTCGCTGCCGAAGACCTCGAGGTGCACGATCGCGCGCAGCCCGAGCTCGTCGCAAGCCGGCGCGGCCGCACCGCTGAAGCTCGCGTCCGCGACCGTGGTGACGCCTGATTCGAGGCACATGGCGGCTCCGAGGCGGGCGACCGCGACGACATCCTCCCACTCCAGCCGGCGCTTGCGCTCGATGTGAACGTCGAGCCAGGGCCCGAAGGAGAGGCCGTCGCCGAAGCCGCCGTAGACGGCGTACTCGAGGTGAGTATGGGCGTTGACGAGGCCGGGGAAGAGCACGCAGCCCGTCGTGGTGCTCGCCCTCACCGAGCTCGTCGGCCGGGCCGACGGCGGCAATGCGACCGTTCTCTACCGCGACGGCGCCGCGCGGGATCGGCGGGCCCTCGATCGGGAGGACCCAGTCGGCCGAGTAGATCTCCACTTAGGCCTTTACGTCTGGCCAGTGCCGCTTCGAGCGAGCTCCTCGGCTTCGGCGGCCGCGGCGGCTTCGGCCTGGGCGGCCCAGCGTTTCTCGAAGAAGGCTGATAACCAGATCGAGGACTCGAAGAGAATGAGGAGCGGCACCGCCTGCAGGGTGGTCGTGATCGGGTCGATGCCCGGCAGCGCAACGGCAATCGCGAAGCAGATGACGATCCCGATCCGGCGGTTCTTGCGCAGCTTCGCCGAGCTCAGCACGCCTATGCGGGTCAGAGCGAGGATGAAGACCGGCAGCTCGAAGAGGATTCCGACCGCAATCGAGGTGATGGCGACGAACGAGTAGTAGTCGCGCGCACGGATCTGGATGTTGTACTGCGTCGAGTCGAAGTTGAGGAGGAAGGGCGTCGCCGCGGGCAGGACGACGAAGTACGAGAACAGAATGCCCCCCGCGAAGAGGAGCGTTGCGACGACCACGAGCCTCGAGATGAGCTTCTGGTCCCTCTCCTCGAAAGCCGGCGCCATGAACGCCCACAGCTGGTAGGCGATGATCGGCAGCGCCACCGCGAGCGCGGCGTACAGGCTCACCATGAACGACGTCATGAAGGGCTCGGCTACGCCGAGCGTGATCGGGATCTGTCCCTCGAGCGGCTTGTTCAGCGCGTCGAGGATCTGGTGGCGGAACCCGTACGCGAAGCCGAACGCGAGCGCGACGGCGACGAGCGAGACGATCAGGCGCGACCTGCAGCTCGTCGAGATGCTCGGTCAGCGTGACCTGGTCGCCGAACCGGAGGCGACGCGGAAGGCGCAAGGCCCCTCCCGGCTAGCTCGAGGCGTTCTTGGTGGGCTCGGGAGTCTGCGGCGTCTCGACCGGAGCTGCTACCGGAGCGGCGGCGGCGGCGGGTCGGTGCTCGGCTGTAGCCGCTGCGGCGACGACCGCCGGCTGCTGCGGCTGCGCGGGCTCCTCTTCCTCCTCGTCCCCTCCTCGGGCTTCGACTTGCCCGTGATCGAGTCCTTGAACTCCCGCATTCCGTGGCCGAGCGAGCGGCCCATCTGCGGTAGTCGCTTCGGACCGAACACGAGTAGAAGCACGAGCAGGAGCAGGAGGATCTCCCAGATGCTGATGTTCGGCATGCGCCGAGAATAGCAACGTTCTCCACAGGGGTCGCGGGTACTCCGCGCCGCTCGGTTAAGGCGGGGTTAAGCGCCGCAGAGAGGTTTGGCCCGCACCAGGGGGTTCAGAGAGGCGGGCGGGTCAGGACCCGCCCCTACAATCGGGTTCCCGTCAGGGCCGGTCTGTCCGTCTATTCGCGTGGGGGCCGGTCCTGACCGGCCCCGCCGCACTCGTCCGCCCCGGCTACGCGACTTCTTCGAGGTGCGCGGCGCAAACGCCTGGCCGCACGAACGGCGTCAGCCGGTCAGCCTCGACGTGCGCCCCCAGCTCGGAGAGCGCGCCCTGCATCAGGCCCAGGTGCACCGAGCAGACGATCTTCCGGTAGGAGTCCGCCACCTCGCCGAAGGGGCAGTGCTGCATCAGAAGCGTGTGCCCGTCCGTGTCGGGCTCGAGCGAGGGGTCGAAGCCGAACTCGTCGAGCAGCCCGATGACCGCCTCGATGTCCTGCTCGGCGGACGAGCTCGCGTGCGGCGGATTACGGTCGACGAGGTACCGCCCCCAGGAACGCCCTGCCGCCTCGGCCTGCTCGGCGGAGTCCTGCCCGGATCCGGCCAGATGGCTGGCGAGGATCTCCGCCAGGAGCCTGTAGCCGGCCGATTCGCCGACCTGTCGTGCCTCGGCGGTCGCGTCGTAGACCAGCCGCGGCCGTCCCCGGCGATGCCGCTCCTCCGGCCTCGCGACGACGAGGCCGGCCTCGGCCGAGCACCCGCAGATGCGACCGCACCGTGTTCGGGTGGAGGCCGACCTCCTGCGCGAGCTGCGACGCGTCGAGCGGCGCCGGCGCGGCGCGAAGCGCCTCGAGAACCCGAACCCGGCTCGGGTCCGAGAGCGCTCGGTGGATTCGCGTCTCGGTATCCTGCACGCGGTTGATTTTACCCGGCCTGGATGGTAAAAAACAAGGGCACGACGTAAAAACAATGGCCGACGAAACAGGGGCGAGCGACCCTTGGCGCTCTTCGAGATCAAGAACCTGCACGTCGCCATCGAGGACGGAACCGAGATCGTCCGCGGCGTCGACCTGACCGTGAACCCGAACGAGATCCACGCGGTCATGGGCCCGAACGGCTCCGGCAAGAGCACGCTCGCGTATGCGCTCATGGGGCATCCGGCCTACGAGATCACCGAGGGCGAAATCCTGCTCGACGGCGAGAACATCGTCGAGATGGAGGCCGACGAGCGGGCCCAGCTCGGGCTCTTTCTCGCCTTCCAGTATCCGCACGCCGTTCCCGGCGTGAGCGTCGCCCAGTTCCTGCGCTCCGCGGTGAACGCGGTGCGCAAGGCGCGCAACGGCGGGGAGGACGACCCGGTCTCGGTGGCAGAGTTCCGCAAGGACCTGACGGCTGCGATGGAGGAGCTCAGGGTGCCGCGCGAGATGACGAGCCGCTACCTGAACGAGGGCTTCTCGGGCGGCGAGAAGAAGCGCGTCGAGATTCTCCAGATGGCGATGCTGAAGCCTCGCATGGCCGTGCTCGACGAGACCGACTCCGGGCTCGACATCGACGCGCTGAAGATCGTCGCCGAGGGCGTTCGGAAGCTCGCCGGATCCGACACCGGGGCCCTCGTGATCACTCACTACCAGCGAATCCTGAACTACATCGAGCCTGACTTCGTCCACGTGTTCGTGGACGGGCGAATCGTCGAGAGCGGCGGGCCCGAGCTCGCCCACAAGCTGGAGGCGGAGGGCTACGACGCCTTCCTGCCCGAGGCAGTCGGAGGTGCTTCCTGATGACCACGTCCGAGACCGAAGTCGTCGCCGGCATCGGCAACGACTACAAGTACGGCTTCCACGACCCCGAGATCTCCGTCTTCAAGTCGAAGCGCGGCCTGACTCCCGAGGTCGTCGCGGAGATCTCCGAGCACAAGAACGAGCCGGAGTGGATGCGCACGTTCCGGCTCAAGTCGCTCGAGTACTTCCGCGCCCGCCCGATGCCGACCTGGGGCGGCAACCTGGCCGAGATCGACTTCGAGAACATCTTCTACTACCTGAAGCCGACCGAGAAGCAGGCCAACACCTGGGAGGACCTGCCGCCCGACATCAAGAACACCTGGGACCGGCTCGGGATCCCCGAGGCCGAGAAGAAGTACCTCGCCGGCGTCGGCGCCCAGTACGAGTCCGAGGTCGTGTACCACAAGCTCCAGGAGGAGCTCGAGAAGCAGGGCGTGATCTTCCTCGACATGGACTCCGGCCTGCGGGAGCACGAGGAGCTCGTCAAGCAGTACTTCGGCACCGTCATTCCGCAGAACGACAACAAGTTCGCGGCCCTCAACTCGGCCGTGTGGTCGGGCGGCTCGTTCATCTACGTACCCCCGGGCGTGAAGATCGAGATGCCGCTCCAGGCCTACTTCCGCATCAACGCCGAGAACATGGGCCAGTTCGAGCGGACGCATGATCATCGTCGACGAGGGCGCATACGTGCACTACGTCGAGGGCTGCACCGCACCGATCTACTCGACCGACTCGCTGCACTCCGCGGTCGTCGAGATCATCGTCAAGGACGGCGGCCGTTGCCGCTACACGACCATCCAGAACTGGTCGACGAACGTCTACAACCTCGTCACGAAGCGCGCGGTTGCCTACAAGGACGCCACCATGGAGTGGGTCGACGGCAACCTCGGCTCGAAGCTGACCATGAAGTACCCGGCGATCTGGCTGATGGGCGAGCGGGCCCACGGCGAGGTGCTCTCGATCGCCTTCGCGAACCAGGGCCAGCACCAGGACGCGGGCGGCAAGTGCGTCCACGTCGCGCCGAACACTTCCTCGGTGATCACGTCCAAGTCCATCTCGAGGAACGGCGGCCGGGCCGGCTACCGCGGTCTGCTCGAGGTCGCGAAGGGCGCCAAGGGTGCGAAGTCCAAGGTCGTGTGCGACGCGCTCATCCTCGACGAGGAGTCTCGCTCGGACACCTACCCCTACATCCGCGTCGACGAGTCGGAGAACGTCTTCACCGAGCACGAGGCGACGGTCTCGAAGATCGGCGAGGAGCAGCTCTTCTACCTGATGAGCCGCGGCCTGTCCGAGGACGAGGCCAGCGCGATGATCGTCTCGGGCTTCGTCGAGCCGATCACGAAGGAGCTGCCGCTCGAGTACGCCGTCGAGATGAACCGCCTGATCCAGCTGCAGATGGAAGGGTCAGTCGGTTGATGGCTAGTCGTGTGACGGGCGTCGACTTCGTCGCCGTCCCGTCCACCGACTGGAAGCGCTCGCGCGAGTTCTACGTCGGGACGCTGGGTTTGCGGCCCGACGAGCACGGCGAGAGCGAGTTCTGGGCCGGGGACACGTGTTTCGGGATCTGGGAGCCGGCCAACTTCGGATTCGAGTTCGCCCCGCAGCGGAACGGCCACATCGCCCTCGCGCGTCGACGATGTCACGGCCGTGCGTGTAGCGCTCGAGGCGAAGGGCGTCGAGTTCGAGGGCGACGTCCTCGACACCGGTGTCTGCCATATGGCGTTCTTCCGCGATCCCGACGGAAATGACCTCATGCTTCATCACCGGTACGAGCCATATGGGCAGGACTGACCTGATCGAGCGCTACGAAGCGCTTCCCCTCCCGTCCACGAAGGACGAGCACTGGCGGTTCACCGACCTCGCGGGCTTCGACCCCGACGAGTACGATCCCGGCGTCTCCGGGTCGGACGCCAGGCCGGACTCGATGCTGAAGCTGGACACCGCCGGGACGGCGTTCGTCAGCGAGGCCGGGGTCGAGATCGTCGAGGCGCCTGCCGGGGTGACGTTCGCGCCGCTCGAGGATCACGAGCTGCTCGGTGCTCTCGTCGGTGCCGAGGACAAGTTCACGGCCCAGAACGCTGCGCTCTGGAAGCACGGCCTGCTCGTCCACGTCCCGAAGCGCGTTCAGCTCGAACGACCGCTCTATGTCCGCTTCACGAGCTCAGCACCCGGCGGTGCCTCGTTCTGGCGGTTGCTCGTCGTCGCAGAGGAGGAGAGCCGCTTCTCGCTCATCGAGGAGGAGGTCTCCGAGTCGCCGGACCTGCCTGCCTACACGAACGTGGCCGCCGAGCTGTTCGTCGGCCAGGCGGCCAAGCTCGAGTACGTCTCGATCCAGAACCTCTCGCTCGAGACGTGGCACTTCGCCTCTCACCGCGCACGCGTCGACCGTGACGCCGAGCTCGACTGGGTCGCCGGCGGCTTCGGCTCGAAGAAGGGCAAGATCCGGATCGAGAACGATCTCGCCGGGCCGGGCGCCACCTCACGCGTGACGGGCGCGTACTTCGCCGACGGCTCCCAGCATCTCGACTACGACACGTTCCAGGAGCACGCCGCCCCGCACACGACCTCGGACTTCGCGTTCAAGGGTGCGCTGCGTGACTCGGCGACCGCCGTCTGGCGGGGGATGATCCGTGTCGAGCCGGACGCCCAGAAGACGAACGCCTACCAGGAGAACCGCAACCTGATTCTCTCCCAGCAGGCGCACGCGGACTCGATCCCGGGGCTCGAGATCCTCGCCAACGACGTGCGGTGCACACACGGTGCGACGTCGAGCCCGGTGAACCGTGACGAGCTCTTCTACTGCATGGCGCGCGGTCTCTCACGTGCCGAGGCCGAGCGCCTGATCGTGCGCGGGTTCTTCCAGGACGTGCTCGATCGGATCGAGCTCGAGCCGGTCCGCGACGCCGTCGCGCACGCGCTCGACTCGCGGATACCTGAGGCCTAGAGCTAGACGGCGGGTCAGCCCGCCGGCGCCGTGGCAGTCGCTGCGAACTCGCTCTGCCCCGCTTCTACGCTGGCAATCCGTGCCCGGCGGCGCTCCTCGGCCATCATCGCGCGGAGAGTGACGAGCAGGATGATATTGAAGAGCAGGGTGGCGATCGCCCCGAGCTCCTCGTCGGCGAAGTCGAACACCTGGACGACGAAGATCGAGACGATGAGCCCCCATTCGAACCACCGGTAGGCCTCGAGTCGCGAGCGGCGGATCAGCTTGAAGACGCCGACGGAGTAGAGAACGGCGACGATCGAGCTCGACGCGAGCGTTGCCCAGCCCGAGAATCCGAGCCGCTGTCCGTGGTTGATCTCGGCGTTGAGCTGCTCGAAGGAGCGATGACGTGGCGTTGATCGCATCCGCGATGTCCGAGCCGAGCTCGGCCACCCGGGCGAGCATCCCCACGGTGAGGAGCACGAACACGACGGTGAGCAGGGTCTTGAACCAGCGCTTCGCCGTCTTCCGCCAGTACCAGTCGCGCAGGCGGTGGAGCAACCGGGTGGTGGCGAGCGGTGCCGGCGTCGGAATCGTGTCGATCTCGGTGCAGAAGCTCGCGCACCTGGCGGACGAGCGGATCGCCCTGGTCGCTCCGGTCGAGGAGGGCGAGGCGCGCGCAGGCGCTGGTCCTCGTTGAGGTCGCGGCTGGCGGCCTCCTTGAGCAGGTCGAGCGCGTTCGCGAGCGCCTCGGTCTGTGTCAGCTGCTTGTGGGTGAGCAGCGCCCGCGTCGCGAGCCAGATGATGACCAGCGCGACGTAGATGAGAGCGAAGGTCGGCCTGAAGAAGTAGTTGTTGTCGCTCGTCACGAACTTGCCGATCTCGTCGATGAAGAGCCCGAAGCCCACTCCACCGAGAACGGCCGCCACCCAGCGTGAGGCATCGGTGATGAGGGAGAGCATGAGGATGGTCCCGGCGACCATGAGCGCGCCACCCCACAGCAGGTGCGCGACGTGGAGGCCGTTGCCCCCGAGCTGCGGGTAGCCGGTAGCGATCAGGAAGAGCCGGATGACCAGGATGGTGGCGACGGCACAGACGAGGAAGGTCTCGGTCATGCCCTTTCCCGTCGACCGACCGGATCGGCGATCCGAGCAGCCGGTGGACGTACCGGGCGTGCAGCGTCGCGGCCCGCCTCCTGGGCGGCTCTGGCCACGCGCTCGGTGGGGAGCTGGCTCATCCTCGATGAGCGTAGCGCCGTATCGTGGAGAAGATTGGGCGGCGCGGGCTGGTAGCGTCGCGCGTGGAGCACGTGACCGAGACGAGCCTCCCTCCGACGCTTCCCCGAACGGCGCACGGTCTCTCCGAGGCCGAAGCAGCGCGGCTGCTCGAGCTCCGTGGTCCCCAGGAGCCGGCGCAGACGAGCCGCTCCTACGCGAGCATCGTCCGGGCAAACGTCTTCACCGTCTTCAACCTGATCCTCGTCGTCGCCGGCGTCGCGACGTTCGTCTTCGGCCACTGGGAGGACGCGCTGTTCATCGCGATCCTGGTCGCGAACTCGGGAATCGGGATCATTCAGGAAGCGCGGGCGAAGCGGGCACTCGACCAGCTGGCCGCGCTCGTCGCGCCGACGGCTACGGTGATTCGAGGCGGCAGGCAGCGCCAGGTCGGCGTCGATCAGGTCGTCGCCGGCGATCTCGTTCGGATCCAGGCCGGCGACCAGCTCGTCGCCGACGGACAGCTCGAACAGAGCGCGGGCCTGACGCTCGACGAGTCGATCCTCACCGGCGAGTCGCACGCCGTGCCCCGGCACACGGGCGATGAGGTGCGGTCGGGATCGTTCGCCGCGGAGGGCTCCGGGCTGTATACGGTCACGGCGGTCGGAGCCGGCAGCTACGCGGAGAAGGTCGCGGATGTCGCCCGCTCGTTCCGCCACCCGCGCTCGCCGCTCGAGCACTCGCTGAACCTGCTCCTGCTCACGCTCGTCGGAATCATGGTTCCGCTGGGGGCGATGCTCGGGTACTCGCTCTGGACGCAGAAGACCCCGCTCTCGGAGGCGGTTCCCACGGCTGTCGCCGCGGTCGTCACCCTCGTCCCCGAAGGGTTGATCCTCCTCACCAGCCTGACGTTTGCGGTCGCGGCCCTGCGCATGGCCCGCCGCGGCGCCCTGGCGCAGCAGCTCAATGCGATCGAGTCTCTCGCGGCCGCGGAGATGATCCTCCTCGACAAGACGGGGACCCTGACGGAGAACGCGCTCGAGGTCACCGAAGCGGTGCCCGCCGAGGGGGTCGAGACGGAGGCGCTCGCGCACGTGCTCGGCCGATATGCCGCGAGTGTGAGCTCGCGAAACACCACTCTCGAGGCGATCGGAACGGCGTTCGAGGGCCCGGCTGAGCCGGTTTCGTCCGAGGTGCCGTTCTCGTCGCGGCGGCGCTGGAGCGCCGTCCGTATCGGTTCGGCCGCGTTCGTTCTCGGTGCGCCGGAGCTGTTCCCTCTGGGGGCGCTGACGGAGCGGGCGCGAGACGAGCAGGAAGCCGGCCGGCGTGTCGTCGCCATCGGGCAGTCGACGTCGACACTCGCCGAGATCGACGTCTCGACGAATCCGAGCCAGGGGCCGCCGGATGGGCTCACGACGCTCGGCTTGGTCGTCCTGACCGAGCGACTGAGACCGGACGCGCGGGAGACGGTCGAGTACTTCATCGGCCAGGGCGTGCAGCTGAAGGTGATCTCCGGTGATGCCCCGATCACCGTCGCGGCCGTCGCCGCGGACGCTGGCATCCCGTCGGCGGGACCGCCGCTGGACGGACGCACGCTTCCGGAGGATGCGGATGCGCTCAGGCGGGCGGTCCTCGAGACGACGGTGATCGGACGTATCTCGCCCGAGGGGAAGCAGCGGGTCGTCGAAACGCTGACCGAGGCGGGCCACTACGTGGCGATGGTCGGCGACGGCGTCAACGACGTACCCGCACTGAAGAAGGCGCGGCTTGCTATCGCCCAGGGAACGGGCTCGCAAATGGCGAAGAGCGTCGCCGACATCGTGCTCGTTCGCGGCGATTTCGCAGCTGTGCCGCCGATGGTCGCCGAGGGCCGCAAGGTGCTCCGGAACCTCCAGCGGGTGACCAAGCTGTTCGTCACGAAGTCGGCGTTCGCCGCCTTCCTGATCCTGACGATCGGGATCACCGAACAGGAATACCCGGTGCTCCCGCGGCACCTGACGCTCGTCGCCACCCTGACGATCGGCATCCCAGGTCTCTTCCTCGCCCTCGCGCCCAGCTCGGGACCGTGGCGCTCACCGCGGTTCTTACGCGAGGTTGCGAGTTTCGCGATTCCGGCCGGTACCGCCGCCGGCCTTGGCGTCGCAGCCAGCTACCTGTTCGCCTCGGAGGTGCTGGACCTCGGGCTCATTCCCTCGCGCACCGTGGCGGTCACCGTGCTCGTCATCGTCGGCCTCTACTACATCCTCGTTCTCGAAGCGTCCGGACGAACTCGCGCGACCGCCGTCGGCGTGCTGTGCGCCGTGCTGTTCGCGATCTACTGCCTCTTCCTGACGTTCGAGTTCACGCGCGATTTCTTCGAGCTGGCGATCCCGAGCGCGGGCGTCGTTCTCTGCTCGATCGGCGGGGCGTTTCTCGCGATCGCCGGGCTCGCGCTCATGGACGACCGTTTCATCCCGTCCTTCCTGCGGGGCGAGAGTGCGACGGACGTCCCGGTACCATGAGTCCATGACCGAGGTTGCGCCCGTCTCCGCACTCGACGCCAGTCGCATACGTCTCGACTTCCCCGTTTTCGAGGCCGAGCGAGACGGCAAGCCGCTTGCCTACCTCGACTCTGCGAACTCCTCGCAGAAGCCCCGGCAAGTGCTTGATGCGATGCGTTCGTTTTACGAAACGTCCTACGCGAACGTCCATCGTGCCGTCTACGAGCTCGGCGAGCGGGCGACCGCGGGCTACGAAGGTGCCCGCGAGAAGGTGCGCGCCCTGATCAACGCCCCCTCCGCGCGCGAGGTGATCTTCGTCCGGAACGGAACCGAGGGGCTCAATCTCGTCGCCTACGCCTGGGGCCTCGACAATCTCGGGCCCGGCGACGTCGTCATCACGACGGAGCTCGAGCACCACTCGAACTTCGTCCCGTGGCAGTACATCGCGAAGAGGACGGGCGCCGAGTTCGCAGTCATCCCGATCGACGACGCCGGTGAGATCGTCCTCGAGGCGCTCGGGGAGATCGAGCGGCGCGGCCGTGTCAAGCTTGTGGCGAGCGCACACATCTCGAACACGCTCGGTACCGTCAATCCGGTCGCCGAGCTGGCGGCCTGGGCGCACGAGCGCGATGCCGTCATGGTCGTCGACGCCTGTCAGGCTGTGCCGAACCGCCCGGTCGACGTCCAGGAGCTCGGCTGCGACTTCCTCGCCTTCACGGGCCACAAGATGCTCGCTCCAACGGGAATCGGGGTCGTCTGGGGCCGGCAGGAGCTGCTGCAGCGCATGTCGCCGTACGAGCTCGGAGGCTCGATGATCCGCAAGGTCACGGCCGAGCACACGAGCTGGGCCGACCTTCCCTACAAGTACGAGGCGGGCACGCCGCCGATCGCCGAGGCGTTCGGCCTCGGTACGGCGATCGACTACCTGAGCTCCCTCGGCCTGGCGGCGATCGAGCGGCACGAGCGCGAGCTCACCGACTATGCGTTCGCCCGGCTGGCCGAGCTGCCGTACGTGCGGATCTTCGGCCCGCCGGCCGAGCGCCGCGGCGGAATCGTCTCGTTCGAGGTCGACGGCGTCCACCCCCACGACGTGGCTCAGATTCTGGACTCCGAAGGCGTCGCGGTCCGGGCAGGTCATCACTGCACCCAGCCGATCATGGATCACTACGGCGTCACCGCGACGACCCGGGCGAGCTTCTACCTCTACACCGTTCCCGGCGAGATCGACCGGCTGGTCGAGGGCCTCGCCCGCGTCCGCAACACCTTCGCATGAGTGACGACCTCTACCGCGAGGTCATTCTCGACCACTACAAGAACCCGCGGGGCTATGGGTCGCTCGAGCCTTGCGACGCGAGAGCCGAGGGGCAGAACCCGCTCTGCGGGGACGAGGTCGCGATCACGGTTCGCTTCGACGGAGGCAGCCGGATCGAGGACGTCGCCTTCGAGGGGCGTGGCTGCGCGATCAGTCAGGCCGCGACGTCGATGTTGATGGAGATGGTCGAGGGCAGGACCGCCGAGGAGGTCGCCGCTCTCACGAAGGACGACCTGCTCGAGGAGATCCATGTGCCGCTGAGCCCGATCAGGCTGAAGTGCGCGCTGCTCGGCCTCGGCGTGCTGAAGGTCGCCCTCCACCGTGCGAAGGGGACGCCGCTTCCCGAGGAGTGGGCAGGGCTCGAAGAGCTCGAGATCTCGTAGATGGTTCGTGTGATCGATGTCTGCCCGGCGGACGATCTCCCGCCGGGTGCGGTGAGGATCGTCCCCGAGGGGAGCTTCGGGATCGGCGTGTTCAACATCGGCGGGACACTCTGTGCGATCGAGGATCGCTGCTCGCACGATGACGGGCCGCTCGCCGAAGGCGAGTTCGACGCAGACCGCGGCGTCGTCGTCTGCCCGCGCCACGGCTCGGAGTTCGAGGTGTGCTCCGGACGTCCGCGGACCCTCCCGGCCTACCTCCCGGTCCAGACGTACCGGGCGTGGGTCGAGGACGGCATGATCAAGCTCGAGATCCCCTAGGTGATCGACGACCGCGTTACGGCTACCCTCGCCCGCCTCGAGGAAGAGGATGCTCGCGAGCGCGCGGAAGGGGTTGCGGCATCGCTTCGCTCCCGCCAGGTCGCACCGACGACTGGGCGGTTCCTGTTGTCGCTCGTCGCTCCGCAGGCGGGTTGCGACGTGCTCGAGATCGGCGGCTCGCGGGGATACTCGACGATCTGGCTCGCTGCCGGAGCCCGCATGCTGGGTGGACACGTCGTCTCCCTCGAGCGCGACCCGGCGAAGTGCCAGGCCTGGCGGCGAAACGTCGCGGACGCCGGGCTGGACGAATGGGCACAGCTCGTCGAGGGCGATGCGTTCGAGAGTCTCGAGCGTCTCGACGATGTGTTCGACGTCGTCTTCCTCGATGCCGAGAAGGACGACTACGAGCGGCTGTTCGCGCTCGCTCGTGGTCGGGTAGAGCGGGGAGGCCTGATTGTCGCCGACAACGTCACGTCTCATGCCGGCACTCTGGCCGCCTACAGCAGGGCGCGTCAGGAGGACCCAACCCTCTCGAGTTTGACGCTCCCGCTCGACCGCGGCCTCGAGCTTTCGGTCGTCCTGTCCGGCTGTCTATGATGGCGGTACCACGGAAAGGAGGTGATCCGGACTTGAGCGAATGCGACAGTACGGGCAGTGGAGGTACTCGCTCGTAGGGGCGTGTCCCCAGGACCTACGGGGAATCGCCTAGCCAGCGTCGGGGGCTGAAACGCTCCTACGAAATTCAGGCGAGATTTTCCGACGAGGGGGCCGGGAGACCGGCCCCCTCGTACGTTCTCAACGCACGATCGAGCGGTCGAGCTGCTCGTCGAGCGGCAGCAGGTCGACGCCGAACGCCGCCGCGGCGGGCGCCGGGTCGCAGACGTTGTCGCCCAGCTCGAGCATCGTGAGCTGGTCCCGTGTCAGAGGCGGGCTCGGCAGTCGTTCGAGGATCGCCGCCGGCGTCCGCGCGAGCCCGAACGGAACGTGGAACAGACGGCGCCGCTTGCCGAGCGTGCGTGCGATCCGAAGCCAGAGCTCGTTCCACGTGACCACATCGGGCCCGGCCACCTCGAAGACGCCGCCTTCAGGCGGCGTGCCGAGCGCCCGCGACACACAGAGGGCGAGATCGTCGATCCAGACGGGCTGGATGCGCTGGGTTCCGGGGCCGATCACCGGAATGACAGGCGAGTGCCGGGCGATACGGGCGAAGCTGGCCAACGCGCCTCCGCCCGGGCCGAAGACGAAGCTCGGCCTCAGCGTGACCGAGGGGATCCCCGAGCCGGCGACCGCCTCCTCCATGGCGAGCTTCGCGCGGTAGTACGGGATCTGGTCCGCACCCGGATCGTCGAGGCCGAGCGCACTCATCAGCACGAAGCGCGAGACTCCCGCCGCGCTCGCCGCCGCCGTGAGGTCGGCGGTGCCACGAGCCATGATCCGCTCGAAATCGGCGGGCGCGCCGGAGATGATCGAAACGAGGTGGACGACGCCGCCGCAACCGCGGACGGCCCTCGCGAGGCTCTCCGCATCGGTGACGTCTCCCTCGATCAGCTCGCAGCCGATGCGTTCGAGCGGCGCTCCCCGCTCTCGGCTACGCACCAGGCAGCGAACGTCTCGGCCGTCGTCTCTCAGGGCAGCCGCGATCCGCGCGCCGACGAACCCAGTTCCGCCGGTAAGGAGGATCACGTCGTGAAGTTCTTCCAGTAGCGGCTTGGTGTGGGGCCCGTCTGTCCCTGGTACTTCGACCCGACCTCGGCGCTGCCGTACGGCTTCTCGGCGGGCTCGGTGAGCTGCACGAACGAGAGCTGGCCGATCGCCATACCGACGTAGATCGTGATCGGCAGATTGGCGACGTTCGAGAGCTCGAGGGTGACGTGTCCATCCCAGCCGGGGTCGATGAAGCCGGCGGTCGAGTGAATGAGCAGGCCGAGGCGGCCGAGCGAGCTCTTACCCTCCAGCCTGGCAACGAGGTCGTCGGGCAGGGTGATCCTCTCGAGCGTCGACGCGAGCACGAACTCGCCGGGGTGGAGGATGAAGGCCTCGTCGTCGGTCGTCTCGACGAGCTCTGTCAGCTCCTCCATCTGCTGCTTGACGTCGATGTACGGGTAGCGGGAGTTTCGGAACACCCGGAAGTAGCGGTCGATGCGGACGTCGACGCTCGACGGCTGGATCAGATGCTCGTCGAACGGGTCGATTCCGATGCGACCGTCGGCCAGCAGGCGGCGGATCGTGCGGTCGGAGAGAACCACAGGGGCAATCTATAAGCTGCTTCCCCGCATGGTCAGGCAACGCGTCATCTCGGTCCGGACGCCACTCCCCGGGCCGCGGTCGACGGAGATTCTCGAACGCAAGCGGCGCGTCGTTGCCGAACCGCTTTCGATCTATCTTCCGGTCGTCGTGGCGGATGCGAAGGGAGCGATCGTCACCGACGTCGACGGGAACGTATTCGTCGACTTCACCGGCGGCGTCGGCGTGATGAACGTCGGACACGCGGCACCTCGGGTCGTCGCGGCGGCGTCCGAGCAACTGGCCCGGTTCACGCACACCGACTTCACGGTGCTTCCGTACGAGAGCTACGTCGAGCTGGCGGAGCGGCTCGTCGAGCTCGTCCCGATCCCGGACGCGCGCGTGGCGCTCTTCAACTCGGGCGCCGAAGCGGTCGAGAACGCCGTCAAGATCGCCCGCGTGACGACCGGCCGCCCCGGCATCGTCGCCTTCGACGGCGCCTTCCACGGCCGAACGTTGATGGCGATGACCCTGACCTCGAAGACCCACCCCTACAAGGCGGGCCTCGGCCCCTTCGCGCCGGAGGTCTACCGCGTGCCGTTCGCCGATTCCTACCGCGGGCCCGACGCGAAGGAGGCGCTCGCGGAGCTCGAGCAGGCGTTCACGACGCGCGTCGCCGCCGAGCAGGTCGCAGCAATCGTCTTCGAGCCGGTCCAGGGTGAGGGCGGCTTCACCGTGGCGCCGCCCGAGTTCGTCCGGGGTCTCCGCCGGATCTGCGACGAGCACGGGATCCTGCTGGTGGCGGACGAGGTTCAGACCGGCTTCTGCCGCACGGGCAAGCTGTTCGCGATGGAGCACTACGGGGTCGAGCCCGATCTGATGACGGTGGCAAAGTCGATCGCCGGCGGGCTTCCGCTCTCGGGCGTGATCGGCCGGGCGGCGATCATGAACCGGGTGCCCGACAGCGCGATCGGTGGCACGTTCCCAGGCAACCCGGTGGCGTGCGCGGCGGCGATCGCCGTCCTCGACACGATCCGCGACGAGGGGCTCGCCGAGCGGGCGGCCGTCGTCGGTGCTGAGATCCGAGGTCGCATGGAACGCTGGCAGGAGCGCCATGCGGCGATCGGCGACGTCCGCGGCCTCGGCGCCATGCTGGCGATCGAGCTGGTGCGCGACCGGGCGACGAGGGAGCCCGCGCCAGAGCTCGCAACAGCGGTCGCCGAAGCAGCCACGGCTCGTGGCCTGCTGCTGCTGAAGGCGGGCATCCACGGGAACTGCATCCGGGTGCTCGTCCCCCTCGTCATCGCCGACGCCGAGCTCGACGAGGCGCTCGACGTCTTCGAGGAGTCGCTCGACGCCGTCCTGGCGTAGAGGCCTTCTCGCACCCGCCCCCCGGGGTCTGGCCCCCACGGAGGTCGATCTCGTGTGGGCCGTCGGAGCAGAACGGCGTCCGCACGGAGGGCGGTGGGTCAGTAGCGAAGCGACCGGCGGCGCTCGTGGCGCTCGAGGGCGAGCTCGACCAGGCGGTGCAGAAGCTCGGGGTAGCCGATGCCGGTCGCTTCGAAGAGCTTCGCGTACACCGACGTGCTGGTGAATCCGGGGATCGTGTTCAGCTCGTTGACGAGCACCTCGCCGCTCTCGTCGACGAACAGGTCGACCCGGGCCATGCCTTCGCAGTCGCAGGCGACGAAGGAGCTGACAGCGAGCTCCTGGGCGCGGGCCGCCTGCGACGGTGAGATCCGCGCGGGAACCACGAGCTCCATGCCTCCGTCGTCGTACTTCGAGGAGAAGTCGTACCAGTCACACGCGAGCGGCACGATCTCGCCGACGACCGACGCCATCGGTTGCTCGTTCCCGAGCACGCTGCATTCGACCTCGACTCCGGCCACGAACTCCTCGACGAGCACCTTCTCGTCGTGGCGGAAGGCGAGCTCCACTGCGGCCTCGAGCTCTTCCGCGGCGTCGAACGATCGAGATCCCGACGCTCGATCCGAGCCGGGCGGGCTTGACGACAACCGGGTAGCCGAATGGGTTGACCGAGCTGTCGAGCTCGCGCCGGAGCGTCACGCTCCGCGTCACCGGGATGTCGTTTGCGCGCATCACGGCCTTGAACAGGTCCTTGTCCATGGCCACCGACGAGGCGGCGACGCCCGGGCCGACGTAGGGGATGCCCGCCAGCTCGAGCAGGCCCTGAACCGTTCCGTCCTCGCCGAACGGGCCGTGGAGCGCGGGGAAGACGACGTCGATCGCCCCGAAGGGCGCCGGGCCGGCCGTGGTTGAGGGGATCGGCACGGACGCGGATACAGCATCCGGCCGGCCGGGCGCCTCCAGCTCCCCGCCCGCGGCCTGGGGCGGCAACGCCCATGATCCGTCGCGGCCGATCTCGATCGGAACGGCGTCGTAGCCTGCCTCCGCGAGGCCCGCGAGAATCGACGTGCCGGAGGCGAGCGAGATCTCGTGCTCGCTCGAGCGGCCGCCCATCAGGACGGCGACGCGCAGGCGGTGTTGACCGGAGCCCTGGCTCAACCGTCGCCGATCGGGAAGCGGGCGACGAAGATCGTCACCGTCGATCCCGGGTCGACCTCGGCCCCTTCGAGCGGATCCTGGTCGATGACGAGGCCGTCCTCGTCGGGGTTCAGGGTCGGGATGTCCTCGGTCACGACCTCGAATCCCGCGTCGCTCAGCGTCTGCGCTGCGCTTCCCTCGTCGAGGCCGATGACACCGGGGACGGATGCGACCGGCGGCGGGCCCTGGGAGACGCCGATCTCGACCTTGCTCCCCTTGTTCACCGTCACTCCGGGGTCGGGGCTCTGGGAGATCACGAGCCCGGCCGGCTGGTCGCTCTCGACGACGACGACGCTCGGCTCGAGCCCCGCGTCCCGGAGCTCCGCCTCGGCGCTCTCCTGGGCCTGCTGGAGAACGTCGGGCACGGTCACGGTCTCGATTCCGCGCGAGACCCGGATCGTGACCGGTCGAGCCCTTGGGAAGCGTCTCGCCCGGTTTCGGATCCTGGGAGATGACGACGCCCGCCTCGACCTTCTCGGAGAAGGCCTCCCTCGACCTGGGCCTCGAGGCCCACGTCGTTCAGGGTCTGAATCGCGTTGTCGACCGGCAAGCCGGACACCTTGGGCACCTTCACTTGCTCGACGCCGGTCGAGACGACGATCGTCACCTCCTCGCCCTTCGAGATCCGTGTCCCGGGCTCGGGGCTCTGCTGGATGACGATGCCCGCCGGAACCTCGTCCGAGGCCGATCTCTGCACCGTGGCCGTCAGGCCCTCCGCCTCGATCTTCTGGATCGCGAGCTGCTGCTTGATCCCGACGACGAGGGGTACCGGTACCGGCTCCGATTCCTCGAGGCGGTCCTGGACCCGCTGATAGACGTACCAGCCCGCGACAGCCGCGCCCGCGACGAGCAGGATCACGAGCAGCCAGGGCCAGATCGAGCGCTTCTTCCGTGCCCGGTCGTAGGGGTCGTAGGGCGGTGGCGGGGGCGTGCGCGGCGGCTGCGGCGGCGCCTCGGGACGGCGGAGCACCTGCGTCGGGGCGACACCGGCTCCGGCGAGCACGGCGGTTGCCGCCTCGGCTGTTTCCTGCGCGACCGGGAGCCCGGCTTCGATCCGCGCGAGGTCCGAGTCGAGCTCCTCGGCGCTCGCGTAGCGATCGTCCGGGCTCTTGGCCAGCGCTCGAACGACGACGCGGTCGAGGTCGGCCGGGATTCCGGGCGCCCGGGAGGACGGCGGCCGGGGCGGCTCGTTGAGGTGCTTCATCGCGATCTCCACCGGGGTGTCGCCGGTGAACGGCACCTCACCGGTGAGCATCTCGTAGAGCACGATCCCGACCGAGTACAGATCTGCGGCGGCGGTGACCTGAGCACCCCGCGCCTGTTCCGGGGCGAGGTACTGCGCCGTGCCCATGATCGAGCCGGTCTCCGTCATCTGGGAGGCGCCCGCCCGGGCGATTCCGAAGTCCGTCACCTTCAGCCGCTCCTCGGGGCCGATCAGGATGTTGTGCGGCTTGATGTCCCGGTGGATGATCCCGTTGCGGTGCGCGAAGCGCAGTGCGGACAGGATCTGTCGCGTGTACGCGATCGCCTGTGCGGGCCGGAGCCGTCCGCTGGCGCGAATCGCCTCCTTGAGGCTGTTCCCGTCGATCACCTCCATGGCGATGTAGTACGTGCCCTCGGCTTCGCCGCGGTCGTAGATCGAGACGATGTTCGGGTGCGAGAGGCTTGCTGCGGACTTCGCCTCGCGGTGAAAGCGCTCGACGAACAGGTCGTCGTTCGCGTAGCGGTCGTTCAGGATCTTGATCGCGACCGGCCGGCCGAGCTCCGTGTCCTGAGCCAGGTAGACGTTCGCCATGCCGCCCGCGCCGAGCCGCCGGACGATGCGGTACCGGCCGTCGAAGATCGTGTCTATGAGCGTGTCGGAGAGGCGGGCCATCAGCAAATCACGGGAACAAACAGGCTACGCGACATCCCGGAGCAGGGTCTCCATGAGGGCTCTCGCGATCGGCGCGGCGACGGCGCCGCCGGTCGCGGCCTGATCGGACAGGGCGACGGCGACCGCCACCTGCGGGTTGTCGGCCGGGGCGAAGCCGATGAACCAGACGTCGTTCTGGCCCTCGCGCCCGGTCTCGGCCGTCCCGGTCTTGCCGGCGACGCGTATGCCAGGGATCTGAGCCGCAGTGCCCGTGCCCGACTCCACGACGAGCTCCATCATGGCGGTCAGGTCGGCCGCGGTCGTCGGGCTCACCGCCTGGCTGTACTCATCGGGACCCGTCTTCGTGAGGATCGAGCCGTCCGGCTTCAGGATCCGGTCGACGACGAACGGCCGCATCACGCTGCCGCCGTTCGCGACGCCGGCCGCCACCATGGCCATTTGGAGGGGCGTCACGAGCAGGCGCTCCTGGCCGAAGGCGAGGCGACCCGGATCGACGTCGTTGGGGTTGCTCGGGAGGTAGAGCTCTCCCCGCCGGTAGAGGCCGCTCGCCTCGCGCTCGTCGGAGGGCGTTTCCAGCGGGGGCTTCTCGTAGAAGCCGAACCTCTCGGCCGTCTCGAGCACCTGCTCCGGGCCGAGCTCCTTGCCGATGTCGCAGAAGACGGCGTTGATCGAGTGCTCGAGCGCCTCGGCGAGCGTGACGCGCCCGAACACCTCCGGGCCTTCCTGATCGGCGAAGTTGAAGACTCTCTTGCCGTAGAGCTCGCAGTAACCCTTGTCGTCGAACTCGCTCTCCGGCGTGTAGACGCCGGACTCGAGCGCGGCTGCCGCAGTGACGACCTTGAAGGTCGAGCCGGGGATGAAGAGGCCCGCGCTGGCGCGGTTCAGCAGCGGAGCCGCGGGCCTGCAGGGCCCTTGCTGGCTCAGGATCCGGCCGAAGTCGTCCTCGACGAGGTTCTGGTCGTAGGTCGGCGAGGATGCGATCGCGAGCACCCGACCGGTCGCCGGCTCGAGCGCCACCGCGGCGCCGCAGACATCAGCGAGCTGCTCCATCGCCACACGCTGTGCGGCCATGTCCACTGTCAAGACGAGCGAGTTCCCCCGCTGGGTGAGCCCCTTGACCTTGTCGGTGATCCGATCGATCACGGTTGAGAGGTTGTCGTTCGACCCCGTGAGGAAGTCGTTCATGCGACCGCTCCAGGCCGGCGCGCGAGCGAGAGACGGTCGAGTAGCCGACGGTCTGGCTCAGCAGGCCGTCGGTCGGATACCGGCGGACGTAGATCGTCCGGCCTTCGAGGCGCCCGCGCCGGTTGCGCGCGAGCACCGAACCGTCGGCCGCAGTGATCAGACCGCGCTGGATCGTCAGCTGTCGCACCACGAGGCTCGGGTTTCCCTGACGCGCCTCGAGCTCGGGCGAGCGCCAGAGCCAGTACGCGGCCATGCCGAGGACTGCGACCAGCGCCACGGCGACGAACGTGAAGAGACGGCGGACCTGGGTGTTCATTGCGACACGGTGGCTAGCGAGCGGTTCGGGCGTTCACGCGGTTCGACACGGCCAGCAGCAGGCCGAGCAGGATGAAGTTGGCGACGATGCTGCTTCCTCCATATGAGACGAACGGGAGCGTGATTCCGGTAAGGGGGATCAGTCCGGTAACTCCGCCGAGGATGATGAACGTCTGGATTCCGATGGTTGCCGTGAGGCCCGCCGCGAGCAGCTTCGAGAAGCCGTCGTCGGCCAGCATGGCGATCTTGAAGCCCCGATAGACGAGCAGCACGTAGAGGAGGACGACGCCGGCGGCGCCGGCGAGGCCCAGCTCCTGCGTGATGGCCGAGAAGATGAAATCCGTCTGCAGGAAGGGGATGTACGGGTCGCCCGTGGCTCCGAGGAGCACGCCGCGGCCGAGCCCGGTACCGAACAGCCCTCCGCTCGAGATCGCGTACATCGACTGGACGAGCTGGTAGCCGTCGCCGAACGGGTCGTTCCAGGGGTCGAGCCAGATCGAGACGCGGTCGGAGACGTGGGGGACGACGTGGTAGAGGCCGTAGGCGCCGATCGCGAACAGCGCGAGGCCGATCACGACGTAGGCCCAACGCCCGGTCGCGATGTAGAGCATCGCCAGGAACACGGCGAAGTAGAGGAGCCCGCCGCCCAGGTCGTTGCTGACGAACAGCACCAGCATCGCCCCGCCCCAGATGACCAGAAGCGGTCCGAAGTGCTTCGCCGAGGGCAGGCCGAAGCGGGCCAGCCCGCCGGCGAGCATCTCCCGGTTGTCGCGCAGGTAGCCGGCAAGGAAGATGACGAACAGCACCTTGGCGATCTCCCCGGGCTGGAACGAGATCGGGCCGGCGTTCACCCAGAGATTCGCGCCGTTGATCGTCTGGCCCACGACGGGCAGCGCCGGAAGGAGGAGCAGGACGATCGCGGTGACGCCCAGCACGTACTTGACGCCGTCGAGGCGTCGATAGTCGGGAAGTAGGAGCGCGAGCGCCGCGTACAGCGCGAGCCCGACGACGACCCAGAGCCCCTGGCGCAGCGCGAGGTCCGGGTCGATCCGATAGATCTCCGTCAGCCCGACTCCCGTCAGAAGCGCGGCGATCGGAAGCAGATACGGGATCCGCGAAGGGCAACGCCACCCGGGTCACGAGGTGCGCGATCAGATACAGGGCGAGGAAGAGCGCGGCGTACGAGAGCGACGCCCCCGAGATCGTGGACTGGCGTGCGATGTAGACGCTCGCGAACCCGATTCCGGTGATGACGCCGACCGCGAGGAGGTTGAGTAGCTCGCGGTTTCGGAGACTCATGGATGCGGGTCGATGCCGGTCACGAGGGGAAGGCCTGACGCTCGTAGACCGCGATTCGATCCCGAGCCTCCGCCTCGCTGACGAGCTCGTGGTCGAGAAGCGCCTGCCGCTCCTCGGGGGTCAGCTGCACTGCGAGAAGGTTCGAGACGTAGACCTCGCGGTAGAGGTGGACGCTGCCGACCAGGTCCCACGGGACTCCCTGGTAGACGGTGATCCGCCCGCCCTCGCCGACGCCGACGAAGTGCGCCCGCGAGAGGCCCCAGAGCGCGACACCGGCGAGCGCTGCGAACAGGACGAGCACGAGCACGACGACGAGCACGGCCCGCCCGACACGCCGCTCCCGCGCGGACGCCGGCGGCGTGCCGGAGGCGCCGGCATGGCCACCGGCCGGCCGCCGTTCGGCGCGACCGGCGTGCCGATCGTGGGCGCAGTCGAATCGGGTGCCGCGCTCGTCCTGGCAGGCGCGGGAAGCGGTTCCTGGTCTCCGTCGGCAATCGAGAAGAGGACAACGGTCACGTTGTCCTCGCCGCCGCTCTTGTTCGCCGCCTGAACGAGCGCGCGGGCCGCCGACTCGAGCGACGAGCTCTTGCGCACCGCCTTGAGGACAGCCGCCTCGTCGATCATCGTCGTCAGTCCGTCGGAACAGAGCAGGAAGACGTCACCCGGCCGGGCATCGACCGAGAAGCTGTCGACCTGGACGGCGGCGTCGGTTCCGAGCGCCCGGGTGATCACCGAACGCTGCGGATGCACCTCGGCCTCCTGCGGGGTGAGCCGGCCCGAGCGGACGAGATCAGCGACCAGCGAGTGGTCCTGCGTCAGCTGCTCGACCTCGCCGTCGCGGATTCGGTAGGCCCGCGAGTCGCCGACGTGGCCGACAGCGACCCTGCCGTCGGCCACGAACGCGGCGGTCACGGTCGTGCCCATCCCCGAGACCTGCGGGTCTGCTCGCCGCCCGGGCGAAGATGCGACGATTCGCCTCCTGGATGCTCGAGCGAAGGTGTGTCTCGGGATCGGCTGCGGCATCGTCGCGCTGCTCGCGAAGAGCCGCCGCGGCGAGGCGGGACGCGAGCTCGCCGGCCTGCGCACCTCCCATTCCGTCGGCGACCGCGAACAGCGGCGGCTCGCAGACGATACGCGTCCTCGTTCCGGCGCCTGACCCGGCCCGGATCGGAGACGCCAACGGAGTCGGCGAGTCTCACCGCGTCACCCGGAGCTCGGTGTCGCCGACACGGACGACGTCGCCGTCGTGCAGCTGCTCCCGCCCGTCGATCTCGCGGCCGTTGACGTAGGTGCCGTTCGTCGAGCCGAGGTCGACGATCCAGACCCCGTCCACCTGGGGCTCGATGCGGGCATGTCTGGCCGACGCGAACTCGTCGGCCGGGCAGCGCGATCTCGTTCTCACCGGAACGGCCGAGGGTGAGACCGGCGGGCCGGATCTCGAACGCTGTGCCCGGCTCGAGCGATGGGCTCGACTCGACGACGACCTGGGCTCGCGGCGCCGGGTCGAAGCCCATCCGCTGCGCCTGAGCGGGCGCAAGCACGAAGCTCTCCTGAGCGAGGCGGAGGTCACGTCGCCCGCTGCGCACCACCATCCAGATGAAGAGGAAGAGGAAGGCGATGAACAGTGCCTGGAGGAGAAGGAGGACCTGTTCGATCATCGCGCGACGGCGGCCGCATCGAGCTCGGTCACGCGAGCCGCTCGAAGGTAAGGGTCGTCTGCCCCACGGTGATCCTGTCGCCGTTCCCGAGCCGCAGTCTCGAGACGCGCTTGCCGTTGACCTCGGTACCGTTCGTCGAGCCGAGATCGACGATCCAGTAGTCGCCCTCCGTGACCCTGATCTCGGCGTGTCTCCGCGAGATGCTCGGATCGTCGAGGATCGGCACGTCGCACTCCTTCGTGCGGCCGACGACGGCGACGCCCTCCGCCAACTCGAACCGCCGCTCGCCGCCGACGAGCACGGCGCGCGGAGTGGCGGACGCGACGACCGGCGGCGGGACGACGCTCGTCACGTCGGCCGGCTCCGGCTCGAACACGCGGGTCCCGCCTGGATCGACCGGCGGCGCGGGCTCCGGTGCGGGCGGAACGGGGGCGGGGGTGGGGGGAACGACGGGCGGCGGCGGCCCGGCCTCGACCGGCGGCGGCGCGACCGGGCGCGCCGCGAGCTGCGGCGCCTGGACGAGTCGCGTGGCGATGCCGAACTCGCCCACCGAGAGATCCTCGTCCTCTTCGAGGAGGACGTGAGGCGGCGAGAGCAGCGTGTAGCTCTCGCGCCGAGCGTGCTCGGCGAGGTAGTCGCCCAGCTCGACGAGCAGCGACGTCTCATACCCGCGGAACTGCTCGCGGTCACGCGGCGACAGGTAGAGCACGTACTCGTTCGGGACGTAGATGCGCGAGACCGAGACCGACCGATGGTCGTCCATCTCCTTGACGAGCTTGCGTGCGATCTCGACCGGCTGGACGTGCGAGCGGAAGGCGCGGCCGAACACCCCCTCGAAGAGGGACTCGATCCGGTGCTCGATGCCGCGAAGCACGCTCAGCGCGCTTCATTGTACGGCCGGGTGCTCACGCCTCCCTGACCAGGTGTCGCGGAGAGCGGGCACGGCGGCGACGGCGCAGACCACGAGCGTGCCGACGACGAGCGGGATCGGCTCGACCATGCCGGCACCGGCGAGCAGCGGGGCGGCCAGCGCACCGGCGACCACGCAGGCGCCGTAGACGCCGATTCCGGCGAGCCCGCGCCGGCGGGCGTACGGAAGCGCCATCGCGGCTGCGGCCAGCACGGCCGCCTCGATTCCGATCGCCGGGTTGGCCTCGAGCGCGCGCCAGAGGGCGCCTGCCACTGCACGGGGGCTCTCGCTGCCCTCGATGCCGAGCCCGAGCGGCGCCTCTTCCCCCGTGAAGGGGAGCGGCTCCCGCCGGACGCCTGCCACGAGGGCGGCGAGCAGAGCTCCCGCCCCGGCCTGGAGCGCCCGCCGCCAGGCGCGGTTCGCCCGCTCCGCGACGAGCGGCAGCAGCGCAAGCGCCCCGAAGGCGGCGAACGGCGGCCCGGCCACGAGCAGGAGGCCGTGGCGGGCATCCCGCCAGCAGGCCGCCGCCCAGATGGCCGCAAGCGGCAGATAGGCGAGCGCGAGGCCGAACGAGATGTCGCCGAGCGGGAGGACCGGGACGGCCAGCGCCGCCAGGAGCCCGGCGCGTGGGTCGAGAAACGCGGCCAGTCCGGCGATCGCGCCCGCGGCGACGACCAGGGCACCGGGAAAGAACGGGAAGAGGAGCGCGACACCGACGGCGAACGCCGGCGGCGAACACCGCGCACGCCGACCGCTCGAGGACGCGCTGCAGCGAGGAGGCCGGCCGGCCGCGCCGGTGACGGCTGGACTCGCTCAGGCTTGCCCGCAGCTCTCCGGCGAGGACGCGCGGGTCGGGGCGCCGGCGAGGGTCGACGGCGAGGGCACGATCGACGGCGTTGACGAGGCGGCGCGGTAGGTCGGGACGTTCGCTCGCAAGGGAGGGCGCACCGGACGCGATCTGGCGCGCCGTCTCGACCGGCGAGGCGGTGAAGAAGGGCTGGTAGCCGACGAGCGCCTCCCAGAGGATGACGCCCACTGCCCACACGTCGGCAGCACCGGTCGCGGCTCTGCCCGCGAGCCGCTCGGGGGCGATGTACGCGAGCGTTCCCGGCACGTCACCCGTGGCTGTCAGGCCGTCGACCTCCTCGAGTTGCGCCAGCCCGAAATCGAGCAGGCGCATCGAGACGCTGTCGCCCTCCTCGACGAGGATGTTCGCCGGCTTCACGTCGCGGTGGACGATTCCTCGGTGATGCGCGTGGGCGAGAGCGTCGAGCACCTGGGCGGCAGCCTCGATCGCGCTCGCATCATCGAGCGCTCCCTCCCGCAAGGCCTGGCGGAGGGTCTGGCCCGCCACGTACTCGTAGGCGACGTAGACGTGGCGCTCGTCACGCTCGACCGCGTACGCGCGGACGCAGCGGGGATCGCGGAGCTTCGCGACCGCGAGGGCCTCTCGCTCGGCGCGCTCCCCGGCCTTGCCCTCGCGGGGGACGATCTTGAGAGCGACGTCGCGGTCCTCGATCACGTCCCTGGCGAGCCACACGGAGCCTGACCCGCCGCTCCCGAGCGGGCGGACCGCCCGGTAGCGGCCGAGGATCAGGTCTCGTCCGGACGTGGCGGCGGCGGCTGCTCGAGGCATGCGTGAGTCGAACCTTGGCCGCAGCCCGCCGAACTCCTGCCCGGGTTCGGCGGAGAAGGGGATGCTGGTATGCTCGCCGAACCTTCGGGGGATTCGCTTGCGTTCCCCGAGAGCCCCTACACCCACCACTATCGCCTTTGGCCGATCGGGATGAACCGACGCCGACGCCGACGCCGATCTCGAGTTCGACTTCTTCGAGGATCTACCGACCGTCGAGAAGGCGCCGCCCGAGCCTCGCCGCGGGGGAGGCTCGAAGCCGCCGCGGGGCCCCAAGCCGCCTCGTGGGCCGAAGCCCCCATCCAAGGGGCCCGGCGCGAAGCGCGGCGGGAGTGCTGCGCTACTGCGGCTCGCCGCGCTCATCGTCGCGGCGATCGCCGTCGCGGTCGTGCTCGTCCTCTGGGTGTCGAGCTGTCGGGGCGAGTCGGCGAACGAGCTCTACTCCGGCTACATGGGGGACGTCTCGGCCGTCACGCAGTCCTCGTCGGCTGTCGGCAAGAGCCTCACGGACCTGCTGACGACCCCTGGAGTCACGCTCGAGGAGATCGACACGCGACTCGCCGGCCTGTCGGAGCAGCAGGCGCAGGTCGTCGACCGGGCCGTCAGCACTGGATTCTCCCGGGCCGCTCGTCGCCGAGCAGCAGAGCCTCGTCGATTCGATGCAGCTCCGGGAAAGCGCTCTGCGCGGGCTCCAGCGCGCCTTTGCCCAGGTGCAGCCCTCGAGCGACTCGGCCGAGGCGGGGGCGCTGCTCTCCGAGCAGGCGCAGCGTCTACTCGCCGCCTCCGTCGTCTACGACGACCTGTTCGCGGCGCGCTCGCAGGAGGTCATGAAGCAGGAGGGCGTCACGGGTGTGCAGGTTCCGGAAGCGCCATTCCTGACCGAGGCCGATCTCGTGACGGAGGTCTCGCTCAGCGACCTCGTCAAGCGGATCACGACGGGCGGGACGACCACCGACGGCGGTGAAACCCCGGTCGGTCTCCACGGCAACCAGCTCGTCTCGACGGAGGCCCAGCCCGGAGACCAGACCCTGTCCCTCGATCAAGAGAACACCGTCATAGCGTCGGACGAGCTCGCGTTCCAGGTACTCGTTCGCAACTCGGGCGACTTCCAGGAGACCCAGATCCAGGTCACGCTGACCATCCTCCAGGCGGAACCGATCACCAAGACCGTCACGATCCCGCTCATCAACGCAGGGGCGACGAAGATTGCCACGTTCAGCGAGTTCACGAACATCACCTTCGCGACCTCGACGACGCTGAAGGTGACAGTCGAGCCGGTGGCGGGCGAGCAGAAGACGGACAACAACACCGCCGAGTACCCCGTCATCTTCACGCTCGAGTAGCAGATGTCGGGCACCGTCGCCGGTTGGATCGCCGTCGGTGCGCTCGCCGTCGCCCTGGTTGCGCTGGTCGTGGCTCTCGCGTACTGGCGTGCGCTTCGAAGGACGCGCCGTGCCCAGACGGTTCTGCTCGGGTCGGGTCGGGAGGATCTCGTCAACTTCGCCGTTTCCCTTCAGACGCGAATCGACGATCTGCACCGGGCGGTCGACGAGATCGCCGCAGGGCTCGTCCGGGTCGACACGCGGGTGGACGGGGCGCTTTCGCGCTCGGCGATCGTTCGTTTCGACGCCTACGAGGACGTCGGCGGGCAGCAGTCTGCGTCCCTCGCGTTCCTCGATGCGGCGCGGTCGGGCATCGTGTTGACCGCGATCCAGGGGCGCGACTACGCCAGGATCTACGTCAAGGAGCTCGACCGCGGCCATGCGCCCGTCGGCCTCTCGCCCGAGGAGCGGGAGGCCGTCGAGCGAGCGATGGCAGCCGTGTAGTGGCCCTCGCTCCGTAGAATTCGGGCGGTGCACCAGGTTCTCGTTCTGAACGCGAGTTTCGAGCCGCTGAACGTCTGCTCGGTCCGGCGGGCGCACGTCCTCGTGTTCAAGGGCAAAGCCGAGCTGATCGAGGAGGTGGATCGTCCGTTCCGGTCGGCAGCGGCAACGTTTCCGTGGCCGCATGTCATCCGGCTGCTGTCCTACGTTCGGGTGCCGCGGGCGGTGCAGCGGCGGATCTCCCGCCGCGCGCTCTTTGCGCGAGACGGCTGGCGCTGCCAGTACTGCGGTTCCTCCGGGCGCTTGACGCTCGACCACGTCGTTCCGAGGAGCCGGGGCGGCGACTCGGTCTGGGAGAACGTCGTCGCGTCGTGCGCGCCCTGCAACCTCCGCAAGGCCGACCGGCTTCCCGAGGAGGTGCAGATGCATCCCCAGGTCAAGCCGCGGCCTCCTGCACCCGCCCTGTTCATCACGCTTGCTGCTTCTCACATTCCCGAGCGCTGGGGGCCCTATCTCGGCGGACTCTCGCCCGGCGCGCTGCCCGCCTACGCCGCAGCGATCTGAACCGTTCCTCTCGGCGATGTTCACCGCGCTGACCACGCCCGGGAACCGCGCGATGATCTCGGGCGTCTAACGGATCACGAACGAACCACGAGGGGGAGGCCGACCATGAAGGCTGGATGGAAGAGAGGTGTCGCCGTCGCAGGAGTGACCGCCGCGCTCGGGGCTGCGGCGCTCTACGCCGGGGTGCTCGCTCCCTCGGGCGCGAACGGCCAGACAACGGGCAACGGAAGCGCGCCCTCCGGGATCACCGTCACCGGGGTGGGCATCGTCAAGGCGACGCCCGACACGGCCGAGTTCTCGTTCGGCGTCGAGACGCAGGGCGCGACGTCGACGGAGGCGCTCCAGAAGAACAGCGCCGCGGTGAAGAAGGTGATCGACGCCGATCAAGGCGGCAGGCGTCGCGGCAAGCGACATCCAGACGCAGACCGTGTCGGTCTTCCCCCGCTACACGGAAGACGGCACGAACATCGTCGGCTACACGGCCGTCAACACCGTCAACGTGAAGATCCGCAACCTCGGCAAGGCCGGAGAGGTCGTCGACGCAGCTGTCAAAGCCGGTGCGAACCAGGTGTACGGGCCGACGCTGACGATCTCGGGAGAGAAGGGCCTCTACAACGACGCGCTCCGGAAGGCGTTCGCCGACGCCAAGTCCAAGGCGCAGACGATCGGTGGCGCGGCCGGAGTCGGCGTCGGCAAGGTCGTCAACATCGTCGAGGGCGGCGGCTTCACGCCCTTGCCGGTCGCCGAGGGCGCCGAGGACGGCGGCGGCGGCGTTCCGATCGAGCCAGGCGTACAGGAAGTCCAGGCGACCATGATCGTCACCTTCGCGATCTCCTAGAACCGAGCGCCCAGGGGCCGGGTGCTCCCCGGCTCCTGCGTCCCTCGGGTCCTCCCGGTATACTCCCCGCGTCATTCGAGGCGACGAGGCCTCAGGCGCGAGCGGTCGTGCCTGGGGTCTTTTGCGTTCTAGGAGGTGCTGATGGGAAGGGCAACGAGCGACCCGGCGCTGCGCAAGACCGTGCTCGAGCGGGTCTCCGAGGAGAGCATCGACTTCGTTCTGCTCTGGTTCACGGACATCGTCGGCCAGCTGAAGAGCTTCGCCGTCACCGTCGACGAGCTCGACGGAGCGCTCGACGACGGCATGGGCTTCGACGGCTCGTCGATCACCGGCTTCAACTCGATCGAGGAGTCGGACATGGTCGCCATTCCGGATCCTGGCACCTTCCAGGTCATGCCCTGGCACACCGGGGAGTTCAAGGTCGCGCGCATGATCTGCGACGTCGTCACCCCGGACGGGAAGCCGTACGAGGGCGATCCGCGCTACGTGCTGAGGCGGGCGCTCGAGCGGATGACCGCCATGGGCTTCGAGACCTTCAACATCGGCCCCGAGCTCGAGTACTTCTACTTCAAGGACGACGACGGGACACAGATCCTCGATCACGGCGGTTACTTCGACCTGACGACGCTCGACGCCGCCTCCGAGTGGCGCAAGGAGACGATCAAGGCGCTCGAGTCGATGGGCATCCCGGTCGAGTACGCCCATCACGAGGTCGCCCCCTCCCAGCACGAGATCGACATGCGGTACGCCTCGGCGCTCGAGATGGCCGACCACACGGTCACCTATCGGCTGATCGTCAAGGAGATCGCGACGAAGTACGGGATCTACGCGACGTTCATGCCGAAGCCGCTGTTCGGCGAGAACGGCTCCGGCATGCACACCCACCAGTCGCTCTTCACGAACGGCAAGAACGCGTTCTACGACGCCGACGACGAATGGCACCTCTCGGAGACCGGCAAGCACTTCATCGCGGGCCTTCTCCACCACGCCCGCGAGATCTGCGCGATCTTCGCCCAGTGGGTGAACTCGTACAAGCGGCTCGTGCCCGGCTACGAAGCTCCTGTCTACGTCGCCTGGTCGCGGCGCAACCGGTCCGCGCTGATCCGCATCCCGCTCTACTTTCCAGGCAAGGAGCAGGCGACGCGGGCCGAGATCCGCTGCCCCGATCCGGCCTGCAACCCGTACCTGACGTTCGCCGCGCTCCTCCACGCCGGGCTCGAGGGCATCGAGAACGGGTACGAGCTCCCCGACCCGATGGAGGAGAACCTGTTCGAGCTGACGCCGGACGAGCGGGAGGAGCGCGGCATCATCAGCCTCCCGCAGAACCTCGGCGAGGCGATCGAGGAGCTCGCGCACTCGGATCTCTGCCGCCGAATCCTCGGGCCGCACATCTTCGACCGCTACGTCGAGCTGAAGCGGAAGGAGTGGGACGAGTACCGGGTTCAGATCACGCCGTGGGAGCACGAGCGCTACCTGTCGATCCTCTAGTCAGAGCGCAGCCTCGATCGCGTAGGGGCCGGACGCCTCCGGCCTCTACGCCGCTCGCAGGTCCTCGCGCTCGACGCTGAGCGCGATGACCCTGCTCGTGGCGTCGATCTCCTCTATCGCGGAGGCCGGGACGATCCGCCGGCGGCGCAGAATGAACCCGCCTCGAACCGTCAGGCGAGGGTTGCCCTCGAGCGCCGCCTGCTCGACGCGGCCGACCATGCGTCCCTGCGCGTCCGCAACGAGGTAGCCGGTGACGGATCGGAGGACGTTCGGATCGCGGGCAGCCACCGCTGCGAGCCTAGCGAAGCAACCGGGGGGCCCGGCTCACCGGCCGGGAGCGGGAGCGGAACCCGGCCTATCATCGCAAGTGCATGAATCGCTCTGAGCGGCACCTGCGCCTCGTCACCGAGACGATCGAGGCGGTCAACTCGACGCTCGATCTCGACGAGCTGTTCGAGCTGATCGCGACGAAGGTAGCCGCCGCGCTCGACGCGGACGCTTGCTTCGTCTACCTCTACGACGGGCGCGCGGACGAGCTCGTGCTCAGGGCCGTCGTCGGCTCACGGGTCGAGGCGTCGACCAGGCGGCCGAAGATGCGTCCGGGCGAGGGCATCACGGGAACCGCTGCGGCCGAGCGCGCGCCGATCATGATCGCGCGCGCAGCTCATCTCGATCCACGCTTCAAGCGCTTCCCGAACCTCCACGAGGAGCAGTACGAGTCGATCCTGGCCGTGCCGATCCTCGCCAAGGATCGCCTCGAGGGCGCGCTGAACGTCCGCACCGTCGAGCCTCGCGCCTACGACGAGGCCGAGATCGACCTGCTGATGGCGATTGCCGGCCAGGTCGCGCAGGCGATCGAGAACGCGAAGCTCTACGACCACGCGCAGCGGCGCGTGGCCGAGCTCGAGGCGCTCAGCCGGATCTCGGAGGCGGTCTCGGAGTCGCTCTACCTCGAGGAGTCGCTGGCGGCGATCGTCGAGACGACCGTCGGCGCAGTCGGCGCGACAGGCGCCGCAATCGTCCTCGAAGACGGCCGGATCGTCTGGCCGGAGGGCCGCGCCGGCAGGCACGCCGAGCGTCTGCCGCTCCGCTGGAAGGGCCGCCGGCTCGGCGAGCTCGTCTGCGACCGCGACAGCCCGTTCACGGACGAGGAGCGGACGCTGCTCACGTCGATCGCACACCACGCAGCCGTCGCGCTCGAGCACAGCCGGGCAGTCATGCGGGGCGTGCTCGCACAGGAGATCCACCACCGAGTCAAGAACAACCTCCAGACGGTCGCGTCCATGCTCCGCCTGCAGGCGCGCTCACCGACGTCGACCCGAGGCGAGCGCTCGAGGACTCGGTCAACCGGATCCTCGCGATCGCCGCAGTGCACGAGGTGCTGACCGAGCGCCGCGAGGACGACGTCGATCTGGGCGAGCTCGTCGAGCGGCTCCGGCGCATGATCGTCCAGGGCCTCGGAGCCGGGAAAGAGGTCGAGGCAAGCGTCGAGCCGATCTCGCTGGCGGGCGACCGGGCCACCGCGCTCGCGCTCGTGTTCAGCGAGCTCCTGCAGAACGCGCTCGAGCACGGCGGCGACCAGGTGCGGATCGAGCTCGGCCGGCGCAACGGCGACGTGCTGCTGGCCGTCGCAGACAACGGCCCGGGAGTCGCGGACGCGAAGCACGGCACCGGCCTCTCGATCGTGCAGGCGCTCGTTCGGGACGAGCTGAAGGGAACGATCCGGCTGGCTGGCGACCACGGCCTGCGGGCCGAGGTGGTATTCCCGGCATGACCGCGTGCACGCTCGAACGAAGGCCGGAACCGTGAGGATTCTCCTGGCCGAGGACGAGACGATCATCCGGCTCGATCTCCGGGGCATCATCGAGCGGGCCGGCTTCGAGGTCTGCGCCGAGGCGAAAGACGGCGAGGAGGCTGTCGAGCTTGCCCGCAGCCAGCAGCCCGACCTCGCGATCCTCGACGTCAAGATGCCGCGTCTCGACGGGATCGAGGCGGCACGGCGGATCATCGACGAGCGTCCGATCCCGATCGTCATGCTGACCGCCTACAGCCAGGACGATCTCGTCGCGCGCGCCGTCGAGGCCGGGGTGTTCGGCTACCTCGTCAAGCCGTTCCGCGAGGCCGACCTGCTGCCGGCGATCCAGGCCGCGAGCGCGCGCCACGACGAGCTGGCAACCCTCCGTGAGGAGGCCGATTCCCTCGCCGAGGCGCTGGCGACGAGGAAGCTCGTCGAGCGGGCGAAGGGACTGCTGATGGACAAGGAGGGCCTTACCGAGCAGGAGGCGTTCGCGCGGCTGCGGCGCGCGAGCCAGATCTCCGGGCCGCCCGATGCGGGTCGTCGCCGAGGCGCTGATCGCGACCTTCGAAGCGACGGGCGAGTGATGGACCCCGAACGGCGTGCGCTCCTGGTCGGCCGGACGGTCGAGGCGCTGCGAGGCCTGATCGAGGAGCTCGAGATCACGAACGACGAGTGGTACGCAGCGCTCGAGTTCCTGACCGAGGTCGGCGCGCGCGACGAGTTCATCCTCCTCTCGGACGTGAACGGCCTCTCGGTCCTCGTCGACGACGTGACGCATGGAAGCGAGGAAGCAGGCGGGACGCCCTCGAACGTCCTCGGCCCGTTCTACTTCCCTGACGCGCCGCTCTTGGACTCGCCCGCCCGGATCTGCCGCCCTGACGAGCCGGGTGAGCCGCTGGTCCTCAGGGGCGTCGTTCGCGGTACGGGCGGTGAGCCGCTGCCGGCGCCGTCGTCGACACGTGGCAGACGGCTGCGAATCGCCTGTACGAGAACCAGGATCCCGACCAGCCGGAGATGAATCTTCGGGGCCGCGATCCGCGTCGCGTCCGACGGCTCGTACGAGCTGCGCACGGTGCGGCCGGTTCCCTACGAGATCCCGACCGACGGCCCCGTCGGACGGTTCCTCGCGGCGTTCGGCCGCCACGCCTGGCGGCCGGCGCACCTCCACTTCAAGGTCGAGGCTCCCGGGCTACCGGCCGCTGACGACGATGGTCTACGTCGCGGACGATCCCTGGCTCGACGACGACGCGATCGGCTCCGTGAAGACCCGGCTCGTGGTTCCGGTCGAGGACGGAGGCGACGGGAGCTCCACCGTGCGCTTCGACTTCACGCTCGTGCCCGCCTGATCCGCTCGGCCGGCCTCGCCGCTCGGCGCGGCTTCGAGCGAGCCCGGCGCGGGTATGGTTCCTTCGTGGGCACGACCTCCAGCGGCTGTCGATCGACACGATTCGCGTGCTCGCCATGGACGCGGTTCAGAAGGCGAACGCCGGGCATCCGGGTACCGCCATGGCGCTCGCGCCGGTCGCGTACACGATCTACCGCGAACTGCCTGCGCGCGAACCCGGAGAACCCGTCCTGGCCGGATCGCGACCGCTTCGTGCTCTCGGCCGGACACGCCTGCATCCTCCAGTACTCGACCCTCCATCTCACCGGCTATGACCTGCCGATGGCCGAGCTGAAGCGGTTTCGCCAGTGGGAATCGCGCACGCCCGGCCATCCCGAGCACTTCCTGACGCCCGGCATCGAGACGACGACCGGCCCGCTTGGGTCAGGGCATCGCGAACGCGGTCGGGATGGCGATGGCCGAGCGCTTCCTCGCCCAGCGCTACAACCGGCCGGGACACGCGGTCGTCGACCACCACGTGTACGGCATCTGCTCCGACGGCGACCTGATGGAGGGCGTCTCGGCCGAGGCGGCGTCGCTGGCCGGCGCCTTCGGGCTCGGAAAGCTCGATCTTCGTCTACGACGACAACCGGATCACGATCGACGGAACGACCGCGCTCTCCTTCGACTCGGAGGACACGGGCCGCGCGCTTCGAGTCGTACGGCTGGCACGTCGAGCACGTCGCCGACGTGAACGACCTCGAGGCGCCTGCGGCGCGCTTTCGCGCTGGCGAAGGCCGAGACCGCGCGCCCGTCGCTGATCGTCGTCCGGAGCCACATCGCCTACCCGGCGCCGCATGCGCAGGACACGGCGAAGGCGCACGGGGCGCCGCTCGGCGAGGCCGAGGTGAAGGCGACGAAGGAGGTGCTCGGATGGGATCCCGAAGCGACCTTCGTCGTGCCGGACGGCGTCTACGAGCACATGAGTCTCGCTGAGCGAGGGCGACGCGCTCGAAGACGAGTGGCGCGCGCCGCTTCGATGCCTGGCGGAAGGCGTTTCCCGGACCTGGCCGCGGACTGGGACCGCGCACATGCGGGAAAGCCTGCTCGACGGTTGGGAGGAGGCGCTGCCGACGTTCGACCCGGCCGACAAGCCGAAGCTCGCCACGCGCAGCGCCGGCGCGGCCGTGATGGAGGCGTTCAAGCCGTTCGCGCCGACGATGGTCGGCGGCGCGGCCGACCTCGTCGAGTCGACGAAGACGGCCTTCGACGGCGCCGGCGTCTTCTCGTCGGACTGGGCCGGCCGCAACGTGCCGTTCGGAATCCGCGAGCACGCGATGGGCGCGATCGTGAACGGCATGGCGGTGCACGGCGGCATCGTCAAGCCGTACGGGTCGACGTTCCTCATCTTCAGCGACTACATGCGCGGCGCGGTGCGCCTGTCCGCACTCATGAGCCTTCCTGTCGTCTGGGTCTGGACGCACGACTCGATCGGGCTCGGCGAGGACGGCCCGACTCATCAACCGGTCGAGCACTACGCCGCGCTGCGCGCGATCCCGAACCTCTGGGTGATCCGTCCGGCGGACGCGAACGAGACCTCCGTGGCCTGGAAGGTCGCCCTCGAGCGCTCCGAGGGCCCGGTCGCGATCCTGCTCACGCGCCAGGACGTCCCGGTTCTCGATCGAACGCGAAGTCGCGGCTGCCTCAGGCGTCGAACGCGGTGCCTACGTGCTCTGGGACGGCCCCGGAGAGAACGGAACGCCGGACATCATCCTGCTCGCCACCGGCTCCGAGGTCTCGCTCGCCCTCGACGCCGCGAGGCTGCTCGGCGAGGATGGGGTCGCCTCGCGCGTCGTCTCGATGCCGTGCTGGGAGCTGTTCGAGCTCCAGTCGGAGGACTACCGCGACGAGGTGCTTCCGCCCGGGGTCGAGGCTCGGCTCGCGATCGAGACCGGCGTCACACTCGGCTGGCACCGCTGGGTCGGCGATCGCGGCGACGTCTTCGGCGTCGACCGCTTCGGCGCCTCGGCGCCCGGCGCCACCGTGCTCGAGAAGTTCGGCTTCACCCCGCAGAACCTCGTCTCGCGGGCCGAGGCGCTGCTCGAACGCCGCCAGCCCGTCTAACCGGCTTCGGCCGAGGAGGAACCATGGCCAAGACACCACTCCAGCGCCTGTCCGACCTGGGTCAGAGCGTGTGGATCGACTACCTGTCCCGTGACCTCGTCGAGAGCGGCGAGCTCGCGCGGCTTGATCGACGGCGCCGCAGTCGTCGGCGTGACGTCGAACCCGACGATCTTCCAGAAGGCGCTCTCGCAAGGGAACGCCTACGACGCGCAGCTGTCAGAGGTTCTCGCCGAGACCGACGACCCGAAGGAGATCTTCATCCGGCTCGCGGGCAAGGACGTCGCCGATGCCTGCGAGATCCTTCGGCCCGTCTGGGAGACGACCGGCGGGCATGACGGCTACGTCTCCATGGAGGTCGACCCGCGCCTCGCCTACGACACCGAGGCGACGGTCGCAGAGGCGATCAGGCTCCACGACTACGTCGATCGCCCCAACCTGCTCGTGAAGATCCCGGCAACGCAGCCCGGCCTGCCCGCAATCGAGGAGATGATCGCGAAGGGCAAGTCGATCAACATCACGCTGATCTTCTCGCTCGATCGCTACGCGGAGGTAACGGAGGCGTACATCAGGGGTCTCGAGCGTCTCGTCGCCCGCGGAGGGGATCCGAGCACCGTGCACTCGGTCGCGAGCTTCTTCGTCTCCAGGGTCGACACGGAGGCCGATCGGCGGCTGGACGAGATCGGTGGCCACGACGATCTCAAGGGTCAGCTCGCGATTGCCAACGCGCGGCTCGCCTACCAGCTCTACCTCGAGACGTTCGCCGGCCCGCGCTGGGAGTTCCTCGTGTCGAAGGGGGCTCGGGCTCAGCGGTGCCTGTGGGCGTCCACGTCGACGAAGAACCCGGCCTACCGGGACGTGCTCTACGTCGAGCAGCTGATCGGGCCGGAGACCGTGAACACGATGCCCGAGGAGACGATCGAGGCTTTTCAGGATCACGGCAGGGTGCTCCCGACGCTCGAGCGGCGGATCAGGAAGTCCGTGAAGCTCTTCGAGCGGCTCGCGGAGGCCGGGATCGACTACGCGGACGTGACGGAGACGCTCGAGCGCGAGGGCGTCGAGAAGTTCGAAGCGTCGTTCCTCGAGCTGCTCGACGGCGTCCGAGCCTCCAGCAGGGAGCTCGTCCCGGCCTGAGCGCGATGACCGAGGTCGCCGAGAACCCGCTCCTCGCCGGCCTCCCCATGCGCCGGACGGGCGAGCCGTGCGCGATGGTCATCTTCGGGGCGTCAGGCGACCTCACGCAGCGCAAGCTCTTTCCCGCCCTCTACACGCTCGCGGTCAATCGTCTGTTGCCGCACGAGTTCGGTGTCGTCGCGGTCGCGCGGACGCCGATGAGCGACGGCGAGTTTCGCGAGAAGATGAGGCGGTCGATCGAGGAACACGGTCGCGACCAGCTGCGCGAGGACGTCTGGGAGTGGCTCGCGGAAGGCACGAGCTACGTTTCCACCGAGTTCGCAGCGGAGGGCGGAGCGAACGAGGTTGTCGAGCGGCTGAACGCGCTCGACGCCGCGCGCGGCACGCAGGGCAACCGCGTCTACTACCTTGCGATTCCGCCAAAGGCGATGGAGGCGACCGTTCAGCAGATCGGAGCCCAGCGCTCGACGACCGGCTTCACCCGCCTGATCGTGGAGAAGCCGTTCGGCCACGACGCGGAGAGCGCCCGCGAGCTGAATGCGCTCCTGACACGCGACTTCGACGAGTCCGAGATCTTCCGCATCGACCACTATCTCGGCAAGGAAACCGTCCAGAACATGCTCGTGCTGCGCTTCGGCAACGGCATCTTCGAGCCCATCTGGAACCGCAACATGGTCGACCACGTCCAGATCACGGTTGCCGAGTCGCTCGGAATCGAGGGTCGAGCCGACTTCTACGAGCACGCGGGCGCGATCCGCGACATCGTCCAGAACCATGCCCTCCAGCTCGTCGCGCTGACGGCCATGGAGCCGCCTATCGACTTCACCGCCGAATCGGTCCGCAACGAGAAGGTCAAGGTGCTGCGCTCGATCCACACGCCCGGCCCCGACGCACGTCGTGCGTGGCCAGTACGGCCCGGGCTTCACGGAGGGGCGCGAGGTGCCGGGTTACCGCGAGGAGCCCGGCGTGGCACCCGACTCGATGACTGAGACGTACGTCGCCGCGAAGCTCTACATCGACAACTGGCGCTGGGCCGACACTCCGTTCTACATCCGCACGGGCAAGCGGCTGCCTCGCCGCGAGACGACGATCGCGATTCAGTTCAAGCGCGCGCCACACCCTCCGTTCGAGATCGACTCCGAGGACGTGCTGCGCCCGAACGTCCTCCTCCTGCACATCCAGCCCGACGAGGGCGTGTCGCTGACCATGAGCGCGAAGGTGCCCGGCCAGGGGATGACGATCCGGCCCGTGCACATGGACTTCTCCTACGGCGGACACTTCCGCAGCGACCTGCCCGAAGCGTACGAGCGGCTGATCCTCGACTGCATGCGCGGCGACGCAACGCTCTTCACGCGCGCTGACGAGGTGGAGGAGCAGTGGGAGCTCGTCGACTCGATGGTCGCGACGTGGCGGCGTGACCGCCCGGTGTTCCCCAACTATGCGTCCGGGACGTGGGGGCCGCTCGCGGCCGACGAGCTGCTCCACCGCGACGGGCGCTCATGGCGCAGGCATTGATCGAGAACGTCACCGTCCGCGCGATCGAGCACGAGCTGGGCCGGCTCGGCGTAGCGGCCGCCGACCCTGGGCAATCGGTAAACCGCACCAGGGTGATGACGCACATGGCCTGGGTGCCTCCCGAATGGGAGCCGGCCGCTCGCGCGGTGCTCGACAACCTCGGCGAGCGCCATCCCTCGCGTACGATCATCCTGTTTCCCGATCCGTCGTGCGAGCGGGACGCGCTCGACGCCGAGGTCGACCTGCGCTGCTTCGCCTACGGCGGGCCCGGGCGCAGCGTCTGCTCGGAGGTCGTGGCGGTGTGGCTACGCGGCCGCGCTGCGCGTGCGCCGGCGAGCGTTGCCCAGCCGCTCCTCGCATCGGACCTGCCCGCGTTCCTGCGCTGGCGTGGCGCGCTTCCCTTCGGCGCGCCCGAGCTGGAGCAGCTCGTCGACGTCGCCGACCGGCTGATCGTGGACTCCACGGAGTGGCCCGATCCCGAGGCGGCCTTCGCAGCCCTGCCGCCGCTGTTCGACCGCATCGTCGTCTCCGACATCGCCTGGGCGCGGGTGGAGCCCTGGCGACGCGCGCTGGCTTCGCTCTGGCCCGAGATCGCGAGCCTCGGGCACCTCGCGATCCGGGGCCCGAGAGCCGAGGCGGAGCTTCTGCTGCGCGCTGGCTCGCCACCCGTCTCGGCTGCTCGCCGACGCTCGACGGGGAACCGGCTGAGCGCCTGGAGCTCGTCGAGGTGGACGGCCGGCAGGTTCGTGCGGAAGACGCCGATCCGGTCACGCCGAGCGACCTCCTGTCTGCCCAGCTCGAGATCTACGGGCGCGATCCCGTCTACGAGGAGGCGGTCGCCGGGATCTAACGTCCGCCCACGTATCACCCGATATCCTGGCCGGGAACACGATGGACGACGCGCCTCAGCAGCCCTTCGCTGCAGCTTTCCGACGCTGGTGGTGGATGATCGTCGCCGCCGCCGTGGTGGCCGGAGCCGTCAGCTATCTGGTCTCGGCGCGGGGCGAGAGCGTGTACACGGCCAAAGGGGAGGTCCTCGTGGGCCCGATCAGCTCGGACACGGACACGCTGACCGCTGCCGGTCTGCTTGCGGGGACGTACACCCAGCTCATTCAGAGCAGCGAGGTCATCGACCCGACGGTCGCCGAGCTCGGCAGCGCGATCGCGCACGTTGGTTCCTGGGGCGATATGGACATCATGGCCAACGGCGACACGCGCATCGTCACCGTGGCCGTTGACAGCAACGACGCCGCGCTCGCGGCGCGGATCGTGAACGTCTTGATCGAGAACCTCCAGGCCGCGGTCTCGCAGACAACCTTCGCAACGACGGGCAATGTCACCCTCCTCGAGGCGGCGGTGCCGCCGAGCGCCCCATCCGCGCCGAAACCGATGCGAGCCGCACTCATCGGCGCTGCGGCGGGCCTCGCGGCCGCCATCGCGATTGCCGTCATCGTCGAGGCACTCCGTGGGAGCCGTTCGCGTGCGGCCACCCTCCGGCAGAAGGGCCTCGCAAACACGCCTTAAAGCTGATCAGCCACGCCGCCGATGACCGTTCTGGCGGCGCTCGCAACGGAGTTGCCGCCGGTCCCGACCGTGAGGGCACCCGCGCTTGGCTCGTTAGCCTCCAGACATCACCGTCGTCATCCCGACCAGAAACCGGTGGGGGCGTCCTTCGACGACTCTCGCCGGGGCGCTCAGACAGGAGAGGTCGAGCTCGAGGTCGATCGTCGTCGACGACGGCTCGACCGACGTCACCCCTCTCCGGCTCGCCCGAATCTCCGACGATCGACTCCGTGTCATCCGACACGCGGAGCGCCGTGGTGTGTCGACGAGCCGTAACGAGGCCATCGCTGCCGCTCGCGGAGCCTGGGTTGCCTTTCTCGACGACGATGATCTCTGGGCTCCCGACAAGCTGGCCAAGCAGCTCGCGGCTGGCGTCCGAAGTCGGGGGCGACCTTCGCGTACAGTGCGGCGGTCGTCGTCGACGACGCGCTGAACATCCGCCAGCTGGCGCGCCGCACCCGACCCCTCGTCGCTGGGACGAGAGCTGATCGTCCGCAACGCCATCCCGGGCGGGTGCTCGAACGTGATCGCACGGACGAGCTGTCGTGCGCGCGGTTGGTAGCTTCGATCCCCAGCTGTCGGTGCTCGCCGACTGGGATCTCTGGATCCGGCTCGCGCTCCCAGGCTCCGGGGCAGCCTGTCCGGAAGCGCTGGTCGCCTACGTCCGCCACCCGGCCAGCATGGTCTCCGTGGGCAAGAACGACGTGATCGCCGAAGTCGATTGCCTGGTCGCGAAGTACAGTGACGTGGCCGACGAGCTGGGGGTCGAGCCGGACCTGCGCGGCCTCTACCGGTACTTCGCCCGTGCTCACCGGCGTGCAGGTCGGACGATCCCCGCCTCGCGCATGTACGGCCGCATCGCGGTCGCGCACCGCAGCGTCGGCGATGCAGCTCGCGCCGTGGCAGTGCTCCTGGGCCGGCACGCAGAGCGAGCGAAGGCGGCGCTCGCGCCACGGGATCCGGCGGTACTGGCCCGTCCGGAAAGCCTTGCGCCCATGTGGCTCGACGAGTATCGCGCGAAGAGCGTCGTTATCGAGACCGAGACCGCCGCGGCGGCGGGCCGCTGAACCGGGCCGAGCGCATGGCACGCCCGATCGCTCAGACGGCGAAGGTCTTTCACGTCTCGCTCGACCAGCCTCTCAGAGAGCTCCAGGTCGAAGACCGTTATCGGGAGGCACTCCTCATCCTGACTCGACGTGGCCAGGTCATGGGCCGCGTCACGGTGCCTGGGTTGAGAGTGATTCCGGTGGACGTACTGGCGTCGCTGATCGTAGAAGGCGTTGGTGAGAGGCTATGGTGGCGGAATTACTGCGACACGGTGCTCGAAGCCTCGACTTCGAGGGCTTCACGCTCTCTCGACCCAACGGTTTCCGTGGTGGTGTGCACCAGGAATCGTCCCGATGTACTGGCCAAGTGCCTCGACAGCTTGCTCGAGCTGGAGACGCGGCCACACGAGATCATCGTCGTCGACAACTGTCCCAGCGACGATTCAACTCGCACGCTATGCGATCGCTATCCAGTCCGGTATGTGTTGGAGACGGCGAAACCGGGGGTGTCGCGGGCACGGAACCGAGGGGTAATCGAGGCAACGGGAGACCTCGTGGCATTCACGGACGACGACTGCGTAGTCGACGTCCACTGGCTCGACCATCTCGGCCGAGACTTCGAGGACCCGCTCGTCATGGAGGTCGCAGGGTTCGTTGGGCCGGCGGAGCTAGAGACACGGGCGCAATACCTCTTCGAGCATGCACGGGGGTTTTCACCGCGGAGTTGAACGTCGTGTCTTCAACGGTGCCTGGGATGATCCTGTTACTTCGGCTGGGCCTGCAGGAGCAAGTGCGAACGCGGTCTTTCGACGCTCGGTCTTCAGCGAGGTGGGGCTCTTCGCCGAGGAATTCGGCCCGGGAACGCCGGCTCGATCTGGTGAAGACACGTACGCGAACTACCGGATCCTCGCCGCTGGCTACAGGATCGTCTTCGATCCCACACGGATCGTGTGGCACCACCATCGTCGAGACGACCTCGGGCTTCGGACTGTGCTGTTCGATTACGCAGTCTCATCGTTCGCATTCGCGACCCGGTGTTGTGCCTCGCATCGAGAGTTGAGTGCCTTCCGCTTCATCAAGTGGTGGTGGCTTCATCACATCCCGGCACATGTGTGGCAAACGATTCGGAGAAAGTCGAACCGGATCCCGATCCGATGCGCGCTGGCAGAACTGCACGGAACGATTGCCGGCCCTTGGCGTCTGCGACGATCGGTAGCCAGCCGGAAAGGCGTGTCCCAGCTCGAGCTCCCGGACACCACGAGGATCAAGTGTGAGCGGCCCCTCCGCGTCTCATCGGAGTCACCGGCGGTTTCGGTGGTGATCCCCTCGCACAATCGCTGCGACCTTCTCCGAATGGTGCTGAGTGGCATTGCAGGGCAGACGTACCCCGCCGGCCGGATCGAAGCGGTCGTAGTCCTGGACGGATGTACCGACGAGAGCGCTGAGATGCTTCGCAGTCGTGAGTGGCCGTTTGCGTTGCGTATCCTCGAGGGCGAGCATTCGGGAATCGCTGCGGTGCGCAACGTCGGAGTGTCAGAGGCCCGCAACGACGTTGTTGTCTTTCTCGATGACGACATCGTTCCCGAGCCGGGATGCATCGCTGAGCATGCTCGCGTACATCAAGCGCACGATGACAGGCACATTGGGCTTGGGTACTGCCCGCCCGTGATCGAGGACGGCGGCTGGTGGGCATTTGTTCTTAGGTCATGGTGGGAAGATCACTTTCAGCGGAAGTGTGAGCCGAACCATGTGTGGACCTATGTCGACCTGACGACGGGAAACTCATCCTTCCCGCGCAGTCTGCTCCTCGAGTTCGAGGGTTTCGACGAGGACTTTCGCAGACGGCATGAAGATTGGGAGTTGGGAATCCGGATGCTGGGACGCGCCGTCACGCTTGGCTATTACCCGGAGGCGATTGCCCGCCACCACCTCGATACGTCGTTGCAGGCAACCGTTCGCAACCAGCGTCAGGAAGCCCGAGACGACGTCCTGCTCGCGCGGAAACACCCGCAAGTGATGGGCCAGCTGCCTCTCGCCCAATACGTGGACGGGCGCCCGAGCGCGACCGAGCGATTCCTCGACCGGTACCTCCCGATCGCAGATCGACTCGAGCAGCTGGGTATGAGGAGCTCCTGGCGCCGGCTTGCGCGGCGCTTGATTCGCGAGGCGTACGTCCTCGGGCTCAAGGATGTGGTGCCCGCAGCCGAGCAGTTCTTCGCCCTGGTCGCACCTGTGTGGAACGCCTCGGCCGAGAGAGTCGCGTGGAAGCTCGATCATGCCGGACTGGTAGCCGTCCCTCCGGTCGGATCTGTCGAGCTTGCGGTCGAGTATGGTGGAGAAGCAGTCGGTCGTGTCGTGGCCGTCGATCCAGGCGGGCAGTGGGAGTGGCGCTCCGTAGCTGAGCGCGTCGCGGGCGACACGGTGCATCCCGCGAGAGTCGCCCACCTTTGCGAGTACCTCTCGCTCCGCGAAGCTGAGTCGGCCGCCGTGACTGAACTGGAGCACGTCCGTGTCGGTTAGGTTGCTCGACCTTGATCTCGCGGAGCTGTCGGATTTTCCCGATGTCTCGATTCGCCATTCTTGGATCAGGGTGCTCGTCCGTTTGAACGGGTCTCCGATCGGGGTTCTCCACGTACGAAACCAGGGGCAGGATCTGAACCCCGTTGCCATTGGTCGACAGGCGGCAAGCGCCTTGGCGGAACCGATTTGGGCAGAGCTCGAAGCGGAGCGCCTGCGAGGGGACACGAGATTCTCGGAGCATGTCGATCGACCCGCAGTCTCGGTGGTCGTCTGCACCCGAGACCGCGCCACGGACCTCGAAGGTTGCCTCGCCGCGCTGGGCGACCAGCTGTATCCGAAGTACGAGGTCATCGTCGTCGACAATGCCTCTCAGGACGACGCGACTCGACTGGTCGCCGATCGATGGTCAGCACGATACGTCCGGGAGGAGCGACCTGGGCTCGACTGGGCGCGCAATCGAGGTTTTGCCGAGGCGAGATCACCCATCGTCGCCTATACCGATGACGACGCTCGCCCCGATGCGAGGTGGCTGACCGGCATCGTGGCCGGCTTCTCGTCTCCCGGCGTGGAAGCTGTCACTGGGCTTGTGCTCCCGGTCGAGCTTGAAACGAAGGCGCAGGGCATCTTCGAAGATGTTTACGGCGGGATGGGTAAGGGTTTTCGTATCTTCGTTCATACGGGCCGAGGACGGAAACTGACGTTTCGCCCGGAACGCATTGGCGTGGGCTGCAACATGGCCTTTCGCCGCACGACGCTCGAGCGTCTCGGAGGCTTCGATCCTGCCCTTGACGTAGGCACGTTGACGGGCGGCGGCGGTGACCTCGACATGTTCCAGCGTCTGATCGAGGATGACGGCGCCGTCGTCTACCGGCCGGATGCGATCGTCAGGCATACGCACCGGCGCACATTGCGGAAGCTGCGTCGACAGCTCTACGACAACGGCCGTGGATATTCGTCGGTGTTGTGGGCGGCGTTGTGTCGTTCCCGTGGATTCGACCGGGCACGGGTCGTCAAGCGCTACTGGGGATGGATCTTGAGCTGGCACGTGAAGCGAATCGCACGACGGCTTGTGCGGCGAGAGCAGCTACCGATGAAGCTTCTGTTGGCCGAGCTCGCGGGCGCGCCCGCCGGGCCCTTCGCGTACGCGCGGGCCCGGCGCATCGCCCGCCGCCTCGCCTGCACACCCGTGGAGAGCGAATGAGCGCGTCAGCGATCGCGCAACGAACTGCGGCTCTCAGACGACGGCCGGGCCTCGGGCGGCTTGCCTATCTTCGCGACGTGACGCTGCATCTGACGCGGCTCGAGCTTGCGTCCCGCCATCGCGGGACGGTTCTGGGTTGGATCTGGTCGCTCACCCCATCGCTGCTCATGCTGGCCGCAACGTACTTTCTCTTTACCAAGGTAATCCCGCTCGAGATCGAGAACTATCCCGTCTTTCTCCTCGTTGGAATTATCTCTTGGAACTGGTTCGCGCGATCGCTGACGCAAGCGACGAGTTCACTCGAGACCAGCAGAGATCTCGTTCTGCGGCCGGGCTTCCCGACGGGGACGTTGCCCTTCAGCGCCATCACGGTCGGACTCGTCGATTATCTCTTGGCCTTGCCGGTGGTTTTCGTTGCGCTTGTTTTTACCACCGGCTTGCGGCCCGAGGCAGCGCTTCTCCCGGTCTTGATGCTCATCCAGTTCATTTTCACCCTTGGCTTGGGTGTTCTCTTTGCGCCGCTGCAGGTCTATGCACGGGATACACGACAGTTCGTTGCTCTGGCGATCAGCGTCGGCTTCTGGATAACCCCCATCTTCTATCGCGCGACCCAGGTTCCCCCTGAGTTTCAGTGGATCCTCGACCTCAATCCGATGGCCTACCTCATCGAAGCCGAGAGAGCCATCCTGCTGGAAGAAACACCGGTTCCGGGCCCTTCGATTGAGACAATGACATGGGTGGCGCTGGCATCGATCGCAACCCTCGCGCTGGGATATGCGACGTTCTCCCGGCTGCGTCAGTCGGTACCGGAGCAGCTATGACAGCCGACGTCGCTATCCGCGTCGACGGCGTCTCGAAGCGTTTCGCTCGGAAGGGCCCCCGTGCCGCCACGTTGAAACAACTCGTTGCGCATCCCTTGGCGAACGCTCAGAGAGATGCGTTCTGGGCTCTGCAAGACGTGAACCTCGCTGTCAAGACTGGCGAGACTGTAGGAATCATCGGGGCCAACGGCTCCGGGAAGTCAACGCTACTGCGTCTGATCGGTGGGCTGGGCAAGCCTACTCGCGGCCGGATCGTGAGAAGCCGGCGCGTGGATGCAATGCTCTCGCTCGGCGACAGCCTCGACCCGCTGCTCACGGGACGGGAAAACGCGATCACCGCAGGCATCCTGGCAGGCTATCGGCGGCGGGAGGCTGTCGCCAAGCTCGACGAGATCGTCGCCTTCTCCGAGCTCGAAGACGTGATCGACCGCCCGCTTCGCACCTATAGCGACGGGATGAAGCTTCGGCTCGCATTCGCCGTTGCGATCAGCGCAAGCCCCGAGGTTCTCCTGATCGACGAAGTTCTCTCGGTCGGCGACCTCCGCTTTCAGGCCAAGTGTTTCGTACGACTCGAGGAGCTACGAGCTGCGGGAACCACGATTCTGCTCGCTTCCCACGACGAGACGCAAGTTCGCGATCTCTGTGCCCAGGTCGTCTGGCTTGCCCGAGGGCGCGTTCAAGCGCTTGGTGATGCCGAGGAGGTGTTCGAGGCATACAAGGGAGCCATGAAGGTAGAGACCGAATGTAGGAGCAATGCACTCGGGATTCATGGATCGGGCTTCGCGGGTGACAAGGGGAGGACAGCTGAACGCTTCGGAACCCTGGAAGTCAGGATAGTTGGCGTCCGCGTGGCGCCGTCGACAATTCGCGTCGGCGGAGCGAATACCCTGACGCCCGTGCGAATCGAGGTCGAGCTCGACGCTCCGACTCCCGTCGAAGAGCCCGATTCTCGGCGTCTCGCTCCATCGCGTCTCCGACTTCGTCAAGGTTCTGGACGTAAGCACCGAAAGCGATGGCGTCTCTCTCGGCCGCCTGCACGGTAAACGAACGGTCGCTCTGTCACTCGACCACCTCGACGCTGAACCGGGCTCGTACCGCTTTGACGTCGGTGTGTACGAGCGTCACTGGTCCTACGTCTACGACTACCACTGGCATGCGTATCCGCTAGAGATCGTGTCTACTGGCGGGGTAGGGTTCGGCCCTCGGCGCCAGTGGCACGACCTCTAGCGTCCGCTCGAGAGCCGATCGCGATTGGGCCGTGCACCTGACTGCGGCTCTCATGTCGTTGACTGATGAAGCCGATCACTCGTCCGTGCGCGTGTCCGTTGTGGTCCCTGCCCGAAACGCTTCCGAGACCGTCGTCGAGACGCTCGAATCGCTCACCGCCCAGACGTACGGGGATTGGGAGGCGATCGTCGTCGATGATGGATCAGACGACGGAACGGCTGAGGCTGTCGAGTCGATGGTCACCTCGGATCCTCGTATCCGCCTAGTGCGGCAGTCCGCGCGCGGCGTGAGTGCGGCTCGAAACGCCGGGATCGCGCTGGCATCCGGCCGAGCTCTTCTCTTCCTCGATGCGGATGATCTCATCGATGCGGAACATCTCGCCAGGCTCGTCCCGCGCTCGAAGCAGGAGCGTCCCTCGATGCCGTGTCGTGCGGCTGGTGCCGTCTTGCGCCCGACGGAACACGAGTCGATACGCTGCCGTGGCGATCTGGCGACCTCTTTCCTGCGCTCGCGCGCCTCTGTCCCTTTCCGATCAACGCGTGTCTTGCGCGGGCTGAGGCGGTAAAGGCCGCCGGCCGCTTCGACGAGGACCTCACGACCTGTGAGGACTGGGATCTGTGGCAGCGGATGGCGCGTCGAGGCGCACGTTTTGGTCTTGTCGACGAGGTACTCGCTGTGTATCGAATGCGCTCCCAGTCGACGATGGCGAATACCGAGCGCTATCTCGAAGGCGCGATCCGGACGGTGTCGCTTGGTCATGCGCGCGATCCACGTGTATCGGATCCCGTACCCGAGTACGCGGACGGTGCGCCCTCCGGCCAGGCTTCAGGGGCGAAACTGATGCTGCTCGCCTGGGCAGCCGGCGGACCGATCGGCCGTGGCGAGAGTGCTCTGCCCCTGCTGGACTTTGTGGAGGACCGCGACCCTACGCTCGATCCGGCACATGTTGCTGCCTGCCTGTACGAATCTGTCCCGGTCTCGGCGTGCCTCGCCCCGTCGGCCTGGCCTGAGCTCTGGCCGGATGTCGAGCATCACCTGGGCGAGTTCCTCGATGCTCTCGAGGCACAGGTCGGAAGCCCCTATCTTGCCGCCCAAGCTCAGCGCCTGCTGGAGCAAGAGATCGCTTCACATCGGTCACGTCCGGAGCCGATCACAGTTGGATCAACCCACGCCGTGAGCGTGGATGTGACCGAACCCATACAGGATGTCGATTGTCCGGTCCCTTTTCTGAGGTGCGATGTCACGTTTGACGGAGTCGCTGTCGGAGCTGTCGGACTACCGGCGTTCGGCGGACGAGTTCGCGCTCCCGTCCTTGCAGATGCCATTGCAGCCGAACATGCCTGGTCTCTCCTCCGCCACTCCTTTGAGAAGGGGGCGTACCGTCATCTCCGAACGATCCAGAGCGGTGGGGCGACGACCGTCCTGCGCGGTGATCTGGAGCTTGGCTCGGGACTTCCGCTGGATCCGGAAGCACTGGCGGCGCAGATTCACGACGCCGTCGGCTGGACAGTTCTCTTGCAGGAGGTTTGGGGAAGGCCGGATTGGCCAGCAGCCCGATTCTACGATTGGTTACCCGAGCAGACGGCATCGGGGCTATCGCCCGTCGAGAGATGGCTCGGGTCGATCTCGCGATCGATCCACCGGATGTCGTCGTCTCGAGCGACCGCCTCGACATCGTCCCCACTGTATGCGGCACTCCTCTTGGGGTCGTCACCCTTGGAGGGCCAGGGCCCGATTTCGGCGAGCCAGATCCGCGCCGAGATCACGACTGCCCTCGGAATCGAGTTGGCGCGGGTGGTCGTTCGTGAGGCCGTTCTCGGTTGGCCCGCGGCGGAAGCTCGATCGATCCGCGAGCGCCTCCGCTCGAGGGTTCCCGACGACAGAACGGAGCCCGTCGCCAGGCAAGGCGATCTGGACGCTGCGCCGGGAGTGGAACGTGCGCTTGGGGCGCTCCCAGCACCGGGACGTGGTCTTGTCCTAGCTCGTCGCCGACCACATGGATTCGGATCGAGCGCATGCCGACTGGCCACCCTTCCTCCGGAGGCTCGAGCGGATCTCATCGAGGCGAGCGCGGCGATGGGAGAGCGTGTGCTAGAGCTCGACGGGGCGGACGAGGTTACCTACGTTCCGGGTCTTGTCTTGCGGGATGAGACCGGCCACGGCCTCTTCGCGGCGGAGCTTCGTTCACCGCTGATATCGGATTCGAGCGCTTCCGGCGAAGGCAACGTGGCGATTCAATTCGCCGCCGGAGGAACGTGGAGATCATCGAGCTCGAGCAGCAGGCCGTGCCCGAAACGGGAACCCGAGTCGTCGTTCCGACGAAGGCGGGAGCTACGCAGCTCCCAGAAGTGATGACCGAGCGTCTGCCGATCCTCAGGTACCACCGGATCTCGAACGATGGAGCAGTACCGGTGGAACGGTATCGCGTGACGCCCGAGGCGTTCGAGGAACAACTGGCGTACCTGCGCGATACCGGTTACCGAAGCGCGTCCCTCCACGAGTGGCGCGACGCAATTGGACGAAAGCAACCGATCTCCGGCCGAGCCGTGCTCATAACGTTCGACGATGCCTACAGCGATTTCTCAACCCATGCTTGGCCGCTGCTTCGAAAATACGGCTTTGGCGCAACGCTGTTCGTGGTTAGTGATGCAGTAGGTCGACACAACGATTGGGACGCTTCGCTCGGCGATGCCGTCCCGCTGCTCTCCTGGGACGAGCTTCGCGCGCTGGACTCCCAGGGCGTGGAAATCGCTTCCCACATGGCAACCCATCGTCCGCTGACGGCGCTTTCGACTGTGGAGGTCGTTCGCGAGGCCGCAGCCTCGCGGGCCGAACTCAAACGCCAGCTCGGAAAGACTGTTCTGGCGGCCGCCTACCCATTGGGTGAGGCGAACAGCATCGTGCGGCACCTCGTGGGGGCTGTCGGTTACGAGATAGGAGTTACGGCAAGGCCGGCCCTCAGCCGCCTCCAAGACGACATCCTCGATCTCCCGAGACTTGAGGTCAGGGGCTCGTATGGATAGCGGAGTTCGCCGGACTGGTGGCTGGCCATACGCCAGACGTGAACCCAGGGTTGCCGGAGAAGAAGCCGGAGCACCTTGCGGTTGGCCGCAGGCGCGATGAGCCGCAGATCGCCTATGAGCCCGACTTGATACCCCCCCTCGATCTGATGCGACAGGAAGGCGTCGAAGTACTGGAGGACTGGTTCGCCTGGGCGAGCGAATGGAGCATGCTGCTGAGAGTGTACGGCGGGATGTCCTCGACGAGTAGCGTGCTCGAGATCGGCTGCGGGCTCGGGCGGATTGCGTTTGCGCTCCGCGGTGTTCTGTCACGAGATGGCTCGTACGCCGGCTTCGAGATCGTGCCGGAAAAGATCGGATTCCTCCAACAGACATTCCAGCGGGCGTATTCGAACTTTGAGTTCACATGGGCAGACGTTCACAACACGTATTACAATCCGACAGGTCGAACGCCCGCGTCCCAGTACCGGTTTCCATACCCGGATGCCACGTTCGACGTAGTCTATGCCGCCTCGGTATTTACGCACACTCTTCCTGAAGTAGCTCGCCAGTACTTTCGGGAATCGGCTCGTGTGATGCGCCCTGGTGGACGGTGTGTATTCAGTTTCTTTCTCATCGACAACTATCAGCCCGGTCGCACGCGACCATCTGGATTCGCTCATTCGCGCTTCGACATCGACCACGAACACGGTGGCTGGGGCCGTGACTTCGCTATCGCGAACCCTGTCAACCCGGAGGAGATGACCGGCTTCAGTGTGGCGCTCCTGGAACGCTTCAGCAGCGAGGCAGGCCTGAGGTTGGCGAGGGTGTTGCCAGGACTGTGGTCTGGAGCTTCGAGTCCTGGGTTACGACCCAAGATGTGATCATCCTCGAGAAGACGGGCTAACTGGTCGGCTGGTAGCGTTCGCCGGTATCGGCGCGCTGGGCGTCACACCGTTACAACTGCGCGTTGACTCCGACCGAGGTGGCCGTCCGAGTGTCGCTGTCTGATTTGGAAGCAGAGGTGGAGCGGCTGCGGCAGGAGCTCGCCGCGTACCAGCTCGGTTTCCCGCCCGGACACTTCTATTCACCGATTCCATCGCTCGGGCGGATACGTCATCGTGAGAACACGATCTTCGCGCCTCCGGGCAGGACTCTGCCGGAGATCGACCTCAACGAGCCGGGGCAGCTTGCCGTGCTCGCGGATCTCGCTCGCTTCTACGATGAACAGCCGTTCCAGCCCCTGCCTAGCCCGGGCTTCCGTTACTACTTCGAGAATGACAACTTTCGGTACGGCGAGGCGCTCGTTCTCTACTGCATGATTCGCACGATCCAGCCGAAGCGGGTGGTCGAGATCGGCTCGGGATACTCCTCAGCCGCGCTTCTCGACATAAACGAGCTGAGTTCGGCGGGCGCATCGATTACGTCATCGTGGATCCGGAGCCAACGTTGCTCCTGGAACTGGTATCTACGGAACATCATGATGACAATGAGTTTCTGCTTGTGGCAGAGGAAGTTCAGGACGTTGGCGACGAGCAGTTCGCGATCCTCGAGGCAGGAGATGTCCTGTTCGTCGACTCGACGCATGTCTCGAAGATCGACAGCGACGTGAACCACCTTCTGTTTCGGATCCTGCCTCTGCTCCAAGCAGGCGTGTATATCCACTTCCACGACATCTACTACCCATTCGAGTATCCGCCGGAATGGATATTTCAAGGCCGGGCGTGGAACGAGGCTTACCTACTTCGAGCCTTCTTGCAATGCAACCCCTGCTATGAGGTCGTATTTTTTAACTCCTACCTCGCGCATACCAATCTCGACTTGTTCGTGCGGCACATGCCGCTGTGTCAGAATGGAACTGGCTCGAGCCTGCTGGCTCCGCAAGGTTCGCTCGGTGGAAGGAACCTCAGGAGTGTCATGAATGCGGCGGCTTGTCGGTCATCTGCCACGGAGGCGTATCGGCGCTTCTTGCCGATCGGGGAGCCTCGGCCGCGACAACGTCCTAAGCGGCTAGCTTGCGTGAGTTCGCGAGAGCGGACGTCGCTGCAGGAGAGCCATCGGTGGAGGCACGGGGACCAGTTGCTCAGTCGAGCGCCAGATACAGGTACGACAGGCCGATCGTCGCCGCCGCGATGAGCACGCCTATCAGGAGCAGCGCCAGGCCCAGCCGGTTGTTGCGGGCAGCGAGGTCGTTCATCCGAGCACGATCGGGTCGATCGCCATCGCGACGAACAGGACGGCGAGGTACGTGAGCGAGAAGCTGAAGACGCTCTTCGCCCGCGCCGGCGTGGTGTCACGGTAGAGCGCGAGGGCGAGCCCGAGGAATCCTGCCCCGAGCGCGAGCGCGACGCCGAGATACAGATAGCCGAGCTCTCCGAAGGCGAACGGAAGCATCGTGACCCCGATCAGGAGAACGGTGTAGCGGACGATCGAGGTGGCCGTCCGGTGCTCGCCGCGGACGACCGGCAGCATCGGCACGCTCGCCGCCTCGTACTCGCGACGGATGAGCAACGCGAGCGCCCAGAAGTGCGGCGGCGTCCAGTAGAACACGATCAGGAAGAGGAAGAGGGCCGGCAGAGCCAGATCGCCCGTGGCCGCCGTCCAGCCGACGACGGCGGGGATGGCGCCCGCAGCGCCGCCGATCACGATGTTCTGCGGCGTCGTCCGCTTCAGCCAGCGCGTGTAGACGAGGACGTAGAAGAGCCCGCCGAAGATCGCCAGCAGCGCGGCGAGGACGTTCGCGAAGCTCGTCAGGACGACGAACGAGAACGCCATGAGAGCGAGGCCGAACTCGAGCGCCGGCTCCGGAAGAACACGCCCGGTGGCTACGGGGCGGCGATCGGTGCGTTTCATGTGGACGTCGATGTCACGGTCGAGGACGTGGTTCAGGGCCGAGGCGCCGCCGCAGGCGAGCGCGAGCCCGCCGAGCGTCGTCGCGATCAGCCCGAGCGAGGGCACGCCCTGCTCCCCGACGAACAGGCCGCCGAGGGCGGTCAGGAGGAGGAGCACCATGATGCGCGGCTTCGTCAGGGTCACGTAGTCGCGCCAGTTCAGGTGGCGGAGGCTCCCGACGCCGCCGCGCATCGTGAGCGCGCACGTGACGACCGAGGCAGCGAGCGAGAGCGCTCCGAGCGCGATGTGCAGCCCGTCGAGCCAGGCGGCGCTGCCCGCAGCCGCCACGAGTGCGCCGAGGACGATCTGCAACGAGAACAGCGCGAGCGTGCCGAGTGCGAAGCCGACGAGCAGCGGCCGGTCGCGGTGCCCGAACCAGGCCGCGACCGTGACGCAGACGGTCAGCGCCAGCGTTCCCAGCACGGCCGCCTCGTGCGAGCGGCCCCACTCGCCGGTGGCGACGACGACGGCCGTGCCGGCGGCGGCGCCGAGCGCGCTCAGGCGGAGCCAGGGGCCGGGTGCCGGATGCGGGTCAGGCACGTTCGGCGGCCTGCTCTCCGACTCGCTGGCGGAGATCGCGGAGGGGGCGATGGCTGGTCACGTAGGGCACGGAGTCGAAGTTGTGCTCGGCGGGCGGCGAGGCCGCGTACCACTCGAGGGTATCTGCCTGGAACGGGTCGTTCCCGACCCGCGGGCCGCTCCGCCAGCTCTTGATCACGTTCACGACGAGGACGATGATCGCGACGGCCATGATGAACGCGCCGATCGTGGAGACCAGATTGTAGATCTCCCAGAGGCCGCCGTTCTCGTACGTGTACACGCGTCGCGGCATCCCGAGCAGACCGAGCATGTGCTGCGGGAATGAACGTGAGGTTGAAGCCGACGAACAGCAGCCAGAAGCTCAGCTTGCCGAGCCGTTCGTCGTACATGCGGCCCGTCATCTTCGGGAACCAGTAGTAGAGCCCGGCGAAGATGCCGAAGGCCATGCCGCCGAAGAGCGTGTAGTGGAAGTGCGCGACCACGTAGTAGCTGTCGTGCACCTGGTAGTCGACCGGGAAGTTGCCGACGACGATTCCCGAGAGGCCGCCGATGATGAACAGGGCGATCATCCCGAGCGCGTACAGCATCGGGGTGCGCATGACGATGTTGCCCTTCCAGAGCGTCGCGACCCAGTTCAGGACCTTGATCCCCGTCGGGATGGCGACGAGGTACGTGGCGATCATGAAGTACGTGTTGAGGCCCGTCGCGAGGCCGACGGTGAACATGTGATGCGCCCACACGAGCATCGAGATGAACGCGATGCCGAGGCTCGAGAAGGCGACTGCTCGGTAGCCGAAGATCGGCTTGCGGGCGAAGACCGGCAGGATCTCCGAGATCATCCCGAAGGCCGGCAAGACGAGGATGTAGACCTCGGGATGGCCGAAGAACCAGAACAGGTGCTGGTAGAGAAGCGCGCTGCCGCCGCCCGCGGGCAGGAAGAAGTCGGTGCCCGCCTGGCGGTCGAGCAGGAGCAGCAGTAGCGCCCCGGCGATCACCGGCACGGTCACGACGATGAGAATCGCCTGCGCCACGATCGACCAGACGAACAGCGGCATCCGCGTCCAGGTCATGCCCGGCGCGCGCAGGTTCGTGATCGTCACGAGGAAGTTGATCGCTCCGAGGAGCGACGAGATGCCGGCGAGATGCAGGCCGAGGATCCAGAGGTCCTGGCCGACGCCGGGACTGTAGGGATCCTCCGAGAGCGGCGCGTAGGCCGTCCAGCCGGCGTTGGCGGGCCCGCCCTCGGCTCCGAAGCTCCCGATCAGCACGATCGCGCTGATGAAGAACAGCCAGAGCGAGACGGCGTTCAGGCGCGGGAACGCCATGTCTCGTGCTCCGATCATCAGCGGGACGAGGTAGTTCGCGAAGCCGGCCAGCATGGGCATGGCGAAGAGGAACACCATCGCCGTGCCGTGCATCGTCAGCACGCCGTTGTATCCGTCCTCGGTGAGCAGATCCTGGTTGGCGCCGGCGAGCTGCGCCCGCATCAGGAGCGCCATGATCCCGGCGGCGACGAAGAAGAGGAACGAACCGCAGATGTAGAGGATCCCGATCCGCTTGTGGTCGACCGTGGTCAGCCACCGCATGATGGTGCCGTTCCGCCAGCCGGGTGCGACTCGCTCTGCCCTTACCGCCACGTCATCCTCCGGGCGCAGGCGCCGGTGCGAGCCCGGCCTGCTGTAGGTAGGCGAGGAGGTCGTCGAGCTGGGCTTCCGGCCAGCCTCTTCCGACCTCCGGCATGTAGCCCGGGACGGCCTCGTTGTCGAGGCCCTCGTCGAGGAGCGCCTGCAGGGCGTCCCGGTCGGCCAGCACCGACGAGTTCGCGATCGGCGGGCCGTAGTCGCCCTGTCCGTCGAGGCCATGGCACTTGGCGCAGACGTCCTCCCAGGTCTGCTTGCCGAGCGCGATACCGCCCTCGGATTCCGGGTCGAGCTGCTCGGGCCGCTGCGCTGCGAGCCATCCGTCGAACTCCGCCGCCGGGATCACCTCGACTTCGGTGAACATGACGGCGTGCTCGGCGCCGCAGAGCTCCGCGCACTGTCCCTCGAACACGCCCGTCTTGAGCGGTGTGAAGTCGAGCGTGTTCGTTCGCCCCGGGACGGCGTCTCGCTTGCCCGTCAGGGCCGGCACCCACCAGCTGTGGATGACGTCCGCCGCCTCGAGCTTCAGCTGCACCGGCCGGTCGACCGGCAGGCGCAGCAGGTCGACCGACACGACGCCGTTCGGGTAGGTGTACTCCCAGTAGAACTGGTGGGCGTCGACCTGGACGACGAGCGGATCGCTGCCCGCCGGCGGAGCCGAGTTGACGTCGGGCACCTTGACGATCGTGATCACGATGATGGCGACAAGGATCAGCGCCGGAATCGCCGTCCAGATCAGCTCGAGGCGCGTGTTTCCGTGAATCTGAGGCCCATCGGCCGTCTCCGAGGTCCCGCGCCGGCGCCGGTAGCGGAGGATGAACAGGACGAGCGCGCCCTCGACCAGGATGAAGATCGCGGCGGTGATCCCGATCACGAGCCAGTAGAGCTCGTTGATCGTGCTGCCGCTCTCGGTGGCCGAGTCCGGCGGCGCGATGCCGCCGTTCCCGGCCCAGGCAGCCGGCGACGGCGAGAAGGATCACCGTAACGGCAGGAGCGGCGAGGAAGAGCGTCCTGGGGCGCACCGCATGCGATTCTATTCGCCGGCCCGGGGTGACGAGCTACTTGGAGGCGGACGTTGCGAGCGCCGCTCGATCTACGATCACGGCGTGGGCGAAGACTCGACCGTGGAGCTCCCGGGAAACGTGCGCGAGCCCTTCGAGGTGTTCGTGAACGGCGTGCCGCAGCGGCGCGGTATCGACTACGAGCTCGAGGGACGGACGCTGCGCTTCCCGAAGCATCTCGCGCAGGAAGGGCGGCTCGGCGCCTTCCGGTGGGCTGAGCATCTTCCTCGGGATCGCCGGCACGTACCGCAAGAACGACTCCGTCGACGTCGTGTACGAGGTCGAGGGCAACCGGTTCGTCGCCTCGGGGCTGCCGATCACGCCGCCGGGCGAGGACTGAGGACGACGACCGGGATCTCCCGGTCGGTCTCGCGCCGGTACTCGTCGTAGGGCGCGTACATGGCGACCGCCTTCGTCCAGAGCGCGGCGCGCTCGTCGCCTTCCGTGACGCGGGCGCGCACCTGTCGCAGCTCGCGCCCGACCTGCACCTCGACATCCGGGTCCGAACGGAGGTTGAGCAACCAGTCGGGGTGGGTCGGCGACCCGCCGTTCGACGCGACCACGACCAGCTTGCCCTCGTCGGCGAGGTAGAGGAGCGGCGTCGTGCGGCGCTTCCCGGTCTTGCGCCCCGTGGTGCGGAGGAGGAGCACGGGCGCGCCCGCCATGCCTGCCGCCGACACGCCCACCGGTGCGCTCGTAGAGCCAGAGGTTGACCGGTACGTAGACCCGACGGAACAGGTAGCGGCGGACTCCGGCGGTCACAGGCCGAAATCTATCCCGCGATGCGGAGCCCGACCGTTCCGTCGGCGCCGACCGAGAACGCCGTCGGCACGACCGCGACGCCGTATCTCCGTGCCAGCTCGGGGCGCGCCGAGACGTCCACCGTCACCACCTCGCGGCCCTCGGTCAGCAAGCGCCGTTCGAGCTCGCGGCAGTCGGTGCAGAGCGGATGGGTGAACTGGACGACGACGCTCCCCTGCGTAGCCACGCCGAGCTCGCCGAGATCGACCCGCTCGACATGAAGCCGTCGCACTCCTCGAGAACGGGCGATCAGCCTGTACATCTCGCAGCCGGCGCAGAGACCGGTCGCGGCGGCGAACAGAGCGCAGCACGACGACGAGCAGCGCGAGCGACCAACCGAGCACGTCGAGCCCGGCGGCGAGGGCAACGGTCGCCCCTGTCAGGACGACGGCGCCGATCATGTTCGAGAACCGCGGCGGACGCGAGTCCTCGATCGGCCCTTCGCCGAACCGGGGCTGCACCAGCTCGAAGTAGGCGAGGCACGGCAGGCAGTACCGGCGTCCGAGCAGGAGCCCGACGGCCAGCTGGGCGGCGAGGATCGCGAGGAGCGGCCACCAGCCCGTCAGGAAGGCAACGAGCGCGAGCGAGCCGATCGTGGCCTGCAGAAACCTGGGTGCGCGGGCGTCGATCACGTCCAGATCGCGGTACGGATCGGCTGTCCGTTGCTTCATTTCGGATAGTTATACCAAGATGCAAGGGTGCCGAGCATCTATCTCGCCCGCCGGATCATGCCGCAGGCCGTATCCGAGCTTCGCAGCTCGTTCGAGCTGACGCTGCACGACTCCGAGTCGCCGCCGCCCCGTGACGAGGTGCTGTCGGGCAGCGTCGGCAAGGACGGGCTTCTCGTCATGTCCAACGACTTGGTGGACGCCGAGCTCCTGGACACAGCCGGCCCCGCGCTGCGGGTGGTGGCGAACTATGCGGTCGGCTACGACAACGTCGACCTTGACGCGGCGACGGAGCGTGGCGTCATCGTCACGAATACGCCGGGCGTCCTGACGCGGGCGACCGCCGAGCTGACGATCGCGCTCGTGCTCGACCTCCTGCGCAGGATCAGCGAGGGCGACCGCCTCATCCGGGCGCGAACGCCGTGGCTCTGGTCGCCGACGTTCATGCTCGGCCACGGGCTTGCCGGACGAACGCTGGGTGTCGTCGGCCTCGGTCGCATCGGCCGGGAGGTTGCGCGCCTGGCCGAGGCGTTCGACATGCGGATCGTCTACTCGAGCCGCCGCCTCGCCGACGGGGCGCCATACAAGCGACTTGCGCTCGACGAGCTGCTCGAGACGGCCGACGTCGTCAGCCTCCACTGCCCGCTCACGGACGAGACCAGGCATCTGGTCGGTGCGGCCGCGCTTCGCCTGATGAAGAGGACGGCCGTCCTCGTCAACACGACCCGCGGCCCGGTCGTCGACGAGGGAGCGCTCGTCGACGCTCTTCGCGAAGGCGAGATCGCGGGCGCGGCCCTCGACGTCTACGAGCGCGAGCCGGATGTCCACCAGGGCCTCCTGGAGCTCGAGAACGTCGTCCTCGCGCCGCATCTCGGCAGCGCGACCGCCGAGGCGCGGGAGGCGATGGGCATGCTCTGCGTCGGCGGCCTCCGCGCCGTCCTGCTCGAGAACCGCTGTCCCGAGAACGCTCTCAACCCGGACAGCCTGGCAGGCCAGGGTATGAGCCTCACTCCGGAGCTCGTCGCGCGGATCGAGGCCGCGCTGGGGCGCGAGGGCGTGATCGTCGAGCCCGAGCAGCTCCGAACGTACGAGTGCGACGGGCTCACCGGCCGCAGGGTCGTTCCCGCGCTGGTGGCGCTGCCGCGCTCGACGGCGCGACGTGCAGGCCGTCGTCCGCGCCTGCCACGATCACGGCGTGCCGTTCGTGGCCCGCGGCGCGGGTACCGGCCTCTCGGGCGGGGCCGTGCCGCACGCGGACGGAATCGTCATCTCGCTCGCCCGGATGAACCGGATCGTCGAGGTCGATCTCGAGAGCGGGCGGGTGATCGTCGAGCCGGGGGTCACGAATCTCGCGGTGACCGAGGCCGTGGCGCCACACGGCTTCTACTACGCGCCCGACCCGTCGAGCCAGCAGGTCTGCACGATCGGCGGCAACGTCGCCGAGAACTCGGGCGGCGCGCACTGCCTCAAGCACGGTTTCACCGTCACGCACGTGACGGGCCTCGAGGTCGTGCTCCCCGACGGCGACGTCGTGCACCTCGGCGGGAAGGGGCTCGACAACGACGGGCTCGACCTGATGGGCGTCCTGATCGGCTCCGAGGGCACGCTCGGCATCGCGACCCGCATCACGCTCCGCATCCTGCGCCGGCCCGAGAGCGTGCGGACGCTGCTCGCCGGCTTCGACTCGCCGAGCGCAGGCGGGCACCGCCGTCTCCGGAGTGATCGCCGCCGGCATCCTCGCGGGCGCGATGGAGATCATGGACCGGCTGACGCTCGAGGCGGCCGAGGCGGCCGTCCACCCCGGATATCCCGACTGTGGCAGCGTCCTGATCGTCGAGCTCGACGGCAACGCCGTCCAGGTGGAGGACGATCTCGACGCGCGTCGAGCGGATCTGCCGCGAGTGCGGGGCGGTCGAGATCAGGGTCGCAGCCGACGACGCCGAGCGCGCCCTCGTCTGGAAGGGGCGCAAGGCCGCGTTCGCGGCGATGGGCCGGATCAGCCACGACTACTACGTCCAGGACGGTGTCGTACCGCGCACCAAGCTCCCCGAGGTGCTCGTGCGGATCGCGGATCTGGAGCGGGAGTACGGGCTCCGCGTCGGCAACGTCTTCCACGCGGGCGACGGAAACCTCCATCCCGCTCGTGCTCTACGACCGCCGGAACGAGGGCGAGCCGGCGAGGGCGAAGGAGCTCGCCGAGGCGATCCTCGAGGTCTGCATGGACGTCGGCGGCTCCCTGACGGGCGAGCACGGCATCGGCACGGACAAGGCGTGCCGGATGCCGCTCATGTTCTCCGAGGCCGACCTCGAGGTCATGCAACGCCTCCGCCTCGCCTTCGACCCCGCCGGGGTCTGCAATCCGGGCAAGATCTTTCCGACGCCGCGACTGTGCGGCGAGGTGCCCGGCCCCTACCGTGCCCACCCGCTCGAGCTGGCCGGTCTTGCCGAACGTCTTTGAGGCAGCGACAGTCGCGGAAGCTGCCGAGCTCCTCGCAGAGACCTCGGCGCGTGGCGAGACCGTGTCCATCGAGCGCGAAGGCGGAACGGTCGTGCTCTCGACGCGCCGGCTCGACCGCGTGCTCGAGCACGAGGCCGGCGATCTCACCGCGACCGTCGAGTCTGGCATCCGGCTGTCGGTGCTGAACGCCCGACTCGCCGCGGCGGGTCAGATGCTCGCCCTCGACCCACCAGGCGATCCCACGATCGGCGCATGCCTCGCCGCCAACCTGACCGGTCCGCGGCGGCACCGCTACGGAGGGCCGCGCGACCTCGTCCTCGGCGTGACCGTCGTGCTTGCGGACGGCACGGTGGCCAGCGCCGGCGGCAAGGTCGTGAAGAACGTGGCCGGCTACGACCTCGGCAAGCTGTTCTGCGGGTCACAGGGACGGCTCGGGCTCGTTGCCCGAGTCAGCCTCCGGCTGCATCCCCTCCCGGAGTCGGCGCGGACGCTCGTCGTGCCGGTGACGGATCTCGACGACGCGTACCGGCGCTCCCAACTCGTCCACGTCTCGGCACTGGTCCCGAGCGCGGTCGATCTCGTACTCGAGCGAACGGGCTCGTTCCTCGCACTCATGTTCGAGGGGTCGGAGCGCGCCGTGTCGGCTCAGCTCGCGGCGGCGCGAGACCTGGTCGGCGGCGAGGAGGAGGCGGGTGCGGTGTGGGAGGCCGTCCGGGCCCAGCAGGCGCGCGCGTCCGGCCGGCTGTCGTTTCCGCCGCGCGGGCTCGTCCAGACACTGGCAGGCGAACCCGAGGCTCTCGTTCGTCCGGCGGCCGGGACCGCATACCTGCCGCATCCGGTGCCCGCCCAGGGCGAGGCGGGCGCGGTGGCCCTCGCCGAGCGGGTTCGTGCCGCGTTCGACCCGGCGGGCGTGCTGGCCTGATGGACAAGGCGCTCATCAACGAGTGTGTCCATTGCGGCTTCTGCCTGCCGACCTGCCCGACCTACGTCCTCTGGAACGAGGAAATGGACTCCCCCCGCGGCCGGATCTACCTCATGGAGGCGCTGGTCGACGGAACGATGCGGCTCTCGCCCACGGTGACGGGCCACTTCGACCGCTGCCTCGGCTGTATGGCCTGCGTGACCGCTTGTCCCTCCGGCGTCAAGTACGACAGGCTCATCGAGCTCACCCGCGCGCACGTGGAGAAGAACATCCAGCGCTCGCGGGGCGAGCGCGCCCTGCGCTCCCTGGTGTTCCGCGTGTTCCCCTATCCGCGGCGGATGCGCGCTGCGCTCGCCCTCGAGCCGCTGGGACGGCGGCTTCCCGTTCCGGAGGCGTTCGCGCCGCTGCTCGAGATCGCACCGCCCTGGCGTTCCTCGGAAGCTCCCGCAGCCGTGACCCCGGCCTCCGGCGAGCGCATCCGTCGTGTCGGCCTCCTGACGGGCTGTGTGCAGCGCGTCGTCTTCGGTGACGTGAACGCCGCGACGGCGCGCGTGCTCGCAGCCGACGGGTTCGAGGTCGTCGCCCCCGGCCGGCAACGCTGCTGCGGAGCCCTCTCGGTGCACGCCGGCCGTCTCGAGGAGGGGCTCGAGCAGAGCGCGACGGCTGATCGACGTGTTCGAGAAGGCCGATGTCGAGCTCGTCGTGACGAACGCGGCCGGCTGCGGATCGAACCTGAAGGACTACGTCCACCTGCTCGCAGACGATCCCTCGCTACGCCGAGCGTGCGGCGGAGTTCTCGGCGAAGGTGCGCGACGTGTCGGAAGTGCTCGCCGCGGGCGGCTCCGGAGCTGAGCGGCACCCGTTGCCGATGACGGTCGCGTTCCAGGACTCCTGCCACCTCCTGCACGCTCAGCGCGTGCGCAGTGCTCCGAGGGAGATGCTCGCCGGGGTACCCGGCCTCGCCGTCGCCGAGCCGGCGGAGCAGGAGCTCTGCTGCGGAAGCGCCGGCATCTACAACATGGTCCAGCCGGAGGCCGCGCGAGAGCTCGGCGAGCGGAAGGCGGCGAACGTCCAGGCGTGCGCAGCGGATGCCTACGCGAGCGCGAATCCCGGCTGTCTGATCCAGGTCACGGCGGCCCTGCGCCGGGCCGGGAACCCGCTGCCGGCCTTTCACCCGGTCGAGCTCGTCGACGCGTCGATCCGCGGCCTCTCGGCGCCTGCTCTGCTCGCAGGGGCCCGGCGGTGAGGCGGCGGGCACGCGAGGCTGCGCTCGAGCTCCTCGGCGACGAGCCGCTGCTCGTCGACGACTCCCCGAACTTCTTCCGGCTCCAGTCCTGTGGCTCTAGACTTCCAGGGGCGCGATGATCCTCGAGCAGTACTACCTCGGCTGTCTCGCTCACGCCTCGTACCTCGTCGCCGACGAGACGAGCCACGTGGCGGCGGTGGTGGATCCCCAGCGTGATGTCGACCAGTACGTCGACGACGCCGAGAAGCTCGGCGTCGCCATCAGGTACGTCTTCCTGACTCACTTCCACGCAGACTTCGTGGCCGGCCATCTCGAGCTCCGCGACCAGGTCGGCGCCACGATCTGCATCGGCGCTCGGGGAGAGGCGGAGTACGCCGCTCAGCACTTCGCGACCGGTGACGCCGTCGCGCTCGGTCCCGAAGTTCGGCTGGAGGTGCTCGAGACCCCGGGTCACTCGCCCGAGTCGATCTCGATCGTCGTCTACGACACAGCCAGCGAAACCGCTCCCCATGCCGTGCTGACGGGCGACACGCTGTTCATCGGCGACGTCGGGCGCCCCGACCTCCGCGCGGCCCTCGGCTGGAGCGCCGAGGAGCTCGGAGGTCTCCTGTACGACTCGCTCCACCAGCGTCTGCTGCCGCTTCCCGACGACACGCTGGTCTATCCGGCGCACGGCGCCGGGTCACTCTGCGGAAAGAACCTCTCGACCGACACCGTCTCGACGATGGGCGTCCAGCGACAGTACAACTATGCGCTCCAGCCGATGACGAAGGAGGAGTTCGTCCAAATCGTCATCGCCGACCAGCCGGACTCGCCGGCGTACTTCACCTACGACGCCGTCCTCAACACGAAGGAGCGCGCGACGCTCGAGACGACGCTCGAGAACGTGCTCCAGCCTCTCTCGCTCGAGGACGTGCTCGCGCTGCGGGAGGCAGGGGCCCAGCTCCTCGATGTCCGTGAGCCTGCCGACTTCGCGGGCGCCCACCTCGCCGGGAGCATCGACATCGGCCTCGGCGGCAGCTACGCGACCTGGGCGGGCACGCTCCTCGACCCTGCGCGCGAGATCGTGATCATCGCCGAGCCTGGCCGCGAGGAGGAGGCGGCAACCCGTCTCGGCCGGATCGGCTTCGACCGCGTCGCCGGCTACCTCGAGGGTGGGATGGCCGCGCTTGACGCTCGACCCGACCTCGTAGGCCGCCTCGAGCGCATCACGGCGCCAACGCTTGCCGATCAGCTCGCGTCCGGCGCGCCGCCGTTCGTCCTCGACGTCCGCACCGAGAGCGAGTGGGCCGAGAGTCGCATCGAGGGGAGCGTCAACGTGCCGCTCAACCACCTTCAGGAGCGGCTCGACGAGGTTCCGCGCGATCGGCCCGTCGTCGTCCACTGCGCTACCACCTACCGTGCGACGATCGCGGCCGGACTGCTCGACCTCGACGGCTTTGCCGACATCTCAACGCTCGTCGGCGGCATAGGCGCGTGGGAGGCATCGCGGCTCGCCACGTCCGCATCGGCCTGATGGGTCTCGTGAAGCGCGTGCCCGAGGTCGACGCCGCGCCGGCCTCGGAGAAGCTGGCCGGCGATGCGCTGGCGCTCGACGTGCGAGAGGACGACGAATGGGAAGCCGGCCGGATCGCCGGAGCGCTCCACATCCCGGTCGCGGAATTGGCAGCTCGCCAGGAGGAGATTCCACGTGAGCGGCCGCTGATCGTCGTCTGCCGGACAGGGAGCCGGAGCGCGTATGCCACCGAGGCACTCGTGCGGGCCGGCTACGAGGCAGAGAACCTCGCGGGCGGAATGAAGGCCTGGAAGGCGGCGGGTCTCCCGCTCGAGCCGGCCGACGGCTGGGTCGCCTGAGCACCGTGCAGCCGCAGCCGCCCATGGAGGAGGCACCGCCGACCTGGGCCAAGGTCATCGACCAGACGCGCTGCATCGGCTGCCACGCCTGCACGACGGCGTGCAAGTCGGAGAACGAGGTACCGCTGTCGGTCACGCGGACCTTCGTGAAGTCCGTCGACGTCGGGCGGTTCCCCCAGGTCAGGCGCGCGTTTCAGGTGACGCGATGCAACCAGTGCGAGGACGCGCCGTGCGTGGCCGCGTGCCCGACGGCGGCCATGTACAAGCGCCCGGACGGGATCGTGGACTTCGACAAGCGTGTGTGTATCGGCTGCAAGGCGTGTATGGCGGCGTGCCCGTACGACGCGATCTTCATCAACCCCGAGGACCACTCGGCAGAGAAGTGCAACCTCTGCGCCCATCGGCTGGACGTCGGTCTCGAGCCGGCCTGCGTGGTCGTCTGTCCGGTGGAGGCGATCCTCGTCGGCGACCTGAACGACCCCGCGTCGAAGGTGGCCGAGATCGTGCAGCGTGACACGGTCGCCGTTCGGCGCCCCGAGAAGGAGACGAAGCCGAAGCTGTTCTACCGGGGCGCACATCAGGCGACGCTCGACCCGCTCGCCGCTGAGCGCCCGGAGGGCGGCCTGTACATGTGGAGCGAGCAGCCAGAGCCGGCCGGGCGAGCCCGTGCGGGCACGTCGATGGCTGCTGCGATCGTCTCGTACGACGTCGCTCACAGCGTGCCCTGGGACTGGCGCGTCAGCCTGTACACGTGGACGAAGGGGATCGCCGCCGGCGTCTACCTGGCGGCGGTCGTGCTTGCCCTGGCGGGCCTGCTCGAGTGGGGGAGCTCGCTCTGGCGCTTCGCAGCCCCGCTGCTGGCGCTCGGCTTCCTCGCGGCGACCGGCGTGATTTTGATCGCCGATCTCGAGCACCCGCGCCGCTTCCACCTCATCTTCCTGCGACCCCAGTGGCGGAGCTGGCTCGTCCGCGGAGCCGTCGTGATCACGGCGTACGCCGGTCTCCTGGGGCTCGACCTGGTCTTATCCGCGGTCGGTGCGACCAGGCCGCAGGAGTGGCTCGCGATCCCGGGCATCCCGCTCGCGGTGGCGGCCGCCGTGTACACCGGCTACCTGTTCGCGCAGGCCAAGGGGCGCGACCTCTGGCAGTCTCCGCTTCTCCCGCCGCACCTGCTCGTCCAGGCCGTACTGCTCGGCTCGGCCGTCCTTCTGCCGTTCGCTCACTGGCTCGCGGAGGATGCGGTCGGCCCGCTCGAGTGGCTACTCGGAGGACTGGCACTCGTCCACCTGGCGATGGTGGCGGGCGAGGTGACTCTCACCCATCCGACTGCGCACGCCCGGCTCGCGACGCGCGAGCTGGTTCGCGGACGATATGCGCCGTTCTTCTGGGCCGGAGTCGTCCTGGTCGGAGCAGCGGTATTCGCGCCGGTGATCGGGCTCGCGGCGGTACCCCTCGTGCTTGCCGGCGTGCTCGCGCACGAGCACGCCTACGTGCAGGCGGGGCAGTCGGTGCCGCTCGCATGAGCGGCGAGACGTTCTACCAGGGCCCGAGCGGGATCGACCTCGCCGCGTTCCCTCCGAAGGAGCGCTGGGACGACTGGGTCGAGCTCGACCCGAAGGCCTGGCCGGAGCGCGTCGAGCGCCGCTCGATGCTCATCGCCACGACCTGCTTCAACTGCGAATCGGCCTGCGGGCTGCTCGCCTACGTCGATCCCGAGACGCTCGAGGTGCGCAAGTTCGAGGGCAATCCTGAGCACCCGGGCTCGCCGCGGACGGAACTGCGCCAAGGGGCCGGCGACGTTGAACCAGGTGACCGATCCCGACCGAATCCTGCACCCGCTCCGGCGGACCGGCGAACGGGGAGCCGGCGGCTGGGAGCGCGTCACGTGGGAGGAGGCGCTCGACGACATCGCGGCCCGCATCCGGAAGGCGATCGTGGAGGAACGGGGCAACGAGGTGATGTACCACGTCGGTCGGCCGGGTGAGGACGGCTACACCGAGCGTGTGCTCGCGGCGTGGGGGATCGACGGGCACAACTCGCACACGAACGTGTGCTCGAGCTCGGCCAGGGCCGGGTACCACTTCTGGATGGGGCTCGACCGGCCGAGCCCGGACCACGCGAACGCGAAGGTCATCATCCTGATCAGCTCGCATCTCGAGGCGGGGCACTACTTCAACCCGCACGCGCAGCGGGTGATCGAAGCGAAGGCCGAGGGCGCGAAGGTGATCGTCCTCGACACCCGCCTGTCGAACACGGCCACGCACGCCGACCTTTGGTTGTCCCCGACCCCCGGCTCGGAGGCGGCGATCCTCCTCGCCGTCGCGAGCCACCTCATCGGGCAGAGGCTGTACGACCGGGAGTTCGTGCGGCGCTGGTGGAACTGGGTCGAGTATCTGGCCGCCGAGCATCCGGCCGCGGAGCAGACGTTCGAGTCGTTCGAGAGGATCCTCCGCGACCTGTACGCGCCGTACACGTTCGAGCTCGCCGAGCAGGAGTCGGGGGTACCGGCGGAGACCGTGCGCAGGATGGCCGAAGTCGTCGGGACGGCCGGTACGCGGCTCTCGACGCACAACTGGCGGTCGGCGGCCGCCGGCAACCTTGGCGGCTGGCAGGTCTCGCGCTGCCTCTTCCTGCTGAACGCCCTGCTGGGCGCCGTCGCAACCGAGGGCGGGACGCATCCGAACGCCTGGAACAAGTTCGTCCCCTCGCCGATCTACACGCCGAGGCATCCGGAAAGCTGGAACGGGCTGACCTGGCCGGATGAGTTTCCGCTCGCGCTGAACGAGCTCTCGTTTCTCCTGCCGCACTTCCTGAAGGAGGGGCGCGGCCGGCTCGAGGTCTACTTCACCCGGGTCTACAACCCCGTCTGGACGAACCCGGACGGGTTCTCCTGGATCGAGGCTCTCACCGACGAGTCGCTCGTCGGCCTGCACGTTGCGCTGACCCCTACCTGGAGCGAGACCGCGTTCTTCGCCGATTACGTGCTGCCGATGGGCCTCGGCCCGGAGCGTCACGACGTCCACTCCTACGAGCAGTACGACGGCCAGTGGATCGCGTTCCGCCAGCCTGTGCTCCGAGCAGCCAGGGAGCGTCTCGGCCGTCCTGTGCAGGACACACGCGACGCGAACCCGGGCGAGGTCTGGGAGGAGAACGAGTTCTGGATCGAGCTGTCGTGGCGAATCGACCCCGACGGCAGCCTCGGGATCAGGCGCTACTTCGAGTCACGCGAGCGCCCGGGCGAGAAGCTCACCGTCGACGAGTACTACCGCTATCTCTTCGAGCAGTCCGTACCGGGCCTGCCCGAACGAGCCGCGGCGGAGGGCCTGACCCCGCTCGAGTTCATGCGCCGCTACGGGGCCTTCGAGATCGCCTCGAAGGTGGGGGCGCTACATGAGGAAGCGGTACCTGAGACCGAGCTCACGGATGCGCGCGTCGTTGTAGGCGGCCGCGTGTACTCCGCCGCGCCGAAACCGGCGTCCGCGAACATCGTGCCCCAGCCCACTCCCGACCCAGACCGGGAGGGACGCCGGCCGGTCGGCGTCGAGGTCGACGGGAGGGTCCTGCGCGGCTTCCCGACCCCGAGCGGCCGGCTCGAGTTCTACTCCGGCACTCTCGCCGACTGGGGTTGGGGCGAGCTCGCCGTGCCGGCCTACACACGCAGCCACGTCCACCCTGACGCGCTGGCCGAGGACGAGCTCGTGCTCATCTCGACCTTCCGCTTGCCCGTCCAGATCCACACGCGGGGCGGCAACGCCAAGTGGCTCGACGAGATCGCCCACACGAACCCGCTCTGGCTCCACACGACTGATGCTACACGCCTCCTCGTTCGCACAGGCGACCTCGTCCGGGTCGAGACGGCGATCGGTCATTTCGTGCTCAAGGCGTGGGTGACCGAAGGCATCAAGCCCGGAGTTGTCGCGTGCAGTCACCATATGGGCCGCTGGAAGCCCCACGACCACGGGCAGCGACAGGTCATGGCGACGGTCGCTCTCACCCGTGACGGCGACCGCTGGTCGATCCGCCGCACCGCCGGTGTCGGCCCGTACGACTCGAGTGATCCGGACACGGGCCGCATCTGGTGGACGGACGCGGGTGTCCACCAGAACCTGACCTTCCCCGTGCATCCCGACCCGGTCTCCGGCCAGCACTGCTGGCACCAGGCCGTGCGGGTGAGCCCCGCGGAGCCGGGCGACAAAGACGGGGACGTCGTCGTCGACACGGCCCGGGCGCATGCGATCTACAAGCAGTGGCTCGAGCGCGCTCGCCCGGCCACGGCCAACTCTCCGGACGGCAACCGCCGTCCCTACTGGCTGCTCCGGCCGCTCAAGCCGAGCCGGGAGGCCTACCGCCTGCCCGGGCACGGAGGCTGATCGGGCTCAGAGGGTCCCAGGTCGTCCGGCGCCGGACACTCGCTATGGTGTGAGCGGAGCGGTTCTCGGTGCGAGCAGATCACGTCGACGGCGTCAATCTCGGCTATGTCCGGGACCTGCTCGATCAGTACCTCTCGTCTCCGGACTCGGTCGACCCGGCCTGGCGCGCCATCTTCGAGCAGGACGGAGACGGCATCGTCGACGACCACCCGGTCGTCCAGCGAATCCGGGCGCTCACCCCCGAGGCCCGTGGTGGGAACGGCGCTGTTCCCGCCGCAGGTGCCCCACCGCTCGCCGAGGAGGTGCCGGTCGACCTGCTCGGCGGCGTGGCCGCGGCCATGGCGCTCGTCAAGGCGTTCCGCATGCACGGTCATCTCGCGGCCCGGCTCGATCCGCTCGGCACGGAGCCCCCCGGCGACCCGGGGCTCGTCCCGGAGAATCTCCACCCGCCGCTGACTCCCGAGCTCCAGGCGCGGATTCCCACGAGCGTCCTCCGGATCGCCGTGCAGGGAGACACGGTCGCCGAGGCGCTGCCCCATCTCGAGGAGACCTATTGCGGGACGATGGCGTACGAGATCGAGCACATCTCGAACCACGAGCAGCGCGTCTGGCTCCGCCAGGCGATCGAGTCGGGCGCGTACCGCCTGCCGCTCTCGTCTCAGGAGCGCCACCGGCTGCTGGCGAGACTCGCCGAGGTCGAGGGGTTCGAGCGCTACCTGCGCCGTACGTTCATCGGGCAGAAGCAGTTCTCGATCGAAGGCCTCGACGCCATGGTTCCGATGCTCGACCAGACGATCGAGCTGGCGGCGTCGTCCGGCGCGCACGAGGTCGTGATCGGGATGGCGCACCGTGGGCGCCTCAACGTCCTCGCGCACACGCTCGGGCGGCCCTACGACCACATTCTGCGCGAGTTCGAGGGCGAGCGCGTGATCGATGCGGTCACACACGACCCCGAGGAGGGAACCGGCGACGTGAAGTACCACCTCGGCGCCGAGGGCGTTCGTCACACGCCGGCCGGTCAGGTGCGCGTCGTGCTCGCGGCGAACCCCAGCCACCTCGAGGCGGTCAATCCGGTCGTCGAGGGCGTTACCCGCGCCGCGCAGACCGATCACTCGACTCCCGAGGCCCGGCACGACCCGACCGCCGCGCTTGCCGTGCTGATCCACGGGGACGCCGCCTTCCCGGGCCAGGGCATCGTCGCCGAGACGTTCAACCTGCAGGCTCTGCCCGGGTACCGGACCGGGGGGACGCTGCACATCGTCGCGAACAACCAGGTCGGCTTCACGACCGACCCTGACGAAGGTCGCTCGACCCGGTACTCGAGTGACCTGGCGAAGGGCTTCGACTCGCCGATCGTCCACGTCAACGCCGACGATCCCGAGGCCGCGATCGCCTCGATCCGGCTCGCGATGGCGTTCCGGGACCGCTTCCGCCACGACGTCGTCGTCGACCTCGTCGGGTACCGGCGCTTCGGCCACAACGAGCAGGACGAGCCCGCGTACACGCAGCCGCTCATGGCGGAGCGGATCGAGAATCACCCTTCGGTTCGTGAGCTCTATGCCGCGAAGCTCGCCGAGCAGGGCATCGTCGACCACGAGGAGGACGACCGGCTCGTCCAGGAGGTCGAGCGTCTGCTGAAAGAGGCACACGAGCGGCTCAAGACGTCGTTTGGGAAGGGCGAGCACGCCGTCGACGAGCCGCCGCGATGCGCAAGCACCGTGGCGTGCCCGAGACGGCCATGCCCTCCGATCTCCTCGGCCGGCTGAACGAGGAGCTTCTCGCCGTGCCCGAGGATTTCACGGTGCACCCCAAGCTCCTGCGACAGCTCGAGCGGCGCCGTGACCTGCTGGGTCCCGAGGCCGCCGTCGACTGGGGGCAGGCCGAGGCGCTCGCCTTCGCCGGTCTCGTCACGCAGGGCGTGCCGGTTCGCCTGACGGGCCAGGACACAGAACGCGGCACGTTCGCTCACCGCCACCTGGTGCTCCACGACGTCGAGACGAACCGGCAATGGACGCCGATGCGACACCTGAGCGGGGCTAGCGCCTCGTTCGAGGTCGAGAACTCGCCGCTCTCGGAGTTCGCGACGCTCGGCTTCGAGTACGGCTACTCGGTCGCGACTCCCGAAGGGCTCGTGCTCTGGGAGGCGCAGTTCGGCGACTTCGTGAACGGCGCGCAGGTCGTGATCGACCAGTTCATCGTCTCCGGCTACGCGAAGTGGGAGCAGACCTCACGGCTGACGCTGCTGCTCCCGCACGGCTACGAGGGCAACGGCCCGGAGCACTCGAGCGCCCGCGTCGAGCGCTTCCTCCAGCTCGCCGCGCAGGGGAACATTCGCATCGCCAACTGCTCGACGCCGGCGCAGTTCTTCCATCTGCTCCGACTTCAGGCGCTCGGCTCCACGCCCCGCCCGCTCGTGATCTTCACGCCGAAGAGCCTGCTCCGTCTGAAGCAGGCGACGTCGACGCTCGACGAGCTCACATCGGGCGGCTTCCGCCCGGTGTTCGACGATCCCAGGATGACGGACGAGAAGCGTGCCGCCGTGCGAAAGCTACTCCTCTGCTCGGGCAAGGTGTACTACGACATCGTCGGGCACAGCACGTTCGAAGGGCTTCGCGATATTGCCGTGGCGCGCCTCGAGCAGCTCTACCCGTTCCCCGTGCCCGCCTATACGGAGCTGCTTCGCTCGTATCCCGCGCTGAAGGAGCTCGTGTGGGTGCAGGAGGAGCCGCAGAACATGGGGCCGTTCCGCTCGATTCGCCACCGGCTCGAGGACTCGCTACCCGCCGGCGTCACGCTCGCGTACGCCGGCCGTCCGTGGCGGGCATCGACGAGTGAGGCCTATCCGACGGCGCACGTCGTCGAGCAGGATCGCTTCGTCCGCAAGGCGCTCGGCACGGCGCTCTGACAGGTGCTACTTTGAGCCAATACTTGCAACACGCGCGGTTCGGCGGCGCCCCGAGGCGCCTTCCTTACCCGTTCGAGCGTTGGGAAGGGAGGTGTTGGATTCGATGGCAACCGGAACCGTGAAGTGGTTCAACGAGACGAAGGGCTACGGCTTCATCGCTCCGGATGATGGAGGGAAGGACGTATTCGTCCACTTCTCCGGGATCGCCGGGACGGGCTTCAAGAAGCTGACCGAGGGCGAGAAGGTCACGTTCGAGGTTCGCGAGGGCACGAAGGGCCCCGAGGCTTCGGACGTCGAGCCGATCGCGTAGACCGCCCCGCACCGCTGCTCGAGGGGCGCCGCGAGGGCGCCCCTCCGTCTTCGAAAACGCGTCTGTTCAGCACACGTTAAGACGCTGTTAGAAGTCCTTACAGGGGAAGGAAACAGGTATGCACCGCGTTATAGTGAGTGCACACTAACTATGGACGGAGGGATCACCATTACGCAGCTCGACCAGGATCTGGAGTTCGAAGGTGGACGCAGCAGCGCCGACGAGGCGCTTGCGCTCGACCTGCTCGAGCTCGATCTCGCGCTTTCCCAGGAGGACGATGACTCGACCGAGGAGATCGACCTCACCCCCTCGCCCGCGCTCGTCGCGACCGACTCCCTACAGCGGTTTCTGACCGAGATCGGTCGGTACCCGCTGCTGACCGCCGCCGAGGAGGTCGAGCTCGCAAAGCGCATCGAGCGCGGCGACGAGCGCGCCAAGGAGCGCATGATCACCTCGAACCTTCGGCTCGTCGTCTCGATCGCGAAGCGCTACCGCGGGAACGGTGTCCCCTTCCTCGACCTGATCCAGGACGGCGTCATCGGCCTCAACCGCGCGGTCGAGAAGTTCGACTACCGCAAAGGCTTCAAGTTCTCGACGTATGCGACCTGGTGGATCCGTCAGGCCGTTCAGCGGTCGGTCGCCAACCAGGCGAAGACGATCCGGGTTCCGGTTCACGTTCACGAGCGTCGGCAGAAGCTCGGCCGCATGCGCACGAAGCTCGAGATCGAGCTCGGTCGCGAGGCGACGCGCGAGGAGCTGGCGAAGGCAACCGGACTTTCGCTCCAGCACGTCGAGGAGGCGCTCGAGGCTGCCGAGGCCGCGGTGTCGCTCAACCAGCGAGTCGGTGCCGACGGGGGCAACGAGCTCGGTGATCTGTTCGCCGACTCGGAGGCCATTGACCCGATCGACGACGTCGACGACATGCTCCGGCGTGAAGAGGTCCGGGGCGCGTTCGACCAGCTCGACGAGCGGTCGCGCAGGGTGCTCGAGCTGCGGTTCGGCCTCGGCGGCGAGGAGCACTCGCTCGAGGCAATCGGTCGCGAGCTCGGCGTCAGCAGGGAGCGCGTCCGGCAGCTCGAGCAGGATGCTCTCACGCGACTCAAGCGCTTCCTGGCGCCCGTCATCGCGGGCGACGCCGACCTGGCCCGTTCCGCCTGAGCGAAGCACTCGAAGGCCCGCTTCGGCGGGCCTTCTCTTCTACAGGGGCCGCCCGGGCGGTCGGAACAGATTGGGCGTCGGTCAGGAGCGAGGGCCGGTCAGGACCGGCCCCTACTTGTAGCGGTAGACGATCCGGCCGCGGTTGAGGTCGTACGGCGAGAGCTCGATCTTGACGCGGTCGCCGGGGAAGATCTTGATCCGGTAACGGCGCATCTTGCCGGCCGTGTAGCCGAGCGTCTCGTGGCCGTTGTCGAGCGCGATCCGGAACATGCTGTTGCGCAAGGCCTCGACGACCTCGCCTTCCAGCTCGATCTTCTCTTCTTTTGTTGCGATACGAATCGCCTCCAAGCGGTGACGGGAACGGGAACGACCCGCTCGATGCCTCACTGTAGCTGAGAACGGGGCTGTTCTTCGCTTTTACGGGCGCCGCTCGGGGTAGCGTTCCAGCCCGTCGTCCGGGATCGGCTCCCAGGCCGCGGCATACGCAACGAACTGGCGATAGCTCGGGCGCACTCCCGGATCGCTGTCGAACGCGCCCAGCCGAACACTGATCTGCTCCGGATCGTGCGGGTTTCGGCTGAAGAGCGCGCCGCCGCACGAGGAGCAGAAAGCCTTCTCGAACCCGTCCGCCGGCGAGTACATGGCCAGCAGGCCCTCTCCGTCGACGATCCGGAACGATCCAGGCGCGACCCGCGCCTGGACGGACGCCGCGGTTCCGGTCCTTCGCTGACAGCGGGTGCAGTGACAGTAGCCCGCCGAGACGAGCGGTTCGGAGACCTCGAACCGGACGCTTCCGCAGAGACACGCGCCCGTGAGCTTCGCGGTCATGCCGCCAGCCTACAGCGAAGCGCCAACGGACTGATGATCGTTTGATCCCGACTGCATACTCACGCACCTGACGCTGCTGAGTACGGGGCAGCGACACCGACCCGGTTCGCAAGTCCGCGGCAAGGGCGCTGCAACCGCACAGGCCCACGCTTCTCCCAGCACGGCGTGCTCCAGGTGAACGTCGACAAGGGAGGAGTAGAAATGAAACGGTGGACACTCGCCGCGGTTGCGTTGATCGCATGCGCGGCAATCACGGCCGGCGCTGCGACAGCAGCGCCGAGCCCGGCACAGCTCCAACGCCAGATCAAGGCGCTTCAGAGGCAGGTAACCACCCTGCAGACCAAGGTCGCGTCGATAGCCGAGGCGGTCGAGGAGGAGGCGCGATGTGAGTCGGTGGTGCCGATCGCTCAGTACGGGGGATTCGACAGCCAGGGATACGTCTACGGGTTCGACGGCGGCGCAGAGCTCTTCCTGACGAGCGCGCTCGACGTCATGCCGACGACGGCCGGCGAGGATCCCGAGTCGTTCGTGTGGATGGTCGTGGCCGACAACGCGTGCGTCACGGCGTCGACCACGAGTCGGGTAGAGACAGGTCGCTACCAGCCGACATCGATGTCGCCGGTACTTCGGAACCAACGCGATCTCGATAGCTGACGTACGAGAGCAGGGGGCCCCGATCGGCGGGGCCCCCACCGCCTTGCGGTGTCGCGACGCGCTCGGCCGCCGGTGCTCTTGACTTTCTGCCAGCCGAGGCTCTAGGTTCGCTCTGCCACTATCGATTATCGGTAAGGAGGAGCGATGTCCGATCAGGGGAAGCCGGCGGAGCTCGACAGGCGCGAGCTTCTGGTCAAGGGAACCGGCGCGCTGCTCGCGGCCGGGCTGGCGGGCGGTATCGCGTCGAAAGCGGCGGGTGCGGTGCGCATTCCGACTCGACGTGCTCCCTCCCGGCAGGCCGGTGCGCGGCCGGTCGAGAACATCGTTCTCGAGACCGTGACGGGCCCCGTGCGCGGCTCGGAGATCACCTTGGCAATGGCGCACGAGCATCTCTTCGTCGATTTCCTGGGCCCGACGGATCCGGCCTACATGGACGTCAACTGGTCGGACGTGACGGCCGCGTGCGTCGCGAGCGTCAACGTCCTGCGGGGTCAGGGCGTCGACCTTCTCGTCGACTGGACGAACCTGGGCGTCGGCAGGGCGGTGCTGTTGCTGCGGGATGTCTCGCGCCAGACGGGAATGAAGATCCTGTCGCCGACCGGGATCTACAAGAGCCTCTATCCGCCCGAGTTCGAGGACATGACGACGGACGAGATCGCGGGGCGGTTCTACCGCGAGCTGACTGCAGGCGTCGACGGCACGCCGATTCGGGCCGACTGGATCAAGATCGCAACAACCGAGAGCGGCCCGACGAGGAAGGACACGAAGATCCATCGTGCCGCGGCCCGCGCGGCCAAGCGAGCGGGCTCGACGATCTCCGCGCACACACCGTTCACCGACGCGACGCTCGCCGTCGTGAAGACCCTGACGAAGGAGGGATTCAACCTGCGCCGGTTCGTCTGGGGACACGCGCAGCCCTCGCCCGTCGAGGATCACATCCAACTGGCACGACGGGGCGCGATGGTCGAGTACGACGCGATCTCGACCGACGAGGACACCTTCTTCCACGGACCGACCGACGACGAGTCGATGCTGGACCGCATCGAGGCCATGGTCGACGCGGGCTTCGGCGACCGCGTGATGGTCACCACCGACGCGTCGGTCTTCGTCAACCCCAGCATGTTCCAGTACGACCGCCACAACGAGTACCTCTACGCGACGTTCGCGCCGAAGCTGCGCGCGCGGCTTGGAGACGACGCGGCCAACACCATCCTTCGAGACAACGTGATCTACGCGTTCCGCAGAGGAGGCCGGGTGTCGTAGCACTGGCCGCGCCTCGTCACCGACCTACTTGAACCTCTTCCCGGCGATGGGCGAACGCACGACGTGATGACCGCGCTCAAGCGATCCTCGCTGCGGGAGCAGATCAAGGACGTCATTCTCGAACGGATCGTCGACGGCGAGTATCGGCCAGGCGACAGGCTCGTCGAGAGCAGGATCTCGCAGGAGCTCGAGGTCAGCCAGTCGTCCGTGCGCGAGGCACTGCGCGATCTCGAGCAGCTCGGTTGCGTCGTGTACGAGTTCAATCGAGGGTGCTCGGTTCGGGCGTTCTCCCCGGACGAGCTCCTCGAGGCCTATCCCGTTCGGGCGGCGCTCGAGGCCCTTGCGGCCAGAGAGGCTTCGGTCCGGATCGACGTGGCGACGCTGGGCCGGCTCGAGGATCTGCTCGGTGGGATGCTCGCCTGCGCAGAAGAGGGGCGGATCCAGGAGCAGGCACAGCTGAACGTCGAGTTCCATCGGGTCATCGTGCACGCGTCCCAGAACGCGACCCTCATGCGCCAGTGGGCACTGCTCGAGCCCTCCGCGCGGACGTACCTGACGACCGTCACGTCCAGGGCGACCGTCGACCCGAGGCACCTTGCCGAGCGGCATGTCCCGATCCTCGAAGCGCTGCGGGCAGGCGACGGTGCGAAGGCCGCACAGGCGGTTCACGATCACCTGATGGAGGCGGCGGCACTCCTCGTCGAGGGGATCGGCCGGGACTCGGCCGTCTGAACGTCGTGAGATAGAGCGGCGAGGCGGGAGACAGTCGCATCGCCGCAGCGGTCGTGCCGATCGGTCCTGCCCTGGCGCTGTCCCTCTGGCGCCGGATTGACGGCGGAGTAATCGTGAGATATGAGACGTGCGTCTTTCTCAGGAAGGCAGAGAACGCCGTGGACCTCGAGAGAGCGGAGACCCAACTCCTGACTGGATCGGTGCGGCGCTCGCCGAGTACGACGCGCACCGCGCCGAGGTGCTCGCCGAGGCGCAGGGGCAGCACCAGACACTAGCCCTCGGCGGGACTGCGGTCGACATTCTCGTCGCGGGCGCCGTCAACGTCTGGGACGATGCACTCCTCGCAACGATCGCGTTCCTCGGAGCAATCCCGCTGCTTTGCATGCTCGTTCTCATCCAGGTCGCGGGACGCGCTTACGGGATGATGCTCGTCGGCGTCTATCTGGAGGGGCTGGAGAGAGCGCTGCGAGGCGCGTACGCGCTGGCGCCGGGCCCGGTTCTCAGCTGGGAGCAAACGCTCGTGGTCATGCGCGCGAAGCACTGGTGGAGCCTCCGTTACGGCTGGAGCGACCTCGGCGCGGTCGGCGTCTTCGCGGTCTTCGCGGCCGGCTCGATCGCCCTCGGCGCATATCGAGGCTACGCCGGCCACGAACGACTCGTCGTCGTCCTGACTGCGATTCAGACTCTGCTCCTGGTGCTGTTCACGACGGTTCTCGCGTGGAACCTCGCCACGGTGCGCAAGCGCGCGCGCAGGGACTTTCCGGGGCGGCCCGTCGAGACGGCTGCCGACGATTGAGCGGCGAGCCGGGGGCACCCGCCTCGCCGCATCGCGGGCGCCACAGAAGGGTGAAACAGCGTAGGATCGTGGTTCCCTAGCTCTGGAGGTTGGCATGAGTATTCTCGTTCGATGGTCGCCTGCGTCGTTGACGGCGGCGCAATACGACGAGACGGTCCGGCGGCTGAATGACGTGCTCGGCGACTCCGCTCCGGACGGCAGCGAGTATCACTGCTGCTTCGGGACCGACGGGAGCCTCAAGGTTAGCGAGATCTGGGAGTCACAGGAGAAGTTCGAGGCGTTCGGCAAGACGCTGATGCCGATCCTGGCCGAGGTCGGAATCGATCCGGGCCAGCCGGAGATCCTTCCGGTTCACAACATCCTCAAGCCTTAGGCCGTTTGCACAACCTCGCACCGTCGGCCGGCTCAGTCTCCGTCGGGCAACGGGCCGACGAACTCGACGCCGTAGGCCTCGCAGGCTTTCTCGATCTGCGCTCCGTCGACCGACTGGGTTCCGCGCGGCTCCGAGTAGACGGCCGGTAGACGCCATTTCGTGCAGATCTGCTTCGTCCCAGCTGCGGGCTTGTCTCTGCGAGCGGAGCGGACACTCCCAGCCGTCAGGGGTTCATCGACCCGCCGCCTGTCATCTGGCCGGTGGTCGGTTGATCCGTCGTCATTGAGCCGCTCTGGCCTCTTGTCATGTTGTCTTTCATCATTGAGCCGTTCGATCCGTCGTTCATGCGCATCATTCGGGCCGTGGGGCTATCGGGCTGGGTCAGGCCGGGCACGGTCTGTGGGGCGACGGCCACCCAGATTCCCAGCGCGACTAGGAGTACGGCGATCGGCCGTGTCAGCCGGTCGCCGTGTGGCAGTACCTTCTCGGCGAAGATGAGCGCGGCGACGACGGCCATCCAGACAAGACTCATCACACCCAGGGCGAAGAGCACGATCATTAGGCCCCAGCAGCAGCCGACGCAGAAGAGGCCATGCTCGAAGCCCATCCGGGCGGCCCCGACACGCCCATCTCGCCAGCCGTGGAGGATGAAGTGCAGCGGCCCGCGGCAGTGTCGCAGACACACTTCCTTCAGCGGTGTCAGCTGGTATAGGCCCGCCGCCGTGATCGCGATACCGGCGACGATCGGCCCCTGCGCATCCCACTCCAAGAAACCCCAGTCGGCGGCCTTGATCGCACGGAAGATGCCGTAGGCAAGCAGGCCGTACAACGTCCAGGCCAGAAGGTAGCCCGCAAGGAAAATCCATGGCGGGACGTAGGCGTGACCGTGTCCGTGTTCGGCCCGGCCGCGTGCGACCTTGGCGAAGATGAGTGCCATTGGTACGACCGACGGCAGCATCATTGCCGCCATCATCGTCACCCAGATGCCCACATACCAGCCCAGGCCGCCAAGGTCCGTGCCTGGGCCCGCATCCATGCCCTTCATGCGCTCGACGGTCACGATCCACGTGACCAGCGCCGCGCCGAGAAGCAACGCCGCGAGTGCGACCGGGCCCGGCATGAAGCGGCTCAGACAGCCTTTGGGCCGCGCCCTGGTCGACACTCGCATCTGCCATGGCTGGGCGACGATACGACTAGGGTTCGTGACTTTCAAGTATCCGAACGCACGGCCTCGACACGCATAGGACCCTCGACACGCTTGACACTTCTGCTACTTAGGCGGTAGCGTCGGCACGACAGGTGCGGCGCGAAGAGCGTTGTCCAACCCAGGTCATGGGGAGGGAGGATGGCGTGACTGAGGTACAGGAGTGGCGGCTTAGTGGAGACTGGTTTGACGTCTGCAAGTGCACGATTCCGTGCCCATGCACGTTCGCTCAGCCTCCGAGCGAGGGCGATTGTGAGGGCGTCCTCGCGTGGCACGTCCGTGACGGACGTTACGGGGACGTGCCGCTAGACGGGCTGAATGTTGTCGCACTCGGTGCCTTCGAGGGAAATATCTGGGCGGGGGAGGCGAGCGTGGCGATTGGGATGTTCGTCGACGAGCGTGCAGACGACGCCCAACGCGACGCGCTGCAGATCATCTTCGGCGGACAGGCGGGCGGCTGGCCAGGCGAGTTCGCGAAGCTCGTCGGTGAGATACGCGGGATGGAGTACGTACCGATCGAGTTCGAGATCGCAGATGACTTGGCCTCATGGCGAGTCGAGATTCCCGGCAAGGTCGATGCTCGCGCCGAGGCACTGACCGGCCCGACAGCCGCGGAGGGTCAGCGGGTGCAGCTCCACAATGCGCCCGGTGCTGAGGTCGGTCCGGGGCAGGTCGCTACTTGGGGTAGGGCGACCGCCGATCGCGCTGAAGGCTTCGGCTTCAGCTGGGATTGGGCAGGCCGCTCGAGCAAGCACTTCCCGTTCGACTGGAGCGGGCCAGACTCCTGACCGCCCAGTTCCCGGCCGTCGTACCACTCGGAGCGGCGGAACGGGCAGCGAAGTGACGCGTGTTCTCGAGTGGGCCGACCGGTGGTTTCCATCAGCTCGCTCCTTTCCATCAGCTCGCTCCTGATGCGCGGTGCGGAGGCGCCCTGGTACGTTTCCGTGTCCACTCATCCCTCGCCGACAGGGAGCTCCGCGCCGATGTCCACGCCCGATGTCACGCCTGAACGGATCTTCCAGATCGTCAACGCGTTCCAGTCTTCGCGCGCGCTCAAGGGGGCACTCGACCTCGGCCTGTTCACGGCCCTCGGCGGCGGCAGTGCCACGGCCGCGGTTCTGGCTGAGCGCATCAGTGCGTCGGAGAAGGGCACGCGGGTGCTGTGCGACTTCCTCGTGATCGCCGGCCTCCTCGAGAAGGAAGGCGGCGAGTACCGATCAAGCCCGGACGCGGCCTTCTTCCTGGACGAGAACTCGCCCGCGTACTTCGGGACGGTTGGTCAGTTCATGCTGGACGACGGCTTGGTCAGCTGCTTCGCAGATGTCGCCGCCCTCGTCCGCAAGGGCGGTACCCTGCTCGACGGACAGGGCACGGTGGAGCCAGACAATCCGCTGTGGGTCGATTTCGCACGGAGCATGGTGCCGCTGATGATGCCGTCGGCGGAGTTCATCGCCGGTCTCATCACCGAGGACTACCCCCAGAACGAGCCGCTGCGGGTGCTCGACATCGCCGCGGGTCACGGCATGTTCGGCATCAGCATCGCAATCAAGCATCCGGGTGCCGAGATCGTGGCGCTCGACTGGCCCGCGGTGCTGGACGTGGCCGCCGAGAACGCCGATCGGTTCGGGGTGACGGAGCGGTTCACAGCAATGCCGGGCAACGCGTTCGACCAAGCGTTCGGCGAGGGGTACGACGTGGTGCTGCTGACGAACTTCCTGCACCACTTCGACCGGACGACCTGCATTGACTTGCTTCGCAAGGTTCACACCGCTCTCGACGCGGGCGGGCGCGCAGTCGCGCTCGAGTTCGTGCCGAACGAGGACCGGGTGTCGCCACCGGACCAGGCCTTCTTCGCGATGATCATGCTGGCGACGACGGCTGCCGGCGACGCCTACACGTTCTCCGAGCTGCAGGGCATGGCGGCCGATGCGGGTTTCCGCAGTAGCGAGCTATACCGGCTGACCATGGCACCGCAGTCCGTGGTTGTGTCCACCAAGTAGCCGCATTCCCGGACGGGCGTGGCGACCGACGGCGGCCCGAGGACGGTGCACCAGCCCGCCTGCCCGAAAGTCCGACCCACCGGGTCAACCGCCGAGGCTTCGTCGCGTCAGGGAGACAGGTCGTCAGCGGGGACGCGTGCGAGCAGCCGCTCACTGAGCACCACGTCGTGCGGTAGCCGCTTCAACTCCTGCGCGTCCACGACGACACCCTGCCGCCGGAGGATCTCGGAGAGGGAGGCCCAATGGTCCGCCTCCATGTCCTCCTGCAAGCGTCCGCCGTACGGCTCATCCGGTCCGACCACCGAGCGCGCCGTCTCCTCGATGTCCTCCACCGATTGCACAGCCCAGATGTCGGGAACGTTGCCCTCTTCGCTCCAGCCTCGGTCGTCCAGGAGCAGTACGCGGCGACCGTCCGCGAGTAGAGCCTCATGACGCGCCGACACCGACATCCGGTTGTCCGCTGGCCGCGCCTCGTGGTCGGCTCGCGCCGCGGTCGGGCCGTTGTAGGACGTCCAGCCCGATTCGGACGGCGCCGTGCGGCTGCTCGCCTGACGAGCGCCTTCGTCGCGGATATCGACCAGCGTCACGAGGCGCGCCACAGCAGCCATGTGTTCATCCTTGCAGTTTTGCCCGCGCCAACTGGGTACCCGCATGGAGATGCGGTGAGCCTGCCGCGCCGAGGCCGCGAAAGAACATCGTCGACGCGATCGTCGCGACCTGACCGGGGGTGCCGACAATCGCTCGCCAACCAGCGCCGGGAGGCCTTCGTCGCCCGCCTTCGTCGCTCCGAGTAGAGAGCGGGTAGACCGAGCCGGCCGAGCCCTAGTGCTCCATGTCCTGAACGACGACGGAAAGCTGCTGATTGACGGGCCATGGCCGCGGCCAGCCAAGACCGCACGCTTTGAGATCCGAGCGCAGAAAACCAACTCCTGAGTCCCAGCTTCGTCCAAGCTCTTGCATGAGGTTGCATTCCCCGCGCGTGGTCGGCGTTCTCGTCGCCACAGGTCTGATCGGGGCTCTGGCAGCCTGTGGGTCGGGAGAGGTTCGAACCGTAACTGATCAGTCGTCGGGAGAGGCCGCCGCGACGACCGAGACGAGTTCCGAGGCCTGCGAGCAGAGGGAGTTTGGTCATATCGCAGCGCTCGCTCGCAAGGGGGACGACTACGAGCTGCGCTTTGATCCGGCCTGGTTCACCAGCGGGGTGACAGCGAACATGGCTGCCGCCGAGGACGGTGCCGTCGAGCCGGGCCAGCCGGTTCCGAACGACAACTACGTCGTGGACGAGAGCCACCGCCTGTTCACTTACCTCGTCCCAACCGACGCGCAGGCAACCATTCTCGTCAACAACGACACCGGGTTTCTCTCGACTCCGATCTCTGTCTCCGAGCTGGCGGAGATCGTCGCTACCGGCGAGAGCAGCCGCCACAAGTTGTTCGAGCCGCTCGACAGCGGCGTCTGGATCCGCTACCACATCGACACCGTCTGCTCCCTGGACCAGCAGTACCGGCCGTAGGCGTCAGTTGGTCAACGTCACAGCTGGCAACGCACCCGGCCGACAACCAGCTTCACCAACGGGCTTGGGGATCATGCCCCCGGCCGGAATCGAACCAGCGCACGCGGTTTAGGAAACCGCTGCTCTATCCACTGAGCTACGGGGGCGAAAGTGCCGATTTACAGGGTTTTCATGGTCGGTGCCCTGCGTTCGGTGGCCGTGGATGTTCTATTCCACTGACCTGTGACAGTCTAGTTCGTCAGGTTTCGGCGATTGCTGGCGCGGAGGTGAAGCGGGCTGGGGCTACTGCCGCTTCGCGCAACATTGGCGCACGCCGCCCACCGATCCAGCCCCTAGGACGGGGCGCGCCACATCCGGAAGAGCGGCGGTCCGTCCGGGAGCTCGAGCTCGCCGATCACGCTGAAGCCCTGACGCTCGTAGAGCGGCACGCTGGTCTCGCTCGTGGCCTCGAGGTACGCAGGGATGCGCTCGAGGTCGCACTGGGTGAGTACCGGGCTCATCAGGGCCGAACCGATCCCGCACCCTTGCCATCGCGGCTCGACGCCGAGCAGCTGGAGCACGTAGTACGTCCCTTCCGGGTGGTTCTCGTCCAGGAGCGTGATCAGCTCGAAGAGGCGGTCCGCGTCGGGTCCGGCGCGCTCCGCCAGCTGCTCGACGAAGACCGCCTCCCCTGCTGCGGAGAGGAGCTGCGCACCGGGCGGAAGCCAGAGCGCAGCCCCGGTTCCGGCCGTCGTCATGTACGTCTCGTGATGCGCCGAGAACGCCTCGGCGTACAGCTCGAACATCGCGGGCATGATGCGCCAGCGCCGTTCGGCATCCGGAAAGACCCATGACAGGACCGGATCGTCGAAGAACGCCCGGCTCAACGTGCCGCCGACGATCGAGGCGTCGTGCGCCGATTCCACCTTCTTGACGTCGACCCCTGATACGCGCGCTGCCGAGCGCGGATACCCCACTGTTGCCTCTGGAACCATCGGGCTTGCCTCCTTCGGCGACCGGCGAGCATGCGCGGTCCGGCCGCTTCGTTGCCTTTCCGCAAGTCTCGCCGCGAGCGGCCGCGCGGGTAATCGCGCTAGCCGGTGTCTGACGGTACGGCCACCCTCACCGCGCGGTCGTCCGAGCGCGGTGGCCGTGGTGACGTGGCGTCGCCACTCATGCGTCGCCGCGCGGGACCGCTGATTCCGGCGCCGGACGAGCGTCGCGCTCGACGGCGTAGAGCCGCCATTCCTCGGGAACTCCCTTCAAGCCCGCCGAGCCGCGTGCCTCGAAGCGGAGGCCGGAGCCGGCGACGAGGTCCTTCACGGTGCTCGAGACGAGCACCTCGTCCGGCTTGGCCTCCTTGGCGACTCGGGCTCCGATGTGAACTGCGATGCCGCCAACCTTCCCGTCGACGACCTCGCACTCACCGGTGTGCACGCCGGCGCGGACCTCGAGCCCGAGTTGGTGCACGCCGTCGGCGATCGCGCAGGCACATCGAACCGCGCGCGCGGGGCCGTCGAAGCGGGCGAAGAAGCCATCCCCGGCAGTGTCGAGCTCCTCACCGCGGAAGCGGAGGAGTTCGCGACGGACGAGCGCATGATGGCGCTCGAGCAGCTCACGCCAGCCACGGTCGCCGAGGGAGGCGGCTCGTTCGGTCGAGCCGACGATGTCGGTGAAGAGCAAGGTCGCGAGCACGCGGTCAGGCCCTTCCTCCTCCCAGCCTCCGGCATCCCAGACGTCCTTCAGGAACCGTTCGATCTCTGCGCCGATCAGCGCGGCCGGCTTGCCGAAGGCGAGATGGCCGGCTCCCGGGATCTCCACGACGCGGGCGCTTGGCATCCGCGAGGCCATGTAGCGAGCGACCTCGAGCGGGACGATCGTGTCCTCCGATCCATGCAGGATCAAGCTCGGGACGCGCACCGCCGGCAGCACCTCCCGGACATCGATCTCCCTGTTCATGCGGTGGAGCGCCTCGAGCGTTCCCGGGCTGGACCCGAACCGAAGGTAGTCGACGAAGTGCCGCACCTCGTCGTCCTCGAAGCGGCCGAGCGCGCGCACAGCCTGGGTCGCTTGATCGCGCGGACCGAAGACGCGCAGGTCTCGCTCGACTTCGCGCTCGTATTCAGCCTCCGTTCGACCCCAGGGGTAATCCGGCGCCCACATCCTCCGCGGATAGGCGCTGCGGACAACGAGCGCCGCCGTCCGCTCGGGGTATGTCGCCGCAAACAAGACGCTCATGGCCGCCCCCTCGGACAGGCCGTAGAAGGCGGCGCGGGCTGACCCGACTGCGTCCATCACCGCGCGCACGTCGTCCATGCGGGTCTCGAGCGTGGGCGCGCCGCTAACGGGGTCGGACATGCCCGTTCCGCGCTTGTCGAAGCGAATCAGCCGCGAGAACGAGGAAAGGTGCTCGAGAAGCGGCGCGAAGGCCGGCAGCGACCAGGCCAGCTCGAGGTGGGTCACGAAGCCTGGGACGAACACGAGATCGAACGGCCCGGTGCCCGTGACCTGGTACGCGATGTTGACGTCGCCGCTCTTTGCGTACTGGACGTCTGGCAACTCCATCACGAACAGTCTCCGCCGCAGCCGCCGTTCGCGCAACGAGCCGACCGGTGGGAGCGTACCGAAACCGTCGGCTGTGAGACCGAGCTCGGGCGGGAGCCCACCAGGGAAGAGCTCGCCGAAGCGGCCAGCCTTTCCCTGCAGCACGTTGACGAGGCGTTGGACGCCGCCGAGGCGTCCGTCTCGCTCAACCAGCGGGTGGGCGCGGGCGATGACGCCGAGCTGGGCGACCTGTTCGTCGACCCCAGCGCCAGCGACCCGGTGCCGACCAAAGGCAGGCGACGGCGCGCCGGGGCTGGTGGCTGAGCTAAGGACTGGCTTCGGAGTTGGCGGCCCCGAGGGCGCGGGTCCTTTAGGCGCCGTTCTCGGCTTGCACGAGGGTTGGGCTGCGATCCGCTCGGCGGGGTGAGAGGTCGTGCTACTGTTTCGGCACATGTGTGTTTTACATAGGTCATGAGCGAGAGCCAGTGCCGCTACAGGCGCGGCTCGCGGACGCGCCGCCGCCTTGGCCCTGGCTCCTGGCACGTGCGTGCTCGTGTCGAGCGCTTCGGCGAGCCGGCGTTACTGCTCCTGCTTGAGGAGGGGCCAGCGCACGGCTACGAGCTGCTCGACCGTCTGCCGGAGCTGCTGTCCAATGAGCGCATCGACATGGGAAACCTTTACCGCGTCCTGCGCTCACTCGAGGAGGACGGGATCGTCCGCTCGGATTGGGACGCGGATGCTCCGGGCCCGGCAAAGCGGATCTACGAGCTGACCGACGACGGCCGAGCGCTGCTCCACACCTGGGCCGAAGCGCTCCGAGGCGCCGCGGAAACCATCGAGGCGTTTCTCGCCCGCTACGAGGCGAAAGGAGGTGACCATGTGCCACGGTAGCCACGGACGACGCGGACACGGCCGGCGTTTCGGCCGCCGCCGTTTCGACCGCGAGGCAATGCTCCCCCGGCTCGAGGAATACCAAAAGGATCTCGAGCAGGAGCTCGCGGACGTCGCCGATCTGATCAAGCGTCTCCAGCAGGAGAGACCCACCCAGACCACGACGATCTAAGAGCTGGCGCCCCTCAGCGGAGCCGGAGCACGCTCAGGCCAGCCCGTAGGCCGGGCCGCAAACGAGACTGGCCGGAGGGCCGGTGCCGCTCGGTGGCCAGCCGCCGGCGCAGGGGTTACGTGGTCGTGCGACCGGCTCCGCGAGGACGCGTCAGAGGCGGCATCGGGTCAGTCCGGGGTGTGCGCAGCGGTCTCGATGGCAACCAATGGCGCACATCGGTGCCGCCTCTGGGTCCTTCACGGCGCCACTTGAACCGCTCGGTGTGATCGCATAGGTTGCTCTCTGCGCCTAGCACGGAGCGCGATTAGGTTTGAGGCTCCGCCTGAGGGCTTCTAAGGCGGAAGCGAACGGTCAGCGGGCTGAGCGGACGGAAGCGCAACCGGCTCGGCGAACTGTGGTCCCGATCGTGCGCGCAGACCCTGCTGACTCAGCTCCCGCGCGCCAGGCGGGTGCCTGCGGGACGCGGTCGCGGCCGACCGGAGAGGACGAGGAACGGTGACGGACTCCGTTGATCGAGCGACCTCGTCGGGACGCGGCTATGCGCATGGCGATCCGGCCCTCGTCGGCGGCGTTCTCGTCGGCGCCGGGCTTGGCATCCTGCTCGCGTTCGTCGCCGCGATCGGGAAGTAGAGCCCGAGCCGATGGCCCAGCTCGCGGCTGAGATCGGACACGGAGGGATCGCTACGAGATCCTTCGCCACGGCGAAGGCGGCGCCCCGACCACGCTCGTCTGCGGGGCGGTTCGCTTCGACCATCCCGCCGCGCGCAACCTCGTCGAGCTCCTGCCGGCCGTCATCCTCGTCGAGCCATCCTCCACGCCGCAGCACGAGCGGATGCGGAGCACGCTCAGGCTGATGGCCGAGGAGGCTAGAGAGCTGCAACCCGGCAGCGAGGCGGTCATCACGAGGCTCGCCGACATCCTCGTCATCCAGGCGCTCCGCTCCTGGATCGAGACCGACCCGGCCGCGCAGACCGGCTGGCTCGGCGCGCTCCAGGACCGGCAAGTCGGCCGAGCCATGTCGCTCATCCATCGCGACCCGGCGCGCGCGTGGACGGTCGCCTCGCTCGCACACGAGCTGGCGACGTCCCGCTCGGCCCTAGCGGCACGGTTCACCGAGCTCGCGGGCGAGCCGGTGATGCACTACGTCACGCGCTGGCGCATGCAGTTAGCGCTCGACATGCTCCACGATGAAGGCGCGAGCGTCGCCCAACTCGCCTCCCGCCTCGGCTATAAGTCCGAGGCGGCGTTCAGCCGGGCGTTCAAGCGGGTCGTCGGGGTCGCCCCGGGGTCCGTCCGGCGAGATCTGTCCGCGACCGCCTGAAACGGGTCTGCGACGGCGCTTGGCTCTTCGAGAACGAGGACGGGTAGTCAGTTGCCAGCTCTTAGCTCGCGGCCGAGCTTACTCCGGAAGCGGCCTTCTTGATTAGTTCAGCCACCGCTCCGGGCTGCGAGACGTAGACAGCATGGCTGCCCGCGACCTCGACCACGGTCGAACCCGCCCGCGCAGACATCTGGCGCTGGGCCGGTGGGGGGATCATCCGGTCTTCGGTCGCGACGAGGTACCAGCTTGGCTTGCTCCTCCAGGCAGGCTCGCTGATCGCGCCGCCCAGGGCGTCAACGCCCCACGGGACTTGCGAGTCGGCCATGAACGCGGCCTGGTCGGCGCTCACGTCACCCGCGAATGAAGCATGGAACTTTTCCCGATCGAGGAACAGAAACCCGTCCTGCGGCGGCAGAATCGGCGGCACCGGCGCACCTGGCGGCGGATCTGCGATGAGGGTGTTCACCGACTCGCCCGCGTCCGGCGCGAAAGCCGCGATGTAGACGAGCGCCGCAACCTTGGGATGAGTACCCGCCTCGGTGATCACCGCCCCGCCATAGGAATGCCCGACGAGAACGACCGGTTCGCTCTGCGCGTCGAGGGCCCGCTTGGTCACCGCAACGTCGTCGGCGAGCGAGAGCGTCGGATTCTGCACGATGCTAACGCTGTAGCTGTCCTTCTTCAGGTGGTCGTAGACACCCTGCCAGCCGGAGCCGTCCACGAAACCACCGTGAACGAGAACGACAGCTCCCGATGCCGAGCCAGCATCCATGATGATCTCCTTTCCGGGTACGACAGGCGCCTTGATGCTACTGCGGGCGCATCGATGCTACTTGGTTTTAAGGAGGAGCAATGAGCGCCCGCGAGCCGGCCTGATGTACGAGCTCTCCGGAACGGCGGTGTGGTTACTCTCCGTGATGAAGCACCGGGACGAAGCCGACTAGAACCCACCTCGCGGATCGAGCACGAGAGCGCCGCCTGGATCACCAAGGAGGACTGACGATGAACGAATCCCAGATCCATCAAGCGATCGAGCGGCTCGTCGCGGAAGAGCACGAGCTCTGGCAGCGAGAATCGGCGGGGGATACCGGGGAAGGCGATCGCCGGCGCCTGGACGAGCTCAAGGTCTCGCTCGACACGTGCTGGGATCTGCTCCGCCAGCGACGCGCGCTGCGCGAAGCCGGTCTCGATCCGGACGCCGCCACGGCACGACCACCCGACGTGGTGGAGCGGTACCAGCAGTAGCGGCCTAGCCGCAACCACACCACCGGAGCTCGGCCATCCAGGCTCAGGCGCCCCCGTTCGCCGGACGCACTGCGTGGGCGCGAAACGTCCGGACGCCGCTACGGGAGTTCCTGCGTACGGAGACGGGCGGCGCGGCCGTAATGCTCGGTGCCGCGATCGCCGCGCTCGTGTGGGCGAACGTCGACGCGGGCTCCTACGAGGACCTCTGGTCCACGGAGCTTTCGATCGGCCTCGGCGACTGGAGCATCTCGCTCGATCTGCGCGAGTGGGTGAACAGCGGGCTCATGACGCTTTTCTTCTTCGTCGTGGGGCTGGAGGCGCGCCGCGAGTTCGACCTGGGCGAGCTGCGCGAGCGGCGGCGGTTGGCGGTGCCGCTGCTCGCCGGCGCGGGCGGGATGCTCGTGCCCGTTGTCATTTACCTGGCCGTCAACGCCGGGCAGTCCTCGGCCCACGGCTGGGGTGTCGTGCTCCCCACTGACACCGCGTTCGCGCTCGGGATCCTCGCTCTCGTCGGGCCGCGCTTCCCCGACAGGCTACGCGCGTTCATGCTCACCGTGGTCGTGATCGACGACATCGTCGCCCTGGGGGTGATCGCGTTCGCCTACACGGACCAGGTGGCGGTCACGGCCTTGATCGTTGGTGTCGCCATATTCGCGGTCATGCTGCTGGTTCGCGCGAGCGGCCTCCGCCGAGGGGCGGTCTTCGCGCTGCTCGGGGTCGCTGCGTGGGTTGCATTCCTCGAGTCAGGAGTCGACCCGGTGATCGTCGGGCTCCTGATGGGGCTGCTCACGCTTGCGTACCCGGTCGCACGCAGTGACCTCGAGCGCGCAACGGACCTCTTCCGGCGCTTCCGCGAGCAGCCCACGCCGGAGCTGGCCTCGTCCGCTCGCCTCGGCCTGGTGGCGGCGGTGTCCCCGAACGAACGACTCGCGCAGCTCTACCATCCGTGGAGCAGTTACGTGATCGTGCCGTTGTTCGCGCTCGCCAATGCGGGCATCGCGATCGACAGCAGCCTTCTCTCGAGGGCATTCAGCTCGCCGATCACGCTCGGGATCCTGTTCGGCGCCGTGCTCGGCAAGCCGGTCGGGATCATCGGCGCTTCCTGGCTCGCCGCGAGGCTGAGCCGCGGCCGGTTACGCCCGCCGGTGGGCTGGGGGGCTGTGGCGGGAGGCGGCACTGTCGCAGGCGTGGGCTTCACCCTCTCGCTGCTGATAGCCACCCACGCCTTCGACGGCTTGCAGCTCGAGGAGGCGAAGCTCGGCGTGCTCAGCGGAGCGCTGAGCGCGACGCTGCTCACCTGGCTGCTGTTCCGCGCAACGGCCTGGTTTCCCGAGCGCCTGCGCAGCCGGGCGCTGCTCGGGACCTCCGAGCCCCTCAATGACCTGCATGTCGACGTCGATCCGGAGCGGGATCACATCCGCGGCCCGGGCGAGGCTCCAGTCACGGTCGTTGAGTACGGCGACTTCGAGTGCCCCTATTGCGGGCAGGCGGAGCCGGTCATCCGCGAGCTCCTGCGCGACTTCGGCGACGTCCGCTACGTCTGGCGGCACCTACCTCTGAACGACGTACACCCCAACGCCCAGCTCGCCGCCGAGACGGCCGAGGCCGCGGCCGATCAGGATGCCTTCTGGCAGATGTACGACCTCCTGCTCCAGCAGCAGGACGCTCTCCGACCACGTGACCTGGTCGGCTACGCCGGGCAGCTCGGTCTCGACGTCGAGCGCCTCACGAATGCCCTACGCGAGCACACCGCAGCAGCCCGGGTCGCCGAGGACGTCGACAGCGCCGACCTCAGCGGCGTCACCGGCACCCCCACGTTCTTCATCAACGGCCGACGCCACTATGGCGCCTACGATATCGCCACCCTCACCGCAGCCGTGCGTGACGCGCGCCAACGAGCGCAAGCAATCGCGCCCGAGCCGCTCGAGGGACACGTCGGACAGGGAGGGAGAGAGTGAGTACACGCGTCGCAGTGATCTACTACAGCGCTACCGGCAACGTCCATGCCCTCGCCCGAGCAGTCGCCGAGGGCGCCGAGGAAGCGAAGGCCGAGGTCCGCCTGCGTCACGTCGAGGAGCTGGCCTCAGAGCTGCTCATCTCTCAGAACCAGTACTGGGGTCGGCACCGGTCCCAGGTCGCCGAAGCTCCCGTGGCGACACTCGATGATCTCGAGTGGGCCGATGGGCTCGCACTCGGCACACCAACTCGCTTCGGAAACGTGTCGGCCCAGCTGAAGCAATTCATGGACCAGGCCGGGAGCCTGTGGCAGGAGGGCAAGCTCGTCGACAAGGTCGCGACTGCGTTTACGTCCTCGCAGACGGCTCACGGCGGCCAGGAAACGACCATTCTCGCGCTCAACAACACGCTCTACCACTGGGGGATGCTCATCCTTCCCCTCGGCTACACGGTTCGCGAGGTATTCGCGGCCGGTGGCAATCCGTACGGAAGCTCCTTTGTGAGCGGCCATACCGTTACCGGGCCGGACGAGCCCGCGCTCGCGCTCGCCCGGTACCAAGGCCAGAGACTCGCCCGTTACGCAGCCGTGATCGCCGAGGCTCGACGGGCGGAGGCCTTCGACTTCCCACGACCGAAGCCTGAGAACTTCCACGCCGCAACGCTCTCGTGACCTCGGGCACACGGCATCTTGCGGACGACCAAGCCGGAGACGTGTGAGTCGTTCGTCTCGCGGGCGTGCGCGTCTAGGAAAGCGAGCCGGCTCGCGAGGGCGGTGAGGTTCGCTAGCTCCGGCGTCTCGTGGAGCTACGGTTGGCTAGGTGGGCTGCGTGCCGGAATGCCCGCCCGCCTGGAGGTTTCCGAACGGCTTGCGTGCGGTCTGCTACAGGCGCGAGATCTAGCGATCAGTCTGAAGGTCGAGCTGCACGGGGCGGTTAGCGAGTGTTGTCTGTTCGTCGGCTACGCGCCGGGTCGAGGGTCTAAGACGGTGGCCGGTGGGCACCAGCTTGAGCGCAGGCGGTCTGCGTCCCAACCGGCGGTGGCTGCGCCTGCGTCGTACGCGCTCTGGAGGAACTCGAGCAGGATTCCGCGCGGGTCGGGCGAGTTCCGCGCCTCGTCGTAGGGGAGCAGGGCGAGATGGCTCGAGCCGAATGGCTGCTGCCAGCTCGCCGCCTCGGGACGGAGCGGCTGTTCTGCCAGGCCCGCGGGCTCAGGGGCCGTGTACGAGTAGAAGGCGGGCGTGCGGACCTTCTGGTCGCCGGGCCAGAAGCCGAAGCTGATGACCTCGTGCGAGTAAGCCTCGCGCGAGACGCGATCGGCGTCCACGAGCTCGGGGGCGCGCTCACCCGAGAAGCGGGTCACGGCGAGGTCGAAGCCGTGCCAGAAGAGGTGCACCGGGCTCGTCTTGCCGCAGAACCAACCCGCGAACTCCTGCAGCGTCCAGTCGATCCAGCGAAGCGCTTGCCAGAGCCGCTCCACCGCCTCGCGATCGTACGACCCGTGCTTGGTGTCCTCCTCGAAGGGCGTGGTCACCGGAACCCCGAACGGCTCGGCCTTGATCTCCACCTCGATCCCCAGGCCGGCGAGCAGTGCGAACAAGCGCTCGTAGAAGGCCGCAACCGAGAGGCCGTCCGCAAGCGGGAAGGACTCCACCTCGCCGCCGCTCGTACGCACGACAAGCTCGTGGGCGACAAAGTCGAACGAGACGTCGAAGTCGAAGCTCTCGGAGCGGAGCCGGCGCGTCGTCAGCCCTCGTGTGTCCACGTAAAGAGGGGCGTTCCACCAGTGGTTTTGCGGCGGCGTCGCGGCCAGGCGCACCTTCCCGACGATCTGCGCCCAGAGGTGAAGCGTCTCTTTCGTCGGCTCCCACTGCTCGAGCGCAAGCTCCGGCAGCTCGCTCATGTCCCTGCTCCTGAGAGGTCGATTCGGAATGTGATCTCGTCCTCATAGCACCAGCACCAGTCCTCCCCCGGCTCGAGCGAGCGGATGATCGGATGCTGGGACGATCGGGCATGCGCTGTGGCATGGCGGTTCGGCGAGGAGTCACAGCAGCCGATGTGCGCGCAGGTGAGACAGAGGCGCAGATGGACCCACCGACCACCGATGCGTAGGCAGTCCTCGCAGCCCGGGACGCTCTCGGGCAGAGAGGTCACCTCAATCGTGTCGAGATGAGTGCAGACGTCCGTCATTCGTTCTCCTCTCCATCAGGAGAGAGCGCCCGGCGGAGCTCCGCCCGCTCGTAGGAACCGAGGTACGGAAGGCCGTCGACGAAGATCGTCGGAGTGCCGGTGGCACCGCTTGCGAGGGCGCTCGAGCGGTCGGCCTCGATCCGCTCGAGATGGGCGTGCGCCTCGAGCTCCTCCCGGAACCGCTCGACGTGGAGCCCGATCTCGCTGGCGTACCGTTGGACGTCGGCGCTCTCGAGCGCCTTCTGGCGCTGGAAGAGGACGTCGTGCATCGGCCAGAACCGCCCCTGCGCGGCCGCCGCCTCGCTTGCCTCCGCTGCGGTGAGCGCGTGCGGATGGATCTCGACCAGAGGGAAGTGGCGGAAGACGAAGCGGAACGGAACACCATCGGCTTCGAGGAACTGGACGTTTCGGTAGGCGAGGCCGCGTGTACGGGCACTCGTAGTCGCCGAAGATGAGGAGCGTCGGCCCGCCTGAGCCGCGCACGTGGTCGCGCGCCTCCGCGACCTCCGGAACGAGCGCTGCGCTCACGGTACCGCCCGCCAGATCGCGGCGCCGCTCGGGGATGCGGGCATCACCCGGCTGGCTTCGGTTGTGCTCATGTGATCCTCCGAGGTGAACGCTATCTCCCTGAGATCGATCGAGACGACGAGGGGCTCGGCGAGCGACTGGCCGTCGGGGGCGAGGGAAGATCCTGTGCTTGGTGGGAGCCTGATATCCGCGACGTCGCACCTGAATGGACGGTGCGACGCTCGCTCCTGGTGCAGTCTCGCCGTGACGACGACATCGTCGAGGACTCGAGGCTGACCCTTGAGCGCCCAGAGCGCGCCGCCCTGGATCAAGCGCGCCGAGACGCCGTTGAGCTGATTCCATCGTTTCAGACCACCGTGGGCGTCGATCACGGCTTCGAGCAGATCATCCATCACTGAGCCTCCTCTCTCAGAATCCGACCGGCTGCCTGATGAGGACGACGTGAATGCGGCCGGGCATCTCCTGGTGGATCTCGAGAATCTTTCCGATGAAGCTGTTCTGCCCATAGGCGGCGTACGCGCGAGCGTCCTCGAGTTTCAGGCTGTGCTCGATGATCCGCTCGCGTGCCGCCTCCAGGCTGGGGACGAGCTTCTGCGCGCCAACGACGAAGATGACGTTGGCGGCGCCCCAGGCGTAGGAGGCGAGCTGGCTGCCGGACGCCGATGCAATGACGAGGGTTCCGTCGCGGGTGACCGCGTGGACGCTGCCGAGCGCGTACTCGGGCTGGCCGGCGATCGCCTTCATCTCCTGCAGCTGGGTCGCGAAGTCGAGCGCCATCATCTTGCTGCGCGCCGCGTCGTACGGTCCGCCGTCGTCGATCGCATCCGCGATGCCGGTCTCCTCAAGCGTCACGGAGGTGTTGGTCATCACCGAGGTGCCTTCGGGGATGCGGGCCAGGACGGCGTCGCGCGCAGCGTCGAGGTCATCAACGACCTCGACGCTGAATCCGTGCTCTTCGAGCGCGACGACGGTGTCCGCGAGCGTCTGCTCGTCGGGCAGTGTGGTGAAGCGGTCGGGTGCCTGGGTCGTGCTCACTGTTGATCCTCCTTTGTGGGGATGTCGCTGACGGCGACCTGGTTGGAGAAGGGCAGGTCGCGCAGCCGTCGAGCCGTAGCGGCGACGCTTTGCTCTTCGTAGTCGAGGTGAGCGAGGAGGTGCCCCTTGAGCGCGTCGAGCGCATCGGCGGCGGCGCGGCGAGCCTCAGGGCTGTCCTCGTTGGTCAGCGCCCGGGCGGCTGCTTCGACCGCGTCCAGATAGTCGGACACCGCCAGGTGCTCGGCTCGGAGCCGCTCGACGACCGGCCCTATCGCCGGGTTCGTCTTCTCCAGTTCGCCGAAGAAGTCCGTGTCTTCGGCGTGATGGTGCGAGTGAACGAAGCGGCAGTAGCGCAGGCAGCTGATCTGGAATTGCCAGAGCGTGCTATTGCTCCTGAGTGCCTCGAGCTCCTCGTTGAGCCCGTCGACAGACAACCCGTCGACGACAGCTGCCGCGAGGCGTTCGACGCTGAGGAGTTCGCTGCGGATGCCCGCGTGGACGGCGAGCAGCATCCTGTACAGCATCCGCCCGCGGTTGGTCTCCGGGGCCTTCTCGAAGGCGGACAGGGAGCTCACTCGCCGTGCTCCGGCGGCAGCGACTGCGCGTCGAGGTGGCGCAGCTGGTAGGGACGGTCCTGGGCGCCGAGCAGCTCGTAGCCGAGACCGTCAGCCAAAGGGGCGGTCTCGAGCACCGCGCGCGGGTCGGTCGCGCCGGCGGCGAGGAGGTAGACGACCTCGAGCGGGTGACCGTAGTGCAGACTCTCGTTCAGCGACTGCGACAACGCTTCAATGGTCATGACGTCCTCTAACTAGTAAGAAAAGAGTAACTACGATAGAAGGAGTAACGCCGCTAGTGCTAGTGGTATTCCGTGGAAGCTCCGCCTGAACGTCAGCAGCTCGTCGACGCCGACGCGTGCGTGCGCGCCGACGCGGCGCTCGTGCGCGCGTTCGACCTTCTCGGCAGGCGCTGGACCGGGGTGGTGCTGGGCACGCTGAGCGGAGGCCCCGCAGGCTTCCGTGCCCTGTCGCGCGCCGTCGAAGGCATCAGCGACTCGGTGCTCTCCGACCGACTTAATGCGCTCTGCAACGCCGGGCTAGCCACTCGCACAGTCGACGAGGGACCGCCCATCTCCGTTGCCTACGAACTCACCGACGCAGGCCGTGCCCTGCTGCCGGCGCTCGAGCAGATCACCCGCTGGGCCGAGCAGCACCTGCTCGCCACGGATCAGGGCGAGTGAACTATGGCGCGCACAACTCGTCCTCTCGAGCGAGCGGTGGCCTTGCGTCCCCGGGGCCGTTCAATCGGCGCCGGCATTTTCATCCCCTCTTTAGGTCCGGCGATTGCGTCCCTGGCGTTCGGCGAGGCAGGGAGACGACGAAGCGTGTGTCGCCCGGCCTCGTCGTGAAGACGATCGACCCACCGTGTGCGTCGATGATCCGGCGGCTGACGTCGAGGCCGAGGCCCGTCCCGTCGCCGACGTCCTTCGTCGTGTAGAAGGGCTCGAAGATCCGGGACTGGACGTCGTCGGGGATTCCGGGGCCGTCGTCGGCGATCTCGACGGTGACGACGTCCGCGTCGTGGCGGGTCCGGATCGTGACAATCCCTTCGCCGTTGACGGCGTCGATTGCGTTGTCGATCAGGTTTGTCCAGACTTGGTTGAGCTCGGAGCCTGAGGCGGGGATCGGCGGGAGACTCTCTTCGTACTCGCGCTCGACCCGGATGGTCCCTCGCTTGAGCTTGTGACGGAGCATGGTCAGGGTCGACTCGAGCCCCGCGTGGACGTCGACCTCCTGCAGCTGGCCTCGGTCCATGAACGTGTACTCCTTGACAGCAGCCACGATCTCCGAGATCCGACTGGTGCTCGCCTGGACTTCGGCGGCGAGAGTCCGGGCGGTCAGCGACGCGACGACCCAGGCCAAAGCGGCACCGAACGCCCGCCCGGCATGGCTCGCGACATCTTCGATCCAGGCCTCGTCGACGCCAGCCTCCGCAAGCGGCGCGGCGAGCCGCCAGCCCTCCTGCCCCCGAGCGTCGATGGCGCGCTCGAGCTCAGCTTCCCGCTCGGAGAGCTCGAGGCGACCCCAGGGCCGGTCTTCCGTCGCACCAGCAAGCGCACGTCGCTGCAGTCCGACGAGCCGCTCTGCACCCTCGCGTTCGATCCCGCTGGAGACGAACTGATGGACGGTGTCGGCCAGCACGTCGAGGGCTTGGGCGAGCTCGTTCGCGCTGCGGCTGGCGGCCGCAGCGGGGTTGTTGAGCTCGTGCGCGAGGCCGGCTGTGAGGGTTCCGAGCGAGGCGAGCTTCTCCCGCTGACGCAGCTGCGCCTCCACGTTTCGGTTGACGGGCGCGATTCGGGCCAGGGTCTGACGTAAGACGCTGGGCTCGTCGCGGAGGAGCGCACGAAAGTCGTCGCTGCGAATGCGCAAGAGGCGGCTGGGCGCGGCGGCTCGTCCCGACACCTCGCTCGGCTGATCGAGCAGGATGTTGATCGCGCCGAAGTACGTCGGAGCGTCGCGGATCCCGAGCACGATCCGCTCCCCATTCACGTCGATCGACCATTCGATGCCGCCCTCGAGCACGATCGAGACGGCCTCGTGAAGCTCGCCCGGCCGCACGAGCGTTTCCCCGGTGCTTACCCTCACCTCCTCGCCACCGACGGCGATCGCGTCGAGTTGCTCATCGGAAAGCTCGTCGAAGAGCTCGATCTCGCGGAGCCCCTCCTCGATCACAGCGCTCCGAGGTACTGGTGGATGAACTGGACCGCCATCGATCCCTCGCCGACACCCGAGGCGACGCGCTTGATCGAGCGGGAACGCACATCGCCGGCGACGAACACGCCTGGCAGGCTCGTCTCGAGCAGGAAGGGATCCCGCTCGAGCGGCCAAGCCGGCTTCACTCCCGGGGCAAGCACCGCCGGGCCCGCCAGCACGAACCCGCGATCGTCACGCGCAACCACGCCATCCAGCCAAGCGGTGTTCGGGAGCGCACCAATGAAGACGAACACGCCGCTCGCAGGCAGCCGCTCCTCGCCGCCGTCGCGGCCGCGCACGCTGACTGCTTCGACGGAGCCGTTGCCCTCCAATCCGATGAGGTCTACGCCAAGCCGGACGGAGATCGACGGGATCGCCTCGATCTGGTCGACCAGGTAGCGAGACATCCCCTTCGCGAGACTCTCGCCTCGGTAGAGGATCGTCACTTCATCCGCGAACTGCGAGAAATACACCGCAGCCTGACCTGCTGAGTTCGCCCCTCCAACCACGAAGACCCGTTCTCCTCTGCAGGCCGACGCCTCGCTTCGCGCCGCCCCGTAGTAGAGACCCCGGCCTTCGAACTCCTCGGCTCCCGGCAGGTCGAGACGCCGGTACTGAACACCGGTAGCAAGCAAGACCGTATGCGCTTCCAGCGTCGTCCTATCTGACAACCCGAGGATCCGAGCGGGACCGAGCGCCTCGATCCTGACAACGTCCGCAGTCGTCAGGAGCTCAGCGCCGAAGCGTCGCGCCTGCGCGACCGCTCGGCGAGTCAGATCGCCGCCCGAAAGGCCCACCGGAAACCCGAGATAGTTCTCGATGCGCGAACTCTGGCCGGCTTGCCCGCCAGGAGCCTCCCGCTCGACGAGTACCGTCCTGAGACCCTCTGAGGCTCCGTAAACGGCTGCCGCGAGCCCTGCCGGGCCGCCGCCCACGATTGCCAGGTCATAGAAAGGATGCTCCGCACGAACTGCAAGCCCGAGCCGCTCCGCGAGCTCCGAGAGCGACGGCTCCACGAGCAAGCCGCCACCCTCGAACAAGACCACCGGGAGGCGCGAACCACCGACCGCCGCGAGCGAGAGCGCGCGCTGGGCCTCGGCGTCACGCTCGATGTCGAGCCACTCGTAGGGAACCAGGTTTCGGGCGAGGAAGTCGCGAACAGCGTGTGACGCCGGCGACCAACGGTGACCGACCACCCGAACACCCTGAAACGGCGGCCGGAACGTCGCCCACCAATCGTCGAGAAGATCGTCCAGCGTCGGGTACAGCTTTTCCTCAGGCGGATCCCAGGGCTTCAGCAAGTAGTGGTCGAGCTGTACATCGTTGATCGCCCGGATCGCGGCGTCCGTGTCCGCATACGCGGTCAGCAACACTCGCTTCGCCTGCGGAGAGATCTCCGCGGCGCGCGCGAGGACGTCGAGCCCCGTCACTTCGGGCATCCGCTGGTCGGCCACAATCCCAGCGACCGGGTCGCCACGACCCGCGAGCTCGTCGAGCAGGGCAAGTCCCTCAGCGCCGGACTCGGCGCGCAGAATGCGCAGCCGGTCGCCGTAGCGCTGACGCAAATCCCGCTCCACTGCCCGGGCTACCCCTGGCTCGTCATCGACCACGAGCAACGCAGGCTTCACCGTGGCCTCAGACACGATCACACGCTACCCAAGGCGGGAAGGCGGCCGCCCTACACTCGCGGCTATCCCGGCGAAGACAATCGTCCAGGCGCGGTTCGCACGCCGGAGCGCTATGTGCCCCTTTTCGCGGCGTCCCGTCAACACCGTCTCGCCCGGCTTCGTCCAGACAACAACCGTCGACAATGTGATCGAACGCATCCGCCAAGAGGCCGGCATCACATCCAAGGCTTCGCGAGGGTCACAATCTGGTTACGTGGATGTTTCGGTGGACTTGCGGCTGCTTCGCTATTTCGTGGCCGTGGCCGAGGAGTTGCATTTCGGGCGGGCGGCAGAGCGGTTGCACATGACGCAGTCGCCGCTGTCGCGCGCGATTCGTGAGTTGGAGCGCGAGCTTGGGCTGGTGCTGTTTGTGCGGACGACGCGGCGTGTCGAGTTGACCGCGGCGGGATCCATTCTGCTCGAGCGTTCGAGGAGGGCGCTGGCCGAGATCGACCGCGCCATCGCTGATGCACGTCGTTCGACGCAGCCGGATGCCGAGCTCCTGGCCATCGGACACGGACCGTTCAGCCGTTCGCTGGCGACGCGCCTCGCCGGCGAGCTGCAGGGGAAGCAGCCCGAGCTACGGGTTCGCATCGATGAGGACGTGACGCCGGAGCTTCTGCGCCGGATTGCGGCGGGCGAGCTCGCTGCGGCGGTCGTGCAAGAGACCCCAGCGGCGGTGCGACGCCATGGCGTTCGCCTCGATGCGCTGAGGGACGAGCCGCTCCTTGCCGCGCTACCAGAATCCCACCAATACGCGAGCGCAGAAGCGATTCCGATCGGCGCCTTTGCCCGGGAGCAGATCTTGCTGCCAAGGGAACCGCCGGGGCGAGCGTTCAACGATTGGCTGCGAGCGGTGTTCAGGGCGGCAGGGTTCGATCTCGAGCGCACGCTGGAGACGCTCAGCGCACCGTGGGACCGACGCATGTTGCCGGTCGCAAGCGGCGATGCCGTCACGGTGTTCGTCGCCGAATGGGTGCATGAGTCGGCCGCGGGCGTAATGGCGGTGCCGTTCGACCCGCCACTCAGCTTCCCGCTGGACTTCGCGTCGCGCTGGCCGCCGACCGATCGTGTGGAATGGTTGGTTGAGACGGCCTGCCATGTGCGCGATGCCGAGGGCTGGCTGACACGGCGGCCCGCGCGGACCGAGCTTCCCGGCGATTGAGTCGTATCCGGTCTGGGTCGGCGCGCCGATCGGACTTTCTACCCGTGTGCGAGCGGCGTAGCGTCGTCGGTGTCAACCGAACAGGAGGAATCGCGGTGGCAACCAGCCCCACCGATAGCGATCGGATCCCTTTGCTGCTGATTCACGGCGCCTGGCTCTCCTCGCGCAGCTGGGAGAGCTTCGCCGACTACTTCGGCAAGCGCGGTTTCTTGGTCTCGGCTCCGGAGTGGCCGCGCAAGCAGGGCGATGTCGAGGAGCTACGCAAGGACGCCGAGGCTCTTGCAGGTCTCGGCCTGACCGAGATCGTCGACCACTACGAACGGCTGATCGGCGGACTCGACCACCCGCCCGTGCTGATCGGCCATTCGTTCGGCGGCCTGATCGTCGAGCTGCTGCTCGACCGCGGGCTCGGGCGCGCGGGCGTCGCGCTGAGCCCGGCGCCACCGAAGGGCATCCTGCTGCTGCCGTTCTCCTCGCTCAAGGCTGCCTCTCCCGCACTTGCGCATCCATCGAACTGGCACGGGGTCGTGACGCTGACGCCCGAGGAATTCTCGTACGGCTTCGTCAACACACTCTCTCCCGAGGAAGCTGCCGCCGCGTACGAGCGCTACGCCGTCCCCGAGACCGGCCAGATCTTCTACGAGGCGGGTTTCGCGAACTTCCACCTACATCCGCCAACGGAACTCCATTTCAAGAACGAGGAGCGGGCGCCTCTGCTCATTGTCGGTGCGGCAGAGGACAAGACCGTGCCGGCCTCCGTCTCGCGCGCGCAGTACAAGAAGTACGAGCGCTCTCCCGCGAAGACCGACTACCTCGAGTTCGAGGGACGGCCGCACCTCTTTGTGGTGGGTGAGGGCTGGGAAGAGGTCGCGGCGGCCATCGATAGTTGGCTCGACGGCGTGCTCGATGAGCCCGACCCGGCAGCGCCCCGCTCGGAGGTGAGCGATGGATCTTGAGCTGACGGGAAAAGTTGCTGTCGTGACTGGCGGCAGCAAGGGAATCGGGCTGGCGGTCGTTCGGGCGCTCGCGGCCGAGGGGGCGCGGGTCGTCGCCGGCGCGCGCACGCTCGACACGCTGAACGGGATCGATGGTGTCACGCCCCTCGAGGTGGATCTAATCGAGCCTGGCGGCCCCGAGCGGCTCGTCGGCGAGGCGGTCGACCAGCACGGACGAGTCGACATCCTCGTCAACAACGTCGGCGGTGTGCAGTTGCGGCTCGCCGGCTTCCTTCAGATCAGTGACGCCGACTTCGATCGCTCGCTGCAGCTCAACTTCTTCGCCGCGCTGCGCGCGACACGCGCCGCAGTTGCCGAGATGATCAAGGAGAGGCAGGGAGCGATCGTCAACGTCGTCTCTGTGAATGCCTTCTTCCAGCCCGACGGTTTGGTGATCGACTACGGTGCCGCGAAAGCCGCGCTGCTGAACGTCGCTAAGGCGCTATCGCAGGAACTCGGCCCGCAGGGCATCCGCATCAACAGCGTATCGCCAGGCCAGGTCACGACCGACCTCTGGCTTGGTAGCGACGGCGTTGCCGCAACGGTCGGCCGCGCCACCGGGGTCGACCCGGCGGCGGTACGCGACCAGGCCATCGCAGGTATCCCGTCCGGCCGCTTCACCACGCCGGAGGAGGTGGCAACACTCGTCGTCCTGTTGGCCTCGCCGTGCACGGCCAACGTCACCGGCTCCAACTACGTGATCGACGGTGGGCTCGTCAAGACGACATGAAGTCAACTCGATCCGGACAGGGAGGCGCTGGCAGACTCGTCAACACGACCTGAAGGAAGGGAGCTGTTCGTGGCTCGCCTCGCGGAACGAAGACCTAGCGGATCCTCCCTCGTGACAAGCCTGGCGGCGACGGTCCACCTTGGGCCGCCGCAGGCCCACGCCTGTCAGGCCAGCCGCAATACCTCGGGCCACATCGCCCAGCCCGTATCGATGCCTGGCTAGTCTACTACATCCTGTCGGCCTCCAGGTGTGCTGCCTTGCGCCGGGATGTCGATGTCGTGCACAATGCTGCGTCGTGCGTGTGCCCGACCAGATCTTGATCGAGAAACGCAAGTGGGACGGTTCGGTCGCTAGTCGCGAGGAGGCCACACTCGTCAGGAGCAAGCGTGGCACCCTCGTCTGGGTGGTCGAGGCTGGCCGCACACGCGTTAAACCCCGACAAGGGACGCTAGAGCTCGTCTCCGACCCCGAGGTCTGGGTCGCGTCACGCGAGTATGGGTTCGTTACCTGCGCCTGCGCCGGCACAGACGACTCGATCGACTCCGTCGAGGTACACGCCGCCCTGCTGCCCAGGGTACGCGCTCGCTCGAAGCTCATCTGGGTCGACCTCGACCTCGACCTCCGCTGGGACCCGGTCGACCACACCGTCTCGCTCGAAGACTTCGAAGATCTCATCCGCCGCTGGGACGAAATGCACTACCCCGACCAGCTCGTTCGCAAAGCCTGGGACGCGATCGGTGAAGCACTCACCCGCATCCACAGCCGCGACTGGCCCTTCGACGGAGCCTTCGAAGCCTACGGACGCGAAGCCCGAGCCAAGACACAAACTGACGCCGAGGGCGCCCAACGCCTTACCAGGCGTGCAGCGCGGGTAGCACGCCTGGTCGGAGGCCACATTGGGCTTCATTGAGTGAGCTCCTTAGACGGTTCCGGCCGGCCTGGTCCTGCGTCGCGCCGCTCTCCGCATCCGTAGCACCGCTGCGCATCTCAACCGCGAGTCTCGCGCCCGGAGGTTCCCCTGGGCTGGCCCGCGAGCGTCTGCACACCCGTCGGGTCGTCATACAGCGCGATCAATGGACTCACAGCCATGGACGCCATCGGGCGCATGGCTAAGGCAGCAACGCGAGGGTTTGCCTCTGGAACGGTTGGAAAGACCGGTGTTTTCGGCCGAGCATCGGCGGTGAACTCCTGTTGCATTGTCGATTGGGTTATGGGCTTGCCTCCTCAACGGTGATGAGCTGGGGAGGCCGCTCGTCCGCGGGGCCGTCCTCGTCGAGATCTTCGAGGATGGTCGCGAGGATCTGGGTCTCGAGCGTCTCGCCCGCTGCGAGCTCGAGTGGCTGATCCGCGCGCCACCGCGTCAGCGAGGCTACCCGGCGGGCTCGTGCAGGGCTCGGTGAGGAGGAAGTAGTGGCCTCGCCAGCCACCGTAGTCGGCGAACAGCCAGACTGTTGGGAAGACGGTCCGGTCGAACGCCAGGCCCAGGCCAATGCCGACTGAGGGATGGTAGGTTGCACACCATCCTTCTCGAAGCGGATCCGCCCAGAAGAACTCCGTGATGTCACCCGCTGGCGGCGTGCGCGAAAGGTCGTGCTCGATCCCGTTGTCGTCGACGTGCAGAGGCCACGAGCAGGCGGCAACGTTGTTGCCCGCCCGCCCCAGATATGGCTTCTCGACCGTGAGCGAAGGCGTCGGTAGATAGACGCGAGAACCCGGTTCAACGGCCTGCGCGATGTGCACGTCCCGAAGAAAGCGCACCGAGCAAGGGCCATGATTCGTGAGCCGCTGTCGCAAGGTTACGACAGGCTCGTCACGGCGCAACGTCACCCACTTCTCCATCAAGCAGGGCAGCGAGGCGCTGTAGCGGGACAGCCAGACCGTGACGCGATCGGCCGTGTCTTCCTCGATTTGCCAATCCCACGGTCCGATCCAGAGATCACCGTGATCGTGGTAGACGTTTCCTTCGATCGTGCAGGGCGGGTCGGTCGGGAAGAGATCGTCCCAGCCGCCACACCATACGTCCTCGAAGCGCGCACCCGCGTAGGTTCGCGTAAGGCGGACACGCGGGTTCTGCCAGAGCAAGTTCTTTCCACTCGGACGGTGGACGAGATCGAGAATCTTTCCTCCGGCCTCCGGAAAGATCGTGAGCGCCACTAGCTCTCCCTCCAGCCTGACCCCTCGCACACCATCGCGCGACAGGCTCTCGTCGACCATGCTTCGCACGGCGCTCACGCCAGTGACTCCCGGTATTGAACCAGTCGGCCTGGCTCGTTCAAGAAGTTCGCCGTTCTGGCCAACGGTGTGCTCCTCTCTTCTTGCGAACGTCAAGATTTCGTTGGGGGCCGGAAAGGGTTCACCAGGTCGGATGCTGCTTGAACACAAACCTATCCGACCCCCTCCCGCCCGAACGATTCTCGAGGCGCGGTACCCACTCGCTGCCAGGAGACGAGCGTCGGCGCGGGAGTGGCGGCGCGGAGGGCGGCCTGTTCATTCCTCAGGAACATCCTGTTAGCCTCCGGACGTTTGATCGCGACCCAACAGAGGAGACAGCAATGGCGAAGAAGACGGTTCGGGTATCCGATATGTCGGGCAGTGAGATTCCAGATGGCAAAGGCGCGACAGTCAGAATCACCTATGCGGACCAACGCAAGGGAGTGCGTGAGCTCGATGTCACCGACGCGGAAGCTGAAAGGCTCGGCGGCCGTCAGGTAGCGCGACGTGGACGCAAGCCCAGAGCTGCTCAGAGTTCCTAGGGCGGGGCTGATCGCTGATGGATCTCGCGATCTCGAGTGCTCGCTTGCGCGGCCGTGAGGATCTGGTCGACGTGGGGATCGCGGATGGGCGGATCGCCGCGATCGCTCCGGCGGAGAGCCTTGAGGCCGCCCGCAAGATCTGTGCGGATGGTGGCCTCGTGACCCCGTCCTTCGTTGAGCCTCATTGTCATATCGACAAGACGTTGACTCGGGACCGGCTAGGAGCTCTCTCCCCCGAGGAGGCCTTTGCTCGTGCGCGTGAGGTGAAGCGTCAGTTCACGGTCGAGGATGTCGAGCAGCGCGCATGCCGTGCGCTAGAGCTTGCCGTAGCGCACGGGATGGGGAGGATGCGTACGCAGTGCGACGTCGATTTCGCCACCCGCCTGGTGTCGTTCGAGGGCGTTCTAAGAGCGCGCGACCGCTTCGCAGATCTGATCGACGTCGAGGTTGTGGCCTTCCCGCAGGAAGGCATCGTTTCTGATCCGGAGGCGCCGGACCTCCTTCGGGAGGCTCTCCGGAATGGAGCCTCCGCGGTCGGCGGTCTGGCTGAGATCGAAAGCTCGGTCGATGACCAGCGCGCCCATCTCGATCAGATCTTTCGGATCGCGGCGGAGTTCGACGTACCGATCGACGTCCATGCCGACTACTTCGACAGCCCTGAACTGAAGACGCTCGAGATGCTGGCCGACATGACGATCGAGCGGGGCTTCGAGGGCAGAGTCGTTGCCGGCCACTGCTGCGCGCTTGCCGTCTACCCGGACGACGAAGCAGCAAGGGTCATCGAGAAGGTGAAGCAGGCCCGTATCGACGTCGTGGTGATGCCGGTGGGCAATCTCCAGCTGCTCGGTGGGCCCAAACGCACCCCCTACAACCGGGGCAGTTCGCGAGTTCTCGAGCTCCTGGACGCGGGCATCAACGTCGCCGCTGCTGGTGACAACGTCCATGACCTATGGACGCGCTTCAGTCGCTACGACCCGGTCGAGACGGGCCTTCTTACCTGCTTGTCCGCGGGCATGCGAACAGACGCCGAGGTCGAGACCGCGTTTGACATGGTCACCGTCCGGGCCGATCGGGCAATCGGAGGAGAAGGGCTCGACGTCACAGTTGGCGCACCCGCCGACCTCATTGTCTTCCAAGCCGCGACCACCGTCGACGTTCTACGAAACCTGCCAGGCAAGAGAACGGTGCTCAAGAAGGGTCGCATCGTCGGCGGCTTGGAATTCAACAGCTGGGTGTTCGCCTAGCCTCCTCGCGCGCAGAAGCCGGCTCTGGAGTCATCATCGAGATGAGCGGAGTCCGTTGGCGCCAGTCGGGCTCCCGACCAGCACCGAGTGACGTCGGCTGCTTACGCGCGGCGTTTTCCGGTCGGCTACCGCTTTCCCGGTAGCGAGCGGGCGTACGTCATGCCAAGCTCGACCCATTTGGCGAGCTGGCGTTTGGTGCGAACATCGTGCGACTCGACCCGTAGCCACCCCTTCATTGACCGGCCTCGCATTTTCATGGGCCGAGCCTTCGTCGTCGCGACAAGCGCGTCCGACTGCGCCGGGTCGACGCGAACCAGGAGTCCGCCTTGGCCGCTTGCTGCCACGGCCATGTTGCCCCCGATGAGAAAAGCGAGCCCGCCGAACATCCTCTGCTCGGTTAGATCTGACTCGCTGCCGGCCAGTTCGCGGATCCGATCCGCGAGTTGCTCGTCGTACGGCACCACGGCGATCGTACGGCAAGACGGTCCACACTCCGCAACTGTCACGAGTTGAGAGCGTGCCCGAGCGCCCTGTCAGGGGCGACTCCACCTTCCGTGTGCGAATGCCAATGCAGAGCGACGCTCAGGAGCGGCTCGGCCACAAGCGTAGCGCCGCCCGAATCAAGGTTTGCGGGGAGAAAGTGCCAGGCGTCGAGTCTGTATCCGATGCCGGCGTGTGCACTCGAGCGACCGATGAAGCGGCTTAGGGTGTCGAGCGGCCTTACGTCTCACAGCTCGCCTGGTCGGGCGATGCGGTAGAAGAACGGGCCGAGCCCGGCTTGGCTGATCGCGAACACGACCCCGAGCAGGTCTTCGAGAGCTCGGGCCTGGTCGAGAGCACCCACGTAGACCGGGTCGTAGCCGGCGTCGAGGATCAATCGCTCGGTTAACTCGCGTGCCTCTCCGTCGGCCGCGTAAAGGTTGCTCGGCCTGACACGCTGCTCGTCGATCTCGTCGTAGACGGCCGCGAAGTTGATGTTGAACGACTTCGCCGTCGGTCCCCCGATGATCGACTTGATCTCGTGTGCCTGCGACTCGAACGCCTCGTTGCGACCTCCAAACGCGTTCGTCGCGTCGATTGTGGTCTTGCCCTCGATCCCGCTGACCTTGTCGAGTGCTTCCGCGATGACAGCGGACGGTACGGCCACGACGACGACGTCGGAAAGCGACGCGTCTCCGCCTTCGGTGCCGAGGGCGGTCACCTCATGGCCTGCTTGCTCCCATCGCCGGGCAAGTCCTCCGCCGACGTTTCCTCGGCCGATGACTGCGATCCTCATGCCCCTCGCAACGACGGGCAGCGGTTCTTGATTCCCGACTACAAGCGGCACGAGGAGAAAAGTCCGGCGCGTCGTCGGTGAGCCGCGGGGCGTAGTGCTCGAAGGACACGTGCGCGACGAGCTCGCCGCATTGCCCAGGAATCTGGGGTGGCGCTCTTCTTAAGGCTGTGGCAGAGTGCGCTCATGCCCCAGGACCACTTCGGTGAGCGGGTGGCCGCGCGGTACGACGAGTCGCACTCCGACATGTTCGAGCCTGCTGCCATCGATCCCGTCATTGACTTCCTGACCGATCTGGCCGGCGACGGCCACGCGCTCGAGTTCGGGGTCGGCACCGGCCGCATCGCGCTGCCACTCGCCCGTCGCGGTGTGCGCGTGCACGGCATCGACCTCTCGGAGGCGATGGTCGCGAGACTGCGCGCAAAGCCGGGTGCCGACGACATCGACGTGACGATCGGCGATTTCGCAACTACGACCGTCGAGGGGACGTTCTCGCTCGCCTACCTCGTCTTCAACACGATCGGTAACTTGACGACGCAGGACGAGCAGATCGCATGCTTCCAGAACGTCGCCCGGCATCTGGAGTCGGGCGGGTGCTTCGTCATCGAGGTGGGTGTGCCGCGGCTACAGCGGCTTGCGCCCGGCGAGACGATCCTTCCCTTCGACCTCGGCGAGACCCACCTCGGGCTCGACGAGTACGACGTCGTCAACCAGGGCCTCGTCTCCCACCACTACACCAAGGTGGACGGGACGTTCGAGAAGTCTTCGCTGCCCCTGCGCTACGTGTGGCCGTCGGAACTCGACCTGATGGCGCGCCTCGCCGGAATGACGCTGCGCGAGCGCTGGAGCGACTGGCAGCGGGAGCCGTTCACGAGTGACAGCCCTAAGCACGTCTCAGTCTGGGAGAAGAAGGCGTGAGTTCCCGCCGGTAGCGGCTCGGTACCCGATGCACGAAGTTCCCGATGCACGAAGTGTTCATGCGCGGACCGTCCGACTGTTAGCAATCTCGCTCTCGAGGTTGTCCTGCGACGGGATTACCGCTAACGCCGTCGCTCCCGGCGTCATCGAGACCGCCCAGAGCTCGGACCCGGTCAACTTCTCGGGCCGGACGGTCTCCGCTCGATCGCGGAGCGGATCCACCGGCCGGCCGGCCGCAGGACCTCGCAGCCCTCTTCGTCTTCCTCGCGAGCGGGGAGGCCTCACACCTGACCGGGCAGACGATCTTGGTGGACGGCCGCGTGAGCCTGCCACTGGTCGATTGAAGAGAACGACGGCTCTATCCGGGTATGCTCGGCCCGTGGGGAATCCGAACAGAGGGAGGGGTGGATGCACCGATCCGGCCCGCCTCCTCGTCGTTGACGAGCCTTACCTCGCGGGCTGAGACGCCTTGAGCCAAACGAGGAAGGGATCGATGATCAGCACAAGAGTCGCCGCCGACGTCGGCGGGACGTTCACGGACATCTGCGTGCTCGACGAGAGGAGTGGCACCGTCCGGGTCGCGAAAGTGCCCTCGACACCAGACCCCATGGAGGGTGTCCTCACGGGCATAGACGAGGCCGGGATCGACCTGAGCGAGGTCGTACTCTTCTCGCACGCGACGACCGTCGCGACGAACGCGCTGATCACCCGGAGGTTCCCGCCGGCCGGCATGGTCACGACTGCAGGTTTCCGGGACATCATCGAGATCCGCCGCGGTACGAAGGACGACCTGTGGGATGCCTACAGGGATGTCGCGCCGCCCTACATCCGGCGGCGTGACCGGCTCGAGGTGAGGGAGCGCGTGGACTATGCCGGCCGGATCCTCGAGCCGCTGGACGAGAACGACGCGCGCCGGGCGGCCGGCACGCTGCGTCGGCGGGGCGTCTCGACGGTTGCCGTGTGCTTCATCAACTCCTATGCCAACCCGGCCAACGAACGCCGGATGAAGGAAATCCTCGAGGAGGAGCTACCCGGCGTTGCCGTGTCGACGTCGAGCGAGATCCTTCCGGAGATCTTCGAGTACGAGCGGTTCTCGACGACCGTTGCGAACGCCGTCCTCTCTCCGCTCGTCGTGGGCTATACGACGCGGCTGGGCGAGCGACTGGCCGAGGCGGGCTACGACGGCGATCTCCTGCTCCTGCACTCCGGCGGCGGGGTGATGACGCCTCGATCCGTCGAGCGGCTTGCGGTGCGGCTGGCAGCCTCCGGAATCGCCGCCGGAGCCATTGCCGCACGCCAAATCGCCAGCCTCTGCGGCCATGCGAACGCGATCGGCCTCGACATGGGCGGGACGAGCACGGACATCTCGCTTGTCTACGAGGGCGAGCTCCGGGTGACGAAGGAGTGGTCGGTCGAGTACGGATATCCGATCTGCTTCCCTTCGATCGAAGTGCTCACGATCGGTGCCGGAGGCGGATCGCTCGCGTGGATCGACGAGGCCGGGTCGCTACGGAACGGCCCGCAGTCCGCGGGCGCAGATCCGGGCCCGTCCGCCTACGGTCGGGGGGGCCAGAACCCGACGAACACGGATGCAAACCTGTACCTGGGGCGACTCGGTGACCAGCTGATCGGAGGAGCCATGACGCTCGACCGAGTCGCGGCCGAGCGGGCGATCCGCACGAAGATCGCCGACCCCCTCGGCCTCGACGTGACGGAGGCGGCGAGCGCAATCATTCAGGTCGCGAACGCCAATATGGCCGACGCGGTGAGGCTCATCTCGATTCGACGCGGATACGATCCACGCGAGTTCGCGCTGGTCGTCTTCGGCGGCGCTGGAGCCTTGCACGGCGCGGCGCTCGCCCGGGAGCTGACGATCCCGATGGTCCTCGTCCCGCCGAACCCGGGAATCACGTCGGCGCTCGGCTGCCTGCTCGTCGACGTCCGGCACGACCTGGCGACGATGTTCCTCGGCCAGGCCGATAGCGTGGACGTCGACGAGGTCGAATCCGAGTTCGGCGAGCTCGAGGTCGAGGCGCGCGAGCGGCTGTCGGCCGAGGGCGTTCCCGAGGAGCAGATGAGTCTCCGGCGCTTCATCGACATGCGCTACCTCGGTCAGTGGCGCTCGATGGCGGTTCCCGTCGAGGCACCCCTCGACCTCCCGGCGGCGGTCGCCCGCTTCCATAGGGAGCACGAGCGCGAGCACAGCTACCGGCGCGACAGCGCGCCGGTCGAGATCTACCGGCTGACGCTCCGCGCCGTGGGCGTCACGCCCAAGCCCGAGCTCGCCCGGCACGAGCGCACCGGCGTGATGCCCGAGCCGGTCGCGCGGCGCGGCGTCACGTTCGACGAGAGCGAGAGCGCGATCGAGACCCCGGTCTACGCGCGGTTCGAGATTCCGGCCGGGACGACGCTCGTCGGACCCGTCCTGCTCGAGCAACTCGACTCGACGGTACTGATTCCACCCGACGTCGTCGCGGAGGTCGACGACTGGCTGAACGTGATCATGATGATCCCGGAGGCAGCGCGATGACGACCGAACCCATCATCACCGAGAAGCGCGGCTACACCCTCGATCCCGTCACGTTCGAGGTTCTCAAGAACGCGTTCGTCACGATCGTCGACGAGATGGCGGAGCAGATCCTCCGCACCTGTCATTCGTTCGTGATCTACGCGCGCGACTTCTCCTCGGCGCTCTGCGACACGAACGGCGACACGATCGCACAGGGAAGCCAGGATATCGCCGTCCATGTGGGGACACTGCACTTCACGTGCAAGTCGATCATCCAGGCGTTCAGGAACGACATGCGCCCGGGCGATGTGTTCGCGATGAACGACCCGTACCTCGGTGGAACGCATTTCAACGACGTCCGCATCGTGCGGCCGATCTTCCACGAGGGTGAGGTCATCGCGTACGCACTCAGCAACGGCCACTGGGCGGACGTCGGCGGAAGCGTGCCCGGTTCATTCGACATCACCGCCAAGGAGCACTTCGGCGAGGGCATCCGCATCCCGCCCATCCGCATCTATGACGAGGGGCGCTATCTCGCGGACATCGTCCGGATGATCGTCTCCAACACGAGAGCGCCGAGTGACGCGGAGGGCGACCTCCACTCCCAGGTGGAGGCAACGCGCGTCGCCGAGCGCGAGATTCTCCGCCTTGTGGCCAAGTACGGCCGGGAAACGGTGCTCACGGCGTTCCAGGAGGTGCAGGACTACGTCGAGCGCCTGACCCGGCTGCGGATCGCGCGGCTCCCGGATGGAACGTGGCAGACAGAGGACTACATCGACTACGACCCTGCCAGCGGCGAGGGCCTGATTCCGGTCAAGGTCAAGCTCACGATCGCGGGCGACCAGGTGCAGTACGACCTGACCGGCTCCCACCCGGTGGTCGGCACGTTTCTGAACTCCTGTTACGGCACCACCTTCTCCGGGGTCGTCGCCGGCACGAAGACGTTCTTTCCGGACATCCCGCTCAACTCGGGCTTCTACCGCGTGATCCAGGTGGACATGGGTCCGCCCGGAACGGTCGTCAACGCCGAGTGGCCCGTGGCGGTGACCGGCTTCTGCTCCGGGCCGTACGAGAAGATCATGAACTCGATCTTCGAGCTCTGGTCCGAGGTCATGCCGGAACGGGCGATCGCCTGCTGCTTCAACCTCGAGTACCTCCTCGTCGGCGGCCGCGACCTACGCAGGCCCGAGCGCCCGATCTTCATGTGGTACGACTGGATGGTCGGCGGCTGGGGCGGCCGCAACGGCATGGACGGGTCGAATGCGACGGCGCCCATCTTCGGGGTTGGTCTCGCCGTGCAGCCGCTCGAAGGTCAGGAACGGCTCTCGCCGGTCGTGACCACCGGCCACCAGATCCGCCCCGACTCGGCCGGTCCAGGTCGATTCCGCGGCGGCTGTGGCGTCGAGAAGGGAGCGACGCTGACGGACGCGAGCGGAACCGTCATCTCGTACAGCTGCGACCGCGCGAGGTCGGTCGCGTGGGGGATCGCAGGCGGCCTTCCATCGCTTCCACACGGCGTCTGGCTGAACAACGAACGGTCCGGCAAGCGGTTTCTCGGCGCGGTTTTCTCGAACGTACCGATCGTGCCAGGCGACGTGTTCACCCGGCCATCCGCCGGGGGCGGTGGGTACGGCGACCCGCTCGACCGCGAGCCCGAGAGGGTCCTCGGGGACGTCGTCGAGGGGTACGTCACCGTCGCGCGCGCGCTCAAGGACTACGGCGTCGTGGTGCGGGAGATCGACCCGGAGCTCTCCGAGTACGAGGTCGACTCCGACGCGACGAAGAGGGAACGGGAGCGCATCCGGCGCGAGCGGGTCGGCTGGCTCGAGGAGGACGCCGGCCTCGTCGCGGAGCGGTTCCGAGCCGGTGAGATCGACACGCTCGACCTCGTCCGTCAGTACGGGGTGATCCTCGACTGGGGTACCGGCGAGCTCCTGCCGAAAACCACGGAGACGTTCCGCGCCATGATGCGGCGTCGAGCTGTGGCTCACTGGGTGCAGTCTCCGGAGGTCGGGCTGACCGTCTCTTGAGCTGGGACGCCGCTCCCGTCGTCATCACCGTCGCACCGACCGGAGCGGAGGTCACCCGGGACCACAATCCGGCGCTTCCCTACACGCCCGAGGAGATCGCAGCAGACGCGATCGCCTGCGCAAACGCTGGGGCGGCGGTGGTCCACCTGCACGTGCGCGAGCCGGACGGGACTCCCAGCAGCCGAGTGGAGCTCTTCCGGGAGACGATCGGCCTGATCCGCGAGCAGTCGTCGATGGTCACCATGGTCTCGACCGGGGGGGCCGTCTGGATGAGCGTCGACGAGCGCATCACCGGCCTCGACGCCGCCCCAGATCTCGCAGGCGTCGAGACGGGCTCGCTGAACTTCGGCGACGAGGCCTTCGTCACGACCCGGCCCGATGCCCTCGAGATCGTGCGCCGAGCCACCGAGTCCGGGATCGGGCTCGAGGTCGAGGCGTTCGACGTCGGGCACGTGACTCAGGCCGTCCGGATGCTCCAGCGAGGCGAGCTTCCGGCCCCGATGCGCATCAACCTCGTGTTCGGCGTGCCGGGCGGGATCGATGCCTCACCGCAGGCGCTGGACGCGATGCTGCGTCCGCTCCCGGAGGACACCTACTGGTCCATCACCGCGATCGGGCGGCATCAGCGTCGGATGCTCGGGCTCGCCATCCTCCACGGCGCGAGCGGCGTTCGCGTCGGATTCGAGGACAACGTCTATCGTGCGCAGGGGCTGCTTGCGTCGTCGAACGCCGAGCTCGTCCAGGACGCGGCAGACTTAGTGCACGTGCTCGGGCGCCGGGTCGCGAGCATCGCGGAGTCTCGCTTCCTGCTCGGGCTCGACTGAGGCGGCTCGCTTCAGGGATTACTGCCAGAGGACGTCCGAGGCAACGAGCGGGAGGCCGATGTACCCGAGCCTGCTCTTGCCGGTTTGGAACAGGTAGATCGACCTTCGCGACGAGACGACCGTCCACCGCTCGTCGGGCGACCAGGCAATCCCCTTGATGTCAGTAGGCGCGGGAGGCGCCCAAGGCGGGAAGCGCTTGACCTCGAGCCGATCAGCTCGCGGCCGAAACACCCAGAGCGCCTGCGTGCCCTCAGCTCTCACAGCCGACGTAGGTGCGCTTCGGGCTCACTCGCATGAGCGAGAGCTTCGGCACCCGGGGGCGGGTGACAGCAATCACGCGCGTTCGGTCGACGAGCCCGACAAGATCCTCGCGCGTGCCGTCGGAATTGTGAACGTCGATGATCGCGACGAACCGCGCGCGCCCCGTCCAGACGAGTTGGGTGATCTTTGCGTCGTCGAAGGCGAGCGTTGGCTGGGCGGCCCGCAGCCCGGCCGCGAGTGCGGCTCTGGGGAGCAGCACCTGTGGGCAGTCTGGCTCGTCGAGGCACGCGGGGCGCGCCGACACGACCTCGCCGCCGCGTACGAACGTGAGGGCTCCGTCAGACCTCCAGGCTGGAGCACACCCCTCGATCGAGTACCGGGGGGCGATCTGCTCCTGGGGCGGAGGATGCTGCGTCACGAGGCGGTCGAAGACGGAGAGGCGACCCTCCCGACAGCTCGCGACGAGGACGCCGTTCGGTTGCCGCGCCTCCGAGTTCGGCGACAACCGGGGATCGGGGACGACAGGGAAGGAGCACGCCTCGAGACCGGGTTGCTCCCGGGCCTGAAGGTACGGGAGCGAGAGCTTGAACACCCGGCATGTCTCCCTCTGGGCGATCGCGAGCGTGCCCGAGAAGTTCGCCTGCGCGAGTTCGGTCACGAGGTCGTCGCGGGTCTGGATTCCGGCGATGTCGCCGGCTGCTTCCGCATCGGCAGGCGAGGGCACCTTCCCGCTGTCAGCCTGCTCCTGTGAGGTGGCTGCTTCCCGTCGTGGGGAGCTGTCCAGGCTCGAGATGACCGAGGCGACGATCGCTACGACCGCCAGCGCCGCGACGGCCCCGGTGATCAGGAGGGTCGAGAGCCTGGGCATCGAGAACCGGCGCATCAGCTCTCCTATGTTCGCTAAAGCGTACGCGAGCGGTTTCCGCGCTCGAGACCGTCGCATCCGGTCTAGAGGGCTTCCTCGCCTCCGGGGTAGCAGAACGATGCTCGTGGGCTGTAGAAGCCCCATGCGATCTCGAGCGGCTCCTTGGGTCGGAGCGCATGGACCGAGTGCGTCGGGTCGAGGAACTCGCACGAGACGACCTCGAAGGGGCTCACCAGCTCTGCGACATACGGATAGCGCCCACTCACGAAGCGTCCGTCGATCCTCGTGATGTAGCGCAGGTGACCCGAAGCGACCTCGCCGATCGTCGGCCCGACCCTGGCCCGTGATCGAATGAGCGGGCTTCCGTCGACGAAGGTCGTCGCGACGAGAGTCTCCCCGTCGATTTCGAGGGCGGTGGTCCCTTCGCCCGCTGGAACGCCGCGCTCGCTCGCGTAGCCGCGAACGGCCGGCGATGAGTTGAAGTAGTGCGTCCACCAGCGCCCTGCGCCGCCGTCAGGGGCGTCGACGCCGGCGAGCTCCGCGCCGACGTACGTGAGCGAGTAGTCACCGAAGCCCGACGTCTGCTCGGCGCTGTCGACGACGTATTGATTGATGTAGACGACTCGCTGCTCCGCCGGCGCCAGACCTTCGGGCACCAGGGCGGCCACCGCCTCGCGATCCGCCGGAATCCAGGCGAAGTGCAGCATCCGGCTGTTCACGATGAGCTGTGGCGCGAGGAGAGGCTCATCAGTCATACCGCACCCCCCGTCGTCGGTCAGACTGTTGCGAAGAGGCCGGGTAGTCTCGAGCAGGCGAGCCTACAGCGGGGCCTCGCGTTTCGTCAACCTGTCGAGGTCTAGCCCGGAGCCTCCTCGACGGACTGGAGCGGGGCCACGCGGATGCCCTCGGCCGAAAGGCGCTCCCGAACCCCCCGCCCGACATCGACGGCGTTCGGCGAGTCGCCGTGGATGCAGAAGGTGCGCGCCGTGACATCGAGATCCGTGCCGTCCGCGGCACGCAGCTTGCTCTCGCGGACGACCCGGAGGATTCGCTCGGCGACGAGTTGGGGCTCGCGAGGACGCTTGGCCCGCTCGAGAATCAGCGTTCCGTCGGAGTTGTAGTCGAGATCCGGAAAGGCCTCGGGAACGACGCGCACACCGGCAGCCGCGAGTCGGCCGACCGCCGCGGGCTCCATCAGTACGACGACGAGTTCCGGGTCGGCCTCCTTGACGGCCTCGATCAACGCATCGGTGAGCGCCGGGTCCCGGTTGATCATCACGTAGAAAGCGCCGTGCGGCTTCACGTGCTCGACCTTCGCCCCGGCGGCGTCGGCGAACGCACGCAGGGCCCCGTACTGGTAGAGGATGTAGTCGCGCGTCTCCTGCGGACTCACGGCGATCTGGCGGCGCCCGAACCCCAGCAGATCCGGCAGGCCGCAATGCGCGCCGATCCCGACGCCGTGCTCCTTCGCGAGCTCCACGGTCGCGCGCATCACGCCCGGGTCACCGCCGTGCCATCCCGTCGCGATGTTGGCAGACGAGATGTGGGGCATGATCCCGGCGTCGTCGCCCAGGGACCAGCGGCCGAAGCTCTCGCCCATGTCGCAATTGATGTCGATCGTCGCTGCCATCTCTGACTCCTCGTACGAAGTCGGGTTGAGCGGTGAGCGCGCCCGAGTCCTGCGGACCCCGGCTCCCGCACTGGTTCCTGAGCCGCCGATCGTAACCGTTCGACGAGCTCCGACGACTTCGTCCGGACCGCTCGCCCACGCTAACTTCGTCCTTCGTTCTACGTCCAACTGTCTACGTTGAGAGTCCGGCCCAGAAAGGCCCGTGGACCACCTGAGGATGTTCGGGCTCATGGTTGCGCCGTTCCGGGCGGTTGACAAGCACGCGCGCTCGCCGATTTAATCTTGTCCCCCCAGGGGGCTGAGGTCAGTCCGGGATCGAGTGCTGGACGAAGGATAGAGGGGAGCAACATGAGAAGCACGAGTATTTGGCACAGGTACAAGCTCTTCGGAGCGCTCTTGTTGGCCGGTGGCGTCCTCTTCGTAGTAGCCGCATGCGGCGGCGGCGAGCGGACGACGAGGCCGCCGCTCCGACGACCGAAGCTGCTCCGCCGGCCACGACCGAGGAGGCCGCGCCGGCAGACACCGGGGCCGCAGACACCGGGGCCGTCGCCGAGGGCACCTGCCCGACCGTCGGCGGGATCGTCGACTGCGTCGAGGTGGCGGGCATCGGCACGGTCTATGCCGATCCGGCGGAGAACGACCCGGCGGTCCTCGGCGAGGTGATCGCTCCGGAGAACCCGGACTGGGCGTTCCCGGTCCAGTTCACCGACTGCAATGCTGCGGACACCGAGACGGAGGGCTGCAACCCGGGGACGGAGAACCCGGGCGTGTACACCCCCCTGCCGACGGACCAGATCACGCAGCCATGGAACATCTGCGTCTCCTTCCCGCACCTGAAGGACGCCTACTGGGTTGCGTCGAACTATGGTGCGTGGGCTGAGAGCGTCCGCGACCAGGTGAAGTTCCAGCTCGTCGAGGCAGGCGGTTACACGAACCTCACCAAGCAGCTGAGCCAGCTCGACAACTGCGTCGCGCAGGGTGCCCAGGCGGTCGTCATCGGCGGCATCAGCTACGACGGACTCAACGCGAAGCTGCAGGAGTTCATCGACAACGACATCATCGTGGTCGATCTGATCAACGGGATGAGCAACCCGAACATCCAGGCCCACTCGCTCATCACCTACTACAAGATGGGGAAGGCGACCGGCGAGTATCTCTGCAGCCTCAACGAGTCCGGCATCAAGGTCGGCTGGTTCCCCGGCCCTCCGGGCGCCGGCTGGGTGGAGACGTCGGACGCCGGTTTCAAGGACGCGATCAGCGAGTGCTCCGACAACGTGGAGATCGTCGACACGAAGTTCGGAGACACCGGCAAGGACGTCCAGCTCGGCTTGGTCGAGAACGCGCTGCGAGACCTACCCCGACATGAACTACATCGCGGGGACAGCAGTGACCGCGGAAGCGGCTGTGGCGGCGCTGGCTGAGAGCGGCCAGACGGACTCGATCAAGGTGCTCGCCGACTACATGATCCCGACCACGTACGAGTTCATCAAGAGCGGCGAGATCGCATGCGCGCCGACAGACCAGAACCCGATGCAATCTCGCATCGCGGTCGATCAGGCTGTCCGCCTGCTCGAGGGGCAGCCCCTCGTCAGCGGGTACGAGGTCGAGCGTGTCGAGCCCTACGCCGAGCTCGTCTGCGGCCCGGGGGCAGGCGACGCGGACAACCTCGATACGTTCGTCGAGCTGACGACGTTCGCACCGCCGGACTTCCAGCCGACGTTCTCGGCCGGATAACCGACGACACCAAGTCGACAATCCTCGCCGCCGCTTCCGGGCGGCGGCGAGGATGCTCTTCGGCGACGTAGGAGGATCGATTGGCAGAGGAACAAGCGTTCTCGACGGGCGCTCGCGGAGCCCCAGCCTCCCCGGATGGGTCTCACGACGGCCATGCCAATGGCGCGGAGATCCTGAGGCTCGAGGGCATTGTCAAGCGGTTCCCCGGCGTGACTGCGCTGAGGGGCGTTCCCTTCGATCTGCGGAAGGGCGAGGTGCACGTGCTCTTCGGCGAGAACGGCGCGGGAAAGTCGACGCTCGATCAATGTCATCGCAGGAACGTACCCCGCCGACGAGGGGACGATGTTCTACCGCGGCGAGGAGATCAAGCATCTCTCGCCACACGACGCTCGCCAGCGGGGCATCAACGCCGTCTTTCAGGACTTCAGCCTCGTGCCGGCGCTCTCGGTCGAGGAGAACCTCTTCCTCGGTCGCGAGCCCGGGGTCGCCGGCCTGATCGACCGCCGCGAGCGGGCGCGAGAGGCTCAGGCCGCGCTCGACACGGTCAACCCCACGTTCTCGATCAAGGCTCGCGTGGACTCGCTCTCTCGGTCGGGCCAGCAGCTCGTCGAGATCGCGAAGGCGCTGATGGGAGAACCCGAGGTGCTCATCCTCGACGAACCGACGACATCCCTCACCGAGGCGGAGGTCGATCTCCTCTTCTCGCTGATCGAGAGACTGAAGGCCCAGGGCCTCGCGATCATCTACATCACGCACCGGATGCGCGAGATCGGGCGTGTCGGCGACCGGATCACGGTGCTCCGCGACGGCCAGCACGTGGCGACGCTCGGCGTCGGCGAGGTCGCCGACTCTCGGCTGATCGAGCTCATGACCGGACGGACGCTGGAGACGCTCTACCCGAAGGCTCGCTTCGAGCCGGGCGAGGTCCGCCTCCGCCTCGACCAGGTCAGCGGGTCGATGGTCGAAGACGTCTCGATCTCGGTGCGCGCCGGCGAGGTCGTCGGCGTCGCGGGACTCGTGGGATCGGGCAAGTCCGAGATCGGACGGCTGTGCTTCGGCCTGCTGCCGACGGTCAGCGGGACGATCCATCTCGACGGAATCGAGGTTTCCAAGCACCTCGGCGCCAGTGGAACGCTCGATCACGGGCTGATGTACTACCCGGCGGATCGGCGCGGCGAAGGGCTCGTCCTGCCGCGGCCCGTTCGCGAGAATCTCACGCTCGCGGCGCTCGGTCAGCCGTCCTTCAGCACGCTCGGTTTCCTCGATCGTCGGCGAGAGCGGCAGAGGACGGCCGAGGTCATCTCACGCCTGCGGATCCAGCCGCCGATGCCCGAGCGTCGAGTTGCCTACCTCTCGGGCGGGAACCAGCAGAAGGTGGTGCTGGGCAAGGCCCTGATGCGAGAGGTCGGTGTCCACATCTTCGACGAGCCGACGGCCGGCGTCGACGTCGGCGCGCGCGTCGAGGTCTACGAGTTCATCAAGGAGCTCTGCGAGGGGGGTAGCGCCGTCCTTCTGATCTCATCCGATCTCCCGGAGGTCATCCACCTGTCGCATCGTGTGTACGTGATCCACCAGGGCAGGGTGCGGGCCGAGCTCGAGGGGACAGAGATCACCGAGGAGCGCGTCCTCGCCAACTTCTTCGATTTCGAGTCTGACGTGAGGCAATCCGAGGAGACGGAGGCGTAACCGGATGGCAACGGTAGCGGAGAGAGAGAGTCCCGGCGGCGGCTTCGGAGCCATCGCGCACTGGATCTTCGTCAAGGTCGGGCCGTTCCCGATCATGCTCGTCGTCCTGTTCATCGTCTTCGGGCTGCTGTCCAACGAACACCGTTTCTGGGACGGCGACAACATCTTCAACATGGCCCGCCAGTCGACCTACCTGATGATCGCCACGATGGGCCAGATGCTCTACCTCCTCAGCCGCAACTACGACCTGTCGAACGGCAACACCATCGCGATGACGGCGCATCGTCACGGCCCTCGTGATGACCTGGTCCGGGTGGGGCGACAACACGGCAGCGACGGATCGCCGTCGGATGCATCGCCGGGATCGCCGTCGGCGTGGGCGTCGGCTTCGTGAACGGTTTCGTGGTCTCCGTCTTCAACGTGTCGTCCTTCATGGTCACGCTGGGCATGTCCTTCATGACGTTCGGGGCGGCTCTGATGCTGAGCAACGGGATCCCGATCACGGGGCTCCCCGACGCATTCGTCTCGGGTCTCGGCACCGGGAAGGTCTACGAGCCGGTCGACGGCTGGGCGATCACCCATGTGTTTGCGGCCGTGCCCGTCGTGATCACGATCGTCCTGCTCTTCCTGTTCTACATCCTCCTCAACTGGACGAGACTGGGCCGGTACGCCTACGCGATCGGCGGCAATATCAACGCGGCTCGGCTCTCGGGCATCAGCACCGGGCGCAATACGGTCTACCTGTTCATGGTGGGCAGCGCCCTGGCCTCGGTCGCCGGGATCATGCTGACGGCGCGCATCTCGTCCGGCGAGGCCAACATCGGCGCGAGCATCCCGCTCCTCTCGATCGCGGCCGCCGTGCTCGGCGGAGTGTCTCTCTTCGGTGGCGAAGGGAGGCTCTCGGGAGTGATGGTGGGCGTCGTGTTCATCATCGTGCTGCAGACGGGAATGGACATCATCCAGATCCAGAGCTACCTCCAGCTCGTCGTTCTCGGAGGACTCCTGATCGTCGCGCTGATCATCGACCGTCTTCGCGCCCGCCTTCAATAGCCGGACCGGATGGGTGGATCGCCCATTTCGTCATCCAACGCTGACCGAAGGAGAAGGAACGTGCCAACAGAACCCTTGACACCCCCCGAGGTGCCGATCGTGCCCGGGCCGTACGCGGCCGCCGTGCTGGCAACAGGAACGCGCCTGCTCGCGATCAGCGGACAGCTCGCCGTGGACAGCGACGGAGAACTCGTGGGGCAGGGCGACGCCGAGGAGCAGGCCCGGCAGTGCCTTCGAAACGTCGACACGCTCCTTCGGACGGCAGGAGCCGAGAAGGAGGACATCGTCAGCATCACGGTCCTCCTCACGAGCATGGGCGACAGACCGGCGGTTGCCCGGGCGAGGGAGGAGTACTTCGGCGACCATCGTCCGGCGGCCACCCTCTTCGAGGTAGCGGCTCTCGTCCGCCCGGAGTTCAAGGTCGAGATCGAAGCGACGGCGCTCTTCTGAAGACGAGGGGCAACACGGTAATGAGTTCCGCAAGAGGGGATCGCGTGAGCACAGTTGACGTCAACTCGGACCTCGGCGAGAGCTTCGGCAACTGGCGATTCGGGAGCGACGCCGAGCTGATGCCACAGATCTCATCGGCGAACGTCGCCTGCGGGTTCCACGCGAGCGACCCGTTGACGATGGTGCGAACGGTCAGGCTTGCGAAGGAGCACGGCGTGGCCGTGGGGGCACATCCGGGTCTGCCGGATCTGCTCGGCTTCGGGCGACGCATGATCAACGTCAGCGCCGAGGATCTCTACGCCTACGTCGTGTATCAGGTGGGCGCTCTCCAGGGCGTGCTCTCGGCAAACGACATGGCGTTGCATCACGTCAAGCCGCACGGAGTTCTCCCGGAGATGCTTCGCAACCGCCCCGAGCTCGGCGCGTCAGCCGCCGAGGCGCTCGCCGACCTCGGAGTCAAGCTGGCGTACCTCCCGGCTCCCGTTGAGACCTCGAGCTTTGCGCGAGAGGCCGAAGCGCGAGGGATTCGGGTGATAGGGGAGATCTATCCCGATCTCTCGTACGCCCCCGACGGAACTCTGGTCATCCAGCGGGAGAAGCGAGCCACGGACCTCGAGGACGCCGCGCGGCAGGTGCGCCGGTTCCTCGACGACGGGTGTGTTCTGGCCGAGGACGGTACTCCGATCCCGCTGCGTGCCGAGAGCATCTGCGTCCACAGCGACGGGCCAAACGCCCCTGACGTCGCACGCGCGGTGCGGCAGGCCATCGACGACGCCGGCTATCGCGTCACGGCCGCGAGTCAGTCCGCCGTCGCCCCCTGAGCCGGAGACCATGCATGCGTGTTGCGTTCCCGCACGGGCCGTCTACGCCGCTGTCGGGGCGAGGGCGGGCGGCGCGCCGGCCATGGCCCCGCTGAGCAGACGACCGGCGCGGGGCACGATCGGCGGCAGGTCGAGCGCGCTAAGGATCCCGAAGACGGTTGCCGTCGAGGCGGAGAGAACGGGCAGACCGAGCGTATCCTCCGCTCTCTGGATCGCGGAGAGCGAAGGCATCTGGACGCACGCCGAGAGAACGACCGCGTCGGCCCCGGTCCGGTCGAGCTCCTGGGCGACGGGGAGGAGACGCGCCGGATCGAGCCGTCCGACCTCGAGGTTGTTCGAGACCTCGAGGGCGATGTAGTCGACGACGTCGATACCGGACTCGCTCAGGTAGTCGATGACCTGCGCCGCGATCGGTTTCGGATAGGGCGTGATCACGGCGACCCTCCGCGCTCCGAGCGCCTGGATCGCGTTCACGAGGGCTCCAGCGCTGCTCACGATCGGCGCCGGCGCTCCGTTGTCGGCCGCAACCTTCGAGAGCCTGCCCTCGGCCTCGACGTGGAAGCCCGCCGGCTGGGACATGAGCGCTACGAGGCATGCGTACGCCATCACGTCGACCCGCGCGTCTGAAAGCTCGAGCGCACAGCGGTCGCTGTCGCACACCATTTGCCAGAGCTCTTCCTTCGTGACGTGCTGCAGGCGTGCCCGGCTCGAGTGGAACGTGAACGTCTCGTTCGCCACCTCCGACCGCCGCCGGAGCATCTCCGGGATCTCGGTCTCCATCGTCGTGTTCGAGCTCGGGACGATCAGCCCGATGCGGAACGTTCTCGCCATTGCGGAGCTACCTCTCTGGCCGGGGACGCATTACGGCGAACAACGATAGCGGGGGAGCGCGGCTATGTGAATCCGGGGGTGAGAAGTCGACCTCGTAGGCTGTCGCCCCGATGCCCTCGAGCAGGGTGCCCGAGGCGTTCCATCGCGGGAACCCTGTGCGTTGTGGACGGTCAGATCCATTCGAGCCTCCTGTCCCTGGCCTGGCGAGTCCAGCGCAACCGCTGGCTGTATCCTCTCGCTTGGCGCTCCCAGCTCAAGGAGAGGTGAGCGTGCGAGTTCGCAGGGACAAGCGAGACAGTCCGACCCCGCGGCAATCGGAAGCAGCGGTGGTCGGCGGAGCGGAAATCCTGTCGGACCGCCTGCAGGGGCTCGCGGCGCAGGAGATCCGCCCCGGCGAGCAGGTTCTCCTCGTCCTGAAGGGAAAGGGGAGCCATGCGCTCGTGGCGCTCGAGCGGCGGCTCCTCGTGCTCAAGGCCGGTTTCGGGGCGGGTCTTCGGCAGCGGAGGGTGGCGACGAGCTTCGACTACCGGGACATCATCGACCTGGAGGTCGAGCGTGGCTCCGCGCTGACCGTCATCTGGGTCTCCTCGACCGCATTCAGGCCGTTGGAGAAGGAGGTGTGGCAGGCGCATGATCCCAGTCGAGATCCGTTCAGAGCAGCGAATGCGATCCCCATCCCGACAAGCGAGCCGGACCCTTGCGAGCCCTTCGTCGACTGGCTCCGGCAAACGATCGCCGCGGCCGAAAACGGTGAGCGCGCCTCGGATCAGGAGAGGGACGAGGCGGAGCGAGTGGCATCCTTGGTGCTGAGCCTCGAGCGACTCACCGCGCTCCGAGATTCGGGAGCTCTCACGAAGGAGCAGTTCGAGCAGAGCGAAGGCGCGGCTCCTCGACTGACGAAGCTAGGGCGCAGGACCGGCCGTGCTCGAACCTGCAAGAATCACCGTCTCCATGGAGTGATTTGGCTCCCGAGTCGAGGAGGTGCGATGGGCTGGATCGTCGGGTGCGACACCGGTGGCACGTTCACCGACGTCGTCGCCCTGAGCGATTCAGGCGAGGCCCAGGTCGGAAAGGTGCCGTCGACGCCGCCGCAGTTCGACCTCGGTGTCGTCGAGAGCGTGACGGCGTCGGGATTTACCGTTCGGCGACGTCGAGTTGCTACTCCACGGGACGACCGCCACGACGAACGCGGTGATCACCAAGACGGGGGCCGCATCGGCGCTCGTCACGACCCGCGGCTTCCGGACGTGCTCGAGATCCGCCAGGGCCAATCGCGAGGAGCTCTACGACATCCTCTGGGATCCGCCCGCCGCCGCTCGTCCCCCGGCAGGCATCGGCTGGAGGTGGACGAGCGGATCGACTACGCAGGGGAGGTCCGACGCCCCCTCGACGAGCTCGGCTCGCGCAGCGGCCCGGAAGATCAAGGCTCGAGGACTGGAATCGGTGGCCGTCTGCCTCCTCAACGCGCACATGAACCCTGCCCACGAACGCCGGATCCGGGAGATCCTGCTCGAGGAGTCTCCGGGCCTGACGTGTCGCTGTCGACCGACATCCTGCCCGAGCCGCCCGAGTTCGAGCGGACGGCGACCACCGTCGCCAATGCGTACTGCGCACCGGTTCTGACGCGCTACGTGGAGAGCCTCGAGCGGCGGCTCGCCGACGAGGGCTTCGACGAAGACATCGTGCTCGTGATGCACAACGGGGGCGGCACGATGACGACGGACTACGCGAAGGGCGTGGCCGTGAAAACGCTCAACTCGGGTCCGGCCGCCGGAGTCATCGCAGCCGCCGCGTCGCTGCCGCCGTGCAGCGTCCGAACGTCGTCTGTCTCGACATGGGCGGGACCAGCGCCGACATCGCGGTCGTGCGCGACGGCCTGCCCCAGCGCACGACCGCTTTCGATCTCGAGTGGGGCATGCCGATCCGGTTTCCGAGCATCGACGTCGTCTCGATCGGCGCGGGAGGAGGCTCGGTTGCCTGGCTCGATTCGGCTGGATACCCGCGAAGCGGTCCGCAGAGCGCCGGAGCCGTCCCCGGGCCGGCCTGCTACGGCAAGGGCGGTGGGGAGCCGACGAACACCGATGCCCACCTCGTTCTCGGCCGGGTGAGCAACGACCTGTTCCTCGACGGTCGCATGAGCCTCGACAGCGCGCTCGCGGCGCGCGCCGTCCGGGAGAGGATCGGCGAGCCGCTCGGTCTCTCGCTCGAACAGGCGGCGGAGGGCATCCTGCAGATCGCGAATGCGAACATGGTCAAGGCGATCGGTCTCGTGACCGTCGAGCGCGGCTTCGACCCCCGCGAGTTCAGTCTCGTCGCGTTCGGCGGAGCCGGGCCGCTCCACGCGGTCGACCTCGCGCGCCAGCTTCAGCTCCCCGAGGTGATCGTGCCGCTCTTCCCCGGCGTCACGAGCGCTCTGGGGCTGCTCTTCGTCGACCCGCTCGAGGACTTCTCCTGGGCGTACGTGAAACGTCAGGACGAAATCGATCTGGGTGACATCCGGCGCCACTACGGCGAGATGGAGGAGCGCGTCGTCGGGAGTCTCGCCCGCAGGGTGTCGAGCGGCGCCTGATCGGTGTCGAGAGAAGCCTCGACCTACGCTACATCGGGCAGCTCCATTCGATCACCGTTTCGATCGACGAGCTCTTCGGAGAGGGTCTGGCCCGATCGGCCGCAGCCTTCCACGACGAGCATCTGCGTCAGTACCGCTACTCCATCCCGAGCACCCCCGTGGAGATCTCGACGCTCCGAGTGGCTCGCCCGCGGCGTGCGCGAGAAGCCCGACCTCTCGTTGCTCCAGGGGGCGAAGCACGATCGAGCCCCCGCGCGCCGAGCGACGTCGGCCGTCCATTTCGACGGTCACGGCTGGGTGGAGACGCGGGTCCTCGATCGGCTGAGCCTGTCCTCCGGCGACACGGTCGACGGCCCTTGCGTGGTCGAGGAGCTCGACAGCACGGTCGTTCTTCCTCCGACCGTCAGCGGGACCGTGGACGGGTCGGAAACATCGTGATCACGGTCGGCTAGCGATGGATCTCCCTGGCGGAGCGTCCCGGAGAGGCCAGATCGACCCGATCACGTTCGAGGTGCTCCGCAACGCGTTCATGAGCGTCGTGGACGAGATGGGGCTCATGCTCGAGCGCGTCGCCCACTCGCTCGTCGTCAGCGAGGGGCGCGACTTCAGCGCGGCCATCTGCGACGGCGACGGACGCATGGTGGCCGAGGGGAAGGAAGACCTGCCGGCTCACGTGGGGACGCTTCCCTACACGGTCAAGGCCGTCATCTCGTGGCTCGGAAAGGAGACCCTGAAAGAGGGCGACATCGTCATCATGAACGACGCGTTCCTCGGGGGGACGCATGCGCAGGACGTTCGCACGATCATGCCCGTGTATCGCGACGGCGAGATCGTCGCGTTCGTTCAGAACTCGGCGCACTGGTCGGACGCCGGGGGGCCGGTACCGGGAAGCTTCATGCCGAGGCGACGTCCACGTACGGCGAGGCGCTCTCCATCCCACCTGTCCACCTCGTGCGCCAGGGCCAGCTCGACAGCGAGGTCCTGCGGTTCATCCTCAGGAACGTCCGCGTACCCGAGACCACGCAGGGCGACGTGCTCGCGCAGATGGCTTCATGCCGGACCGGCGAGGCACGTCTCCAGTCGCTGATAGACAAGTACGGCCCCGAGCTGATCAAGGCCGAGATGGCAGAGCTCATCCGCTACTCGGAGGCCGTGCTGCGGAAGGAGTTCCGGGAGCATCCCCGACGGCCGGTACTCCTTCGAGGACGCGATCGACTTCGATCCGATGGGCGACCGGAAGACTCCCGTGAAGATCGCCGTCGACATCACGATCTCCGGCGACCGGGCGACCTACGACCTCTCGCGGAGCGACCCGCAGACGATCGGAGCCGCGAACTCGACGCCTCAGCATGGCGCAGTCGGCGCTGATCGTCGCCACGAAGGCCATCTTTCCCCACGTGCCTGCGAGCGAGGGCATCTACAACGCCATCGACGTCGTGAATCCGGAAGGTCTCGTCACGAACGCGCGCTTCCCCGCGCCCATCAGCGGCGCTTTCGCGACGTCCTACGAGGTCATCACCGCATGCGTCTTCGGCTGCTACCTCCAGATGCTGCCCGAGCGTTCGATGGCCTGCTCCGGGAACATGACGAACATGGTGGTCGGCGGCTTCGATCCGCGCGACGGCTACCAGCGCGACTTCGTCATGTACATCTGGAAGGAGGGCGGCTACGGGGCCCGGCCAGGGAAGAAGGACAACCACACGGCCATCAGCCTCTACGCGTCGGGAACCCGAAACGAGCCCGTGGAGGTTCAGGAGCGCGTCTATCCGATCATCACGCACCGCTACGAGTTCATCACCGATTCGCCTGGGGCCGGCCGGCACCGTGGTGGGGTCGGGGTCGCTCGCGACTTCTCGCTCACGCACGGCGACGCCGTTCTCTCGGTGCTCGGGAGCCGCGCGCTCCAGCCCGTGTGGGGATGGGACGGAGGCCTTCCGGCGCTCGGGAGCGGGCTCGTCTACGACGTCGGCGGGCCTGACGAGGAGGAGATCGGCGTCATGCGATCCGGGATCCCCGCCCGCAAGGACGCCGTGATCAAGTTCTGGGAAGGCGGGGGCGGAGGTTGGGGGGAACCGCAGAACACGGCCTGCGGAGTGGGTGCTCGAGGACGTGAAGGACGAGATCGTGAGCCTCGAGGCGGCCCGGGACGTGTACGGCGTCGCGATCAGCGTCGTCGATCAGGAGGCGTGCCTGTACGAGGTCGACGCCGAGGAGACGGCGCGTCTACGACGGGGTCGCGGCGAGTGATCGGCCGGGCCGCAGCATGACCGAGCGAGGAGTGTGAGTTCCGAGTGCGATTTGGCCTCTTCTTTTCCTTTCAGTCGCCGCCGGAGAGCAGGATCAGCTCCGCGGAGCCCTACCGCGACATGATCGAGTGCCTGCCCGTCGCAGAGGAGCTCGGATTCAGCTCGGTCTACTCCGCCTCGCACCACGTGCAGCCGGACGGGTTCTGCCCGAGCCCGCTCGTCGCGCTCGCGGCCGCGGCGGCGGTCACCGAGACGATGCGGATCGGGACGGCTGTTCTCCTCGTTCCTCTCTATGCGCCGCTGAAGCTCGCCGAGGACATCGCCGTCCTCGACAACCTCTCGGAGGGCCGCTTCGTGTTCGGCGTCGCACCGGGGTACGTCTCGGAGGAGTTCGCAGCGCACGGCGTACCACGGGACGAGCGGGTGCCGCGCTTCGAGGAGGCGCTCGATCTCATGATCGAGGCGTGGAGCCATGACACCATCTCCTTCCAGGGTCAGTTCTACACCGTCCCGGAGTCGAGGGTCACGCCGAAGCCGGCTCAGACCCCTCACCCGCCGATCTGGTACGGCGTCTCGGGTTCGAAGTCGCTGCGCCGGGCGGCCGAGCGGCGAGCAGTCCTCGTCGCCTCGCCGCGCCACGGGATCCCCGAGCTGCAGGAGCACTTCCGTGTCTACGAGGACGCTGCTGCCGAGGTCGGCTTCGCGCCACCTGAGCGGCCGGTGATCCGGGAGGTCTTCGTCGCGGACACGAAGGCGCGGGCGGAGGAGATCGCTGCGCCGGCGGTCACGTACCTCTTCAGGGAGCTGTACGGAGCGAAGTCCGCCCAGGGGGAGCGCGTCCTGCGGAACGACCAGGGCGAGGTCGTCACGACGAAGGAGCAGGTCGATTTCGACCACTTCAAGGCTCGTTACATCATCGGTGACCCCGAGCTGACGTTCACCGAGCTCGAGCGTTACCGGAGCGAGCTCGGCGCGACAGAGCTGATCTGCTGGATGCACCTGCCCGGCATTCGCGCGAAGGACTCGATGCGATCCGTCGAGCTCTTCGCGAAGGAGGTCATCCCGGCCTTCAAGGATGGAACGCCGTGAGCAACGCGCCCAGACTTCGGCACTCCTTCGCGGCCGGCTCGGTAGGGTGCCTCGGCACGCCCGTTCGCTGACCGTGTTCTCGAGGAGGGGAGTGACCCGATGACGCTGAGCGAGACGGCGGGGAACCCGCAGGTGCCCGGCTCGGAGCCGTTCCTCATGACCGGCGAGCAGTACCGGCAGAGTCTGCGAGACGGGCGGCGGATCATCGCGCCGACCGGTGAGGAGCTCGAGGACGTCACCGACTATCCCCCGCTGGCTCGCGGTATCGACACGATCGCGGGGCTCTACGAGGCGCAGTTCGCGCCGGCGACACGTGACGTCACGACGTACGTCGACCCGGAGAGCGGGACACGAGCGAGCCTCGGCTGGAAGATCCCCGAGACGAAGGATGACCTCCGCCGTTGGCGCGAGCTAATCCGGCTCAGCACCTTCCACACGCTCGGTGTCTTCGGACGTCCCCCCGACTACGGATCGGTCGTCGCGATCGGCTTCCTCTCGGTTCGCGACAGGATCGAGAAGACGAACCCCGAGATGATCGAGAACATCGAGCGGTTCGTGGCCTCGTGCAGGGAGCGCAACCTCATCAGCGCGGCGTTGATCGCCGACGTCCAGTCGGATCGCTCGATCCCGCTCGCCGAGAAACCCGGCCGGCTGCGCTGCGTCGACGAGCGACCCGACGGCCTCGTGCTGTACGGGGCCAAGCCCTGCGCCTCCGTCGCCGCGCAGGCGCACGTCACGACGATCGCCAGCCTGCTCCTGCCGGGCGCCGACCCGGACGCCGCGATCTTCTGTGCGGTGCCGGTCAGCGCGGAGGGGCTCACGCTCGTGCTGCGCGAGCCCGTGACCCGCCAATCCGACGCCGAGGATCATCCGCTGAACTCCCGCGGTGAGGAATCGGACACGATGATGATCTTCGATCACGTCTTCGTTCCGCGCGAGAACGTCTTCAGCTTCCGCAACGAGGCGGTGCTCGGCCTCTATCGCGAGGCGTGTGCCCTCTGTCACTGGCACATTCTCACGCGCCTGTGGTACCGGGCGGAGATCTTCGCGGGGACGGCTCAGGTGATCGCGGATGTTCTCGGCACATCCTCGATTCCGCAGGTACGGGATGCCATCGCCCGGATCATGGCCTACGCCCTGACCCTGAAAGCCTTCATCGTCGCCGCCGAGGACGAGGCCGAGATGTGGAACGGGGTCTGCATACCGAGCGATCCGCTCGTGACGGCTGGGCGTCTGCACTCGCTCGAGCACTACCCCGAGGTGATGCAGCTGCTGCGCGACCTCAGCGGGCAGGGCATGATCAGCCGCTTCACGAGCGCGCAGTTCGACCACCCCGAGATCGGCGCGAAGCTCGAGGAGTTCCTGCCCGGGACCGGCGTCTCGGCGCGCGACAAGAACCGGCTGTTCAACTTCGTCTGGGACCTCACGTGCAGCAGCCACGCGATGCGCGTGGCCCTCTTCGAGAACGTGAACGCGCTGCCGCCGTCGGCGATCCGGAGCGAGATCTACCAGTCCTACGATCGCTCGGAATGGGCGGCGTTCGTTCGACGCTACGCAGGGCTCGAGTGAGGTGAAGGCGGGCGCGAGCCGCGGCGCTCCTCTACCGGAGGGCTCGGGTCAGCGGCGCAGGAGGGCGACCGCCTCGACCTCGATGAGGAAGCCGAGCAAGCCGGACTGGACGGTCGTTCGCGCAGGATAGGGAGGTTCGAAGTACTCCCGGTAGATCTCGTTGTAGGCGGCGAAGTGGCCGAGCTCCGCGAGATGCGTCGTGACCTTCAGGACGTCGCCGAACTCACACCCGGCGGCTTCGAGGCAGCGTCCGAGATTGTCGAACGCCTGCCGCGCCTGGGGTTCGAACTCGGCGGAGACGAGCTCTCGGTTTTCGTCGTAGGGTGTCTGGCCAGAGGTGAAGACGAGGTCTCCGCCGATGACCACGTGCGAGTACGGCGAGGGGGCCGCGGCGACGCCTTCGGGGTTCAAGGCTCGTCGGGTCATGTCGACGCACCCTACGGGCTCTCGGCGGCTCTCGTCAATCGGCCGCTCGTCGTCTATCTTGTCGCCAGCGGCTCTGACTTCGGCAGAATCGGAGGCTGATCTCGCGTGCGTACGACCGTCTTCGACGTGGCCATCGTCGGTGCCCGTGTGGGTGGGTCGACCCTCGCGTCCCTGCTCGGGCGCCGCGGCTTGCGCGTCCTGCTCGTGGATCGCGCCGACTTCCCCTCGGACACCCTCTCCACCCATCTGATCTACGGAGACAGCTTCGGAGTCTGGGAGGAGATCGGCGCTTGGAGCCAGATCGACCGGCTCGGGGTCACTCCGCTCGGAAGCATCCACTGGCGGCGCCTCCCACCGGCCGCGGACATCGTCGGCCCGTTCCTGCCGGTGAACGGGCATCCCTACGCACTCTGCATCAGGCGGCTACTGCTCGACGACATCCTTGTCAGGACGGCCGCCGAGACGCAGGGGGTGACGGTCTCGCTGAAGACGACCGCAAGAGAGCTCCTTTGGGAGCGCGGTCGCGTGCACGGACTTCGCCTCGAGCGGCGCGGGGCGCGTGCGCTCGGGAGCAGCAAGGTGAGGGCCAGCCTCGTCGTCGGCGCGGACGGCCGCTTCTCCTTCGTCGCCGGTTCGGTCGGCGCCGGCGAGTACAACGTCGTGCCTCCGATCTGGTTTCCCTTCTACACGTACCTGCGCGGGGTGGAAGCCGTCGATCCCCCCAAGCTGGAGATCCTCGACAGCGCCGAGGCCAAGGGCACGATCATGCTGGCGCCGTGCGACGACGGGATCTGGATGATCATCCTCTACAGCGAGCAGAGCCTCTTCGAGGAATTCCGTCGCGACCACGAGCGGGTCTTCTGGGAGCGCGTCACAGCAGATCCGCGGCTGACGGACCGACTCGCGCGCGCGGAGCTGATCGCTCCCGTCCGCGGGCGCGGCGATCTCGTGAACTTCATGCGGGTGCCCGCGGGTCCTGGCTGGGCGCTCGTGGGAGACTCGGGCCAGCACAAGGATCCGATCTACGGCCAGGGCATCGGAGACGCCGTCAGGACGGCGCGTCTCCTCGCCGATCACGTCGTCGAGGCGCTCGGAGGCGAGGGGAGCTTCGAGTCGTCGCCGGCCGCGTTTCACGAGGCCCGGGATGCCGATCTGCTGCCGCAGTACGAATGGATGATCAAGGGTGCGCCGCAGGGTTGGGCGAAGGCGGAATTTCAGGCCTTCCTGGCAACTCTCGGCGAGGACCCGGAGCTGTCACGACAGTTCGTCAACCTGTTCAGCCACGGCGTCATGCCGCAGGAGCTGTTCGGCAGACAGCCGACCGACCCGGAGAGAGCGGTGCCGACGGAATCCCTCGGGGGAGTACGCTCGTGACGGTCGAGGAGAAGCTCCGCGAGCTCGGGTACGAGCTCGGTGTGTCGCCTGCGCCGCTCGGGCAGTACGTCCGAGCGGTCACTACCGGGAGTCTCGTGTTCGTCGCCGGTCACGGGCCGTTCGACAGGAACGGCGAGACCGCCTTCCGCGGGCAGGTTGGCGGCAGTCTCTCCCTCGAGCAGGGGCAGGAGGCCGCCCGTCTCTGCGTGCTCGCATGCCTTTCCAGTCTCAGGGCGGAGATCGGTCAGCTGGATCGGGTGACGCGGATCGTGAAGATGCTGGCATTCGTCAGCTGTGCACCCGGCTTCAGCGCGACGTCGGCGGTGATCGACGGAGCCTCGGAGCTTCTCGGCGCCGCGTTCGGGGAGCGTGGCCGGCACGCGCGTGCCGCGATCGGAACAAGTGTTCTTCCCTATGACATTCCGGTCGAGCTCGAGCTGATCGCGGAGATCGAGTGAACCTTCGGGCTCTCAGCCGGGACGGCGCGGGACGACGATGTTGAGGAAGGTCGCCGTCTCCGGGCCCGCGCCGCGCGCCCCGTGGGGCAGACCGCCGGGAACGTACACGAGGTCGCCCTGTTCGAGCTCGACCTCTCCATTGCCGAGGCGGAATGCGACCCTCCCCGCCAGGACGTGAATGAGCTGTTCCTCCGGATGACTGTGTAGTGGGTATTGGGCTTCCGGAGCGAGCTCGTAGCGGACGACTGTTGCATGAGCCGTGTCGGCGCGGCGGGAGGAGACTCCTGGGTAGGGATCGCTCGCCGGGAGGCGCTGCCAGTCGATCGGCGCGCCTGGCTCGAATTCGGACGGGGCCATCGGGAGGGTCAGTGTACGTGAGCGGTCGCCGAGCCCCGTCCCATCTTGGGTGCTGCTGACCGGGATGGCCTTCGCCTACCTCGGCACGACCGTCTTCCTCTGGGCGACACAGTACTGGGCGATCGAGATCGCCGCCCGTCATGCCTCCCCGATCGTGATCACCGCGCTTCGCGCCGTCCCGGCGGCCATCCTCCTACTCCTGATCTGCCGGCTCGCCGGTCGCTCGCTTCCGCCGAGGACGATATGGCCCTGGATCGCGGTCGTCGGGATCATGACGGTCACGCTGACGCTGGGAGGGATCTCGGAGGGAGCAGCCCGAGCGGGGGCCGCGAACACGGCCGTGCTCATCAACACCTCCCCGTTCTTCATCGCGCTCTTCGGACGCCTTTTCCTCCGCGAGCGGGTGACGTGGGTCGGCGTGATCGGCCTCGTCGTCGGGTTCGCGGGGGTCGTGGTCATGGTGTCGCCCCAGCTCGGCGAAACCGGCGACGCCGGGAATCTCGCCATCGGCCTGGGCCTGGCGCTCGCCGGTGCTCTCGGTTTCGCCGTTGGAACGCTCGTCGTGAAATGGCTCACGGGTCGCGCGGAGCGTCTCGATGTGGTCGGTCTGACGGCGGCACAGTACGCCGTGGGAGCGCCGGTTCTCCTGGTGATCGCCTTGGCGATCGAGCCGGTGAGCTCGACCGAGTGGGGATCCGGCGAGCTCTGGGGAGCGATCGCGTGGATAGCCGTCGGAGCATCGGCCCTCGGGTACACGACATACTACGCCGCGCTCGAGCGCCTTCCCGCCGCGAGCGTTGGTCCCTGGTTGTTCCTGATCCCCGTCCTCGCGGTCGTGATCGACGCAGGGCGCGGGATGAGTCCGGACGCGATCGTCCTCGCCGGCATGGTGCTGACCGTGGCAGGCGTCGCGATCGTGACCGTCTCCGCCGCGAGATCAGTGAGGAGAGCCCCCGGGGAGCCGGCCAGGGCCTCCCCCTTCGGGCCCGCGGCGGCAGGCACGTCTGAGAGCGGTGTAGCCGCCGTCGACGGTGATGACCGCGCCCGGGGTCGACCGGGCGCCCGGTGAGGCGAGGCCGCCTCGTCCCGGAGAAAGCGGGCCGCAGTTGATCCGCTTCACCCGCGAAGCGTGGCGGGGCGCCAGTGTGCATGTTCCGTCGAGACGTCGATAGGGTTTGCTGCCGTCATCCGTCGACACCCGAGAGGGGCGCCAGCATACCCGAGCTGATCGATCGCTCTGCGCTTGAGCTTCTAGACGGCTTTCATCGAGGCTCGTTCTCTCCCGTCGATGTCGTCGAGGCCCTTGCCAACCGCATCTCGCGAGTTGAGCCACTCCTCAAGGCGTTCGTCACGCTGACCCTCGACGAGGCTCTGCGGGAAGCCGTTGCTGCCGAGCGGGCCTACGCCGCGAAAGGCGGCGTCCGAACGCTCGAGGGTGTCCCACTCGGGGTCAAGGACCTCTTCGACACGGCCGGGGTTCGCACGACCTACGGGTCGCCCATGTTCCGCGAGCATGTCCCCTCTGCCGACGCGGAGGCCGTACGCCGCGCGAAGGCCGCTGGCGCAATCGTGATCGGCAAGACATCGACACACGAGTTCGCTTGGGGCATCACCTCCTACAATCCTCACTTCGACTCGGGCCGCAACCCGTGGTTGCCCGATCGCGTCTCCGGCGGGTCGAGCGGGGGCTCGGCGGCAGCGCTCGCTGCCCGGGAGGTCCCGCTGGCCCTCGGGACCGACACGGGTGGCTCCATCCGCGCACCCGCGGCCTTCTGTGGGCTCGTCGGGCTCAAGCCCACCTACGGGCTTGTAAGCGCTGCGGGCGTGTTCCCGCTGGCGCGATCGCTCGACCACGTCGGGCCACTCGCCAGGACGCCGGCCGACGCGGCGCTCCTTCTCGCGATCCTCGCCGACCCCGACCTCATCGGTCGAGATATGACCCCCGACCGGTTCCTCGAGGGGATCGAAGCCGGCATCGCCGGCGCGAGGATCGGGGTCTCTACCGATCTCATCCGCTTCGAGCTCTCGGACGACGTCCAGCGCGCCTACGACTCAGGGATGGATGTCCTGCGCGACCTTGGCGCCGAGATCGTCGAGATCGCGGCCCCCTGGGCGGACCAGATCCTTCCGGCCTACGGGGTCATCCAGCGCGCAGAAGCTCTCGACGCCCACCGGCGTGCGGGCCTCTTCCCGGCGCGGCGGGGCGAGTACGGCTCGGATGTGGGCGGCAGGCTCGACGCAGCGACCGAGGTCTCGTTCGCCGACTACCTCGACGCGGTGGCCACGCGCGAGCGAATCCGCGCGTCCTTTGCCTTCCTCTTCTGCGAGGTCGACCTGCTCCTGACGCCGATCTCGGCCGGTCCGCCCGTCGTTCGAGGGGCGGACGAGACCGTCCACCTCGGCCAGACGGTGCCGTTCCGGGACTTCGTGATGAGCTACACGGCACCGCAAGATCTCGTGGGTCTTCCGGCGTGTGCGGTGCGAGCCGGCTTCGACGGGCTCGGCATCCCCATCGGCCTCCAGTTCAGCGGGGCACCCGGGAACGAGCTCGGCGTGCTCCGGGCTGCGCACGCGTTCTACGCCGCGACGCCCGCGATCCAGGAACTCTGGCCTCAACTCGATGCAGCGGAGGATCGATCCGACGAAAGGAGCGGGGCATGAGAGTGCTGATCAAGAGCGCATGGGGATCCGACGACCCGACGAAGGCGGCGTTCGCCTTCCTCCACGCCAACGGGCTGCACGAGGCGGGGCATGAGGTTCAGATCTTCCTCCTCGGAGAAGCCGTAGGTCTGATGCGAACCCCGGTGTCAGAGTCGGTCGTTCCCGTCGGATGGCCGCCTTTGCGCGAGATCCTCGGCGCGACGGTCGCGGCCGGGATCCCGATCCACGTCTGAAGCACCTGCGCGGGGGCCCGGGGGGTCCTCGAGTCGGATCTCGTCTCGGAGAACGCCGCGTTCGCGACGGTGGCGACGCTCGTCCAGCTGCTCGAATGGTCGGACAGGGTTCTGTCCGAGTAGAGTGGCCGACCGCGACGGGGGGTAGCGGGACTCGCGAGTCGACGCTCAACGCCTGGGGAGGAGACGTGATGCTCTGACCGGGTGGTCGCACGAGGCGGTGCACTAGAATCCAGCCCGCACCGATGGCGAAGGCCGGCACGGGACGAGTGAGAACACTCGGCGAGATCGACCTAAGTCGGTCGGCCGTGGCATGGATCAGGCCCTACTCCCAGGCCGAGCACCTTCTGCGCACCCGGGACTGGGTGCTGGATTTGGACCCGCGGCCGAGCGACGCACTCCTCCTCGCGGCCCTCACGCACGACATCGAGCGGCACGTTCCGGGAGGCCCGCAACAGGACAAGTCCGGAGCGGCATGGGACGACCCCGAGTACCTGCGCGCGCACTCGGAGCGCTCGGCACAGATCGTCGGCGCATGGCTGCGAAGCCAGGGAGCCAGCCCCGAGCTCGAGGACGAGGTCCGCGAGTTGATCCTGCTGCACGAGGTGGGGGGCTCGCCTGCCGCTGACGTTCTCCAGGCGGCCGACTCCATCTCCTTTCTCGAGACGCTCTCGGACGTCGTGGTCTCCTGGATCCGCTCGGGGGAGTGCAGCGCCGAGAAGGCGAAGGAGAAGCACGACTGGATGCTCGAGCCGCATCCGGATCGAGCCCGCGCGCGCGCTGGCGCAGCCCTTCTACGAGCGTGCGGTCGCCCAGATCGACCAGAGCGCCGGCGGGCCGGAGGCCCGGGCGCTCTGATAGTGGGACCCCAGCCCGTCGGCCTGTCCGAGGCTGCGCGAAGAGCCTGCCATGGACCCTAGGGATACGCGGTGACGGAGCAAGCTCGCTTTCCAAGTCCGTTCGAGGTCGACGGCGCCCCCCGGAGCCGAGGACTGGCAACGCCTCTATCCCTACTACTACCTCTTCAGCGAGGCGAGGAGGGAGTTCGAGGAGAGCAAGTTCTGGTTCTTCGACGGAATGCACAATCCCGAGCCGATCTATCCCTTCGACACGATCATGACCGAGAGCTGGTGGGTGGCTCTCAACCAGTACACGACGCGGGTCTGGGTGATTCCTCCTGCGCTCGGGATCGACCAGCGGCTCGTGAACGGCTACCTCTATCTGAGCCCCAACACGATCACCGACGAGAAGATCGTGAAGGAGCGCGTCGCCTACTTCACCAAGCGCGCCGGCTACTACTACGACAACTGGGACAGGCTGTACGAGCAGTGGATCAAGAAGGCCGAGGACTGCATCCAGCGTCTGAAGGACATCCCGATCAAGGACCTTCCCGAGGTGGAGGACGAGGACTTCGTCATGCAGGGGCGTGGCCTCATGAGCGGCTACGACCTCCTGACGTCGTACAGCCGCCTGATCGAGAACATGCACGAGATGGCCTACTACCACTTCGAGATGCTGAATCTCGGGTACGCCGCGTACCTGACGTTCCTCGAATTCTGCCGGAGAGCGTTCCCGGGAATCCTCGACCAGACCGTCTCCAAGATGGTGGTTGGGATCGACATCCTCTTCTTCCGGCCCGACGACGAGATTCGCAATCTCGCGAGGCTGGCGATCGACCTCGGTCTCGCCGACGTGATCAAGAAGGGCGGACCTCCCGTCCGAGACGCTCGGCCAGATCGCGGACTCACCGAACGGAAGACCATGGCTGACGGCCCTCGAGGACGCGAAGGATCCGTGGTTCTGGTACTCGACCGGCTCCGGTTACAACCACCAGCACCGTTCGTGGATGGACGACATGCGGCTGCCGTTCAACGCGATGCGCGGCTACATCGAGAGGCTCGAGGCTGGCGAGGACATCGAACGCCCTCTGCGCGAGGTCACCGAAGAGCGCGACCGCATCATCGCCGAGTACCGGGAGCTCGTGGGATCGGAAGAGGACCGCGCGGCGTTCGATCACCTCGTCGGCCTGGCGCGGAAGGTCTACCCGTACGTGGAGAACCACAACTTCTACGTCGAGCACTGGCACCACTCGATCTTCTGGAACCGAGTGCGGGAGCTCGGTCAGATTCTCGTGCGGCACGGCTTCCTGGATGACCAGGAAGACATTTTCTACCTCCACCGATACGAGATCTATCCGGCGCTCTATGACCTCGAGACGAGCTGGGCGGTCGGCACGCCGGCGCGCGGTCCCAGCTACTGGGTGCCGGAGGTCGCGAGCTCGGAAGGCGATCATGGAGAAGCTCCGTGCATGGGCGCCGCCGCCCGCCCTCGGGACGCCGCCGGAGACCATCACCGAGCCGTTCACGATCATGCTCTTCGGGATCACCACCGAAGCGGTGCAGACGTGGCTCGGGTCGCAGGACGGCGACGGCGACGGGCGGCAGCTCACAGGCGTGGCCGCCTCGCGCGGGCGTCGTCGAAGGGGTCGCCCGCGTGATCCTGACCGTGGAAGAGCTCGACGAGCTCGAGACCGGGGAGATCCTCGTGTGTCCGATCACCGCTCCGAGCTGGGCGCCGGTCTTCTCGCGGATCAAGGCGGCCGTCTCGGACGTCGGCGGGATCATGTCGCACGCCGCGATCGTGTCGAGGGAGTACGGTCTGCCGGCCGTCGTCGGGACCGGGTTCGGCACGAAGACGATCAAGACCGGTCAGCGGCTCCGGGTCGACGGCGACAACGGCATGGTCGAGATCCTGGACTAGGAATGGCTGCCGGCCCTGCCCACGTCCTCTGGTTCGAGGAATGCGACGCGTCCTCCGCCGCCATGGTCGGGGGGAAGTGCGCCAGCCTTGGCGAGATGGTCAAGGCCGGTATCGCGGTCCCTCCGGGATTCGCCGTGACGACCGGGGCCTACGAGGAGTTCCTCGAGCGGAGCGGTGCGGCCGGGATCATCAGCGAGCTCGTAGCGGGCGTGCAGTTCGACGACCTGCACTCGGTTCAGGTCGCGAGCGAGGCGATCGAGTCGGCGATCGTCTCGGCGGCGCTGCCCGAGGACGTCGAGCAAGCCGTTCGCGCGGCGTACGACGATCTCTCCGCCCGAGCCGGGACCTCGGAGGTTCCCGTCGCGGTGCGCTCGAGCGCGACCGCGGAGGACCTCGCGACGGCGAGCTTCGCCGGGCAGCTCGAGACCTTCCTCTGGGTTCTGGGCCAGGACGAGGTGGCCCGGCACGTCCTTCGCTGCTGGGCGGGCCTCTATTCGCCGAACGCGCTGACGTACCGGGAGCGGCTCGGGACGAGCGGCGAGAACCCGCTGATGAGCGTCGGCGTCCAGCAGATGGTCGAGGCGCGAGCGGCCGGCGTCGTGTTCACGCTCAATCCGGTCAGCGGCGATCGCTCGAAGATCGCGCTCGAGGCGGCCTGGGGGCTCGGCGAGGGAGTGGTGAGCGGGACGGTCGATCCGGACCGCTACCTGGTCGACAAGGTGACGCTCGAGATCCTGAGCCGCACGGTCAGCGTGAAGGAGGTCGAGTACCGGCTCGATCCGGAGACGTCGACCGTGATCGCAGCAGCCGTCCCGGAGAAACGGCGGGCGGCCGCGTGCCTCGACGACGACGAAGTGCTCGAGCTCGCGGCCATCGCGAAGGGGATCGAGCGCCACTTCGGGCGCCCGCAGGACATCGAATGGGCGATCGAGCGGCGAGATCGGTCAAGGTCGGGTCTACGTCCTCCAGGCGCGAGCCGAGACAGTCTGGAGCCAGCGCGAGCGACCTGCGCGACGGTGCACCGAAGTCAAGAGCAGTGCCGTCGAGTACGTTCTCGCAGACCTCCTCGGGCGAGCCGGCGCCGCGAGGAGCGATCGTGACGACCCGTCCGGGAGAGAGACCGGGTGAAGCCCGCACCCTTCCTGTATCGCCGAGCCGGCTCGATCTCGGAGGCGATCGCGCTGCTCGCCGAGTGGGAGCGGCGACGCGAGGCTCCTCGCGGGTGGCCAGAGCCTCATGCCGATGATGAACATGCGGCTCGTCCGCCCGGGGTGTCTCGTCGACATCAACGGAGTCCCCGGGCTCGACGACATCCGGGAGGACGACGGCCAGATCGCGGTTGGCGCGCTCACGCGCTACTCGACGATCGAGTGGTCGCCGACGATCGGGGCGAGGCTCCCGTTGCTGGCCGAGCTCGTCCGCTACGTCGGCGACCGCCAGATTCGAACTCGAGGGACGATCGGCGGCAGCCTCGCCCACGCGGACCCGACGGGGGAAATGCCGCTCGCCGTCGCTCGTTCTCGACGCGAGCCTTCGAGTGCAGGGCGGCGCCGGAAGCCGGGTGATCGGCGCGAGCGAGTTCTTCCAGGGCCCGTTCGCGACCGTCCTCGAGAGCGACGAGATGGTCACGGAAGTCGTCTTCCCGTTCGAGCGCGAGGCGATCGGCGCCTTCGCGGAATGCACCCGGCGCCACGGCGACTTCGCGGTCATGAGCGTCGCCGCGCTCGGCGTCCCGGGAGACGGAGACACGTGGAACTCGGTACGAATCGCGCTCGGTGGGCGTCGCGGACACGTCGTTCGTCGCCGAAGGGGCGTCAGCGCTCGCGACGGGCACCAGCCTCGAGGCCGAGGTCGTGCAGGCGATCGGGATGGCGTGCGCGGAGGCCGCCGACCCGCACTCGGACGTCCGCGCCTCCGCCGAGTACCGGCGCCACCTGATCCCCATCTACGTCGAGCGAGTCCTCGATCAGCTTCGGCGCAGGCGGAGCGGAGGTCGCGGGTGACCGAGGCATTCGCCGTGTGCGTGACGGTCAACGGCCAGACGTACGAGCGTCGCGTCGAGGGACGGCGGCTGCTCGTCGACTTCATCCGCCACGATCTCGGCCTGTACGGCACCCACGTCGGCTGCGAGCAGGGCGTGTGCGGGATGTGCACCGTCCAGCTCAACGGCGAACCGGTGAAGTCCTGCCTGATGCTCGCCCCGCAGGCTCACGGCGCAGTGCATTACGACCGTCGAGTCGCTCGCCGGAGGGGACGAGCTCCATCCGCTCCAGGCGGCGTTCCGTGAAGCTCACGGGCTCCAGTGCGGCTACTGCACACCGGGATTCCTGATGACCGCACTGGCGCTCGGCGACCGCGGGCTCGCTCTCGACCGCGAGGCGCTCCGTGAGGAGCTCGCCGGCGTGCTCTGCCGATGCACCGGCTACCAGAACATCGTCACGGCGGTCGAGACCTACCTCCGCCGGACGGGAGTTTGAGCCGAATGGCCCGTACGATCGAGACCGAGGCGGAGCCAGGAGTCGCGACCCGCGACTGGATCGGACAGAGGGTGGAACGCCGTGAGGACGAGCGACTACTTCGCGGACTCGGGCGGTTCGTCGACGACTTCGATCCGTCGGATCTCCTGCACATGGCTGTCGGGCGCTGCCCGTTCCCGCACGCGCGGATCCTCGGCATCGACGTCTCGGCGGCGCGTGAGCTCGACGGGGTCGCGGCGATTCTCGTCGGGGACGACGTCGTGGCGCGGACCGAGCCGAGCACGGTGCTCAGGCCGCTCCCGGACGTGCCGCCGCTCGGCTACTACGCGATGGCGAAGGACGTCGCCCTCTTCGAGGGCCAGCCGGTCGTCTCGGTCGTCGCCGTCGACCGTTACGTGGCCGAGGACGCGCTCGACCTGATCGACGTCGACTACGACCCGCTCGCCCATGTGGTCGATCCGGAAGCGGCCCTGACGCCGGCAGCCCCGGTGCTCCACGAGCAGCTCGGGTCGAATCTCCTCGTGTCGAACCCCCGCAGCAAGGGCGAGCCCGACGCCGTGTTCGAGCGGGCCGACGTCGTCATCGGCGATCGGTTCGTCATCAACCGGGTGACGGGTCTGCCGATGGAGGGACGCGCCGTCGTCGCGCACTACACGCCGGGCCTGCGCACCCTCGAAGTGTGGTCGTCGACGCAGGTGCCGTATCCGCTCCGCCGCCAGCTCTCGCAGGCGCTTCGGATGCCGGAGGCGCAGATCCGGGTTCGCGCGCCGAATCTCGGCGGCGGCTTCGGGCTGAAGCTCGGCGTCTACCCCGAAGACGTGCTCGCGTGCCTCCATTCGATCGATCTCGGTCGCCCGGTCAAGTGGATCGAGGACCGGATGGAGCACTTCCGCGCCACGACCCACGCGCGCGAGGCCGTGCACGAGACCCAGATCGCTGCGAACCGCGACGGGAGGATTCTCGCCATGCGGGGCGTCTACGTCGTCGACGGTGGAGCGTTCAACTCGCCCTTCGGGTCTCCGATGCTGTCGAGCTTCCTGTTCACGGGCCCGTACCGCATCGAGGACGCGGCAGTCGAACGGCGCGTCGTCGTAACGAACAAGACGCCGGTCGGCGCCTACCGCGGCTACGGCCAGCCGGAGTCCAACTTCGTCCGGGAGATCCTCGTCGACCGGCTGGCGCGAAAGCTCGAGCTCGATCCTGTCGAGATTCGTCGCCGGAACCTCGTCGCCCCGGAGGACATGCCGTGGAAGAACCCCGGCGGTGCGCTCTACGACAGCGGCGATTACCGCGGGTGCCTCGATCTCGCCGTCGAGCGCATCGACTACCGGGAGGTACGGGCGCGTCAGGCCGAGCTGCGCGGGAGGGGCCGCTTCATCGGTGTCGGGCTCTCGTGCTTCTGCGAGATGACCGGCTACCCGGGCTCGGCCTTCCTCGGGAAGCACGGCGCGCAGTACGGAGCACACGAGAGCGTCACGATCCGGGCGAACCGGTCGGGCGGCGCCGACCTCTACACCGCGGTCTCGGCGATGGGCCAGTCGACGGAGACCGCCTACGCGCAGATCTGCGCGTCCGTGCTCGGTATCGCTCCCGACGAGGTCGTCGTCTACATGGGCGACACCGTTGGGACCCCCTACAACACGGGGAGCTTCGCGAGCAGGACGCTGATCGCAGGCGCGGGCGCGGTCGACGCCGCCGCCTCGCAGATTCGCGACAAGGCGCTCCGCCTCGCCGCGCACCTGCTCGAGGCGTCCGCAGAACGGCTGACGATCGTGGACGGCACCGTCGTCGCAGAGGACGATCCCGAGATCGCGATCTCCCTGGCCGACGTCGCGATCGAGGCCTTCTACGGACATCGCCTCCCGCCAGGTGAGAGCCCGGGCCTCGAGGCGACGGCGTACTTCGATCCGACCGCATCTGCGTTCGGATACGGAACGGCTGCCGCGACCGTGGAGGCAGATCCGCGCTCCGGCGAGTTCACGATCGAGCGCTTCGTGTTCGTCCACGACTGCGGCGCCCAGGTGAACCCGATGATCGTCGAGGGCCAGATCCACGGCGGTATCGCCCAGGCCCTCGGCGCGGCGCTGTTCGAGGAGCTCGTCTATGACCCCGAGACGGGTCAGCTCGTGAACGGCTCGATGGTCGACTACTTCATGCCGACCGCGGCGGACTTGCCGAACTTCGAGCTCGATCACACCGAGGTGCGTTCGCCCGTGACGCCGTTCGGCGTTCGTGGCATCGGCGAGACGGGAACGATCCCGCCCGCCGCGGCGGTCGCAAACGCCATCTGCGATGCGCTCTCGCCGTTCGACGTGGAGATAAACCGGCTTCCGATGACTCCCGAGCTGATCTGGCGAGCGGTCGAGCGCGGCCGGTCATGAACGAGGAGCGTGCATGAGGTTCGACGAGGCCTTCACCGTCCCGATCGCCCGCGAGCAGCGTCTGGGAGTTCTTCCAGGACATTCCACGCGTCGCGGCATGCGTCCCTGGTGTCGAGGAGGTGTCGGTCGTGGACGACTCCGTCTCCAGGGTGCGCGTGACGCAGAGGGTGGGATCGATGTTCGCGACGTTCGACCTGAAGATGGCGATCACGGAGAAGCGACCGGTCGAGTACATCGAGTTCTCCACCGTCGGCCGGACGGTGAAAGGAGCGTCCGGGACGCTGCGGGCGAAGAACGAGGTCAGGTTCGAGGAGGCGGCGCAGGGTACGGAGATCCAGCTCTCGTCCGATGTGGCTCTCGGAGGGATGCTCGGCTCGATGGGCCGGAACGTCGTCGCATCGAAGGCGAAGGAGGTCACCGACGCTTTCGCCCGCGCGCTGCGGGCAGAGATGGAAGGCTGGACCGGCTCGGCTCCGTCCGGTTAACGGCCCGCGCTCGTTGACTCGCTCCGCCGTTTCTGCGACCGTTCGTCCCGTCGTGCGCGTGAGCGCCGAAGATCGCGAAAGGGAGGACACCACCATGTCGACGATCGAGCGAACTTCCCGAGGATGCCGCGCAGGGCCCGACGAACTACGACGTCGGCACCGGCCTCCTCGGCCAGAACGACCACGTCAAGGCATGGGAGATCAAGCTCGAGCCAGGCGAGCGATGCCCGTTCCACTGCCACCAGACGAGCTACTACTGGGTCTCGCACACGGACGGGAAGGCGCGGGTCACCTTCGCAGACGGCACCTGCGAGGACTACCCGCACAAGGCGGGCGAGGTCACCTACATCGAGGTGCAGCCCGGCGAGCGTCTCGTCCACGACCTGACGAACGTCGGCGAGACGCCGCTCGTCTTCACGACCATCGAGCTCCTCCAGGGCGACAAGCTCTTCTGGCGCCCCTACGACGGCGACCTCGAGCACTAGGCCGCCCTGCGCTCGAGCGGCCTCAGGCCGCGGCCCAGCCGCCGTCGACGAGCAGGCTCGAGCCGAACATGAAGCTTGCGGCATTCGACGCGACGAACACCGCGAGCGCGGCGACCTCCTCGACCTCGCCGATTCTCCGCGAGGGCGTGGCTTCGAGCATCGCGCGCTCGTAGTCCGGGTTCGCGAGCAGGTGCTCGTTCATGTGCGTTCGGATATTCCCGGGCGCGATCACGTTGACGCGGATGCCCCGCGGGGCAAGCTCGACTGCGAGCGCTCGGGTCAGGAGCTCGATCGCCCCCTTCGTCGCGCAGTAGGCCGTCGAGTTGGGGAAGCCGACGTACCCCGCGATCGAGGAGACGAAGATGATCGATGCACCCGAGCGCGAGACTGGGGAGAGCCGCCTGTGAGAGTGCGAACGGGGCGCGGACGTTGATCTCCCATTGCCGGTCGAGGTCGCGCAGGGATGTCTCTTCGAACGGCTTCGGCCAGAAGATGCCGGCCGAATGGACGAGCACGTCGAGCGAGCCGAACGCGGCGAGCACCGCATCCACCACCACCGTCGGCCCGGCGTCGGTCGTCAGGTCGACGCTCAGCGTCTCGCACGTTCCGCCTCGTCCTCTGATGCGGCCGGCTACGCTCGCCAGCCGGCTCGCGTCGCGACCGACGAGGAGAACCCGCGCTCCTGCATCGGCCATCGCCGCGGCAATGGCGGCTCCGATGCCGGAGCTGCCTCCTGTCACGACAGCGGTTTGGGAATCGAGCTCCAGGGTCAGTGCCATTCAGCGCTCCTCGGGTTGAGCGGACTGGCGCCGCGATGGCGCCGGCTGTACGGTGGGCCGGAGACTATCGCTGTGGAGGGGAGGGCGAGCGTGGCCAGGACGGAACCTCGCGGAGCAGGTGCGTTCGTCGACGCGAACGGCATGCGTCTGCACTACCTCGAGTATCGAGGCGATGGCCCCGAGGTCGTGATCGTGCCCGGCATAACGAGTCCGGCAATCACGTGGGAGTTCGTCGCGGAGGAGCTCGCCGGTGATTTCCACGTCCTCACGATGGACGTCCGGGGCCGGGGGCTCTCCGATCGGGCGGGCGCGGGCCGCTACGGGCTGCCGGATTACGCCGCGGACCTGGCCGGGTTCATCGCGGAGCTCGGCCTCGAGCGGCCGGCCGTCCTCGGGCACTCGATGGGGGCTCGCATCGCCGTCGCGTTCAGCGCCCTCTCGCCCGAGTCACACGGGTCGCTGATCGTCGTCGATCCGCCGATCACCGGCCCGGGCCGCGATCCCTATCCGTTCCCGCTCGAGCCGTACGTCGACTCGCTCCACGAGGCCCAGAAGGGAGCCACTGCCGAGGACATGCGCCGCTACTTCCCGAGCTGGACCGACGAGCAGCTCCGGATCCGAGCCGACTGGCTCGCCACATGTGACGAGACCGCCGTCGTCGAGACCTACCGGAACTTCCACCTGGAGGACTTCTTCGAGTACTGGAGGCGGGCACAGCCGCCGCTGCTGTTCCTGTACGGACTCGACAGCCCGGTCGTCCCCGCCTCGGTACTGGGCGAGATCACTGCGGCCAACGCGGACGGCCGACGTCGTCGGCGTCCCGGCCGCGGGCCACATGATTCCATGGGACAACCTTGCGGTCTTCGTCGAGCGAAGTGCGACGATTCCTCGGGACGCATCAGCGAGCGAGACACGGGAAGCGCCGACGTCATGACGCCAGAGAAGCGCAGCGAAGAAGTCGCGTACGAGTTCCGCGAGGCGATGAGCCAGCTCGCGTCCGGTGTCGTGATGGTCACGACCTGGCTCGACTCGAAGCCCTGGGGGATGACCGTGAGCGCGTGCTGTTCGGTCTCGATGACCCCTCCGCTGCTTCTCGTCTCGCTGAGCACGGACGCGACGAGCGTACTCGCAATCGGCCAGGTAGGTCGCTTCGGCGTCAGCATTCTCGGTGAGCGACTCGTCGAGGCGGCTAGGTACGGGTCCGCGAAGGGTCAGACGAAGTTCGTCGATCACCTGTGCGCGGACGACGCCGTGGTGGAGCGTTCCGAGACTCCCGTCGTCTTCGGAGCGATCGCGCACATCGACTGTCGACTCGAGCGCGAGATCGAAGCCGGCGACCACGTGATCTTCCTCGGCAACGTCCACGAAGTGCTCGTGAGCAAGGGCGACCGGCCGCTCGTGTTCTTCGCGCGAACGTATCACCGGCTGGCTGGGTCGACCGATCTCGGCGTGGGCCCCGTCGAGGCGGAGACGGTGGACTCGCTCCTCTATCCCCATCCGATGCCCACACAGTTCGCATCCCCTCCGCGGCGCGGCTCGGAAGCTCTGCCGTGATGGTCGCAGAGCATGAGTGACCAGATCCAGGTGAGCCCGGACGGATCGAGTCCAGGCACCTGCAGCGAAGGGCTCGATCGTCGACTAAAGAAATGACGCCCTCCGGCGTGTCTCTCTCGGTAGACGTGTCGACGCGTCGAGAGAGAACGGGCTCGAAGGTCGTGCGGGTGGGTAACCCGCCGGAAAGCGGCTGCGCTGACGCAGTCGCCGGCACGCGTGCTGAACCCGCCGGGCGACCGCTCGCGACCACGCCGAGGCTCGGCTCGCCGACCGCCGGCCTCGGTCAGATGGGGGGGCTTGACGAGGGCGCACGGCGGTTGGAGGAGATCGCCGGGGTCTATCGGTCGCGGTTTCCCTCGTTCTTGCGGGTGGCGGCGGCGATTCTGGGCGACGTGGAGCGCGGGCGTGACGCGGTGCAGGAGGCGTTCGCCCGGGCGATCGGTCGGCGGCTGGAGTTCAGGGGTGACGGGCCGTTGGAGGCCTGGTTGTGGCGGACGGTCGTGAACGTCGCGTGCAACCATCGTCGGTACGCTGCTGGTGTGCCTGGTGGCGATGCAGCGGCTGAGCCGGCTGCAGCGGTGCCGGTGCAGCCGGACGCCGAGTTGCGTGAGTTGGTGGCATCGCTTCCCTTGCGGCAGCGGACGGCGCTGTTTCTCCGCTACTACGCTGATCTCGAGTACGAGCAGATCGCCGAGGTGATGGGTGTTCGACCCGGCACGGTCGGCGCGGCTCTCAACTCGGCGGTTGCTCGCCTCCGTTCAGAGGTTCGACGAGGAGAGGTCGGGTGACGATGGGGAGATCACACGGACATCATCGATTCGCCGGCCGGCGGCGGCATCGCCGCCACTGGTTGCGGCCAGACGCACGACGGTCCGAGGGCGCCGCAGGCGATGGAGACCGACGAGGACGTTGCGCGCGCGCTGGATCTGCTCGTGGACGTGCAGGCTGGGGCGACAGGAGACTGGCTCGAAGTCATCCGGCTTGCCGCACTCGACGCCTGGTATCGACCGGCAACCGACGTCGACGCCGCGCTGCCGCGGACGGAGCCCGAGCCCGAGCGCGCAGCGCGCGACGGAAGCGGCAAGGCGAGGACAGGAAGCCAGCAGGCGCCCGTATCGACGGTGGAGGAGCAGGGTTGGGGAACGAGGCCGATCCGGTTCTTCACACGGCAGAGCAGGATCGACCTGAGACAGGAGAGCGGGTGGGGAACCCGCCCGTTGTAGGCGGCCGCAGTCCGGAGTCAGGCCGGATGGCTGCCGGCAACTGGACGAAAGGAGAGCCCAGGTGGCAGTTCTAGAGGAGAAGCAGGAGGCCACGCAAGGCAAGCGTTTCCTGAAGACGGCCGCGGAGTATCGGGCAACCCTGCAGGATGGACGGGACGTCCGGTACCAGGGCGGGACGCATTGACGACGTGACGACGCATGTCGCCACGGCCGGTGGCGTCGACACGATCGCCGAGCTGTACGACCTCCAGTTCGACGAGACGGCACAGAACGTTCTGACCTACGTCCGGGACGACGGGTCGCGGGTGACCGCGTCCTACCTCATCCCGCGGACGAAGGAGGATCTCGCGTTTCGCCGTGAGGGGATCAAGTACGTCGCGAGGAAGAGCTGGGGAACGCACGGGCGCGGGATCGACATGATCGCGACGCTGCCGATCGGGATGCTCGCCGAGCTGCCGAGCTTCCGCAAGCACTCACCGGAGTTCGCGGACAACATCCCGCGCTACATCAAGTACCTCGAGGAGAACAACGTCCATCTCGCCGAGACGATCGTCGACCCGCAGGGCTACCGCGCGCGGGCGACGGGAACCTCCCCGGACGTTCCGCCGCCGGAGCGGGCGACGGCCACGATCGTCAAGGAGAGCAGCGACGGGCATCTGGATCAGCGGCGTCAAGGGCGTCGGCACCGCGGCGGCGCAGGCGAACGAGCTGATCCTCGGGAGCTTCCACCCGCCGCACGACAACGAGAGCTTCTGGGTGTACGTCCCGGCGAACGCTCCCGGCCTGCGCATGTTCTGCCGCGAGCTGGTGCACCGGCCGGGCTCGACCGCCTACCAGCACCCGCTCACGTCGAAGGGCGAGGAGGTCGAGACGCTCATCGCTTTCGACAACCTGTTCGTCCCGAACGAGCGCATCATGGCGCTGAAGAAGCAGGAGCTCCACACGGTCAACTTCTACAACGTCTGGGCGCGCTGGGAGCACTGGTACACCTTCATCCGCATCGTCGCCAAGGCGGAGCTCTACGCGGGGCTCGCGCAGCTGATCATGGACACGCTCGAGCTCGAGAACATCCCGGTCGTGCGTGCAGCGCGTCGCCGACATCTTCGAGTACGCGCTCATCCTCCAGGGCATGCAGCACGCCGCCGAGGAGCTGTGCTTCCTCTCCGAGGGCGGCGTGATGACCCCGAACCACAACATCGTGACGGCGGGGCGCTCATACGCACAGCACAATCTCCCGTGGATCCTGCATATCCTGCAGGACATCTGCGGTCAGGGCATGATCCTGCGCTTCGACGAGGCAGACCTCGACACGCCAGCGGCCTTCGGCAAGAATCTCAGCTGGTTCCTCGACACGCGCCAGGTTTCCGCCCACGACAAGAACCTGATCATGAACCTCGTCTGGGACGTCGCGGCCAGCGAGCACGCGACCCGCTCCAAGCTGTTCGAGGAGTCGAACGCGCTCAACGTGCCGTTCCTCAAGGAGCGGATCTACGGCGAGTGGGATCGCAGCGAGCTCCTTCAGGAGGTCCGGCACTTCATCGGCCTCGCGCCCGCGCCGCACCGTGCGTTCGCGCCGCGGATCGATGCCCCCTCGATCTCGCTCGAGGAGGAGGCGAGGAAGACGCTCGCGCTGGAGATGGAGGCCGGGGCGCGGGACTAGGAGAATCGCTGGACACCAGCACGAGCGAGAAGGGGAGGTCTTGGTTCCGATGCTTTCGAAACTGACTTTTGGCGGCTTCATCGAGCTCTGCACGAAGGAGCTCGAGATGTGCGCCGTCCACGAGGGGGAAACGGTCGCGGTTCTGTCGCAGGGTGACGAGCGGCAGGACTACGCCGACGCATTCATGCTGGCGGCTCAGAGTCTCGGAGCGACGGCCTTCCACGTTCGCCTTCCCGAGGTGTCGACGACGCTCCTCGGTGACGCGGGCGCCTGGACGGTAGGGGAGACGCCGCTCGGACAGAACCGGCCCGCGATCGAGGCGTTGAAGCAGGCTGATCTCGTCATCGATCTCATGTTCCTGCTCTTCTCGCGGGAACAGATCGAGATCCAGGAGGCCGGTGCGCGGATGCTGCTGACGGTTGAGCCGATCGACAACCTCGCGCGCCTGTTCCCGACCAAGGATCAGCGACGTCGCGTCGAGGCGAGCGAGGAGCTCCTCGGCAACGCGAAGACGCTTCGCTTCACGAACAAGGCCGGGACGGACGTCGTCTACCAGCTCGGCTCGTACCCGGTACTGACCGAGTACGGCTACACGGACACGCCGGGACGGTGGGATCACTGGCCAGCCGGGTTCCTGTTCACGGGTGGTGCAGACGAAGGCGTCGACGGCACCGTGGTCGTCGATCGTGGCGACATCATCATCACGCCCTTCAAGAAGTACGTCGAGGACCCCGTCCGGATCACGATCGAGCAGGGCCTGATCGCCGGTGTCAGCGGCGGATTCGACGCCGAGCTGCTGCGCGACTACATCGCCGGTTTCGACGATCCGAAGGCTCGCGGGATCGCTCACATCGGTTGGGGCTGCAACGAGAAGGCCCGCTGGTCCGGGCTCCAGAACGATCGGCGCAGCATCGGCATGGAAAGCCGCTGCTTCTACGGCAATGTCCTCTTCTCGACCGGGCCCAACCAGGAGCTCGGCGGGACGAACGACACTTCGTGCCACATCGACATCCCGATGCGGAACTGCAGCCTCTTCCTGGACGACGAGCCGATCCTGATCGACGGCGAGTTCGCGATCGAGGATCTCAAGGCCGAGCGTCCCGGGCTCGTCGCCGCCTAGCGAATCCGAATCCGAAGGGCCGGCTCGGCAAGGGGTCGGTCCCTCTCGGCGCGCGATTCTGCCGTTCGCCCGTCTCTCGGCAGGGCGTCGCCCGCGGCAGCTTCGCGATCAGGTCGGCGCGGTTCCGGGGCAGAAGTGGAGGCTTCGGATGGGTGGCCGCAAAGCCTGGGCTGCGCTGCTCCCCCTCGGTCGCCACTGCCGAACCATGCCCACGCCGAAAAGATCCCGGGCGCGCTCGTGTAGGCTCGAGGCCGGGCAGTGTTGAGCGACGAGCAGGCACCCACCTCGGCTCACGCGTCGGCGACCGAGATGATCCGGCTCGCGACGGGTTATCAGCTCTCCCAGGCCATCTTCGTCGCTGCGAAGCTCGGCGTCGCCGATCTCCTCGCAGGAGGACCGCGGAACAGCGCCGAGCTCGCCTCGGAGACCGGCACACATGAGAGCTCGCTGTATCGTCTGCTCCGCACGCTCGCAGCTGCCGAAGTTCTGGCGGAGCCGGCACCGCGGCTCTTCGCGCTGACGCCGCTCGGCGCACGCCTCAGGAGGGACGGCGAACAGTCGGTCCACGGGTACGTCGTCGGCTTCGGCGAGGAGTTCTGCTGGAGACCGTGGGGAAATCTCCTGCAGAGCGTGCAGACGGGAGGAAACGCGTTCGAGCGCACGTTCGGCATGCCGGCGTTCGACTACTTCGCCGAGCACGCCGACGCCGGTGCGGTGTTCGACGAAGCCATGGCCAGCCGCTCCGGCCTGATCGCGCCAGCGCTCGCCGCCGGCTACGACTTCTCGGGAATCCGACTCATCGTCGACGTCGGCGGAGGCCGCGGCGCCGTCGTGGCGGCCATTCTCTCGGCTTACCCTCACCTGGGCGGCGTCCTCGTCGACCTACCTCACGCGCTCGAAGGAGCGGCTGCGGTCCTGGAGGCGGCCGGCGTGTCGGCGCGCTGCGAAGCCGTCAGCGGTAGCTTCTTCGAGCCGCTGCCCCGGGGCGGGGACGCGTACTTGCTCTCGCGCGTCGTTCACGATTGGGACGACGACAATGCCGTCGCCGTGCTCTCGCGCTGCCGTGAGGCGATCGAGCCGGACGGGCGCGTGCTGCTCGTCGAACGCGTGATCGGATCACATCGTGAGCTTCCCCTCTCGGCCTTCCTGGGCGATCTGCACATGCTCGTGATGTTCGGTGGCCGCGAGCGAACTGCCGACGAGTTCGGCGCACTTCTTGCCGCGGCTGGTTTCGAGCTGACCCAGGTGACCCCGTTCCTGCCCCCGTACGCGGTCATCGAGGGCAGATGCGGGCTGCCGTAGCCGAGAGGGGCTCGGGTCCGCTCACCCCGGGCCCAGGCTCGAGACGGCGGTACGATACGCCTCGCCCCAGTCTCCGTGCGGCGGGAACACGTAGAGCACTGGGATCTCGAGGCCCCTTTCGACCCAGTCCGCGAGGAGCGACAGGCAGTGGCCGGGCGTGCCGGCGATGGCGAGCTCGTCGAGCGCCGCATCGGTGATCCGGGAGGCGGCGAGAGCGCTCTCGCCGCGGGAGACATGCTCTCTCAACTGCTCGCCGATCTCCGGAAAGCCGGAGCCGGCGAGGACGTCGGCATACGCTGCGCGCCCGAGGTAGAAGTCGACGAGGTGCCTGCGCATCGCCTCTCGCGCCGCTCCGCCGTCGTCACTCACGCAGGCCGGGATCAGGCACCCGATGGCGACGCTGTCCGGCCGCCGCCCGCTCTCGAGCGCCGCTCGATGCACGACCTCGATGGTGCTAGCCGCCGTCTGTCTACCGACGAGGAAGAGGAAGACGCCGTCCGCTGCCTCGCCAGCGAGTCGAAGCATGCCCTCGCGTCTGGCCCCGAGGTAGATGGGAATCTGGCCGGAAGCCGTGAGGCTCAGCTTCACGCCTTCGAACTGGTAGAACTCCCCCGCGTAGTCGACGGCCCCGCCCGCCAGCGCCAGCCTGATCACCTCGATGTACTCCCGCATGCGGGCGACGGGACGCCGGGACGGCACCCCCCAGCGCTGGAGGGCGAGCGCGTCCGCCTCCTGTGCTGCCCGGGCAGGCGTCCCGCCTCGCGATGCCGGCTCGGTCACGCCACCGTTGCCGAGCCCGATGACGAACCGGCCGGGAGCGAGCCGGTCGACGACTGCAGCGGTCTCGGCGGCGAGCAGCGGGTGACGCGTGTAGGCGCGGGAGATACAGCTCCCGGTCGAGACGCGGCTCGTGCCCGCAGCGATTGCCTGGCAGAACGCGATCGAGTCGTACTCGTACTCGATCATCCAGACTCCCTTCCAGCCGGCGCGCTCGGCCTGGCGCGCGAGGTCGACGATCTCGGCCGGGCTCGCGCCGACGCTTCCGAGGAAGCCGATCGATGGAGTGGTGGACATGTTCGCATCCCTCCCGTGGACGGTGTTCACGCGCGACAAGATCGTAGGGGCCGCGGAAGGCGGAGCCGACGCTTGACCGCCCGGCCTTCGCGTGCAAGAGTCGCGCCCGAAGCCGCGACTGCCATGCACCGGCGCTGAGCCGAGCCGGAAAAGGGGGCACTCCAATGGGTCTGGCGAACCCGTCCGAGTTTCCGGACAAGGCCAGCTCCTGGAACGAGGAATTCGACCGCAGACGCCGCGCCGACATTCTTCGTCTCCTCACCGACGACGTCATCGCAGAGCACGAGGCGAACCCGCTGGGATACAGGCACTTCCACAGCTGGCCGCTCCAGCGCGTCTTGAACTACTTCAGGGCGCAGCCGGTGCTCGGCAAGTACTTCGTCTACGCGAGCAAGCCCTGGCACGAGTACCGGATCGCTGTCGTCGTGGGCCGCGGCGAGCCGGCCGAGATCCTCGAAGAGCCGGTCTTCGCCACCGAGGAGGAGGCGATGCACGGCGTCTTCATGCGCAGAGTGGAAGAGCTCCGCGCGTCGGGCGACTGACGACGAGGAGAAGGCGCAGATGAGCACGATCACGATACGCGGGTACTGCGATGTTCCGAGCGCAGCCCCGGGGGAGACGATCCGCTTCTTCGTGTCCAGCGATCGTCCCGGCGAGTACCGGGCCGACATCGTTCGCCTGGTTCACGGGGATACGAACCCCAACGGCCCGGGCTTCAAGGAGGAGCTGCTCGAGACTCGGGTGAGCGGGAGCTATCCGGCCCGGTTCCAGCGGACGCAGTTCGGGAGCTACGTGGAGATCGCGGATCGCGGCGCTCTCCATCCCCGAGCAGGGTTGACCGTCCACGCCTTCGTCTGGCCGACGACGCCCACCCGGGGGCGGCAGGGGATCGTGTCGCGGTGGGCAGACGACGTCAAGGCCGGCTGGGCGCTCGCGATCGAGGACGGCGTGCTCGTCTTCTCCGTGGGCGACGGCAGCGGAACGGTCAGTTCTGTCGTCAGCGACAGGCCGCTCTTCCAGGAGGTGTGGTACTCGGTCACGGCGAGCTACGATCCCGGTGACGCCTCCCTGGCGCTCCGGCAAGAGTCGGTGGTCAACCGGGTGAACAGCGTGTTCGGGCCGATCGTGCCGCTCGACTCGGACACCACCGTGACGGCGACGTCCGCGGCCGTTCCCGGCGACGCAGCGGTGCCCGTGATCGTCGCCGGCCTCTCGGAGTCCTCGGATGGTGACCGAACCTGGTGTATCGCGCCGTTCAACGGCAAGATCGATGCGCCGAAGGTGTACGGGCGGGCGCTCGACGAGACGGAGTCGGCGCGACTGGCCGCCGGGGAGCCCGTGGCGCCGGGCGATCTGCTCGCGCGGTGGGACTTCGCGGCGGGGATCGGCCCGTCGGGAATTCCCACCGATCGCGTCGTCGACGTGTCGGGCAACGGGATCGACGGCATCTGCGTCAACCAGCCGGACCGCGGCATGACCGGCTGGAACTGGCAGGGGCTCGAGGAGCACTTCGTGCACGCCCCCGAGCAATACGGTGCGATCTGGTTTCACGAGGACTCCCTCGACGACTGTCGGTGGGACGTCGACTTCGAGCTCACGCGTGCCGCAGAGCATGAAGAGCGACTGCTACGCCGCCCGGTTGAGCATGGACGACGCGGAGGACTACGTACCCTTCTTCGTTTTGCCGCCCCGCGGAACGGCGACCGCGAAGATCCTCTTCCTCGCCCCGACCTGCAGCTATCTCGCCTATGCCAACAGCCAGATCACGCAGACCGGGAACGTCGCGCAGGCTGTCATCGGGCACACGCCACCTCTCAATCACTGGGACGTCGAGCTCCACGAGCGCGTCGAGTGCTACGGCCTCTCGACGTACGACTACCACGTGGACGGCCGCGGGGTCGCGTACACGTCCTGGCGACGACCGATCCTGAACATGCGCCCCAAGTACCGGCACGAGTACGGAGCGATCCATCAGTTTCCGGCGGACCTGTACCTGATCGATTGGCTCAACGCCCAGGGACACTCCTACGACGTCGCCACCGATCACGACTTGATTCGCGAGGGCGCGGATCTCCTGAGCGCTACAACGTCGTGGTCACGAGCTCGCATCCCGAGTACTACACGGCAGGGATGATCGACGCCTGGGAGGACTATCTCTGCGCCGGCGGGCGGGGGATGTACGTGGGCGCGAACGGCATCTACTGGGTCGTCTCCCTCCACCCCGAGAAGCCGTGGGTGATGGAGGTCCGCAAGGGTGAGACCGGCGCCAAGGCGTGGCAGGCGCGTCCCGGCGAGCTCCACCACAGCACGACCGGGGAGCGAGGCGGGCTGTGGCGCTGTCGTGCTCGGGCGCCACAGAAGATCTGGGGTACCGGGTTCACGAGCTTCGGCTTCGATCACTCCGGGTACTTCGTACCGCTCCCCGATGCCCGGGACGACCGGGTGGCGTGGATCATGGACGGCATCGACCCCGAGGGGCCGATCGGGGACTTCGGACTGGTAGGCGGAGGCGCGGCGGGTTGGGAGCTCGACCGGTACGACCGGTCGCTCGGGACGCCGCCGCACACGATGCTGCTGGCGGGCTCCGTCGAGCACAGCGTCAACTACTACGTCGTCAACGAGGACGTCTTCTTCCCGCATCCAGGCATGTCGGGCGGAGAGCACCCGTTCGTGCGAGCGGACATCGTCTACTTCACCACCCCGAACGGCGGGGCGATGTTCAGCACGTCCTCGATCTCGTGGTGCGGAAGTCTCTCCTGGAACGACTACGACAACAACGTCTCGAGGATGATGAACAACGTGCTGACGCAGTTCGCCAGGGACGAGCCGGCGCCAGAGCTGTAGCGCGTGCCTCCTCGGCCGGAGCCGCTGGTCGGGTGCGGGCCGTAAGCTTGCGTCCGCAGTGACCTCGAAGGCGAATCGGGTCGACAAGGTCCAGCCTCGGACGCGGTGCCACGTCCATGCCGTTGAGGCTCGCAGTCGAGATGTCGACGCTCGATCGGGCGATCATCCGCATGCTTCAGGCCGACGGCCGCCGTTCGTACCTCAGCATCGCAGCCGAGCTCGGCGTCTCGGAGAAGACCGTCCGCAAGCGCGTGCAGAGAGCTCCGTGCGACCGGAGTCATCGAGATCACGACCGTCACCGACCCACAACTACTCGGGTACGGCGCGATGGCGCTCGTGGGCGTTCACCTCGACGGCAGCCGTCCGGCCTCGGAGATCGCGAGCGGGCTAGCGCTGCTGGACGCGGTCGACTACGTCGTCGTCACCACCGGGCGCTTCGAGCTCTTCGTGGAGGTCGTCTGCCGCGACTCGCACGAGCTCCTGGCCACCGTCCAGGGCGAGATCGCGCCGGCGGCGGGCGTCCGTGAGACCGAGGTCTTTCCATACCTTCGCTTCCACTACCAGCAGCCGAGATGGGAGGCTGCTCGTTGGAAGAACCCCGAGAGTGAGCCTGCCGCCGACCCGATCGCGCTCGACGACCTCGATCGCGCGATCCTCCTCGAATTGAACGTCGATGGCCGGGTGCCGTTGCAGCGGGTGGCCCGGAAGCTGGCCGTCTCGCTATCGCTCGTACGTCAGCGATTCACCCGGATGGTCGGATCGGGGGCGGTGCGCGTCATCGCGATCACCAATCCCGAACAGCCTCGGATTCACGACCGTGGCGTGGCTGGGCATCTCCGTCGCCCCACGCGCGGCGGTGCGGGCGGTGGCGGACGAGATCGCGGCCCTTGCGTCGGTTGCGTACCTCGTCATCTGCGCCGGCCGCTTCGACATCTTCGCCGAGGCGATCTGCACGGATCCGGACGATCTCCTGCGGGTCCTCGACGACGAGCTCCGGCCGCTCGCCGGAATCGCCCGGCTCGAATCCTTCGTCTACCTCGATCTCCACTACAAGCGACTTCGTCCTCTGACGACTTCGTCCTCTGATACCTGAAATCTGATCGAACTCGTCCTGTTGACGCCTGTTTGGCGCTCGGATACGGTAGCGTGCTACGACCTTGGTCACCGATGCGGGAGGATGCGTGGGCAGGCACGCCGAGATCGCGGGAGCCGGTATTGCCGGCTTGACGACTGCGACGGTGCTCGCTCGTCGAGGGTGGTCGGTTCGCGTTCACGAGAAGGCGCAGGAGCTTCGCGAGATCGGCGCAGGCATCTTCATGTGGGAGAACGGCCTGCGCGCGCTCGAGGAGATCGGCGCGTACGACGATGCCACCAGGCGGGCAGAGCCGATCAAGTACTGGGAGCTGCGCGACCATCGCCTCAACCTGGTGCAAGGCTCGTGGATGATGGGCGACGCCCGCCTCTGGCTCATCCTGAGAACGGAGCTCCACCGGGCGTTGGCCGACGCCGCCCTCCGCGCGGGCGCCGAGATCGTGACGGGCTCGACGGTCTCGCACGCCACGGCCGAGGGAGAGCTCTTCCTGGAGGACGGCTCCCGTTTCGAAGCCGATCTCGTCATCGGCGCCGACGGGGTCTATTCGCGCATCCGCGACTCCCTCCAGCTCGGGATCGCCGTTCGCGACCTCGAGGACGGGTGCAGTCGGCACCTCGTTCCGAGGAGCGAGCTGGACCCGAGGGAGATCACGATCGAGTACTGGCACGGTGGGCGCCGCATCGGTGTGTGTCCGTGCAGCCCGGACGAGGTCTACGTCTACCTGTGCTGCCCGGCTCGAGACGCCGCCGGCCGTGCCAAGCCTCTCGACCGTGAGAGCTGGATCGGATCCTTCCCCGACCTCGCGCACGTAGTCGAGCGGATCCCGGACGAGGGTCGATGGGCGCCGTTCTTCAACGTCACCTGCCGATCGTGGTCGGTCGGGAACGTCGCCGTCGTCGGCGACGGCGCTCACGCGATGTCGCCGCAGCTCGGACAGGGGGCCTGCGTAGGGATGACGAATGCCGTCGCGCTCGGGCAGGCGCTCGACCTGTTCGAAGACGTTCCCTCAGCTCTGCGCGCATGGGAGCAGAGCGAGCGCCCGGTGACGGATGCGACCCAGCGCTATTCGCGAATCTACGGGAAGATCGGCGTGACCTGGACGAAGCATCTTCTCGACCTGCGCTCGTCCCTCGTCGGGCTGATCGGACGCTCGCGCTACGTGCAGCGACGAGTGAACGTCGCCGCGCATCACTTCCCGAGGATCGGCGCGGCTCCCGAGCGAGCCGGCATCGGCAAGACGACTGTGTCCCGGTAGGCTGAGCGATCCCGTGTCCGCGGACGACAGCAACCCGGCGCCCGCTGATCTGATCCTCGTCGCCCGGCGGATCCATACGATGGTCGACGGCGAGGCCGAGGTCGAGATCGTCGCGATCAAGGACGGAGTCGTCCTGGGGACGGGCCCGCGGTCGTCGCTCGCGCAGTTCGCGGGCGCCGCGACACGGATCGTCGATGTCGGCGACCGAACGGTCCTCCCGGGGTTCGTCGACGTGCATGCCCACGGCGAAGTTGCCGCCCGCACGCTTGCGACAACGGTCGATTGCCGAGCGCCGCGGTGCGGTTCGGTGGCAGCCGTCCTCGAGACGCTGCGGCAGAACCTCCCGAGCGCGAGCCACGGCTGGCTCGTCGGACAGGGAAACCTCTTCCTCGACCAGAAGCTCGCGGACCGGCGGTTGCCGACCCGTGAGGAGCTCGACCGGGTGTCGACCGACGTCGCGATCGCATTACGCGCCGGCGGCCACGTGACGGTGCTGAACTCGAAGGCGTTGGAGCTCGCCGGAATCACCCGGGACTACCGTCCGCCCGACCACAGCATCACGGGCAAGCCGATCGTCGAGCGCGATCCGGCCACCGGCGAGCCGATCGGGATCGTCAAGGAGATGGATAACGCCCTTCCTTTCCCCGAGATGGACGGGCAGGCGCTTCGGGAGGCACTCGCGAACGGGATGCGGGACCTCTTCACGCGCCACGGCGTCACGTCGCTCGGGGAGATCTCCGAGACGGTGGAGGGCATCCGCTGCATGGACGAGCTCAGCAGCACTGGAGACCTCGGCCTCAGGGTCTACGTGTATCTGTGGGTTCCAGGCACGGTCTCGCTCGCGGACGCGTGTGCATGGAAGAGCCTGTTTCGACCGCGGTCACCCGAGTCGCTCGTCCGCATCCAGGGGGTGAAGCTGTTCGCCGACGGAGGCTACTCGGCCGCCAGCGCGGCGGTGAAGCGGGAGTACGTGGGCCAACCGGGGTGGCGGGGAGCGCTTGCCCTGACCCCGGAGCAGGTCGCAGAGGCACTCGCGCGCACCCGGGACGAGGGCCTTCAGCTCGCCATCCACGCGAACGGTGATCGGGCTCAAGAGGAGGTGTGCGACGCTCTCGCGGCGGCAGGCGGCTCGCCCGGCGGACGCATCCGGACGAGGATCGAGCATGCAGGCAACTTCCTGCCCGAACCAGCGGTGACCGTGGAGTCCTGGCGCCGGGCGGGGATCATCCCGGTGCCGCAGCCGGTGTTCATCTACACGTTCGGAGGCTACTTCCCGACGTACCTCGGGAGCTACGGAGAAACCGGCCGATTCCCGTTCCGGTCGCTCCTAGAGGACGGCTGGCGTCTGTCGGGGAGCTCTGACGTCTGGGTCGGCTCGGAAGAGCAGGCGACGAGCCCCTTCTTCAGCATCTGGTGCTGCGTCCGTCGGGAGACCTTCGCGGGCGAGGTGATCGACGAAGCCGAGCAGATCACCGTCGGCGAGGCGCTGCGGATGCACACGATCGACGCCGCCGCCGTTCTCGGACAGAGCGACCGCATCGGCTCGCTCGCGGCGGGAAAAGCGGCGGACTGCGTCGTCGTCGACCGGGACCCGCTCACCTGCGCTACGGATCAGCTGCTCGAGGTGCAGGTCGATGCCGTGTTCCTCGGCGGTCGGCTCGTCCACGAGCGGGATGGGGCTGCGAAGCTCGGGTCGGTTCCGTATTAGACGCCGGACGACGCGCGGGTCCGCGCCGCCTCGATCAGACCAAGAACACGGCTCGGGGTCAGCGGTGTCTCCTCGATCGTGACGCCGAGAGGGCTCAACGCGTCGGCGACAGCGTTCACGATCGCGGCAGGACCTCCCACGAGGCCTCCTTCACCCATTCCCTTGAACCCACCCTCGGTGACCGGGGAGGGGGTCTCGATATGGGCCATGGCCATCGGAGGAACCTCCATTGTCGACGGGTAGAGGTAGTCCATCAGGCTGCCGGCGAGCAGTTGGCCGTCCTCGTCGTATGGCAGCTCCTCGTAGAGAGCGACGCCGATCGCCTGCGCGATCGCCCCTGCGATCTGTCCCTCGACGACCATCGGGTTCATGATCGTGCCGCAGTCCTCGACGATCGCCATCCGCTGGACGTCGACGAGCCCGGTGCCGACGTCGACCTCGACGACGGCCGCGATGCAGGCGTTCGAGAACGTCTGGGGCGGATCGTAGCTTCGGGTCGAGGTGAGCGCCGGCTCCAGGTCGGGCGGGCGGTCTGCTCCGAAGTACGCTTTCGCTGTGAGCTCCGCGACCGACAGAGAACGGGCCGGCGCTCCCCGAACGGTCGCTCTGCCGTCGTAGAGATCGATATCCTCCTCGCTCACTTCGAGCGTGTGCGCGGCGACCTTCAGAAGCTTGTCCCGCACCTCGCCGGCCGCCCGGAGGATCGCACCGCCACCGATCACCGCGCTGCGTGAGCCGTAGGTGCCATGGCTGTAGGCGACCCCGGCCGTATCGCCCTGGACGATGCGCACGCTCTCGAGCCGCACGCCGAGGACGTCGGCGGCGAGCTGCGCGAACGTCGTCTCGTGCGACTGCCCGTGTGAGTGCAGGCCGGTCGTCACGGTCACGGAGCCGTCCGGCTCCATTGTGACGTCGACGGAGTCGAGAAACCCGGACTCGCCGAAGCCGTTGACCTTCACCATCGCCGCCGTCCAGGCGCCCTGCTCGACGAAGACGCTGAAGCCGATCCCGAGGTAACGACCCTCCTCGCTGCGCTCGGCGCTGGCGCTCGCGAAAGTCTTCGTACTCGACCAGCTCCATCGCCTTCCGTTGCGACTGGACGTAGCTCCCGCCGTCGTACTCGAAGCCGGTGAGGGTGACGTAGGGAGCCTCGGGAATCGTGTTCCTGATCCGCAGCTCGACGGGATCCATCTCAAGCCCGCGTGCGATATCGTCGATCAGGCTCTCGCGCGCCGTGTTGCCCGAGGTCCAGCCGACGCCGCGGTAGGCAGAGCCGGGGCATTTGTTCGTGACCGCCTGATCGACCTCGTAGCGGACCGCCTCGATCGCGTAGGTGCCCGGGAGGATCGTGGCTGCGCAGAGCGTGTCGATGAGACACGTCCACGGGTGGCACTGGTACGCGCCGCCGTCTCCGACGTAGCGCCCGCGGAAGGCGAGCAGCGTGCCGTCGTTCTTGACGGCCGCCTCGAGGTAGCAGACGAGCTCCTTCGCATGCCCGCTCGCTGCGAGATTCTCGTACCGGTCCTCGATCCACTTCACCGGCCGTGCGAGCGTTCGCGCCAGGTGCGGGATGATCACGTCCTCGACGAAGAGGCTGCACTTCAGTCCGAAGCCTCCGCCCACGGCCGGCGCGACCACCCGCAGGTTGTTCTCGGGCACTCCGAGCGGTCCGGCGAGCAGCGTACGCAGGTAGTGCGGAAACTGCGTCGAGTTCCAGATCGTGAGCGATGACGAGCTCGGGTCGAAGTCGGCGACGATGGCCCGACCCTCGAGCGGCGCGGCCGCGACCCGGCCGACGTGGAATCGCTTCGAGAATACGCGATCGGCCCGTGCGAACGCTTGCTCGACGTCGCCGCGCTCGTACTCGATGTGCGCGTAGCGGTTGTCTCCGAGCTCCTCGTCGACGACAGGGGCGTCCGGCTCGAGCGCGGCCTCGGCGTCGACGACGGCCGGGAGCGGCTCCAGGTCGACCTCGATGAGCTCGCAGGCGTCCTCGGCGATGTCGCGGGAGGTCGCGACGGCCACGGCGAACGCCTCACCGACGTGGCGCACCTTGTCGAGCGGGAGGACGTGCCGCTGCGACGTCTTCACGTCGGGACGCGGGACCGAAGTCACGAAAGGGGGGATCGCCTCGAAGTCGGCGCCGGTCAGCACCGCGACGACGCCCGGATGCGCTCTGGCGCGATGGGCGTCGATCGAGGCGATGCGCGCATGCCCGTAGGGGCTGCGCAGAAAGGCGGCGTGGAGCATGCCGGGAAGCTGCACGTCGTCCACGTAGGTCGCGCGGCCCATGAGGAAGCGCGGATCCTCCACGCGCAGGACGCGGGCGCCGAGGTATCTCGGAGGTCGCAGGCCGGATTCGGTAGTCGTCACGTTTCCTCCTCTACGCGGGCGCGAGCTTCTCGGCCGCCGCCTGGACGGCGGCGATCACCCCAACGTATCCGGTGCAGCGACACACGTTCCCGGCGAGGTACTCGCGGATCTCGCCTTCGCTCGGACTCGGGTTGAGCTCGAGGAGCTTCTGGGCCGTGATGAGCAGGCCGGGCGTGCAGTAGCCGCACTGGAGCCCGTGCTGCTCGCGAAACGCGATCTGGATCGGGTGGAGCTGCGTTCCCGTCGCGAGGCCCTCGACGGTCTCGACTCGGGCTCCGTCGACCTGGACGGCGAAGAGAAGGCACGAACGGACGATGTCGTCCTCGAGGCGAACCGTGCACGCTCCGCAGACGCCGTGCTCGCAGCCGACGTGTGTCCCGGTGAGACCGAGCGTCTGCCGCAGGAAGTCCGAGAGCAACGTCCGGGGCTCGGCGACTCCGGTGCGCTCCTCGCCGTTGACGACCAGCCGGACGAGCGTGGGCCCCTCGATCAGTCGTGCCGTCGAACTCATCGACTCGTCATCCCTGGCAGCCTCGCGAGCTCGCTCGACCGACCGCCGCACGAGGGTCTCCGTGACGGCGCGGCGATACCCTGCGGTCGTGTGGGCGTCCTCGCGCAGCTGCACGTGCGAGCCGGCGATCCGACCGGCTTCCTCGGCGAGATGCCTGTCGCCGAGCTGCTGCCCTTCGAGGGCAGCCTCGGCTTCGGTCGCGCGAATGGGCGTATCGGCGACGCCGAAGAGTGCGACTCCGCACGGACGTGCCCTTCCCGTCGCCGTCCACTGCGGCCCCGGCCATGACGCCGACGAGGGCGAAGTCGCCGTGCCTGCGGGCAACCTCGCTGAACGACCACCGAATGCCGTCTGGCGGCCTCGGGATCCGTACGCTCGTCAGGATCTCGACCGGTTCGAGGGCTGTCGTGAAGTAGCCCTTGAAGAACTCGGACGCCGGAACCGTCCGCTCGCCCGCCGAGCCTCTGATCACGAGCTCGGCGTCGAGCAGGACGAGCAGGGCGGGAATCTCCGCCGCCGGATCCGCGTGCGCGGCGCTCCCGCCGAAGGTTCCCCGGCTTCGGATCGCCGGATAGCCCACGTGAGCGAGCGCCTCGACGACGACGGGCGCGAACGACCGGACCTCCGCGGATCCCTGGACCTCCTGCTGTCTCGTGAGCGCACCGATGCTGAGCACCCCGTCCATCTCGATCCCGGCGAGCTGCGTGATCTTGTTGATGTCGATTAGCACGCCCGGTTTCGCCAGGCGCATGTTCATCAGTGGCACCAGGCTCTGGCCTCCGGCGATGATCTTCGCCTCGTCGCCGTGTGCACTGAGGGCGGTGAGTGCCTCTTCCAGACCCTCGGTTGCCAGGTAGGCGAATCCGGCGGGCTTCAACCGCCACCCTGCGTGCGCGTCACCGTTCCGTCCCGAGCCGGCGCCTCCTGGATCGCCTGCCACACGCGGTCCGGAGTGAGGGGCAAGGTGGAGATGTGAAGGTCGAGCTCGGGGAATGCATCCTCGATCGCGCTGCAGAGCGCGCCGAGCGCGCCGCCGACGCCCGACTCGCCGACGCCCTTCGCGCCCAGCGGCGTGAAGGGCGAGAGGCTCTCTTCGTGGCCCAGCTCGAACATCGGCATCTCGACGGCTGTCGGGATCGTGTAGTCCATGAAGGTCGAGGTCAGCGGCTGTCCAGCCTCGTCGTAGACGATCTGCTCGAACATCGCGCTGCCGATCCCCTGCGTGATCCCCCCGTGGAGGTTGGCATCGGCGAGCAGAGGGTTGATGATCTTCCCCGCGTCGTGCACGAGGACGTAGCGCAGGATCTTCACGTAGCCCGTCTCGGGGTCGACCTCGACGATGCACGCGGCGGCGCCGTAGGGCCACGTGGGGTACGTGCTGAAGCGACCCTGCTTCTCGGGCTGGTGGTAGACGTTGCCGATCCGGAAGTGCCGTGTGATCTCGAGAGCCGGCTCGGTGTCGTCCATGTAACGGCCGTGGGTGTGGCGGTAGGCCTGTGAGGCGATCTCCTGGAAGGAGACCGACCGACCGGGCGTGCCCTTGACGGAGGCCCGACCGTCGGCCAGCTCGAGATCGCCCGGGTCGACCTCGAGCATCCGAGCCGCGATGTCGAGCATCTTCTCCCGGAGCTCCACCGCGCCTTCATAGGTCGCAGATCCTCCCATGATGATGCTCCGGGAGCTGTAGTTGCCGAGCCCCCAGGGGCAGGCGTCCGTGTCTCCCTGGATGACTCGTATCCGGTCGAGGTCACAGCCGAGCGTGTCGGCGGCTATCTGGGCGATCGCGGTCTCGTTGCCGCTCCCGGGCGAGGTCACGCCGGTGAGCACGGTCACATCGCCCGTCGGGCTCACGCGGATCGTCGTCCCGTCGTAGCCTCCGATCATGACCGAGCCGGGAACCGACGCTCCTTCCGGAGTGAGCTCCTGGCCGATTCCGAGGCCGATCCGCCGCCCCTGTCGACGCGCGTCGTCCCTGGAGCTTCGCGAAAGCCCTCGTAGTCGATCTTCTCCAGGAGCTGCTCGAGGACGAGCGGATAGTTGCCGCTGTCGAGCACGGCTCCCGACGGCTGGGGGTGGGGGAAGTCGTCGGGCTGGATGAAGTTCCGGAAGCGCACCTCGACGCTGTCGCGCTCGACCGTCTTCGCGACCTGATCGATCACGCGGTCCATCAGAAACGACGCCGCGTCCTTCCCGTAGCCGCGGTAGGCGTTCCACGGGCACTTGTTCGTCACGACCGAGAACAGCTGCATCCGGACGTTCGGGATCTCGTAGACGGTGGGCAGGCAGTACCAGGTCACGAACGACATGCCCCAGCCGAGCAGGGCGCAAGGAGCGCCGACATCGGCGATGACCTTGATGCGCATCGCCGTGATCTGCCCGTCCGGCTCGTACGCCGCCTCGTAGTGGAAGCGCGTGTCGCGTGAATGGCCCCCGACCTGGAAGTTCTCGCTCCGCTGCTCGATCCACTTGATGGGTCGGCAGAGCTTGCGGGTCAGGTAGCCGGCCAGCGGCTCCTCCTGAAACGTCGGCTGCTTGAGGCCGAAGGCGCCGCCGACACGCGGTTGGACGACCCTGACGCGGCTCTCCGGCATCCGCAACGTCTCGGCGAGGTAGACCCGCAGGGGATGAGGATCCTGGGTCGAGTCCCAGACCGTGAGAAGATCCTGGTACGGGTCGTAGCTCGCGAGGATCCCGCGCGGCTCGAGTGGCGCACCCGTCACTCGATTCGACTGGACGATCCCGTGAACAACCCGCTCGCCTGCAGCCGCGAAAGCCGCATCGGGGTCTCCGGTCTCGAAATCGCGGCTGACGATCAGGTTCTCGCCCCAGTCGGGCTCCACGAGAGGGGATCCCGGCTCGAGCGCCGCCTCCGGATCGCTCACCACGGCAAGCTCCTCGTAGTCCACGTCGACAAGCTCGGCCGCCTCGTAGGCCGCGTAGCGATCCTCCGCGACCACCACCGCGACCGCCTCCCCGACGAACCGGACGCGCTCCGGGCACAGGCAGTACCAATCCACGCTCTTGGCCCCCACCTCGCTCGGGTCCCAGGCTCCGGGAATGGGGTTCGTCTCTCGCTCGATCTCTCGCCCGGTGACCACGCAGACGACGCCGGGGAGCTCCTCCGCCGAGCTCGCGTCGATCGACCGAATGCGGGCGTGCGCGAACGGGCTGCGAACGACGGCCATGTAGGCCGTGTCGGGGAGCCGGATGTCGTCGACGAACGTCCCCTTGCCCGCGACGAGCTCGTTGTTCGTCAGGCTCGTGATCTCCTGACCGATGTACTTCAAGGGCGCCTCCTCGAGCTGAACGAGCGCTTCAACGGCCGCTCACGTCTCCAGAAACGCGACGATCCTGCAGATGCTCGCCTCTCCCCCGACGAACTTCCATGGAAAAGCACCGATGAGGCAACGACGGTTCAGCACCTCCTCGATGTCTCCACCAACGTTCTCCGCATGAATGATTCCCTTCGGAAAAGGGATGCGATGCATGGGGAACCATCCTTCTTGCGGAAATTCGAGCGCCGGATCGTTGCCGGTGCGCCTCTCGTACTCACGTGCGACATCTGGCCGATACCTCTGAATTGACGTGTTCATCGGGTGGTCTGCCGAGCCCGTGTCCACGCCGACCCACGACAGCTTCATCTCGACGATCCACTCTGCAAGCTCTCGCCCCCCGCCAGGGTGGTAGCAGAAGTACCGGACTTCGTCCTCAGCCGGCGCGCCGTTGTAGAAGCGATGCCAGCCCGTGTGGAGGATGAGGATGTCCCCCTCTTCGACCTGCATCTTTCGCGTGATGTGATCGGGCGTGATCAGCGTCCAGTCCTCGACTTCGTCGCTGAGATCGACGATGACTCCCTCGCGAAAGAGCCGGTCGAGCGGGACGCTTGCGATGTCCCGTCCGCCGGAGAAGGCGTGCATCTCTCCGTCGATATGCGTCGAGATGTGAAGCGGCGTCTCGAGCCATTGGGAGACGATTCCGTGCGTCGCGTGCCGCTGGAAGTAGGAGATCTTCGGTGACGGGTAGTTGACCCAACCCGGAGAGTGCATGCTGAACGGGTGTGTGAGATCGACAGGCTCGAAGGTTCATGCTGACGCGGCCCCGTTTGGCGTGGCCGCGGCGGCAAGCTCTTTCTCGAAGGAGGAGAAGAACTCCTTGATCATGCTCTTGGCGATCGCCTGCATGAACCGTTGCCCGACGCCGCTGAGGACGCCGCCCGTCTGGAAGTCCATCGTCGACGAGACCTCCGTGCTCCCGTCAGCCTCCTTGAGGAGGAAGTCTGCGTCGCCGCGCACCCAGCCGAGCCGGCCCTTGGCTTGTCCCCGCAGCTTGTAGCTGCTGATCGGATCCTTGTCGACGACCTTGACCTCGCCCTCGTAGGAGCCGGTGATCGAGGGCACGAGCACCTTGACCGTGAGCTTGCAGGTCTCGTCGTCGATCGGCTCGAGGCTCTCGACGCCCGGGAGCGTCCGGCCGAGTGTGTCGAAGTCCATCAGTCTGTCCCAGACGGCTGGGCGAGGGTAGGGGAGGATCCTGGTCTGGGTCACCTGCATCGGGCGGCCTCCTCAGGCGGGTGTGCGTGTGTCCTCGCGCATCGTCTGGGCTGCTGCGAGGATGGACTTGACGATGAACTGGTAGCCGGTGCAGCGGCAGAGGTTGCCGGCGATCGCGTGGCGCACCTCGGTCTCGGTCGGGTCGGGGTTCTCGTTCAGGAGCTGGAGCGTGGAGAGGATCATGCCTGGGGTGCAGAAGCCGCACTGCAGACCCTGGTTCTCGGCGAATGCGCGCTGGATCGGGTGGAGCTCGCGCACCCCGCTGGCGAGACCCTCGATCGTGAGGATCCGGGAGCCGTCCACGTCGGCCGCGAGGATCGAGCACGACTTGACCGTGTCGCCGTCGAGGATGACCGTGCAGGCGCCGCAGTTCCCGGTCGCGCAGCCGACGTGGCTGCCGGTCAGGCCGAGCGTCTCGCGGAGCATGTAGACGAGAGTCAGGCGGGTGTCGACGCTGAGCTCGTGCTGTCTGTCGTTGACGGTTACCGAGATGGCCACCTTCATCGCGTGTTCTCCTCCTTCTCTCGATGCCGAGGACGCAAGCTCCGCCTACCCTCGTGCCGCAAGCGCCTGCCCCACAGCCCGCTTGGCGAAGACACGGGCCATCGCGCGCCGGTATTCCGGGGAGCCGCTGAGGTCACCGTAGGCGTCCTCGCAGGCGGCGTATGCGGCCTCGCCGACCTGCTCCAGCGCCTCCTCGGAGCGCGCGTCGCTCAGATCGACTGTGGCGTCGACGAGCACCGGCGTCGCGGTCGCCCCGCCGATCGCGATCACCGACACGTCATCGCCGACGATCGCGGCGGCGTTCACGATTGCGAAGCTCCCCTCGACGCGGGCGAACCGCTTGTAGGCGGAACCGGTGGCGGCGGCCAGCTTGGGCACGTCGATCCGGACGACGCCCTCCGACGGCTCGAGGGCGGTCATCATCACGTCGACGAAGAAGTCGCGCGCCTTTATTGTTCGCTCGCGGTCGGCGCTCGCGACGATGATCGACGCGTCGAGCGCGACCAGGACGGGTAGGTAGTCGGCGGCAGGGTCGGCGTGCGCGACGCTTCCGCCGAGCGTCCCTCGATGCCGGATCTGCACGTCGGCGATGACCTTCGCCGTCTCGGACAGGATCGGAACGTGGCGCTGGATCAGGGGATCGGTCGCGACGCGCTTGTGCCGTACCATCGCGCCGATCCGCAGGTGGTCCGATTCCTCCTCGACGTAGTCGAGCGCCGGAATGTGGTTGAGCGAGACGACGGCCTCGGGGCGGAGGATCCCGAGGTTCATCGCCGGCATCATGCTCATCCCGCCGGCAAGGATCTTCGCTCCCTCGTGCTCCTTCAGCAGCCCGAGTGCGTCCGAAAGCTCGGTTGGCGCGAAGAACTCGAACTCGGTCGACAGCATCAGTTGGCTCCTGGCTTTCGGTTGTGCGTTCTGAATCGCCGTCCAGATGCGCTCTGGTGTGAGCGGTAGCTCGTTGAGGTGAAGGTCCAGGTGTGGAAGCGCGTTTTCGATCGCGCTGATCAGTGCCCCGATCGTGCCGCCGAGCCCTGACTCGCCGACGCCCTTCGTCCCCAGGGGCGTGAACGGCGACGGGGTCTCCTGGTGGCCGAGCTCGAAGTTCAGCATCTCGACGGCGGTCGGGATGGTGTAGTCCATGAACGTCGTGCTCAACGGCTGGCACTGATCGTCGTAGCCGATCAACTCGTACATCGCCCCGCCGAATCCCTGGGTGATTCCGCCCTGGAGCTGAGCCTCAGCGAGCAGCGGATTGATGATCGTCCCGGCGTCGTGGACGAGGGCGTAGCGCAGGATCTTCACGTAGCCCGTCTCCGGATCGACCTCGACGACGCAGGCCGACGCGCCGTTCGGCCACGAGGGGTACGCGCTGAAGCGGCCCTGCTCCTCGGGCTCGTGGTAGACGTTCGGCATCTTGAAGTACCGGGTGATCTCGAGCCCCGGCTCGATCCCATCCATCACCTTCTTGTGTGTGAACCGGTACGCCTGAGCGGCGATGTCTTCGATCGTCACGAACCGGTCTTGCGCGCCCTGGACAAAGACCTTGCCCTCGGCTGCATCGAGGTCCTCGGGAGCGACCTCGAGCATCCGGCTCGCGATCTTGAGCATCTTCTCGCGGATCTCCTGGGCGGCGAGATAGCCGGCCGAGCCACCCATGATCACGCTCCGCGAGCTGTAGTTCCCGGAGCCGAACGGGCAGGACTCGGTGTCTCCCTGGACGACCCGGATGCGACTCAGCTCGCAGCCGAGGGAATCGGCGACGATCTGGGCGATCCCGGTCTCGTTGCCGCTGCCGGGGGACGTGACGCCGGTGAGCACGATCACGTCGCCGTTCGGGACGACCCGCACCTCGGTGCTGTCGTAGCCGCAGAGCGCGAGCGCCCCAGGCATCGAGCAGCCTTCGGGCGTCAGCTCCTGACCGATGCCGATCCCGATGTACCGACCTTCCTTGCGGGCCTCCTCCTGCAACCTCGGGAAGCTCTCGTAGTCGACCATCTCGAGGAGCTGCTTGAGCGCGCCCGCGTAGTTGCCACTGTCGAGCATCGCACCGGAGACCTGCGGATACGGGAACTCGTCCTGCGGGATGAAGTTGCGAAAACGCACCTCCGTCGTGTCGAGGCCGGTCGCCTTGGCGACCTCGTCGACGATGCGATCCATGACGAAGGCGGCGGCGTCCTTGCCAAACCCGCGGTAGGCGTTCCACGGGCCCTTGTTCGTAACCACCGTGAGGAGCTCCGTCTCACCGTGCGGGATCTTGTACGGCCCGGGGAGGCAGAACCAGGTCACGAACGACATGCCCCAGCCGTTGAGCGCGGTCGGGGCGCCGACATCCGCGACCACGCGAACGCGGATTCCCGTGATCGTCCCGTCCTTCTTGTGCACCGCCTCATAGTGGAATCGCGTGTCGCGCGCGTGACCGCACGTCAGCAGGTGCTCGGTGCGCTCCTCGACCCACTTGACGGGCCGGCCGAGCTTGATCGAGGCGAAGCAGATGAGGGCGTCCTCCTGGAACGTCGGCGTCTTCAGGCCGAAGCCCCCGCCGACGTCCGGCTGCACGACCCGGATCTTCGACTCGGACATCCGCAGGGTCTCTGCGAGGTAGTAGCGCAGCGGATGTGGCGCCTGCGTCGAGTTCCACGTCGTGAGGAAGTCGAGGTGCGGATCGTAGGTGGCGATCACCGCCCGCGGCTCGAGCGGTGCGCCGCTGATGCGCGCCGACTTGACGATGCCGCTGACAGTCATCCCACCGGCATCCGCGAAAGCCGAGTCGGGGTCACCGGCCACGATCTGGCGACTGACCATCAGGTTGTCGCCCCACTCGGGCTCGACGAGCGTGGAATCGGGATTCATCGCATCGTCCCGGTCGGAGACAACGGGCAACTCCTCGTAATCCACCTCGATGAGCTCGAGGACCTCGTACGCCGTGAACTTGTCCTCGGCGACGACGGCAGCGACGGCCTCGCCGACATAACGGACTCGATCGTGGCAGAGGGCGTACCACTTGACGCCCTTCGCTCCCATTGCGGCCGTGTCGAACGCCTCGACGATCGGCTCCGTCTTCTCGAATACCTCAGCGGCCGGTGATGACGTCGACGACGCCGGGATGCGCGCTCGCCGCGCTGGTATCGATCGAGCGAATGCGCGCATGCGCGTAGGGGCTCCGGAGGATAGCCATATAGGTCATATTTGGCAGCGTAATGTCGTCGGTAAATGTGCCAGCACCAGCAACTAGCCGCGTGTTCGTCAGGGCAGGAACTTCCTGGCCGACATATGTCATGAAATGATTCCCTCCGTTTCGGTGACGCGGGAAACTGGTTCGCTGATGTCGTCCGGTTCGCTGGGGTCGTAGGTACGACGCCAAGAGACTTCGTAAGCTCGCATCTCAGGTGCGATGATCGTCCTGGAGGCCGATGCCAGGCGGCTTCGGAGGCCTCAACGGGCCCGGGAGTGCGTCGGCGCGCGACCGCAACGCAGTCCTGACGCCTGGTTGCTCTTGGAGTTAGGGATTTCGTATGACTACCGCATCGACACCGAGAGGTCAAGGCGTCTGGACGGGGGCAATCGCGTGGTCAGCGGTTGCGGAAGACCTCGAGTCTGGCCAGCCTATCGTCGAACTCGTGAGCGACGAACCCAGCGATGCCTGCGAGCTTTTCGAGGCGATTGGACGGACGGGCGCGAGCCACGCCTCGACCCAGGCGAGCGGCACCTGCGTCTCATGCCGGAGGTGATGCGTCCTACGACGAGCACTCCGTCTCGGGCGGCGGCGTCCACGCGACGTTCGATCTCATCCTCTTGACCGCGAGGGCGCCGTCCCGGCAGAATCCTTCGCGCACCCACGACGAGCCGGGAGGTGAAGGAGTACGGGCGTCTCCGCCATCATCGAGCAGCACCCGGCGACGGCAGGGAGGCTGAGCGTCACCTACCGGTACGCGGGCGACCGAGCGATTCTCATCGACTTCGGCGGGATGGAGTTCGATCTCACGCTGAACTTCGCTGTCCTCGCCCTGGACGCGGCGATTCGCGAGCATCCCGGGGACGGCCTGATCGAAACGGCTCCCGGGTTCCGGACGATTCTCGTGAGCTACGACCCGCTCGTCCTGCCGACGCACGATCTGATCGAGCGCCTGCACGCTCTCCTCGATCACCTGCCGCCGGTCCGCGAGATGACGATCCCGAGCCGCGTCGTCCACCTCCCCATCGCCTTCGACGACTCGGAGACGAGGCGATCGGTGCAGCGCTACATCAACACCATTCGCGGCGATGCGCCGAACTGCGAAGGCGGCAACAACATCGACTACATCGTCAGGTACAACGGGCTTGCAGATCGGGAGGAGCTCTACGACGCGTTGCTCGCCAGCGAGCAGTGGGCGGCGTTCATAGGCTTCTTTCCAGGGCTTCCCTTCATGTTCCCGCTCGACCCGCGCGACTCGATCTTCGTCCCGAAGTACAACCCGACGCGCACCTGGACCCCGGAGGGCGCAGTCGGTGTGGGGGGGCCTTGCTGGGCGATCTACCCCGTGGAGTCGGCCGGCGGCTACCAGCTCGTCGGTCGCACGATCCCGATCTACGACCTCCAGGGCCGCAACAGCGACCTGACGCCGCTGATCTTCAGAGCGGGCGACAGGGCGCAGTTCTACCGGGTGAGCGAGGAGGAGCTGCTCGGGTTGTTCGAGGACGTGAGGGCGAACCGCTTCCGCTACCAGCTGGAGGAGCGGCCGCTCGAGGTCGGTAAGTACCTCGACTGGGCCGAGCAGGTGAAGGACGACGCGGATGACGCGTCGCCGACGTCGTGAGGAAGCGGCGGCGGCCACTCCGGTTCCCTAGGCAGGAGGTGCAGGCAGTGCCGAGCGCGCGGTCCGCCGAGGTGCAGGAGGGTGGCATCCAGACGACGATCCAGGACTACCCGGGTCGACCGGGGATGATGAGTCAGGGCTTCTTCCCGGCGGGCCCGATGGATCACTTCGCCTTCCGGGCCGCGAACTTGCTTGCGGGCAACTCCGTCTCCGCCGCCGGGCTCGAGGTCACACTCGGCAACTTCGTCCTGAGGCTCGACGCCGACGCGACCGTCGCCGTCTGCGGGACAGACGGCCCGGTGACGATCGACGGAGAGCCGATTCCCGTGTGGGAGAGCCGGCGCATCCAGGCGGGCTCGGAGCTCCGTATCGGTGTCGCGCCGGGGCCCGGGTTTCGCTACTACGTGGGCATCTCCGGCGGCATCGACGTCCCGCTGCTCTTCGGCTCCCGCGCCACCTACACGATGGGGGCGCTCGGAGGGCTCGACGGCCGGGCGCTCGCGGAGGGCGATCGGTTGCCCCTCGGCGACGAGAGCGGTGGAGGAGGTTCGGCAGCGCCAAGGCGGTTCAAGGCGAGTGCCAGGCCCGCGTACGCGCGGGAGTGGGAGATCGAGGCCATGCGGGGGCCTCAGGCCGCGCCCGACTTCCTCACCGAAGACGACATGCAGACGCTCTTCTCCCGTTCGTGGGCGGTCGACCGCAACTCCAATCGGTCAGGAATCCGTCTTGAGTCGCACAGGTTCGACTGGGCGCGCAAGAGCGGAGGCATCGCCGGCGGCCACCCCTCGAACATCCTCGACAACTCCTACCCAGTCGGCGCAATCAACATCAACGGTGACCTGCCGGTCATCCTCGGACCCGACGGGCCGACCGCGGGTGGATTCGTCTCCGCCGCGACCGTCGTCCATGCGGGCCTCTGGACGATCGGCCAACTGCGACCGGTCGGCGATCGCATTCGCTTCCGAGAGGTCACTGTGGAGGAGGCGGCCGAGCTCGACCGCGAGCTCGACGAGCGCCTGACCACGGCAAGCCTCGAGGAGATCTGAGGATCGAGAGGAGGACGCGCGCGTGAGCGAGAAGACGATCAAGTCGCCGCTGCCCGGGACCTACTACCGGCGACCGAGTCCTGAGGCCGACGCCTACGTCTCCGAGGGCGATCGCGTGAAGGCGGGGACCGTCGTCGGGATCGTCGAGATCATGAAGAACTTCCACGAGATCACAAGCGACGAAGAAGGGGTGGTCGCGCGCTTTCTCGTCGAGAACGAGGAGCTTGTGGACGCGGGCCAGGACATCATCGCCCTCGACGACTAACGCGGCCGGCATCGTGCACAAGGTTCTGATCGCGAACCGCGGTGAGATCGCTCTTCGCGTCGTCCGCGCCTGCCGGGAGCTCGGTCTCGGAAGCGTCGCCGTCTACTCGACCGCCGACGAGAAGGCTCTTCACGTGCGCCTGGCGGACGAGGCGGTGTGCATCGGCGCGCCGCACGCTCGGGAGAGCTACCTCAACATCGCGGCCATGATCGAGGCGGCACGAGCGACAGGAGCGGACGCCATCCACCCGGGCTACGGCTTCCTCGCGGAGAGTGCCGGCTTCGCCGCTGCGACAGAGGAGGCGGGAATCACCTTCGTCGGTCCCGCGGCCCGGGTCATCGAGGAGATGGGGGACAAGGCCGCAGCGCGACGCTTTGCCCGGGAGTCGGGTGTCCCCACGGTTCCGGGTACGGGCAAGGCCGCATCACTCACGGAGGCGCTAGGGGCTGCGGCAGAGCTGGGCTATCCGGTCATGATCAAGGCAGCCGCGGGCGGAGGCGGCCGAGGGATCCGGATCGCCCAGAACGCCGACGAGCTCCCCCGGCTCGTCGACGACGCGGCGAGGGAGGCGGAGGCGGCCTTCGGGGATCCCTCCCTCTACCTCGAGAAGCTTCTCATCAATGCGCGTCACGTAGAGGTTCAGGTCCTGGGCGACCACCACGGCAACGTCGTCCACGTCTTCGAGCGCGAGTGCTCGATGCAGCGGCGCCGACAGAAGATCCTCGAGGAGGCGCCGTCGCCGGCGCTCGACTCGTCGCTGCGCGCCTCGATCACCAGCGATGCGCTCCGGCTCGCCCGCGCGTCGGGATACACGAATGCGGGGACGATCGAGTTTCTCCTCGACCAGGACGGCGGCTTCTACTTCATCGAGATGAACACGCGGATTCAGGTCGAGCACCCCGTGACGGAGATGGTGACCGGCGTCGATCTCGTCAAGGAGCAGCTGCGGATCGCCGCCGGGGAACGGCTCGGGCTCGTCCAGGAGGGCCTCGAGCAGCGAGGTTGGGCGATCGAGTTCCGGATCAACGCCGAAGATCCGGCGCGCGCCTTCCTCCCGTCACCAGGCGAGATCACGGCGCTTGAGCTTCCAGGAGGTCCAGGTGTCCGGATCGATACGGCCGTCTTCGGCGGCTACCGGATCCCACCGTACTACGACTCGCTGATCGCGAAGCTCATTGTCTGGGGAGGCACGCGCGACGAGGCGATCTCGCGCAGGCCGCCGGGCGCTCGAGGAGTTCCGGATCGAAGGTATCAAGACTACGATCCCGTTTCATCTCGATCTCCTCGACGACTCGGCATTCCGGGCGGGTCACTACCACGTGGAGTATCTCGAGCACAGGCTCGCCGGCTAGACGTGCGCCGGGCGGAGCGAGCCAGGTGATGCGGTCGTCGAGCCAGCCGGTCTACTGAGGCAGGTCTCCGAGGGAGCCGCCATGCAGAGATGGTAGGCGGAGCGGCCCCGCTATGATTCCGCGCGCCGTGACCGCGAACTCCGCAACGCTCAGCCGCGCCGTCTTCCCGCGCGCGGGCCTGCTGACCGACGTGCTCCTCGTGCTCGCAGGCACGGGCCTGGTGGCGGCCTCGGCTCAGGTGTCGATTCCGCTGCCGTTCACACCGGTGCCGATCACCGGGCAGACGTTCGCCGTGGTGCTGGTCGGGGCGGCGCTGGGCCCGGTGCTCGGGTTCGCAAGCCTGTTCCTGTACCTGGCGCTCGGGATCGCGGGGGCGCCGATCTACGCGGACGGCACCGAGGGCTGGGACACATTGATGGGGCCGACGGGTGGCTACCTGATCGGGTTCGTGCTCGCGGCGGCGGTGACGGGATTGCTGGCCGAGAAGAAGTGGGATCGGAAGTTCCCGTCGTCCCTTGCGGCGATGCTGACCGGGAACGTGCTGATCTACGTGCCGGGCCTGATCTGGCTGGCGGCGGAGCTCGACACGGGACTCGAAGCGACGCTCGAGGCGGGGCTGTACCCGTTCGTGATCGGCGATCTGATCAAGCTCTACCTCGCCGGAGCGCTCCTGCCGCTCGCCTGGAGGGGCGTCAAGCGCCTCCGCGGCACGCACGACTGATCAGCTGTCGCGCCCGATCCACTCCTCGCCGCCCTCGTAGACCTCCTTCTTCCAGCGCGAACTCAACCGCTCAGGCCCAACCGAGCTGCTTCAGCGCGACGCCGTCGTTCCAGATCTTCGTCATGTGCCGGATTCGGCCGTCCTCGAAGTCCATCACGTAGACGTAGTCCGAGCTCGCGCTCCTGCCGGTCGGAGGGCAGGGACCACCGTCACCGGTGTGCGTGCCGGAGAAGATCCCGTACGCGGTGACGTTGTGGTGCTCCTGGTCGGCCGCGAACGACTTCACCTCGTACCGGCCGTCGGGTAGCGGCGTGAGCAGGCCCTTCATCCAGTCCGCGTACTGCTGCAGCGAACGAACGTCGGCGAGTGCGTCGGCCTGGGCCGAGAACGTGGCGTCGGAGGCGCAGTACTCCCGGCAGCCGTCCCAACCCTTCCCCGTCTCGCACGCGTCGAAGAACGCTCGCGCCGTGTCGATCATCGAGTCCATTCGTACCTCCTCGTCGGTGGAGCGGGCACGACGCTACCAGGATCGTGATCGATGGTGCAAACGCGAGAGTCGGCGTTTAGGCTCTCTGCTCTCCCTCGCATCATGCTGAACAGCTTCGGCGCCGCTGGCAGGGAGGACGACCCCGGACGACCGCAGGGCAGCCCGAGGCCACGGTGACGGTGAAGCGTTCCGAGGGGAAGACGACATGAGCCTGGTCTTCCTCTAGCGGGTAGCTTGGGAGCGCGGCCGCACGTCGGGTCTCTGTTACAACTCCTCGGCGTATGGTCGGGAGCGTCGCGGATCCGACCCGGATGACGCGAGACAGGCGGCGGCTCGCTCTCTGGGGTGCGGCTGTTCTGCTGCCCCTTGCGGTGCTGGCGTTTCTGCTCGCCAGTCCGGCGGCGGATAAGCATTGGGAGAGCCACGCCGCGCACTTCTGGCTCGTGCTCGGTGCCGCGCTCGTCAGCGTCACGCTCGGTTACGCGGTCAGCGTCGCCGCCCGGCGGCGTCGCGACGCACGTCTATTTCTGATCTCGCTTGCCTTCATCGCCAGCGCCGGCTTTCTCTGCCTGCACGCGCTCGCAACCCCCGCGGTGCTGCTCGGCAAGAACGCCGGCTTCGAGCTCGCGACCCCGGTCGGGCTCGTCATCGCCGGCCTGCTCGTCGCGACCTCCGCACTCGAGCTGAAGGCGAGTGCCTCCGCGAGGGTCATCGACTCGGCGAACATCCTGCTCTTATCGCTCGTGGCCTTGATGGCATCGTGGGGAGCGGTTTCGTTGCTGGAGGTCTGGCCCCTGGACCGCCCGCTCCAGGGCGAGCATCTCGACGGCTGGCAGGTTGCCCTCGCTGTTTGCGGTGTGCTCCTGTATGCGATCTCGGCGGCCGGCTACTTCAGGCTTTACCGCCGCAGGCGAACGCACTTCCTGCTCGCTGTCACGATCGCATTCGCACTCCTGGCCGAGGCGATGGTCGTGATCACGTGGGCTCGCAACTGGCAGCTCTCGTGGTGGGAGTGGCACATCCTCATGCTCTCGGCGTTCCTCGTCATCGCCGTGACTGCTCGACGCGAGTGGCACGAGGAGCGCTTCAGCGCGCTCTACCTCGATCAGACGCTCGCCGACGCGCGTGACGTAAGCATCCTCTTCGCGGATCTGGAGGGCTTCACGGCGTTCTCCGACCGGACGTCGCCTGGCGATGTTGCGGCGATGCTCAATGCGTACTTTGTCCGGCTGCTTCCACCACTCGAGGGGGCGGGCGGTGAGGTGCACCAGCTCGTCGGCGACGAGATCATGGCGATCTTCAACAAGGAGGGCGACCAGCCCGACCATCCGCGCCTTGCCGCGCAGGCCGCGCTCGATCTGCAGCACTCCGCGGCCGAGATCACACGGGAGCACCCCGCCTGGCCCCGATTCCGCGTTGGTGTCAACAGCGGAGAGGTCCTCGCGGGGGTGGTCGGCGGCGAGCGCGGGCATCGAAAGCACGGCGTCGTCGGAGATACGGTGAATCTCGCGTCTCGCCTCGAGCACGAAGCCCACGTGGGCGAGGTCGTGGTCGGAGCCGAGACGTTCCGTCGCCTTCCACATGGGACCGTCGTCGAGCGCTTGCCCGAGCTACAGATCAAGGGCAAGTCCGTCCCGATTGAGGCCTACGTTCTCCACGCTCTTCCCGGCGACTCGCCTGGGCCGAGCTGAATCCAGCGAACTAGAGCACGATGCGAACCCACCGCGTTCCCGCCGGGCGCGCGCCCGGGAAACGCGAACCATCCACCTTGTGCCCCCTCCTCGCCACGTGGGCACAATCAAGGCGATGGCCTCGTACACCCTGAACGAGCGAGCTATGGCACATGCCAGGCGGCTCATCGACGTGCACCAGTACGTGCTCGAGAGCGTATGGAACGACGTCCAGCCGAAGGCGGCCGACGAGAACGCGTTCCTCGAGGCTCACTCCTGGAGTGACTACGCCGCCTGGCATCTGGGGCTCACCGACGGCGCAACGGACGACACCAAGGCCCGCTACGCATTCGTCTACGGGGATTTCCGGCGCGTCCATCGGATGGGTCTGATCGCGTGCCACTACCGCGCCGCGGAGTGGCGACACAAGGACATCGAGCTCGCCGCCCACGAGCTTCTTCAGCACCTCGACAGCACGCGAGCCTGAACGCCGGTGCGCTTTTCGGCCCCGATCTCGTGTGTACGAGTGGCTGTCGCGGCGCTCGCGTGGGGGCTGCTGGCCGCTCCGGGCAGTACCTCGACGATCATCGCGCGCGACGCGACCGCGGTCCGCCTGGAGGTCGACGGCCAGAGGCGCGCGCTGGTCACGTACCAGCAGGCGGGCACGCGGCGACACGTCCTGGCCTGGGCCGGGATCAAGGGCCAGACGGAGATGCGCCTCGACTACTCCGGCGGCTCGCGATCGTTCGGAGCGCCGCTCTGGAAGTCGTTCGACGATCGGTCACGGCCGTACGACGGCCCCAGGCTCGCCTGGCTGGTCACGGCACGGAAGGCGCCCGACGGCTCGTACTGGGCCCTTCAGCGCTGGCGCCGGCTGCTGCCCAACCAGGGCCGTCCTCCGGCAGGCCCGCTCGCGAGTGCCTGGGAGCTTCATCTCTCGCACTGGCGCGGGCCGATTCCCAAGCTCTCGATCTGGCTCGACTGGATCGACCAGGGCGCCACGGTCCATCTCTTCGGCCGGTACACGTACCGCGGCAAGGGCGTGTTCGGGCACGGGAACACGCCCGCAGGCAACCCGCTCGATCCGTACGGCCGAAACATCTACCTCGACACGCGAAGCTCGCTGTACGGGCCAGGATGGGAGCGGGAGAGCTCGTTCCTGACGCACAAGCCTGGCGGCACGTTCTGCTACGGGTTCTACCCGCGCGGAGCCGTGGCCGGAACGGGGGATCGCTACCGGGCCACTGCGATCGGGCCCGGAGCGGCGCCGGATCCCTACTGGGAGGCGCCGTCGCTCGGCGCCTACGATCCGGCGCTCGACCGGATGCTCGATGAAGTCGCCGACGGCGTCGTCGGGGACGATCCGCGCTGTCAGAGCCGTTGACCGAGCTACAGCGGATCGTCCTGACCCTGGATCACGCGCGCGACGAGCTGGCGCCAGCGTGGGCGCACGTCGAGCACTTCGACCTCGAGGCCGGCCTTGCGGGCGTCGTTCAGCACCGCGCGCAGGGCGAGCGCGCCTGTCGTGTCGATCCGGCCGAGGCCGTCGAGGTGGACGGCCAGGCGCCGGGCTTCGGGATGATCGGCGATGAGCGTCAGGAACGCGTCCTCGATCCGTCGCTCGGTGCCGAAGTAGAGGACGCCTCGCGGGCGCAGGTGCAGGGTGTCGCCTTCGAGCCAGCTCGGCACCTCGAGCTGGAGCTCTCGCCACAGGTGGACGGCGATCGAGAGGCCGACTCCGGCGATGACGGCGCGCTCGATGTGCGGCGAGAGGGCGAGTGTGAGCGCGAACGTGATCACGCCGACGGCGAACTGGGGCCGTGAATACCTCGCCAGTCGGACGAGGGGGAGGGGACGTACGAGCGGGACGACGGCCGCGATCACGATTCCTGCAAGCACCGCCTCGGGCAGGGACGAAAGCACGGAGGCGAAGGGAATGAAGGCGAGCACGACGAGCCCGGTGACGGCGCCGCTCCAGCGAGTCTGGGCGCCGGCGCTGCGGTTGAGGGCGCTGCGCGAGAACGAGCCGCCGACCGGGAAGCCTCCCGCGAGCGCGGACACGACGTTGGACGCTCCCTGGCCGACGAACTCCCGATCCGAGTCCCAGCGCCGGCGCTCCTGGGCGGCGAACGTTCGGGCGATCGAGGAGGCCTCGACGAACCCGACGAGCGCGATGATCACGCCGGCGCCGAGCAGCGCCGGGAGCTCCGACCAGGGAAGGTGGAACACAGGGTCGACGATGTCGTTCGGAATCGCGCCGACCTCGGCGCCGGAGTAGCCTGCGCGAGCCCACGACGAGGCCGAGACCGACGGCGACGAGCACGCCGGGGAAGAGGCGGTGCAGTCGCGATCCTCCGCCGACGAGGAGGCCCGTAGCGACGGCAAGAAGAATCGCGGCCCAGTACCACTGGCCGGGGTGCACGAGCGCGTCGGCGGCCGCCTGGAGGATCCCGTCCTCGGTCGGCGTGACGCCGAGCGCGGCCGGGAGCTGCGAGGCGACGATCAGGATTGCCGCGGCAGGGAGGAAGCCGAGGAGCATCGGCCGCGACACGAGGTATGCGACGACACCCGCGCGGAGCAGGCCGATCGCGAGGCGTGTGATCCCGACGACGAGCGCCAGCAGGACTCCCAGGGCGACGTACTCGTCGCTGCCCGGTGGCGCCTGAGCCGACAGCGCGCCGAACGTGAGCAAGGCGGTCAGGGCGACCGGCCCCGTCTGGAGGTACGGGGACGAGGCGAACAGGGCGGCCGCGATCGGGGGAAGCGCGGCCGCGTACAGGCCACGGTACGCGGGCATGCCGGCGAGCTGGGCATAGGCGAGCGACTGCGGAACGAGCACCGCTGCCACCGACAGGCCGGCGACCAGGTCGCCGACCGCGACGGGAGAACGGCGGGCCGTGACCACCCGGCCATCATCGCAGCCCACGCTGTCGGGCTCCGCTCGCCGCCGGCGTCGCCGCATTGCTATGGTCAGCCCGTCATGACGCGCACGTTCCCGTTCACGTCGGAGTCGGTCACGGAAGGGCATCCGGACAAGATCGCCGATCAGATCTCGGACGCCATCCTCGACGCGATCCTGGCCGGGGACCCCGCGGGGCGGGTTGCCTGCGAAACCCTGGTGACGACCGGCCTCGTTGTCGTCGCAGGTGAGCTGACGACGTCGACGTACGTGGACATCCCGCGCCTCGTGCGCGAGAAGATCCGCGAGATCGGCTACGACCGGGCGAAGTACGGGTTCGATTGCGACACGTGCGGGATCATCCTCTCGATCGACGGGCAGTCGCCGGACATCGCCCAGGGGGTAAACGAGGCATACGAGATCCGGCACGCGCCGGGCGATGACGACCCGCTCGATCTGGTGGGCGCCGGCGACCAGGGGATGATGTTCGGGTACGCGTGCACGGAGACGGACGAGCTGATGCCCGTTCCGATCATGATCGCGCACAGCATCTGCCACAGGCTGGCGGAGGTGCGCAAGGCGGACGTCGTGGGGTACCTGCGCCCCGACGGCAAGGCCCAGGTGACGGTTCGCTACGAGGTTGGCGCCGACGGCCGTCAGCGCCCGATCGAGATAGAGCGGATCGTCGTTTCGACGCAGCATGCGGACGGGCTCGACGTGGAGTCGATGGTGAAGCTGGACGTGATCGAGCATGTGCTGCGGCCGGTGTTGCCGCGGCATCTGTACGACGAGTCCCGCCTCGAGGAGAAGGGTTTCGTGCTCGTGAATCCGACCGGCCGCTTCGTGGCGGGCGGGCCGATCTCGGACACCGGCGTCACGGGGCGCAAGATCATCGTCGACACGTACGGTGGAATGGCGCGCCACGGCGGCGGCGCGTTCTCGGGCAAGGATCCGACGAAGGTCGACCGCTCCGCTGCGTACGCGGCTCGCTACGTCGCGAAGAACGTGGTCGCGGCAGGCCTGGCCGACCGCTGCGAGCTCCAGGTGGCCTACGCGATCGGCGTCGCTCAGCCGGTGTCGATCGAGATCGAGTGCTTCGACACCGAGAGCGTGCCTGTCTCGCAGATCGAGGCGCTCGTGCGCGAGCATTTCGACCTGCGTCCCGCTGCGATCATCCGCGACCTCGACCTGCGCCGGCCGATCTACGCCAAGACCGCGCGATACGGCCACTTCGGGCGCGACGACCGCGACTTCACGTGGGAGCGCACGGATAAGGCCGAGGCGCTGCGGGAGGCAGCGGGCCTCGACCTCGAGACCCTCGTCCAGAGCCCGGCGCTCGACTGAGGGCAAGACATGGCGGTGACGTGTGTCGGGTCGGTTGCGTTCGACTCGGTCGAGACACCCTTCGGCTCGCGTGAGTGGATGCTCGGCGGGTCGGCAACGCATTTCTCGCTCGCCGCGAGCTTCTTCACGGACGTCCGGGTCGTCGGTGTCGTGGGCGAGGACTTCGGCCCAGCCGAGGAGGCTGTCTTCGAGGCGCGCGGGATCGACCTGGCTGACGTCGAACGGGTGACCGGCGGTAAGACGTTCTTCTGGCGCGGCCGCTACGACTTCGACCTGAACACGGCACACACGCTCGAGACGCAGCTGAACGTGTTCGCCGATTTCGAGCCACGGCTGTCGGCGGCGTCAGCGGGCGCGGAGACCCTGTTTCTCGGAAACATCCAGCCTGACCTGCAGCGAGCTGTGCGGCAGCAGTGCGGCGGCGCGGCGTTCGTCGCGCTCGACTCGATGAACCTGTGGATCGAGACTGCGCGCGACGCGCTTGTTGCTGCGGTCTCCGGGGTGGACTGCGTGCTCCTGAACGACGCGGAGGCCCGGATGCTGACCGGCGAGGCGAGCCTCCTGCTTGCGGCGAGATCGATCCGTTCCTGGGGACCGTCGACCGTCGTGGTGAAGATGGGGGAGTACGGCGCCTCGCTCTTCACGGAGGAGGGCTACTTCTCCCTACCCGGCTATCCGCTCGAGCGCGTCCTCGATCCGACCGGGGCCGGCGACTCGTTCGCGGGCGGCTTCATCGGTTTCATCGACGCGCGCGCCGGCGAGCCGTTGACGGACGACCTGCTTCGGTGCGCGATGGTCTGTGGATCCGTGCTCGCCTCCTTCAACGTCGAAGCGTTCGGAACGGAGCGGGTGGAATCCCTGACGATCGACGCGATCGCCGAGCGGTTCGGGGAGTTCAGACAGATGACCCAGTTCGACGCGATCCCGCTGCCGGTGCGGGTCGCATCGGCACACGACAACGAGGAGCAGCAGACATGGCGTTGAGCCCTTCGCAGATCGCGACCGACTTCCGGGTCGCCGACCTCTCGCTGGCGGCCTTCGGGCGCAAGGAGATCGGGCTGGCCGAGCACGAGATGCCGGGCCTGATGGCGACGCGTCGCGAGTTCGCCGAAACGAAGCCGCTGCTCGGCGCGCGCATCACGGGCTCGCTGCACATGACGATCCAGACCGCGGTGCTGATCGAGACGCTGGTGGCGCTCGGGGCGCAGGTCCGCTGGGCGTCGTGCAACATCTTCTCGACGCAGGATCACGCTGCCGCCGCGGTCGCGGTCGGGCCCGAGGGCACGCCGGACGAGCCTCGCGGCGTGCCCGTGTTCGCGTGGAAGGGCGAGACGCTCGAGGAGTACTGGTGGTGCACGGAGCAAGCGCTGACCTGGCGGGACGGCGCCGGCCCGAACATGATCCTCGACGACGGCGGCGACGCGACCCTTCTCGTGCACAAGGGTGTCGAGTACGAACGAGCCGGAGCCGTACCGGATCCGGCTTCTGCCGGCTCGGAGGAGCTCCGCGTCGTCCTGGAGCTGCTCACCCGCTCACTGGTCGACGACCCTCAGCGCTGGACAGGGATCGCCGGCGCGATCCTGGGCGTGACCGAGGAGACGACGACGGGCGTGCATCGCCTCTACCAGTTCGCGGAGAGCGGAGACCTGCTGTTCCCGGCGATCAACGTCAACGACTCGGTGACGAAGTCGAAGTTCGACAACCTCTACGGCTGCCGGCACTCGCTGCTCGACGGCCTGAACCGCGCCACAGACGTGATGATCGGAGGCAAGGTCGCGGTGGTCTGCGGATTCGGCGACGTCGGCAAGGGCTGTGCGGAGTCGCTCGCCGGGCAGGGCGCGCGGGTGATCGTGACCGAGATCGACCCGATCTGCGCCCTTCAGGCCGCCATGCACGGCTACCAGGTCGCGAGGCTCGACGACGTGGTCGACACGGCCGATATCTTCATCACCGCGACCGGCAACCGCGACATCATCACCGCGGGTCACATGGCCCGCATGAAGCACCAGGCCATCGTCGGCAACATCGGGCACTTCGACAACGAGATCGACATGGCCGGGCTCGCGAACGTCCCCGGGATCCGCCGGATCACCATCAAGCCTCAGGTCGACGAATGGGTGTTCCCGGACGGCCGTTCCGTGATCCTGCTCTCCGAGGGCCGGCTGCTCAACCTCGGGAACGCCACTGGGCACCCGAGCTTCGTGATGTCGAACTCCTTCACGAACCAGGTGATCGCTCAGATCGAGCTGTTCACGAAGAACGACGGGTACGAGAAGCAGGTCTACACGCTGCCCAAGCACCTCGACGAGAAGGTCGCGCGTCTCCACCTCGACGCGCTCGGCGTCAGGCTCACCGAGCTCACAGCTGACCAGGCCGCGTACCTCGGCGTTCCCGTGGACGGCCCCTACAAGCCCGACCACTACCGGTACTGAGCCTAGCGAGCGGTCAGGCGCCGATCGAGCAGGTCGGCGCAGGCGTGGACGGCCTCGACGTGCGGGACCCGGACGCCGAGCTTTCCGGCGATCTCGATGACGGCACCGGTCATGCAGTCGAGCTCGAGCGGCTTGCCCGCTTCGAGATCCTGGAGCATCGAGGTCTTGTGGTCTCCGACGCCGAGGCCTGCCTCGAGCCGGCGGTCGATCGAGACGGGGAGCTCGATGCCGAGCTCGGCCCCGACCGCCGTCACCTCTTCCATGATCGCGCGGAGGAGCGCGACCATCGCCGGGCGGGCTCCGAGCTCGCCGAGTGTCGCTCCGGTGAGCGCCGAAACGGGGTTGAAGGCGACGTTCCCGACCAGCTTGAGCCATAGCTGCCCGCGAATCTCCTCCTCCACCGGGCACTTCAGGCCGCCCGCGACGAACGCGTCCGAGATAGCGCGGCAGCGGTCGGACAACGTCCCGTCCGGCTCGCCGATCGTGAAGCGGGTGCCCTCGATGTGCCTGACCACGCCGGGCTCGGCGATCTCGGTCGCCGGGTAGGGGACGCAGCCGACGACCCGGTCGGGCGGGATCGCGCGGGTGATCGCCCCTTCCGGGTCGACAGCCTCGACGACCGAGCCCTCGAGCGGGCCGGCGAACGACTGGAAGAACCACCACGGCACCCCGTTCTGGGCCGGGAGCACGCAGGCATCGGGAGTGAGCAGGGGACCGATACGCGGAAGCAGCTCCGGAAGCTGATGCGCCTTGAGGCCGATGACGACGCAGTCGGCTTCGGAGACGGCGCCGACGTCGTCGGTGGCCTCGGGATGGGCGGTGAAGTCGCCGCGCGGCGAGACGACGCGGACGCCGCGCCGGCGCAGCGCCTCGAGCTGTGCTCCGCGGGCGACGAGAACGACCTCGGCGCCGCCCCGGGCGAGGGCCGCTCCGACGTAGGCCCCGATCGCTCCGGCGCCGAGGACGCAGAAGCGCACGTCGCCTACTTCCCGTAGAGGGCGGCGGCGACGCGCCTGCGCTGCAGCTTGCCGGTCGCCGTGCGTGGAATCTCGTCGATCAGGTGGATCACGTGCGGGATCTTGACCGCCGTCAGGTGGACGCGGCAGTGGTCCGCGAGGTCGTCCTCGGCAACGGGCTCGCAGACCGCGACCGCGGCGGCGACGATCTCTCCGTACTTCTCGTCCGGGATGCCGAACACCGCTGCGTCGGAGACTGCCGGGTGGGCCTTGAGCACGTCCTCGACCTCGGCCGGGGAAATGTTCTCGCCGCCCCGGATGATCAGCTCCTTGATCCGGCCGACGAGGCGCAGGTAGCCGTCCTCGAGCACGCCCTGGTCGCCGGTCCGAAACCATCCGTCGCTGAACGATTCGGCGTTCGCCTCGGGATTCGCGAGGTAGCCGGGAGTGACGCCTGGGCCGTTGATGGCGACCTCGCCGGGGGAGCCTGGCGGTACGTCCTGCCAGGCGTCGTCGACGACCCGGATGCCGCAGCCGGTCGGGACGCCGACCGTCTCCGGTCGCCGCTCCGCCGGTGGCAAGGGGTTCGCGGCGATCTCGTGGCTTGCCTCCGTCATGCCGTACGCCTCGAGCATCGGCGCACCGTAGGCCGCCTCGGTGCGGGCCAGGAGCTCCGGAGAGAGCGCCGAGGAGCATGAGCGGATGAACCGCAGCCGGAGCCGTGCGCGATCCGGTGACCCGCGTTCGAGCAGCATGTGATGGATCGTCGGGCCCGCCGAGAACCAGGTCACACGTTCGTCTGCGAGCAGGTCGTGGAAGCGCCGGCTGAGCCGGCGCGGGACGACGACCGTCCCACCGGAGAGCAGGGCCGCGAAGGTCGAGGCGACGAGCCCGTGGACGTGGAACAAGGGCATCGCGAGGCACGAGACGTCGTCCGCGTCGAGGCGGTAGTGCTCGACCATCGAGCGTGCCGAGGCGACCAGGTTGCGCTGCAGGAGAGGCACCTGCTTCGGGCGGCTCGTCGTCCCGCTCGTGTGGAGCACGATCGCGACGTCGTCAGCGCCGCCCGTCGTGGGTTTGGCGGCCGTCCTGCCGGGTCCGAGGCATCTTGCTCCAGCGCCGAGGTGGACGTCGGCGAGCTCGATCGCTCCGGCTGCAGAACGTGCGGCGGCGAGCTCCCCTGCTGGGACGAGGACGAGTCGCGGGGCGAGGTCGTCGAGGTAGAAGCGGAACTCGTCCTCCGTGTAGGCAGGGTTCAGCGGCGCCGACGCCGCGCCCAGCGCGGTCAGCGCGAGCAGCAGCTCGATCAGCTCCCGTCCGTTCGGCAGGGCCAGGCACACTCGATCGCCCTTGACGACCCCGAGGCCGGCGAGCGCTCTCCGCCAGCGCCTCGACGTCGCCCGCGAGGTCGTCGAACGTCAACCGGACGCCGTCCTCCGGCACGACGAGCGCTGCGTGCCGCGGATCGCCGGCGCGCCAGATCGCGGCGAGCGGCTCCGGCGGGGTCACGCCCGAAGTGCGATCCAGACGGTCTTCAGGTCGGTGTACTTCTCGAGCGAGTGGAGCGACTTGTCGCGGCCGAAGCCGGACTGCTTGAAGCCGCCGAAGGGCGCCGAGATGTCGCCGGTGTCGAACGTGTTGACCCAGACCACGCCCGCCTTGATCGCGCGGGCGGCGCGGTGTGCCCTGTTGACGTCGTCCGTCCAGATGCCGGCAGCGAGGCCGTACATCGTGTCGTTCGCGATCCGGATCGCTTCGTCCTCCTCCGTGAACGTGATCGCCGAGAGCACGGGCCCGAAGATCTCCTCGCGCGCGATGCGCATGTCGTTCCGGACACCGTCGAAGATCGTCGGCTCGACGTAGAAGCCGCCTGACTCCTCCCGTACGCGGCTGCCGCCGCGATAGAGGTCGGCCCCCTCGTCCCTGCCGGACTCGATGTAGCCGAGCACGCGGTCGAGCTGGGTCGAGTCGACGAGCGGCCCCATGCGCGTCTTCGGGTCGAGCGGGTCGCCCGGCTGGATCCTGTCGGCAACGCGGTTGATGCGCTCGAGCAGATCGTCCTTCAGCGACTCGTGGACGATCAGTCGGGAGCCCGCATTGCAGACCTCGCCCTGGTTGAAGAAGATCCCCCACGCGGCTGCCGTGGCTGCCGCGTCGAGGTCGCCGCAGTCGGGCATGACGATGTGCGGCGACTTGCCGCCGCACTCGAGTGCCACGCGCTTCATGTTCGACTCGCCGGCGTAGCGAAGGAAGAACTTGCCAACCTCGGTCGATCCGGTGAACGCGACCATGTCGACGTCCATGTGGAGGCCGATCGCCTGCCCCGCGGTCTCGCCGAAGCCGGGGACGACCTGGAGGACGCCGTCGGGAATGCCGGCTTCGGTTGCGAGCTCGCCCAGGCGGAGCGCAGTCAGCGGCGACTGCTCCGCCGGCTTCAGCAGGACGCTGTTGCCAGCCGCGAGCGCCGGTCCGACCTTCCAGGACGCCATCAGCAGCGGGAAGTTCCACGGCACGACGGCGCCGACGACGCCGAGCGGCTCGCGCAGCACCATGACGACGCTCGAGGGGTCGGTCGGCGCGACCTCGTCGTAGATCTTGTCGATTGCCTCGCCGTAGTACGCGATCGTCTCGGCGGCGAGCGGGATGTCGATGGAACGCGCGTCACGGATCGGCTTGCCCATGTCGAGCGTCTCGAGCAGCGCGAGCTCGTCGGCGTGCTCCTCGACGAGCGCCGCGAGCCGCTGGAGCGTCTTCTTTCGCTTCTTCGGCGCCAGCCGTGACCAGGCACCCGACTCGAAGACGGCGCGCGCGCCGCGTACCGCGTCGTCGACGTCGGGAGCGTCGCACGCCGCGATCTGCCCGAGGACGCGTCCGTCGATCGGGCTGACGCACTCGAAGGTCTCGCCGCTCCGAGCGTCCCGTCGCTCGCCGTCGATGAAGGCCTGGGTGGGGATCGGAAGGCTCTCGGCCTCCGCTGTCCAGCTCTCGGGAGTCTGCACTGCCACGGTCTGCTCCAATCTCGCGGGTTCGTGCCTAGAGCCTAGCCGCGGACGGTCACCTGGACGCGCTGGACGCCGTTGTTCACGTAGCCGCCGAGGTTCTCGACCGGCTCCAGCGGCTGCGTGTTCCCGGCCTGGTCCCGGGCGCGGCAGCAGAGCTCGTGCTCGCCGGCCCCGCCGGGCGTCCAGGAGAAGCGCCAGCCGCACCACGCCCACGGCGAGTCGACGTCGCGGACGAGGTCGGCCTCGTCCCAGGTGGCGCCGCCGTCGACGCTGACTTCGACGGCGGCAACCGGCGCCTCGCCTGACCACGCGCGGCCCTCGAGCAGGCACGGGCCCGACTCGAGCGTGCGGGTGCGCGCGGGAAAACCCGGGATGCCGGGCGGAATCATGAGCGCCCGCGGCTGCATGCGCCGGACAGGCTCGCCTTCCTCGTCCTCCGTGTGACGGAGGACGTAGGCGACCGACTGGTGGTGGCCGCGGAACGGCTCGGCCACGGCCTCGATCGAGACGAGCCACTTGACGTTCGCCATCCCGTACCAGCCGGGGACGAGAAGTCGCACCGGAAAGCCGTGCTGCGGCAGGAGCGGAGCGCCGTTCATCTCGAAGGCGAGCAGCGCGTCGCACTCGAGCGCTTCCCGTACGGACAGGCTTCGTTCGTAGACGTGTTCGCCGCCGGCTTCGATCCCGCGGTCGGGCCCGGCGAACACGACCTCGACCGCCTCGGTTCGAATCCCGGCTTCCTCGAGCAGCGGCCGGAGGGGAACGCCCACGCCAGCGTGCCGTACCCACCCCGTCCTCGAACCAGGGCTGGCTGAGCGGGCGGTTCGGCATCCGCGCGCGACCGTTGCCGGCGCACTCCATCGTCACCACGTGCTCGACCGTGGGAAGCGCCTGCAGCTCCTCGAGCCGCAGTGTCCGGGGCCGTTCGAGCAGGCCTGTGATCGACAGCTCCCACTCGTCGGGCTCGATCGCCGGGACGTCGTAGTGGCTGAGCAGGTAGTGCAACCCCGGCGGCGTGATCGGGTACCGGAGCGCCTCGAGCGGCAAGCCGTGATTTCGCTTCGCCTGTTCGAGCTCCGCGAGTTGGAAGATCTCCGCCACGAGCGCTGTCTATCAGACGGTGTCGCTTCGAGATTGATAGCGGCAGCGGCTGATACAACGAGCGCGAGATGATCAGGGACGCGCACGGTCTCGAGATGACCGCGGCTGCCCCGGCTGTCGCGGAGGGTTACGACCGCGCGCTGGGGGAGCTCCTGCACTACGGCCCCGACATGCTGAGTGCGCCTCAGGACGTCCTGGCCGAGGATCCCGACTGCCCGATGGGAAACCTGCTGCGCGCCTACCAGTCGCTCATGGCGACCGAGGCGGGCTGCCTCGGAGAGGGGCGCGACCTGCTGGCTGCCTTCAAAGCGCGCGTGCTCGAGGAACGGCTCCTCCCGCGCGAGCGGGCGCACGTCCGAGTCGCCGAGGCGCTCGCGCGCGAAGACCTGCGTGCGGCCGCGAAGCTCCTGCGCGAGCTGAATCGCGAGTACCCGCGAGACGCGCTCGGCCTGTATCTCGGTCACAACCTCGATTACTTCACGGGCGATGCCCACGCGCTCCGCGACCGGATCGCCGAAGCGCTGCCCTGCTGGTCCGCCGACGACGCCCTGTACGCACCGGTGCTCGGGATGTACGCGTTCGGCCTCGAGGAGATGGGCGACTACGACGGCGCCGAAGAGGTCGGCGGGGAGGCGCTGTCGCTCGACCCGAAGGACGTCTGGGGCCTGCACGCGGTCGTCCACACCTACGAGATGAGAGCGCGCTTCGGAGAAGGGCTCGAGCTGTTCGACAGGCGGATGGGCGACTGGGCCGAGGGCAACTACTTCACGGTCCACAACTGGTGGCACTACGCCCTGTTCAATCTCGAGGCCGGGAACCTCGACGCGGTGCGGCGGATCTACGACGAGCGGTTGTTCCTGGATCCCGGGAAGTGCGTGGCGGTGAAGATGTGCGACGCGTCGGCTCTTCTCTGGCGCCTCCTGCTCGACGGCGTCGACGAGCCCGAGCGCTGGCGGGAGCTCGCCCAGGTCTGGTCTGCTCTCACCGGCCCGCCGTGCTACGCGTTCAACGACATGCACGCGGTCATGGCCTTCGTCGGGAACGGCGACGTCGATCGGGCCGACGGGCTGATCGCCGATCGGGAACGCTGGCTCGCCGAGGATCACGCTGGAGTGACGAACTACTCGATGACGGCGAACGTCGGCCTCCCCGTCTGCCGGGCCCTGCTCGCCTTCGGCACCGGTCGCTACGGCGACGCGGTCGACCAGCTCATGCCGATCCGCCATCAGCTCAACGAATTCGGCGGCAGCCATGCTCAGCGCGATGCCGTGCTCCGTACGCTGCTCGAGGCAGCGATCCGAGGGCGCCGCTACGACGTCGCCGAGCTCGTGCTCGGCGAGCGCATCACGGTGAAGCCTGGCAGCCCGTACAACTGGCTGAAGCGCAGCGAGCTCGCCCGTGCCTCGGGCAACGAGGACGAGGCGGCGGGAGCCGAGGCGCGCGCCGAGGCGCTCGTCAGGGCCTCGGGCCTCGCGGCCTGACGCGGTCGCCCGCGCATCGTCCCTACGCCGAGGGCTGCTCTTCCGCCAGCACGCGGCGCGCCGTGCGAAACGCCGAGACACCTGCCGGGAGGCCTCCGTAGACCGCGACGTGAAAGAGCGCGTCCTGCAGCTCCTCGTGCGTGCAGCCGTTTCGTAGGGCGCCGCGGAAGTGGAGCTCGAATTCCTCCCACCGCCCTGACGTCGCAAGAATGGCAAGCACGATCAGGCTGCGCGTGGTCCGCGGAAGCGCGTCCCGGCCCCAGCAGTCGCCCCAGCAGTACTCGGTCACGAAGCGCTGGAAGTCAGCGCTGAACGCGTCGGTGTTCTGCATCGCCCGGTCGACGTACTCGTCGCCGAGCACCTCTCGTCGAATCCCGAGCCCCTTTTCGTAGACCTCCTCGCCCACTCTCGCCCTCCTCGTCGGGTTGCGCGGCAAGCTTGACAGAACGTCCACGGCCGATCCGGTCGGGCCTGAGGAGCTCGGCGCCGTTGCTACGCTCGCCGCGGGGATGGCAGCGAGCATCGACTACCTGAGACCCCCTGCAGACGGGTTCGAGAGCCGCTTCCCGGACACGTTCTTCGACGCGCTCCTGGTGGTCTCGTTCGGGGGTCCCGAGGGGCCGGGCGACGTCATGCCGTTCCTCGAGAACGTGACGCGCGGACGGAACGTTCCGCGCGAGCGGCTCGAGGAGGTTGCGCGTCACTACGCCCGCTTCGCCGGCGTCAGCCCGATCAACGCCCAGAACCGCTCCCTGATCGCGGCGCTGCGGGCGGAGCTCGACGCGCACGGCATCGACCTGCCCGTCTACTTCGGGAATCGCAACTGGCACCCGCTGCTTCCCGACACCGTTCGGGAAATGGCCGCCGACGGCGTCCAGCGGGCGCTCGCCTTCTTCACATCTGCCTTCAGCTCGTACTCGGGCTGCCGGCAGTACCGTGAGAACGTCCACGTGGCCCAACGTGCCGCTGGGCCGGCGGCGCCCGAGGTGCTCCGTATCCGGGCGTTCTACGACCACCCGGGCTTCGTCGAGCCGAATGCGGAGCTCGTCGCCGCGGCGCTCGCGCAGATCCCGGCCGAGCGGCGTGGGCGCGCGCACGGAGTCTTCACCGCCCACTCGATCCCGGTTGCGATGGCCCGTCACTGCCGATACGAGGCGCAGCTCGCCGAGACCGCCCGCCTGGTCGGCGCCCGGGCCGGCATCCACGATCACCACCTCGTCTACCAGAGCCGGAGCGGGCCGGCGCAGGTGCCGTGGCTCGAGCCGGATGTCTGCGACCAGCTTCGCCTGCTCAGGGGGCGGGGCGTGGAGGACGTGGTGCTCTCTCCGATCGGCTTCCTCTCGGATCACGTCGAGGTCCTCTACGACCTCGACGTCGAGGCGCGCGACGTTGCCGACGAGATCGGCCTGAACGTCGTGCGTGCGCCCACCGTCGGCACACATCCGGCCTTCGTGGCGATGATCAGGGAGCTGGTCGAGGAGAGGCTTTCTCCCGATGCTCGCCGACGCGCTCTCGGATCCGGGCCCGGCCACGACGTCTGCCCACCGGGTTGCTGCCTTCCGGGCACAGGGAACCCGAGCCCGTGGGTTGGCCCTTGACGCCGGGCACCGGCCTTCCTACCCCTTTCGCGCTCAGCCCGGACAGGGCGTCCTGTCGCCTGTGAGGTCGCGCAGGTAGGCGAGCGGCACGACGCCGCAGCCGACCCCGGACGTGCCGTATGAGACTGTGACCCATCGCGAGCCTCCGCTCGCGGTGGGTACACGCTGAACGGCGAACACCTGCGGCTGGACGCTGTCCTCGAACCCGCTCTTCGGCACCTCGCTCGCCCAGGCGAAGGGCGCGAAGTCGATTCCATAGAGCCTGACCGACGTCACACGGATCCGCTTGACCTCGATCTTCGGCCGGGTGGCTGCGGGGATCGCGCGGAGCACGGCCTGCGTGATCGCCCGTTTCTCGGCGGGCGTCGGCTGCTTCCAGGCCAGCGCGGGGGTCGCGATCAGCCCGAGCACGATGGCCGAGAGCGCGACGATCCCTGTAAGTCTCATTGTCCCTCCTCGTTTGCGGCGGCCCCGGGACCCTATCCCTCATGCGGCTGCCAGCGAAAGCTCCGCAGCGCGAGTAGGGCACCGGCCATGCCCCAGACGGCGACCACCAGGATCGCCCGCCAGGACGACTCCAGCCCGTCGTTCTCGACGAAGACGGCCCGGATCAGGTCGAGCAGATAGGTCAGCGGCAGGACCTCGGCAATCGCTTCGAGAAATCCCGGCAGCGCGCCCACCGAGAAGAAGACGCCCGAGATGAAGACCATCGGCAGATAGATCGCGTTCACGATCGCGGACGATCCCTCGGCGCTTCGGACGATCGCCGTCGTCGCGAGCCCGAGCGCGGAGAACGCCGCCACGCCGAGCAGAAGCGCGACCGCCAGCCCACCGGGTGATTCCGGAAAGCCCGCGTCGAGGACGTAACGGCCGATCAGCACCTGCGCGAGCGCCTCGACGCCGAGCACGACGAGTGTCGAGACGATCACCGCTCCCAGGTAGCCGGCCGGAGGAAGCGGGGTGCCACGGACGCGCTTCAGCACGCCTGACTCCCTCCGGATGACGACGTTGATCGCGAGCCCGGCGTACGCGGTCGCCACGACCCCGAACCCGAGCATGCCCGCGACGAGATACGGCGCGGCCGGCTCACCGTCGATCGTGGTGTCGCCGTAGACCAGACCGACGATGAGGAGCAGGATGAGCGGGAGGATGAACGTGAAGAACGCCGACTCGTGGCTGCGCCAGAACAGTCGCTGCTGGTTCGTGAGCTCGTGCAGGAAGAGCCGCATCAGCCGTCCTCGCGGGTGAGCTCGAGATAGACGTCCTCGAGCGTCGTGCGCCGGACCTCGAGCCCCTCGAGCTCGGTTCCGGATGCGAGAGCTTCCGCGGTCAGCTCGTTCAGCACCCGGGTCGGCTCGTCCGTGCGGAGGGCGACCGCCTCTCCGTGCCGGCGGAAGCGGATCTCGACGGTTCCGTTCGTGGACAGCAGCTCCTGCGGGGAGCCCGTGGCCGCGATGCGTCCCTCGCGCAGGATGGCGAGGCGGTCGGCGACCCGCTGTGCCTCCTCCATGTAGTGCGTCGTCAGGAGGACCGTCGTTCCGTGATCGCGCAGCGCTCGAATCGTGTCCCAGGCGCGACGGCGCGCCGCAGGATCGAACCCCGTCGTCGGCTCGTCGAGAAAGACGACCTCGGGATTGCCGACGAGGGCGAGTCCGAGATCGAGCCTCCGCAGCTGACCGCCCGAGAGCGTCCGAATTCGTGCGTCGCGCTTCTCCTCGAGCTCGACCAGCCGGATGACGTCGTCGACGGGTCTCGGGCGCGGGTAGTAGCCGGCGAACAGGCTCAGGATCTCGCGCACGGTCAATCGGGGATAGACCGCGGAGGACTGGAGGACGATTCCGATGCGCGCCCGGAAGCTCGCCGGCGCCTTCCACGGATCGGCGCCGAGCACGTGGAGCGACCCACCGCTCCGCTCCCGGTAGCCCTCGAGGATCTCGACGGCCGTCGTCTTGCCCGCGCCGTTCGGGCCGAGCAAGGCGAACACCTCGCCGGGCTCGACGGCCAGGTCGATCCCGTGCAGCACCTCGCGAGAGCCGTACGACTTGCGCAGGCCGGTGGCCTCGATCGCGGGCGGCAACCCGGGCGTCCTAGTCAATCATCTAGGGAAGGGAGATGGCGACCGAAGCCGCCGGCGGGAACGGCTGCTCCGGCTCGCCCGTGAGCGCGGCCACAATCCTCCCACAGTCGGGCTGGTGCCCCACGGCGATCACGGAGTCGGCCTGGGACGTGGCGCCACGAACCGCGCGTGAGACCGAGTCCGCCGTTGCACCGGGAGCGAGCTCCTCTGCCACCAGCACCTCGCTGTCGAGCTCCTTCGCGAGCAGCTTCCCGGTCTCTCGGGCCCGCAACAGGGGACTGGTGAGGACCGCGGCCGGGCGGACGCCGTCCTGGCGAAGCCTCGCTGCGAGCCTGCGCGCCTGCTCGCGCCCGTTGGGCGTCAGAGGGCGGAGGTCGTCCGGTTCGCCTGGCACGGCCTCTGCGTGGCGAACGAGATAGAGCTGCATTCCTCGGCTGAGGATAGCGGCAGGGGTTGTGGGATCCTCTCGCCATGCGTCTCCGGGGCTCGATGGGCGCGTCCGTGCTCGCCGTCCGCGAGGTTCGTTCCCTGCCACCGCGTCCGGTCCCGATCCCTACGATGGAGGCCCCGTGAGCTCGCCGCCGCCCGCCGACGTGCTCGTGATCGGTGCCGGCGCCTCGGGCGCGGTGGTTGCGAAGCGGCTCGCCGAAGAGGGTTTCGGCGTGGTCTGCCTGGAGCAGGGCGGCTGGCGAAGCGCGTCGGACTTCCCTGACGAGCGCTCGCCCTGGGAGCTCATGCTGGCGAAACCGTGGCACCCGGACCCGAACGTCCGCGCGCTTCCCGAGGACTACCCGTGCGAGGTGTCCGCGGCCGAGATCAGGCCGCTCATGTTCAACGCGGTCGGCGGCAGCACGATTCACTACACGGCGATCTGGACGCGGCTCGTCCCGTCTGATTTCCGCGTGCGCACGCTGGACGGCGTGGCCGACGACTGGCCGCTCACCTACGAGGAGCTCCTGCCGTACTACGAGCGGATCGACGTCGAGATGGGCGTCTCGGGGCTCGGCGGCGACCCGGCGTACCCACCGGGGGCGCCGCCGCCGCTGCCGCCGCACCCGATCGGCGAGATGGGCCGGAAGGCTGCGGAGGGAATGAACCGTCTCGGGTGGCACTGGTGGCCCGGCACGAACGCGATCGCCTCGCGACCCTACGGACGGCTGGCGCAGTGCGAGCGGCGCGCGATGTGCCAGAGCGGCTGTCCGTCCGGCGCGAAGGCGTCGACCGACCTCACTCACTGGCCGGATGCGCTTCGCCGCGAAGCGCGACTCGTCACGGGCGCACGCGTGCGAGAGATCGCGCTCGACGGCCGCGGGCGGGCGCGAGGTGCCCACTACGTCGACCGGGACGGACGGGAGCACTTCCAGCAGGCCGCGCTCGTCGTGCTGGCCGCCAACGGCGTCGGGACACCGCGGCTCCTGCTGCTCTCCGCGTCGGCCCGCTTCCCGAACGGCCTCGCAAACTCGTCGGGGCTCGTGGGCCGCCGGCTGATGCTGCATCCGGCCGCCTCGGTCATGGGGGTATACGAGGACGAGCTCGAGAGCTGGCTGGGCCCGGCGGGACAGCCGGTCGGTTCGCTCGAGTTCTACGAGACCGACGCCGCGCGCGGCTTCCCGCGCGGCGCCAAGTGGGACCTGATTCCCGGCTTCGGCCCCCAGCTCCTCCTCTGGCGCCTGCCGGTCGGGAACACGTGGGGCACGGCGATCCACGAACGCGTGGAGCGGATGGTCGGGCGATCGTTCGACTGGTTCGTCACCGTCGAGGATCTGCCCGACGAGGCGAACGCGGTCACGCTCGACCCGGAGCTCGCCGATGGCGACGGCATCCCGGCGCCGAGGATCGAGTACCGGCTCTCCGACCGCTCCCGCGCAGCGCTCGAGTTCAACATCGAGCGGGCCGTCGAGGCGCACGAGGCATCCGGAGCCGTCGAGACGATCGTCTCGCGCGTGCATGCCGACTGCGGCTGGCATCTGATGGGAACGGCGCGAATCGGAGAGGATCCGGCGACCTCGGTCTGCGATCCGTTTGGGCGCACACACGACGTCCCGAATCTGTTCGTCGTCGACGGCAGCGTCTTCGTGACCTCCGGTGCGATGAACCCGACCGCCACGATCTGCGCGTTCGCGCTCCGCGCCGCCGAGCACATCGCCGCGACGGCACGTCTGATGGAGACGCCGGCGTGACACCTGCGGAGCGGCAGACTCTGGCCGGCCTTGCCGACGTCCTCGTGCCTGCCGCCGGCCGCATGCCGTCCGGCTCCCAGGCCGGGGTTCACGAGCGCTGGCTCGACCGAGTGCTGAGCGCCCGTCCCGATCTCGCCGAGCCGCTCACACGGCTCGTGCGCGCGGCGGACGGGCGCGACCCGCTAGGCGAGATCGAGCGACTCGATCGGGACGACGGGGACGGGCTCGCCCTGCTGCTGTCGGTGGTGACGGCCGCCTACTACCTGAGCCCGAAGGTCAGGCGGCTGATCGGCTACCCCGGGCAGCGGCCGAACGAGGTCTTCCCTGACCAGGCCGAGCACGACCTGCGGGAGGGTATTCTCGACCCGGTGGTCGCCCGGGGCCCGATCTGGCGCCAGGTGCCCGGGTAGCCGTGGCGGGCGACGTCGTCGATCGAGACCGCCGGCCTGACGAAGCAGTTCGGCTCGCTCAAGGCCGTCGACGGCGTCAGTCTCACCGTCCCCGCGGGCATCGCCTTCGGCTTCCTCGGCCCGAACGGCGCCGGCAAGACGACGCTGATCCGCATGCTCCTCGGGCTCGCCCGGCCGACGAGCGGAGAGGTGACGGTCCGCGGCTCCCGCGTGCCGGACGACACCAAGCGTGCGCTCGAGCGGGTCGGAGGGATCGTCGAGGAACCGCGCTTCTACGGCTACATGACCGGCCGGCAGAACCTCGAGGCCTGGGCCGCGCTGCTCGGCGCGGGCTCAGGTGCGCGTATCCCGGGAGCCCTCCAGCGCGTCGGGCTCAGTGAGCGGGCGAACAAGAAGGTGGATACCTACTCACAGGGCATGCGGCAGCGGCTCGGTGTGGCCCGCGCGCTGCTGAACGACCCCGAGCTGCTCGTGCTCGACGAGCCGACGAACGGTCTCGACCCTGCCGGAATGGTCGAGTTCAGGACGACGGTGCGCGCGCTCGTCGAGGACGAGGGCCGAACCGTGTTCATCTCGTCGCACCTGCTCGACGAGATCGAGAAGATGTGCGATCACGTCGCGATCGTGAACCACGGGCGGGTGGTCGTCCAGGGATCGGTTCGCAGCCTGATCGAGAGCGGCAAGCGCGGCCTCGTAGTCGACGTGGACGATGTCGAGGGCGCATGCAAGGTGATCGCAGGTCTCGACGGTGCGCCGGCGGTCGAGCGCCGCGCGGACGGCAGGGTGTTCGTCGCGACCGAGCCCGGGAGAGAGACCGCGATCGCGCTCACGCGGGCGCTGGTCGAGGCGGGGATCGGCGTCGCGAGCCTTACGGCGAGCGAGGAATCGCTCGAGCAGCGCTACCTCGAGATCACCGGCGACGCGGGCTCGGGCGGAGATGGGGGAGCGGCGTGATGATCGAGATGATCCGGCAGGAGACGCTGAAGATCATCCGCCGGCGAGGCCTCGCCTGGACGGCTTTCGGTCTCGCGCTCCTCGGCTCCATCGCGGTTCTCGTCACCTACTTCGTGGTTCGGGAGGTGAGGCCCGAGGACTACACATCCGGCGTCGACGCGCTCGACACCTCCACCGGGATCGTCGCCGTGATCGGATTCGTCATGGCAATCCTCATCGGGGCGACGGCCGGAGCCTGGGACGTTCAGCACGGCACGTTCCGCTATCTCGTCCTCACGGGAACGCCCCGTCAGAGCCTGTACTGGGCGCGCGTCCCGGCGCTGGCGCTGGCGATCGTGATCCTGCTCGCGCCGGCCACCGTCATCGCGGTCGTGACGCCGTTCGTGCTGCCTCTCGTGGGGGCCGAGCAGGCAGGCGCCACGGACGTCGCCCGCGAGGTCTGGGGCATCTTCGCGCTCGCATGGGTCTACGGCCTCGTCTCGTTCGCGGTCGGCGCCCTGCTGCGGTCGGTCACCGCGGGGATCGCTCTCGCGCTCGTCCTCAGCTTCGGAGGGTTCACGCTGCTCCTCCTGCTCGATCGCGTGAGCGAGACGCTCGGCGAGCTAGTGCTGCCGAACGCACTGGATCGGCTCGTGGGCGACGCCGACGCACCTTCGCTGGGCGTTGCGGCGGCGGCGGTGGTCGTCTGGCTCGCCGTCTTCCTCGGCGCGGGTGCCGTCCGGACGGCCAGAGCGGAGTACTGAGCCCACCGCGCCGTAGACTTGCTCCGGTGCCGAGCTTCCGCTACGTCGTCGCCGACGTCTTCACCGATACGCCGCTGAGCGGCAACCAGCTTGCCGTCTTCACGGATGCACGCGAGATTCCTGAGGAGCAGCTCCAGCCGCTCGCACGGGAGATGGCCTTCTCGGAGACCGTGTTCGTCTACCCGCCCGAGCAGGACGGCCACGTGCATATCCGTATCTTCACGCCGGCGCACGAGATGCCGTTCGCGGGTCATCCCGTCCTCGGCACCGCGTTCGTGCTTGCAGGGCCGATGCAGCTCGCGGAAATCGGGATCGAGACCGGGGCGGGCATCGTCCCGGTCCTCCTCGAGCGCGAGGGTGCCCGCCTCGTCTTCGGGCGGATGAACCAGCCGGTCCCGACCGTGGAGGCCTTCCCCGCAGCGGAGCGCCTGCTCGGGATTCTCGGCGTCGAGCGCTCGGAGCTGCCGGTCGACATCTACGACAACGGCATGCCCCACGTCTTCGTCGCCCTCGGGAGCGAGAGTGCCGTCGCCCGCCTGGCGCCCGACCCGGGCGCGCTCGAGTCCTTCCAGCGTGAGGAGATGTCCACGATCGGAGGCGTCAACTGCTTCGCCGGGTGCGGGTCTCCACTGGAAGACGCGGATGTTCTCACCGGCGGACGGCGTGCTCGAGGATCCTGCGACCGGCTCGGCCGCAGGCCCGCTCGCCTGCCATCTCGCCAGGCACGGCCTGATCGCGTTCGGAGACGAGATCGAGATCTCGCAGGGCACCGAGCTCCACCGGCCGAGCAAGCTCTTCGCGCGCGTCGAGGGCTCGAGCCAGCGGATCGACCGGGTGGAGGTCGGCGGGTCGGCGGTCGTCGTCGCCCGCGGCGAGTTCCGCCTCTGATCAGGGGAGCTCGAGGTCGTTCGGGCGGCCCGGCCGCCATTTCGGGAACGGCGCGTAGGCCTCCGCCGACCTGTTCGTCTCGACCTCGACGCCGGCGCCGTGGCGAAGCGCGAGCTCCGAGCGCGTGTACACGGTCTCGTGCCGGGCGGGCTCGAGCACCCGCCATGAAGATGACGCATGGCCCGTCACCCGCCCCGACGAAGATGTGCTCGGTGTCCGGTGGGCAGTGAACGAAGTCCCAGGCCCGGAGGCGGCGCTCCTCGCCCTCGACGAGGAGCAGGCACTCCCCGGAGAGGACGAGAAAGTCCTCCTGGGCGTTCTCGCGGTGGTACATGCCGTTCGGCCGGCCCGGCGAGAGTACAGCGATCGTGTAGCCGACCTGGGCGAACGGCGCCTCGTCCACCTCGAAGATGCACGCCGGGCCGAACGCGTCGTTGCTGACCCAGGCCGCGTCGCTGACGTTGACGACGAACCAGCCGTCGGTGACTGCCGCAAGGCCTTCCTCTCGCCGCTCGAGGCGGGCTTCCTCGGTCATGATCTACCCCCAGGCGACGTCTCGTACCTCCGGCAGCTCCACAGCGACCGAGCGCCAGAACCGCCCGCCGTCACTGGAGACGTAGAGCCGGTTGCGCGCGCCGTAGAGGACATGATCGGGATTCTCGGCAAGCGAGATAGCCCGGCCCCGGGGAAGGCCGCTGCCACGCTCGCTCCACGTCTGGCCGCGATCGTACGAGGCGAGCAGCGGGGGCCGGCGGTCGAGGACCAGCATGACCGTCGACCCTACCGCGTCCACGTCGGCGAGCAGCGACGACGCCCACTCGGGGACGAGCTCGAGCGGCCTCGGCCGGTCGGGGACGGTACCGCCCGGTTGGCGGCCCGCGAGCTGGTCGTCGTCCCCGGTCGTGCCGAGCTCGACGAGGTACAGACCGTCCGAACACTCGGCGAGGACGATGAGAGGCCTCGTCACGGCAGCTCGAGACGTGAGAGCAGGCCGTGCACGACCCCGGTGGCCCGGTGCGCGGCGGAGATCGGCTCCTGGCCGGCCAGGCGTGAAGCCACATAGGCGACGGTGAAGGCATCTCCGGCGCCCGTCGGATCGACATCCCGCAGCGCGTGTGCCGGGACGAGCTCGGCGAGGTCGTCGGCGTACACGACGCTGCCTCGGGAGCCGAGGGTGACGACGATCTCCGGTACGCCGAGAGTTCGCAGGGAGCGCTCGTCGAGATCCAGCCCGAGCGCGTCGAGCTCGGAGTCGGAGAGGTGGAGCACGTCTACGTGCTTCGAGCACGGACCGATCGAGCTCGGCGTCATGCCGCACGGGCCCGAGCTCTCCGGGGCGGACGAGCCCCTGGCCGTCGAACGAAAGCCGCCGCCCGCGTGCCAGCTCACGCAGCGTGTCGGACGGGAAGTCGCCGCGCCAGAGCGGTCCTGCGTGGATCCAGCCCGCGTCGGCGACCGCCGCGCCGAGCCAGGTCTGCGCGTCCTCAGGCGTCCAGGGCAAGCCGAGGGCCTCGATCCGCACCTCCCTGCTGTCACCGTCGTTCGTCAGGTGGAACACCGGAGTCGCCGGCTCCGACCTCCAGACGACCGGGAGCCCGACGGCGTACAACGCGTCGAGGAGGGCGCGATCGTCCTCGGCGCAGCGGGTGACGACGAGGCCCGGCTCGCCGAGCGCCCGCAGCGCCCGGGCCGCGAACAGCGGCACTCCGCCTGGCCTCGGCGGCCCGCCGTCGACCAGGTCGCGGGCGGTGTGGCCGACGACGGCGACGTAACCCATGCGGGCGAGGGTACAGCGCCCGCGCCCCGCTCGACTACGAGCTGAAGACGCGCATCTCCGCCGGTCGCACGAAGACGATCTGGCCCTCCTCGAGCTCGAGCTCCTCGGCCTCGTTCCGGCTGACCTGGGCCCACATCGACTCGCCGTCGTCGAGCACGAGCTCGACCCGAACCTCGAAGCCGAGGTGGATGACACGCTCGATCATCGCCTCCCGCGTCGAGCCGTTCGGGGCGACGCGGAGCTCGATGTCGTGCGGGCGGACGAATCCGTCGCCGAGACGGTTGACCGGCCCGATGAAGCTCATCACGAACTCGTTCGCCGGGTGCTCGTAGAGGTCGCGCGGCTTGCCGACCTGCACGATCTGGCCCTCGTTCATGAGGACAACGCGGTCGGCGACCTCCATCGCCTCTTCCTGGTCGTGCGTCACGAGCACGGTCGTGACGTGGACGTCGTCATGGAGATGCCGGAGCCACTGCCGCAGCTCCTTTCGAACGCGTGCGTCGAGCGCGCCGAACGGCTCGTCGAGGAGCAGAACCCTGGGCTCGATCGCGAGCGCGCGTGCAAGCGCCATGCGTTGGCGCTGCCCGCCCGAGAGCTGCGACGGGTACCGGTCGGCGAGCCCGGAGAGCTGAACGAGGTCGAGGAGGGCGTGAACCCGCTCGCGGATCTCCTGCTTTCGCCGCTTGCGGATCGTGAGCCCGAATGCGACGTTGTCGAAGACGGTCATGTGCTTGAACGCGGCGTAGTGCTGGAACACCATTCCGACGCCGCGCTTCTGAGGCGGGAGCCCGGTTGCGTCCTCGCCCAGGATCGCGATCTGGCCGGAGTCGGGCTGCTCGAGTCCGGCGATCACCCGGAGCAGTGTCGACTTCCCGCTGCCGCTCGGGCCGAGAAGCGCGGTCAGGGACCCGGTCGGGATCGCGACCGAGATGTTGTCGAGCGCGACGAAGCTACCGAACCGCTTTGTCGTCTGCTGCACGGTGATCGCCACGGGCACGCTCCTTTCTTCCGAGGAGGTTCATTACGAGGAGGGTGAAGACGGCGAGGAGTGCGAGCACGACGGCGGTCGTGTACACGCCGGCCTGGTCGAACGCGCAGGAAGCGCTCGTCGATATGAAGGGTGAGCGTCTCCGTCTTCCCGGCGATCCGCCCGGAGACCACGGCGACGGCTCCGTACTCGCCGAGTGCGCGAGCCGTCGTCAGAACGATCCCGTACGCAACGCCCCAGCGGATCGCCGGAAGCGTGATCCGCCAGAACGTCGCCGTTCTGCGAGGCGCCGAGCGTCCACGCGGCCTCCTCCTGGTCGGTCCCGATCTCACGGAGCACGGGCACGACCTCGCGGACGACGAACGGAAGCGACACGAAGATCGTCGCAAGCACCATCCCCGGTAGCGAGAAGATGATGCGGATGCCGTGATCGGTCAGCCAGCTCCCGAACCAGCCGCTCTTGCCGTAGACGAGGATCAGGCTGAGTCCGACGACGACCGGGGAGAGTGCAAGCGGGAGACCGATCACCGAGTTCAGGAACCAGTTCCCGCGGCCGGAGCCGCGACGGACGATCGCCAGCGCGCAGAGGATGCCGAAGATCGTGTTCGCCGGGACGACGATCGCCGCGATGATGAGCGTCACCTGCAACGCGTGGATGAACGCGGGACTCGTGAGCTCCCCCCAGACAGCCGCGAGCCCGTCCTCGAACATCCGGTAGAAGACCATCCCAACCGGGATCAGCAGCAGGAAGAGCAGGTAGCCGAGCGCGCTGAATCGCAGGACGTAGCGGCTCACGCCTCGTGCCTCCGCGTCCAGCGCTCGATCACGTCGGCGCGCGACGAGCACGACGAGAGAGAGCACGAGCAGCACGACCGAAACAGCGGCGGCGGCACCGGGACGATCGCTCTCGATCTGGCTGAAGATGTACCAGGACGACACCTCGGTCTCGAACGGGATGTTCCCCGAGATGAGGATGACTGCCCCGAACTCGCCGATCGCCCGCCCGAAGCCGAGCGCGGCGCCCGACAGGATCGCCGGCAGCAGGTTCGGCAGCACGATCCGGCGGAAGGTCGTGAACGAGCTCGCGCCGAGCGACGTCGCGGCCTCCTCCATCTCCCGGTCGAGCTCCAGCAGCACGGGCTGGACTGCCCGCGATGACGAAGGGGAGCGTGACGAACAGGAGTGCGAGCCCGATCGCGAGCTTCGTGAAGGCCACGTTGACGCCGAACGGGCTCTGCGGGCCGTAGCAGGCGATCAACGTCAGCCCGGCGACGATCGTCGGCAACGCGAACGGCAGGTCGATGACGGCGTTGACGATGCTCTTGCCCCGGAAGCGAATCGCGGACGAGCACCCAGGCGATGAGCGTCCCGGTGACCGCGTTGATCGCGACCACGATCAGCGAGATGGTGAACGTGAGCTTGAGGGCGGCGACGGCCTCCGGGGCCGTGACGGCGTCCCAGAAGCTGGCCCAGCCGCCGCCGAACGCCTCGGCGACGACGGCGGCGATCGGGATCAGGACGATCAGGCTCAGGTAGACCGTCGAGATGCCGAGCGTCATGACGCCGGCGCGCGGTTTCCCGCGCGCCGGCGTGCGAACGGCTTCGGATGCGGCGTGGCTGCTCAACGCCTAGTCGTCCGTGGGGACACCGAGCTCCTGCTCGATTCCGGCGACGATCCCGTTCTCGCGATCGAAGAACGTCTCGTTCACCTCGCTCCAGCCGCCGAGGTCGGCGATCGTGAAGAGACCAGCCGGCTGCGGAAAGTCGAACTGCGCTGCCACGTCCGGATCGGCGGGCCGGTAGCCGTGCTCACCGAAGACCTGCTGTGCTTCCGGCGATTGGACGAACTCGAGCCAGGCCGCCGCTGCAGGTCGCGGAGTCGACGGTCACGGCCGCGGGGTTCTCGATCAGAATCGTCTCGTCCGGGACGATGTACTCGAACGCCTGGCCCTGGTCGATCGCGAAGATCGCCTCGTTCTCGTAGGCCAGCATGACGTCGCCCTTGCCAGCGGAGAACGTCTGCAGGGCCTCCCTCGCGCTCTTGTCCTGCACCGGCGTTGCGGCGAGCAGGTCGGCGAGATACTGAACCGCCTCGTCCTCGGTCTTTCCCTGCTCGAGCTGCGCCCCGTAGGCAGCCATCAGGTTCCACTTCGCCCCGCCCGACGTGAACGGGTTCGGCGTCACCACCTCGACGTCGCCGCCGATCAGGTCCTCCCAGCCGTCGATGCCCTTCGGGTTCCCCTCGCGGACGACGAACACGACGACGGAGTTCGAGACCATTCCGTCGTACTTCTCCGTCTGCTGCCAGTCGGGGGCGACGAGGCCGGCATCGACGAGACGCGTTACGTCCGGCTCGAGGGAGAACGCGACGTACGACGCCGGGAGGCCCGCCTCGACGGCGCGGCTCTGCTCGCCCGAGGACGCGTAGGACTGCTCGAACTCGACACCTTCGCCGCCCGGGGTGCCCTGGAACGCGGGGATCAGCTCCTCGTAGACCTCACGCGGAGTGGAGTAGGCGACGAGGGAGACCTTCTGGCCGTCGCCCGAGCCCGCCGGCTGTCGTTGCCGTGCCTTCGGCAGCGTTGGCGGTGCCTTCGCCGCCTCCGCCGCAGGCTGCGAGGGTGGCCGCCGAGAGGACAGAAGAAGGACGAGGACTCCGATCCGGAGCCTGGCGAGACGTGGTAAGTGGCATGGACGCTCCTCTGTTGACTTTCTCAACCGACTTACTCAACTTAGTCAGCAGAGCTTAAACTTCGCAACCCTGAACTATAAATCTGACAGTTTTTGTAGAGATTTTCACGGATCTCACGCCAGTTGGCAGGCGACGACCGTCAAGGAGCACCTCGTCCCCCGATTCCTTGGAGCGCCCGGGCCGGTCCTGCGACACTGCTCGCGTGCGCGTTTCCGCCAGAGCCGACTATGCGATCAGGGCGGCGCTCGAGCTGGCTGCTGCCGAGGGCGCCGGTCCTGTGAAGCGCGAAGCGATTGCCGAGGCGCAGCATATCCCGGTGAGCTTCCTCGAAAACATCCTCCTCGATCTCGAGAAAGCCGGGATCGTCCAGAGCCTGCGCGGCCAGGAAGGCGGCTACTGGCTCGCGCGATCGGCCGGCGACGTGTCGGTGGCCGACGTGATTCGCGCGGTCGACGGCCCGCTCGTGAACGTCCGCGGAGCGCGGCCGGAGGACGTCGCGTACTCGGGAAACGCCGCAGCGCTGCGGGACGTCTGGCTTGCGTCCCGGGCCAACCTGCGGGCGGTTCTCGAGGTCACCAGCCTCGCGAATCTCGTGTCTGGTGACCTGCCCGACGAGGTGAGCCGGCTGGCGTCTCCAGCTGGTCGCTCTCGCACGCGTGCCGCTCCATCGCGGTGACTTCGAGGCTCAACGCCCGGACTCGAGCACCTCGTTGAAGAACGCCGTGACCACCTCCACCGCTTCCTCCGGAGCCTCGAGCAAGTCGGCGTGGCCGATCGTCGGGAACTCGTAGAGGCGCGCCCACTCCGGCACGGCCTCGACGATCTGCGCGACGCTGAACCCGGACGGCGCCAGCCGGGGCGGCGTCATGATGTCGCGGGTTCCGTTCGTGAACAGGATCGGCCGTCGGATCGCTCGCGCGAGCGGCTCGAGGTCCATCTGCTCCATCGCGAGACAGGCGTGACGAACCGTGTACGGCGAGTTCTTCCGGATGACCGACCGCACCATCTCGAAGATCGCCGGGTTGTCCTCGATGAAGTCCGCGCTGACCGCCTGGATGGTCACGAGGTCGGAGAGCTCATCGAGCGGGAGGCCCTCCGAGAGCACGCGCCAGTTGCGGAACATCGTCCGGCGGTACACGTCGCAGCGGGCCATGCCGCAGTCGGCGCACGCGGCGATCGTCCGCTCGGGGTACTTGGCCGTGAAGGCGATCGCCACCATGCCGCCCATCGACGTGCCGTGAACGAGCGCCCTCTCGATTCCCAGCGCGTCGAGCAGGCCTGCGCCCTCGTCGGCCCAGCCTTCGACGGAGTAGTCCTCGATCGGGCAGTCCGAGCGTCCATAGCCCGTCGCGTCGTACGAGAGCAGCCGGAAGCTCTCGCGGAAGCCGTCGTTGACCATCGCGAAGTTCTGGCGTCCGAACAGAGAGCCGCCGAACTGGAGGATGAGCGGCTTGTCCTCGGGGCCGGTGAACTCGTAGTAGATCCGGTAGTCGTTCACGGTGGCGTAGGGCACGACGTCTCCTTCGGTTGTGATGACGAATCTAGTGCCCGCGAAAGCGCGGCGGGCGCCGCTCGCGGAACGCCTGCGGGCCCTCCCGGGCGTCCTCGCTCGTCCAGACCCGGCGCTGGAGCTCGGCCGCTTCGTCGGCATTCGCGCCGTCGAGGATGCGCTTGGAGGCCGCGACGGACAGCGGCGCATTGACTGCGATCAACCCGGCGAGCCGGTCGACCTCCTCCTCGAGCGCCGGCGCCGGAACCACGCGATTCACGAGCCCGATCGCGAGGGCGCGTTCCGCGTCGACGAGCTCACCGGCGAAGACCATCTCCTTCGCGATCGCAGGCCCGACGAGCTCGCTCAGGCGTGCCATCCCCTCACCGCTGTAGAGCAGGCCGAGGCGAGCAGGCGGCATCGAGAAGCGCGCCTCCTCGGTGGCGATGCGGATGTCGCACGACACCGCGAGGTCGCATCCCGCCCCCGACGCGACGCCGTCGACCGCAGCGATCGTCGGCATCCGGAGCGTGCGGACGATCGAGCACAGCCGCTCGACATGATCGCGCTCGGCCCCGGCGTGCCCCGTGCCGGGGCTGCGCAGGAGGTTCAGGTCGTAGCCCGCGCAGAAGGAACCGTCCGCACCGGCGAGCACGACGGCACGGAGGGAATCGTCGCCCGTCAGCCGGCCGAGCTCGCGGAGGAGGCGATCGATCAGGTCGGGCGTGAGCGCGTTGCGCTGCCCCGGGCGAGCGAGCGTCAGTCGCGCGACTCCGCCGGCCACTGTCACATCCAGCTCCGCCGACACGGTGGTGCCGAATATATTCGGCCGTCAGGCTCCGAGGAGGCGCTCCTGTCCGCAAGCCCGGTCAAGTCCGACCGCGACACCGAGATCGTCGATCTCTCGCTCGAGATCTCGAACGGCATGCCGGCGCATGCGCTGTTTCCCTCTCCGGTCATCCTTTCGTACGTCGACCACGAACAGGCGAAGGACGCGGGCCTGGGCGAGCCGGGCGACCCGTTCACGTACGCGGTGAACTACATCTCGATGGTCGAGCACGTCGGAACGCACGTCGATGCGCCGCTGCACCTGGGCGCCGGGCGGGCTGCGATCGACGAGATGCCCCTCGACTGGTTCACCGGCCGTGCGGTCTGTCTCGATCTGCGACACGTTCCCGACCTCGGGGACATCGAGGCGGACGACCTCGAGCGGGCTGAGCAGGAGGCGGGTGTCGCGATCAGCGGCCACATCGTCCTCCTCTGTACGGGCTTCCACGCCCGTCACTGGCCGAGCCGGGACGTTCTGACGTCGAACCCAGGCCTGACCGCGGCTGCGACCCACTGGCTCGCCGACCGGAACTCGCGGGCGCACGGGGTCGAGGGGCCGTCGACCGACAAGGCGGGCACGAGCAGCTTCCCGAGCCACCGGGCCTGCCGCGACCGCAGCATCATCCACTATGAGTGGCTCGTGAACCTCGAGCGGCTCATCGGCAAGGGGGAGTTCCAGTTCACCGGCTATCCGCTCAAGTGGGAGGGCGGAACGGGTTCTCCCGGTCCGGGCTATCGCGGAGCTTCCCTGGTGACCGTCTCGCCGCAGTCGACGCCGCCCCCGGCGCACGGAAGATCGATCGGCAGCCAGATCCTGATCTGGTTCGTCTGGGGATTCCTTTCGAACATCGTCGCGATCTGGCTCGCCTCGCTCGTCTTCTCGGGGATCGACTACGGGAGCTTCTCGAACCTCGTGCTCGCGGCTCTCGTCTACAGCGTCGTGAACGCGATCCTGCGGCCCTTGATCATCTTTCTCGCGCTGCCGGCGGTGATCATCACCCTGGGGATCGCGCTGCTCTTCATCCAGGCGTTCATGCTCTGGCTGACAGGGCAGATCGTGAGCGGGTTCGAGGTCGACAACTACTGGTGGGCGCTCGGCGGCGCCGTCTTCATCTGGATCGCGAACGCGATCATCGACGCGATCCTCAAGCCGGACTTCAAGCGCCGAGGCGGCGGGCCTCAGGTGACCGTGTACCGCTCGGGTACCTGACGCATCCCGACAGGGCGATCAGCGCCTCGGACTGGCGCGGCGTCTGTGATACTCGAACGGTGTCCTACGACGCCCTGGCCGCGGAGCTCCTCGAGGCCACGCGGGCCGGTCGCGTGACGCTCCGGCTCGACACGCCAGGGGACGTGTTCCCCGTCGTCGCCGAGGCGTGTGCGCCCGGTGTTCGCTCGATTCGTGGCGCCACCGAGATCGACTTGCGAGCCGCGAAGACGTTTCAGTACCTCGAGCGCGAGCAACGCCTGCTCATCCAGCGGGACTGTCTCACGGACGAGCCTGTGGCTCCGCGAGAGCTGATCGAGCTCTACGGCGTCCGTGCCCAGATGCTCGGGCCGGTTCTCAGGGACGGCCGGCTCGCCGGCATCGTCTCGGTGCACCACCCCGAGACGCCGAGGGACTGGACGGCTCTCGAGATCGAAGCGCTCCGCCGAGCCGCTGAGGTGGTCACGGGCACGCTCGAGTAGGGCGCGGAAACGCGGTGGTAGATTGCATGCAATGGCGAAGACGCTCTTCGACCGCGTCTGGGAAAGCCACGTCGTCTGGGAAGAGCCCGGCGAGCCGGCGCTTCTCTTCGTCGATCTTCACCTCGTCCACGAGGTGACGTCGGCGCAGGCGTTCGACGGCCTGCGGCTGGCGGGAAGGCGCGTTCGGCGTACCGACCTGACCGTCGCGACGATGGATCACAACGTCCCGACCGACGGCGGGCCTGTCACGGATCCTCTGGCGAAGGCGCAACTCGATGCGTTGGCCGCCAACTGTGCCGAGTTCGGCGTCCCCCTCTTCGCGACCGGCAGCGGCCGCGAGGGCATCGTCCACGTCATCGGACCCGAGCTCGGGCTGACGCAGCCGGGAATGACGATCGTCTGCGGCGACAGCCACACCTCGACCCACGGCGCGTTCGGAGCGCTGGCGTTCGGCATCGGGACCTCGGAGGTCGAGCACGTGCTCGCGACGCAGTGCCTGTCGCAGCGCAAGCCGAAGTCGCTATGCGATCACCTTCGCCGGGTCGACTGCCCCAGGGGTGACCGCCAAGGACTGCATCCTCGGGGCGATCGGTCAGATCGGCGTCGCCGGCGGGCAGGGCCACGTGATCGAGTACGCGGGCGATGTGATCAGCGGGTTCTCGATGGAAAACCGGATGACGGTCTGCAACATGTCGATCGAGGCCGGCGCTCGCGCCGGGATGATCGCCCCGGACGAGACGACGTTCGCGTACCTCGAAGGCCGGCCCGGCGCCCCGACAGGGAGCCGATTGGGAGCGCGCGCTCGAGCGCTGGCGCGAGCTCCAGACCGACGACGGCGCGAGCTTCGACCGCGAGGTCGTCGTCGACGTCGAGCGGCTCGTCCCGCAGGTCACCTGGGGCACGAACCCGGGCATGGTCGTCCCCGTCGACGGCGTCGTCCCGGATCCCGCGGACGCCGACGATCCCGACGAGCGCGCCGCGATCGAGCGGGCTCTGGCGTACATGGCGCTCGAGCCGGGCACCGCGATCCGCGACATCCGGATCGACCGGGTCTTCATCGGCTCCTGCACGAACTCGCGCATCGAGGATCTCCGCGCGGCCGCGTCCGTGGCACGTGGCCAGCGCGTGGCCGAGGGCGTGCGCGCGCTCGTCGTTCCGGGCTCGGCGCAGGTGAAGCTCGCTGCCGAGGCGGAGGGACTCGACCGCATCTTCCGGGACGCCGGCTTCGAGTGGCGCGAGGCCGGCTGTTCGATGTGTCTCGGGATGAACCCCGATGTCCTGGCGCCGGGCGAGCGCTGCGCGTCGACCTCGAACCGAAACTTCGAGGGGCGCCAGGGGCGCGGCGGGCGGACGCATCTCGTCAGCCCCGAGATGGCGGCGGCCGCGGCCATCGCGGGCCACTTCGTCGACGCGCGCGAGCTCGACCGCGAGCCGGCCCTCACGTGAGGCCGTTCGTCCGGACGACCGGGAAGGTCGCGGTGCTCGACCGGCCCGACGTCGATACCGATCAGATCCTGCCCAAGCAGTTCCTCAAGCGCATCGAGCGCACGGGCTGGGGCGAGTTCCTCTTCTACGACTGGCGCCTCGACTCCGACGGGAACCCGAGACCCGAGTTCGAGCTCAACGACCCAGCCTTCGCCGGCGCGAAGATCCTGCTCGCCGGGCGCAACTTCGGCTGCGGCTCGTCGCGGGAGCATGCGCCGTGGGCGCTGCAGGACTACGGCTTCGAGGTCGTCATCGCGCCTTCGTTCGCCGACATCTTCGTCTCGAACTGCGTGAAGATCGGACTCGTCCCGATCGTTCTCCCGGCCGAGCAGGTGAAGCTCCTGATGGAGCTCGTCGACCGCGAGACCGGCTCCGAGATGACGGTCGACCTCGAGCAGCAGACGATCATCGCGCCCGGTGGCGAGCTGCTGGCGTTCCCGTTCGACCCGTCCTCGCGCCACCGCCTGCTGAACGGGCTCGACGACATCGGCCTGGCTCTCGTGCACGAGGACGCGATCGCGGCGTTCGAATCATCTCACCCGGCGCGCGTCAACACGCTCGCGCTGTAGCCCCTGCGGCACGGGTGCCGCTTGACGATCGATCACGTCGGGCGGCATGCTCGTCCGACGATCCGGCAATCAGGGAGGACTCGATGGCTGTCCGCGCGGGTGTCGACACGGGAGGGACCTTCACCGATCTCGTCGCGTACGACGAGCAGATCCGGCGAGCTCCGGATGGCGAAGGCGCTCTCGACTGCCGACGACCCGTCCCGGGCGGTGTTCGACTCGTTCGCTCGCGCCGGCCTGGAAACGTCCGAGATCGAGTACTTCGTGCACGGTACGACCGTCGCGACGAACGCCCTCATCGAGCGTCGCGGCGCGCCGGTCGCCCTGTTCATCACCGAGGGATTTCGTGACGTGCTCCACATGCAGAGGACGGTTCGCCCGGATCACTTCGACCTCCACTGGGTGAAGCCGAAGCCCCTCGTTCCGCGGTCGCGCTGCGTGGGAATCGGTGAGCGCATGCTGAAGGACGGGACAGTGTTGATTCCGCTCGACGAGGACCACGTGCGAGCGAGCACGGAAGCGCTCCGCGACGGCGGCGAGGTCGGAGCGATCGCGGTCTCGTACCTCTTCTCCTTCATGAACCCTGAGCACGAGCAGCGGACGGCCGAGATCGTCCGGGAGGTCTGGCCCGAAGCGCGGATCTCGCTCTCGTCCACGGTCCTCCCGCGGTGGCGCGAGTACGAGCGCACGTCGACCACGGTCATCGACGCGTACCTGAAGCCGCTCATGCGCGACTACATGCGAAACCTCGAGCGCGACTGCGAGGCGGGCGGCATCCGGCAAGTGCTGGTGCTTCGCTCCAACGGCGGCGTCATGACGTCGTCCCGAGCGAGCGAGCAGCCCGTGTCGCTCGTGCGCTCCGGCCCGTCGGGCGGCATCATGGCGTGTCAGCAGCTCGGCAAGCTCGTCGGGCTCGGCGACCTGATCGCTGCGGACATGGGTGGAACGAGCTTCGAGGCGTGCCTCCTTCCAGGCGGGGAGCCGACCTTCACGAACCGCGAGGAGCTCGAATGGGGGATTCCGATCGCGCTCACCATGGTGGACGCCCGGTCGATCGGAGCGGGCGGCGGTAGCATCGCGCGCGTCGACGCTGCGGGGATCCTGCGGGTCGGGCCCGACAGCGCCCGCGCGGATCCCGGCCCGGCCTGCTACAAGCGCGGAGGGACCCAGCCGACGGTGACGGACGCGAACGCGGTGCTCGGCCGGCTGGCGCCCGAGTTCCGTCTCGCGGGGGACTTCGAGCTCGATTTCGGCGCGGCCGAGACGGCCGTGGACACGCTGGCGGAACCGCTCGGGCTCGACCGGGTGCGGGTCGCGCAGGGAATCGTCGACGTCGCGAACAACAACATGGCTCAGGCGCTCCGTCTCGTCTCGACCGACCGGGGGTACGACCCGCGCGGCGCCGCGCTGGTTGCCTACGGCGGTGCGGGGCCGCTTCACGCCTGCGAGCTCGCGCGCGCGCTCCAGATGCAATCGGTCGTCGTGCCTCGGTATCCGGGCGCGTTCTCGGCGCTCGGCGCGCTGCTCGCCGATGCCCGATTCGACTACGCGACCACGTACTGGATGCGCATGCGCCATCTCGATCTCGACCGGGTCAACCAGATCTTCGAGGCGCTCGAGCGCCAGGCCGCCGGCGAGTTCGTCGCGGAGGGCTTCTCCGAGCCGCCGCTCGTCCGGCGCGCGGTCGACCTGCGCTACGTCGGCCAGAACTGGGAGCTCTCGCTGGAGCTTCCGGCGGAGTCGCTGACGCGGGAGGACTTCACCGACGTCGAGGAGCGCTTCGCCGCCGAGCACGAGCGCTTCTACGGGTACCACCTGCCGGGCGAGGAGCTCGAGATCCTCACCTTCAAGCTCGCGGCGCTCGGCACGCGCCACGAGCTCGAGCTCCCACGCGTCGCGGAGGGGCCGGCGCCGGAGCCGATCGCCCGCCGCGCCGTCGTCTTCAGCGGTGACGACGCTCCGGTCGACACGCCCCTCTACCGCCGTGAGGAGCTTCCGGCCGAGTTCACCATCGCGGGGCCGGCCCTCATCGGGCAGATCGACGCGACGACTCTGCTGCCGCCAGGCAGCGAGGCCCGCGTCGACGAGTACGGCAACCTCCACGTCACCATCTAGCGAAGGAGCGACGAATGTCCCTCGCCGCACCACCTAGTCGCGAGACCGATCAGCCGCTCGCAACCGACCCGTTCCTGCTCGAGATCATCCGGAACCACCTCATCACGACCTGCCGTGAGATGGGCATCGCGATGATGCGAACGAGCTACTCGCCGATGTTCAACGAGGCGCTCGACTTCACGTGCCTCGTGTTCGACGGCAAGGGGGAGATGGCCGCGCAGGCGCCGTACTGCCCCGCCATGATCGGCTCGACAGTTCACCTGATCCCGACCGCGATCGCCGAGATCGGGCCGGAGAACCTCAGCCCGGGCGACGTCGTCTTCACCAACGACCCGTACCGGGGCGACTGCCATCTCCCCGAGTTCTGCGTCATCAAGCCGTACTTCCGGGACGGCGAGATCCTGGCCTACTCCGTGAACATCGCCCACATGACCGACGTCGGCGGGATGGTCCCCGCCGCGTTCGGCGACACGCGCAACACGTGGCAGGAGGGTATTCGCTTCCCTCCGCTCAAGATCTACCGCGAGGACGAGGAGGTCGAGGAGATCTTCCGGATCCTGATCTCGAACGTCCGCACGCCGAAGCACTCCTACGGCGACATGAAGGCGATGATCGGGTCGCTGTACCTCGCGGAGCGCCGCATCGACGAGCTCGTCACCCGGTACGGCTCCGGCACCTTCAAGCAGGCGTGCGAGGACATCAAGCTCGTCTCCGAGCGGCTCATGCGGGCCGAGATCGCGTCGTGGCCCGACGGCGAGTACGAGGCGGAGGGCCTGATCGAGGACGACGGCGTCGTGCCCGACCGGCCGTGGAAGATCAAGGTGACCGTCGTGATCCGGGGCGACGAGCTGATCGTCGACTTCACGGGCTCCGATCCCCAGTGCGCGGGCGGGGCGAACCAGACGTTCGGCACGACGGCGTCGGCCGCGTACAGCGGAGCGCTCCACATGTGCAAGAGCGACATCCCGTACAACCACGGCTGCTACCGGCCGATCGCGATCGTGACCGAGCCCGGAAGCTTCGTCAACGCGAACTACCCGGGCTCGACGGTCGGCGGGAACTCCGACACGCATCCGACGACGGTCGACATCATCCTGCGCGCCTTTGCGCAGATCTCGCCCGATTCGAGCGCCGCCGACGGCGGTACCTGCGGCTGCATCGGCTTCGGAGGCGAGGATCCGCGCACGAGCGAGGCGTACGCCCACCTCCATCTGGAGGGCGTCGGGTGGGGCGGCCGGGACCGCCACGACGGGAACGACGTGCAGTTCGTCAAGAACGGGAACTGCCCGAACACCCCGGTCGAGGTCGCGGAGACGCGCTACCCGTGGCTGAACATGGAGTACCAGATCGAGCCGGACGCGGTCGGCCACGGGCGCCATCGCGGCGGGTTCGGCAGCCGCCGTGTCTTCCGCTTCCTCGCGGACGGCGTCAACATCGCCTCCCACACCAACCGCCACCGGGTCAAGGCGTGGGGCCTGCGACGGCGGGCATGGACGGGACGAACACCGTCATCGCGTTCCGCCGCAAGGGCGAGACCGAGTGGGTCCGGGCGCGCGAGGCGTTCGGCGTGAAGTCGTACGGGAAGTTCTCGGGCATCACGGTGAACGCGGGCGACGAGATGCTGTTCGTCACGCCGTCGGGGGGCGGCTACGGCGACCCGCTGGATCGCGACCCGGAGCTCGTGCTCGAGGACTGCCGGCTCGAGCTGATCTCCACCGACGTCGCCCGCGAGGTCTATGGCGTCGTCGTCGACGCCGAGCGCAGGGCCGTCGATCCGGAGGCCACCGAAGCGAGTCCGGGCCGACCGGAGGAGGGACTGACGTGCCGGTCTATCGAGAGGTCAACGAGATGCCCAAGTGCGCGTCGTGCGGGAAGCTCCTGCCAGTCGACGGCATTCCGCGCAGAGCGGCTGGGTAGGCCGGTGCAGTTCTGCGGCGAGCAGTGCGTTCGCATCTTCGACACCTACAAGCTGCCGAAGTACGGCGACCGGGCGCTCTCGGCCATCCCGGAGATCGCGTGACGGCTCGAATCGCCGTACCGGAACGGTGACCAAGCGGCTCGCGGGGAAGACGGCAATCGTCACGGGGGCGACGGAGGGCATCGGCGCCGCGATCGCCCGCCTGTTCGTCGCCGAGGACGCCTCCGTCGTTCTGGTTGCACGGCGGCAAGGCCCGGGGCGGGCGATGGTCACCGAGCTCGGTGATCGCGCGGTCTTCGTCGCCGGCGATGTTTCCGACCCTGCGACCGCCCCCGCTGCTGTCGCCGCCGCCGAGGCCCTGGGTGGACCGGATGTCCTCGTGAACAACGCGGGCCTCGACCTCTCTGGCATCGAGCTCCTCGACACGGGCCTCGAGGCCGCCCGCGAGGTTTTCGACGTGAACGTCGTCGGCGCGCTCCTGATGCTCCAGGAAGCGGCGCGTGCAATGGGACGTCGCGGCGGCGGCTCGATCGTGAACGTCACGTCCCGGACAGGCCTGGTCGGGCTTCCCGGATCGGTCGTCTACGGGGCTACGAAAGGAGCTCTCGAGAGCCTGACACGCGGAGCCGCCCTCGAGCTTGCGCCGCTCGGCATCCGCGTCAACAACGTCGCTCCGGGCCTCACAGAGACGCCGCTGATCCGGCGCTGGATCGAGGCGCAGGAGGATCCCGACGCCTTTCGCCGGACGGTGACCGCCACCATTCCGCAAGGCCGCTTTGCCGAACCCGCCGAGGTCGCAACGGCGGTCCTCTACCTCGCCGCGGACGAATCGGCATCCGTCACCGGCGCAACGATCCCGGTTGACGGGGGATACACTGCCGGTTAGATGACCATCTTGATCGTCCTGATCGTCGTGATCGTCCTCGGGATCCTGCTGACGAACACGAAGAGGTGGCGCGGCCTCGCCCGGGGTGCGAAACGCGCGGCCGAACGACTTCGAAAAGGAGATCCAGAAGCCCGACGACCCGACCTAGGGTCGAGCGCTCAGCGGCGCGGTTGAACGCGAGCAGCGAGCTCTCGACGGGCTCGCGCTCGATGCCGCGGCCGATGAAGACGACGCTCGAGCGGCGATCGCCGTCGGGCCAGTCATCGAGGTGGACGGGGCGGTGGACGACGTGCTGCACGCCGTTCAGGACGACCGGCCCCGGGCCGCCGACGTCCAGGAGCCCCTTCACCCGCAGGATGTCCTCGCCGCGTGCCTGGAGCAGCATCGTCAGCCAGATGCCGAACGCGGTCCAGTCGAGCTGCTCGTCGAAGACCAGCGTGAACGTCCGCACGTCGTGCGTCGTCTCCGCCGCCGGAACGGCGACGTCGGGGGTGCGGCGGGGCTTCGGCCAGCAGTCGCTTCGGGTCGGCGTCGCCGAAGGACGACTCGAGGATCGGTCGGCGGCCGGGTTCAGGGCGCGCAGCCGCTGCTCGAGCGCGTCGATCTCCGACCGCTCGACCAGGTCGGTCTTCGTCACGACGAGGCGGTCGGCGGCGGCGCCTTGCCTCAGCGACTCCGGCTCGCGCTCGAGCTGGCTCATGCCGTTCAGCGCGTCGACCGTCGTCACGACCGAGCCGAGCTCGTAGTGATGCTGAACGACGGGCTCCGACACGAGCGTCGCGAGGATCGGCGCCGGATCGGCAAGCCCGGTCGTCTCGAGGACGACCCGGCCGAAGCGACGGGATCTCCCCTCGCGTTGGCGCCGGCCGAGAAGGTCGAGCAGCTCCTCGCCCAGGTCGCCTCGCATCGTGCAGCAGACGCAGCCGTTAGCGAGCAGGACCGTCCGCTCGTCGACACGGCGGAGCAGGTGGTGGTCGATCCCCACCTCGCCGAGCTCGTTGACGATCACCGCCGTCTGACCCAGCTTCGGGCTCGCGAGCAGCCGGCGCGAGCAGGGTCGTCTTCCCGCTGCCGAGAAAGCCGGTCAGGACGGTGACCGGGATCCGGTCAGGCATCGCTGCGCGCCAGGAGCGTCGCCACGAGCTCCGGATCGAGCGGGTCGAGCGGCCGCCCGGCGAGCTCCTCGGCGGCGAGCCAGAGCGTGCCGATGTCGGTGACGACCTTCGCGCGTCCCTTCCGGTCACGCAGCGTGTAGACGCGCCCGCTCCAGTCGTCGAGGCTGCAGACCGAAGTGGTCGAGCACCTCGTTGAGCAGCCGCACGCGGAACGTACGGACGCGGCGGGGGCTTCCGCTCTCGGCCCAGTGGCTCGTCATCGAGCACCCCGCAGAGCCCGCACACGGTTGCGTTCTAGCACGGGAGCGGTCTACGGTCGGTCGCACAGCAACCGAAGGAGGCTGACGAGGATGGCGAAGGAGATCTTCTGCGCCTACGGCATCGACGTGGACGCTGTGGCCGGCTGGCTGGGCTCGTACGGCGGCGAGGACTCGCCGGACGACATCTCCCGCGGGCTGTTCGCCGGCGAGGTCGGCACGCCGAGCCTCCTGCGGCTGTTCGAGAAGTACGGGCTGAAGACGACGTGGTTCATCCCGGGCCACTCGATCGAGACGTTTCCGAGGCAGACGCAGATGGTGGTCGAAGCGGGCCACGAGATCGGCATCCACGGGTACTCGCACGAGAACCCGATCGCGATGACGCGCGAGCAGGAAACCGCGGTGCTCGACCGCTGCATCGAGCTGATCAAGAAGGTCTCCGGGCGCCGCCCCACGGGTTATGTCGCGCCCTGGTGGGAGTTCTCAGCGGTGACGAACGAGCTGCTCCTCGAGCGAAGGATCAAGTACGACCACTCGCTCATGCACAACGACTTTCATCCGTACTACGTGCGGGTCGGCGACAGCTGGACGAAGATCGACTACTCGAAGCCGGCCGGCGCCTGGATGAAGCCGCTGCGGCGCGGCAAGGAGACCAAGCTGATCGAGATCCCGGCGAGCTGGTACCTCGACGACCTGCCGCCGATGATGTTCATCAAGGCCTCCCCGAACAGCCACGGTTTCGTCAACCCGCGCCAGCTCGAGCAGATCTGGATCGACCAGTTCGACTGGGTCTACCGCGAGTACGACTACGCGGTCGTCACCTTCACGATCCACCCCGACGTGAGCGGCCGCCCGCAGGTGCTGCTGATGCACGAGCGGATCATCGAGCACGTCAGCCGTCACGCGGGCGTGCGCTGGGCGACCTTCGACGAGATCGCCAACGACTTCGCGAAGCGCTACCCGTTCGGGAAGCGCGCCAGGCCTGCGTCGTGATCCAGGCGGTCGTGCGGGCCCGTCAGACGGCACCCTCGATCGCGTGGAGCTCCCACGGCGGCCCCAGCCGGATCAGGTGCCCGTCCGGGTCGGAGATGTCGTAGACGTTCGTCCCGAAGCGCGTCCGGGTCACCCTGCCGCCGGTGATACCTCGCCGGCGCAGCTCCTCGATCGTCTGCTCGAGGTCCTCGGCGGCGAGCTCGAGCCGCACGCTGCCGCCGACCTCCCGCCCGCGGTCGGGATCCCATGTCAGGACGAGGTACGCACGCTGGTCGAGGACGAAGAACGCGCTGTGGGCGTTCTCTCCCTCGTCGTAGGCCGCCTGGGGGCCGAAGCCGAGCAGGCGCGTGTAGAAGTCGATCGCGTAGTCGAGATCGGTGACGTAGAGATGGATCGCCGTGACGTAGCCCACCGGGCCAGCAAGCCTACGGGGAAACGCCGACGCGAGGCAAACCGGAGGGGCTCTAGCGGATACCTAGCTGCGGGCCGGCGCCTGCTGCTGCTTCTTGGCGCGCGCCTTCTTCTTTCGCTGGCGGTCGTTCTTCCAGCGCTTGATCGGCCTCGATCCGCGTCCCATGGGCGCAGACTCTACCTGCCCCGATAGATTGCCGCGCGTGGCGCTCGACCCGTCCCGCACCGTCGCCGAGCTTCGCGATCTTCGGGAGCTGACCGGCGACGCAGAGGGCGCGCAGCGCGTCTGCTGGACCGACACGTGGGCCGCGGCGCGAGCGTGGATGAGAGACAAGCTCGCCGAGCTCCCGGTCGAGGTGGAGGTCGACGCGGCGGGCAACCAGTGGGCCACGCTCGCCGGTGAATCCGAGCGGGCCCTCCTGATCGGGGGCCATATCGACTCCGTGCCGAACGGTGGGTGGCTGGACGGCTGCCTGAACGTGGTCGCCGGCCTCGAGGTGCTGCGCCGCGTTGCCGATGAGGGGACGCCGCCCGTCACGATCCGGCTCGTCGACTGGGCCGACGAGGAGGGCGCGAGGTTCGGGCGTAGCCTGCTCGGGTCGAGTGCGGCGTGCGGGTCGATGCGCGACCAGGACGAGCTTCGGTCGCTGCGCGATCGCGACGGTGTCGCGCTCCCGGACGCGCTGGCGGCTCACGACGTCGAGCTCGACCGCATGTCGGACGCACGTCAGGAGCTTGCTACCGCCGCCGCGTACCTCGAGTTGCACATCGAGCAGGGCCCCGTGCTGGAATCCATGTCCCTGCCTCTGGGAGCCGTGCTCGGCACGTTCGGCGTCGAGCGCCATCGCGTCACCTTCCACGGGCAGGCCGCCCACGCCGGCTCAACGCCGATGTCCGAGCGGCGAGATGCGCTCGCCGGCGCCGCGCGGCTAGAGCTCGAGATACGCGAGATCGCCCGGCGGACGGGAGCAGGCGCCGTCTGCACGATGGGGAGCGTCGTGACGAAGCCAGGGATCGTTACGTCCGTCGTCGAGGACGCCGTCTGTTTGCTCGATCAACGGAATCTCGATGCCGAACGCCTCGCAGGGATGCTCGCAGAGGCGAAGTCGACGAGCGAGCGGATCGCGGCCGAGGAGCGGATCGAGGTCGCCTGGGAGCGCATCTGGGGCATAGAGCCGATCCTCTTCGACGAGACGCTCGTCGGTCTCTGCGACGAGGCGATTCGCGAGGTCGCGGGGACGTCGCACCGGCTGCCGAGCGGGCCGCTGCACGACGCGGCCGAGGTCTCGCGGGCCGGCGTGCCGACCGTGATGCTGTTCGTCCAGAGTCTCAGAGGCCTGTCGCACACGAAGCTCGAGGACACGACGCCCGAGCATCTGGAGCTGTCCGTCCAGGCCCTCGACCGCCTCGCGGACAAGACGATCGCCTGGGTCGTCGATGGCGGCGGGCGCCTCTAGCCGGCCGGTGCCGCCCCTCGCCTAGCCCGTCCTCGAGCAGGCGGCGAACGATGCCCTTCTTGGCGTCGAGGTCGTCCGTCACGCCGCTCGCTCGAGGCGACAGAAGCAAGACGAGCGGATCGGGACGTCGGCGCGCGCAACGGCGACGTCGAGACGCCCCTTCAGCATGGCCGCCTCCGTCGTCCTACCGAGTCGCGTCAGGCACTCGTGGAGCCCGTGCAGGCTCCAGACGTTGTCCGGATGCTGGCATGCGCGGGCAAGCGTTCCGTCGAGCCCGAGGTCGGCGCGGTAGACGGCTTCCGCCGCCTCGAGCTCGCCCTGCTCGAGCAGGAGCGCTCCGAGCGCGTGACGGGTCGGCTGCATCCAGCCCCACGGCTCGTCGTAGGGGAGGCTGTCGTCCAGCTCGACCGAACGGCGCAGATGGGCGAAGGCAACGTCGAAGTTCCCCTTCCGGTACTCGACCTCGCCGTTCAGCATCTCCGCTGCGATTGCGAGGATGTCAAGGCAGCTGTTGTTGAACACGTACCGCGTGGGCGGCACGGTCGCAACGGCTGCGGCGAACCGCTCGCGGTGCTCCTCGGCCGCGGCCACGTCGCCGAGTGCCGCTCGGGCGACGGCCTTCGCGTACTCCTTCAGGGCGGTGGTGACACAGAAGAGCTCCGGATCGCGCGGCAGCGGCTCGTCGATGATCTCCTGCCAACGGCCGAAGCGGATCGAGCACGTGCATCTTCATCGGGACGAAGCCCTCGAGCCAGTCGGCCATGGGCGGCACCTCGACCCGCAGGAGCTCATCGGGCAGGGTCGACGACCATCTCGTCGGCCGCCTCGAGCGCCGGCCCGAGCTGGCCGAGGAACATCGCTCCGTAGATCCTGAAGTGGAAGTCGTGGCAGCGGTAGAGCGAGTAGAAGTTGAGCGGCCCCTCGCGCTCGAGGTACTTCCGGTCCGCCTCGATCGCCCGCTCGTTTCCGACGACCGACGTCGTTGTAGAGGCCGCACAGGACGTCGATATGGGTCGGCATGTGGCGGAGGTGGCCTGCGTCGGGCACGAGGTTGCGCAGCTGGTCGCCGACTCGCAGCGCCCGCTCGGGGTGCGGCGACATCTCCATCAGGTGGATGTACATGTGCAGAAGGCCGGGGTGGAGCCCGTCGCCCGCTGCTTCCATGCGCGCGAGCGCCGCCTCGAGCACGCTCGATCGCCTCGACCGTGTCCGCGCCCGACGGCCGGCTCGCCGGACGTGAGGTCCCAGAGCTGCCACGGCGTGCGGTTCATGAGCGCCTCGGCGAACAGCGTCGCGACGTCGAGGTCGTCGGGGAACCTCGCGTAGACGTCACGCATCGCCGCTGCGTATGCGTCGTTCCAGATCGAGCAATCCTCGGCCGGAACCTCGGAGGGATACCGGTGCGGGAGCGCTTCGATGAGAGCGCGTTCGACCGGCGTCGAGCCGTCGGCGAGCTCCAGTGCACGCTCGCGACGCCACGTACGCCTCGCTCACGGTGCGCTCCATGTCGACCTCGTCGAACGCCTCCCACGGCTTGTTGTAGTTCGGCCCGGCCGCGTACGCGATTCCCCACTGCGCCATTGCACACCCAGGGTCGAGCTCCGCCGCCCTTCGGAAGCAGCGCACGGACTCGTCGTGGTTGTAGCCGTAGCACCACACGAGGCCGCGGTCGAACCAGCACCTGCGCCTCGGCGGACGAGGTCGTCACCTTCCGCCCGTGGGTCCCGAGGTCGTAGTAGTCCGCCATCGCGTACCTCCCCGGCTGTCGGAGTACCTGTGCGGAGACGAGACTAACGGAGCGGATCCGAGCCGGCCGATGCCGGCAACAGCGCCGAGGAGAGCGCCGTTTCGAGCCCGCGCGGACGAGCCAGAGCTTCCAGTACGAGAACGGTGTCCGCGACGGGGACGTCCTCCAGGAACTCCGCACGCGCCTCGAAGGAGTCGCAGCGTGCGGCGAACGCCGTCCTCGTAGGTGGCTGCGTCCCGGGCAGCCAGGCCGGCGAGCGCGTCGGCGACGGGTCGCGGGAAACGATCCTCGGTCTCCGCTCGGAGAGTCCCTACAAGCTCGGCTGCAGTGTCGTCGTCGCCGAGCACGAGGCTCGCGAGCACGGCTGCATAGCGGCCGATCGGCGATTCCGACCGAGCCGGCGCCAGCGAAAGCGTCCAGCGGGCGTCCTCGACCGCTCCGGCCACATCGCCCCCCAGGAGACGCATCTTGACCGAGCCGATCGGCCGGCCCCAGCTACCCGGCGGAGCATCCGCGTGACTCTCGCGGTAGCGGGCCGCCGCCTCGAGGAACCAGCTCCGTGCCTCGTCTGCGCGCTCTGCCATCAGGCAGGCGAGGCCAGCCCCGGCGGCCGCGTTCGCCATCCTGACGAGCTGCTTCTGGCGCGGATCCGGATCCTGGGGCAGGCGCTCGAGCCCGTCCCGGAACCGTCGCGACTCGCGCTCCACGTGGGCGTCCCAGTTCTCCATCGTCACGAGCGTAACCGTGCGCGGTTGCACCCGGCGGCCGGTGAAGTATGCTTACGGCGAGCAGTACGGCTGCTCTGCGCGCCTCCCAACCCTGATTCCCGGCGGCGCGTGGCGCGTGGCCCTTGCCCGTATGCAAGAACAGGCGAAGCACACGGCAGTGATGTCGGCTAGAGCCGATCAGATCGCGGTCATAGCCGCGAGGGTCGAGGCATGGTCGGGCGAGCCCCTGCTGCAACCGGACGAAGAGGCCAGCGAGGCTCTCGCGGAGGGCTCCGCAAGGCGGAGAGCCCTGGACGCGGCGCTCGAGGAGATCGAGGAAGGGCGCCGGGCGCCCTCTCCTGCCTGGAAGATCAATTTCGCGCTCATGCTGGGCCTCGAGCGCGTTCTCGGCGAGGAGCGGCCGCACCTGGAATCGGGAACCGAGCTGCGCCGCCACCAGATCGATGCTCTCGCCGGCATGCTGACGGAACTGCTCTCACGCCACGAGGAGCATCCGGACGGCTCGAACGGCGGGTCCCTCGAGGGCGAGCTCGACGACGACGAGGACGGGGACGACGAGACCGACGAGCTCGAGGACGAGGAAGCCGAGTTCGTCGAGGATCCCGGCGCGGAGCGGCGGTTCCGCTTCCGCCACCCGACTGCCTCCGGCAAGACGATCGCCGCCGCGGGCTTCGTCGAGGCGGCGCGCACGATGGGCGTACTCATCCTGACGCACCGACGGCTGCTCGTGAACCAGTTCACCGGCGACCTGACGACCGAGGGCTACGGCTCCCGGCTGTGCGATCCGGTGCTGCAGGGCATGGATCCGCTTCGCGGGAACCCCCTCACCATCCAGACGTACGCCTGGTTCGCCCGGCACGTGGCGTCGCTTTCCCGGACGGCCTACCAGCTCGTCATCTGCGACGAGGCGCACACTGCGCTCGGCGAGAAGACGAGCGCGGCGATCCGCAGCTTCACGGAGCCGATCTACATCGGCATGACGGCGACGGAGGAGCTGATCGCGAAGCAGGTCTCGGACGTCTTCCCGGCCTCCGTCGACGATCTGCCGCTCAGCGACGCTGCCCGGCGCGGGCTGATCGCTCCGCTTCGGTGCCTTCGCGTACCTCCGGCGGCCGCCATCTCGTCGGTCCCGATCGTCGGCGGCGACTACGACCAGGAGGCGCTGGCCAAGGTGCTCGACCACGAGCTGATCAACCAGGCGGCCGCCAGCCTCTACCGCGACCGCTTCGACGCCACCCCGGGGATCGTCTACGCGGCCGGCGTCGACCACGCCTACAACCTCGCCCGGGAGTTCCGGGCGGCCGGGCTGAAGGCCGAGGCCGTCAGCGGGCGTACGCCGCCGCTCCGGCTCGCCGAGACGCTTGCCGCCTACGAGCGCGGCGAGATCAACGTGCTCATCAACGCGCAGCTGCTCGCCGAGGGCTGGAACTCGCCGCGGGCGACGGTCTGCATGCACCTGGCGCCGACCGCGAGCAGACGCGTGTACCAGCAGCGCATCGGCCGGATCATGAGGATCCACCCTCGCAAGGAAGCAGGCGTCGTCGTGGACTTCATCGATCCGGCGGCGACGCACAACGACCGGACGATCACGCTGCACACTCTGCTCGACGCCGACTTCTACCGACCCGGTGCGCGTGTAACCCCGGCCCCGAGACGGCGCATGCAGCGGCGCGCCCGCCGGAAGCTGTCGCCGGCCTCGTGGCTGGTTCCTGTCACCCCGGATCCCCGCCGGAGACTGGCCGTCATCGGCCGGGAGTGGCAGCGCGTCGACCCGTCCCGGCTCGCGGACGACGAGGCGGAGCTGTGGGCCCGCATCGCGGGACGGCAGCTTCGCTACGACGAGCGGCAGCACTTCGCGGAAAAGCTCGCACGCGCGAGCCGCGAGTGCCGCGAGGTCTTCCTCATGAGCTGCGCTGCTGAGAACCCCAACCGCCGCCTGCGCCTCCAGGCGCTCGGCGACCGGGTAGCCACATCCATCGACCGCGCGAGCTTCGACGATCTCGTCACCATCGTGACCTCCTCGCCGACGTGGGAGAAGGATCGCGTCCAGGGCGTTCGGGTGCTCCTTCGCGCGGCCGCCGAGGGCAAGGTGGAGGCGCCGGAGGAGATCGTCGCGCGTTGGACCTGGCGTCTCGCCAGGGCGACACGGAAAGTCCAGGATCGCCGTGCCAGCGCAGAGCTTCCTGATGCGAAGCGGCTGCTCGGCGCGCTCGCGAACTCGCGCGGGCACCGCCACGAGGAGAACGCGGCGCGCCTCGTCAACGTCGCGCTGGAGCAGCCGCCGCAGGTCGCTGCCGCGCTCCTCGCGTCGGCAGAGGGCTACACGCCCACCGCTCAGCAGTTGATCGAAGCCGCCCGAGCCCGGATCGGGACGATCGAGGAGGTCGCGCAAGCGCTGGCCGACAACCTACCCGCGCCGAAGAACCCGGCCGGAAAGGCCCGCAGGCGGCGGCGTCGAAAGAAGCGTGCCGGTGGCGCCGAGGTTGCACACGGCGCTACGAGCCGGCTGCGGACGGAGCCCAGAACGGCGCCGCGGCCGACGTCGAGACACCGCCGGAGCCGGCCGCAGCCTCAGAGTCCGTCGAGGTCTGAGCCACCTAGCGTGGCGCGGGTCTCCGCGACACGGGGAAGGCGCTCGCGAGCCTGTCGCGTGCCTGGCCGTTGGGCTCGCCGGTCGCGGAGAAAGTGGAGGCGAGCCGTGTTCATCGGCGGCCCTGCTGAGCGGCTAATCCTCGCTCTCCTCTTCCTCCCGCCGGCGCGCCTCGTGCTCGCGGAGGAATCGTGACAGCTCGGCGGCGAGGGTGTCGCCCGAGGGGAGGTCGGCCTCGTCCTCGAGACGGTCGGCGCGGTTCTCGAGCTCTCTGACGTAGGCCTCCGTCTCCTCGTCGGCCGAAACCGCCTCGCTCACCTGGCGCTCATAGACGTCCCCGGCCCGTTCGAGCTCCGAGAGATCGAGCTTCGTGCCGAGCAGCTCGCCGAGCCGTGCGCTCAGTGCCAGCGCGGCGCGTGGGCTGGGAGCCAGCGAAGCATAGTGCGGCACGGCCGCCCAGAGGCTTGCAGACTTGATCGACGCCCTGTGGCACGCGTCGTGCAGAACGCCGACGATGCCGGTCGGGCCCTCGTAGCGCGAGGTCGTCAGTCCCAGCTCCTCGACGAGCTCAGGATCGCTTGCGGCGCCGGTGACCGGGCTCGGGCGCGTGTGAGGGACGTCCGCCAGGAGCGCGCCGAGCGTGATGACGAGCTCGATTTCGAGCTCCTGAGCGAGCTCCACGATCTCGCCGGTGAAGGTGCGCCAACGCGTGCTCGGCTCGATGCCGAGCAAGAGCACCGCGTCGCGCTCGGGATGCGGCGGGACGACGGGAACGGCCGCGTGGAAGAAGGCGTTGTCCGGCCAGTCGATGTGCCGTGTCTGTCCCTCCTCGAGCGATACGTGAGGCCGCACGGCCTGGAAGTCGAAGAACTCCTCGGGGTCGAGGTCGGCGAATCGCTCTGCGTCCCAGCTGCGCGCCAGGAAGCCGGCGGCCAGGGATGCCCCCTGTGCGCCGTCGTTCCAACCGCGGAAGGCTGCGATCAGCACCGGACGGCGCAACTGCGGGCGACTCGCGATGCGGAGGTGCGCGCCGATCGGAGGAGTCTACTAGCGGCCCGCCGGGCCTCCGGGGACGGCTGGGACGACACCGGTCTGTGCGGTCTCGCGCCTGCTGAGACCCGAGGCCCACACGAGCCGGACCGTGAGCGCGACCAGCGTGGCCCAGATCGCCGCGGCGAGCGTCACGTGAACCAGGACCACCGCCCACGGAAGCTCGTTTCGCCACTGGTACTCCCCGATTCCCATCTGGACGAGGAGCAGGACGAGAGCGGCGCAGCCGAGCAGAAGCTCGCCATGGGCTGTTCGCCGGTGCAGCACGAGTGCCCCGAGCAGAATGAGAAACCCGATTCCGAACGCCGCGCTCAGCCGAACGTGAACGTAGAGCGCGTCCTCCAGATCCCCGAGGCGCCTGATATCGGCGCCGCCCGAGTGCGGGCCCGCCGCCGTGACGAAGGTACCGGTGACGAGCAGGCCGATCCCGATCGGGAGGAGGCACAAGGCGAGCCAGCCGACCGGGCGGGGTACCGACGCGTCGGGCCTGCCGTCCGCGAACGAGCGCGCCTCGAGCGTGACCACGACCGAGAGACCGAGCATGGCCAGCGCGAGAAAGAAGTGGCTCATGACCGCAAGCGGATGGAGGTCGAGGATGACCGTGAGACCGCCGAGCGGGATCTGCGCGACTGTTCCGAGCGCAACGATTCCCGCCACCCACGACACCCACCTGCGCAGACCGTCGACCCGGCGGGAGGCCAGCCAGGTCACGACGACGAGAATGATCGCCGCGAGCGCGACGACGCGGTTGCCGAACTCGACGAACGCGTGAAACCCTTGCTCCGGGTACGGCTTGTCGCCACAGCGCGGCCAGTTCTCGCAGCCGAGCCCGGATGCGGTCAGCCGGACGACCGCTCCTGTCGCGACGACGAGCAGGAGGCTGGCGAGCGAGATCGTCGCGATGCGGCTGAAGCCGCGGGGTGAGACACGGCGTCGCCAGAGTCGAGCGAGCACGGTCTCAATACTAGGGGCGGCTAGCGCACGTGGACGCCGGCACCCTCCTCGACCCGTCCGATGCGGGCGAGAAAGAGGCCTCGCGCGCGGAACTCCGCTTCCAGAGCGGCCCCGTGCTCCGCCGGCAGCGAGACGAGCATCCCGCCCGCCGTCTGGGGATCGAAGCCGAGCAGGTCGAGCTCGGGACGGATCTCCTCGAGCCGCACCCGGTCCGCAGCGAACTCGCGGTTCGTCGCGTCGCCACCGGTGCGGATCCCGTTCTGCGCCGCGTCGAGCGCGCCCGGCAGGGCGGGCAGGAGCTCGGCCTCGATGTGAAGCGCGACCTCGCTCCGCTCCGCGACCTCGACCGCATGCCCGAAGAGGCCGAAGCCGGTCACGTCGGTCACTGCCCCAGGCCGTGCCTGCAGGAGCATCTCCGCTGCGGCGCGGTTCAGCGTACGCATCTGCGCCACGGCCGCCCCCTTCTCCTCCTCTCCGAGGATCCCGTTCTTCACCCCGGCGAGGACCAGGCCGGTCCCGAGCGGCTTCGTCAGGAAGAGCGCGTCCCCGGGGGTGGCGTCGCTCTTCCGCCACACGCCGTCCGGCCGCACGGTGCCGATCACGGCCAGGCCGTACTTCGGCTCGGCGTCGCGGATCGTGTGGCCACCAGCAAGCAGGGCACCGGCATCGCGTACCGTACGGTCGGCCGCCGCCAGGATCGCGGCGACCGCGTCCCCGGCGAGCTCCTCGGGAAACGCCGCCACGGAGAGTGCCAGAATCGGCACGCCGCCCATGGCGAACACGTCGTTCAGGGCGTTCGTCGCCGCAATCGTGCCGAAATCGTCAGGATCGTCGACCAGCGGCGGAAAGAAGTCGACGGTGAAGATGAGCGCTCGCTCGTCGTCCAGCCTGTAGACGGCCGCGTCATCGGTCGGCGCGAGGCCGACGAGGAGGTTCTCGGATTCGGCGGGCAGGAATCCGGCCAGCAGCTCTTCGAGTCGAGCGGCCGGATACTTCGCGGCGCAGCCGCCGGCGATCGCCAGATCGGTGAGACGGGCGCCGGTAGTCTCCATGCGTGGAGAGTACCGAGACCGCGCTGTTCGGCTGCCAGGGCATGACGGGGACGCTCCGCCGCGTGCTCGTGAAGCGGCCCGAGACGGACGCGGCGCGATCATGGCGGGCAAACGGCTGGCGGGCGGCCCCCGATCCCAACCGGCTCCTGGCCGAGCACGAGGCGTTCTGCGCGCTGCTCGCCGATGCGGGCGCCGAGGTGGTTCTCGGCGAGACATCGGTGCCGGGCGACCTCGACGCGATCTACGCCTACGATCCGGCGCTCGTCTCGGATCAGGGTGCGATCCTGCTGCGCCCCGGCAAGGAGGGGCGCCGCGGTGAGCCCGAGGCGATGGCGGCGGACTTCGCGGCTGCCGGCGTGCCGGTCGCCGCGCGGCTCGATGCCCCGGCGACGGTCGAGGGCGGTGACACGCTCTGGCTCGACGAGCGAACCCTGCTCGTCGGCCACGGCTACCGGACGAACGCGGCCGGGATCCAGGAGCTCGGCGCTGCGCTTCCGAGCGTCGACGTCATCCAATTCGACCTGCCTCACCACCGCGGCCGGGGCGAGGTCCTGCACCTCATGTCGTTCATCTCGCCGCTCGCGCCTGACCTCGCAGTCGTCTATCTACCCCTCATGCCCGTCCGGCTGGTGGAGCTGCTCGGCGAGCGCGGGATCCGCACGATCGAGGTACCGGACGAGGAGTTCGACACGATGGGGCCGAACGTGCTCGCCCTCGCTCCCGGCGTCGCGCTGGCGCTCGCGGGCAACGACGAGACGCACCGGCGCATGGAGCGAGCGGGGGTCGACGTTCGCGTCTACGAAGGCGACGAGATCTCGCGCAAGGGCGACGGCGGCCCGACCTGCCTCACCAGGCCGATTCTGCGCACCTGACGGAGGGGCCGGTCAGGACCGGCCCCTCCGTGTTGCGGGTGATCATGTAAGGGCGGGTCCTGACCCGCCTCGCGAACCTGGCGTTCGTCAAGCGCTCGGTCAGGGACGTCAGGCGCCCTTCTCGATCGGGACGTCGACCAGGTTGCCCCACTCGGTCCACGAGCCGTCGTAGTTCCGCACGTTCTCGTACCCGAGCAGCTCGCTGAGCACGAACCACGTATGCGCGGATCGCTCTCCGATCCGGCAGTAGGCGACGACCTCCTTGTCCGGCGTGACGCCCTTGGCGCCGTAGAGCTCGGCCAGCTCCTCCGCGCTCTTGAAGGTTCCGTCGTCGCGGACGGCGGTCGCCCACGGGATCGAAGCCGCGGTCGGGATGTGGCCGCCGCGCTGGGCGCCCTCCTGCTCGTAGCCGGGAGGGGCGATCAGGTCGCCGGCGTACTCGCCGGGCGAGCGGACGTCGACGAGCGCCCGGCCGCTCGCGCCGAGCCAGTCCCGCACCTGGTCGCGGTAGGCGCGGATCGACTCGTTGCGCTCGGCGGCCGTGTAGGCCGACAGGCTCGGGGAGGGAGCATCCGTCGTGAGCGCGCGGTCCTCGTCGATCCACTTCTGGCGCCCGCCGTTCAGGATGCGGACGTCCTTGTGGCCGTACGTCTTCACGTACCAGTACGCGTACGCCGCGAACCAGTTGTTCTTGTCGCCGTAGAGGACGAGCACGGTGTCGTTGCCGATCCCCCGTGAGCCGAGCAGCTGCTCGAACGATGCCTTGTCGACCAGGTCGCGCTCGACCGGGTCCTGCAAGTCGTCCTTCCAGTGGAGCTTGATCGCGCCGGGGATGTGGCCCTCGTCGTAGAGGTCGGGGTTCTCGTCCACCTCCGCCACGACGACCCCCGCATCATCGAGGTGCTCCGCGACCCAGTCGGTCGAGACGAGCACCGGCTTCGCGTATTCGCTTGCCATCGAGTAACCTCCTGGTGGTATCACTTCAAAGAGTAAAGTATTGCGCAAGGCTCAACTCTAGGCGACCTCCGCGGCCACCGCAAGTCGGCCTGCCAGGGCGAGTCGCTCACGTTTCCGCGAGCTCGATCAGGCGCTCGGCGTAGAGCGCGCCGCGCGGATCGTCCTCGTGCTTGAAGTAGCAGTACACGTCGATTCCGGCAGCGAGAAGCGGTCGCAGGCCGGCCGCGAGCTCCGAGAGGTCGGCGTCCGTGTACGGCGGCTCGCGGAGGCGCAGGTAGCGAAACGGGGAGTCCGCCGCGAGCGCGTTCACCCGGACCGCACCGGCGTCCGCGAGCGTCCGATCCACCTCTGGAGAGCTCCAGGTCTCGTGCTCGGCCTCGAACGCGATCCGGAGGCCCGGATCGAGCGAGCCGAGGAGGAGCGTGAGGAAGCCGTCGTCGCGCGGCCGGCTCGCCGGGAGCTGGACGCGAACCGCCGCCAGCTTCTCGCCGAGTATCCGGAGCCGCTCGCCGAACGGGGCCAGGAACCCGAGGTCGCCGCCGACCACGCGGCGGTTCATCTTGGCCGTGAAGCGGAACTCGGGCGGCGTGTCGGCCGCCCAGCGGCGGAAGACCTCGTCGGACGGAAGACGGTAGAAGGTCGTGTTCAGCTCCACGGACGGCAGCCGGCTCGAGTAGAGGCCGAGAAACTCGTCCGGCCGTGCGTCGGGCGGGTAGAACCCTCCCCGCCAGGCGGTGTACGAGAAGCCGGCCACGCCGGCGAACAGGCGACCGCTCACCGTTGCACCGACGAACGAGCCGTAGGTTGCCCATACTCACTACAGATTGTGTAGTCTCGAAGCTTCAAATCCAAAAGTGGAGGCCTCCAGATGCCAGTCCTCGATGAGATCCTGTCCGCCAACGAACGCTACGCGACCCGCTTCGACAAGGGCGAGCTCGCGATGCCGCCCGGGCGCCACTTCGCGATCGTGACCTGCATGGACGCACGGCTCGATCCGGCCAAGTACGCAGGTCTCGCCGAGGGCGACGCCCACGTGATCCGCAACGCCGGCGGAATCGTCACCGACGACGCGCTTCGCTCCCTGGTGATCTCCCACTGGCTGCTCGGCACGCAGGAGGTGGTCGTCGTCGGCCATACCGACTGCGGCATGGTCACGTTCACGAACGAGCAACTGCAGGCGAAACTCGCCGACGAGGCGGACGCCGACGCGAGCGGCATCGACTTCCTGCCCTTCCCGGAGGTCTTCGAGCGGGTGCGCGAGAGCGTCCGCCGGATCGAGGAGACGCCGTTCCTCCCGGCCTCCTTCGAGGCGCGCGGCTTCGTCTACGACGTTCACAGCGGCAGGCTCGAGGAGGTCTAGAACGGGGCTCGCATAGAGTGCGACGACCGCACTCGACGAAGGGAGCTCGCATGGCAGACGACGCACTCGGCGGTCTCAAGAACGCCGCCGAGGAGGAGGGGGTTCGCGACCTGGCGCAGGGTGCCGGCATGCTCTCCCTTTCGGAGGACATCGCCGCGCTGAGCGCGCTGCTGCGCGCCGCCGGTGAAGACGACGTCGAGCGAGGCATGGATCTCGCGGCGATGTCGGGGCAGACCGCGGTCGTCGCCGAGATCGTGGGCGGCCTCGATTTCCCGGCGCTGTCAGGTTTCCTGGCCGGCATGAGCAACCGTCTGCGCACCCACGCAGTCGCCCAGCTCGTCGAGTCGGGAGACGTAGGCGCCCTCTCGCGTGCTCTCGACACGGCGAGCGCGGGCGTCGCCGAGGCCGGAGTCGCCGAGGTGGCCGAAGGGCTGTCGGCCTTGGCGGTTTCGGAAGCGATGGCCGACGTTCGCGACATCACGCTCGACGACGACGCCGCTCAGATGGCGGCGGAGCTCGCCGACCTCGCGGCCGCTCAGGGGAAGGGGGACGCGGACGTCGCGCTCGGCGACGAGGGCTCGGCCGAGCGGTAGAGCTAGCTTCGGGGTCGGAGCGAACACCGGCCCCGAACGCATCGAACATCAGGCAGAGGCTGCCTTCGTCAGTGCCTGCCGAGCGAGCACGCCTGCCAGGTGCACCCGGTACTCGCCCGAGGCGTAGGTGTCGCCGATCGGGTCGCGTATCGCCTCCGCCACGGTTGCGGCGGCCGTGGCGATCGCCTGCTCGCCCGGCTTCTGGCCGACAAGCGCCCCCTCGACAGCGGCGGCGATGACGGGGGAGCCGGTCACGCCTCCCACGACGAGGCGTGCCGCCGTACAGGTGCCACCCTCGACGCGGAGCGAAGCGGCGACGCCGACGACCGCATAGCCGGATGCAGGATGCCGGTGCTTGGCGTAAGCCGCCGACCGGGTTTCCGGCACGCTGACCTCGGTGACGAGCTCGCCGTCGGCGAGTGCGGTCGAGAAGACGCCCGTGAAGAACTCTTCGGCCGGGATCGAACGTTGCCCACCGGGCCCCGCCGCCGTGATGGTTGCGCCGAGCGCCGTAACGACGGTCGGGTAATCGGCCCCGGGATCGGCATGCGCGAGGCTGCCGCCGATCGTGCCGCGGTTTCGCACCTGGCGATCTCCGATCATGCCGGCCGTCTCGGCGAGCGCGGAACAGGCTGACCGCACCGTCGCCGAGCCGGCCACGGTCGCATGCGTGGTCAGTGCGCCGATCCGCAGCACCCCGCCGTCCAGCGTGATCTCGTCGAGCCCGTCGATGCCCGCCAGGTCCACGAGCGCGGCCGGTGTCGCGAGCCTGAGCCGCATCATTGGCAGCAGGCTGTGGCCGCCTGCGAGCGGCCGCGCTTCATCGATGCTCGAGAGCAGCCCGATGGCCTCCTCGAGTGTCTCGGGGTGGTGATACGCGAACTCGGACGGAGTTGTCGTGCTCACGCCGCCCCCCTTCCGTCCCCGGCCTCACGCATCGCGCGCCACACGCGCTCGGGCGTCAGCGGCATGTCGATGTGGGCGATGCCGAGCGGGGACAGGGCATCCACGACCGCGTTGACCACTGCCGGTGTCGACGCGATCGTGCCGGTCTCGCCGGCGCCCTTGATACCGAGTGGGTTGACCGGCGTCGGCGTCTCCGTCCGGCTGACCTCGAACGGCGGGAAGAAGCTTGCCTTCGGGATCGCGTACTCCATCAGGCTGCCCGTCAGCAGCTGGCCGCTCTCGTCGTACTCGGCGCTCTCCCAGAGGGCCTGGGCGACGCCCTGGGCGATGCCGCCGTGCACCTGTCCCTCGACGATCATCGGGTTGATCACGTTGCCGACGTCGTCGACGGCGACGTAGCGCCGAAGTGAGACCTCGCCGGTCTCGGCGTTCACCTCGACCAGGGCGACATGCGTTCCGAAGGGGAACGTGCAGTTCGGCGGGTCGTAGTAGGAGGTGTCGTCGAGGAAGGGCTCCATGCCCGCGGGCAGGTCGTAGGCGACGGCAGCCTGGAGAGCGATCTCCTGGATCGTCTTCGCGTTGTCGGGCGCGCCCTTGACGAACGCCTTGCCGTCCTCGAAGACGACGTCTTCGGCATCCGCCTCGAGCATGTGCGCCGCGAGGTGGCGCGCCTTCTCCTTGATCCGCTGGACGCTCGTGTACGCGGCGACGGCGCCGACCGCGGCGCTTCGGCTTCCGTACGTGCCATATCCGAAGGGTGTACCGAGCGTGTCGGAATGCTCCACGGTGACGTCCTCGATCGGAACGCCGAGCTCGCTCGCGACCACCTGGGTGATGCACGTCTCGTGCCCCTGGCCGTGCGATTGCAGACCCGATGTCACCACGACCTTGCCGGTCAGGTGGACGCGCACGTTCGCGCTCTCCCACAGGCCCGCTCCCCAGCCCTCGCCGGGGAGGCCGATCCACTTCGAGGGTGCGACGCCGCAGATCTCGATGTACGTCGAGAAGCCGATCCCGAGGTGGCGACCCTCCGCTCGGGCCGCTTCCTGCTCCCGCCGGAACCCGTCGTAATCCACCGTCTCGAGCGCCCGGTCGAGCGTCTTCTCGTAGTCGCCCGAGTCGTACTCGAGCCCCTTCAGGAGGTTCGAGCCGGGGGCGTACGGGAAGTCCTCCGTAGGTACGAAGTTCCGCCGGCGCACGTCGACCGGATCCAGGCCGAGCTCCCGGGCGACCAGGTCGATCCCCCGTTCGACGACGTACGTCGCCTCCGGCCGGCCTGCGCCGCGATACGCGTCGACCATGGCCGTGTTCGTGTAGACGCCGAGCACCTGACAGTGGATGCTCGGGATCCTGTACGCGCCCGAGAGCATGCGCCCGTACAGCGTCGTCGGGATACCCGGTGCGATCGTCGAGAGAACGCCCCCCAGGTTCGCGTACGTCTTCGCGCGGAGCGCGGTGATCGTGCCGTCGTTCTTCGCGCCTACCTCGAGATACGTGACGTGATCGCGGCCGTGCGTCGTCGCGCGGTAGTTCTCCGAGCGGCTCTCGATCCACTTCACCGGCCGTCCGAGCGTCTTGGCGAGCGCCCCGACGAGCACGTACTCCGGATAGAGAAAGATCTTCGAGCCGAATCCGCCACCGACCTGCGGCGAGATGCAGCGCATCTGCGTCTCGGAAATGCCGAAGACGAAGGCGGTCATGAGGAGCCGCATGACGTGAGGAGCCTGTGACGTCATCCAGACGGTGTACTGGCCGGTCGCCGCGTCGTAGGCGCCGGCTGCGCCGCGGGGCTCGATCGGTGTCGGGATCAGCCGCTGGTTCACGAGCCGCTGCTTCACCACCACGTCCGCGCTCGCGAGCGCCTCGTCGGTTGCCGCGCCGTCGCCGCATTCCCAGTCCATGCAGATGTTCGACGGCGCGTTCTCGTGGATCTGGGGTGCACCGTCCGAGACCGCCTGCTCTGCGTCGACGACGACCGGCAGCGGCTCCCAGTCGACCTCGATCAGGGCCAGCGCGTCCTCCGCCGTGTACCGGTCCTCGGCGACCACGACGGCCACGCCCGCACCGAGATGGGTGACTCGGTCGATCTCGAGCACGCGGGGCGTGTTGACGTTGTTCTCCGCACCTGTGACCTGCCACGCGCACGGCAGTGGGTTCAGGTGCTCGAAATCCTTCCCCGTGAACACACCGACGACGCCTGGCGCCGTGCGCGCCTTCTCGACATCGATCGAGCGAATGCGCGCATGGGCGAACGGAGAGCGCAGAACGGCGGCGTGCGTCATCCCCGGGAGACTCAGATCCTCCAAGTTCTTCGCGGCGCCGGTAATGAGCCGCGGATCCTCGACTCGCTTGACCGATTCTCCGATCAGACTCGTCGTCATCGTCCCACCCCCCGAGTTGGCCGGCCGCTTCCTGGATTGCGAGGACGATGTTCTGGTAGCCGGTGCAGCGGCAGAGATTGCCTTCGAGCTCGTGGCGGATTCGCTCGTCCGTGAGCTCTCCGCCCTCGCCGACGAGGTCGACGGCGAGCATGATCATGCCCGGCGTGCAGAAGCCGCACTGAAGACCGTGCTTCTCCCGGAAGGCCGCCTGAACCGCATGGAGCTCGCCGTTCGTCGCAAGGCCTTCGATCGTCTGGATCTCGGCGCCGTCGGCCTGGACGCCGAGCACGGTGCACGACTTCACTGCCTTTCCGTCAACGAGGACGGTGCAGGCTCCGCACTGCGACGTGTCGCAGCCCACGTTGGTTCCGGTCAGCCCGAGGCGCTCCCGCAGCACGTAGACGAGAAACTCGCGCGGCTCGACCTCAACCTCCTTCCGTGTGCCGTTGACGGTCAAGGAGATGCCTGTCACGTGCTCCCCCTTCCTGGAAGTCAGCTCTTGTCGCGGCCGATACCGAAGAGCCGCAGGAACGAACGCCAGGCCGCTCCGAGCCCCATCGAGAGGCCCTTGACCGGCTTCGCCTGATGCTCGGCGACGGCCGCCTGGGCCTGCTCCGGCGTCTCGGCGGCCAGCTGAGACTTGAGGCAGTCGGCGAACCGGCCCACCATCTGCTGTGAGACGTCCTGCACGATGCCGCGCCCGTACTGGGCCACGGCGCCGGAGAGCGTCAGGTCGGTGACGATGTCGATGCGGGTCGTCTGCGGATCGACCTCGGTCAGACTCGACTGGATCGCTGCCTGCGCGCCGCCGCGCCCCCGCTTCTCACGGGCCTTCGCGTTCAGGGTCACGGAGCTTCCCGCCTCGTCGACGGCCGCTCGGGTCACGTCGGTGTCGAAGTTGAGCGCGATCGGCCCGAGCTTGACGGCCATGTCGGCCTTCCAGTGGTCGTCGCCCACGGTCTCCCTGAGCTCGGCACCCGGCATGCACGGAACGATGCGAGGCACATCCATGAGGAGGTCCCACGCCTGCTGCCGCGAGGCCGGCACCTCGAACGAATTCTCGACCTTCACGTTCCCCGCTCCTCCGAGCTCACGAGACCGCCGCCTTGGCCGAGACGCGCGGAGTCTTCGCGTTGAAGACCGAGATGATCTCGGCGGCGATCGCCACTGCGACCTCTTCGGGCGTGCGCGAGCCGATCGGCAGCCCGATCGGCGCATGAACGCGCTCCAGGTCCTCGTCGCCCACGCCCTCGGCGCGGAGCCGCTCGTTGCGGCGCTCGGTCGTGCGCCGCGAGCCCATCGCGCCGATGTAGCGCGCCGGGCTCTTGAGCGCGATCTTGAGGATAGGGACGTCGAACTTGTTGTCGTGGGTGAGCACGCAGATCGCCGTCCGCTCGTCGATCGGAGCGCCGGCGAGGAAATCGTCGGGCCACTGGACGACGAGCTCGTCGACGTCCGGGAAACGCTCGGGAGTCACGAACTTCGCCCGCGCATCGCAGACGGTGACGCGATACCCGAGGAACCGCCCGACCCTGGCAAGAGCGGACGCGTGGTCGATCGCCCCGAAGACGTACATGTTGGGCCTGGGGGCGAAGGACGAGACGAAGACCTGCTCGTCGCCTCCCAGCGAGACGAAGCCGGTCTCGCCGCGGGCGAGGAGCTCGCGCGCCTTGCCGGCGACCTCGTCCCCGCCCGTCGCGTCGGCGTAGACGAGTTGCTTCTCGCCGATCTCGTCCCCGGTCACCTTCACCGTCAGCGCAACCGGTCGCTCCGCGCGGATCGCGTCGGCGATCGGCGCAACCAGCTTCGGGTCGAGGGCGTCGACGAAGATGTGGACCGTACCGCCGCACGGGAGGCCGACTTCGAAGGCTTCGTCATCGGCAATCCCATAGGTGACGAGCCTCGGCGGCTCCGCCGGCGAGCACGGCCCGCGCCTCTTCGTAGACGGCCGGCTCGACGCACCCGCCGGTCACCGAGCCTGCCACGTCGCCCTTCTCCGATACCGCGAGGACGGCGCCGGGGTCGCGCGGAGCCGAGCGTTCCGTCTCGACGACGGTGGCGGTTGCGACACGAACGCCGTCACGTGACCAGCGCTCGAGGGTTTCCAGGACGTCTTTCACTGCACATTCACCTCGACATATCGATCGGGGTCAGACTCGAAGCGCCGGCGGCAGCCGGCGCAGCAGAAGTAGTAGCGGACGCCGCCGAGCTCCGCACTCTCGGTCGCGGTCTCGATCGAGACGCTCATGCCACACACGGGATCCACTTCGTCCGACTTCGCACCGGCAACCTGGACGGTCGCCGGCCCCGCACGGGTGTGGCGCCAGGCAACGACCTCGGCGAGGATGGCGACTGCGATCTCCTCCTGCGACGACGGGCCGAGATCCAGGCCGGCCGGGCAGCGGATCCGGGCGAGGTCGGCCTCGCCGACGCCGGAGTCTCGCAACGCCGCCAGCGCCGCGTTCCCTCTCCGCCGGCTCGCGACGAGGCCGATGTACCCGGCCGGCGTCTCGAGGGCCTCGCAGAGTGCCTCCTCGTCGCCGGCTCCGAGCGTAGCGACGACGATTGCGTCCGCCTCCTTCACGATCGACCGCTCGACGCGCCAGCCGATGCGGGTCGAGAGATCTGCGAGCGTCGCCGCCGCGGGCCCGTCGCCGACGATCGCGACCAGCGGTTCGGGGAGCTGCGGCTCGATGAACACCTCGACCAGCCCTTCGGACGCGCATGAGCCTTCGATTGCGACCAGCCGCGGCTTGCCGTCGGCGAGCGCCCGCAGCGCCTCCTTGACCACGGTCGGCTCGGAGCACGCTCCGCCGATCCAGCCGGTAACTCCGCCGTCAGGCGTGATCAGGGCGTGGTTTCCTTCGCGGGCCGAGGTGGGCCGCTCCACCCGAACCACGGTCGCGAACGCATAGGGAGTGCGCGCGGCGGCGAGCCGGCCGGCCTCGACCAGCACGTCGCGCGGTGTTGCCGCCGTGTTCACTCCGCGAGGCCCGCCTCGTTGAGCGCCGCCCAGACCTTGTCCGACGTGACCGGCATCTCGAGGTTCCGGATGCCTGCGTGGGAAAGCGCGTCGACGACCGCGTTGACGTACGCAGCCGGCGAGCCGACGGTGGCCGACTCGCCGACGCCCTTCGCGCCGATCGGGTGGTGCGGTGACGGCGTCACGGTCTCGCCCAGGTCGAACTCGGGCGTCTCCCACGCAGTCGGGATCAGGTAGTCCATCAGGTTGCCGCCGATGCAGTTCCCGTCCTCGTCGAAGGTGATGAGCTCCATCGCGGCAATCGCGTACCCCTCGGTCAGGCCGCCCATGATCTGACCCTCGACGATCATCGGATTGATCCGAACGCCGCAGTCGTCGACGGCCACGACCTTGATCGGCCTCCACTGCCCGGTACCGCGGTCGATCTCGACGACGACCGCGTAGGTCCCGAACGGATACGTCATGTTCGGCGGGTTGTAGTAGTGGACGCCCTCGAGCCCTGCCTGCATGTCCTCGGGGAAGTCCGTGTAGGCGGCGAAGGCGAGCTCCTGGATCGTCTTCGCCCGGTCGGGCGCGCCCTTCACGAAGAAGCGCCCGCGCTCCCACTCGAGGTCGTCGGGCGAGCACTCGAGCTGGTGGGCGGCGAGCTTCCGCGCCTTCTCGCGTAGCTCGCGGGCAATGACCGCGGTTGCGCCGCCGGCGACGGGCGTCGAGCGGCTTGCGTAGGTCCCGAGGCCGTAGGGCGTGTTGTCGGTGTCGCCCTCCATCACCGTGATGTCCTCGGGCGGAATACCGAGCTCGTCGGCGACGATCTGCGCGAACGTCGTCTCGTGACCCTGACCCTGCGACTTCACGCCGAGCTTGAGGATCGCCTTCCCGGTCGGGTGGATGCGCAGCTCGGCCGAGTCGATCATCTTCAGGCCGGCGATGTCGTAATCCTTCGCCGGGCCGGCGCCGACGACCTCGGTGAAGGAGGCGAGCCCGATCCCAAGCAGCCGGCCCTCTTCCCGAGCCCGGCGCTGCTCCTCGCGGAGCTGCTCGTACCCGAGCTTCTCGAGCGCGAGGTTCATTGCCGCCTGATAGTCGCCCGAGTCGTAGACGAAGCCGGTCGCGGACTCGTACGGGAACTGCTCGGGCTTGACGAAGTTCCGCATGCGGAGCTCGGCCGGGTCGACTTCCAGGTCGTGGGCCGCGACGTCGACGAGGCGCTCGATCAGATAGGACGCCTCTGTGACGCGGAACGAGCAGCGGTAGGCGACGCCGCCGGGCGCCTTGTTCGTGTACGCACCGTCGGCGACGACGTGAGCAGCCGGGATGTCGTAGGAGCCGGTGACGATGTGGAAGAGGCCCGCCTTGAACTTGGTCGGCTGTGCGTCGGCGAAGAACGCTCCGTTGTCCGACTTGAGCGTCGCCCGCAGGGCGGTGAACCGACCGTCCTTGATCGCGAGCTCGCCGTGCATGTGGTAGTCGCGGGCGAAGCCGGTGGACATCAGGTTTCCCGTGCGGTCCTCGGTCCACTTCACCGGCCGCCCGATCAGCAGGGAGGCCGCGGTCGCGACGACGTAGCCCGGATAGATCGGGACCTTGTTGCCGAAGCCGCCGCCGATGTCCGGCGAGATGATCCGGATGTTCTGCTCGGGAAGCCCCGCGACGAGCGCGAACAGCGTGCGGTGTGCATGCGGCGCCTGTGACGTCATGTAGATCGTCGCCTTGCCCGTCGCCGGGTTCACGTCGGCGACGCAGCCGCAGCATTCGAGCGGCGCCGGATGGCAGCGCGGGTAGTGGGTGTCGAGCGAGACGACGTGGTCGGCCTCCGCGAACGCCCGGTCTGCCGCCTCCTTGTCGCCCGCCTCCCAGTGATAGATGTGGTTCGACTCCTGCCCCTCCTTGTCGTCCCGGATGAGCGGAGCTCCGTCGGCGAGCGCCTGATCGGGGCTCGTCACCGCCTGCAAAGGCTCGTAGTCGACGTCGATCAGCTCGAGAGCGTCCTTCGCGATGTACGGGTTCTCGGCGACGACCGCGGCCACCTCCTGGCCCTGGAAGCGGACCTTGTCCGTCGCGAGCACGGCCTGCGTGTCGCCCGAAAGGGTCGGCATCCAGGCGAGGTTGTGCTCGGCCATCAGTTCGCCGGTCACGACGGCGACGACTCCGGGCAGGGCAGCCGCACGTGAGGTGTCGACCGACACGATCCTCGCGTGCGCGAACGGGCTGCGCAGCAGCTCGAGGTAGAGCATCCCGGGAAGCTTCACGTCCTCGACGTAATTGCCCTTGCCACGGATGAAGCGCTCGTCCTCCTTGCGCTTGACGGAGTGGCCGAGGCCTTGCACTTCCTGGGTCGCCATCGCCTACGCCTCCCTCATTGCGGCCGCCGCATGCTGCACCGCCTTGACGATGTTCTGGTACCCCGTGCAGCGGCAGATCTGGCCGGAGATCGCCCAGCGGATCTCCTCGTCCGTCGGGCTCGGATTGTCGGCCAGGAGCGCGACGGAGGTCAGCATCATGCCGGGCGTGCAGAACCCGCACTGCAGCCCGTGCTCCTCGTGGAAGCCCGCCTGGATCGGGTGGTGGGCGCCGCCCTGGAGCAGGCCCTCGACGGTCGTGAGCTCGCTGCCCTGTGCCTGGACGGCGAACATCGTGCAGGACTTCATGGGCACGCCGTCGACGAGCACGGTGCACGCGCCGCAGCTGGTCGTGTCGCAGCCGATGTGCGTACCGGTCAGGCCGAGCGACTCCCGCACGAAGTGCACGAGCAGGAGCCGAGCCTCGACTTCCGCCGATCGCTGCTCGCCGTTCACGGTCACCTCGACCAGGTGAGTCCTCACCGCCTCGGTGGTGGCCACTGCCCCTCCCTCCTCAGGCGGCACGAGCCGCGTCGGCGGCCGTCCGCAGTCCGCGCTCGGTGAAGACCCGAACGACGTTTCGCTTGTACTCGGCCGTGCCCCTGATGTCCGATTGCGGCTCGGCGGCCTCTGCCGCGAGCCGGGCGGCCTCGCCGATCGCCTCCGCGGTCGGCTCGGCTCCGCGCAGCACGTCCTCGGCGGCGCCCGCCCGTATGTTGGAGCCGCCGACGCCCGTGAGCGCGATGCCGGCCTGCGACACCGTCCCGTTCGAGAAGCTGAGCTGGACGGCGACCGCAGCGGTCGCGTAGTCCCCGACCTTCCGCTCGAGCTTCAGGTACGTACCGCTCGAGCGGGGCCCGGGATCGGGCACCCGTACGTCGGTGATGATCTCGTTCGGCTCGAGAACCGTCGTGAACGGGCCCTGGAAGAAGTCGTCGATCGGAATCGTGCGCGTTCCGTTCGAGCTGCGGACGTTGACCTCTGCCCTTACCGCGAGCATCACCGATCCCCAGTCGCCCTGCGGATCGGCGTGAGCGACGGAGCCGCAGACGGTGCCGCGGTTCCGGACGAGCGGATCCGAGATCTGCGGCGCCGCGTCGCCGAGCAGGCGGTAGCGGCCCCGCAGGAGGTCGGATCGCTCGCAATCCCTGTGCCGGACGAGCGCCCCGATCCGTAGGCCGCCGCCCTCGTCCTTCAGTTCGTCGAGCCCAGGGACGCGATTCAGATCGACGATCGCGTCCGGCGCGGCGAAGCGAAGCTTCATGAGCGGGATGAGGCTCTGGCCGCCGGCCATCACCTTCGCCGCGTCTCCGCGCTGGTCGAGGATCGAGAGCGCTTCGCCGAGCGTTGTCGGCGCGAAGTACTCGAAGCTGGTGGGATACACCAACTCCTCCTCTCCGCCGTGCCGCGGCGACGGAGAACGGCTCGCCGCGGGCCGGCTCCTGTTGACATGATCAGCATATCGGCGGCGGCGGGTCGGGTGGCGCCCGGCCGCCTGCGGCCAGGCGGCTAGGATCTCCCGGATGGAGCTGGACAGCGTCGCAGAGGTCGAGAGCGCTCTCAGGGCGAACTCCTACCTGCCGGATCACGGTCTCGCGACGTCGATCTACCTGGCCCTTGCGATGCGCCGACCGCTCTTGCTCGAAGGCGAGCCGGGAGTCGGCAAGACCGAGGTCTCGAAGACGCTCGCGAAGATCCTCGAGGCGGATCTCGTACGGCTGCAGTGCTACGAGGGGATCGACGCCTCCCAGGCGCTCTACGAGTGGGACTACTCGCGCCAGCTTCTCTACGCGCGGGCTCTCCAGGGCGGCGAGCTCGACGTGAAAGAGCGAGTCCACGAGCTGTACGGCCCGGAGTTCCTCCTCGAGCGCCCCCTGCTTCGCGCGATCCGCGAAGGGCGGGCTGCCGTGCTCCTGATCGACGAGCTCGATCGCTCGGACGACGAGTTCGAGGCGTTTCTGCTCGAGGTTCTCTCCGACTTCACCGTCACCGTTCCGGAGCTCGGCACGATTCACACCGACGACCCGCCCGCCGTCGTGATCACGTCGAACCGAACGAGAGAACTGCACGACGCGCTGAAGCGTCGCTGCCTCTACCACTGGATCGACTTTCCAGATCTCGAGCGCGAGATCGAGATCATCAAGCTGCGCGTCCCCGGCGTCTCGGAGCAGCTCGCGCGTGCCGTCGCCACGGCCGTCGCCAGGCTGCGCGGCCTGGATCTGATCAAGCCGCCCGGAGCAGCCGAGGCGATCGACTGGGCTCAGGCGCTGGCAATTCTCGGCGCCGAGGGTGTGGACGACGGGGTGGCTCGCGAGACGCTCGGCTGGGTCATCAAGAACCACGACGACCTGCAGCGCGTCGAGGAGGCTCTGCCCGAGCTCTCCTCATGAGCGGGCAGTCCGACGTCGGCATCGAGCGCCTGGTCGGGTTCGGCCGCGCTCTCCGAGCCGAGGGTCTCCCAGTCGGAACCGGCCGCATCAACGACTTCTGCCGGGCAGCCTCGCTCGTCCCGCCCGGGGATCTCTACTGGGCCGGCCGCGGCACGCTGGTGGCGAAGCACGACGACATTCCGGTGTACGACCGGGTCTTCCGCGCGTTCTTCGGCGAGGACGTGCCGGCTCCCCCGGAGGTCGAACGGCCGCAGGTGACCGTGTCGACGGCAGGATCCGAGAGCCGGGAGGGCGAAGGGTCGGAGAAGGAGGAGCAGGAGCTCCTGCTCGCAAGCACCGTCGAGATCCTGAAAGAGAAGAGCTTTGCGCGGTGTACGCCGGAGGAGCTCGCGTTGCTGGCGGAGCTCATGCAGCGCGTCAGGCTGGCCGTGCCGAAGCGCCGGTCCCGGCGCCGCCAGAAGTCCAAGTCCGGCTCGCCCGACCTGCGCCGCACGATCCGGCGCTCGTTCCGCACGGGCGGCGACCCGGTCGAGCGCTCCTGGCGGGAGCGGCGGCTGCGCCGTCGCAGGCTCGTTCTGTTCCTCGACGTGTCGGGCTCGATGGCGTCGTACTCGCGCGCACTGCTCGTCTTCGCGCATGCCGCGCTCAAGGCCGACCCTCGCTGGGAGGCCTACTGCTTCGGTACCCGCCTCACCCGCCTGACCCGGATCCTCGCGCGGACGAGCCCTGACGAGGCTCTGCAGCAGGCCGCCGCGGAGGTGTTCGACTGGGACGGCGGCACTCGCATCGGCGAGTCGCTCCGGCGCTTCATGATGACGTCCCCCGAGATCGCACGAGGTTCGGTCGTGATCATCTGCTCGGACGGGCTCGAGGTGGGCGACCCTGCCGTGCTCGCCCAGCAGATGTCCCGTCTCAGCCGGCTGGCCTACAAGGTCATCTGGCTGAACCCGCTGAAGGAGGACCCGGCCTACGAGCCGCTGGCCCGCGGGATGTCCGCGTGCCTCCCCTACATCGACCTCTTCGTCTCCGGCCACAATCTCGCGAGTCTCGAAGAGCTGGGCGACCAGCTGGCCCGGATGTGAGGATCCTCGTTCTCGGCGGGACGGCTTTCCTCGGCCGCCACTTCACCGACGCCGCGCTCGAGCGCGGTCACGAGGTCGTCCACTTCAACCGTGGTCAGACTGCGCCCGGACTGTTCGCCGACGTCGAGACCGTCGTCGGCGACCGAGAGCATGATCTCGACCGTCTCGCGGGACAAGCGTTCGACGCGGTCGTCGACACGTCGGGCTATCACCCGGCCGCCGTCCGTGCTTCGGCTGAAGCGCTGTCCTCGTCCACCGGTCACTACACCTTCGTGTCGACCTGCTCCGTGTATGCAGACGTCAGCCGGCCGGGGGTGAACGAGACGGCGGCCGTGGCGACGATCCCTCTGTCCGAGCTTCCAACCGCCGACCGAACGACCCACTACGGGGCCCTCAAGGCCCTCTGCGAGCAGGTAGTCGCCGATGCCTTTCCGGACGGCGCCTTCCTGCCCAGGCCCGGCCTGATCGTCGGCCCGCACGACCCCTCCGGACGTTTCAGCTACTGGCCGCACCGGATCGCCCGCGGCGGCGAAACGCTGGCGCCCGAGCCCCGGGACGCGCGGGCACAGGTGATCGACGCACGCGATCTTGCCTCCTGGCTGCTCGCCTCCGCCGAGGCGGGGCGCACCGGCACGTTCAACGCAGTCGGCCCGCGGAAGTCGCTGACGTTCGGCGAGCTTCTCTCTGCCTGCCGGGAGGCCGGCTCGCCGGACGCCGAGATCACCTGGGTCGAGGAGAGTTTCCTGCTCGAGGCCGGGGTCGAGCCGTGGACCGAGCTGCCGCTCTGGATTCCGGCGGCCTGGGAGGACGCGGCCGGCTTCGATGCGATCGACGGCACCAGGGCCTTGAAGGCAGGGCTGCAGCTCCGACCGCTCGGCGAGACCCTGGCCGATACGCTCAGCGAGGCGGAGTGGGCACGAGGAGCGTCGCTCACCGCGGAACGCGAAGCTGAGCTGCTCGAGGCATGGCACGGGAGGAACGGATGAGCAACAGTCTCTGGCTGGAGGAAGCGCTGTCAGGCGAGAAGGATGCTCCGCCGCTCGAGCACGAGGATCACGCCGATGTCTGCATCGTCGGGGGCGGTTTCACGGGTCTCTGGACGGCACTTCGGCTGAAGGAGGACGCACCGGACCTCGACGTCGTTCTCGTCGAGGCTGACGTGTGCGGGGGTGGTCCGAGCGGGCGTAACGGCGGGTTCGTGATGAGCATGTGGAGCAAGATCCTGAAGCTCGAGCATCTGTGCGGCGACGAGGAGGCGCTTCGCGTGGCCCGCGCGGCCGCCGAGGCGGTAACCGCGATCGGCGAGTTCTGTGGCGACAACGGGATAGACGCGCGACTACCGCTATGACGGCTGGCTGTGGGCTGCGACGACCGAGGCACAGCTCGGCGCCTGGGACGAGACGGTCGAGGCGGCGCAGAGGCTCGGCGTCGAGGCGTTCCAGCGTCTCGACCCCGAGGAGGCGGCGGCTCGCGGCGGCTCACCGACGCACCTGGCCGGCGTGTTCGAGCCGACGTGCGCGACCGTGCAACCGGCGCGCCTCGCTCGTGGGCTCCGGCAGGTGGCGCTCGACCGGGGCGTGCGGATCTTCGAGCACTCGCCGATGACGAAGCTCGAGCGTTCCGGCCCGCCACGCGTCCATACGACGCTCGGAGCGGTTACCGCGGGAACGGTCGTCCTGGCGATGAACGCCTGGCTCGCACAGCTGCCCGAGCTGTCGCGGTCGCTCGCCGTCATCGCGAGCGACATGATCGCCACCGAGCCGGTTCCGGAGCGCCTGGAGGCGATCGGCCTGACGAGCGGCATCGCGATCTCCGACTCCCGGCTGCTCGTCAACTACTACCGCACGACGCTCGACGGGCGCATCGCGTTCGGGCGCGGCGGCGGAGCGCTGACGCGGCGCGGTCGTATCGGCGGCGAGTTCTCCGGCGCCTCGCCACGTGCGGCGGACATCGCGGAGAGCTTCCGCACGATCTATCCGGCTCTCGCAGACGTGGGGATCCCGAGCAGCTGGACGGGTCCGATCGACCGATCGCTCGACGGCCTCCCGTTCTTCGGCAGCCTGCCGGGTCGGCGCGACCTCCTCTACGGCGCCGGATACTCGGGGAACGGGGTCGGGCCTGCGTACCTCGGCGGTCGCATCCTCGCCTCGCTCGCGCTCGGTCTGGACGACGAATGGACGCGGTCGCCGCTCGCGCAGGGACCGCACGGCCGCTTCCCGCCGGGGCCGATCAAGGACGCCGGCGCGCCGATCGTCCGGGCAGCGGTGGCGCGAAAGGAACGAGCCGAGGACGAGGGCCGGCGGCCCGGGCGCGTCTCGTCCTTCGTTGCCGACCTCGCGCCGGCAGGGCTGGTTCCCGTCAAGAAGCGCTGAGATGCTCCTCCTCGTCGCCGTTGTCGTGGGATTCGTGTTCCTCGACGAGCCCTGGCGGTGGATCGTCATCGGCGTCGCGGCGGTGATCGAGGTCGCCGAAGTGCTGTTCTGGCTCGGCTGGAACCGCCGCCGCCATGCGACCGTCGGCATCGAGACGCTCGTCGGTCGCGAAGCGGTGGTGGTCTCGCCGTGCCTTCCAGGCGGTCAGGTGCGGCTCGACGGCGAGATCTGGGCAGCCGTTTGCCCCGGCGGGGCGCAGGAGGGCGACACGGTGGTCGTCGACGCGATCGACAGGCTCACGCTGACCGTGAGCCGCCTCGACTCCGATCGCGTCCGGGCGTCCTGAGGCACCGCGGAATGCGGGCCGGGGCCGACGATACACTCGTCCCATGAGCGCAGTCGAGGAGGCCACGCACCGCGACCTGGTCACGGTTCTCGACAAGGGCTTTCTGGCGCTCGACGCGGCTCTCGCCTCGGACCTCGCGGTCGTGAACGCAGCGCGCGTCTCGTTCAATTCGGAGTCACAGGAGATGGGCGAGCGGGACGAAGGGCTCATTCGCTTCCTGATGCGCGAGCGACACGGCAGTCCGTTCGAGCACGGCTACTTCCGGTTCCTCGTCAAGGCGCCGATCTTCGTCGTCCGCGAGCACCACCGCCACCGTTCCGGGCATTCCTACAACGAGTGGAGCGGCAGGTACGCGGTGCTGGAGCCGGAGTTCTACGTGCCCGACTTCGTCCGGACGCAGATCGGCAAGCCCGGCGCTTACTCGTTCGAGCCTGTCGAGGAAGCCGCGGCCGAGGCGACCCGGGCGGAGATCGAGCGATCCTGCCAGGAGGCGTTCGACGCGTATGAGCGGATGCTCGCCGACGGAATCGCCAAGGAGGTGGCCCGGACGGTTCTCCCCCTGGCGACGTACACGAAGTACTACTGGAGCTGCAACCCACGCAGCCTGATGCACTTCTGCTCGCTGCGTAACCACGAGTCTGCCCAGTTCGAGATCCGCCAGTACGCCGCAGCGGCGGAGCACTTCCTCGAGCGGTACATGCCGGCAACGCACGCCGCGTTCGTCGCCAACGACCGCAGCTCCCCCTAGCGGTTACGCAGGCACGACGACCGGACCGTCGAGCATGCTCTCGGACGGCGGCTTGCCGGGGAGCTGCGCGACGACCACCCAGCGCGCGAAGTTCTTGAACTTGTAAGGCGCGTTGAGCCACACGTCGGAGGCCGTGCCGTTCTCCGCGACGACGAAGCGGCCGCACGATGCGGCGAGCTCTTCGCCTCTCGTCAGCCAGACCTCGTAGTACCCGCCCTCGGCAAGCCGCGGCAGTCCCTTCACGTCGGCCGCCATCCGCCAATTCCCGGCCGAGTCGATCGGCAGCACGGCGATGACCATCTTCGCCTCGGGCGGCGCATACGGCGTCGCGTTCAGCGTGATCTGGTCGGCGATCGGCTCGTCGGCAGTCCCGCTCGCCCAAAGGCCGATCCCGAAAGCGGCCCCCGCGATACAGGCTGCGATTGCCAGTCCTGCGAGGACGCGGGCACCCCCGAGCCGTCTTGGTGCGGCACCCGGGATCGCAAGCACGGCCGCCGTCAGGGTCTCGCTCAGCTCGGGCGGCGCCGGCGTAGTCCGAAGCGCCTCGTCAGCCCGCCGGAGATGTTCGAGCTCCGGTGCCGGAACATCATCGCCGACGAGCTCGTGGATGTCGCGGGGGTCACTCACGCGCGTGTCTCTTCGAGAAGCATGGCGAGCCGGCCCAGCCCGGCCCGTGTCCGCGTCTTGACCGTGCCGAGCGGAACGTCCAGGTAGCTCGCGACCTCGCTCTGCGAGAAGCCGCTCCAGTAGGCGAGCTCCAGCACCTGGCGCTCGCGGTCGGGAAGGCGCTCCATCGCCGCCTGCACCGTGAACGAGAGCCACGACTGCTCGACGACCTCGGCCGGCCCCGCCTCGTCGCTCAGGTGCTCGATCGGCTCGGCCACCGTGAGCTCGGTCCGCTGACGGGCTCGGTCGATGATCGCGTGGCGCGCCACGGCGAACAACCAGGCCGATCCGCTGCCACGGTCCGGCTTGTAGCTCGTCGCCGAGCGCCAGACTGCCGCGAACGTGTCCTGCGCGGCATCCTCGGCTCGCCCTCGGTCGCCGAGCAGGCGCATCGCCAGTCCGAGGACCGGCCGCGCGAAGCGGCGGTACAGCTCCTCGAAAGCGGCTCGGTCGCCACCTCCGACCTTCACGATCAGGTCGCCGTCGCTCGTTCGCGGCTCGAGGCCGAACGGCGCGCGACGCGGCGACGCAGCATCCATGACGAGTACTGCCATGACGGACGTTCCTACGAAACGCAGCCCCGGTCGGATTGTGCCCACCCGGCCCGGACGGTGGCCCGATGATCCGTGCCCATCCGGGGAACGATAAGCTCTCGACCGCGTCTCACGGGCGCGGCTCACCAAGAGATGGGAGGGGAATGGCGACGCTAGCGTTCAACAGGGAGGAGATCGCGCCGAGCGAGCTTCGGCCCGAGCTGTTCGAGATGGACGGGATCTCTCGCGCTTCGGTCGAGGCGCACTACAAGCTCTACCAGGGATACGTGGCCAAGCGCAACGAGATCCTCACGAAGCTCAAGGAGATCGATCTCGCGTCGGCAAACCAGGTCTACTCCGACCTTCGCTCGCTCAAGGTCGACCTCACGTTTGCGATCGGCGGCGTCAAGAACCACGAGGTCTACTTCGCGCACCTCGGCGGTGGTGGGGGCGATCCCGGTGGGGCCGCGCGCGAGCTGATCGAACGCGACTTCGGCTCGGTGCAGGCCTGGCGCCAGGACCTCAAGGCGACGGGCATGGCCGGCCGTGGCTGGGCGTGGACGGCCTATGACTGGGACGAGGAGCGCCTCTTCAACTTCGTCGGCGACGCGCAGAACACCTTCCCGATCTGGAACGGCACGCCGCTGGTTGCGCTCGACGTCTACGAGCACGCCTACTTCCTCGACTACCAGACGGATCGCGCCTCGTACATCGATGCGTTCCTCGCGAACCTCGACTGGGGCGTGATCAACGACTGGATCGGGAGGTACGGCATCACCGTCTAGCCCCACCCGGCCGAGGCACGTGCCGTGGAGGACGCTCTCCTGATCGCGGCGGGCTACGTCCTCGGCAGCATGCCGTTCGGCTACTGGCTGCCGCGGGCGCTGCGGGGCACCGACATCCGAACGGTCGGGAGCGGCAACGTCGGAGCATCGAACGTCTGGCGGACGTTCGGCTGGCGGCTCGGCCTGCCCGTGCTCGCGCTCGACGTGGCGAAGGGCGCGGCGGCGGCGCTGCTCGGTCTCCTGCTCGCCGGTGAGGTGGTCGGCGTGCTGGCGGGCTCGGCGGCGATCGTCGGGCACTGGCGGCCGCTGTTTCTCGGCTTGACCCGAGGCGGGAAGGTCGTCGCGACGACTGGCGGCGTCGTGATCGCGCTCGCGCCGCTCGCCGGCCTCTGCTGCGGCGGGCGTTTGGCTCCTCGTCTTTCTCGCCTTCCGCTACGCGTCACTGGCGTCAATCGCCGCCGGAGCCTCTCTGCCGCTGTTCGCGCTGCTGTTCGATGCGTCCTGGGCGGTTCTCGGTTTCACGATCGGTGCCGCAGTCGCGATCGTCGTCCTCCATCGAGCGAATCTCCGGCGCCTCGTTCGCGGGGAGGAACCGAGGGCGACGCTGCGCCTCAAACCTCGCTCTGCAGCCAGTCCTCGAGCCCGCTGAAACGGGCCGTGCGGGTTCCGCTGGCCAGCTCGTCTCGGAGCTCGCCGACCGTGCCGAACCGCTCGGCGAGCACGTCGTGCGCGTGGATCGTTTCGAAGTTGACCTGCCGCGCATGCACGAAGTCGCCGTCGGCGAGCTCGGCGTCGTAGCGGTCGAGGACGCCGCGAAGCATCAGCCTCACCGAGTCCTCGACGAACCGGGGGCTCAGGTGTGCGTGCTCGACGACGAACAGCTCGTCAGGCCGCTTGAGGAGCTCGTAGATCGGCGAGCTCATCGACTGTTCGACGATCTCTACGAGATCCTCGCCCATCACTCGCATCTCGGTGCCGAGGAAGAGCGTCCCCCGGCCGCGCTGGTTGTGGGTCGCGAGCGGAACGAGCTCGAGGATCCGCTCGATGTCGCTCGCGTCGAAGCCAGCTTCGTCGAGGCGGTCGGCCGCGCGATCGCGCACGAGCCCCTGCGCGCATGGGCAGGCGTTGATCCCGGTGGCCACGACTCCGATCGCGCGGCGGGTCCGACCCGGCGAGGCGGCCGCCCGCCCGATCAGCGTGACGAGCTCCTGCGTCCGGAGGCCGGTCGCCGGGGTCAGGCGCTCGAGCGGGTAGCGCGCCGAGATCGTCACCTCGGCCCGCAGCGCGCGCTGGCGCTCGAGGATGTGGGAGGCGATGTGCTCGGCGAGGTTCTCGATGAGGAGCTGCTCACCCATTACCACCTCGTCGATCGCCTCCTCGAAGAGCTCGGGGAAACGCGACATGTGGACGCCCTTCTGGGCCGGGTCCAGATCGACGTAGCAGTCGATGTCGGCCGCGACGAGCGCCTCGACGTCGCCGTGGCGCATGCGGACGGCGCGCTCTACTCCGGTGACTCCCGCCCTCGAGAGGCTGAGCCGCACCTCGGGCGGGGAAGCCTGGAGGTCGATCCCGGCGCCGACGTCGCGAGCCATCGGCGGAAACGCTACCGGAGGAGTCTCGAGAGCCGGCGGTCCTTCAAGACCCTGCCGCCGGTCTGGCAGTGCGGGCAGTAGTAGATCGTGTGCTCCTCGAAGTCGACGCGTGCGATAGGCGTCCCGCAGTCGGGACACGGCTGGCCGAGCCGGTCGTGGATCCGGTACACCTTGGCGTTGCCGAGGCCCTGCTCGCGCAGCGCGAGCCCGCGCTCGAGCTCCTCGTCGATCGCCGCGGCCAGGCGATCGATCTCGACCGGCTCGAGCTCCGTCGAGAGGGCGTAGGGTGACAGGCGGGCGGTGTGGAGGATCTCGTTCGACCAGGCGCGGCCGATCCCGGCGAGCGCACGCTGGTCACGCAGCAGCGGGTGGAGCCGTCGGGCGTCGGCCTGGAGGATCTCACCGAGCCGATCCGGGCCGAGGCCGAGCGCGTCCGGTCCGAGGTGGGCGAGCTCGGCCTCGATCGCCTCCGGTCGGTAGACGCCGACGCGCGCGCGCTTCTTCGCGCCGCCTTCGGTCAGGATCAGCTGGCTGCCGTTCTCGAACGCGAGACGGAACGCGGGCGCCTTCGGTGTCTTCGCACCCGGCCCCGGGTGGCTCAGGCGGCCGGCGGACATGAGATGGACGTGCAGCACCAGCTCGTCGTCGTCGGTCGGGAACAGGAGGTGCTTGCCCCGCCGCCGGGCGCCCGCGAATCGGCGGCCGTCGAGGTCGTGCAGCGGCGGGTCGAACGTCTTCAGCGTCGCGATATGCGCGGGACCGGCCTTCTCGATCGGGGACGCTGCGACGGGCTCGTCGAGCGAGCGGCGCAGTGCTTCGATCTCCGGTAGCTCCGGCATTGCGCGTCCCTCCCAAGGCAGAGCACGCCCGTGCTCGTACAGGTGGTGAGTGGATCCGATCAGCGTAGCCGTCACGAGGGGGGACGTCGTCGAGGCGCTCCACCGGGTTCACGGCGTCGCCCGCGGGCCTTCTCCTCGGTGTCGATACGCTCGCCGAAGCCCCGCTCGTCAACAGCCGCGGCGAGACCGTCGGCAGGATCCGAGCGAACTAGACCCCGGGCTAGCCGGCGTCGTCGGGAGCGACCGTCGTCGTGGTCGTCTCCGACGTCTCCGCCGGCGGCACCGCGGTCTCGGTCGGCGGCACCGCGGTCTCGGTCGGCGGCGGGGTGTAGCCCTCTCCGCCCGGCACGGATTCCTCGCCGGTGTCCGCGGGCGGCGGCTCTGCGGGCCCCGCTGCGGCGACGTTGGGCTCGGACGCCGGCTCCGCGTCATCGGCCGGTGCCGGGTCAGGAGCAGGCGCAGGTGCAAGTGTCGAGCCGACCGTCGCACCGACGACCGCCCGGCCGCCGTCTTCCGAGTGCTTCTGCTGAGGCTCGGACGATTGAGGCTCCGGCTTGGAATCGGGCGCCGAGGCAACGGTCACGGCGTTCGAGGAACTGTCGGTCGGGGGTGTGGGGCCCGCGTCCGACGGCGCGTCGGCGACCGTCGCGGCCGACGTGCTGCCCTTGTCGGTCGCGGCTCCGGAAGGCTTCCCTTCCGTACCGTCTGCCGGGGCTGTCACCACCGCGGGGCTGTTACCCGTTCCCGGCGGCGGCGCGCCGTCGATCATCTTGCCGAGCTGCGGTCCGACCGTCGCCGCCGCGACGACGGTGACGGCGGTGACCGCCTTCGTCGCGAAGGGAAGCGAGACGACCTTGGCGACGACGCCCGCGGCAGCCGCAGCGGTCGCGCCGGCGATACCGATGCCGTGCCCGCCGCCGTCGAAGTCGGGGATCTCGCGGGCGACCGCGGCGCGGAAGGCGAGCGGGACGGCCACGAGGCCGGCTGCGTAGCGCGGCGCGGTCCGGACCGTGTCCCGCAGCCGGCGCCGCGCCCTGAACAGGAGCGACTCGACGACCGGTACCGAGACCGAGAGCGTGGACGCAACCTCCTCGTAGGAGAGCCCGAGGAAGTCGCGGAGGGCAACAGCTTCGCGCTGCCGGGAGGGAAGCTCGGCGATGGCGGCGGTGACCGCCGCGAACTCGACTCGCCGGTCTGCAAGGTCAGCGAGGTCGGACGGATCCGAGAGCTGCTCCTCGAGCTCGCCGTCGAGCGCGAGCGGAGTGCGGATCCGCTTCCTGATCCTGGCGCGGCATTCGTTGCGTGCGATCGCCGCGAGCCAGGGCCCCGGATCGCGCGGCTCGACGCCGCGGAGGAGGCTCCGGTACGCCGAGACGAACACCTGCTGCGCCGCGTCCTCCGCCTCGTGATGGTCTCGGAGGAGGATCCGGCAGAGGCCGAGCACCATGCTCGCGTGCTGGTCGAAGAGTGCTGCCACGCGGTTGGCACTCGCGCGACGGGAAGCCCGCTTGCGGACGACGGGCGTCACGGCGTGCGCGCGCTCCTTCGAACGGCCGGCGCCAGCGCCGCAGTCACCGCATCCTGGGAGTCCCGGCCCAACATGCCCACCTGTGAAGAGTAGGGGTTCCGTCGGAAACTTGCATCCCCGACCCGTGAAAACCGGCTCCGCAGGCCCTTTCTTCACCGTCTTGACACGTCTCCGACACTTTTCTCGAAGCTGTGTAGAATGCCGCCCACCTGTGAGCCGGGAGTCGCTCGATCTCGCCGGCTCTTTCGTTCGAGACCAGCTGTTTTGTTGCACGGGTAACGAGAAAGGCGAGGTCTGATGCTCACAGTCGATATCTCCCTGCCCGACGTCGAGGAGCTCCACAAGCTGGTGCAGGACGGCCAGGAGAAAGGGTTCCTGAGCTATGACGAAATCGTCGCCGGGCTCGAGGAGGTCGACCTCACCAAGGAGCAGGTCGAGGACTTCTACACCTACCTGATCGACCACGGCGTCGAGCTGGTCGAGGGGGAAGAGCACAAGGCGCCTCCGCACGAGCAGCCCGCGCTCGCGGAGGAGAAGGGCCCCCAGCTCGACCTGACCGTCGAGCCGTCCCTCGACTCGCTCCGGCTCTACCTCAGGGAGATCGGGAAGGTTCCGCTGCTGACCGCCGAGCAGGAGGTGTACCTCGCCAAGCGGATCGAGCGTGGAGACATGACCGCGAAGACGCAGATGATCGAGGCCAACCTCCGGCTCGTCGTGTCGATCGCGAAGGGCTACCTCGGCCGGGGCCTCTCGTTCCTCGACCTGATCCAGGAGGGCTCCCTCGGTCTGATCCGTGCCGTCGAGAAGTTCGACTACCGCAAGGGCTTCAAGTTCTCGACCTATGCCACGTGGTGGATTCGCCAGGCGGTGACGAGGGCAATTGCCGACAAGGCGCGCACCATCCGGATCCCGGTGCACATGGTCGAGAAGCTGAACAAGGTGGTGCACATCGAGCGGCAGCTGGTCCAGCGCCTCGGCCGCGACCCGCAGCCGGACGAGATCGCCGCCGAGCTCGAGATGAGCCCGTACGAGGTCCGTGAGATCCTCCGGATGGCGCAGCTGCCGGTCTCGCTCGAGAAACCGATCGGCGAGGAGGAGGAGTCGGAGCTCGGCGACTTCGTCCAGGACGAGCTCGCAGAGTCTCCGTTCGACACGGCCTCCCTGAGCCTCCGCCGCGAGGACATCGACCGGGCGCTCGAGTCGCTCCCCGAGCGCGAGCGGAAGGTGATCGAGCTGCGGTTCGGCCTGAAGGGCGAGCATCCGCGCACGCTCGAGGAGGTCGGGCGGGCCTTCGGGGTGACGCGCGAGCGTATCCGTCAGATCGAGAACAACACGCTGAAGAAGCTCGAGTCCCTGCCCGAGGCGCAGGGGCTGCAGGACTGCGTGTAGCGACTCGCCGCCGTCGCCCACGGCCTGGCTCGCCGTAGGCTTTGGAACGGTGAGCCCCCAGCGTCGCATCGCGCTGATCTCGGTCGGCGCTGCCTGCGCGCTGATTCTCGTCAAGCTCGTCTCGGGAATCGCCTCGAACAGCCTCGGCCTCGTCTCCGAGGCGATCCACTCCGGCACCGACCTGGTCGCCGCTCTGCTCACGTTTTTCGCCGTCGGCGTGGCGGGGCGGCCGGCGGATCCGGGCCACCAGTACGGGCACGGCAAGGCGGAGCACCTGAGCGCGCTCGCCGAGGCCGCGATCCTCGTCGGCGCGAGCCTCATCATCGTCTGGCAGGCGATCCAGCGGCTGACCGGTGAAGCGCATCCACTGATCGACACGGCCTGGTGGGTCTTCGCCGTGATCGCCGTCGTCATCGTCATCGACCTGAGCCGGGCGACGGTGTCGCTGCGGAGCGCGCGTCGCTATTCGAGCCCGGCACTGCTCGCGAACGGGCTCCACTTCGCGGGCGACCTGGGAGGTTCGTTGGCGGTGCTCGTCGGGCTCCTCCTCGTCCGGGCCGGCTACGCCGAGGCGGATTCCTGGGCGGCGCTCTTCGTCGCGCTCCTCGTGCTCGTGGCGGCCGGCAGGATCATGCGGCAGAACGTCGACGTGCTGATGGATCGCGCGCCGGCGGGAGCGGAGGAGGCGGCGCGCCGGGCGATCTCGGCGCTCGTTCCGCCCGTCGACCTCCGCCGGATCCGCTTGCGCGAGGTCGCCGGCCGCCATTTCGCCGACGTCGTGATCGGCGTGCAGCCGGGTGCGGCAGTGGCGCAGGGCCATGCCGTGGCGGACGCCGTGGAGGAGGCGGTGGAGGGCGTGCTCCCCGGAAGCGACGTCGTCGTCCACGTCGAGCCGCGGCCCGCCGAGGACGCCGTGCTGCGTGAGCGTGCGCTCGCTGCGGCGCTTCGCGTCCCCAGGGTGCGTGAGATCCACAACGTCACCGTCCTGCGCCTCGGCGGCCGCACCCAGGTCTCGCTCCACCTGAAGCTGCCTGGCGACCTTTCCCTCGATGAGGCCCACGAGATCGCAAGCCGGGTCGAAGCGGCGATCGGCGACGCGCTCCCCGATGTGGACGCCGTGCAGACTCACCTGGAGCCGCTCGCCGAGACGACTCGGGTGCGTGCGACTGCGGTGCCAGAAGAGGAGGAGCTCGGCCGGCTTGTCCGCGAGGTCACCGGCTCGGAGCCCCGTGAGCTCAGGCTCCTGGTGACCGATGAGGGCCCGGTGTTGTTCCTCACCCTTCACATCGCTCCCGAGACGCCGCTCGCGCAGGCGCACGCCCGGGCCAGCGAGGTCGAGGGGCGAATTCGTGAGGCGCGGCCCGAGATCGCGGACGTGATTGTGCACACCGAGCCCTGAGCCTCACAAACAGCTCACGGTCTTCACGAAATCCTGAGAAAACGCTGGCGGATCGTCAGCGCTCGAGCGAAGTCGGCCTGTCTCATTACGGGCACCCCACGCACGTCTGCCCGGAGGTCTCGGTCGGCGTTGACGATACGGGGCGGCCTCTCGGCCCGTTCACCAGCTCGTACGCCCGCCGCGCGCGCGAACGTGCTGGAGCGCGGAGTCAACCGTCATGCCCGCGTAGAGCAGCCCGCCGGCCGGGAGCGTTGCCGACCACAGCGGCCCGAGCCCGAACAGGCGCACGGTCGGCAGGTAGGCGACGGCGGAAGCCGTCCATGCGGCGCCGCCGAGCAGGCCGAGGGCAAGCCGCCAGACTCCAGGTGCCCCTCCTCCGATCGCCAGCCCGACGAGCCCGGGCGGCACGACGAACAGGAGCGTCAACCCCCCGACCGCACCCGCCAGCCGCAGCCAGGAGTAGCGAAGCTCGTCGAACGCCGTTCGGCGCACCATGCGCCAGGCCGAGCCGAGCGAGTGCTTGCGCAGGCTCGTGACGCTGTCCCGGCTGACGGCCAGCCGGATGCGCCCGCCCGAGGCTTTCATGACGCGCGCCAGGTTCACGTCGTCGATGACCTCGCCGCGGACGGCGCTGATTCCGCCGACACCTTCCAGCGCCTGGCGGCGGACGAGGATGCAACCGCCCGCGGCCGCGGCCCGGGTATCGGCCGGGTCGCCCACCCGGCGCATCGGATAGAGGACGTTGAAGAAGAAGAGAAACGGCGGAATCACGAGCCGCTCGGCGAGCGTGCGGCAGTGGAGGCGGGCCATCCGGCTCGTGAGCGCGAGGCCGTTCGCCTCCGCATCCGCGACCAGCGCGCGCAGTGAGCTCGGCGTGTGGAGGATGTCCGCGTCGGTCAGCAGCAGGTACTCGGGCGCTCCCGCAGCTGCGATCCCCTGGCCGAGCGCCCAGACCTTGCCCGCCCAGCCTGCCGGCAGCGGGCCGCCCTCGAGAACCGTCAGCCGCTCGTCGGCGAGAGACCTCGCGACGCCCGCGGTACCGTCGTCCGAGCGGTCGTCGACGACGACGACGCGCCACTCGGCCGGGTAGTCCTGCTCGAGCAGCGCGGGAAGCGTGCGCGGCAAGTACGCAGCCTCGTTACGCGCGGGAACGACCACGGTCACCGGCGGCCAGCTCGCGGGGTCCGCCACGCGGTCGTCCTCCGCCTGAGGTTGGAGATCCCATGGTCGAGCCGGATCGAGGAGCGCTGCCAGCCATAGCGCGAGCGAGGCTCCACCGGCACCGGCGAGCCCGACGAGGAGAGGAGTGCCGCTCACGCGCGGCACGCTACAGTCGCCCCGATGCACCAGGCCTCTTCGGCGTTCGACTCTGCCGCCGGCGCCCCGCGCGGCCCGGCCCTGCGCTGCCGCGGATGGGAGCAGGAAGGAGCGCTTCGCTGCCTGCTGAACAACCTCGATCCAGACGTCGCCGAAGATCCCGCGCGCCTCGTCGTCTACGGCGGCCACGGAAAGGCTGCGCGCAGCCACGGCGACCTCGCCGGTATCGTGGCCGCCCTCGAGAGGCTCGCCGATGACGAGACCCTCGTCGTGCAGTCCGGACGCGCGGTCGCGATCGTCCCGAGCCACCTGGACGCGCCACGGGTGCTGATCTCCACCGCGATGCTCGTGCCCGCCTGGTCGACCGAGGAAGAGTTCCATCGCCTCGAGGATGCAGGCCTGACGATGTTCGGACAGATGACGGCGGCCGGCTGGTTCTACATCGGGACGCAGGGGATTCTCGGCTTCACCTACGAGACGTTCCGCGCGATCGCCGACCAGCATTTCGACGGGACGCTCGCCGGCCGCCGAGTCCTGACCGCGGGGCTCGGCGGCATGGGCGCCGCCCAGGGATTCGCCGTTGCGCAGAACGGCGGACGCGCCCTCGTCGTCGAGGTCGATCCCGTCCGGGCCGAACGGCGGCTGCGCGACGGCTGGGTCGACCTCTCGACCGACGACTACACGGAAGCGGTGGCCGCGATCCGCGACGACGGGGGCCCGTCCGTGGTCGCTCTCGTTGCGAATGCGGCCGAGGCGGTTCCGAGGCTGGCCGCGGACGGCGTCGAGTTCGACGTCGTCACCGACCAGACTGCGGCCCACGATCCGCTTCGCGGCTACGTCCCGATCGGCTACACGGCCGCCGAGGCTTCCGTCGCCGACCCGCAGGACGCGTGCCTTCACGGACGCGGTGGACTTCTCGCTGCTGACGCACGTCGGCGGCATCCTCGACCATCGACGGCGCGGCGCCGTCACCTTCGAGTACGGCAACGGCCTTCGCGCCCAGGCCGTCGCCAGGGGCCTGTCCGAGGCTTCCGGCATTCCCGGTTTCGTGCAGGCGTACGTGCGGCCGATCCTGGCGCGTGGTATCGGGCCCTTCCGCTGGATCGCCCTCAGCGGCGACCCTGCCGATCTGCGACGCAGCGAGGACGCCGTAATGGAGACAGTGGGTACGGAATCGCTGCGCTTCTGGATCGAGCTCGCTCGCTGCGCGCGTCCCGTTGCAGGGACTGCCCGCCCGGGTCTGCTGGCTGGGCCTCGGAGACCGGCACCGGGTCGCCGTGCGCCTCAACGAGCTCGTTCGCGACGGCGACGTCGGCCCGCTCGCCCTCGGCCGCGATCACATGGACCCGGCATCCGTGGCCTCGCCGACTCGTGAGACCGAGGGAATGGCCGACGGGAGCGACGCTATCGCGGACTGGCCGATTCTCGCGGCGCTGCTCGCCGCCGCCCAGGGTGCGAGCTGGGTTGCGGTGGGGAGCGGGGGCGGGGTCGGTGTCGGCAAGAGCATCCACTCGGGTCTCGTCGTCGTCGCCGACGGAAGCGAACGGGCCGGGCAGAAGATCCGGAGAGTGTTCTGGTCCGACCCTGCGCTCGGCGTCGCGCGCTACGCAGCTGCCGGGTACCGGGCCGCAGCCGAAACCGCCCGGGCTGCCGGCCTCGCGCTTCCCGGTGCATGACGCGAATCGAGAGGCTTCTGACGGATGGGCAGCTCCGCGAGATGCTTGCGCGGGACGTCGCCGCCGGGCTCGCGCGAACGCCAAAGCGGGTGCGTACTCGGTGGGTCTGGGACGCTCACGCTTCGGCGCTGTTCGACCGCATCCTCGAGCTGCCGGACTACGAGCTGCCGCAGCGCGAGCGAGCGATTCTCGAGACCCACGCCGGCGAGATCGCCGTGCTCGCCCGGGCCGAGACGGCGGTCGAGCTCGGCTCGGGGTCTTCCCCGAGAACCGGGATCGTGCTCGACGCCCTCGCTCCGGCCGGCTTGAGGCGAATGGTCGCCATGGACGTGAGCGAGGCAGCTCTCAGGGCGTCTCTCCCAGGGCTTGCCGTGCGCTATCCGGAGGTCGAGATCCTGGGCGCCGTGGGCGACTTCGAGCTTCAGCTCGGACACATCGAGACGCTCGGGCGGACGCTGATCCTCTGCCTGGGGAGCACGTTGGGAGGCCTCGAGCCGGACGAGCGGGCGAGCGTGCTCGGGCAGGTCGCGACAGTTCTCTCTCCCGAGGGCGCATTGCTGCTCGGGCTCGACCTCGTCAAGCCCGTCGAGCAGATCCTGGTCGCCTATGCCCATCCGGACGAGCTCTCACGGGGGCTGATCTCGAACCTGCTGCCGATCGTGAATCGCGAGCTCGGCGCGGACTTCGACGTCACTCGGTTCGACGTGGAGAAGGTCTGGAACGCGGGCGAGGAGCGCCTCGAGATGAACGTTCGCTCCCTCGCCGATCAGGTCGTCTCGATTTCCGCCGTCGGCCTCGAGGTCCCCTTCCCGGTCGGCGAGACCCTCGGCACCGAGATCTCGACCAAGTTCCGGCGTGAACGTGTGCAGAGCGAGCTGACGGCAGCAGGTCTGGTGCTCTGCGAGTGGTGGACGGACGCGGAGGACGGCTACGCCGTATGTCTGGCGCGCCCCGCGGGCAAAGCCGACTGAGAGGAGAGTCCGTGCGCTACATGGTGATCGAGACGTTCACGCAGGGGGCCCGGCCGGTCTACGAGCGGGCGTCAGATCGCGGGCGCATGCTGCCGCCTGGCCTCGAGTACGTCGACAGCTGGGTCGAAGAGAGCCTCGGCCGCTGCTTCCAGCTCATGGAGACCGACGACCCGACGCTGTTCACGGCGTGGACCGCCGCCTGGGGCGACCTCGCGGAGTTCGAGATCGTTCCGGTGCTCGGCTCGTCCGAGGCGGCCGCCCGCGCGCTCGGGTGAATCGGCTACTCGCCGAGCGCGGCGTCGAGCTCCGGCGAGGCCGGGCTTTCCTCGTCCGGCGAGCCGGGAGTCCGGGTCAGTGCGCCGTCGACGATCTCGTACGAACCGACCGACGTGATCGCGGGTGAGTAGACGTGGATCGTCACGGCCTCCGGATCGTGATGCATGCGGTGAATGTGGCCGACGCCGAACGAGAAGTGGTCGCCGGGCCCGTACTCGCGAACCCGCGCGGCGCCGTTCACCACGAGCGGTTCCTCGCTGACGCGCCCCTCCATGACGTAGATGCCGCCGCTCGAGGCGTCGTGGTCGTGGTAGCCGGTATCGCGCGGCCCCCACCAGCTGACGAGCCATGCCTCGGAGTTGTCGTGCTGCCACAGCCTCTCGAAGATCCGCTGATGCGGATCGTCGAGCATGTGGTCGGCGAGGTTGAGCGCGGCTGCGGCACGGGCACCCGCGTCGTAGCATTCGGCAGGCGTGAGAACGCGGTCGGGGATGCCGAGGGAGTTCGGATCCAGGGCCATCAAGTCTCCTTTCCGTCGCGAAGAGCCGGAAGCCCCTCGAGCACGCGGCGTCGGCGCAGCGTGACCGCGTCGATCTGCTCACGATCATATTCACCGAGAAGCCCGCGCCCGTTCTTGCACCCGAGCGATCCGCCGGCGACGAGCCGGGTGAGAAGCTCCGGCGGCTCGGTTGCGTTCGAGAGGTGCGGGAGCAGGTTCGCTGCGCTCGCGAGGTGAACGTCGAGGCCGGCGAGATCGAGTGCCTGGAACGGCCCGATGGCCGCCCAACGGGCTCCGAGACCGTGCGTGAGCACCCGGTCGATGTCCTCGAACGTGCAGATGCCCGCGTCGACAAGCGCGTAGGCCTCACGGATCAGGGCGTACTGGAGCCGGTTCCCGACGAACCCGGCTGTGTCCCGCTCGACGACGATGGGTGCCTTGCCAAGAGCATCCATCCAGTCTCTGAGCGTTGCCAGAACGGCCGGCTCGGTGTGTCCCGTCCCCACGATCTCGACGAGTTCGACGAGCTCGGGCGGATTGAACCAGTGGAGGCCGGCGAAGCGCTCGGGCCGGAGGAGCGCCGTCGAAAGCTCGGCGAGCGGCAGCGACGACGTGTTGGTGACGATGATCGCGCCTGGTGAGGTCAAGGACTCGGCGAGGCCGAGCAGCTGCCGCTTCGCCTCGATCTCCTCGACGATCGTCTCGACCACCAGTTCGGCACCGTCCAGCGCCTCGTCGAGAGACGTCGTCGTCGTGATCGCCGAAATCGAGGCGCCGGCGATCGTCGCGGCGTGCCTGCGCGCCGTCTCGAGCGTCGTCTCGCGGCGCGCCGTCAGCCTGACGGCGCAGCCCGCGCGCGCGAACACCGCCGCGATGCCCGCACCCATCGTGCCCGCCCCAGCGACGGTGACCTGCCCGGGCATACCGGCTCCGCTCACCTCGCCGCCCAGGTCCCGGCGCGGACGCCCGACTCGATCGCCCCGTCGATGAACCCGGACCAGCCGTTGGCCAGATCCGAGCCCGTGAGCAGCATCCGTCCTTCCGGACGTCGCATCTCGTCGTGGTAGTGCGTGTACCAGCCCGGCCGATGGATCGCCCAGGTTCCCAGCGAGAACTCGTCCCGAAGCCAGTCGTGAGCCGTCGCCGAGCTCGCCTCGAAGCCCGGAATGATCCGGTCGAGCGCCTGCTGGACGGCGGCGAGGTCGTCCGCGTCGATCGCGGCTGCGTCGATCCCGAAGCCGATCATGATCTGGCTGCCGTCATCGAGGAGCCACTCCGTGTCCAGGTATCCGAACTCGTGCCCGGGACGGATGGTGTTCACGATCCGCTCCCGCCCCCGTGCGTGGATGAAGATCTTTATACCGCGAGAGGCCTGCCCGAGCGCGATGCCCTCCTGCTTGCGGGAGGACAGCCCCGGCGCGAACTCGATCCGCGAGAGCGTGTTGAGCGGCACGGCGACCACGGCCCGCTTACAGGAGAGCGTTTCTCCGGCGCGCGTGTGCACCTCGACCCGTTCAGCAGCCTGGACGATCGCAGACACCGGCGTCGACAGCCGCGTTTCGACCAGGTCCGGCCGGTGGATCGCCTCGAGCAGCGAGCGCGTTCCGTTCCGAAGCGTGACCCGCCCCCCGGTGTACTGCGCAAGCGCGAGGCTTCCACCCGACAGCTGGTGCCAGCGGGCGATGGCGAGCGCACCCGCGTCGGTGAGCGGTGCGTGCGCCACCGACTCGAGCTCGGCGACCAGCACGTCGCGCTCCTCGGCGCCGAGGCCGAGCTCCTCGACGCGCTCTGCCACCGTCAGCGAGTCGATGCGTGCCAGCTCGGATTCCCGCAGTGACGGGTCGTACGGCTGCGGAAGGTACGACTGACAGCCGTCGACGAAGCGGTTCCAACCGCGCTCTGCGATGGCGTCGCGTTCGCCGACGGTGCCCTCCCGCCGCTCGCCGTCCACCCACCAGCCCGCCTCCTCGGCGTCCTCGCTGAGCTCGACCTCGAGGCCGGCCCGCAGGATCTCTGACCAGGTGTACGGCTGGTGCCAGTGGACCCAGCCGCCGCCGTACTCGATGTCTCGGCCCGCCCAAGGAGCGGTCCAGGTTCGGCCCCCGAGTCGGTCGCGCGCTTCGACGAGCAGGACGGTTCGGCCCTCGCGGGCGGCCTCGCGTGCGGAGGTCACGCCGGCGAAGCCCCCACCGACCACGATCACGTCGTGCATCCGAACATCAGTACACGACGCGTGGTACGACTGGCGGCGGGAGCGTGCTTGGAACGATGAGTTTTTGGGAAGGTTCCGGTCGTACCGGGCAGACCACTACCCAGGAGGAGCAATGCCAATGGCAACGCCAAGGAAGATCTTCGTCAACCTCCCGGTCAGGGATCTCGATACCTCGGTCAGGTTCTTCACGAAGCTGGGATTCACGTTCGATCCTCGCTTCACTGACGAGCAGGCCACCTGCATGATCCTCAGCGACGAGGCGTTCGTGATGCTGCTCGTCGAGAGTCGCTTCAAGGACTTCACGAAGAAGGAGCTCTGCGACGCGACGACGCAGACGGAGGCGATACTCGCCCTCGACGCGTCGAGCCGCGACGAGGTCGACGAGTTCGCGGAGGCCGCGCTCGCTGCAGGCGCTGCACCGGCGAACGATCCGATGGACTACGGCTTCATGTACGGGCGCAGCTTCCAGGACCCGGACGGGCACCTCTGGGAGGTCTTCTGGATGAACCCGGATGCCGTCCCACACGAGGCGTCGGCCGCCGGAGCGAGCAACGTCTCGTAGACCGCGGAGAGGAGCCGATCGCTCCGCCGGCGCCTGGGCGGTCAGCGGCGGGCTTACGCCAGTGCGTACCATGGAGGTACGGCCTCCGGGCGCGGGGTCGACCGACGGATGGGCGAGCTCGACATGTCAGCCGATGTGAGCGGGACGACCGCGCTCGAGCGCGGCGAGTTGGAGTCGCAGCTCGAGGAGTATCGCAGCGAGCTGACCGGGTACTGCTACCGGATGCTCGGCTCACCCTTCGAGGCGGAGGACGCCGTTCAGGACACGATGCTGCGCGCCTGGCGCGGGCTCGACCGCTTCGAGGGACGGGCAGCGCTGCGCTCGTGGCTCTACCGCATCGCGACGAACGTTTGCCTCGACTATCTGAAGGGGAGGGAGCAGCGCGCGCGTCCGATGGATCTGGGCCCGGCCCAGGAGCCCGTGGCTGCGAATCTGAACGCCCTGCCGGAAGTCACGTGGATCGAGCCGGCACCGGACGGCCTCGTCCTCCCGGACGGCGATCCTGCCGAGGTCGCCGTCGCCCGGGAGACGATCCGGCTCGCTTTCGTGGCTGCGCTCCAGCACCTTCCGCCCCGGCAGCGCGCCGTCCTGATCCTCTGCGAGGTGCTCCGCTGGAAGGCAACCGAGGTCGCGGAGCTGCTCGAGACGAGCGTCGCCTCGGTCAACAGCGCGCTCCAGCGCGCGCGCACGAAGCTCGACGCCCGTGACCGCGGCGCGTCCGAGCCGGAGCTCGGAACGACAGAGCGCGAACTGCTCGCCCGGTACGTCGAGGCCTTCGAGCGCTACGACATGGACGCGCTGACGTCGCTGATCCACGAGGACGCGACGCAGTCGATGCCGCCCTTCGATCTTTGGCTCAGGGGAAGGGATGACATTTTCCGCTGGTGGGTGGGGCCCGGCGCCGGCTGTCGCGGCTCGCGCGTGATCCCGACACTGGCCGCGAACGGCTCCCCCGCGTTCGGCCAGTACAAGCCGAGCGAAACAGGCGAAGGCTACGAGCCCTGGGCTCTCCAGGTCCTCGAGGTCGATCGCGGCCGAATCGTCGAGCTCACGTTCTTTCTCGGCACCGACACGCTCTTTCCGCTGTTCGGCCTGCCGGCCCGGCTTGGAGGCTAGATCTCTACTCGGGCAGGACGTCGGAGAGCCCCATGAACGTGAGCAGCTCGAGCAACTCCGTCGAGGCATGGCGCAAGCGAACCTGACACCCGTGCCGCCGGGCCGCGAGCTGCAGGCGGGCCAGCGCGTCCACGGTCACCGCATCGGGATCGACGCCGCGGACGTCACAGAAGGCGATCTGGGCGTCGCTCCGCTCGAGCAACGCGCAGATCCGCCCGCAGAGGCCCGGGAGGTCGGCCCGCGAGATCGGACCGGTGACGGCGAACGCGATCGCCCGCGATGCTGGGACGTTCATCGCGACGTTGACCGCCGTCAGGCCGAGAACTCATCGGTTGGGCGACCGATGAGTTCTCCGGGCCGGGCGGGTCGAAACGTCTGACATGATCGAGACCGTCGAAAGGAAGCGAAGCCGATGACCCTGGATCACCGCGGCCGCTGGCTCGCCCTGATCGTGCTCTGCCTGGGCGACCTGATGATCGTCCTCGACGGAACGATCGTGAACGTGGCGCTGCCGTCGATCCGGGAGGACCTCGGCTTCTCGGAGACGTCGCTGGCGTGGGTCGTCAACGCCTACCTGCTGACCTTCGGGGGGTTCCTCCTGCTCGGTGGAAGACTGGGCGACCTGTTCGGGCAACGACGCATGTTCCTCGCCGGCATCGCCCTCTTCACGGTCGCCTCGCTCGCGTGCGGTCTGGCCACGACACAGACCTTTCTCGTCGCCGCGAGGGCGGTTCAGGGCTTCGGCGGCGCCCTCGTGTCGGCGGTGGCGCTCGCCCTGACGATGACGCTCTTCACCGATCCCGGCGAGCGGGCGAAGGCGATGGGGATCTTCGGGTTCGTGCTCTCGGGCGGAGGAACGGCCGGAGTGCTGCTCGGTGGCGTGCTCACCGACCTGCTCGACTGGCACTGGATCTTCCTCGTCAACCTGCCGGTCGGCGTCCTCGTGTACGTACTCTCGCTGCGGTTGCTGCCCTCCACGCCCGGCGTCGCGGCCGGCGGCCGCGTGGACGTCGCGGGAGCCGTCACCGTCACCGGATCACTGATCCTGGCCGTGTACGCGATCGTGAACGGCAACGAGACCGGGTGGACGTCCGCCGAGACGCTGGGGCTACTGGGAGCAGCCGCGCTGCTGATGGCGGTCTTCCTGGTGATCGAAGCGCGTGTTTCTGCGCCGCTCATGCCGCTCGGGCTCTTCAAGATCCGCAATGTCTGGTCGGCGAACGTCGCCGGAGTCCTGATGGCCGCCGGCATGTTCGCGTGGTTCTTCTTCTCTGCGCTCTACCTGCAGCAGATCCTCGGGTACACGCCTCTCGAGGTCGGGCTCGCGTACCTGCCCGCGATGGTGGTCTGGGGAGGGTCGTCCCTGCTTCTCTCGAGCCGGCTCGTGATGCGTTTCGGTATCAGGATGCCGGTCGTTGCCGGGCTCGCTCTCATGACGCTCGGGCTGATTCTCTTCGCGCGGGCGCCGGCCGACGGCAACATCTTCATCGACGTCCTCCCTGGCACGCTCGCGGTCGGGCTCGGAGCCGGCATCGCGTTCAACCCGCTGCTGCTCGCGGCGATGAGCGGGGTGGCTCCGAGCGAGACCGGGCTCGCGTCCGGCGTCGTCAACACGGCGTTCATGATGGGAGGCGCGCTCGGCCTCGCGATCCTCGCCAGCCTCGCGGCGTCGCGGACGGACGACCTGCTCGGGTCGGGTGAAGGAGACCTCGCCGCGCTGAACGGCGGCTACCATCTCGCATTCCTCGTCGGAGCGGTGTTCTGCGCCGCTGCCGGCGTCCTCGCAGGGCTGCTCTTCCGCGAGGCGGAAGTCCCCGCCCACGAAGGCGCGGAACCGGCCCCGGGACAGGCTGCCACCGAGGCCGAGTAGGGCGCGCGCGCCGGCGTCAGCGGATCCAGTGCGGAACGGTGATGTGGTGCTGCGGTAGCGCCCCGGTCCTGGGCGGTCCCTCCTTGCGAACGTGGATGGCGAGGGTGCCGCCGGCCTGCTCGAGCTCGCTGACCACCCATGCCCTCCCGTCCACCTCCGAGCGCGACACCTCGTCACCGACCGAGGGTGTCTCACCCGTGAAGGCGGCGCGTGCCAGCTCGCGGCCCTCGGAGTCCTCCTTCACGAGGATCCGGTCGGCCTGAACGCCGGCCTGGGGAGGCGCGGATCCCCGGTCGGCCCAGACCGGGAGCGGATCGAGGGTCGGCTGCTCGCGTCGAGTGATCTCGCGCAGGACCAGGCGCAACTCGTCCGGTGTCGGGTTACCCCAGTACCAGAACCCACACCATGAAGCCTCGATCCGCCGACGCGAGTCGAGCACGAAGGTGAAGGGGAGGAAAGGCCGGTGTGTCTGATCGGTGAGCTCGAGCAGGCCGAGCTCGTCCGCGATAACGCGGTTCTCGTCCGAGAGGAACGCGAACGAGGCACCGAGCCCCGCTCGAAGCGCGCCGTTCACGTACGGACTGTCGACAGTGATGACCACCAGCCCGCCGTACTCGCGCTGGATCTCGTCCTGCATCTCGACGAGGCCGCGCAAGCGCAGCTGCTCCTTCGGACACCACCAGCCGCGCACGAAGCACACGATCAGCGGCATGCCGGTCGCATGATCGAGAACGGCGATCTCCTGCCCCGTGTGATCCGGTAGCCGTAGATCCGGAAACGGCTCTCCCACACGTAGCCGGGGCGGCGCCGACGCGTTCACCGAGGACATCCTACTCGCCGCCCTGTCGGAAAACGCGACGCCCACTTCAGCGGCGTAGATCTCGTGGATAGACAGCCGCCGCCGGTTCCCGCGGGAGGCCGGCGGCGGCCGTTCGAACGCCTATCCGGTGGGGTTCGGAGCAGACGTGTCGTGCTGCCAGAGGCCGAAATCGTTCCCCTGCGGATCCTTACACGTCACGAACCAACCCATGCCCGGCACCGGCATCGGCTGATCCGCCTCGCCGCCGAGCTCCTTCACGCGCGAGGCGCCCGCATTGATGTCGTCGATGTCGAAGTAGGCGCGCGTGCCGACCTTGCCCGGCTGCATGCCGTCGACCGCTGCGCCCGCCTGGTCGCTGATCCGGGCCATGTGATACTCGGACCCCTCGGGATATGCCTGGAACTGCCACCCGAAGAGCGAGCCCCAGAACTCGCGTCCCTTCGCCGTGTCGTCCGCCGGGATCTCGATGTGCACGATCTGACCGGGCACTGGTCCTCCTTTCGTTGGGATGGTTGGCGGAGCGAATCGCTCCGCCGCGGTGTCATATAGACCTGCCAACAGGAAGGATCTCATCGGTACCGAGCCGGGCACAAGCTCACTGCACGCTCGAATGGAACGCTGGCCTGGGTCGCGTGGCAGCGTCCGTCGTGCACTCTGTCCTTCCCGATCCGCTCACGTCGGTGGCGACCGAAGTGCCCGCGCCAGGGTGCCGACTAGCTCCGGAGCTCCGCAAGCCGCCGCTCGAGGAACCGCCGCTCGGGCTCCGAGCGTACGAGCTCGAGCGCACGGGCGTAGGCGGCGCGGGCCTCGTCCGGGCGATCGAGGCGCCGGAGCAGATCTGCTCGTGTCGCGTGGAGGTAGTGGTACGAGTCGAGCTCGAGTCGCTCGACGAGGGCGAGCGCGCTCGCGATGTCACCCGCCTCGGCGATGGCAACGGCGCGGTTGAGCTCCACGATCGGAGAGCCCGTGAGGCCGGCGAGCTCGCCGTACAGAACCGCGATCCGGCGCCAGTCCGGGCACTCGTCGACGTGGGCGGCTGCGATTGCCGCCTGCACCACGTACGAGCCCCGCCCTCCGAGCGCGAGTGCCCGGTCGAGAGCTGCTCGCCCCTCGGCAATCTGAGCGGCGTTCCAGAGCGACCGATCCTGCTCGCCCAGCAGGACGACCGCTCCGTCGGCGAAGCGCGCGTCACGCCGGGCGTCGTGCAGCAGCATCAGAGCGAACAACCCGGCTGCTTCCGGTTCGTCTGGCATCAGCTCGACGAGCGCCCGCCCGAGCCGGATCGCCTCGGTCGCCAGGTCCCCGCGGCCTCCGTAGCCTTCGTTGAAGATGAGATAGACCACTGCCAGCACGGCGGCGAGCCGATCCGGGAGCAGATGAGCCGGGGGTACGCGGAACGGAATGCCGGCTGCCCTGATCTTGCTCTTCGCGCGGACGAGCCGCTTGGCCATGGTCGCCTCGGGAACGAGGAACGCGCGCGCGATCTCCTCGGTGCTCAACCCGCCCAGCGTCCGCAGCGTGAGGGCAACCTGCGCGTCGAGGGCGAGCGCCGGGTGGCAGCAAGTGAAGACGAGCTCGAGCCGCTCGTCCGGGATCGTCGTCTCATCCACGATGTCGTCGGTCGCCGCCTGAGCTTCGAGCAAGCGGCTCTTCGCCGCGAGCGTGCGATCCCGACGGATGCGGTCGATAGCCCGATTGCGTCCGGTCGTCACCAGCCAGGCGCGCGGGTTGGCCGGCATCCCGTCGCGCGGCCAGCGCTCGGCAGCGGCCGCGAACGCCTCCTGGGCGGCTTCCTCGGCGAGGTCGAAGTCGCCGAGGAAGCCGATCAGACTGGCGAGGACACGTCCCCACTCGTTGCGAAAGATCTGCTCGAGGATCGCTACCACTCCACGAGGGGCCGTACCTCCACCGCGCCGCCCATGCGTGCCGCCGGGATACGCGACGCGAGCTCGATCGCCGCGTCGAGGTCGTCGGCGTCGAACAGCAGGTAGCCGCCGATTGCCTCCTTGACGGCGGCGAACGGTCCGTCCGTCGTCAGCGTCTTGCCGTTGTCCACCCGCACCGTGGTCGCCAGCTCGGGTGTCTGCATCTGAACGCCCGGGCTGACCCCAGGCGTCTCATTGATCGCCTTGTACGCTGCATAGACCGCCTGCTGCTCGTCCTCCGACAGGCGCGCCCACTCGTCCGGCGAGTACGGTGTCGGGGCGTCGCCCTGGTGAATCAACAGGATGTACTTCATCACGTCCTCCTTTGCTGGATCTTGTCGTCTCAAAGACGAACGAAGCACGAGGAAATGGACACCTCTGCGCCGTGTCTACCATGGACACGAGGACTGGGTCTGGTGACGATCGACCCCGAGGACGCACTCGCCGTCGCTGTGGTACACGCGATCCACACGGGCGACGTGGCGACGCTCCGTACGCTGTTGAGCGAGAATCCCGGCCTGGCCGCGGCGAGCCTCGGCGACGGCGATCCCGACGGGATGTCGCGCACGCTGTTGCACGTCGCGACGGACTGGCCCGGCCACTTCCCCAACGGAGCGGAGACAGTGGCCGTCCTGGTGGAGGCCGGCGCCGACGCCAACGGGCGATTCCGCGGGCCGCACGCGGAGACACCGCTGCACTGGGCGGCGAGCAGCAACGACGTCGAGGTGCTCGACGCCCTGCTCGACGCCGGCGCCGATATCGAGGCCCCCGGCGCCGTCCTCGGCGGCGGTACGCCGCTGGCCGATGCGACCGGGTTCGCGCAGTGGTCCGCGGCACACCGCCTGGTCGAGCGCGGGGCGAAGACGACGGTGCAGGACGCGGCGGCCCTCGGGCTCATGGATCACCTCGAAAGCTACTTCACCGGCGAGAGCGCGCCGTCCACCGAGGAGGTTGCCCACGCCTTCTGGGAAGCTTGCCACGGCGGGCAGGGGGCGGCCGCCGAGTATCTGCTCGATCAGGGCGCAGACCTCGATTGGCTTCCGCCCTGGGAGAGGTTGACACCGCTCGACGCGGCGCGCCGAAGCGAGGCGGACGAGCTCGGCGAGTGGCTACGTGCTCGTGGTGCGAAATCGGCAAGCGAACTGAGCTGACCAGCCGCTGAGAGCCCGCGCCGCCAGGAGGCGCATCGAGCTGTCCCGAACTACCACGCTTCCTACGGGCTGGGGACCGCGCTTTCCCGATAGACCCAATTGAGTCAGGCCGCTGACGACAAGAGAGGCGACAATACATTCGAGGTCGGCAGCAGGAAGGCACCCTCTGCGGGCCGGAGGTGCCCTACGCACCCCGGCTGGTGCCTAGTAGCGCTGACTCACACCTGCGGCCACGACGGCTCGCCCCTTCAAGCCAGGGGCGGGTCGTCGTCGTCCATGGCGTCTCGCGAGATGGTGACGAGGTCGTCAGTCATCTGGGTCCCTCGTGTTGTTAGGTGGGGTCTCCGGCCCGCGCCCCGTTGATGTAGAGCTGCGGAATCGATGCACGGGGTCACTGGCCCAGGCTCGTCCACAGATGAAGGGCGGCGTATGCACGCCAGGGGCGCCATTGCTGTTCCAAGACCGGGAGCGAGCGGGTGTCGTGCGGGCGACCCAGGGCCTTCAGTGCCCGGCGAAGGCCAGCGTCGCGATGCGGGAACGCATCGGGATCGTGAAATCCCCGCATCGCCACGTACGCGGCGGTCCACGGTCCGATGCCAGGAATCGCGAGTAGCCGGGTGAGCGCTTCCGTCGGGTCTGAGCCGCCGTCGACGCGCACTTCATTGTTGGAGAGTCGAGCGGCGAGTGTCTGCAACGTCTCGCGGAGCGGGCCCAGCCCGGCAAGCGCCTGGAGGTCGGTTTCGGCGAGGACCGCCGCGGCCGGGAACAGATGTGTCACCGTTCCGAGCGGCTGCTCCAGCGGTGTACCGAACGTCTCGACGAGATGGGCCGTTCGTGTCCGTGCTGCCCGCAGCGACGCCTTCTGAGCGAGCACCGCACGAAGCGCGAGCTCGTCGCCGTCGACGCAGCCGGGCACTCGCAGCCCGGGCCGCGCCCGGACGAGGCCGCCGATCACCTCGTCGCGGCCGAGCGCCTCGGCGATGGCCAGCGGGTCGGCGTCGAGGTCGAGCAAGCGCCGGCAGCGTGCAACTGCCGTTCCGAGGTCGCGAAGATCGTCGAGGCGGAGGATGCAGCGGACGGCACGCGCTTCCGGGTCAGCTCGACGACCCCGGCGCCGTGAGTGAGCGCGAGCGCTCGCCGATAGGTGTCGCCGCTGACCTCCTCGAGACCGCGGACGGCTCGGACTTCGAGGAACCGCAGCAAGGCAGCTCCGTCGAATGGTTCCCGGCAGCTCAGGCGAAGTTCGACGACTCCCAAGGGCCGCGGGCGAGCACCCCTCGACCGGCGCCGCATATCGCTCGGGGTCGAGGCGAAGACATCTCTGATCGTGTCGTTGAATTGGCGGACGCTATGGAACCCGGCGGCAAAGGCGGCATCGGCAAAGGGCATGGCGGTCGACTCGATCAGAAGCCGGGCCGTGTTGGCGCGCTGGGCGCGTGCGAGTGCGACCGGGGTGGCGCCAACCTGCTCGGCGAGGAGTCGCCGAAGATGGCGTTCGCTGAAGCCCAGTCGCTTGGCGAGCCCGGGGACGCCTTCGCGGTCGACGGTGCCGTCCGCGATCAAGCGCATGGCGCGCGCGACTCGGTCGGCGCGCCAGTTCCAATCGGGGGAGCCAGGGGCCGCGTCGGGGCGGCAGCGTTTGCAGGCGCGGAAGCCGGCCGACTGCGCGGCTGCCGCCGTCGGATAGAAGCGGACGTTCGCGCGTTTCGGTTGCCGCGCCGGACAGCTCGGCCGGCAGTAGAGCCTCGTGGACGTGGCGGCGATGAAAAAGATCCCGTCGTAGCGCGGGTCACGGCTCTCGCTCAGCCGGTAGCAGCTCTCGAAGTCCTCGACGATGTTGCTCATCGTCGCATCTGGCGGCGAGCGTACCAGCGGTTTTCGGCCAGCTCGGCAACCCGCCACTGAGTTGGCCGAAACCCGCCAGGTCGTGGCCCTTCAAGGGCGTAGCGTGGAGCCGACGACTGAGAGAGGAGTGGCATGACCAAAGAGACAGCGAGGGCAGACGGCGGGCGTACGAAGGGGCGCACGATCGAGGTCGCCGGACTCGACGGTGATCTCGTGCGGCTGACGTCGGAGCAGCTCGACGAGCTCGACTCGCAGATCGAACGCCCGCTCCTGCGCCGCGGCGAGGCGGGCTGGGAGGAGGCCGTGCTCGTCTGGAACGGCATGGTCGCTAAGGCCCCCGCACTCGTCCTCCAGCCGACCTCGGCCGCGCACGTCGCGTCGGCTGTCGGGTTCGCAGGTGACCACGGGCTGTTGCTGAGCATCAAGGGCGGAGGCCACAACATGGCCGGAACCGCGATCGCCGAGCGCGGTCTGACGCTCGACATGTCGCGCATGCGCGAGGTCACAGTCGATCCCGATAGGAGGCTCGCGCAGGTTGGGCCTGGGTGTCTGCTCCGAGACGTCGACCGGGCGACGCAGGCGCACGGGCTGGCCACGCCGCTGGGCTCCTTCGCGTCCGACGTCGGCGTCGCCGGCCTGACGCTCGGCGGCGGGTTGGGCTACCTCACGCGTCGCTTCGGCTGGTCGGCGGACAACCTCGAGGAGGTCGAGGTCGTCACCGCGGACGGCCAGATCCGGATAACCAACCGTGACGAGGACGCCGATCTCTTCTGGGCGCTTCGGGGTGGTGGGGGCAACTTCGGCGTCGTCACCCGGTTCACCTTCCGCCTGCACGAGGTCGGCCCGATCGTCACGGGCGGCCTCGTCGTCTGGAGTGCCGAACGCGCCGACGAGGTGCTCGCGACCTACCGAGACCTCACCGAGTCGGCACCGCGCGAGTTGACCGCGCTCGTGGCCTTACGCCGGGCACCGCCGGCCCCGTTCCTACCGGCGAAGTGGCACGGCAAGCCAATCGTCGGGCTGGTCGTGTGCCACAGTGGCGCGGACCCGGAGACCGACCTCGCCCCGGTTCGCGCCCTCGGCGACCCGATCGTCGACCTCGTCACCGAGAAGCCCTACGCCGAGCAGCAGTCGATGTCCGACGGCATGGAGCCGACGGGGAATCACCATTACTGGAAAACCGAATATCTGGGCGGGCTATCGGCTGAGTTCCTCGACACCTTCCGCGACAGCGCCTTGAAGGTGACGTCCCCGCTGTCGGACTCGATTGTCATCCACCTCGCGGGTGCGCTGAACGAACGGGCCCACGACGACGGGGCGGTCGGCAACCGCGACGCCCGCTACATGGCCGCGTTCGCGGGCCAGTGGCCGGCCGACGTTCCCGACGACGAGCACGTGGCGTGGGTCCGGAAGGCGTGGACGAGCGTCCGGCCCTTCTCGACAGGCGGCAACTACCTGAACTTCCAGGCCGCCGATGAAGACCTGGAGCGCCTCCGTGCGACCTACGGCCCGAACTTCGACCGCCTCGTCGAGGTCAAAGAGAAATACGACCCCGAGAACATATTCCGCTCGAACCGGAACGTCCCTCCTCGAGCCCGAGTCGGGAAGGCAGGGCCGACATGACCCCCTTGCGCGTGTTGATCGTGGGCGGCGGTATTTTGCCGGTCTCGCGCTGGCGATCCGGCGGCGTTCTTTGACCTGAAAGTCCATAAGGCTCCGCGCCCCAAGACTCCATGGCGGTTCGCTATCCGACGAGCACAGTCAGAACGCGGACGAGCTGGGGAACGCGTCATCGCCGAGCTCAGAGCGTTCTTGCGACCCCAGCCGAGGGCGGCTGGATGAGATCCCGCCGTGCGCTCATGCACCCGCGCGAAGGCTCGTCGCGAGGGATTTCTTTGCATCCGAGTAAAGCCAGCCGATAGCAGCCCGGGCGAGTGGTCGCACGGAATGAGCGGATTCCGTGGAACGAAGGACGATCTGTCGTACGGGGGTCACGCCTCGATCGCAGCATCGTCCTCGAGCTTCGCGGCGCTTCCGGTGTCGCGGTGAGAGCGACGACATACGCGACTGTGGCGCCACCGCTCGGCGACCTGACGGCCGCGGCCCCTCTTTCTAGCGCACCCGGTCGTGCCGCACGAAGGCAAGCGCCCCATTCGCGGGCGCGTTGCTGAAAGAGCCATCCTTACAGCATGGGCGTCTACCTCGCCGTCGGGGACAGCATGTCTATCGATGACTACACCGGCGTGGACGGTGGGGGAGCGGCCTCGCAGCTCGCGCGCAAGCTCCGTATCGAGCTCGTCGACCTCACGGTTGACGGCAACACCACACAGGGCGTGCTCGCAGACCTCGCTCGGGCACCGGCGGGCGCGGATGTCGTAACGCTGACCGCCGGCGGGAACGACCTACTCGGCGGCGACCTGCCGCGCGCGATCCTTCGCCGGCTTCACCAGATCGCACACGCGGATCGAGCCGCTCGGCGCGCGCGTCATCGTCAACACCATCTATGACCCGAGCGACGGCGATGACATCGTGGGACGGCGCGAACTCGGTCTGTCGCGGCTCGCGATGATCGAGCTGCGACAGCGCCTGAACGCCCTTAACCGCGGCATCGCCGAACTCGCCGCCGAACACGACTTCCTGCTCGCCGATATCGAGCGGCTCTTCCACGGGCACGGCGTCGCATCGGACGACACCTGGTACGTCCAGGTGATCGAGCCGAACCTCGCCGGCGCGACCGCGATCGCAGAGAACTGGTACCAGCTCCTGACGTCGCGATAAAGCGACCAGACCCACGAACCGCTCCGCATTTCCATGCGCCTCGAGCAGCTCACGGGCGCCAGCACGCCCGACGACGATGCAGCCGATGCGGTGCGCGACATGAGAACGCAAAGCCTTCCTGTGTCGAGGTGGAACTCGGACACATCGGTGCGTCCGGCGAGCGGGTGGTGGATGATCGCGCAGAAAGCTCTCTGACGGACTCGAACCGTCGACCCCTTCCTTACCATGCGCTCCGAAACCGTTGCCGTCGGTTGCCACTGGTTGCCGATTGGCGTGTTTAAGCGGTTTTCGGAGCTGACCCTTTTGCGGACGGTTGCCACCGGTTGCGCCCGCTTGGCTCCATAAATGCTCTACGTCGGGGCCGCAGAGCGGCGATGGGCGGCAGGTTCCGTGGCGAAGGCGAGCGTGATCCTGTGCTGTGCCGTTGTTCGGCGGGGCGGCTATGGGGCGATGATGAGCCGCGTGATGTGTTGGCCGGCGATGGTGAAGTCCCATTTGAGGTCGGCGGTGCCGCCGGGGAAGTTGCCGGTCAGGCGGCCGGTGACGACGTAGCGGTCGGGGCCGAGTGCTTCGGCGCTCGTGATTTCGGTCGTGTAGGTGTATTTCGAGGCTGCGCCGGTCTGCCAGGCCCGGATCTCGGCCGTGCCGTGGCGTTCTTCGCCTTCGTCGATGACAGTGGCGTCGTCGGCGAAGAGGTTGACGATCGAGTCGATGTCGCGATCGGTATCGCGTTCGAAGTAGCGCAAGATCACGTCGGGGAGGTTGGTGGACATGCGTCCTCCTTGCTTGGTGGGAGTTGGCGGCGAGGTCAGCGGAGTGCGGGCTCGGTGCTGCCCGGTCGGAGCAGGGGGATGGCTGCCCAGCAGTAGCGGGCGAGGATCGAGCGGTAGGGTCGGAAGCGGTCGCCGAGTGGTTCGAGTTGTTTCGGGGTCGGGGCTGGTTCGAGTTGCCAGGCGAGGGCGTAGCCTTGGCGGACGCCGAGGTCGTCGACGGGCCAGACGTCGAGGCGTCGCAGCTGGAACATGAGGTACATCTCGGCGGTCCAGCGGCCGATGCCGCGCACGCTGACGAGCCGGGCGATCAGTTCCTCGTCGCTGCGTCTGGATGTTCGCGTGAGGACGACTGTCCCGTCGAGGACTTTGGCGGAGAGGTCGCGCAGCGAGGCGAGCTTGTTCGCGGACAGACCGGCGGCGCGGAGTGCCGGGTCGGGTGTCGCGGCGAGCGTCTCGGGCGTCAATGTCTCGCCGACGGTCGTTCGTAGCCGGCCGTGGATTGCCTGTGCGGCCCGTCCTGCCAGTTGCTGGTAGACGATGGCGCGGACGAGCGCGCCGAAGGGGCCGTCCGGGTCGCGGGGGCGATGGGTGATCGGTCCGACGCGGGCGATGAGCCGGGCGAGCACGGGATCGCGTGCGGCAACCTCGTCGATCGCCGCCCGGAGCGACGCGCGCGCCACGGCTAGAGCTCCACGGGGAGCCGCGCCTGGTCGAGGTCGACGCGGTCGCCGCGCATTGGGACGCCTTCCGCGAGCAGCAGCTCTCGTTGCGGATGTCCCTGGGGAATAGTCCCGTCGGCGCGGACGACGCGGTGCCAGGGAAGGTCGTGATTGGTCGCGAGGATGCGCCCGACCAGGCGAGGCGCGCGTGCGTCGATGTCGCCGTAGGTGCGGACGTAGCCCTCCGGGATCGCGCGGACACGCTCGATCACGCGCTCGGCCCGCGAGGCGCGGTCGGTCAGGCCTGGTTTCGGCGCGCGGTGCGGCTGGGCTGGGGGGCGGCTACTAGTCATCGGCGAGGCGCGCAAGGAGTTCACGCATCAGGGTCCGCTCGCCGATCGTGAGCGGGCTGCCGGCCTCGTCGATCGCCGCCGCAACCGACTCGACCGCCTGCCGCGCGCCGGGCGTGTGCAGAGCCGCCATCTCCGTCGACACGTCGCTGATCGAGGCGAGCACGCTCTCGCGCATCCCCTCGGACAGGCCGAGATCTCGCTCGGTTGGGGGCTGCTGGATCAGGGTCAACGTGACGCCGGAGCAGGCGGCGAGGATTCGCGTGGCCGCTTCGGCAGGCGACACGCGAAGCCGCCCCTGAATCGCGGCGGGCTGGAGCGCCTCCAGCAGATGTGCCCGCACGTCCTCGGTGACGCCGCAGGGGACGCCGGGCTTGACGTTGCCGTAGATGTGGGCGTAGGCGCCGGGGTACTCGAGCCCGAACGCGACGTGGCTGTCCCAGCCTGCACGAATGTCCTCGAGCGGGTCGCTGTTGTTGCTGCTGGCGTTGCGGCTCCTCAGGAACTCCTTGAAGCCGTGGCTGACGACCGCGTCGAGCAATGCCTGCTTACTGCCGAAGTGGTGGTAGAGCGTCGGTGCTCGCACCCCCGCCCGCTCGGTGATCTCTCGGGTCGAGACCGGCCCGCCCGCCGCCTCGTCGAGCAACTGGGTGGCCGCGAGCAGCAACCGGTCGCGAGCGGCGAAGTCTTTGCGATCGGGGGTTGTTCCTGAAGTCGTCACCATGTTCTATAGCGATGATACAACTTCAGGTATACCGACGGTACAGACTCCCGAACTATCGTGAGAGATCCCTGTGGATAGAGCCAGATCCGCTGTGGGTCGGCCTGGCGTTTCGCCTAGTCAGCAGGAGTTTGAAAATTTGTCGCACGTTTCATTGCGACACGCCGTATCAATTTTCCAACATGTGAGACGTGGAAAACCTAGGACCCACCGGCAAAGTTCACCGATGGGGTCCGTGAGTGGGTCAGGCCGGGTGAGCTCCGACGAACATATCCTCATGCCCGGTAGCGGGAGTGTGCTCCCGCGCGACCTGTTCCGCCAGCTGTTCGGTTGCCTTGCGGGAGTGGCAGGCGTGAACGCCAGGCGGTTTTGAACCTCCTTCCGCCGCAACGCCACCCCGCGCAATCCGAGTCACCTTCCGTCCAGAACCGCGAACTGATCGAAACAACCGAACGGACCCGATGAGTTCGTGGCCCGCGGCCGGTCCAAGCTCCTGACACCCGAGGAAAGGACACGGCCATGTCGGAGCTTCTCGTCGACTTCATCACCTCCCTCGACGGCCACGCATCGGGAGAGGGATGGCCCGGGTGGTGGGGCCTCGAGGGCCCGGAGTACCTTGCATGGCTCGGCGAGCAGCCCGAGGCCACCTACCTGATGGGAGCGACACCTACCGCCTGATGTCGGGCTTCGCCGCCGGCGAGGTCCCGGATGGTCAAGACGAGTTCAGGGCCGAAGAAGAGGCCTCCGTCGACGAGCTCACGCGAGCGTCCAAGGTGGTGTTCTCCTCCTCACTCGAGGAGCCACGACGTGGGCCAACTCCACCCTAGTCCGCGACGACGCCGTCGAGGCGGTCCGCGCCATGAAGTCGAGTGGCTCGGGGCTCCTCAGCACGATCGGTAGCCTCAGCCTTTGCCGGTTCCTGCGACCAGCCGGACTCGTCGACCGCCTCCGGGTTGTGATGTTCCCGGTGATCACCGGGGCCACGGGCGAAGAACGCATCTACGACGGCTACCCGGACGTCGCCCTCGAAATGATCGAGCACCGCACCTTCGACGGCCGCATCCAGCTGGTCGAGTACAAGCCCCGCGTGCTCGAGCACCCGCCGCTCGGCCCCCCCGCGTGACGTCGCCCCGTCCGCAGGTGTCGAACGCCACCGCCCGCCGCCTCTTCCAACTGGTCGAACCGAGCGCGGTCGTCACGTACCTGGTTGGTCGACGACCTCACCCGCCGCCCACGTGACTCCGACAAGAAGGCCGGCGCAAGGCCCGCACGGAGGAAGACACGCGGCGCGGCGAAGCTATGCGATTTCCTGGTGCTGCACGGCCAGCCAGGTGGGTTTCATAGGGCGGGCACCTTGGGTCTCCCCACCTGGCCGGTCAGCTCACTGGAAAGTTGAGGCTCCGGCTGGTCAGCTCACCTCGCCGGAGCCTCCGCTCTGTCAGTCTTTCAAGGCAACCTCCTCAGGCGTGAGAGGGTTCTCCTCCACGCGATAACCGCCGTTCCGGCAGCTCAGGCAACCCGAGCTTGCGGGCGAATGCTTCCCAGACCGACTCTGCGGCGATGCGGTGTGCCGGAGCCAGCGGGTCGCGCGGGTCGTTGTCGCCCATGGCTTTGTCGAGCAGGCCCGCGCCGAGGCCCGCAAACTCGTTCGTCGTA
>CAWCQC010000009.1:0-7866 GCA_963797645.1 uncultured Thermoleophilia bacterium | reverse complement strand
GCTGGTGGGGCTCAGGCACGGAGTAGCGGCAGCACCCGATCGCAGATGAGCTCGATGCCCGCGAGCGTGTTTCTGCCCTGCGGAGTGCCGAGTTCCACCCGATCCGCACCTGCATTCCAGAGCGCCTCGACTCGCGCGGCGACCTCCTCCGGCGTTCCGGCGATGCAGAAACGGTCGAGCGGCGGAGGCGCCGTCGGATCGATCGTCGGGTCGAGACCGGCAACGACGTCGAGGTAGGGCGCGACCGCCGAGCGCGCACGCTCGCGTGCCCACGCCGCGTCCTCGTCGACCACGGAGACGCAGCCGAGCACGATCTTCACCCTCGGGTTTCCGATCCATTCGCGGACGACGGGAACGAGGTCCGGGTTCGCGCTTCCGCCGACCTTGAGCTCGTCTGCGACCGTGCCTGCCCACGCGGCCGTCGCTCGCCCCCATGTTCCGACAAGGAGCGGCACAGTCTCGCGGAAGCGGGGGTAGGCGAGGGTCGTTCCCGGCGCCAGGGTGAACCTCTCGCCCGCGACACCGAGCTCGTCCCCGGCGAGCAGCGCCTGGATGATCGCGACCGACTCCCGCAGCGCGCGGAGCGGGCGCGGCTCGTGGATCCCGAGCCGGTCGAGCCACGCGCCCTTGACGAGGCCGAGGTATGCCCGCCCACCAGAGACGGTGTCGAGCACCGCGATCTGGCCGGCGATCTCGTACGGGTGGAGCGTGAACGGATTGAGGGCGGCGGGCCCGAGTCGCAGTCGCTCCGTGGTGCGCGCCATCAGGAGGAGCGGCCCGATCGCGGGCTGGTAGAGGAGGTCGTGATAGACGGACAGGACGTCGATCCCTGCTGCGTCCGCCCGCCGGGCGATCGCCTCGTACGCCTCCGGCTGCTGGTCGGTCAGAAGGCCGATCCCGAGCTCGTGCGCTACGTCAGCTCCTCGGTCACGAGCGGCCGTTCACCCAGCCTCTCGATCCGCATCACGACGCGCTCGTCGGGATCGGGACAGCAGACGAGATTGTCCTGCTCGAGCCAGTCCTCGTCGGGCAGACGCCGCATCTTCGCGGGGAGGAGCGGTATCACGGACTGGAGCGCGAAGAGGCAGAAATGGCGCCCCTCGGGGATGCGCACGCGGCTCGACTCGGTCACCTCGAACCAGTCGCCTACTTCGAGACCGCAGACCGAGCGACCCTCGATCCGTTCGACCGTCACCCGGATGTCGTAGAGACGCATCTCGGTCACGGCGCAAGCATAGAGTCCCGTGTCGCGAGCCCAGCGTGACGGGGACGCCAACTCGGTCGTAGCCAGGAGGCGCAGTGAGCGAGGCACGCACGACCCACAGCGACGGCACGGAGTTCGAGAGGCGTGCGTCGTATTCGCGTGCAGTCCGTGCCGGTCCCCACGTCGCAGTGAGTGGCACGGCTCCCATCGGGCCCGAAGGCGTTCTCCATCCCGGCGACACGTACCAGCAGACGGTGATCGCGATCGAGAAGGCGCTCGCCGCGGCTGCAGCGCTCGGCGCCTCGCCGGGCGACGTCATTCGTACGCGGATGCTCCTTGCTCCGGCTGCTGCGTGGGAGGAGGCCGTGCGGGCCCACGGCGAGGCGTTCGCCGGGATCTGCCCCGCCAACACGACGTATCTCGTGGCCGGCTTCATCCCCGACGTGCTCGTCGAGATCGAGCTCGACGCGATCGTTTCGGGATGATCCCGGCGGTGGTCGCGGGGAGGCGGGATGGAAGATGCCGCCTCCCCGTGACCGACGGTCACGAACCGCGGAAGGTGATCGTCCTCAGCGAGCTGATCTTGCCGCCACCGTCGTACTGCCAGATCTCGTACACGGCTGACCCGATGTCGCCGTTCCGGTCGAAGTCGACGGGGCTGAACGCGCCTTCGTAGTTGATGTCCTTCCCCGACGCTGCGGCCTTCACGCCCGCGGCGAGGTTGAGGAAGGTGATCTTCGGCCCAGGCGGCGCGGACACCGCCCGCATGTTCGCCTTGATGCTCGCCGGCGACGCGGAGCAGCCGCGCACCGCGGCCAGGAAGGCGGTCATCGCCGCGTCGAACGCGGTGCCCTCGAAGCCGGTGTACGCCTTGGCGCCCTTGACGTTCTTCTTCCAGTACGCCGCGAACGCCTTGCCGGCCGGGCCGCCGGCGGCGCTACCGGCCGAGCCGCTGAGGCCCTTGACCGGGTCCCCGATCTTGTCGAGCGTGTCGGCGTTGCGGAGAGCCTCGATCGCGAGTGTCTTGCTGGCGCTCCACTTCCCGCTGCGGACGAGCGACGGAGCGAACTTCTCGAATGTGTCCGGGAAGTCGATGAGCACCCATCCCGCGGGATCGCCGTCGACGAACTTCGCGGCATCGGTGTCGAAGTTGGGCTGGTCGGGATTCCAGGAGATCGCCGCTCCGATGCTTCCACCGAGTCGCTTCCACTCGGAGACGAACAGCGTCTGGAGGGCCTTGCCGAACGCGTCGTTGCGCGCGCCGACGTTGATCTTCGCGCCCTTGCCGAACTTCGAGAGGGCGGCACCGGCGAGGACCTTGCTCTGGAGCGCATCCGAGGGGTACGCCCGGAACACGAGGCCCTTGTCCTTGAGCGTGCTGATCTGGGGAGCGCTCGCCGTCGGCGAGACGAGGACGACGTTGTTCGGAATCGTGACGGACTGTGCCATCGGGATCGTCGCGTCGGACGCCATCTCACCGATGACCACGGTCGCCTTGTTCGCCTTGATGAGCTTCGTCGCGGCCTCGGCGGACGCGGACGCCTGCGTCTGACCGTCTTCCGACCCGACGAGCCGGACGGAGGCTCTCGTGAGGCCCGCCTTCTTGAGCGCAGCGTTCTGGAGCACGATCGCCTGCTTGACGGCACGGTCCATGTTGGCGCCGTACGCAGCGAGGTCGCCCGTGAACGGGAGGACGTTGCCGATGCGCAGCTCGAACGCGCACGTTCGCGGCGACGCGGTGTGAGACGCGACGGCCCCGCTAGCCGTGGACGCGATCGCAGCGAGGGCGACCGCGACCACGGCGGCGAGCTTGGTGGGCATCATCCGTTTCCTCATGCAGATCCTCCTTCGGGATGCCGGCTCGCCGGCCGCGGCCGGACGGCGGGGATCATCCCGAATCCTCCGGCAGCTTTCAAGACGAGACTTTGCACGTCGGCCGCGGAGTTCGACGCGACATTTCGGGCTTGAGATGACGATCCGGTCGGGACTACGATGCCGCGCCGGATGACCGTGCCGCGCTCCTCGGCCGACGCCCTGGTGGTCGGCGCCGGGGTCGTCGGGCTGGCGATCGCGCTGGAGCTGCGGGCTCGGGGGGCCGAGGTCGTCGTCCTCGAGCGGAAGGGCGTCGCCGAAGGACAGTCCGGCATCCAGCCGGGTGGCGTCCGGCTCCAGTGGGGGACGACGGTCAACTGCGGGCTCGCGATGGAGTCCCTCGCGTGGTGGCGCACTGCCGAGGAGCGCCTCGAGTCGCCGGTGCCGCTCGCCTGGGCGTCGTGCGGCTATTTGTTCGTCGCCCATACCGACGAGGCGCTCGCGCGTCTGCGGGCGAACGTTCGCGTCCAGAACGACGCGGGCGTTCCCTCGCGCGTCGTCTCGCCGGCGGAGGCGGCGGCGCTCGTGGAGGGGCTCGATCCGGTGTCGATCGTCGGAGGCTCGTACTGCCCGGAGGACGGGTACATGGGCGAGCCGCAGGCCGCGATCGCCGCGATGGGTCGCCGGGTGGACGTGCGCATCGCCACGGTCGAGTCGATCGCGCCGACGGTCGGGGCGTGGCTGCTGGAGACCTCGGCAGGACGCTTCAGTGCACCGGCTCTCGTGATCGCCGCGGGTGCCGACACGAGGGATCTCGTCGCGCCCCTCGGCGTCGACCTCCCGATCGAGCGCGAGCCGAGGCACCTCTTCCTCAGCGCGCCCATTCGCGAGCGCCTGCTCGAGCCGCTCGTCGTATCGCCGGAGCGACGCTTCGCGGCGAAGCAGCTGCACGGCGGTCGCGTCCTCGCGAGCGACCTGGGTGCGACCGGAACCCCGGAGGCCGGGGCGGCCGGATGGCGCCGGAACGTTCGCGCGGTCATCGCCGAGCTGCTCCCCGTGCTCGCGTACATCGACCTCGACGTGATCGTCAGCGGCGCCTACGACGTCACCCCCGATCGACAACCGATCCTCGGCGCGGTCGACGGGCACGACCGGCTCTACGTCGCCGCGGGCTTCAGCGGCCACGGGTTCATGATCGCCCCCGCGGTCGGACGCATCGTCGCGGGCGCGGTCGTCGGCGATGACGATACGGTGCTCGCCATCCTTGACAGCCGACGCTTCCAGGAGGGACGCACCGTCCCCGAGCCGCAGGTGATCTGAACGTGTTCCTGCAGCTCTTCGTGAACGGCCTCGTGACCGGATCGGTGTACGCGATTGCCGCCGTCGGCATCTCGCTGATCTACGGGATCCTCCGCCTCGTCAACTTTGCGTACGGCGACATGATGGCCTTCGGCGCGTTCGCGGGGTTCTTCGCGAACGCAACACTCGGCCTGCCCATGGTCGCCTCGGCTGTCTTCGCGATGGCGGCAGTGGCCGTCCTCTCGGTCGCCCTCGATCTTGTGCTCTGGCGCCCGCTTCGCCGTCGACGGGCCGGGTTCATGAGCCTCTTTCTGGCGTCGATCGGCGTCGCGCTGGTCCTGCGTCAGGCGATGCTGCTGATCTGGGGGCCGCAGCCCCGGGCCTACGACGTCGATCCCTTCAAGGTGTACGTCGTCGGCGACGTCCGTCTGTCTCTCGCGCAGGTTGCGACGATCGTGACGGCTGCGGTCGCCATCGTGGTGATCGGCGTGTTTCTCGCGCGGACCTCGACGGGCCGCGTCATGCGCGCGATGTCGGACGACCGTGTGCTCGCACAACTCTCGGGCATCGACGTCAACCGTGTGATCCTCACGACCTGGATCATTTCGGGCCTCACCGCGGGCATCGCCGGTGTCCTCGCGGCGCTCGTGCAGAGCACGTTCGACCCGAACTTCGGCTTCCAGCTCCTCCTGCCCGTGTTCGCTGCCGTCGTGCTGGGAGGGATCGGGAGCGCCTACGGCGCGCTCGCCGGTGGTCTCGTCCTGGGCGTGGCGACGGAGCTCTCCACGTGGGAGGGCTTCGGCGGTGGGGTCGACCCCGTCTACAAGCCCGTCGTCGCGTTCGTCGTCCTCATCGTCGCGCTGCTGATGAGGCCCCAGGGCCTCTTCGGCCGGGTGCGCGCCGTATGAGCATCCTGACGAGCGCGGAGTTCTGGGCCTTCGTCGGCGTCATGGCCGGGATCTACACGCTGTTCACGCTCGGGCTGCAGGTGCAGTTCGGCCTCGCCGGTCTCCTGAACTTCGGCCAGGTCGGGTTCATGGCGATCGGCGCGTACACGATGGCGATCCTGGTTGCGAAGGAGGGGTGGAGCATGTGGCTCGCCACTCCGCTCGCAATCGGAGCCGCCGCCCTCGCGGGCGTTCTCGTGGGCCTGCCGACCCTCCGCCTCCGCGGCGACTACTTCGCGATCGTGACGATCGCGTTCAGCGAGATCGTGCGTTGGGTCGCGACCAACGAGGACGGGCTGACGGGCGGCGCCCAAGGCACGATCAACCTCGGCGGGCCGGGCGCCGCCACGCAGTACAACGGGCAGTGGGAGCGCTTCCAGGGCTGGGTCGGCACGCGGCTGCACATCGGAGACAGGGACGTCGTAATGCTCTTGATCGTCTGGAGCATCACGCTCGTTCTGCTGTGGCTGACAGCCCGGCTCGCACGGACACCGTGGGGACGGGTGCTGCGCGCGATCCGCGAGGACGAAGACGCGACGTCGTCCCTCGGCAAGGACGTCTTCGGCTACCGGATCCAGGCGCTCGCGGTCGGCGCCGCGCTGGCCGGCCTCGCCGGGTGCTTCTACGCGTGGCAGTTCTCGTTCTTCAGCCCCGACGCCTTCCAGCCGCTCATCACGTTCTTCGGGTGGATGATCCTGATCCTCGGCGGCGTCGGTCGCGTGTGGGCGGTGCCGGTCGGGGCGGTGGTGTTCGGTTTCCTCTTCTCGGCGACGCGGTTCTTCGACTTCGCGCCCTTCTCCTATCTCGACTCGGCCGATCGTGCCTACGTCCGGCTGATGGTGATCGGGCTGGCGATCATCGCGCTCGTCCTCTTTCGTCCGCAGGGCCTCCTCGGACGGCGCGAGGAGATGGTCCTCGAATGAGCGCGCTGCTCGACGCACGCGGGGTGAGCAAGGCATTCGCCGGCGTCCGCGCCGTCGTCGACGCATCGCTGGCGGTCGAGCCGGCATCGATCACCGCGCTGATCGGCCCCAACGGCGCCGGTAAGTCGACGCTCTTCAACTGCATCTCCGGGTTCCTCCGGCCGGACGACGGGCGCATCGAGCTTGCCGGGCAGCGCATCGACCGCCGTCCGCCACACGTCATCGTCCGGGCCGGTCTCGGACGGACGTTCCAGACCGCCCGCGCTCTGACACGGATGACGGTTCTCGACAACGTCCGGCTCGCCGCCCCGGCGCACCCGGGCGAGAGCTTGGTGAGCTCGTCGCCGTCGTGGCGCGGTCCGGCGTCGCGAGCGAGAGGTGACAGCGCAGGCGCACGACCTGCTTCGGCTCGTCCGCCTCGACGGGCACGCCGACGCTCTCGCGGGAACGCTCTCCGGCGGTCAACGCAAGCTGCTCGACCTGGCGCGGATCCTGATGGCGTCGCCACGCCTGATACTTCTCGACGAGCCCATGGCGGGGGTCAACCCCGCAGTGCGCGAAGAACTGCTCGACCATGTGCTCGAGCTGCGAGCCTCGCGGGAGATCGCCTTCCTCATCGTCGAGCACGACCTCGGCTTCGTGATGCAGGCGAGCGATCGCGTCGTCGTGATGAACGAGGGCGCGATCCTGATGGAGGGAACGCCCGACGAGGTGCGGGGCGATTCGCGCGTGATCGACGCCTATCTCGGGGCTCACGCATGAGCGAGGTTGCGCTCGCCGTGACGGACCTGCACGCGGGCTACGACGGCGTCCCGGTGCTCCGGGGAGTCACGATGCACGCGCGCGCCCGCGAGATCGTCTCGATCATCGGCCCGAACGGCGCAGGGAAGTCGACGTTCCTCAAGGCGATCGCGGGGATCGTCCGCCCGACGAGCGGCTCGGTGCTCTTTCACAGCGACGACGTCACCGGCAATCGGCCGGACCGGCTGACGAGGCGCGGCCTCGGGTTCGTGCCGCAACTCGACAACGTCTTTCCGACGCTGACCGTCTCGGAGAATCTGAGCGTCGGCGCGCAGGCGCTTCCGCGCCGCGAACGGAGCGACGCCGTCGCGGCAGTGGTCGACCTGCTCCCGCTCCTGCGCGACCGGGGGCGCCAGCGGGCGGAAACTCTCTCGGGTGGTCAGCGGAAGCTGCTCGCGCTCGGGCGCGCTCTCGTCGCCCGGCCGTCACTTCTTCTCCTCGACGAACCGTCCGCCGGGCTGTCACCGCAGGCGATGGACATGGTCTTCTCCGAGCTCGACGGCATCCGCGACAAGGGGATCGGGATCGTGATGGTCGAGCAGAACGCCCGCCGCGCGCTCGCCCTCTCCAACCGTGGCTACGCGCTCGACATGGGGCGCAACGCGCACGAGGGCACGGGCACCGGACTGCTGCTCGACCCGCGCGTGGCCGAGCTCTACCTCGGCTCGATGACGTCCGCTTCTATCCAGCGGGAGCCTCGATGAGTTCGGATAAGCCTTAGCGCACAGCGTGCCCGGAAACGTCTGGTATCGGAGTGCTCTCCGGTGCGCCGACGTAGCTCCATCAATCCATTTCGGTGTGTGCCCGGCGCTACCCCCGTCGGCGGGATCTGGTGGGAGCGCCCAGGGCCGATGCGAACGGTTGGGCCACGCCCCTGGTG
>CAWCQC010000008.1:0-155652 GCA_963797645.1 uncultured Thermoleophilia bacterium | reverse complement strand
ATGTCCGCACCTCCATGACGCGGTATTCTCTCGACTCCATGGCGACGGCGGCGAGCGCACCCGTGGTCACCCGCGACCTGTGGTCGTCGATCGAGGACGTTTACGCCGCTATCCTCGCGCATCCCTTCCTCGACCGGGCTCACCGACGGCACCCTCGACCGCGATGCGTTCCGCTTCTACGTGATCCAGGACTCGGTCTATCTTCGCGACTACGCGAAGGCGCTCGCGATCACCGCCGGGCGTGCGCCCGGGACGGCCGACACCGAGGTGTTCACACGGAGCGCGCTCTCGGCGCTCGAGGTCGAGCGCGAGCTTCACGCGACGCTCTTCCGCGAGATGGGAATCGACCCGGACGAGGCCGCGGAGGCGTCCCCTGCGCCGACGAACCTCGCCTACACGAGCTACATCCTCCGCGTCGTCCAGACCGGCAGCTACGCCGACGCAGTCGCGGCCATCCTCCCCTGCGGCTGGATCTACTGGGAGGTCGGGAAGGAGCTCGTCGAGCGCGCGGCTCGCCCGATCCCGTCTACCGACGCTGGCTCGAGACGTACGGCGGCGAGGAGTACGCCGAGAGCATGCGCGAATGGCTCGCGCTGACCGACCGGCTCGGCGAGACCCTCTCGCGACCGACCTCGAGCGCGTGCGCGACATCTTCGTGCAGGCGTCGCGGTACGAGTGGATGTTCTGGGACATGGGCTACCGGAAGGAGACCTGGCCGGTATAGAAGCCCGACGAAGCCGTCTAACCGGAGGGCGAAACGCACGTCTGTTCAGGTGTACGGACGGTTGACACCGGCGGCGCCAGCTGCAATAAGCGGCGAGGGCCGAACGAAACGGGAGGAGAACCGGGCATGGACGAGACCCAGCGAGAGGTCGACGAGATCCGCAAGGAGCGGAGCGAGGTCGAGAACCACATCATCGACGAGTACGCGGCCGGCAGGCTCAGCCGGCGCGACTTCGTCCGCCGCGGAACCGTCATCGGCATGTCGATCCCGATGGTCGCGTTCCTCGCGGCGGCGTGCGGCGGTGGCGGCGAGGAGCGGCGGCGGCGGCGAGACGACGGCGCCGGCCGACACCGGCGGCGCCGACACCGGTGCCCCGGCGGAAACAACCGCACCGCCGGCAGCAGGCGGCACGTTCCGGCTCGGATCGACGACGCCGGCCGGCACGCTCAACCCGGTCACCGTTGCTCGACCAGGGCGGCCTCGTCATGAACGGGCTCTGACGGGCGAGTTCCTCGACGCTGTCGCTCGGCGAGCCCGAGCTGCACGCCGCAGCTCGCCGAGAGCTGGACGCCGAACGACGGACCTGACGCGAGTGGACGTTCACGATCCGCCAGGGTGTCACGTTCTATGACGGGCGGCAACGCCGATGACCGCGAAGGACGTCGCCGACGACGTTCAACCTCCATGCCGATCCTGCGAACAAGGCGAACGCGCTCTCGGCGTTCGGCGGCGTCCTCTCGGCCGGGACAGCCGTGGCGACCGACGACACCACGGTCGTCTTCACCCTCGACGCACCGAATACGGCTCGTTCCCGTACATCGTCTCCTCGGACAACTACAACCTGATCATCCTCCCGGAGAACTACGACCCGGCGGACTGGGACAACACGTTCATCGGCACCGGGCCGTTCACGACGCGTTTCGTACACGCCCAAGGTCGGTGCGAGCCTCGCGCGCAATCCGAGAGCTACTGGGGCACGCCGGCACTGCTCGACGCGCATCGAGGTCACGTACTACGAGGACGAGCAGGCCGCACGTCCTCGCGCTCGTCGGCAAGCAGGTCGACGGCATCGACCAGTTCGGCGCTGTCGGCGGACAGGCGATCCTCGCCGACCCTGACAGCTTCAGGTCCTCGCAGCCCCCGGACGCCCCACCGGCAGCTCTCGATGCGCAACGACATGAAGCCGTTCGACGACAAGCGGGTCAGGCAGGCGATCGCGCTGACCCTCGACCGCCCGGCGATCATCGACACGCTCTGGAAGGGCTTCGCCGACCTCGGGAACGACAGCCCGATGGCGCCTTTCTACCCCCATGACGGACACGTCGGTCCCGCAGCGGGCGCAAGATCTCGACCAGGCGAAGCAGCTCCTGCGGACGCCGGGCTACCCGAACGGCTTCAAGACCCAGATGAACGTCGCCAAGACCGTCGAGGTGCCGCAGTACGCGCAGCTCGTCCAGGCGGCGGCGAAGCAGATCGGAGTCGAGATCAACCTGGTCGTCCAGGACCTCACGACGTACTACGGCGACGGCGATCTTCGGGAACTCGCCGTGGCTCGACTCGATCATGAGCCTCGTCGACTACGCCCACCGCGAGCGTGCCGAACACCTGCTCGGCGCGCCGCTCCTGTCCGAGGGCACGTGGAACGCGGCGCACTTCAAGAACCCGGAGTACGACGCCTCGTCGCCGCAGTACATCGCGAACGGCCGATCTCCAGAAGCAGCAGGAGATCGCGGGCCAGATCGCAGACGCTCCTGCTCGACGAGACGCCGATCATCTTCGCCTACTTCTACAAGTTCCTCTCGGCGTTCGGAACGAACGTCAGCGGTGTCGTGACCACGGCGGTCGGCCAGGTCTTCCTCGACAGAGCCTCCATCTCAGCCTAAGGACAACCGGGGCGCCGGCGGAGCTCGCCTGCCGCCGGCGCCCGCCCGTCGCCGCAGTGACCCGCTTCATCCTCCGCCGGCTCGGGCTCGCACTCATCACGCTCTGGCTCGTGAGCGTGATCGTCTTCATCGGCGCGCAGGTGCTCCCGGGCAATCCAGGCCGCGCGATCCTCGGCCCGTTCGCCGACAACGCCGGCGTCGTGGCGCTGAACGAGGAGCTCGGCTACTACGACCCTCTCCTGACGCCGTTACTGGGACTGGTTCAGCGGGCTTCATGCAGGGAGACATGGGCACGTCGTATGTGTTCCAGATCCCTGTCTCGGAGCTCATCGGGGACGCGCTCGTCAACTCGCTCAAACTCGCGGCGGTCGCGTTCGTGATCGTCGTGCCGCTCAGCATCATCGGCGGCGTGTTCGCCGCGCTGCACGTCAACCGGCCGGCCGACCGCGTCGATCACCGTCACCGGACTGTCGCTCTCGACGGTGCCCGAGTTCGTGACCGGCATCGTCCTGATCATGATCTTCGGGATCTGGCTCGAATGGCTCCCGATCACGGCCACTGCCCCTGCCGGAAGCAGCGTCCCCGTCCAGATCAAGTACCTCCTCCTCCCGGCGCTCGCGCTGACGGCGGTCCTCTTCGGGTACATCGCGCGCATGGCACGTGCCGGAACGGTGGCGGCTCTCGACTCGGACTACACGCGCAGCCGCCGTGCTCAAGGGCCTTCCGCGGAGAACCGTCGTTCGCCGTCACGTGCTACGGAACTCGCTCCTCCCAACGATCACCGTGATCGCCGTCCAGATGGGCTACCTGATCGGCGGGCTCGTCGCGATCGAGCTGCTCTTCAACTACAACGGCATCGGGCGGCTGATCTACGACGCGGCGAAGAAGAAGGACTTCCCGGTGCTCCAGTCCGGCGTCCTCACCGTCGCGCTCGTCTACATCGCGGCCACGCTGATCGCCGACCTGCTCTACTCGGTGCTCAACCCGCGGATCCGCTACGGAGCGCGCGAATGACAACGACCACCGCGCCAGCCGCGAGGGACACGAGCGAGATCAAGGCCGCCAGGCGCGAGACGCTTCGCGCCCTCTTCGATCGCCGACGTTCATCGTGGGAGCCCTGATCGTCCTCTGGTGGGCCGTCTGCGCGATCTTCGGCACGCTGTTCGCCCCGTACGACTACCTCGCGCCCAGCCCGGACACTCTCCAGTCGCCCGTCGAGCGCACACTGGTTCGGAACCGACCAGCTCGGCCGAGACGTCCTGTCGCGCGTCATCGTCGGCGCGCGCAGCATCATCGTCGTCGCGCTCCTCGCGACGATCCTCGGCACCGTGCTCGGCACGGCGTTCGGGCTCGTGATGGGCTACTTCCGGGGCTTCGTCGACGAGACGCTCTCACGGATCGTCGACGCGTTCCTCGCGATCCCGCTCATCGTGCTGGCGATCCTCGTCATCACGGCGCTCGGCCCCTCGAGCTGGACCGTGATCGTCGTGATCGGCATCGTCTTCGCTCCGATCATCGCGCGAACGGTGCGCGCCACGGTGCTGAGCGAGCGGGAGCTCGACTACGTGTCCGCGGCGAGGCTGCGCGGTGAACGCGCCCCGCACGTGATGTTCGCCGAGATCCTCCCGAACGTGCTCCCGCCGATCATCGTCGAGTTCACGGTGCGGCTCGGCTACGCGATCTTCGCGGTCGCGACGCTCTCGTTCCTCGGCTTCGGCATCCAGCCACCGTCCCCCGACTGGGGTCTCCAGATCGCAGAGAACTACGGCCTCATCTCCGGCAACATCTGGTGGCCGACCCTCTTCCCCGCGCTCGCGATCGCGTCCCTCGCCGTCGCCGTGAACCTCGTCGCGGACGGGATCCAGGCGGTGGTCGACCGATGAGCGCGACCGGGTCGCCGAACGCTCTCGACGTCGTCGACCTCGACGTCGCCTACCGGATCCGCGGTCACGACCGCCAGGTGCTGCGCGGGCTCACCTTCCACATCGGCCAGGGCGAGAGCTACGGCCTCGTGGGCGAGTCGGGATGCGGCAAGTCGACGGCGGCGTTCGCCGTCGTCGGCTACCTGGCGCGAAACGGGCGTGTCCGCGAGGGCGGCATCAGCGTCGCCGGCCGGGACGTGCTCACCATGGGCACAGCCGACCTGCGCGAGCTGCGCTCGACGAGCGTCTCGATGGTGTACCAGGATCCCGGCCGGGCGCTCAACCCCTCGATACGGATCGGGAAGCAGCTCGGGGAGGTCTACGCGATCGGAGGCGCGAACGGCGGCGAAGCCAGGGACAGGAGCATCGAGATGCTGCGGAAGGTGCGGATCGCCGACCCGGCCTCGGTGATGCAGCGCTATCCGCACCAGCTCTCGGGCGGCATGCAGCAGCGGGTCGTCATCGCCATGGCGCTCGCCAAGGATCCGACGCTCCTGATCCTGGACGAGCCGACCACCGGCCTCGACGCGACCGTCGAGGCGGAGGTGCTCGAGCTCGTCCTGAACCTCCGCCAGGAGTTCGGGACGAGCGTCCTCTTCATCTCGCACAACCTCGCCGTCATCGCGAAGATGTGCGACCGCGTCGGAGTGCTCTACGCGGGGAAGCTGGTCGAGGAAGGCCCGGCGCGGGCGCTGTTCGACGACCCGCGCCACCCGTACACGGTCGGCCTGCTCCGCTGCATTCCGCGGGGCGGGCAGCGGAAGGACCACGGCCGGCTCGACACCATTCCCGGCTTCCTGCCGTCGCCGGGCGCCGACCTTCCCGGCTGCGTCTTCGCCGACCGCTGTGCGCTCGCCGACGACCGCTGCCGCAGCGAGGAGCCGCCGCCCTTCGACCTCGGCAACCGCTCGACGCGCTGCTTCTACCACGAGCGCGCGCAGTCGATCCCACGCGTCATTCCGGAGGAGCTCGGCGAGCCGGCCGACGCTCGATCGCGCGAGCGTGCCGATCGTCAACGCGAACGGCGTGTCGAAGACGTTCCGGCAGTCCGGCCACCGCATCCACGCGCTGTCCGACGTCTCGCTGGAGGTCTGGCCGGGCGAGACGCTCGGCCTGGTGGGCGAGTCGGGAAGCGGCAAGACGACCTTCGCCCGCGTCCTGCTCGGGATCTCGGCGCCCGACGACAACTCGGCGCTCGAGCTGAACGGCAAGCCGCTCGGCGCGACGATCGGCAAGCGCTCGAGGGACGAGATCCGGGCGGTTCAGATCGTCTTCCAGAACCCCGACTCCGCTCTCAACCAGCGCCACACGGTGCGCCGGATCGTCGGCCGGGCGCTGACGCGGCTGGGCGGGCTGCGCGGCCAGGCGCGCGACGAGCGGCTCGTCGAGCTCACGCGCTCGGTGCGCCTCGCGGATCGGTATCTGACCGTACGTCCCGCCTCGCTCTCGGGCGGGCTGAAGCAACGGGTCGCCATCGCTCGTGCGTTCGCCGGCAACCCGCAGATCGTGGTCTGCGACGAGCCGACCTCGGCCCTCGACGTCTCCGTCCAGGCTGCGATCCTGAACCTGCTCGCAGAGCTCCAGCGCGACGACCGCACGGCGTACGTGTTCATCTCGCACGATCTCGGGGTCGTCCGCTACCTCTCGGACCGGATCGCGGTTCTCTATCTCGGCCGGCTCATGGAGCTCGGAGAGGCAGAGCGGGTCTTCTCCGGGCCGCACCATCCGTACACGGAAGCGCTGCTGTCGGCCGTGCCCACGGTCGACGGGACCGAGAGGCTGCGGATCAGGCTGGAGGGCGAGATCCCGAGCGCCGCGGATCCACCGTCCGGCTGTGTCTTCCACACGCGCTGCCCACGGAAGATCGGCGAGATCTGCGAGCAGGAGGAACCGCCGCTCGCCGAGGTGGAGCCCGGCCACATGATGCGGTGCCATATCCCGATCGACGAGCTGCGGCGGCTCCAGGCGCTGCCGACGGACGGCGCTCCGCTCGAGGCGCCCGCGGAGGCCGGCCGGTGAGGATTCGCGGGGCGGTGCTGCCGAGGACCGGCGCGCCGCTCGAGGTCGTGGAGCTCGACCTCGCGGCGCCCGGCCCCGGCGAGGTGCTGGTCCGGATCCACGCGAGCGGCGTCTGTCACTCCGACCTGAACGCGATCGACGGAACGGCCGAGACCCGCTGCCCCGCCGTCCTCGGCCACGAGGGAGCGGGCGTGGTGGTCGAGTCCGGCCCGGGGTCGTCGCTCCGGCCCGGCACGCATGTGGCTCTGTCGTGGCTTCCCTGGTGCGGGCGCTGCGAGGAGTGTCTTCGAGATCTGCCGCATCTCTGTCGCACCGCCTGGTCGGCCATGGGCCACGGCGGCCTCTTCGACGGAACGCCGCGCCTCTCCCGGGACGGTGAGCCCGTGTACCACTACTCGCTCCTCTCGACATTCGCAGACCATGCCGTCGTCGCCGAGCGGTCGTGCCTGCCGATTCCCGACGACGTTCCGTTCGACGTCGCCTCCCTCGTCGGCTGCGCGATCGCGACCGGGGTCGGCGCCGTGTGGCGGACGGCGGGCGTGCGACCGGGTGACCGTGTGTGCGTGATCGGCTGCGGCGGCGTCGGGCTCTCTGCGCTGCTTGCCGCGGCGGCCGCCGGCGCCGAGCCGATCGTCGCCGTCGATCTTGCCGCGGAGAAGCTCGCGGCGGCGGCCGAGCTCGGCGCGACGGCCACGGTCCCCTGGGCCGGCGATGCCGACGCGACCGCCGAGCTCGTTCGCGAGGCGTCCGGCGGGGGCGTCGACTATGCGATCGAAGCGACCGGCCGGCCCGACGCCGCCACCTGCGCGTTCCTCTCCTGCCGGGCGCGCGGGGCGGCCGTCCTGGTCGGCATTCCCCGGGCGGACGCGAGCGTTTCCTTCCCGGCACTCCAGATTCCGCGAACCGAGCGCCGCATCCTCGGGTCGATCTACGGCTCGTCGAAGCCGGAGCGCGATTTCCCGCCGATTCTCGCGCTCTACCGCTCGGGCCGCCTTCCGCTCGATCGCCTCATCTCCCACCGACTCCCGCTCGAGGGCGTCGGCGAGGCGTTCGACCTGATGTCGTCCGGGACTGCGCTCCGCGTCGTCCTCGACCTCGACGGAAAGGAACTCGATGGATGACCCACTCGACGGCCGGATCGGCGAAGGCTGGTCCGGCGAGGTGCCGAACGGCAGCCACATCAACGTCGTCGTCGCGCGCAGAGGATCCGTGACGGCCGCGGCGCTGGCCGGCGCCCTTGCCTCGCCGCGGCCCGGACATCTGCCGTTCCTCGCCTGCCTCGAGCTCGGAACGCTGGTGCGGCCGACGACGCTCGTCGTCAACAAGTCGACGCTCGAGGGCGAGACGCTGTCGAAGATGACCTGGGGCGCTGCACAGCTCGGAATCGCCCAGGGCGTGCTCGACGCCGTCCACGAAGGGGTTCTCGACGCGGCCGACGTGCCCGAGCTCCTGCTGCTGGTCGCCGTGTGGGTCGACCCGGCAGCGCACGACGAGCGAGCAGTGCGCCTCGCGAACAGGGAGGCGGTCCGGGCGGCCATCGTGGACGCGGTCTCGCCGCCCTCAGCGGACGACGTCCTCGCTCTCGCCTCACGCCGCGAGGACGCCACCAACGCGTACTACACGGGCGGCTGAGTGAGGATCTCCGCCGTCGAGACGCGGCGCTACGCGTTCCCGCTGGAGCCGCCGTTCCGGGCGGCCTGGGATCCCGCGCCGCGAACACGGCTCGAGGCGACGCTCGTGATCGTCCGCACCGACGAGGATATCGCCGGCTACGCGAGCGGCGACCATCTTCCGGACGCGGCCGAGCTCGAGCGGCATCTGCGAGGGGTGGATCCGCTTCGAACCGAGCTCGTACGGGAGATCTGCGAGACGGTCGACTTCCACGGCGGGCGGCCGTGGACGGCCGAGGTGGCGGTCTGGGATCTCGTCGGGCGGGTGGTCGACCAGCCGCTCTGGCGGCTCCTCGGCGGACGGTCGGACCGGATCCTCGCCTACGCGTCGAGCGGTGAGCCTGTCGGCGGCGACGAACGGGCGCGCCGTGTCGTCGCGCTTCGCGACGCAGGCATCCGCGCGGTCAAGCTCCGCTTCCTGGACGCCGACTGGCGCCGTGACGTCGAGCTCGTCGAGCAGGTTCGGGACGCAGTCGGGCCCCGCATGGAGCTGATGGTCGACGCGAACCACGGCTGGCGCATGGCGGGCGACCGCGCACCCCGCTGGGACGTGGCGACCGCCGCCCAGTGCGCGCGAGAGCTCGAGCGGCTGGGCGTCTACTGGCTCGAGGAGCCGCTTCGCACCGACGACGTCGAGGGCTATTCGCTGCTGCGCCAGCGAACGACGCTTCGCATCGCCGCCGGCGAGATGGTGCGCCACCAGTCCGAGGCCCGCGACCTGATCCTGCGCGGCGGCGTCGACGTCATCCAGCCCGACGTGGTGCTCGCCGGGGGCATCTCGGGGGCTCGCCGCATCGCAGGACTGGCCGATCTGTGCGGGCGCGCCTTCTCGCCCCACACCTGGACGAACGGCTACGGGCTGCTCGCCAACCTGCATCTCGCGCTCGCCGTCTCGACGTGCCCGTTCCTGGAGGTGCCGTTCGACCCGCCGGCCTGGACTCCGGAGCGCCGCGACGGGATCCTGCCCGCTCCGCTCGAGATCGAGCCCGACGGGACGATCACGCCGCCCGAGGGCCCCGGCCTCGGCGTCACGCCCGACCTCGAGGCGCTCGAGGAGTTCCGGGTCGGGTGACCAGCGTCCGCGCGGCAGTCTTCCGCCGGCCGGGCGATCGCGCCTCGATCGAGGAGGTGACGCTCGACCGCCCGGCACCCGGGGAGGTGCTCGTGCGGATCGCGGCGGCCGGCGTGTGCCACTCGGACCTCCACTGCGCGGACGGGCACCTGGCAGGCGACCGCTTCCCGACCGTCCTCGGGCACGAGGGGGCCGGAATCGTCGAGGAGGTCGGCGGCGGCGTCCACCACCTCTCTCCCGGTACCCACGTCTCGCCTCTGCTTCCTGCCGGCGTGCGGCACGTGCCGGCGCTGTCTCGAGGGCCGGAGCATGCTCTGCGAGACGACGTCGAAGGCGACCTTCGCCGGGACCTCGCTCGACGGGTCGTTCCGGATCCGAACGCCGGATGGAGAGCCGCTCAAGCAGTTCCTCGGGATCGCGTGCTTCGCCGAGCGCTGCGTCGTCCCGGCGGCCTCGGTCGTGCCGATCCCCGACGAGCTGCCGCTCTGGCAGGCGTGCCTCGTCGGCTGTGCGGTCGTCACGGGCTTCGGAGCGGTCCGGAACGCGGCCGGGGTCTCGGCCGGCGAGAGCGTCTGCGTCGTCGGCTGCGGCGGCGTCGGGCTCCAGGTCGTAGCAGCCGCCCGCCTCGCCGGGGCCGACCCGATCATCGCGGTCGACCGGCTGCCCGAGAAGCTCGAGTTCGCCCGAGCGCGCGGCGCAACTCATCTGGTCGAAGCGACAGGGGAGGATCCGGCGCGACAGGTTCGCAGGATCGCCGGCGGGGGCGTCGATCACGCATTCGAGGTCGTCGGCCGGGCCGAGACGATCCGGCTCGCGTGGGAAGCACTCCGGCCGGGCGGCACCGCCGTTGTCGTCGGGCTCGCGCCGGTCGGCGTCGAGGCGTGCGTGCCCGCGATCGACTTCCTGTCCGAGAAGTCGCTGCGCGGCTCGTTCTACGGCTCCGGCAACCCCGCGGCTGAGATCGGCCAGCTGGCGGGGCTCGCGACGACGGGTGATCTCGACGTCGGCAATGTCGTCACTCATCTCACGGACCTCGACGGGGTCGAGGAGGCGCTCGAGCGGCTCCGGCGAGGGGAAGGCGCCCGGACGGTCGTCGTCCTCGATCCTGAGCTAGCGGGAGCGCCGGCTGGATGACACTCGGTGCCGGCGGTGTCCGCGCTGCGCTTGTGCGCCGGTGACGGACTATCCTCCAAGCCGTGAGCGAGCAGGACATCGTCGTCTTCGTCGAGATCCCGGCCGGATCGCGGAACAAGTACGAGTTCGACCCCGTCCTCGGCGGCATCGTGCTCGACCGCCGCCTGTTCACGTCGATGAGCTACCCGGCCGACTACGGCTACATCGAGGGCACGCTCGGCGAGGACGGTGACGCGCTCGACGCCCTGGCCCTCGTCGGCGATCCGACCTTCCCCGGCTGCCGGATCCGTGTCCGCCCGATCGGGGTCTTCTACATGACCGACGAGAAGGGCTCGGACGAGAAGATCCTGTGCGCCTCGCTCCGTGACCCGGCCTGGAGCCGCGTGCACGACATCCACGACCTCCAACCCGAGTTCCGGGACGAGATCGAGCACTTTTTCCAGGTGTACAAGCAGCTCGAGAAGAAGAAGACGTCGACGCGCGGCTTCGGCAACCGGGCCGAGGCGACGGCGACGATCGCCGCCGCCCGAATGAGGCTCGCCGACACATTGCACGACGGGTGAGCGGCCACCCGGCCTACGACGTCCACCAGCACCTGTGGCCCGAGGCGTTCATCGCCGAGCTGGCGCGCCGGCAGCGAGCCGCCGTGCCTCGACGGGCGCGCGCTCAGACTCTCCGGGCGAGCTGGATTCCGAGGTCGACCTCGACTCCCACGACCTGGCCGTCCGTCTCGCATTGCTCGATCGCCACGGCATCGACGTTGCAGTCGTCTCGATCCCGCCCGGATACCTGTCCGATCCCGAGGACGAGCTGGCACGCGCCTACCACAACGGGATCCTCGAGCTGGTCGCCGCTTCTGGGGGCCGGATCCAGGCGCTCGCTGCGGCAAGCTGCCGTGAGGGCTTCGCCGGCGCCTGCGTCTCGGCGCAGTCGCTCGTCGCGGGGCTCGACCTGCTGCTCGACGAGCTGTCGCAAGCCGGACAGATCCTGTTCGTGCATCCCGGGCCGCCGCGTGACGTCCCCGGCGACGCTCCGGCCTGGTGGAGCGCGGTCGTCGACTACACCGCACAGATGCAGGCCGCCTATGCAGCCTGGCTCGCGCGTGACGCGGCGCGCTTCCCAGAGCTTCCCGTCATCTTCGCGATCCTCGCCGGCGGCGCTCCCGTTCAGGTCGAGCGCCTGCGGTCGCGCGGCTTCGACGACCGTTCGGCGATGCACCCGAACGTCTACTTCGACACGTCCTCGTACGGTCGGCGCGCGCTCGAGCTCTGCCTCGCGACCTTCGGCGTCACCCAGCTCGTCCACGGAAGCGACGTGCCCGTGATCGACGCGCGACCGACGCTCGACGCGGTGCGCGGATTCGGCGAGGCCGTCGAGCGAATCGTCGCTGCGCGAGAACCCGAGCCGGATCCTCGGAGGGTTACCATCCGGGACATGAGCGACGTCGCGCGCTGGATACGCGAGCGGACTCCCGGAGGCGAGGATCTCGAGTGAGGCTCGGCTCGCCGAGCTCGCGGTCGAGCTCGGCAGCGAGGCGTCGCTCTGGCGGCACCTCGTGAGACACGACGCGACCGAGCGGATCTACGAGGAGCTCTACCGCGACGTCCACCTCGACATCTGGCTCATCTGCTGGGACGAGGAGCAGGACACGGGCTTCCACGACCACGATTCGTCCTGCGGGGCCGTGTTCATCGCCGACGGGGAGCTCGCGGAGGATCGTCTGCTCCTCCAGGAGGGCGCGATCAGTCAGGTGAGCCGCCGGCATCCGGCCGGCACCGTCTTCGACTTCGACGCGGCACGGATCCACTGCGTTCGCAACCCTGGGGGCACCCTGGCCGTCTCGCTCCACCTCTACTCGCCGGCGCTCTGGCGCATGGGGTTCTACAGCTACGACGACGCCGGGAACCTCTCCCGCCAGTCCGTCACCTACGCGGACGAGATGTGGGCGCGCCCGAGCGGACTCGTCGACCTCACGGCTTGACGGCGCCGCCGACGCCTCTCGAGGCGGCGCCTCCGGACCTCGCACGAGGGCACGAGGTACTCCTGAAACGCGAGGACGTCCACGAGCTCGGCGCCTTCAAGTGGCGCGGCGCGCTGCCCGCGCTCGAGGCGTTTCGCGAGGCAGGCGCGGACGCGGTCGTGACGGCGTCGACCGGGAATCACGGCGCGGCGACCGCCTGGGCCGCGGCCCGGACCGGCATGCGGGCCATCGTCTTCGCGCCGCAGGGAGCGACGCGGGCGAAGCTCGACCTGATCGAGCAGCTCGGCGCCGACCTCAGGCTCGTCGGCGACGACTTCGACGAGGCGAAGGCAGCGGCGGCATCGTATGCCGCGGCCGAGGGGGTGCCGCTGTTCGAGGACGGCGCCGAATGGCCGCAGTACGAGGGCTACCGGGCGATCGCCACGGAGGTCCTCGCCCAGCTCGACCGGCCGCCTGCCGCCGTCGTCGTGCCGGTCGGAAACGGCGCGCTGCTCGGTGGCATCGGGCTCGAGCTCTGCGAACGCTCTCCCGGCACGCTCCGGATCGGAGTCCAGTCGAAGGAAGCGCCGCTGATGGTCGAGTGCTGGCGTGCGGGACAGGTCCTCACCCGGGAGAGCCCGGCCGCCACGTTCGCGGACGGCCTCGCGGTGAGGGTCGCCGTGCCGCTCGCGGTGGACGTGCTCGGCGAGGTCGTCACCGAGATGGTCCTCGTGTCCGAGCGGGCGATCGCCGAGGCCGTCGGCGCGTTCGCCGCCGCCGGCATCCGTGTCGAGGGAGCCGCCGGAGCCGCCCTCGCCGCTCTCCCGGAGCTCGGCGAGCCGGCAGGTCCGATCGTCCTCGTCGTGACCGGCCGCAACATCGACGACGAGCTCTGGCGGAGAGCCTGCGACAAGCCCGAGCTCTTCCCTGACTGAACAATCCGCGCCGGCGCGGACGGCGGACGGCGTGTACGAGCGGCCGCCTACCCGCCGAAGACGCTCAGGCGACGGCCCAGGTGTCGCCCGCGTGGAGGAGCGTCTCGAGGTCGCCGTCGCCGAGGCTGGCGCGGGCGGCAGCGAGCTGGTCGTCGATCGCCTCGCCGTACACCGGCCGGTCGACGGCTCGGAACACGCCGATCGGGGTCGGGCCGGTCGGGCGCTCCGAGAGGTGGGCGAGTGCGAAGGCGAGGCTCGGATCGGGGCGGTGCGCGTCGTGCACGAGCAGCCCGTCGGCCCCGACGGACGCGACCTCCACGATCTCGAGACCGCCGTCCGAGCGCTGGACGACACCGCGCTCTCCCTCGGCGCCGAAGCGAATCGGCTCGCCGTGCACGAGCCGGATCTGGTTGAGGGCGCGGGTCTCCTTGTCCGTCAGAGCGTCGAACGCGTGATCGTTGAACACCGGACAGTTCTGGTAGATCTCGACGATCGCCGCGCCCTTGTGCTCGGCGGCCTGGCGGAGCACATCGGTGAGGTGGGCGCGGTCGACGTCGAGCGTCCGCGCCACGAACGTCGCCTCCGCGCCGAGCGCCAGTGCCAGCGGGTTGAACGGGTGGTCGAGCGCCCCGAACGGTGTCGACTTGGTGATCTTCCCGATCTCGCTCGTCGGCGAGTACTGGCCCTTCGTCAACCCGTAGATCTGGTTGTTGAAGAGCAGGATCTTGACGGGGACGTTGCGACGGAGCGCGTGGATCAGGTGATTGCCGCCGATCGAGAGGCTGTCGCCGTCGCCGGTTATGACCCAGACGAAGAGATCGCGGCGGGCCACTGCGAGCCCCGAAGCGAGCGGCACGGCCCGGCCGTGGATGCCGTGCATTCCGTACGTGTTCATGTAGTAGGCGAACCTGCCTGCGCAGCCGATGCCGGCAACGAAGACGATGCGCTCCGGCGGCAGCCCGAGCTCGGGCATGAAGCTCTGCACCGCGTTCAGGATCGCGTAGTCACCGCAGCCCGGGCACCACCGCACCTCCTGGTCGGAGCTCCATGCTTTCTTCGCCGCGACAGCCATCGTCAGAGCCTCCGCTCGATCTCCTGCTCGATCTGGGCCGTCTGGAACGGCTGCCCCTCGACCTTCGAGAGCCCCTCGGCGGGAACGAGGAACTCAGCCCGCAGCTCACGAACCAGCTGGCCCGTGTTCAGTTCCGGCACGAGGATCCTCGGGTACGCGCTGAGGACCTCGCCGACGTTCAAGGGAAGGGGATTGAGGTGGAGGAGGTGCGCCGCCGCGACGCTGCCGCCGCGGTCGCGCACGCGGCGAACCGCTGCACGTATGGGACCGTACGTCGATCCCCAGCCGACCACGAGCAACTCGGCGCCGTCCGGGTCGTCGACATCGAGCGGCGGAATGTCGTGGGCAACCTGCCGCACCTTGCCCGCGCGCAGCCTCGTCATGAGCTCGTGGTTTCCGGCCTCGTAGGAGATGTTCCCGGTGCCGTCCTCCTTCTCGAGGCCGCCGATCCGGTGCTCGAGCCCCGGCGTTCCAGGAACGGCCCACGGGCGCGCGAGGCTCTCGTCCCGGAGATAGGGCAGGAAGCCGTCCGGCGAGTTCGGCTCGGTCGCGAAGCCAGGGTCGATCTCGGGGAGGTCGGCCACATCGGGAATGAGCCACGGCTCGGAGGAGTTCCCGAGAAACGTGTCCGAGAGGAGGATCACCGGCGTCCGATACTTCACCGCGATACGGCATGCCTCGATCGCGGCATCGAAGCACTGGGCGGGGGTGAACGGCGCGACGATCGGAATCGGCGACTCACCGTGTCGCCCGTGGAGCGCCATCAGCAGGTCTGCCGCCTCGTTCTTCGTCGGCATCCCCGTCGAGGGGCCGGCACGCTGGACGTCCACGATCACCATCGGAAGCTCGAGCATCACAGCGAGCCCGATCGTCTCGGCCTTCAGATCCATCCCGGGACCGCTCGTGCCCGTGACGCCCAGTTGCCCGCCGAACGCGGCTCCGAGAGCCAGATTCGCCGCTGCGATCTCGTCCTCGGCCTGGATCGTTCGCACCCCGAAGTTCTTGTGGCGGGAGAGCTCGTGCAACAGCTCCGACGCGGGGGTGATCGGGTAGCTCGCGTAGAAGAGCGGCAGGCCGCTGCGCGCGCTCGCGGCGATCAGACCCCAGGCGAGCGCTGCCGCCCCCGAGACGTTGCGGTACACGCCGGGCGCGGCCGGGGCTCGCTTGACCTCGTACTGGACGGCGAAGACCTCCGTCGTCTCGCCGAAATTCCAGCCTGCCCGAAACGCAGCCAGATTCGCGTCGCGGATCGCCGGCTTCGACGAGAACTTCGTGCCGATCCACTCCACGGTGACCTCGGTCGGGCGCCCGTACATCCACGAGACGAGGCCCAGGGCGAAGAAGTTCTTCGCGCGCTGAGCCTCCCTGTTCGTCAGACCCTCCACCGTCTCCGTGGCACGCAGGGTGAGGGACTCCATCGGGACGCGGAACACCTGGTAGCCGGAGAGGCTTTCGTCGTCGAGCGGGTTCGTCGAGTACCCGGCTTTCTCGAGGTTGCGAGCCGTGAACTCGTCCTCGTTCGCCACGAGTGTTCCGCCCTTGACGAGCGCGGGCAGGTTCGTCCGCAGCGCGGCCGGGTTCATGGCGACGAGGACATTCGGCGCGTCCCCCGGTGTGAGGATGTCCCGCGAGGCGAACTGAATCTGGAAGGCCGACACGCCGTGGAGGGTTCCCCGCGGCGCCCGGATCTCTGCCGGGAAATCGGGCAGCGTCGCGAGGTCGTTGCCGAGAACGGCCGTCGCGCTCGTGAAGCGGTCGCCGGTGAGCTGCATCCCGTCGCCGGAATCGCCGGCGAAGCGCACGACGACTCGCTCGCGTTCCTCGACTGTCTTTGCCAACTGCAGGGGCTTTCCGGTTTGCCGAAGGTCCGACTTCGACCCTAGCAGTTTCGACAGCGGGTCAGATGTCCCTCGAGCCGTTTCGCCATCGCGGCGAAGCGCTGCTCATGAAGGAGGCGCCGACGGAGACTCGTCGCCGTCGCTCTCGGACGGCACGCTCTCGGCTTCTCCCTCAGCCGTATCGGCTGTATCGGCCTTCGCTCCCTGCTCCAGCTCCTCCTTGAGAGTTCGGACGCGCTCGGCCCGAGACGTCAAGCTCGGATGCGTGAGATCTCCCTGCTCCCAGAGCGCGTACGCGGTCTGGCCGAGCTCGGTGTACGCCTGGCCGAGCTCGCGCTTCTGCTGAAGCCCCCGTGCCTCCTCCTTCGCCCGGGTTGCCGCGTCTCCAGCGAGGTCTTTCGCCTGCTCGGCACCCGCTTTCAGCTTGTCCATGAATCCCATCGAACCTCCCTCGCGCCCGTTCGCCTGTGGAGGTGATCCTAGCCGTCCCGTAGCGTGCTCCCGTGGATGCGCTCCTCGCGGGATACGTGCTCGGGCTTGACGGCGTCGGCGTCCTCACGCCGTCGTCCGGTACAGACCGTCGCTCGAGTCGACGAGCCCTTCGAGCTCGAGCGACGACAGCGCTGCGGAGATCCTGCCCGCGTCGATCCCCGTCTTCGCGACGAGGTCGTCGACCGCCGCCGCCCCGTCGCGCACGGCAGCGAGCACGAGGGCCGGGGCGCCCTCGAGGTCGGGCAGCGTCCGTGAAGGGCTTTGGAGACCGAGCGACGAGAGGACGTCGTCGGGCGAGAGCAGAGGCGTCGCTCCGAGGCGGAGCAGCTCGTTCGATCCGGCAGAGAGGGCGCTCGTGACCTCGCCCGGCACGGCGAACACCTCCCGGCCCTCCTCGAGCGCGAAGTCGGCGGTGATCAGCGCCCCGGATCGCTCCCTGGCTTCGACCACCACCACCGCCAGCGAGAGGCCCGCGACGATCCGGTTTCTCGCCGGGAACCGCCACGGCGCCGGCTCCGTGCCGGGCGGGTACTCGGACGAGATCAGTCCATTGCGGGCGATGCTTCGCGCCAGCTCGGCGTGGGCACGCGGGTAGTCCCGGTCGATCCCGCAGCCGAGGACCGCCACAGTCGCCCCGCCCACGTCGAGCGCGCCGCGATGCGCCTCGCCGTCGACTCCACGCGCGAGCCCGCTCACGACGACGAGGCCCGCCGCAGCCAGCTCGCGCCCGAGCCATCGCGCGACCTGCCTTCCGTACGCGCTGCACGACCTTGCTCCGACGACTGCGACGGCCGGCGCGTGCAGAAGATCGACTCTGGTTCCGCGGAGATAGAGCCGCGCCGGCGGATCGTAGATCGCTCCGAGGCGCGCCGGAAAGTCCGGAGCACCCCGGACGACGGCGTGCCAGCCCGCCGTCATGCAGCGCCTGCCAGCTCGCGCGGGACTCGATACGAAAGAGCCTCCGCGACGTGCTCGGCGGAGACCTGGCCCTCGCCCGCCAGACAGGCCAACGTCTGTGAGACCTTGACGACTCGGGCACGGCCGCGTCCGGAGAGCGGTATCCGGTCGACCGCCCTGTCGAGGAGTGTCGACGCTGGGGCGTCGAGAGCCGGCGAGCCGCGGTCGAGCCGCTCACGTGCGGCCGCGACCCGTGACGCCACGCGGGCGCTCGCCTCTCCGGCCGCCGCCGAGAGCTCGGTCGCTCTCGCCCGCGGGACGAGGAGCACGAGATCGAACCGGTCGAGCAGCGCCCTCGACAGCTTGGCGTGGTACGCAGCGATCCTCTGAGGCGTGCACGAGCACTCGCTGCCCGGGTCGCCGCGGGCCCCGCAGGGGCACAGGTTCATCGTCGCCGCCAGCATGAAGCGGGCGGGGAAGATCGCCCGCCCGGTCACCCGGGCGATGCTCACCACCCCGTCTTCGAGCGGCTGCCGAAGCGCCTCGAGAACGGGACGGTGGAACTCGGCCAGCTCGTCGAGCAAGAGGATTCCCCGATGCGCGAGACTCGCTTCGCCGGGCGCCGGCCCGTGCCCACCGCCCACGATGGCCGCAGCCGAGGCCGTGTGGTGCGGCGCCCGAAAGGGCGCAGCTTCGAGGAGCGGCCGCCCGGGCGGGAGCAGCCCGGCGACCGAGTGGATCCTCGTCACCTCGAGAGCCTCCTCGAGCGACAGTCGGGGCAGAATGCCGCCGAGCCGCCTGGCAAGCATCGTCTTCCCCGTTCCGGGCGGCCCACCCAGCAGAAGGTTGTGCCGTCCCGCCGCGGCGATCTCGAGCGCACGACGGGCCCGTTCCTGCCCTCGCACATCGGCCATGTCCGGGTACTCGGGCGGCCGCAAGCGGGGTGCCGCCGGTATGCTCGCCGCCTTCAACTCGCCGCGAAAGTAGGCGCCTGCGTCCGCGAGATGGCGCAGGGGAACCGGTTCGATGCCGGCGAGGGCGACCTCGGCGGCGGACTCGGCCGGACAGAGAAGCCGGTCGACGCCGGCGTTGCAGGCGGCCTCCGCGCAGGCGAGCGCCCCGGGAACAGGGCGGAGGCGCCCGTCGAGCGCGAGCTCCCCGAGCGCGGCATGCCCGGCCAGACGCTCCGCCGAGATCTGGCGCGACGCCGCCAGCACCGCCAGCGCGATCGGCAGGTCGAAGCCGGAGCCCTCCTTGCGCAGGTCGGCCGGGGCAAGGTTGACGGTGATGCGCCGCAGCGGCCATTCGAGCTCGGCACTCGTGATACCGCTTCGCACCCGTTCCTTCGCCTCCTGGCACGCCTTGTCCGGCAGCCCGACGATGGCGAACGCCGGCACTCCGAGCTGCAGGTGCGCCTCGACTTCCACCGGTCGGGCTTCGAGGCCGACGAGCGTGTGGGTGAGTGCTCTCGCGAGCATGCCTCGACGGTAGGGGCACGCGACGCACGGGACGGTCACCGCTTCGTGCCGATTCGTCCACGCCGCTACGCTTCGGCAATGGACACGCGGCTGGCGATCGCGAGCCGGCGAGACGAGAGGCGTTACGCGGACCGCGAGATCGACGACGCCGTCGCACGGCGCATCTTCGACGCGGGCCGCCTGTCCGGCAGCGCGCGGAACCGCCAGCCCTGGGAGCTCGTCGTCGTGGCGGGCCAAGCGCGCGACAGCCTGGCCGAGACCGTCTTCGTGCCCGAGAACCTGCGCTCGGCTGCCCTCGTCGTCGCGATTGTCGGGCGCGGCAAGGGGCCGGTGGCCTTCGATTGCGGCCGCGCCGCCCAGAACATGCTCCTCGCTGCATGGAACGAGGGCATCGTCTCCTCGCCGAACGGCATCTCGGATCACGACCGGGCAGCGGCGATCCTCGGCCTGGGCGAGGAGGAGCGGCTCCAGATCGTGCTCACGTTCGGCCACCCGGTGAGCGAACGGCGCGTCGAGAGTCGAACGGTCGAAGAGTGGAGCGCAGCCGCAAACCGCAAGGCGCTCGACGACGTCGTTCGGCGCCTCTGAGAGCCCCCTGAGCGGCTACGGCTGCGCGGGGCGCTCCATCCCGTCTCTGATCCGGCGTAGCGCTACGCCGAGGTCCTCGACCGGGATCCGCGGGTTGTAGAGCGGGCTTTCGGCCGCCTGGGTCAGCAGCCAGCGGCAGCGGGCGATGCTCACCGGCTGGACGAGAACGGCCGGCGAGAGAAGATCGGCCGCGATCGCTTCGAGCTCGCGGGAGTAGTGGGCCACGCGGCCGCGAAGGTAGTAGACGCTCGACGCGACAACTCTGCGTCGCTCCAGGCGAGCGTTTTCTGCCAGCATCGAGCGTATGCTCGCGGCCAGTCTCGCCCTGGCCCGCGGCTCGAGGAGATGAGCGCCGAACGCCTTGACCTCGGGCAAGGCATATGCCTCCGGCTCCAGTGCGAGCTGCTCGATCAGCCAGCGCCTGCCGACGATTGCGACAGCGACGAGCACGAGCTCCACCGCCGCACCGGCAGCCAGCGCAAGCGCAAGCGTCGTCGACGTGGTCCAGAGAATCGCGGCGAGCGCGCCTGCGGCGGCTGCCAAGCAGAGGCTCTGGATCGCATAGCGCCGGCGGCCCTGAAGCCCGACGCTCAACTCGTCGAGTGTCCGCGCGTCCATCGCTTTCTACCGTGTCTCCTGAGGATAGCTCGCCGCTGCCGAGCCGAAACCCGCGACCCCGCGCTACGGGGTGGCAGCCGCGCCGGCGGGCTTCCGCGCGAGCGGCGACGGCTCGACCCGTGCGACCCGTGCGACCTTCCCGGGCAGCCACCAGTTCCAGCGCCCGAACAGCGCCATCGCGCTCGGCAGGAGGAGCGCGCGAACGATCGTGATGTCCACTGCGATCGCGACCGCGAGCCCGAAGCCGAACTGCTGCAGGCCGAGGATGCGCCCGACCATGAAGCCGGAGAACGCGGCGATCATGATCAGGCCCGCCGCAGTCACGATCCGGCCCGTCTTCGCGAGGCCGACGGCCACGGCGCGCTCGTTCGACGCTCCGGCGTCCCACTCCTCACGCATGCGGCTGACGAGGAACACCTCGTAGTCCATCGAGAGACCGAAGAGCATGGCGAAGAGAAAGACCGGAATCCAGCCCTCGATCTGGTCGTAGCTCTGCAGCCCGAACGGCTCGCCCGCTCCCCACTTGAAGAAGACGACGAGCAGGCCGTAGGCGGCGCCGATCGAGAGCAGGTTGAGGACGATCGCCTTGAGCGGCAGGACGAGCGAGCGGAAGGCGCGCAGCAGCAGGACGTAGGTCAGCGCGAGCACGCCGAGCACGAGCCAGGGAAACGTGCCGTAGATCTGGTCGAGGAAGTCGACGCTCGAGGGCGGCCCGCCGCCGGCGAACACGTCCACCCCCTCCGGGAAGCCGGCCGCCGGCACGATCACGCCGCGCAGCCGGTCGACGAAGTCCATCGCGCCGGGGGTGCCGTACTCGCTGGCCCCGATAGCCTGGAGGCGCAGGTAGCGAGATGACGGGTCGACGTACTGCGGCCCCTGCCCCATCACGACCGTGACCGTCTCCGGATCGGCCTCGAGCCCCTCCCGCAGCGCGTCCACCGCGGCGAGGACAGTCGGATCGGTAGCGCCTCCGGCCCGGCCTGTGTCGACGACGATCTCGGTCGGCGCCGTCGCCCCGTCACCGGCGGCGTCCCCGAGAATCGTGAGCGCTCTGGTCGACTCGAGATCCTGCGGGACGCCCTGGTTCGTGCCCGGGCCCACCTCGATCCAGAAGGCAGGGATGGCCATCGCCAGAAGCAGCGCGACCGAGATCGCGGCGAACCGCACGGGATGGCGCATGATCGCGCGGGCCAGGCGCATCCAGAAGCCGTTCTCGGTATCGGCACGGCGCTCGAGCAGCCGCCGCGGCACGAGTCGCACCCTGTCGAGACCGTCCGCCGCGAGGTAGAGGAGAGCCGGCAGGAGCGTCAGTGCGCAGATGACCGACACGATCGGGATGGTCATGCCAGCGACTCCGAAGCCCCGAATGAACGGCAGCGGCATGGCGAGCAGGAGCGAGAGCCCGATCGCGACGGCGGTGCCGCTGAAGACCACGGCTCGGCCCGCCGTCTCCATCGTCCTGACGACCGCCTCCGTCTTGTCCTTGCCGGCCCCCCGCTCCTCGCGGTAGCGGTAGACCATGAGCAACGAGTAGTCGACGGCGATTCCGAGCCCGATGAGCGAGACGAGCTGCGTCACGTAGGTGGAGAGCTCCATCATGTTGGCGAAGACCCAGACCACGCCGAGAGTCGTCGGGATCGCGGTGAGGGCGAACGCGAAGGGAATCAGGAACGCGAGCGTCCCGAAGACGAAGACGAGTATCAGGAGCGCGATCGGGATCGCGATCAGGAACTCGCCTCGCTGCAGGTCTTCGTCCTGGATCGGCTCGAGATCGTGCTCGACCGCCGCCTGGCCGGTCACATAGAGGACGGTGCCTGGAATCGTCCCGAGCGCCTGCCGGACGTCGTCGACGTACCCCTTCGCATCGGCCGGCTCGAGCTTCGAGACGATGGTCGCGCTCGCGATGCCGGGCGCGACCGGCGAGGCCGCCACGAACGCCGCGGTAGGAACCGTTTCGGCCGCCCTGGCTCCCGCCTCCGCGAGAGCGGGCAGCGCGCCCGAGATGTCGCCGGACTCCGAGACCGCGACGATGTTGAAGGAGCCGGTCGACCGCTGGCCGAAATGATCCTCGAGGATCTGCTCCGCCCTCCTCGTGTCCGTTCCGGGAAGCGTGAACCGGTTCGTGAGGAGGTCACCGAGGCCCCGTGTCGCGGCGACCGACACGACGAGAATCAGGAGCCATGCGGCGAGCACGAGCCACCGCCAGCGGATCATCGTCCGCGTCCAGCGGCCGAGCGCGGTGTCGACCCCGGAGGTTGCCTCGGAGCCCATCCGGGTGAAGCTAGCGAAGACGGCGTTGCCGGCGTCTCACTCGCCGGCGGGCTCAGTGCACGAGCTGGATCCGCTCGACGCCGCCCGACCGGACGGCCGCCACCTCGAGCACGACATCGAGCCCGGCCAGCTCCGGATGCCGTGCGAGAAAGCCCTCGGCCGCCCGCCTGACGCGACGTTGCTTCTCTGGCCCGACGGCCTCGACCGGGTCACCGAACCGGTCGCCCGCACGAAACTTCACCTCACAGACGACGAGCCGCCGACCCCGTCGTGCGACGATGTCGAGCTCGTTTCCCCCTGCGCTCGCATTCGTCGCCAGGATGCGATAGCCGCGAAGCCGGTAATGCCGGCGCACGCGCCGCTCTGCTGCGGCGCCGGCGGGGTTCATCCAACCGCGGCCGGTTCGACTTCCACGTAGCAGAGCGCGTCGAAGCTGCGACGGTGGATCGCGCACGGGCCGTGACGCCGGACGGCATCGGAGTGAGCCGGGGTGATGTAGCCGACGTGGCGAGCGAACCCGAAGCTCGGATAGAGGGCGTCGAGCCGGCGCATGGTCCGGTCTCGAATCACCTTCGCCACCACGGACGCAGCCGCGATGGCAGCGCTCTTCGCGTCGCCGTCGACGACCGCCCGGTGCGGAGGCGCCGCCGGGCCGAGACGGAACCCGTCGACGAGGCGCACCTCGGGCCCCTCGCCGAGGGCGGCGAGCGCCGCGGACAGAGCGCGGAGGTTCGATCGGTGCAGGCCCGAGCGGTCGATCTCTCCGGAAGACACGAGCTGCACGGAAACCCGCGACGCGGTGACGAGCACGGCCTGGAAGAGCCGCTCCCGCTCGTCCAGATCCAGCTGCTTCGAGTCGTTCAGCAGGCCGAGGGCGGCGGCGCGGCGGCCACGCAGCTCCCCGTAATCGAGCAGCACGCCCGCCGCGACGAGGGGCCCGGCGAGGCTTCCTCGGCCGGCCTCATCCGCGCCGGCGACGTAGCGTACGCCGAGGCGACGGTCGTAGGCGATGAGCTTCCGGCCGCTGCGCATCCGAGCCACCCGGCGAGCATAGCGCCGGCCTCAGACCGACCGTGTGGCGGATCTGTGACGAGTCCGGGTCGAGCGGGACGCGGCCGCCGGGCGGCGCAGACCGGCCAGCGCCCTACCGAACCTGCTTCTCGCGGACGCGTGCCTTCTTGCCGACCTTGCCGCGCAGGTAGTAGAGCTTCGCGCGGTTGACGTCTCCGACCGTCTGCACGTCGATCTTCTCGATCTTCGGCGAGTGCAGGGGGAAGGTTCGCTCGACACCGACGCCGAACGACTGCTTGCGTACGGTGAACGTCTCCCTCGCGCCGGGGCCCTGGCGCTTGATGACGATGCCCTCGAAGACCTGGATCCGGCGGCGCTGACCTTCGATCACCTGGAAGTGCACGCGTACGGTGTCGCCCGCCTTGAACTGCGGGACCTCACGCAGCTGACGCCGCTCGATGGTCTCGATTACGTTGCTCATTGGAGGAGGCGCGCCCCGGGCGCGACCGGGAATCCTAGCTGAAGCCGATGCGATTCGGCGGCCAGTAGGTCATGAAGACCGGCCCTATCATCTGCTCGCGCGAGATCGGCCCCCAGCGGCGGCTGTCGCACGACAGCTGGCGGTTGTCGCCCATCATGAAGTACTGGTCGGGGCCGAGCGTGAGCGGGCCGAAGTCGGCGCCCCCCTCCCGCCCTGGCTCGATGTACGGCTCGTCGAGCGGCTCGCCGTCGATGAAGACGACCCCGTCGCGCTGGGAGATCTCCTCGCCCGGCTGGCCGATGATCCGCTTCACGTAGGTCCCTCCGGCGCCGCACGCCTGTACCACCTCGGCGGGCGGGTCGAAGACGACTATGTCGCCGCGTTCCGGGTCGCGGAAGTGGTAGATGAACCGGTTGGCGATGACGCGGTCGTTGTACCTTCCCAGGCAGCCCTGACCGCTCGACTCGGCGCAGTGGAACGTCGGCTCCATCGAGGACGAGGGGATCTTGTACGGGTTGACGACGAAGGCCTTGATCAGGAGCACGGCCGCCACCGCGATCGCAATCGTGAGCCCCCAGTCGACGATCGTCCGCCACGGTCTGGGGAGCCCGGCCGTCAGCCGGTCGATCGGCCCTCTCAGCGGAGGCTCCGCTCTCGGCTCTGCAAGCTCCGCCAGGCGTCGATCCGAGCGTGGTCGCCCGACAGGAGGACCTCCGGGACTCGCCAGCCGCGGTAGTCGGCCGGACGCGTGTAGTGCGGGTACTCGGCTCCGCCGCCGAGCGCCTCGGAGAATGTTTCCTCGACGATGCTCTCGCCGCTTCCGAGCGCCCCGGGCAAGCGGCGAGCGACCGCGTCGAGGACGACCATGGCCGGCAGCTCGCCGCCGGAGAGGACATACGGCCCGATCGAGACGACGTCGGTCACGAGATGCTCGAGCACGCGCTCGTCGAACCCCTCGAAGCGGGCCGAGAGGAGCGTCAGCTGCTCCTCTGCAGCAAGCTCCTCGACGAGCTGCTGGTCGAGCTGGCGGCCCTGCGGCGAGAACGCAAGCACCCGGTGCCGCGGGCTCCCCCCGTACACGGCGCACATGGCAGCGTCGACCACGTCCACCCTGAGCACCATGCCCGCTCCGCCACCGTACGGCTCGTCGTCGATCTGACCCGACCTGAGCGGGGTGAACTCCCGGTAGTTGAGCAGCCGCAGGTCGAGCTCGGTTCCGAGCACAGCGGCGACGGGTCGCTGCTCGGTGACCCAGGAAAATGCGTGCGGGAGAAGGGTGAAGACGTCGATTCGGATCGTCACGGCCGCAGCATGGTATCTGCCAACCCGGCGACGATCACGATGCGACCGCGCTCCAGGTCCACGGAGCTCACCCAGTCCTCGACCAGCGGTATCGCGAGGCCCGAGTCGAGCTCGAGGACGTCGTTCGCGACGCCCGGAGCCACCTCCCTGACCTGCCCCAGCCCGCGGCCCTGCTCGTCCTCGACGGCAAGACCGACGAGCTCGTACGCGTAGAACTCACCCTCGGCCAGGCGGGGAAGCTCGTCTGCGGGCAGCTCGAGCGCGGCGCCCCGTGCGACGTCTCGATCGAGAGCGACCACCCTCCGCCCGCCGGCCACCTTCGACGACACGACGGTTGCGGGCTGCCTGCCGACGTAGACGCGCGACCCCACGGCGAATCGCTCCGGGTCGTCGCTACCCGCGTCGACGACGAACGATCCGTCGATTCCGTGAGGCCGGCCGACGCGGCCGACCGACACCCATCGACTCATTCCACGATCTCGAGGAGCACCCGCTGCCCGCGCTTGGTTCCGCTGGCGCGGACGAGCGTCCGGACCGCCCGGGCCACGCGACCCTGCTTGCCGATCACCTTGCCGAGGTCGTCCTTCGCGACATGAAGGCGAAGGATGACGGCGTCGTCCCGCTCGACACGCTCGACACGAACGTCGTCGGGGCTGTCGACGAGGCAGCGGGCAAGGTAGGCGACGAGCTCCTCCACGATGTCGTCCGGCCTAGAAGCCCTGCGTCTTCATCAGCCGCTTGACCGGATCGGTCGGCTGAGCGCCCTTGGCGACCCAGTCCTTGATCTTTCCCTCGTCGAGCTCGATGGTCGAGGGCTCGGTTTGCGGGTTGTAGCGCCCCACGATCTCGATGAACTTCCCGTCTCGCGGGGAACGCGAGTCTGCGACCACGACCCGGTAGATCGGGTTCTTCTTCGAGCCCACGCGGGCGAGTCTGATCTTGGCTGCCATCTCTCTCCTTCTCTCGTCTCGTTCCTATCGTCGCATCTGCTGGGCGACCAGCGACTGCAGATTCGGGTTCTTGCCGCGCCCCATCTGCCTCATCATCTTCTCCATCTGCTTGCGCCCGTTCAGCAGCTGGTTGACCTGCTGGACGGACGTCCCGCTCCCCTTCGCAATCCTGGCCCGGCGCGCACCCTTGATGATCTCCGGGTGGGCGCGCTCCTGAGGCGTCATCGACAGCACGATCGCCTTTACCCACTCGAGCTGGCGATCGTCGAGATCCACACCCTGAAGCTGCTTCCCGACGCCCGGGATCATGCCCAGGACGCTGCGCAGCGGGCCCATCTTGCGCATCATCTCGTACGACTTCAGGAAGTCGTCGAACGTGAACTTGCCGGCCCGGAGGCGCTCCTCGAGCTCCTCCTGCTCGTCCTTCTCGGCCGCCTCCTCCGCCCGCTCGATCAGCGTCAGCACGTCGCCCATGCCGAGAATCCGCGACGCCATCCGGTCGGGATGGAACGGCTCGAGCTGGTCGAGCTTCTCGCCCGTCGACGCGAACTTGATCGGCTGGCCGGTGACCGCCTTGACCGAGAGCGCGGCACCGCCGCGGGCATCCCCGTCCAGCTTCGTCAGGATCACGCCGTCGAACGCGACCCGCTCCTGAAACGCTTCCGCGACGTTGACCGCGTCCTGGCCGGTCATCGCATCGAGCACGAGAAGCACGTTCGTCGGCTTCGTCTCCTTGCGGATCGCGCCGAGCTCCTCCATCAGGTCCTCGTCGACGTGGAGCCGGCCGGCGGTGTCGACGATCAGCACGTCACGACCCTGAGCCCTCGCCTGCTCGAGCGCCCAGCGGGCGACCTCGACGGGATCCTGGGTGTCCGGCCGCCGGTAGACGGGTACCTGGATCTGCCTGCCGAGCTGCTCGAGCTGATCCATCGCTGCCGGCCGCTGGAGGTCGCAGGCGGCGATCGCGGGCGTCTTTCCGTCCTTCTTGCGGAGGTGCAGAGCGAGCTTGGCGGAGGCCGTCGTCTTGCCCGAGCCCTGGAGCCCCGCCAGGAGAATCACGGTCGGCGGGCGGCCGGAGAAGGCGAGCCTGGAGCTTCCCTGCCCCATCAGGGCGGTCAGCTCCTCGTTCACGATCCTGATGACCTCCTGGCCGGGCGTGAGGCTCTTCGTCACCTCCGCACCGAGGGCACGCTCCTTGACCACGGCGACGAAGTCCTTGACGACCTTGAAGTTGACGTCGGCCTCGAGCAGCGCGAGGCGGATCTCGCGCATGGCCCTGGTGACGTCCTCCTCGGAGAGGCGTCCACGTCCACGGAGATCGCCGAGGACTCCCTGCAGCTTCTCGGAAAGCGAGTCGAACATGACCGTGGATTGTACGGGCGGGGCCTCGTTCGGCCTCTCGTCAGCCGCCAGGCCTCCGCGATCTGCGCCGCGAGAGCGGGCATGCCGAGCGCCTCGCGCGCCGCGCGGCTCTCGAGCGCATCCTCGAAATGGCGCGCCGCCGCAACCAGTATCGCGGCACCCGGAGGTCTACTCGTCCTCGTCGCCCGCGGCGGCGTCCGGGCCCGAGACGAGCGCCCGCGCGAACTCCTCGGCGTCGAACGGCTGGAGGTCGTCGATGCCCTCGCCGACGCCGACGAGCTTCACCGGCAGGCCGAGCTCGTGGCCGATGGCGACGACGATCCCGCCCTTCGCAGTGCCGTCCAGCTTCGTCAGCACGACGCCCGTGACCTCGACCGCCTCGTCGAAGAGCCTGGCTTGGCGAAGGCCGTTCTGCCCGGTCGTCGCGTCCAGAACCAGCAGCGTCTCGTGTGGCGCGCCGTCGAGCCGCGAGGCGATCACACGGCGGATCTTCGCCAGCTCGTCCATCAGGTTCGCCTGCGTGTGCAGCCGGCCTGCGGTATCGACGATGACGACGTCGCGGCCTCGCGCCTCGGCCGCCGCGATCGCGTCGAAGGCGACGGCGGCCGGATCGCCTCCCCGGGTCGAGCCGACGAAGTCGACCTCAGCCCGCTTCGCCCAGATCTCGAGCTGCTCCTCGGCGGCCGCTCGGTAGGTGTCGGCTGCCGCGACGAGCACCGATCTTCCCGACTCCCGCAGCCGGCTTGCGAGCTTCCCGATCGTGGTCGTCTTCCCGGTCCCGTTTACGCCGACGACGAGGACGACCGAAGGCGCAGCCGCGAGGTTCAGGCGCGGCTCCTCCTCGGGCGCCGCCAGCTCGGCGAGCACGTCGCGAAGCGACTCGACCACGTCCTCGTTCGACTCGGGGCGCCGCTTCTCGAGCCGACCGACGATCTCTTGCGCCGTGTCCACGCCGATGTCGGCGGCGACGAGGACGTCCTCGAGCTGCTCCCACGTGTCGAGATCCGTCGGGTCGTAGCGCCAGCCGGTGAGCCCGCGCGCGATCGCCTGGCGGCTTTTCGTCAGGCCCGAGCGGAGACGGCGGAAGCGCCGTCGCTTGGCGGGCTCGGCGTCGTCGGCCGGCTCCTCGTCGCCGAGAAGCTCGGCCCACGTTCGCGTCACGCCGAGGCGACCTGGGTCGCGGGGGTCTGCAGCCGCTTGGAGACGATCTGCGAGATGCCGTCGCTGCCCATGGTCACGCCGTACAAGATATCGGCGGCCTCCATCGTTCGTTTCTGGTGGGTGATGACGATGAACTGGGCCCGGTCGGCGTATCGCCGCAGCAGGTCGACGAAGCGTCCGATGTTCGTGTCGTCGAGTGCCGCCTCGACCTCGTCCAGGAGGTAGAACGGGCACGGACGCGCCAGGAAGAGCGCGAACAGGAACGACAGCGCACCGAGAGCCTTCTCGCCGCCGGACAGGAGGGACAGGCGAGTCACCCGCTTGCCTTCCGGCCGCAGCTCGACCTCGACGCCCGGTTCCTCGCCCTCGTCCTCCGGAACCGTCAGCCGTAGCCGCCCTTCTCCGCCGGGGAAGAGCGCTGCGGCGACCTCGGTGAAATTCTGCTCGACCGCGGCGAACGTCTCCTCGAAGCGCCGCTCCACGGTCTCCTTCAGCTCGTCGCGAAGGCTCTCGAGCTCGTTGAGAGAGCGCTCGAGATCCTCGCGTTGCTCGGTCAGCTCCGCGAGGTGCGCCTTTTCCTGCTCGAGCTCCTCCGCCGCGAGCGGGTTGACCTGGCCGAGCTGCTCCCGGCGCCGCTCGAGCCGGGCGAGCGTGAGCTCGAGCTCCTCGCGCTTCCGCGTCGCCGATCGGTTCGGCGTCGACACCATCGGGCAGCCGCGACGCGACGTCGCTCCGCTCCGCGCCGAGTCGCGCCGCCTCGATCTCGAGAGCCGAGACCGCCTGTGCCCCCTCGGAAGCGTCGCGGCGGAGCTCGGACTCGCGCGCTCCCAGGCGGCGAAGCTCCTCTCCGAGCTCGGCGCTGGACGCGCCGCCTGCGTCGACCCGCGCCCGCAAGGCCGGCTCGAATCGCATGGCCGCCTCGGAGGCGCCGGCCAGAGTCGCGCAGAGCCGTTCGCCGGCGTCTGCCAACCGCTCGAGCAGCTCGGCCTCCTCGGGCTCGACCCTGGGCGGCATCAGCGCGACCGAGGCTCGCGCCTTCGTGACGCGCTCACGGGCGGCCCGCTCGACCTCGAAGACCTGAGCGGCGTCTCCGGCTGCCTGGGCGGCCTCGGCGTCCAGGCGCTCGACGTCCGCGGCGAGCGTGCGGCTGCGGGCGTGCAGCTCGATGAGGACGCTCTCGGCCGCCTTGCCCGCGTACCAGAGCTCGCCCCGTTGCGGGTCGTACCCGTGCCCCTCGCGCGTTACGGCGATTCCCCGCTCGACGGCTGCGAGGTTCGCAGGCTCGACGACCCAGACGTCGCGGAGCAGGCTCCCCACACGCTCGCCGCCCGGAAGCAGCTCGCGCGTGCCCGGCGAGCACCTCGCGCACCGGCTGGGGCGTCCGCGACGTCGGGGGCGGTCGTGCCTCGCGGCGGGACGAGCACCGTCAGCGGCCCGAGCCCTCCTGTCCTGGCGCTCTCGGCGAGGTCGAACGCCGCTCCGGCGTCGGCAGCGAGAACGGCGGCGGCCCGCGACGCGAGAGCCGCGGCCACGGCGCGCTCGTACCCGGGGTCGACGTCGAGCAGCGACAGCGCCAGCTGCTCGCCTCCGTCCGCGAGCGCGCGCGCGGCAGGCGGCAGGCCTTCTCGCTCGGCGAGGCTTCGCTCGAGGGCCACGAGACGGTCGGCGGCGAGGCGCGCGGACGCCTCGAGCGTCTCGCGCTCGTGGAGCGCCGTACGCGACGCCTTCCCCGCCTCGCGCAGCGCCTCCTCGGCGGCGGCAAGCTCGTCGAGCGGGGTCGAGTCGCGCGGCGCGTCGGCGAGCGCTCTGGCGCGCGTCGCCTCGCGCCTCAACGCCGCTGCGGACTCGTCTGCGTGCTCGCGGCGCACGGTCAGCCGCTCGGCTGCGCTCCGCAGCCGGTAGAGCGAGGCGGTCGCCTGCTCGTGACGGCTGGCGGCCTGCTCGAGCTCCTCCTCGGCACGGCCTCGCTCGGCGAGGAGGCCGTCGAGCAGCTCGTCGCGGCGCCTGCGCTCCTGCTCGGCCTGGGCGCGCCGGCCCTCGACTGCGGCCAGGCGCTCGTCGAGGTGGGCGACCCTGCCGGCGGACAGACGGGTGCCGGATCCGCTCGATCTCCTGCACGAGCTTCTCTGCTCGCTGGGCGGCAGTCGCCTGGAGCGCGAGCGGACGAAGCCGCTTCCGCGTCTCGTCCTCGAGTGCCCTCGCCTTGTCGACCTGGATCGCGACGCGCGCGAGCTTCAGCTCGGCGCGGTGGCGACGATGCTTGAAGCTCCCGAGACCCGCTGCTTCCTCGATCAGCGCACGCCGCTCCTCGGGCTTGGACGACAGCACCTGCTCGACCCGTCCCTGGCCGATGACCGCGTGCATCTCGTGGCCGAGGCCGGCGTCACCGAGCAGCTCGAGCACGTCCGTGCGGCGCACGGCCGCGCGATTGATCAGGTACTGCCCGTCGCCGCCTCGATGGAGCCGGCGCGCGACCGAGAGCTCGCAGTACGGCAGCGGCCCGTCGCCGGCGGAGTTGTCGAAGACCATCTCGACCTCGCAGTGATCGGCACCGTTGCGCCCGGCCGAGCCCGCAAAGAGGACGTCTTCCGGCTTCTCGGCCCGGAGGGCGCTCGGCGCCAGGCTCCCGGCCGCCCAGACGATGGCGTCGGCGACGTTCGATTTCCCCGAGCCGTTCGGCCCGACGATGACGGCCACCCCCGGCTCGAGGCGTACCTCGACCGCGTCCGGGAACGACTTGAAGCCGCGCAGCTTGATCGAGCGCAGGTGCACGCGCGCATATCTGACGACCGCTGCGGCCGGAGCGTCGGGTTGGTCTGCGCCCGACAGGGACGCCGTCAACTGCCTTGCCGGCCGCCCGCGATCCTCTCGAGCGCCACCATCGCGGCGGCCTGCTCGGATGCCTTCTTCGAAGGCCCTGTGCCCGTGCCCCACTCCTCACCGTCCACGACGGCTGCGGTCGTGAAGCTGCGCGCGTGCGGGGGCCCCTCGGTGGCCTGCAGCGCGTAGTCGACCTGGAGCCCGAGCCTCGCCAGCTCTTCCTGGAGCTCGGTCTTGTGGTCGACGTGGGTCGTGAGCGCGTACTCGATCCGCTCGCGGAACGCCGCGACGATTGGCACCCGTACGCGGTCGAAGCCGTACGTCAGGTAGCAGGCGCCGAGCGCGGCCTCGAGCAGCGCCGAGACGACGTTCCGGTTCGTGGCCAGCCGCTCGAGGTCATCGTCGGAGACGATGCCGCGGCCCCGCTCGCGCAGGCGCGCGCCGAGATCGAGCTTCTTCCCGACGACGGCACAGCTCGAGCGGCTGACGACGTTCGCCCGGATCTTGGTCAGCTGCCCCTCGGGCGAGTCCGGGAACGACTCGTAGAGCATCTGTGCAATCGCGAGCTCGAGCACGCTGTCGCCGAGGAACTCGAGCCGCTCGTACGAGCGCGAGCGATCGGTTACGAACGAGGGATGCGTCGAGATGCGCTCGAGGAGCGGCTCAGGGAGCTGCTCGACGAGCTCGAGAAGCTCCGAAAGGGAGGCGCTCTCAGCTACGCGCCGCGATGAAATCGACGGCCTGGCCGACGGTCTGGATCCCCGCAGCGTCCTCGTCCGAGATCTTGACGCCGAACTGATCCTCGAGCTCCATGATCAGCTCGACGAGGTCGAGCGAGTCGGCGTCGAGATCCTCCTGAAACGACGCTGCCTCGTTGATGTCGGCCTCGTCCACTCCGAGCTGCTCGACGAGTACGTCCTTGACCCGCTCGTAGATTTCCTCGCGCGAAACTGCCATTGCCTGTGTTCTCCCGTCGTTCGATGTGGGCGTCAGCGGTGGCCGATGCTACCACGCGCACAGCCAGCAATCACCCTGCGTCGATTCGCTCGGAGATCTAGGTCCGCAGGGCCCCGACGCGGGTGGCGACCTCCTCGGCCATCCTCCCGATGACGTCGTGGCTGATCCCGCGGGAGGCAAGCTGAATGGCGTTGCGGATGGCGCTGCGCGACGAGTTCCCGTGCGAGATCACGGCCAGGCCCTTGAGGCCGAGCAGGTAGGCGCCGCCGTAGGTGTCCGGATCGAGCCGGCGCCGCAGCGCATGGGCGGCGGGGCGGATCATGAACGCCCCCGCCTTGCCACGCTGCGACTTGACGACCTCCTCCCGGAAGCCGTCGAGCACGCTCCGGATCGTACCCTCGAGGACCTTGAGCGCCATGTTCCCGGTGAAGCCGTCGCACACGACGACGTCGGCGCCGCCCTCGAGTAGCAGCCTCCCCTCCATGTTGCCGATGAAGCGGATGTCGTCGTCCTCGGCGAGCAGGCGATGAGCCTCGCGGACGAGCCGGTTTCCCTTCTCGGGCTCCTCGCCGATCGAGAGCAGGGCGACCTCCGGGTTGCGAACGCCGATCATCTCCCGCGAGAAGATCGCGCCCATGTGGGCGAACTGGAGGAGGTGCTCGGGCCTGGCGTCCGCGTTCGCCCCGGCGTCGATCAGAACCGATACCCGGCGCATCGCCGGCAGCGGCGCCGCGATGGCGGGGCGGCTCACGTCGGGGAGCCGGCCGATCTCGAGCAGGCCCGCAGCGAGCATCGCGCCCGTGTTTCCGGCGGAGACGACGGCGCCGACGCCGCCCTTCGCGGTGGCGCGGCAGGCCGCGAAGAGCGAGCTGTCCCGCTTGTCGCGGGCGGCGTCGGCCGGCTTCTCGTGCATCCCGACGACCTGAGGCGCGTCCACGATCTCGAGATCCGGCGCGAGCGGCTGGATCACCTCCCGCGGCCCGAACAGCACCGGCTCGATCTCGTTCGACAGCGCCTCGCGCGCGCCCGCGACGACCTCGTCCGGCGCGTGGTCGCCGCCCATCGCGTCGACGGCGACTCGGATACGCACGCGAGCCTCGCCTGGTTCGTCTAGGGCGCGGGCGTCTCGAGCGGCTCGACCTCGCGGCCCCGATAGGTTCCGCAGGTCGGGCAGACGTGATGCGGGCGCTTGGGCTGGTGGCACTGCGGGCACTCGACGAGCGCCTGCGGCCGGAGCTTGTGCTGGGCGCGACGCTTGTCGCGGCGCGCCTTCGACGTCTTTCGCTTGGGAACAGCCATGAGCCGCCGGAGTATACCTGGCCCGCCGAGCCTCCCGCCCGGCCGAAGCTGCCGCTACAGCAGCTCCTTCAGCTTCGAGAACCGCGGATCCGGCTCGGGCGGCCCGCAGGTGCACGCCGTCACGGTTCAGGTCGGCGCCGCAGCCGCGCACAGAGCCCGGCACAGTCCTCGCGGCAGAGGATCTTCTCGGGAAGCTCGAGCGCGATCGCGTCGCGCGCCCAGGACGAGAGGTCGAGGCGTCCCGTCCGCGAGGTAGGGCGTCTGCAGCTCCTCGTCGTCGCCGCTCGCGGCCTGGTACTCCCGGGCTCTGACGCGCACAGGGCACGGCCGCCTCCTCGAGGCAGCGGACGCACGGGCCCTCGATCGAGACGTCGAGGGCGAGCTCGAACAGCGTCCCGGTCGCGAGGCGGCTGATGCCGAGCGACGCCTCGGGGGCCGCGGGTACCGGGTGATAGCTCTGGCCACCCAGCTCGAGCGGTTCGAGCTCGACCGGGATCCGGTCCTCGTACCGTTCTCCCGGGCGGAGCTTGACGGTGCGGAGGCTGAAGACGGTCATGCTCCGAGGGTAGCGCTCGCCGGCCGTCAGGCGACGTCGAGGCTCGGGAGGATGGCGAGGCAGCGGACGAGCATCGCGTTTACCCGATCGGGTACCTCGAGCTGACAGAAGTGCCCCGAGGCGCGAACTAGCTGTGGTCGCAACACCAGCCGTGGACGGACGATCGGCGTCAGCGCACCGTTGGCCTCCTCGTAGCGAAGGGCGACCCCGTCCCTCACCGATGTCTGCAACGGAACTAGTGCAGGCTCTCGTCGCTGAAGGTCGCGACGACCGACTCCTGCGAGCGCTCGTGCAGGCGCTCGCGGCCGCGGCGAACCGCGCCGAGGAACTTGTCGAGGTTCGTCTCGAGCGTCGACAGGATCTGATCCGCCCAGTCCTCCATCTCGAGGCGCGTCTCGCGGGCCTGACGCCGCGCGTCCTCGACGATGTCCTGGGCCTGGTGCTCCGCGAGCTTGACGATCTCGGTCTGGGAGGCCTCGCGGACGGCCTGCTCCCGCGCCTCTCCCAGGATCCGGTCGCCTTCCCGCTTTGCCTCGGCCAGCATCTCCTGGCGCTCCTTGACGATCCAGCGGGCCTGCTTGATCTCCTCGGGGATCGTCGCCCGCATCTGGTCGAGGATGTCGTAGATCTCCTCGCGGTCGATGCGAACCTGATCCGTCAGCGGGACCGCCTTCGCGTTGTGCACGAGATCGTCGAGCTTGTCGATGAGAACGAGAACGTCCATGGCCCTCCAGTCTACTCTTGCGGGGAGACGGGAGCCCCCGGCTTCGGCCGGGGGAACATCTCCTGGAACCGCCGCGCGACCGGCGCCGGCACCAGACCGTCCACGTTTCCGCCGAACGCGGCGATCTCCTTCACGCCGCTCGACGAGACGAAGCTGTACTCGGAGTTCGCGATCAGGTACATCGTCTCGATGTCCGGGCGCGAGCCGGCGGTTCAGGTGGTGCATCTGGAACTCCCACTCGAAGTCCGAGATCGCGCGGAGGCCCTTGACCATCGTCTTCGCGCCCCACCGCCGGGCGAAGTCGACGACGAGCTCCGAGAAGACCTCGACCTCGACGTTGTCGGCGCCCGCGAGCGCGTCCGCGAGGAACTGCGACGCGCTCCTCGACCGAGAACATGAGCGACTTGTGCTGCGGCTCGCGCACGACGCCGACGACGACGCCGGTCGAAGATCACGGCCGCGCGGCGAATGATGTCGAGATGACCGTTCGTCACCGGGTCGTAGCTCCCCGGACAGATCGCCGTAACCGGCGCCGACTCGCTCACGCGCGCCTCGAACGACGTACCGTGACGCGCGCGACGGAGCCGTACGTCCTGCTCGTGCGCTGCGGGAGCGGCAGCTCGGGCTAGCTCCCGCGCGCCCGACTCCACGACCACCAGCCCGTCCGGTGCGACGAGCGCCGGGAGCAGGGGCGCGATTCGGGTCAGCGAGCGCTGGAGCATGTCGTAGGGCGGGTCGATCAGGACGAGATCGTAAAGCTTGCCCGACGCGACGTCAGCGGCGACCTGCCTGGCCGCGTCCTGTTCGTGCGATCTCCGCACCGGTCAGGTCGAGCTTGTCGAGGTTGCGGACGATCGTCGCGGCGGCGCTGCGATCGGCCTCGACGAACGTGACGCGCGAGGCGCCGCGCGACAGCGCCTCGAGCCCCATGGCCCCCGAGCCGGCGAACAGGTCGAGGACGAGAGCGCCGTCGACCGGGCCGATCAGGTTGAACGCCGCTTCGCGGACGCGGTCGGCCGTCGGCCGGGTATCCGTCCCCTTCGGCGCGAAGATCCGCGCGCCCTTACGAGAGCCCGCGATGATCCTCATCGCCGAACAGCCGTCGAGCCTCGTCGTCGAGCGGCCCCTTCACGTCCGCGAGCTCGTCCGCGCACTGCCGCGCCCGCTCGAGCAGCCCCCGGTCGCTCCGCAGGCGCGTGAACACCAGATCCGAGAGCCCGGTCTGCCGGGTCCCGAGCAGCTGGCCCTCACCGCGCAGCTCGAGGTCGATCTCGGCAAGCTCGAAGCCGTCACTCGTGTCGACGAGCGCCTGCAGCCGCTCGCACGCGGTCTCCGTCAACTCCTCCTTCGGACGTGAGACGAGGAGGCAGTACGACTGCTCCTCGCCTCTCCCGACGCGACCGCGCAGCTGATGGAGCTGCGCGAGCCCGAACCGGTCGGCCTCCTGGACGATCATGATCGTCGCGTTCGGGACGTCGATCCCGACCTCGATCACGGTCGTCGCGACGAGCACGTCGAGCTCGCCCCGTGCGAACGCCTCCATGACGACGCGGCGCTCCGTCGTCGCGAGCTGGCCGTGCAGGCAGCCCGACACGGAAGTCGCCGAGCTCGGCGCGCTGAAGCCGTTCTGCCTCCTCCTCGGCGGCGCGGGCCTCGATCGCCTCGGACGGCGAGACGAGCGGGCAGACGACGTAGGCCTGCCTGCCCGCCGCGAGATGACGCGTGAGCCGCGTGTAGGCCTCGGCGCTTCGTTCGTGCGTGACCCAGCGGGTGACGACAGGCTTCCGGCCTGACGGCGGCTTCGTCGATCTCGCTCACCGACAGGTCGCCGTAGACGGTCAGGGCGAGCGTGCGCGGAATCGGCGTCGCGGTCATGTGCAGCCGGTGCGGTGCGCGGTCGCGCGCGAGCGCCGCGCGCTGCTCGACGCCGAAGCGATGCTGCTCGTCGACGACGGCCACCGCCAGCGCCGGGCAGCTCGACGCCCTCCTGGATGAGCGCGTGCGTCCCGACCGCGACCGCGGGCTCGCCGCTCGCGAGCGCGGCTCGGGCCGACGTCCGCTCGCGCGAACCGAGGCTGCTCGTGAGGAGCACGATCGGAACCGAGAGCTCGCCGCAGATCGCCTCGATCGTCAGGAAATGCTGCTCGGCAAGCGTCTCGGTGGGCGCCATCAGCGCGCCCTGATAGCCACGCTCGACGGCCCGCACGAGCGCGTAGAGAGCGACGACGGTCTTCCCGGAGCCGACGTCGCCTTGCAGGAGCCGCTCCATCGGCTCGGTTCTCGCGAGATCGCCGTCGATCTCGGAGATCGCCTGCTCCTGGGCCTTCGTGAGCGAGAACGGCAGCGCGTCGCGGTACCGGCCCGCCAGTGTTCCCGGCGTGCCGAGCGCCGCGGCAACCTCCTCCGCGCGGCCGCGACGGCGCCGGACGAGGCCGAGCTGGAGCGCGAGCAGCTCCTCGAAGGCGAGTCGCCTGCCGCGCGCTCTCGGCTCTGGCGAGCGTGTCCGGCCGGTGGAGGATCGCGAGCGCGTCGCGTTTGAGCGGGAAGCTCGAGCCGGGCGCGCAGGCCGGCGGGCAGCGGGTCGGCAACGTCCGTGAGGTGGACCAGAGACTTCGCGACGAGCTCGCGCAGCCGCCGCGACGGTACGGCCTCGCTCGCGCGGTAGACGGGCGCTGGAAGCGACATGCGCCCGCCGCCCTCGTCGTCGACCTCGTAGTCCCGCACCACGAACCCGCCGCCCCGCTCGATCGCTCCCCGGAGCCGGACGCGCGTTCCCGGCGGAAGCCGGTCGACGACCCACTGCTGGTTGAACCAGACCGCCGGGACCGAGCCCGTCTGCGTCCTCGACGCGGGCTTCGACGATGATTGAGCCTGCGACGCCGCGTGGGACGGCTCGTGATCGCAGACGACCTCGCACTCGATCGTCGCCTCCTGACCGGCGAGCAGGTCGCTGACGCACGCCGCCGGCGCGGGCTGCTCGTAGCGGCGGGGCCGATCGAACACGAGGTCACGAACGGTCTCGAGGCCGAGCGCCCGCAGGCTCGCACCGAGCTTCTTGCCGACGCCCGGCAGCGTCTCGACCGGAGCGTCGAGCCGCTCGGGTCTCGGCACGTGCGGCCCGGCGCCGGGCGGCAGGTCGAGGCCGGCGAACGCCCGCGCGGGGGCGCTCTCAGCGAGCCGTGCCACGGCTGCCCGCCGCGTCACGTATCGGCGGCCACGATCTCGCGGAGCTCGCGGTCCTTCGTGATGCAGGACACCGCGCCGGCCTCGCGCAGGGCTGCGACGACGGGCTCGTCGCTCGAGGCCGTCAGAGCGACGACCGCTGCGCCCGGGCAGACGCCGCGGAGGGCGCGCGCCGTCTCGACGCCGTCGAGATCGGGCAGGCGGTAGTCGACCAGCACCACGTCGGGGGGGTGCACGGCACACGCGGCGAGCGCCGAGCGCCCGTCCTCGACCGATCCGGTGACGCGGAGGTCGCTCTCGAGCCCGAGCAGGACCTCGAGCGCCTCCCTGAAGACGGCGTTGTCCTCGACGATGAGGACGTCGATCGGCATGGCCCAAGTATCACGTAGGACCCGGTTGGGTCAGTGGCAGGAGGCGGAGCCGCTGTCCGTGAACGTCGATCCTGCCGCCGGGACGAAGGCCCAGTCGTACGCGTTCGAGCGGAGGGTGAGGCGGAGCACGCCGAAGCTGGTCGAGTCGCGCACCTGGCTGTTGGCGGCCACCGCCCCGAACGCACGGAGGTGCCTGCCACCGGTCCCGACGACGAACTCGCGGATGCCGCGCACCGGATCGGCGACGCCGGTCGCCGTCTGCGGTGCAAATCGCTCGTAGTCGTGGTCGTGCCCGCTGAGAACAACGTCTGCGTCGAAGTCGTAGAGCGCCTGCCAGAGCGGCCGTACGTCCGACGTTCCACGGTGCTCCCCGGAGCTGAACAGCGGTTTGTGCCAGTACGCGAGCGTGCAGGCGTTCTCATGCGCGGCCAGGTCGGCCCGGAGCCACTGCTCCTGCAGCGACCCCGCCGGCGTCAGCCGGCGCGCGGATCAGAGCGCTTTCTGGACCTTGCCGCCCTTGAGACAGCGTGTGCAGACGTACACACGCTTGGCGGCGCCGTTCACGAGGACGCGCACCCGCTGGAGATTCGGGTCGAAGCGTCGCTTCGTCGCCACCATCGAGTGGCTTCGGTTATGGCCGAACGAGGGGCCTTTACCGCATACCGAGCAGATCTTGGACATGAGCGGCCGGAGTATAGCTGCCGCTCGAAGCGGCCCACCTCTAGGCGGTCATCGTCGCCCGGAGCAGGCCGAGCGACTCGACCATCTCGAGCGCGGAGCGTGCTGCCTCGACGCCCTTGTTGCCCTGGGAGCCTCCCGCCCGCGCCTCCGCCTGCGCAAGCGTGTCGCAGGTCAGGACGCCGAAGGAGACAGGGACCCCCGTCTCGAGGCCCGCGAGCTGCACCCCGCTCGCTGCCTCCGAGCTGACGAAGTCGAAGTGCGGAGTCTCGCCGCGGATCACGCACCCGAGCGCGAGCACGCACGAGTACCGCCGCGACTTCGCGAGCGCCATCGCCGCGAGCGGCAGCTCGAACGCGCCCGGGACCGGCATGACCTCGATCGCCTCGGCGGTGACACCGGCCGCTGCCAGCTCGACGAGCGCTCCTTCGAGCAGGCGTGACGTGATCCCGCCGTTGAACTTGCTGACGGCGATTCCGACCGAGCGGCGAGCTCCGTTCGGCGGCCCGCCGAAGACGCGGATTCCGGGCGGTATGGCGAGCTCGCCCTCGGCGTGGTCGGGGCGGACGGTAGCCTCGGGCTGCGGCAGCCGGCTCCGGTTCGAGGGCCGGCTCAGGCTCGGGAGTCGGCTCCGCCTCGGGAGTCGGCTCAGGCTCGGCAGCCGCTTCCGGCTCGGGCTCCCCGACGACGGGCTCCGGTTGCTGGCGCGCCACGAAGGGCTCCTCGACCGCACTCGGAGGAGGCTCGGGCTCGACGAGCCGGCGCTCCGCGTCCTCCGGAACGCCCTGCTCTGCGTCCGTCTCGTGGTCGAAGACCCCCTCGGGACGCTCCTCGCGCTCGCTCACTCCGCCGTCCTCCTCGAGCGAGAGATCCTTCAGCTCCTGGTGGTGCAGGCGATGCCCGAGCTTGTCCTTCTTGACGGCGAGGTAGCGTCGATTTTCCGCGTTGGGCGGGACCTCGATCGCGACCTGCTCGACCACCTTGAGACCGAAGGCTTCGATACCGGCGATCTTACGCGGGTTGTTCGTCAGGACGCGAATCGTCGTGAGCCCGAGGTCGGACGAGGATCTGCGAGCCGATCCCGTACTCGCGCGCGTCCGCCGGAAACCCGAGCTGCAGGTTCGCCTCGACGGTGTCGAGTCCGTTCTCCTGGAGCTCGTAGGCCTTCAGCTTGTTCAGCAGGCCGATCCCGCGGCCTTCCTGGGCCATGTAGAGCAGGACGCCGCACTCCTCGGCCGCGATGTGCGTGAGAGCCAGCTCCGAGCTGCTCGCCGCAGTCGCAGCGCAGCGAGTGGAAGACGTCTCCGGTCAGGCACTCCGAGTGGACGCGCACGAGCACGTCCGGCTGGCCTTCGACCTTTCCGTGGATCAGCGCGACGTGGTGCTTCCCCGTCAGGGTCTCGCGAAAGGCCACGGCGGTGAAGTCGCCGTACTCGGTCGGCAGGCGAACCGTGGTGGCGCGTTCGACGAGCTTCTCCGTACGCCTCCGGTACTCGATCAGGTCGGCAACCGTCACCATCCGAAGGCCGTGACGGCGACAGTACTCGACCAGGTCCGGGACGCGGGCCATCGTCCCGTCGTCGTTCATGATCTCGCAGATCACCCCTGCGGCGCTCAGGCCGGCCAGCCGGGCGAGGTCGACGGCCGCCTCGGTCTGCCCGGCGCGCTGGAGGACTCCACCGACGCGGGAGCGCAGCGGGAACACATGGCCGGGCTTGACGATGTCCGCGGGGCCCCTGCGTCGGGTCGATCGCGACCTGGATCGTGTGCGCACGGTCTGCCGCCGAGATGCCGGTCGTGACCCCCTCGCGGGCTTCGATCGAGATCGTGAAGGCCGTGCCGTGCGGCGTCTCGTTTCGCTCGGTCATCGGCGGGAGCCCGAGCTCGTCGCAACGGTCACCCGTGAGGCAGAGACAGATCAGCCCGCGGCCGTGCGTCGCCATGAAGTTGATCGCCTCAGGTGTTGCGAACTGCGCAGCGATCGTCAGATCGCCCTCGTTCTCGCGATCGGCGGCATCGACGACCACCACGAGCTTGCCGTTGCGGATGTCCTCGACGGCCTCCTCGATCGTCGCGAAAGAGGCCTCCTCGACCCTCAGAGTGGCCATGCAGGCAATCGTACCGCGCGGCCCCCCGCTACTCGCTCCGGGCGGCGAGCAGGCGCTCGACGTGTTTGGCGAGCACGTCGACCTCGAGGTTCACCTCGTCCCCCGGCCCGAGGCCGCCGAGCGTGGTGACGGAGAGCGTGTGCGGGATCAGCGCAACGGAGATCCCGTCGTCGTCAAGGGAGGCGATGGTCAGGCTCACCCCCTGCATACAGATCGAGCCCTTCTCGACGCAGTAGCGGCGGAGCTCCGCCGGAACGGAGACCTCGAGCCGGACGCCGCCACCCTCGGGACCGACGCTGCGAACCCGTCCGACCGCGTCGACGTGCCCTTGCACGAGGTGGCCTCCGAGCTGCTCGCCGGCACGCAGAGCGGGCTCGAGGTTGACGGCGTCCCCGCGGCCCAGCCGACCGAGCGTCGTGCGGGCAAGGGTCTCGGGGACTGCGTCGAACGACAGCACGCCCTCCGCAGCCTCGACGACGGTCAAGCACACCCCGTCGACGGCGACCGAGTCCCCCGGACCTGCCTGACCGGCGGTCTCCGGGCCGTCGACTCGAAGGCGCACGCCGTCCGCGCCGCCGTCGAGGGCGTCGACCCGGCCGAGCTCCCGGACGATGCCCGTGAACACGCGTGGAGGATAGCCTCGCCCGCGTCAGGGCTCGTGCACGTAGGCGCAGAGCAGAACGTCCTCCCCGACGGGTCGGGCCTCGAGCCGGAGCAGCTCGGTCGGGAACGGATGCCCGGCGAGCACGCCGGGGCCCTGGCCGGAGAGGCGCGGCGCGACGAACAGGAGCACCTTGTCGACGAGGTCGGCCGCTACGAAGGACGCCGCGAGCGTCGGCCCGCCCTCGAGGAGGAGCGACTGCACGCCTTGCTCGGCGAGCCTGCCGAGCTCCTCTACGAGCGGGCCGCTCAGGAGCTCGAGCTCCGACTCGGCCGGCAACGGGCCGCGTCCGAACGCGAGCCGGCGCGGCTGGCGGACAGCGCCCACGTCACGGGCGGTCAGGAGCGGAGCGTCCGCGCGTACGGTCCCCATCCCGACGGCTACGGCGTCCGAGGCGGCCCGGAGCTCGTGTACCAACCGACGTGACTCCTGTCCGGAGACCCACCGCGACCCCGGGACGGTGAGGCGTCCGTCGAGTGACGCAGCCGCCTTGTACGTGACGAACGGCCGGCGGCGGGCGACCCAGATGCGGTAGGCCTCGTTCTGGACGCGAGCACGCCACTCGAGAGCGCCTGTCCCGGTCTCGACCTCTATCCCGGCCGCGCGGAGGCGGGCGAATCCGCGGCCGTCCGTCAGTGGGTTCGGATCGCCGACCGCCGCCACGACACGCGCCACACCTGCGGCCACGACTGCGTCGGCGCAGGGAGGCGTCCGCCCCTGGTGCGCGCACGGCTCGAGCGTCACGTAGAGCGTCGCACCGGCTGCCCGCTCACCCGCGGCTGTGAGGGCGACGACCTCCGCGTGTGGCCCGCCGGGGCGTTCGTGCCAGCCCTCGCCGAGGACGTCGCCTGCCGGCGAAACGACGACTGCTCCAACCACCGGGTTCGGCGCCGCGGTTCCGCGCCCGCGCTCGGCGAGCTCGAGCGCTCGCTCGAGATGCCTCGAGGCGGCGGGGTCAGGCAACGGCCTCGGCCAGCTCCCGATAGGCGGCGGCGATGTCGTCCGAGTAGAAGATGGCGCTTGCCGCGACGAGCAGGTCGGCGCCCGCCCGGCGCGCGGTGTCGACGTTTCCGGGCGCGATGCCCCCGTCGACCTGGACGAGCGTTCCGGGCGGCAACAGCGTTCGCAACCTGCGCACTCGCTCGATCGACTCCGGGATGAACGCCTGCCCCGAGTAGCCGGGATGGACGCTCATGCACAGCACGAGGTCGGCTCCGTCGGACGCTTCCGCGGCTGCCTCGACAGGAGTCTCCGGATTGAACGCGAGCCCGACACCGAGCCCGGCATCCCTCGCCTGCGCGATGACGGCGGCGGGATCGCGAACCGCCTCGAGATGGAACGTGGCACTGTCGCCGCCGGCCGCGGCGATCTGCGCCAGCTGCCCTGCGGGATCGTCGACCATCAGATGGCAGTCCACGCGACCGCCGGCCTCGTGGACGAGAGGCGCAATCGACTGGACGACGACGGGACCGATCGTCACGGGCGGGATGAACCGCCCGTCGCCGACGTCGACGTGGAAGATCCGCGCGCCGGCGTCGATGAGGGCGCTGATCTGGTCACCGAGGCGGAGGAAGTCGGCCGCGTAGAGGGAGGGCTCGATCTCCGCCCCGCGCACCCAGTCGCGCCAGCTCATCGCCGCATCTTACGGTCGCCGCAGCCGGGCGACGAAGAAGCCGGACGTCCGGTCCCGATGGGGCAGCGTGAGCAGGAACTCGGGGCGCCGGGGGTGGCGGAAGCGCGGCCACTCGACACCCAACCTCCCGAGGCGTCTGCGGCGCGCGATCCTTCAGCCGTCGCCGTGGGGCCACCCCGCGCCTCCTCCCGCTTCGATCCTATCGGCGAAAGTCGCGCAGGTGACGCCCCAGATGTGCCGCCTCGCGCGCGCGATCGTGACGTAATCGCCTGCCGGTGCCGTGCGTGGTTCATCGACGGAGGCGGAGATGGCTCACGGCTGCAGGCCGCGGACGTACTCGGCGGCCGTCATCCTCCGCCTCCCCTCGGGCTGGACGTCGAGGAGCTCGACACCGCCTGCGACGAGCAGCGAGCCGGGCCCTGAGGGGCGCGCGCGCCAGACCGTGAGGGGCCGTCCGTCGACGACCCCGCGCGCGCCGATGTGCGGGGACAGGGCTCGCACGCGGTTGACGAGCTCGGCTGCCGGGCGCGACCAGTCGAGCTCGCGGTCGGCAGCCGTGATCTTCGCGGCGTACGTGACGCCCGCGGTCGGCTGTGGCACGAACTGCGGATCCGGCAATACCTCCTCGAGGAGCTCGACCGCAAGCAGGGCCGCCTCGTTGTACACCCACCCGGCGTCGCCGTCCGGGTGAATCGGGAAGCTCGCGCTGTGCGGCGATCGGCCCCGCGTCCAGCTCGGACGTGGTGCGGTGAATCGTCACGCCCGTCTCGCTGTCGCCTGCCATGATCGCCCTCTCGACCGGCGCGGCTCCTCGCCAGCGCGGCAGCAGCGACGGATGCACGTTCAACCACAGTCGCCCTGCGAGCAGCTGATCGGGGATCAGCGCGCCGTAGGCGCAGACCACGACCATGCCTGCCGTTCCCGGGAAGCGTCGTCAGCCGCTCTGGCTGCGACACCGGGATCCCGAGGCGCTCGGCGGCTGCCTTGGCGGGTGGCGCGCCGAGGCGCCGGCCTCGGCCTCTCGGTCGATCCGGCCGGGTCACGCAGGAGCTCGACCTCGTGGCGCTCCGCGAGACCGGCGAGCACGAGGGCGCCGAGCGGCGCGGTCGCCGCGACGACGAGCTTCATGCCCGGGCCACGCCTGAGCTCAGCCGAGCGGCCCGAGCACCGGCTGCGGACGGAGGTGCGCGAGCGCTCGACGGCGCTCCTCGGGCGTCGTTCGGTCGATGATGAGGATCCCGTCAAGGTGGTCGACCTCGTGTTGGATCACTCGCGCCTCGAGCCCCTCGGCCTCGACCCTCACCGGTTCGCCGGCAGGCGTGCGCGCCTCCAGCGTGACCGCTACGGGTCGCTCGACCGCAACCGTGACACCGGCGGCGTCGAGAGACAGGCAGCCTTCGTCGACGACGTCGACCTCCTCCGATCGGGAAACGACCACGGGGTTGACGAGCGCGGCCGGCTCGCTGTCCTCCTCGGCCTGGTAGACGAGTACCCGCTGGAGGATTCCGATCTGGGGCGCCGCGAGGCCGACGCCCTGGGCCGAGGCCATCACCCCCGTCATCCGCTCGACGAGCGTGGCGAGCGCGTCGTCGAAGTCCGTCGACGTCACGCGTGCGAAGGCGGAGAATCGGATCGGGATACTGGCGAACCTGACCGAGCACGTAGCGGCGACGAGCCTCACGCTCGGCCGCGCGCTCCCGCTCGGTGACCTGCTCCTCCGCCACGTGCCCAGTCTAGCCGCGCACGCTACGGGGTCTCAGAGGCTCTGCGGGTCGACGTCGATCGCAGCCGTCAGGTCGTCGCGCCGCATCGCCCGAGCCGCCGACTCGAGCAACCTGGCCGCCTGCGCGACGACCGGTCTGGGATCGCGTGCCTTCACGACCAGCTGCGCCCGATGCGCGGCCGCGGAGCCGCAGCAGCGGCGCCGGACCGAGCAGGTCGACGTCGCCGGCACTCGCCTCGAGACCCGCGCGCAGCTCGGACAGCAGCGCCATCGGGCCCGCCCGCGTCGGGCCCGCTGACGAGCAGCCGGACGAGGTGCCTGAACGGCGGATAGCCGAGCGCCTCGCGCCGCTCGAGCTCGCCCGCGAGGAACTCCTCCAGCGCATGCCGCGCGGCGAGCGCGACCGGGCGGGCATCGGGAGTGAACGTCTGGACGATCACGCGTCCGGGGCCGTCGCGGCCGCTGCGGCCCGCGAGCTGGGTGACGAGCTGGAACGTGCGCTCCTCGGAGCGGAAGTCGGGCATCAGCATGCCCGGTGTCCGCGTCGAGCACGGCGGCGAGCGCCGACCCCCTCGAAGTGGTGGCCCTTCGCCACCATCTGGGTGCCGAGCAGGACGGCGCGATCCGTGGACGCGAACCCCGCGAGGATCCGCTCGTGGCGGCCCTCGTCTGCCGCCGAGTCGGCGTCGAGCCGGAAGAGCGCCAGCTCGGGCAGGCGCGCGGCCAGCTCGCGCTCGAGCCGTTCCGTGCCGGCGCCGAGCCGGGCGAGCTCGGCCGACCCGCACGCCGGGCAGAGCGCTCGGCGCCGGCGCCGAGAGTCCGCAGTGGTGGCAATGCAGGCGGCGATCCGCGTGGAGGACGAGCGAGACGTCGCACGAGGGGCAGCGCAGCGTCTGCTCCGCAGCGCCCGGCAGTGAAGCGCCGGCGCCACGCCCCGGCGGTTCAGGAGCAGGATCGCCTTGCCGCCGCGTCGGCGATCCGCCCGAGCCCGGCGAGGAGCGGTGCCGAGAGCGGATACCCGCTGCTCGCGGCGCAGATCGACGACGCGCACGGGCGGTAGCGCGCCGGCGATCCTCCCGCCGAGCTCGATGCCGCTCGAGGAGCGCCCAGCTCTCCGGCCGGGGCGTGGCGCTGCCGAAGATCGCGACCGCGCCCTCGAGCGCCGCCCGCTGCGCGGCGACGGTGCGAGCGTCGTAGCGCGGGTCGGACTCGTGCTTGTACGACGGATCGTGCTCCTCGTCGACGCAGACCACGCCCAGCCGCTCGACCGGCGCGAAGATCGCCGACCGGGCTCCGACGACGATCCGGGCCTCTCCGGCAGCGATCCGCTCGCGCTCGTCGCGTCGCTCGGCTTCGCTCAGGCTCGGAGTGGAGACAGGCGACGACGTCGCCGAAGCGCGCCCGGAAACGCGCCAGCGCCTGGGGGGTGAGGGCGATCTCGGGGACGAGCACGATCGCCGTCCGATCGCGCTCGAGCGCGGCGGCGCAGGCCCTGCAGGTACACCTCGGTCTTCCCGCTGCCCGTCGCGCCGTAGAGGAGAAAGCGCGACGCCGGACCCGATGGCGGCCACGATCCGCTCGACGGCAGCCTCCTGAGCCCCAGTCAGGACGAGCGGCGCGGCCTCCGCCTCGAGACGCGACACCGGTGGCTCGTGCTTTCGCGCGCGGCGCGCCCGCACGCGCCCCGGCGGCGCCACGAGGGCGAGGGCGCGCGCGGGAGTCGATCCGTAGTAGGAGGCCAGCCAGAGCGCGAGGTCGACGAGCGCAGGCCGGCACCGCGCCGAGAACCCGTTCGACGGGAACTGCGTCGACCCCGGGCGGAGCGTCCTCGGTGAGCCCGACGACCACGCCGCGCCGCCGCGCTCGCCCGAAGCTGATGGACACGACTGTGCCCTTGGCGAGCCCGTCGCCGCGGTACGTGAACGGCCGCGCGAGCGTCCGGGTGGTGACGAGCGGGTAGACGGAGGCGAACGGGGCCACGGGGCCAGCGTACGTAGGCGGGCCGGCCGGGTACACTCGACCCATGAGCCAGGCTCACGGCCACTCGGTCGACACGTACCTCGAGACGATCTACTTCCTCGCGTTCCCGGTCGGGGAGTACGGCCCGGTCGTCAAGGAGTCGCCCGCCCTCGCAGCCAGGGTCGCCGACATGCTCGGCGTCTCCCGTGCGTCCGCGGGCGAGATGCTGAAGCGGCTCGAGGCGGACGGGCTCGTCGAGCGCGGCGAGCGCAAGGAGGTCATCCTCACGCCCGCCGGACGGGTCGCCGCCGAGCGCGTGATCCGCCGGCACCGGCTGATCGAGCGTCTGCTGACGGACTTCATGGGCTACACCGGCGCGGAGTCGCACGAGCACGCAGACGCGCTCGCCGACACGTTCACGGACGACATGATCGAGCGGATTCGCGAGCGGCTGGGAGATCCCGACCGCTGCCCGCACGGCTGGCCGGTCGATCCCGAGATCGAGCAGGCCGAGAACCGCGAGCTCACCGCCCTCGTCGATCTCGAGCCGGGAGCCCGCGCGACGATCGTGCGGCTTGCCGAGCACGACGGGTCGCTGCTCCACTGGTTCTACGACGAGGGCCTCGTGCCCGGTACGGAGGTCGAGGTGCGCACGACGCAGCCCGAGGCCGGCCAGGTCGTCGTTCGCGTCGACGGTGACGAACGGGCGATCGGCGAGCGCGCCGCCGAGGGGCTGTTCGTCCGCCCCGCCGCCTGAGGCGCGACCGAAAGGAGGAGCCGATGCCGGAGCAGGTTCGCAAGTCCGACGAGGAGTGGCGCAGAGAGCTGTCGCGCGAGCAGTACGAGGTGCTGCGGCGGAAGGCGACCGAGCGACCGTTCACCGGCGCGTACGCCTCGAGCAAGGAACCCGGTACATATCGCTGCGCCGGCTGCGGAGCCGTGCTGTTCCGCTCGGGGGCCAAGTACGAATCGGGCAGCGGCTGGCCGAGCTTCTTCGAGCCCGCCGACACCGACGCCGTCGCCACGGACGAGGACGTGAGCCACGGGATGATCCGCACGGAGGTCCTCTGCGCGACATGCGAGGGTCACCTCGGCCACGTGTTCCCGGACGGGCCTGCGCCGACCGGCCTTCGCTACTGCATCAACTCCGCCGCCCTCGAGCTCGACCCTGACGAGGACTAGCGCTCCCCCGGCGCTACTCGATCGTCGGCTCCCGTTCCATCAGCGCAGACACGAGCTCCGCGGGCCCGACGCCGCGCATCACCGAATGGACGGCGTCGGTGATCGGCAGCTCGATCGCCGCTCGTTCCGCCAGGGCGCTGAGAACAGGGGCCGTCGTCAGGCCTTCGACCACCATGCCGATCTCGGCCGCCGCCTGCTCCGGGGTGCGTCCGAGGGCGAGCAGCTCGCCGGCGCGTCGGTTCCGGCTGTGGCGGCTCCAGCAGGTGACCACCAGGTCGCCCATCCCGGCCAGGCCCGAGAACGTCTCCGGCCGGGCGCCGAACGCCTCCCCGAGCCGCGCCATCTCGCGCAGGCCGCGGCTGATCAGCCCTGCCTTCGCGTTGTCGCCGAGGCCAAGGCCGTCGACGCCGCCGGCTGCGAGCGCGATGACGTTCTTCGCTGCCGCGCAAAGTTCGACACCGACCAGGTCGTCGCTCGCGTAGACCCGGAACGTCGACGAGATCAGCTCGTGCTGGAGCCCGACTGCGAGCTCCAGTTCGGCTGAAGCGACGACGGTGGCCGCGGGCAGGCCCTGTCCGATCTCCTCGGCGTGGTTCGGCCCTGACAGCACCGCGACCGGACGGCCCGTGACGAGCTCCGAGAGCCTGCGCCCCGTCCCGGGATCGAGACCCTTGGTCAGGATCAGCGCCGGGCTCCCCCCGGCCGGCAGCTCCCGCGCGACCTCGGCAAACGCGCGGCTCGGCACGGCCAGCACGAGGAGCTCGGTGTCCGCCGGCACACCCTGGGTCGGCCCGATCGTTGCGATCCCTTCGAGATCGACCTCCGACGAGTAACGAGGGTTGTGCCCGGTCGTCGCGATAGCAGCGGCTTGCGCCGCGTCCCGGCACACGAGTGTCACCGAGTGGCCACGGCGCGCGAGCAGCGCGGCGAACACCGTGCCCCACGACCCTCCGCCGATGACACACGCTCTCACGGCCGCGCCCTTCCTCCCACTCCGTCAGGCACGACGCACGAAGTCGATGACGACGGGGACGCCGGAGAGGCCGAACTCCTCGCGCACGCGATTCTCGACCCAGTACGCCCAGTCCCGGGTGATCAAACCGGGATCGTTCACGAAGAACCGGAACCGCGGCGGGCGCGTCTCGACCTGGGTCCCGTAGAGGAGGTTCAGGCGGCGGCCGTTCTTCGACGGGCCGGGCCGCTGCGCACGCAGCTCGCGCAGGTAGCGGTTCAGCTCACCCGTGGCGATCCGGCTCGAGTGCTTGCCGAAGAGCTCTTCCACCCGGTCGAGCAGCCGGCGCAGGCCGCGACCGGTCTTCGCCGAGACGGCGGCGATCGGCGGCCGTTGACGCAGCCGCGCTTCGAGCCGGGGACGCACGTCCTCTATGCCCACCGTCGTGACGTCCCACTTCGAGAGGACGACAAGGGTGGAGCAGCCCGCCTTCCGGGCGACGTCCGCAACCGCCAGATCCTGGTCGACCAGCCCCTCGCCGGCGTCGACGAGGACGAGCGCGACATCGGCACGGTCGGCTGCCGTGATGGCGCGTAGCTCCGAGTAGTACTCGATCCCCTGCCGCTGGCGCCGCTTCCGCCGCAACCCGGCGGTGTCGACGAGGACGAAGGTCGTCCCGCCCCTGACGAGAACGGTGTCGATTGCGTCCCGGGTCGTGCCGGGTACCTCGGACACGATGACGCGCTCCTCGCCGACGAGCGCGTTCAGGAGGCTCGACTTCCCGACGTTCGGCCGTCCGAGGATCGCCACCCGGATGGCCTCCTCGCCGGCCTCGGCCGGGCCCACGCCCGGCAGCCGCTCGACGACGAGGTCGAGCAGGTCGCCGGTTCCGTGCCCGTGCAAGGCGGAGAGCGCAAACGGCTCGCCGAGCCCCAGCTCGTGGAACTCGAAGGCATCGGTGTCCCGGGCCGGATCGTCGATCTTGTTCGCGATCACGATCACGGGCTTGCGCGACGACCTGAGGATCGCCGCGACCTCTTCGTCGCCGGGCGTCACTCCCGCCTTCGCGTCGACCACGAAGAGCACGAGGTCTGCCACCTCGATCGCGAGGCGTGCCTGCTCGACGACGTCACGCCTCAGCGGGGATGCGTCCGCGATGTCCACGCCCCCGGTGTCGACCAGCAGGAAGCGCTTCCCTGACCACTCGCAGACCACGTCCTTGCGATCGCGCGTCACGCCCGGGCGTCTCGAAGACCACGGCCGACCGCGTCGCGGTCAGGCGGTTGACGAGCGTCGACTTGCCGACGTTGGGGAAGCCGACCACGGCGACCGTGCCCGCGAGCGGGGAGCCTTGGGTCATACGGGCGCGCGCGACGGCACGTACGTCTCGTGCCGGAGGAACGCCGTCCGGTCTGCCGAGCTCGTGCATGCGGGCCAGGAACGCCCAGAGCCGCTGGATCTCGACCATGACGTCGCCGGTCGCCGAGCGATAACCGGCCGAGTTTCTCCCGTAGGTCTCGAAACGCATCGGCTCGCCGAACGCGACCGACACCGGGCTGAAGTTCCAGTTCCACTCCAAGGATCCGTACACGGCGGCCGGGACGATGGGAACGCCCTTCCTGGATCGCAACCATCGCCGCTCCGGGCTTGCCCTCGCCGGGCACTCCGCTCCGCTGCCTCGTCCCCTCGACGAACATTCCGAGCAGCTGACCGTCACGGACCGTCTCGCGCATGCGACGAAGCGCCTCCCGGTCGGACTCGCCCCGCCGTAGCGCAAGCGTTCCGTGGGAGCGGATGAGCGGGCCGAGGCCGGGCGTATCGTGGGCCTCGATCTTCGCGACGTACACGATGCGCCGCGGGCACGCCGTGCCGAACGCCGCCGGATCCATGTACGCGAAGTGGTTGCACGCGAGCACCGCACCGCCCTCACGCGGCACGCGCTCGGCCCCGTACGTCTTGAGCCTGGCGATCGTGTGCGTGAGCGCACCGAGGAAGCCCTTGCCGAACGTCCAGTAGACGAGCGGGACGAGCCCGTCGCGAACGCCGGCGCCGCTCACGCGCATTCCTCGGCCGCAACGGCTCCCGCCAGGCGGAGCCCGGCCCCCCACACGCAGCGGCACCAGAGGAGCCCGCAATCGCGCCGGGTCGACACAGGACGTCGTCATGCGAGCCGGGCCTCCTCGACCATGCGCGCGATGACCGCGACGACGTCGTCGACGTCGAGGCGGGTCGAGTCGACGATCTGCGCATCAGGAGCGCGTTGCATCTGTCCCGCGTCGAGCTCGTCACGGAGGCGAAGCCCGGTCAGGGTCTCGTCCGGCGAGGTCTCGGGACGCTCGGCTCCGCGCCGGCGGGCGCGCTCGACCGGATCCGCGACGAGCCAGACCTTCACCTCGGCGTCGGGGCAGACCACGGAGCCGATGTCACGGCCCTCGAGCACGCTGTCACCGGCATGGGCGAGCTCCCGCTGGCGTGCGCGCATGATCTCGCGGATGACGCCGTGACGTGAGACGGCGGACACGGCCCCGTCGACGCGCGTCTCCCGGATCTCCCCGGTCACGTCACGGCCGGCGATCGCGACGCGGCCGTCGTCGAACGAGACGGGGTTCGCAGACGCGAGAGCGGCCAGCTCCGCCTCGTCCTCGAGCGGGACGTCGCGCTCCAGGGCAAGCCACGTGACGGCGCGGTACATGGCTCCGGTATCGAGATAGCTGAAGCCGAGCCGTCCGGCGAGCAGGCGGGCGACCGTGCTCTTGCCCACGCCCGCCGGCCCGTCGATGGCCACGATCACCTCCCGGCCTCGCAGCGCTCGGCCGCGGATCGCCTGACTGGAGAGCAACGCCGTTTCTCCTCTAGGAGAGTCTGTCCTCGACGTTCGCTCGGCGGCGGGGCCGGCTGACGCACGAGCGGTGGGAGTGAGCGGGAAGCAACCATCTCGGCGAGTCAGCGGACCGCGAGCGAGTCGAGCATCTCGAAGAATCCGGGGAAGCTTACTGCGACGCACTCGGGGTCACGCACGTCGACTCCCTCACGCGACAGCAGCCCCCCGAGAGCACCTAGCATCGCAATGCGATGGTCTCCCCGAGAGTCGACCACGCCCCCACCCTTGGGGCGGGAGGGAACCCCACGTACCCGGAAGCCATCGTAGCGCGGTGTGATGCGCACGCCCAGGGCCCTCATGGCATTCGACACGGCCTCGATACGGTCCGTCTCCTTTACGCGCAGCTCGTGTGCGCCCGTGACGGCGCTCTCGCCGCGCGCCAAGGCGGCGCACAGCGCGAACAGCGGCAGCTCGTCGATCAGGGTCGGTACCTCGGCCGGCCCGATGGCCGTAGCGGTCAGCTCTGCGGCGCCGACCTCGAGGTCGGCGACGGGCTCGCCGCCCGCCAGGCGCCGGTTGTAGATGGAGATCCGCGCGCCCATGCGCTCGAGCACGTGCAGGAAGCCCGTTCTGGTCGGATTGATGCCGATGCCGTGCAGGCGCACTTCGGAGCCGGGAAGCAGCGACGCCGCCGCGAGAAACGGGGCCGCGGAGGAGAAGTCTCCGGGGACGTCGAGCGACAGCGGTCGCAGCCGTTCCGCGGGCCACACCGTCACCGTCCCGGGCTTGCGGGAGACCTTCACCTCTGCTGCCGCCAGCATCCGCTCCGTGTGATCGCGGCTCGGCGCCGGCTCCACGACGGTCGTGGAGCCTTCCGCCGCGTACAGCCCGGCCAGGAGGACGCAGGACTTCACCTGCGCGCTCGCCACGGGCAACTCGTAGCGGATCGGCTCGACGCGGCCGCCCTCGACGCACAGGGGCGCGTGGCCGTCGGTGGCGGCGAGCGTCACGCCCATCAGCCTGAGCGGCTCGGCGATCCGGTCGAGCGGCCGCCGGGAGAGCGACTCGTCGCCGACCAGCTCGAAGCGGCCCGTCTGGCCGGCGAGGATGCCCGGGAGCAGCCGGATCAGGGTGCCCGCGTTGCCGCAGTCGATCGGGCCGTCGGGCTCGTTCAGGGCGCGCAGGCCGCGGCCCGCGACCCGCAGCACGTCGCCGTCGTCGGCGACGGCGACGCCGAGCCGCCCCACCGCGGCGGCCGTCGAGAGGGTGTCCTGCGAGCGCCCGAAGCCTCTGATCTCGCTCTCTCCGCCGGCAATCGCCGCGAGGAGCAGCGCGCGATGGGAGATCGACTTGTCCCCCGGTACGGCGAGGTCGCCACGGATGCTGACCGCAGGCTCGAAGCGCACGAGCGTCAGACGTCCTCGCCGAACGCAGGCGCGACGATGACGGAGTAGCCCTGCGCCTCGAGCAGCCTTCCGGCCCTGACGGCCGATTCCTCGCCGGAGACCAGAATCTCGAGCGTTCCACCGCGTTCGGGCGACATGTGATGCACGTCGAAGTCCTCGATGTTGATGCCCTCGGCGGCAAGCGCCTGCGTGATGCCGGCGAACACCCCCGGCCTGTCCGAGACGTGAACGGTCAGCCGCTGGAGAGTTCCGGCGTCGTCATAGGACTGCTCGACAAGCCGGCGCCGGTTGCCGGCCGCCTCGCCGATCCAGCGGGCGAGGAAGCCCGCATCTCGCCGGGCGAGCGCCCGCTCCACCTCCTCGACACGCCGCCGGTGCTCCGCGAGGGCGGCACCCAGGGCGTCGGCGTTCTCGACGAAGATGTCGACCCAGATTCTCGGGTTTGCCCCGGCGACCCGGGTCATGTCCGCCAGCGACCCACCGGCCGCCGACAGGGCTTCATGACCGTCGACGCGCGTCGCGCCGGCCTGGTTGAGGAGCAGGTTCGCGAGCGCGTGCGGCAGATGGCTCGTGAGCGCGAGCAGGCGGTCGTGCGCCTGCGGGTCGACCGCGGTCGGAATGGCGCCGAGGGAGGCGACGAAGCCGTGCAGCGCCTGGTAGCGAACCGGCTCGGTCTCGGCGACGGGCGTGAGGAACCAGGTAGCGCCCTGGAAGAGGTCGCCGCTCGCGTGCTCCGGGCCGCGAGCCTCCGAGCCGGACAGGGGATGGCCGCCGATGAACCGGGCCCGGTCGGCGACGGCGTCGCAGATCGCCTCCTTCGTCGAGCCGACGTCCGTGACGGTGCAGTCGTCCGGAGTCGCCGCGAGCGTGGCCGCGATCTGCGGGACGAGCGCCGCAACCGGGGTCGCGACCACCGCGAGCTCCGCGCCCTCGAGCGCCTCGCCCAGCCCGGCTGCCGCGAGGTCGAGGGCTCCCCGAGTGGCGGCGATCGCGAGCGTGCCGCCGTCCGGATCCCAGCCGGCGACTCGGTCGACTCCTGCCCGCTTGGCAGCCAGGCCGACCGACGTCCCGATGAGACCGGTTCCGACGATCGCAAGGCGGGAGATCCCCATGTCGAGCGCCAAGTCTAGGGATCGGATGCCGCGCGGCCGGACGCTCGTTCTCAGCCGGAGCGTCCGGGGAACGAGTCCTTCTGGCGCATCAGCTCGGCGACGCGAAACGCGACGTCCACCGACTGGCGGGCGTTCAGGCGCGGGTCGCACAGCGTCTCGTATCGGTGGGACAGCTGCTCCTCGAGCACGGCCTCGGCGCCGCCGAGACACTCCGTGACGTCTTCACCGGTGAACTCGAGGTGAACGCCGCCCGGCCAGGCGCCTTCCTGCCAGCAGGCCGAGAAGAAGGTCTCGAGCTCCGCCATGATCGCGTCGAAGTGCCGCGTCTTGAACCCGGCCGCGGTCGTGACGGTGTTCGCGTGCATCGGATCGCAGGCCCAGACCACCGGGTGCTCGGAGTCGCGCACCGCCCGCACGAGCGGCGGGAGACGCTCCCCGACCGCCTCGGCGCCCATCCGGACGATGAACGTGATTCTCCCCGGAGCCCGGCCGGGATTCAGCCGCTCGCACAGCTCGTTCAGCTCGTCCGGCGACGCCGTGGCTCCGACCTTGACGCCGAGCGGGTTGTTCACCCCGGCGAAGTACTCGGCGTGGGCGCCGTGGGCGGCGCGCGTGCGCTCGCCCAGCCAGAGCATGTGCGCGGAGCAGTCGTACCAGTCGCCGGTCAGCGAGTCCTTACGCGTCAGGCCCTCTTCGTAGTCGAGGAGCAGCCCTTCGTGACTCGTGTAGACGTCGACCTCGTGCAGCTGGCGCTCGGAGGCGAGATCGATACCGCAGGCGGCCATGAAGCGCAGCGCCCGCTCGATTTCGGACGCGAGCGCCTCGTAGCGCTGACCCTCCTGCGAGCTGGCGACGAACTCCTGATTCCACGTGTGCACCCGCGTGATGTCGGCAAAGCCGCCCTTCGTGAACGCACGCAGGAGATTGAGCGTCGCGGCGGACTGGTGATAGGCCTGCACCATGCGGTCGGGATCCGGCCGGCGCGCTGCGGGCGTCGCCACGTCGTCGTGGATGATGTGGCCGCGGAAGGAGGGCAGCTCGAGGTCGCCGACCCGCTCGACCGGCGACGAGCGCGGCTTCGCGAACTGGCCGGCGATGCGCCCCACTTTCACGATCGGCAGCGTTCCGCCGTAGGTCAGGACCGCGGCCATCTGGAGCATGATCTTGAGCTTCTCGCGGATCGTGATCGCGGAGAAGTCGTTGAACGACTCGGCGCAGTCACCCGCCTGGAGCAGGAAGGCACGGCCCTCGCAGACCTCCCCGAGCGACGCCGAGAGCTGCCGCGCTTCACCCGCGAAGACGAGCGGCGGCATCGCCTTGAGCCGCGCCATCGCTGTCTGCGCGGCCGCGTCGTCCGGCCACTCGGGCTGATGCAGCGCGGGGTACGCGCGCCACGAGGACGGGGACCAGGGCGAACCGACGACGGCCATCGCCTCAGTGTAGGGATAATCCCAAACGGCAATGCGCATCTTCTCGGGCATCCAACCGACGGGCGACAAGCACCTCGGCAACTACTCAGGCGGCTTCCGCCAGTACGTCGAGCAGCAGGCTCTCGGCGACGCGTATTTCTGCATCGTCGACCTCCACTCGATCACCGTGGGCTACGAACCGGAGGCGCTGCGCGAGTCCACTCTCTCGCTGGCGGCGCTCCTCTTCGCGACCGGGCTGGACCCCGAGCGGTCGACCGTCTTCGTCCAGAGTCACAATCCGGACCACGCCGAGGGAGCCTGGCTGCTCGGCGGCGTCGCGAGCTACGGGGAGCTGCGGCGCATGCACCAGTTCAAGGACAAGGGCTCGCGGCAGGACTTCGTGTCGGCCGGCCTCTTCACCTACCCGGTGCTGATGGCGGCCGACATCCTGCTCTACCAGACCGACGCGGTTCCGATCGGCGACGACCAGCGCCAGCATCTCGAGCTGTCGCGAAACATCGCCGAGCGGTTCAACACGCGCTTCGGCGAGACCTTGGCGCTCCCCGAGGGCGTCTTCCCGGGCGTCGGGGCGCGGATCATGGATCTCCAGGAGCCCGAGCGGAAGATGTCGACGACCGGCGGTACCGAGCAGGGCACCGTGAAGATGCTCGACCTCCCTGACGTCATCCGCAAGAAGTTCAAGACCGCCGTCACCGACTCGGGACGGGAGGTGCGGCGCGGGCCCGACAAGACGGGTGTCTCGAATCTCGTCGAGATCATGTCGGTTGCAACCGGCGAGTCGATGGAGGAGGTCGAAGCGCGCTACGACGGGCAGGGTTACGGCGCGTTCAAGGCGGACACGGCCGAGGCCGTGATCGCGCTGCTCGAGCCGATCCGGCTCCGCTACGAGGAGCTACGTGCCGATCCGGCTGAGCTCGGCCGCCTGCTCGCCCGCGGAGCGGAGAAGGCACAGTCGGCCTCGAGCCCGACACTCGAGACGATGCTCGAGCGCATGGGCTTCGTCAGCCGGCGAGCCTGAGGCTACGGCCGGCTCCGCAACCGTTCGATCTCGGCCGGCGACAGCGGGCGCCAGTCGCCCGGCGCGAGGTCGTCCACACGAAGCCCGGCGTACCGCGTCCTGTGCAGGCGCCTGACGGGATGGCCAACTGCCTCGCACATCCGCTTGACCTGGCGGTTCCGCCCCTCGTGGAGCGCGATCTCGAGCACCGAGCGGCGTGCGCCCGCCCGTGGCCGCCCGAGGATCCGGACACGCGCCGGGGCAGTGACCCCGTCGTCCAGACGCACCCCGGTGCGGAGGCTCGCCAGCGCGGCGGCGTCCGGCACGCCCTCGATCTCGGCTTCGTACACCTTCTCGACTCCGTACCGGGGATGGGCGAGGCGGTTTGCGAGCTCTCCGTCGTTCGTCAGGAGCAGCGCCCCGGTCGCGTCCACGTCCAGGCGACCCACCGGGACGATGCGCTCCCTCGCGCCGACGAGCCCGACCACCGTCGGCCGTCCCTGCGGATCTCGCGCGGTCGTGACGACTCCGCCGGGCTTGTGGAGCAGCACATACGCCAGCGGCTCAGGCGTGAGCGGCCGGCCGTCGAGCTCGACCCGGTCGCCGGGGGAGACCGGCGTCGTCAGCTCGGCCGGACGGCCGGACACGGTCACGCGCCCCTCGCGAATCAGCTCGTCGGCAGCTCGGCGGGACGCCACGCCGCACCGGGCGAGATAGGCATTCAGCCGCACATCCGTCATTATCGACGGATGCCCTTCTACATCTCGCTCATGAAGTGGACGTCGCCCGGGCTCGGGGGGCTGCCGGCCTGGCGAGACCGCCTGGACGAGGGAGAGGACGCGATCGAGACGCGCGGCGGAAAGCTGATCGGCGTCTACGTGACCCTCGGGCGCTACGACGTGGTCGAGATCTTCGAGGCGCCGGATGACGAAACGGCGGCGCAGATCCTGGTCGCGGTCACGCGAGACGGCAACGTGACGACCGAGACGCTCCGCGCTTTCACGCGCGAGGAGGCCGAGGAGATCGTGCGCGGGCTCTGAGGCTCGGAACGGTCAGGCGCCGCGCCGGTCGGCCACGGCCTCCAGCCTGACCCGCAGGTCCTCGCCGTCACCGGCCAGGTCCTCGAGCGCAGGGAGCTCCGCGAGGCTCGTGAGACCGAACACTCGCTCGAAGAGCGCCGTCGTCCGGTACCGGATCGCCCCGCCCTCCTCCTCGCGACCTGCCTCCGCGACGAGCCCGCGCTCGGCGAGCCCGGCGACCGCCGAGTCCGAGGCCACTCCGCGGATGCGGGCGATCTCGGGGCGGCTGACGGGGCCGAGGTACGCGACGATCGCGAGCGTCTCGAGAGCCGCCTGAGAGAGACCCCGCTGCGCCGGCCGCTCGACCAGCCGCGCACACGCGTCACCTGCCTCCCGGGCCGCACGGAACGCATAGCCGCCGGCGACGTGCTCGAGCACGATGCCGCTCCGACCCTCCCGGTAGCGGCTTGCGAGCAGGCCGAGCGCGGTCTCGACCCGCTCGGTCTCGGCTTCCGCCGCCTCTGCGAGCTCTTCGGTCGAGAGCGGTCTCGACGTGACGACGAGCAGTGCTTCGACCGTGCGCGCCACCCGGTCGACGGGGTTGTCCACGAGGTAGAGCTGGCGCATGCCCACGGGTTCGGCGGCGTCGTCTTGCATCCTGCCGCGCAGCCTATCCACCCGTCCGGCGGGACGTGCCCCGGTCGCGCTGGGGAGAGATCCAGTTCGACGCGACGATCGTGCCGGTGTCGCCCGCGCGGACGATGTCCCACGCGCCGCCCATCACCGAGCTCTCCCGCGAGACCACGTTCGACGTCTCATGGACGTTGACGCCGATCGCGCTCGGCCTCGACCGAGATGGGCGCGAACGGTGCTTCCTGGCCGAGCCGTGCCTCGCCTGCTTTGCCGAGCTCGAGCAGGGCCAGGAACGCGACCGCCTGCTCGACACGGGAGAGACCGTCCACCTCCTCGTCGAACACGAAGCGCCTGCGCCTGCCGAGGACCGCGCGGAACCTGTCGAGATAGAGCGAGATCGGCGGGAAACGAAGCGCGAGATGCGCCAGCGACGGCGCAGGCGGCTCGGCGGCGAGCGTGCGCATCGCAGCCTCGAGCCGGGCGGGATCCTGCGGTACGAGCGGCCTTACCGGCGCAGGTGCCAGCGGAGCCGGCCCGACGCGGAAGAACCGGTCCGACTCGGCCGCCAGCCGCTCTTCGAGCCAGGCTGCTCCAGCCTTGACGCGACGGTACTCCGCGAGCCGCTCCGCAAGCTCGGCAGCAGCCGCGTCGGCGTCGAGCTCCTCCAGCTCGAGCTCGTCGTCCTCGGCGAGCAGCACCCGTGCCTTCAGCTCGAGCAGCGCGGCGACCAGGACGAGGAACTCCCCGCAGAGCTCGAGATCGGTCGGACCGAGGCCCGCTTCGGTACGGGACTCGAGGAACGCGACGACGACGCCCGCGATCTCGATCTCCGAGAGCGCCAGCTCCTCCTTCAGGACGAGCGTCAGGAGCAGGTCGAACGGGCCCTCGAACGCGTCGAGATCGAGCTCCAGCTCCCGTACGGCCGCGACCGCCACGCCGGGCGATGCTACCCGGCCGCGCGGACGCCGAGCGGGACGTCGCCCTTCCGGCCCCACTGCGACCAGACGAAGCCGGCGGCGCCGACGAGGAAGAAGCCGAGCGCGATCCAGAAATTGAGGCGCATACCGAACACCTCGTGCGAGGGATCGACCCGCAACTGCTCCTCCCAGGAGAAGCGCGCGAGCGAGTACCACATGACGTAGAGGAAGAACACCCCGCCGGGCTTCAGCTTGCGGGAGAGCACGAGCCAGATCCCGATTGCCGCGCCTGCCGCGTCCCAGAGGAACTCGTACAGGAAGGTCGGATGGAACGTCTCGAACTGCGCGTACTCGGCCGGGCGATGCTCGGGGTCGATCTCGAGCGCCCACGGAAGGGTCGTCGGTGTCCCGAACAGCTCCTGGTTGAAGTAGTTCCCGAAGCGGCCGATGCCCTGGGCGAGCAGGATCCCGGGCGCGACGCAGTCGGCAAGCAACGGCACGTTCGCGCCGGAACGCTTCGCGATGATCGCGCCCGTGATCACTCCCGCAGCGACACCGCCCCAGACGCCGAGCCCGCCCTTCCAGACGGCGAACACGCCCCACCACTCGTCCGGAACCTCGTTCCAGCTCGTGATCACGTGGTAGACGCGCGCTCCGATGATTCCCGCCAGCACGCCCCACATGGAGCACCGGTAGACGAGATCCCAATCTCCGCCCTGGCTCACCCACAGCTTCCCCGCGATGTAGACGGCCACGAGGATGCCGATCAGGAGCATGATCCCATAGGCCCGCAGCGTCAGCGGTCCGATCTCGATCACCCCTTCGGAGGGGCTGGGAATCGACGCGAGAAGGGTGGAGCTCGTCACCTGGGAGCCGAATATATTCGGCCCCGGGACGGACCCGTCACAGGAGGATGCGAAGCGCCGTCTCCGGCGGGCAACCCGTCTTCAGAAGATCGATCGCGCGATGGAGGTCGACCTCGACCCGTTCGGCAAGCTGCCGTGCGCCCGGCTCCTGGTAGCCGCCACGCAGGAGCTCGCGCAGCCTCCAGTCGACCACCCGACCGAGCTCGGTCTCGATAGTGATGTCGGTTTCTGTCGCGTTCATCTCGTCCTCTTCTTCGATCCTACCCGCTGTTCGGCCCGATCAGGTCAGGTGGTTCATCGTCGAAGTTCGCTTAACCTCGCCTTAATCGGCTCCGGAGGCTTGCGGGAGCCTAGAGCAGGATCCGGACGGCGGCCCCGCGCGCGCGACCGAGCCTCGGCGCGCCGTCCGATGATCCGCCCTCTTCTCCCTGGTTACCGGCACGCTCATCGTGACGCGGTGGTCCTCCGAGCGGTTCGTTTCAGAAGCGCACGGCGATCTCGACGCGCACACGCGCGCCGCCGGACGCGTTCGACCACGTTCCAGAGAACGCGTGGCAGGAACCGGCTGGGAACCGCACCCTGACCCTGTCGGAGCTCCTGCCGTTGTCGAGCTTCCGGTTCCAGTCGACGAGCGTGACCGTACCGCGCGTTCCCACCCTGCAGCCGCCGAGCGAGGAGGTGACCTCGACCGTGAGGACGAGGGTGGTCTTCGGCGTCGCAGGCCGAGCGCTCGGCGTGCGCCGATCGACGCTCCAGAGCGAGACGCGCGACGCGAAGGTCTTCGTCCCGCGCCCTGCCGCGCACCACCGCCAGGAAGTCACCGGTCTTCCGCACGTTGCCCGAGCCCTTCGACGTGGACAGGGCTCCCGCGGCGGCCGAGAAGCTGTACGTCGCGCGCGTGATCGTCCGGTCCGGTGCCGCGAGCGCGGCGCCCGGCAGGGCGAGCACGAAGGCGAGTGAGATGACGAGGGCGCAGCGGATCATGCGGGGGGTGGTGCAGCTTAGGAGGTCGTACGTAGAGCCTCTTGCGGGTCAGGCGATTGCCGTCTCGCCGAGGAGCGCCTTCACCTCGGCGAAGAAGTCCGGCTCGGGCCGGACGCGGAAGCCCGGGCCGAGCTGGAGCGTACGCGGCCCGAGCGACGTGTCGAGGGCGACGATGACGGGCGACTCACCCGGGAAGCCTCGGACGACCTCCGCGAGCTCGCGGACGATCCCCGCGTGCGCCCGGCGGGCGTCGACGCGGAGTCGCACCTCACGCCGTTCGGGCACGGCCTCGAACGGGGCCACCTCGAGCGCGACGAGCTTCACCTCGCCGTCCTTGTGGTCGACCCGGCCCTTGACGAGGAGGACCCGGTCCGCCTCGAGCAGGTCGCGCGCGGCGGCGTACGCCGAGTTGAATGCGATCACCTCGACCGAGCCGGAGAGGTCGTCGAGGCGGACGAAGGCCATTGGATCTCCCTTGCGCGTCGTGAGGCTTCGGAGGGCGCCGACGATGCCGCCGACCGTGACGACGTCGCCGTCCCGCCGGCCGTTCACCTCGGCGATCGGCACGTCGACCTTGCGGCGCAGCTGTTCCCTGATTCCCTGTAGCGGGTGTTCGCTCACGTAGAGGCCCAGAGTCTCCTTCTCGAGCGCGAGCAGCTCCGGCTTCTCGAACTCGGCTGCCGGGATCGGCGGGTGATGCACGCGCCGCCCGGTCTCGGGCTCGCTCTCACCGCCGAGGTCGAAGATCGACGACTGGCCCGCGAGACGGTCGGCATGGTGGCGACCGCCGTAGGAGAGCGCCTGCTCGAGCAGCGCCAGCATCCCCTTCCGCGAGGCAGCCGGTCGAATCGAGCGCCCCGCACTTGACGAGGCTCTCGAGCGCGCGCTTGTTCACCACCTGAGGATCGACGCGCTCACAGAAGTCCCACAGCGAGGCGAACGGGCCACTCTCGTCGCGGGCGGCGACGATTGCTCGCGCGGCCGACTCGCCGACGTTCTTGACCGCGTTCAGACCGAAGCGGATCTTCCCCTCCACGACCGCGAAGTCGAGCGCGGAGACGTTGACGTCGGGCGGGAGCACCTCGATCCCGATCTCGTCGCAGGCGGCGACGTAGAACGGGACCTTGTCCTTCGTGTTCATCACCGAGGAGATCAGGGCGGCCATGTACTGCGCGGGGTAGTTCGCCTTGAGGAACGCGGTGCGGTAGGCGATCAGGGCATAGCACGCAGCGTGAGACTTGTTGAACGAGTAGTCCTGCGCCTGCTCCATGTCCTTCCAGAGCTGCTCTGCGACCTTCGCGTCGACCTCGTTCTCGACACAGCCCGCGATGAACTTGTCCTTCAGCGAGGCCATGAGCGCGTGGATCTTCTTGCCGATCGCCTTTCGGAGATCGTCCGCTTCGGCCGGCGAGAACCCGGCCAGCTGCTTGGCGATCTCCATGTACTGCTCCTGGTAGATGCAGATGCCGTAGGTCGGCTCGGTGATGGGTCGTAGCCGCTCGTCCACGAACGTCACCTGCTCTTGCCCCGCCTTGCGTTTGGCGTAGACGGGGATGTAGCCCATCGGGCCGGGCCGGAACAGCGCGACGAGCGCGATCAGATCCTCGAACTCGGTCGGCTTCACCTGGCGGAGCGCCTCCCGCATCCCCGACGACTCGAACTGGAACACACCCGTCGAGTCTCCGCGCCGGAGCATCGCGTAGGTCTTCGCGTCGTCGAGCTGGACCCCGGCCATCTCCACGCCGTCGATCAGCCGGATCGCCTCGTCGATCACGTCGAGGTTGCGCAGGCCGAGGAAGTCCATCTTCAGCAGGCCGAGCGCCTCGACGTCCTGCATCGCGAACTGCGTCACCACCTCCTGGTCGCCGCCCTTCTGCTGCAGCGGCACGTACTCGACCAGCGGCCGGTCCCCGATGACGACGCCGGCCGCGTGGATCGAGTCCTGCCGCACCAGGCCCTCGAGCGGCTTCGCGAGGTCGACGATCTGGCGAACCACCTCGTCGGAGTCGTAGGCCGTGCGAAGCTCCGCGCCCGGTTTCAGGCAGTCGTCGAGGTAGACCTTCGGCCCTTCGGGAATCGTCTTCGCGACCTTGTCGACGACTCCGTACGGGACGTCCAGCACGCGGCCCGCATCACGAACCGCGGCCCGCGCCGCCATCGTCCCGAACGTGATGATCTGTGCGACGCGATCGCGCCCGTACTTCTCCGCGACGTAGTTGATGACCTGGTCGCGCCCGTGGACCGAGAAGTCGATGTCGATGTCGGGCAGCGATCTCCGGCCCGGGTTCAGGAACCGCTCGAAGAGCAGATCGTACTGAATCGGGTCGATGTCGGTTATCTCGAGGCAGTAGGCGACGAGCGACCCGGCGGCCGACCCTCGGCCCGGCCCCACACCGATCCCGTTTCGCTTCGCGAACGAGATGAAGTCCCAGACGATCAGGAAATAGTCGGCGAAGCCCATCTCCCGGATGGTCTTCAGCTCGAACGCGAGCCGCGCCTCGAGCTCGGGGGTGACGTGCTCGTACCGGCGCCCGATCCCGTCCCGGCAGAGGCCGGCGAGATACTCGAACGAGTCCTCGCCGCCCGGCGTGGCGTACGTCGGCAGGTGGGTCGCGTCGAGGTCGAGGGTCACCGTGCACCGCTCGGCGATCTCGAGCGTTCGCGCCATCGCGTCCGGCAGCTGCCCGAACGCGTCCTGCATCTCGGCGGGCGTCTTGAAGTAGAAATGGTCGGTCTCGAACTTCCAGTGATTCGGGTTGGCGAGCGTGTCGCCGGACTGGATGCAGAGCAGCGCCTCGTGGGCGCGCGCGTCCTCGTGGCGCAGGTAGTGGATGTCGCCGGTGGCCACCAGTGGTATGCCCGTGGCGGCGGAGAGCGCAACGAGCTTGGGGTTGATCTCCCGCTGGACGGGGAGGCCGGCGTCCTGGAGCTCCACGTAGACCGAGTCCCGTCCGAAGATCTCGACGAGGCGCCCGAGCTCTGCCTCGGCGTCCCGCTCCCGGCCCTGCTCGAGCGCTTTGCAGACCCGGCCGGAGAGACAACCTGAGAGGGCGACGATGCCGGCGGAATGGGCAGCGAGCAGCTCCCAGTCGACCCGCGGCTTGTAGTAGTAGCCCTCGAGATAGCCGCTCGACGACAGCCGGATCAGGTTCGCATAGCCGTCGTTCGACTCGGCGAGCAGCGTCAGGTGTGCGTAACCCTTCACCTGCGCCCTCCGGTCATCCGCGACATACACCTCGCAGCCGATGACCGGCTTCACGCCGGCCTGCCGGGCGTGACGGTACAGCTCGACCGCTCCGGCCAGGGAGCCGTGATCGGTGAGCGCGACGGCCGGCATGTCGAGCTCCGCCGCACGGGCGACGAGATCCGGAATCCTGCACGCCCCGTCGAGAATCGAGTACTCGGAGTGGACGTGCAGGTGGACGAAGGGCGCGCTCACGGTCCCGCGATTGTAAAGCCGGGTCCTGCCGGACAGCCGCCCGCGTTGTCGAAGAAGACAACGGATGTTCGGTCGGAGCCGGATGTTCGGTCGGAGCCGTCTGGTACCGCGCGCATATGATCGATGCCGTGCCCTCCCCTTCGTACCAGCGCCTCGAAACGCTCCTCTCAGACGAACAGCCTGTGCTGCTCGACGGCGCTACAGCGACAGAGCTCGAACGGAGCCTCGCCGGTGAGCTGCGAACGGGCGACCACGGCCTCTGGGGCACGTGGGCCCTCTACCACCAGCCGTACGCGGCTCTCGACGTCCACAGGGCCTATGTCGATGCGGGCTGCGACGTCGTCTCGACGGACACGTGGTCGATCCTCGGTGCCTCGGACCTCGAGGCGGGAGGCCTGGTCGGCCGTTCCGGCGCAACCCACTGGATGGACGTGGCGCGCCTCGGCATCCGGCTGGCACGCCAAGCCATAGAGCAGGGAGGCCGAAGCGGCGAGTGCGCCGTCGCGTTCTCCGTCAACGGCGACGTCGATTCGGAGGAGCGGATGGCCACGCTCCGGCTCCTCCTCCGCGCTCTCGAGGAGGATCCCCCCGACCTGCTGCTGATGGAGACGATGTCGCTGATCCGTACAGGTCTCACGTACGAGGCGGTCGAGCTGGCCGTGGGCTCGGGGATCCCGGTCTGGCTGTCGTTCCGGCGCTGCCGTCACGGTGTCTGCGGCGTGTACGGCCAGCACTGGGGCGGGCCCGAGGGCGATCTCTTCGGCAGGGCCGCGCGCCGGTTCGAGGAGCTCGGGGTCGGGGCACTCCTCATCAACTGCCTCCCGCCCGAGCACCTCGACGGGATGCTGCCGTGGCTGCGCGACTTCACCGACCTGCCGCTCGGCTGTTACCCGAACCTCGGCTACTACTCCGAGGCGGGCTGGCGGTTCGACGATCGCGTCGGACCGGCGGAGTACGCCGATCTCGCCGCGGCCTGGCGGGCGGAGGGCGCCCAGATCGTGGGCGGCTGCTGCGGCACGTCGCCGACGCACATCGCGGCAGCGGGCGCCCGTCTGGCAGGCACGAAGCCCGGCCGCCCGCACTCGCGCCCGCTGCTCGAGGTCGAGAGCGCGGCCGCGCCTGCGGCAACCGCCTTCACGCCGGAGCCCTGGCGCGATGCGCGGGGCCGAAGCCTCTACCCGCTCCCGTTTCCCGAGATCATCCGCGAGCCCGACGTCTTCGTGCCGACGTCCGGCAGCCTGCTCGTCTGGCAGCACCTGTGGGAGCACGAGATCGGCACGGGCAAGCGCTGCCTCGACGTCGGCTGCGGGTCCGGACTGCTCGCGATCCAGCTCGCGCTGAACGGCGCGGACCACGTGCACGCGGTCGACATCCAGCGGCAGGCCGTCGCCAACACGCTCGCGAACGCCTTCCGCAACGGGGTCTCCGACCGCGTCAGCGGCGCCGAGGTCGACATCTACACCTACGAGCCCGAGGAGCGCTACGACGTCGTCGTGGCGAGCCTCTACCAGATGCCCGTCAACCCGTACGAGGAGTTCACGGGCCACCGCCCCCTCGACTACTGGGGCCGGAACCTCGTCGACCATTTCATCCGCCTGTTGCCTCGCGTCCTGGCCGACGGTGGGGTCGCCTACTTGATGCAGCTCTCGATCCTGTCCCAGCTGCGTACGGTTGAGATCCTGGACGAGACGGGGCTCACCGGGCGGGTCGTCGACTTCGGGTTCTTCCGCTACGGGCCGGTCTTCACCGAGCACGCCGAGCAGATCCAGCGCGTCGAGGCGCTGTCCGACGCGTTCCATCTGGACCTCGGCGGCGAGGACGTGATCGTCTCGTACCTGCTCGAGATCACCTGTCGCCCGACCGGCGTTGACAGCGGGCAGCCCGGTTGAAACCGTTTGCAGCCGTGATCTCAAAGGAGGACTGAATGGCCTTCACCGCGACAAAAGACCTGATGCTTCCGGCGACCGTGACCGGCTCGTGGCCGCGCCCGCGCTGGTACACGATGAACATGTGGGGGCGGCCGCTCGACACCGCCATGATGGACCCGTGGTACCGGGAACAGTTCACCGACGCCCACGCGATCGTCGTCTCCGACCAGGAGCGCGCGGGGCTCGACATCCTGACGACGGGCGACTACCACCTCGACGAGGACGTCGCCGGACGCTCGTGGCATCACTATCCCCTCCAGCGGTGGAAGGGCCTGGAGCACGAGGAGCTGCAGACCGAGAAGACGCGCTCGCCTCTGCTCTCTTATCCGGTCGGGACGATGCTCGACTCGATCTACAAGACCTGGCGCTGGCCGCGTGTCGTCGACACCGTCGAGCACGACCCGAAGAACCCGCTCGAGTACGCGAAGATCTGGCGCATCTCCCAGCAGAGCGCCGCGTCCGAGAAGCCGGTGAAGTTCGGTACCTGCTCGGCCCAGGTGCTCGCCTTCTTCCTCGACAGCCACACGTCGAAGTACGACCTGGACGACAAGAAGCAGCTGACCTGGGACATGGCCGAGGCGATGAACCTCGAGCTCAGGCAACTCGCTGCGACCGGCTGCAAGGTGATCCAGATCGAGGAGCCGACCTTGCACTTCATCTCCTGCTACTACCCCGAGATGACAGACCTGATCGACTTCCTCGTCGAGTGCTTCAACCGTGAGATCGAAGGCCTCGACGACGTCGAGGTCTGGATCCACACCTGCTGGGGGAACCCGAACATGCAGAAGGTGTTCTCGGACGAGTCGTACGCGAACTCGGTGGAGATCTACCTCGACCGGCTCAAGGGAGACGTATGGACGATCGAGGCGACCGAGAACGACCTGAAGGAGCTGCCGCTCTTCGGACCGCACCGGGACTCGCTGACGAAGAAGATCGCGGTCGGCGTCGTCAGCCACCGCACGCTCCAGGCGGACTTCCCCGAGGTCGTCGCCGGCCGGATCCGGCGAGCGCTCGAGTACATCCCGGCCGAGAAGCTCGTCCTCTCGACGGACTGCGGCTTCGGCCGCCAGGGGTTCAACCGCCACATCGCGTTCTACAAGTCGACGGCGATCCCGCAGGGCCGAAACATCGTCCTCGAGGAGCTCGGTCTCGAGCCGCGCTACGTCGCCGCGGCCGACGAGGCGCTCGCCTGGGACATGCTTCCCGACTACGAGCCCTACGCTCACCTGAAGCCGCTCCGCTAGGCACCGAGCGGCAGGGGAGACCGGGAGCGCCCGGTCTCCCCTGCCGGGCTACGCGGTCGTTCCGCCCTGCACGACGAAGACCGAGGCTCCAGCGGTCGCGTCGTCGCCGCTCCGGCCAAAGACGACGATGACGTGGCGGCCGGGCGCGAGCAGCCTGGGCGGCGTGCCCGGCGATCAGCACGTTGCGTCCCGAGCCGCCGGCGGTGGCGGGAACAGGCGCGCCGTCGAGCCAGAGCCCGGCCTCCTCGACCGGAGCATCGGCACGAACGCGGAACCGGACCTGCGGCTGCTTCTCCTTCGTCTGCCCACGGGGAGAGAGGAGCTCGACGGCGACGGGGTCGCCGAGCACGAGCCGCCAGCCTCTACGTTGCCGTGTGAGGGCAGCGGCATAGGTCGCGTACTCCCTCTTGCCGGCCCGCGTGCGGTCGCCGGCGATGGCCGCGATCCCCCAGCCGCTCGGGGTGACGTCCGACAGGACCACCTCATAGGGAGTTCCCGCGAAGGAGCCGAGCCCTTCCTGAAACCCCTCCGCGTACCTCCCGGCGAAGTCGTCGAGAGTCGGCCCGAGCCTCTCGCGGCTCCGTTCGGAGAGGAGCCCCCACATCCCTTCCGCGTCGCCGCGGCCGGCCGCCTCGACGAACAGCCGCAGGACACCGGCGGCGTCCGCATCCTCGGCGAGGCCGGTCGACGTCTCGGCCTGCGACGTCTCGCCGGCGGTGCTTTCGCCGCCGCCGGCACACGCCGCGAGCACGAGCGCGACGGCAGCCGCGAGAGCGGCCAGGGCGAGGCGGCAGCGCACGTGCGCCAGTCTCGCAGAACTCCCGACGGCCATCGGCGGCCATCCGTCCCGTGGACACGAGCCGCTCCATGCCCGATCATCACGCAGAGGTGCCGACTCTCTACCTCCTCCGCCACGCCAAGTCGAGCTGGGACGACCCGAGCCTCGACGACCACGACCGCCCCCTCTCGCCGCGCGGCCGCAACGCCGTCAAGCGGGTGCGCCGGCACCTGGAGGAGGCCGAAATTCTCCCCCAGCTCGTTCTCTGCTCGCCGGCGACGAGAACGCGCGAGACGCTGGCCGGCATCGAGCCCGCCCTCGGAGACGGAACGGAGATCACGTTCGACGGGGCACTCTACGGCGCCAGCGCGGAGCTGCTCCTACGACGCCTGGGCCGGGTTCCGGACGAGGTCGAATCGGTGCTCGTGATCGGTCACAATCCGGGCCTCGAGGACCTCGCGACGATGCTTGCCGGTGGCGGCGAGAGGCTCCCGGAGCTGCAGCAGAAGTTCCCCACGGGCGCGCTCGCGACCCTCGCCGTTCCGGGCGGTTGGCGAGAGCTGCGCCCCGGAGCGGCCGAGCTGGTCGGCTACGTGGTTCCTCGCGAGCTGTGACCCGGGCGGCGGCCGCGATCAGCGTGGAGACGTGGCCACCTGCCGCCCCTGGCTCCACTCGACGTCGCAGGCGCCCCACATGCCGGCGCCGTCGTTCTTCGCGTCCTTCACCGCGTCGAGCAGCTCGAACGCGTAGCTGCCCTCGTTCCCCTCGAAGAAGTACGGCGCCGCGGCACCGGCCCGCACGAGAGCGACGTTGACGTTCTCGCCGTTCGCGAACACGTACCGGAGCAGCCGTCCGAAATCGTCCACGCTGTCGAGCCCCGGATCCGTCTCCAGGTCGAGCTCCGTCCCCGGCGGTGCGAGCCGCTCGAGCGTTTCCCTCGCCTGCTCCGAGTAGCACTCGCCCTCACCGAGCTCGGGGCTGTCGACCTGGAGCAGACGGACGCGCTCGCCGCTCTCGAGCTCGAGGGTGTCGCCGTCCGCCACCCGCGCGACCACGGCGGCGTCTCGAGCGCCTCCGCGCTCACCGGACGACCCGCCCGAGCACGCCACCGATACGAGCGCGACGACCGCCACGGCCACGACGGAGACGACCCGGGCTCTCATCGGGCACGCAGGATAGGACGCGCGCCGGCAGGCGTCCGCGCGGATGTTTCACACTCCCTTAACCGAAGCGGCACCCCGGCCTCAACACGGGTCCGCGACCATACGGGGGCGATGACGCGACTCGGAAACCCCCTCTTCCTCCTCGGCATGGGCTTTCTCGTAGCCATGCTCTCAATCGCCGTCGCGGGCATCGCAATCAACCTGTAGGGGCCGGGTCCCTCCCGGCCCCTACGGACTCCTCCCTGTCCGCAGCGCGGCTCACCAAGCACCGCCACCCCCTCCTCCACCTCCGCCTCCCCCGCCGCCTGAGAAGCCGCCGCCAGAGCCTCCGGAGCCGCTCGAGGGCGGAGACAGCGCCGAGCCGAAGCCGGCCGACAGGTCCGAGATCCCGAGCGCGGAGGGCCCCGAGCCGAGGTCAGGGCCATACGGGCTGATCCAGTAGATCGAGCTCGCGTCGTGGAGCGCCTGCGGCATCAGGAGGTTGGCACCCTGAAGGACACGTTCGGCGATTCCGAACGCGATTCCGTAGACGAGGAACCGCTCCCACAGCTCGAGCGTCGCCGGCGGGGCGTCGCCGAGCCGCGGAAAGTCGGTCAGGTACCGGCGAAACGCCTCCCAGCGCTGCGCCTCGAGCTCGGCCTTTGCACGCCTGCGGCGCCAGAGCCGGCGCCCGGCCGCGGCCGCGACGACCAGGACGAGCGCTCCAGCGACGAGGCAGGCGCCCACGGCGATCAGGACCACGTCGCCCCAGCGCGGCGCGACCGCGCGAAACCCGTGAATCCCGACGACCAGCAGGACGGCGCCCGCCAGACCGAAGACCGCGGCCGCGATCCCGAGCACGGCGGCACCCGTGTCGACGAACCACCGCTCGGCCCTGACGGCCGAGGAGACCCGTTCCTTGAACGTCGCGAACCGCTTCGCGTTCTCGGCGCGATCCTCCTCGATCCGGTCGCGGAACCGCGACAGCCGTTCGGGGCCTTCTCCGACGATCGCGAGCACTACCTGTTCGACCGGTTTCTCGAATGCCGTCACGGCGTCGACGACGGTGCCGTCTGCGAGCTCGAGATCGGCGACGTCCTCGTGCCGGAGCCCGGCCCACAGCGAGCGTGACGTCGTCACGGGAATCGCCTTGAAGCGACCCCTCCGGATCAAGTCGAACAGCGTGGCGGTGAACTCGTGCGATCCAGCCTCACCGCCCTGCCGGAGCAGGATCGGTACCAGGGCAGGAGCGAGATCGGAAGGAGGCTCCTGCTCGTACTCCCGATCGTAGCCGGAGGAGCGCTCGCGTCCGAAGACGAGCCAGGTGCCGACGATCAGCAGCAGGGCCGGCCCGATTGCGATCGCGAGGAGGTACAGAATCGTCCGGCCGATGTGGTCGACGGCGTCGCGGATCCGATCGCGGTCGCGCTCGAACGACGCAGAGTCCGCTTGCTCCTCGGCGACGATCCGGCCCAGCCCGTCGCCGCTGACGACCTTTGCACCGGCAGTCGACGTGAGGAGCGAGCGCGGGAACACCACCCGCAGCTCCACGTACTGCTTCGGAGGCACGTCCAGCGCCCGGAGCACCGCTCGCCGCGGGAGCCGGGTGACGTCTCCGCGCACCCATGCCGGATGGCCGTAGACCCTGTACTCGGGTCCCGACGCCGCCCCCGGGAGGGTCGCCTCGGCGGTCAGCTGTGCGAGCCCGACCTCCCACTCCGAGCCCCAGACCTGGAGGTTGACGTCGACCACGTCGTCGTAGGCGACCGCGATGCCGCTCAGCCGGTAGCCGATCGTGAACGTCCGTCGCTCGTCGAGCGCCTGGTAGTGCCAGACGACGCGCACGCCCACGTCGGTGCGCGTCGTCCCGAAGGTCCCGGGAGCACCAGAGCTGCCGAGCTCCGCGGAGGCTCCCGGCCTATAGGCGCTGCCAGACTCGGTAACCGTGATGTCCGAGATCGACTCCCCGGGGCGCAGGGGGATCTCCCTGAAGCCCCCGGTGAAGTCGCCGAAGAAGTCGAAGGTGATGGTCTCGACGATCCGGAGAGCGCCGTCGTCCTCGATCCGGACCTGAACGTCCGCATCGGGGAGCGTGAAGGACTTGGCGGAGACGGGCGACGCTACGGCGAGGACGAGTGCGACGGCCGCTGCGAGCGCCGTTCCGGCGCGCCACAGCCTCAGAACTGCACCTGCACCGGCTCGCGGGCCGGATCGTCGATCTCGAAGTAGGGGCGGGGCTCGAACCCGAAGATTCCAGCGACCAGGTTCGCGGGCACCGTCTGGATCGCGTTCGAATAGGTGAGGACGGTGTCGTTGTAGACCTGGCGCGACACGGCGATCGACTGCTCGATGTCGGCGAGCTGTGTCTGGAGCTGCTGGAAGTTCTCGCTCGCCCGCAGCTCGGGGTATGCCTCGCCGATCGCGATCAGCCGCCCGAGCGCCGCGGTCAGCACGTTCTCGGCCTGCGCCTGCCGCTCGACCCCCTGCGCCGTCTGCGCGGCCGTCCGGGCGACCGTGACCGCCTCGAACGTCTCGCGCTCGTGAGCCGCGTAACCCTTGACCGACTCGACGAGGTTGGGCACGAGGTCGTACCGGCGGCGGAGCTGAACGTCCACCTGGGCCCAGGCGTTCTGCGTCCGGTTGCGGAGCCGGACGAGACGGTTGTAGAGCAGGACGAGGCCGAGGACGAGCAGAACGACGAGCACGACGGCGACGATCACCCAGGTCATGTGCGCAGCGTATCGACGCCGGCGGGCGGCGAACTACAGTCTCTCGATGCGGCGTAGAACGCCGGTCGGGCAGAGCTCTTCAGCACGGGCGCGGCTGCCCGCCGCGAGCCGGCCTCTACGTCTCGAAGAACTCCTGGTTCTTCGCCTTCCGGCGCCGCCAGAACATCAGCGCGCCGAGAGCGGCACCGATGGCGGCGATGATGCCGACGCTCTTCTTGCTCGCCATGCGTCCTCCCTCCTGCTCCTTCATCCGCTTCAGCAGGTACCAGCCGACCCGGAATGCCACATAGCCGATCAGCGCCTGCCACCGTGTCATCCGGCGTGAGTCTATGCGCTCGCGGCCGCCTTCACCCGGTTCGGGAGGTGAATCGCGCGGCCGAGCGCGACGAGGCCCGCCTCCTTGATCGCCTCGGACAGGGTCGGGTGGGCCGTCATACCGTCGGCCACGGTCTCGACGGTCGACTCGGCGTCCAGCGCGACCACGCCGGCCTCGATCAGGTCGGTGACGTGGGGGCCGATCATCACCAGCCCGAGGAGCTCGCCGTACTGGGTCTCGTGGATCGACTTGACCCAGCCGACGGTCTCGTTCTGCATCATCGCCCGTCCGTTGGCGGCGAACGGAAACTTCCCGACCGCGACCTTGTCGCCGTACTGCTCGCGGGCCTGCTCCTCGGTCAGCCCGACGCCCGCGATCTCAGGATCGGTGTAGATGGGGCGAGGAACGCCGCGATTGTCGACGACCGCCTCGTGCCCGCACGCGTTCTCGGCGGCCACCTCTCCTTCGCGGAAGGCGGTATGTGCCAGCTGCCAGTAGCCGGCAACGTCGCCGACCGCGTAGACGTGCGGAACGGTCGTGCGCCGGCGGTCGTCGGTCCAGATTCCCTTCTTCACGTCGAACTGGACGCCCACTAGCGGAAGCCCGATCTCGTCGACGAGCGGCGCCCGCCCGGTTGCGACCAGCATCAGGTCGCACTCGATCTGCTCCCCGCCTGTCGATCGTGACGACGAGCCCGCCGCCCTTCTCCTCGATCCGGTCGCAGCGCGAGTCGAGGTGGACGGCGATACCGCGCTTCTTGAACTGCTTGGCCAGCTCGGAGGACGCCTCTCCGTCCTCGCTGGGGATCAGGTGCGGCAGCAACTCGACGATCGTGACCTGCGAGCCGAAGCGGCTGAAGATCGAGGCGAACTCGCAGCCGATGATCCCTCCGCCCAGGATGACGAGGCGCTTCGGCAGCTTCTCCTGGGCCAGCAGGCCGGTCGAGTCGACGCACAGATGCGACTCGATGCCTTCGATCGGGGGGCGCATCGGGAACGAGCCGGTGGCGACGATCGCCTGCTTGAACTCGACCTTATCGGCGCCCTCGACGGCAATCGAGTGAGGGCTCTCGAACCTACCCGTGCCTCTGACCCACTCGACCCCGTTCGCCTTGAAAAGCACGGCGACGCCCTGGGTGAGCTGCTTGACGATGCCTGCCTTCCAGACGTTCGAAGCGGAGAAGTCGAGCTTTGCCTTTCCGACCTGCACTCCGAGCTTGGCGAAGGTCTCCTCGGCCTCCTTGAGCGCGTAGGCGGTCTGGACCCAGGCCTTGGTCGGGATGCAGCCGACGCGCAGGCACGTGCCGCCGAGCTCCTCCTCCTTCTCGATGCACACCGTCTTGGCGCCGAGCTGCGCGGCGCGAATCGCAGCGGTGTAGCCACCGGGCCCTCCGCCGAGGACGGCGACGTCACACTCCATGCAGGATCTCCTCCGTTCGAGGTGCGGGAGCCCCCGATCCTACCCGCGCGGAGGTGCTACCACTTCTCGCCGGGCGGAGACGTGAGCCCCCGGTCATCGGCTTGCGAAGCCTCGCCTGCGGCTTCGAGCTGCTCGACCTCCGATGGGGAGGAGAGCACGCGGTCTTCGAGCTCGGGGTCGGAGAGCGCCGCGGGCTCGCTCGGGCCGCCGGTCTGCCGTCGCTGGAAGAGGTCGCGCCAGAAGCCCATCGCGGGGACGACGGTACTCCGAGAGTCTGAATCGTGCAAGGTACCGCCGTGAAGCAGCTGCTCCGACGGGCCTGGGACCGCGCCTTCTACCTCGTCTCGCAGGCGATCCAGGCCTTCCGGCTGAGCCGCGGCCCGCAGCTCTCGGCAGCGATCTCGTACCGCTTCATCTTCTCGGTCTTCCCGATTGCGATCTTCCTCGTCTCGATCCTCGGCATCTTCCTCCAGGACGCGCAAACCCGGCAGGACATCGTCGACGCGGTCGTCGGTCTGTTCTCGCTCAACCCCGAGAGCGCCGCGCGCCTCGATCGCGCGCTCGAGAGCGTTCCGCCGACGTGGAGCGCCGTCGGCCTGGTGAGCCTCGTGATCACGCTCTGGACGGCCAGCGGGCTGATGGGCGCCGTGCGCATCGGGGTGAACGCGGTCTGGCAGATCGACGCCGACCGCGACCGTCCGTTCGTCCGCTCGAAGCTCGTCGACTTCGTCCTCGTGGTGGGGGTCGGAGTGCTCCTGGCGGCATCGGCCCTTCTCACGGGGGTCGCCCAGATCGTCGACCGGGCCGCCGACGAGGCGGAGGAGAACCTCGGCGCGCTCGGGGATCTCATCCAGGCCGGCTCCTTCGTGTTCGGGATCCTCGTTCCGGTCGTGATCGCGTTCGTGACCTTCGCGCTCCTTTATCGCTTCGTCCCCGCGACCAGGGTGCGCTTGCGTGACGTGCTGGTCGGCGCGCTGGTCGCTGCGGTCGCGTTCCAGCTATTGACCGTGGGCTTCGCGTACTTCGTCCGCACGTTCGGCAACTACGACGTCGTCTACGGCTCGCTCGGTACCGTCGTCGCCTTCCTGTACTTCGTCTATCTCGGTGCGATCGTGTTCCTGATCGGAGCCGGGCTGGCAGCGTCGTGGCCGGGATCGGCTGCCGACCGGCGGCCGCCGTCCGTGCCCGACACCCGGCCGATCCTGACGCGGATGCGTGAGATGGTGCGGGGCCTGTTCGTCCGCGGCGCAGCCTGAGGCCGCCAGGGATCAGAGCGCCAGTCCGGGCTCCTCGAGCAGTTGCACGACGGTCCGTAGGAAGTCCGAGGCCGTCGCGCCGTCGACCGCCCGGTGATCGCAGGACAGCGTCATCTCCATCGTCGGGCGGGCGACGACCTCGCCGCCGGCGACGACGGCCCGCTCCTCGATCGCGCCGGTCGCGAGGATGCCGACCTGGGGGGGATTGAGGACGGCGAAGAAGCGCTCGACTCCGAACATGCCAAGGTTCGAGATCGTGAACGTCCCGCCCTCGAGATCATCGGGGGTGAGTCGGTTCTCGCGGGTGCGCTGCACGATGTCGGCCCGCGCGGCTGCGAGCTCCGGAATCGAGAGCCCCTCGCAGTGGCGGATCACCGGAACGACGAGCCCGTTAGGGATCGCGACGGCGAGGCCGACGTTCGCGGTCGTGAAGAGCCGCACCTGGTCGCCCTCGTAGTGCGCGTTCATGCCGGGGTGGCGAAGCAACGCGGCGGCGCAGATCTTGGTCAACATGTCGGAGTAGGTCGGCCGTGCCTCCCCTTCCGGCGTCAGCTCGACGAGCCGCTCGCGGAGCGCGATCGACCGCGTCATGTCCGCCGTCATCGAGATCGCGAAGTGGGGCGCCTGCCAGGCCTCGGTCAGCCGGCGGGCGATCGTCCGGCGGACGCTCGTCAGGGGCACGGCTTCGCTGCCCGCCGTGACCGGTACCGGTTTCGCCTCCCAGGCGGGCGCAGCCGCGGCCCGCTCGACGTCCTCCGCCACGATCCTCCCGTCGGGCCCCGTGCCCGAGATGCGGCGCAGGTCGAGCCCACGCTGGTTCGCGATCTTCCGGGCGAGCGGCGAGGCCTTGATCCGGCCGCCGCCGTTCCCGGCAGGCTGGTCGGTCGCGGAAGGCACGGCGTCCGCTTTCGCAGCCGCCGTCTCCCTCCCCTGCTCGCGCTCGGGCTCGCTCGACGGCCCGGGCTCGGGCGCCTCGGCGCTCCGCTCGAGGCCCTCGTCCGCCTCCTCCGGGCTGAGCCGCCTGCTCGGCCGCCGGAGGCGCCTCGACCGTCACCTCCTCGCCGGCCTCGCCGATCACGCAGATCGGCCGGCCGACCTCGATCTCCTCGCCCTCCTGGGCGAGGATCCTGAGGAGGACACCCGCTACCGGCGACTCGACTTCCTGGGTGACCTTCTCCGTGTCGAGCTCGTAGAGCGGCTCGTCCTGCGCGACCGTGTCGCCCTCGGCCTTCAGCCAGCGCACGATCGTGCCCGCCTCCATCCCCTGGCCGAGCCGGGGCAGCGTGATCTCCGTGGCCATGGTTAGTGCCCTACGACCTCTCGACCGTGCGCCTGATCGCAGCGACGACGTCAGCCTGATGCGGCACGACGTACTGCTCCATCACCGGCGAGAAGGGAAGGGGCGCGAACTTCGATCCGACCCGCTGGATCGGTGCGTCGAGCTCGTCGAACGCCCGTTCCTGGACGATGGCGGCCACCTCGGCGCCCCAGCCCATGCGCGTCACGGCCTCGTGCGCCACGACGCAGCGGTGGGTCTTCGCAACCGACGCGACGAGCGACTCCTCGTCGAGGGGCAGGAGCGTCCGCGGATCCCACACCTCGACCGAGATGCCCTCGTCTGCGAGCTCGGCGGCCGCCTTCAGCGACTCGTGGACGAGACGGCCGGTCGCGACGACGGTGACGTCCGTGCCCTCGCGATGCACCCGCGCCTTGCCGAACTCGAGCGGCTCGGGCTCCTCGGACATGTCCCCCTTGACCGGGTAGAGGAGCCGGTGCTCGAAGAAGAGGACCGGGTTGTCGTCGTAGATCGAGCTCCAGAGCAGGTTCCGGGCGTCGGCCGGCGTCGAGGGGAACGCGACCTTGAGGCCCGGCACGTGGACGAACCACGCCTCGAGCTGCTGTGCGTGCTGGGCGCCGGGAGACCAGCCGGCGCCGCCCTGGGTCCGGATCGTGAGCGGAACGCTCAGCTGTCCGCCGGACATGTAGCGGTGCTTGGCCGCCTGGTTGACGATCTGCTCCATGGCGAGGGTGGTGAAGTCCTGGTACATGATCTCGACGATCGGCCGCATGCCCTGCATGGCGGCTCCGATTCCCGCGCCGACGATCGCCATCTCGGAGATCGGCGTGTTGCGGACGCGGTCCGAGCCGAACTCCTGGAGCATGCCCTGGGTGACACCCATCGAGCCGCCCATCTCGGCGATGTCCTCGCCCATGATGAACACGTCCGGATCGCGCCGCATGGCCTGGACCATCGCGTCACGGATCGCTTCCCTGTACGTCGTGACCGGCATGTCAATCCGCGGCGTAGATGTTCTTCATCGCGTCTTCGGGCTGCGGATCCGTTCCCGTGAGCGCGAACTCGACCGAGGCCTCGACGATGTCGACGGCCTCCTGCTCCAGCTCGGCCCAATCGGCGTCCGACACCTCGAGGCGGCCGCGCAGGGCGGGTAGCGGATCGTGCTCCTGGCGAGCCTCCCGGATCTCCTCGCGGGCTCGGTAGACCTGAGGGTCGCCGACGTAGTGGCCGGTCAACCGGTACGTGTTCGCCACGAGGTACACGGGGCCGTTCCCCTCGACTGCGTACGAGCGCGCCGCCTGGGCAGCCTCGTACACCGCCTCGACGTCCTGACCGTCGACGACGACCGTGTGCATTCCGAACGCCTCGGCCCGCTTCGCGAGGTCGGTGATCGGCAGCTGCTGCCAGGCGGGCGTCGACTCGGCGTAGCCGTTGTTCTCGCAGACGAAGATCGCCGGCACCTTCCAGAGCTGGGCGAGGTTGAGCGACTCGTGGAACGTCCCGATGTTCGTCGCGCCGTCGCCGAAGAACGCGACCGCCGACCCTTGGCTCGCCTCGCAGCTTGAACGAGAGCGCGGCCCCGGTGATCGCGGGGAGCCCGCCGCCGACGACGGCGTTGGCGCCGATCAGGCCGTTCTCCAGGTCGTAGAGGTGCATCGACCCGCCGTAACCGTGACTGCAGCCTTCGAGCTTGCCGTAGAGCTCCGCCATCAGCGCGTTCGGCGTCGTGCCGACCGCAAGCGCGTGCGCGTGAGCGCGGTGGGTCGACGCGATCACGTCGTCGTCGGCGAGAGCCCGGCAAACGCCGACAGCAATTGCCTCCTGGCCGATCGCGACGTGGAGGAAGCCGGCGAGGTCGCCGGCCCGGAATCGCTCCTCGACCTTCTCCTCGAATCGCCTGATCAGCAGCATCTCCCGCAGGAAGGCGAGAAGCTGCTCGCGGGACAGACCCTGCCTCTGCGCGACTCGAGCCACGAATTGTCACGCTAGCAGAGAGCGTCCCTCTAGAATCGCCCTGGTGACGCTGGGCGAGCGCCTCATCCAGATCCTCGACGACCTCCCGATGGGATGGGCGGAAGCCGACGTCCTCGTCCATGTCGAGAGCGCGGCCGACGCCGATCGTGCGGCCCTCATGCTCGGGTCGCTCTCACCCGGTCGCTCGGGGCGGACGTTCCGCATCACGCTCTCGCCCGGCGGTCGAACCGGCGCCTCGGTCGACGCCGCCAGGAAGAGCCTCGACCGCCTCGAGGACGAGGGAATCGACGCACGGATCGCGCTTTCCGAGGGCGACGTCCTCCAGGTCGAGACGCCTGCGGCGGAGCCGGTCTCTGCGCTCGCGGCAGCCTGGGACGACGTCGTGCCGCGCCTTCCGGCCGACTGGTCAGACCTCTACCTCGAGGTCGAGCTTGAGGTCGTCGGACGAGATCGAGCGAGCATCGCTCCTGCTGAGCCCGGTCAACCCCTTCCTCGTCGAGCACGGCCGCCCGGGGCTCCGCTTCCGAGCGGCCCGGCGTGCCGGTTACGGTGCGGCCGCACCGATGGCGAGGCGCTGCCTCGCCCGGCTCGACGAGGAGCAGATCGCGGGCACCCTGCGAGTTCTCCGCGTCCAGTCGGAGACACGCCACGTCCTGACCCAGGGCCCCGTCTGGCGCGAGGCCGGGCGCGCGGTCTGACCGACCCTTACGCTCGCAGCTCGGCGCCGAAGGCGTCGGCGAGCGCGGCCACGATGCGCGCGCGGATCACCTGCGCGTCCTCGTCGGACAGCGTCCGCTCAGGCGACTGGAACGCAACGCGGACGGCAATCGACTTCTTGCCTGCGGGGATCTGACCGCCGCGGTAGACGTCGAAGACCCGCGCCTCGCGTAGCTCGGAGCCTGCGCTGTCCTTGATCCGCCTGAACGAGCTCCCCGGCCGGCAGCTCCTCGTCGACGACGAACGCGAGATCCTGGAGAACAGCCGGATAGGTGATGACGTCCTCGTAGAGGATCCGCTCGGGCACGCCTGCGAAGAGCGTGTCCAGGTCGAGCTCGAAGATCCCCCACGAGCCCTCGAGGAGCGTCGGATGGAGCTCGCCGACCCAGCCGGCATCCACGCGGGCAGCCCTTCCCGGGGTGCAGGAACGGCTCGCGCGCGCGCTCGAACGCGGGCTCGAGCTTGAGCGCCGCATGCACCGTCTCGACGGTGCCCTTCGCCCGGAAATAGCCGCCCCTCGCGATGCCACCGAGGCGCCACCGCTCCTCCGGAAGCTGCTCGGTGGTCGGGAGGTACACGCGGGCGATCTCGAACAGCGCGATCTCCTCGTTGCCCTCGTCCTGGTTGTGGGCGGCCGCGGCGACGAGGCCTTCGAGCAGGGTCGTGCGCAGGATCGCGTGCTCCGCCGAGAGCGGCTCGGGGAGCCGCCGTGCATCCGGGCGCGGATCGCGGCCGACCAGGCTCCAGGTGTAGGCCTCCGAGTAGCCGCACCCGATCAGCACGTCCTCCATCAGGCGCCGCAGACGCTGCTCCTGGCTGAGACGGCCGCCGTGGCCCGCCGCTTCGGCAGCGTGAACGGCACCCTGTCGAGGCCGTGGATGCGTGCCACCTCCTCGATCAGGTCTACCTCGCGGGTCACGTCACGCGCGCGCCAGGTGGGGACCGTGACCGCCCAGTCGTCGGTGACGGAGAAGCCGAGCCGCTCGAGGATGTCTCGCTGCTCGGCGGGTTCGATCTCGAGTCCGATCAGCTCGTCCGTCCGCTCGGGGCGGAGGCTCGTCACGGGCGGCTCCGGGAGACCACCGTGAACGTCCACCTGCCCGCTGAAGCGGGCGCCCGTCAGCTCGACGATGAGCTGCGAGGCGAGCACCGCTGCAGGCTCGGCGAGGTGCGGGTCGACGCCCTTTTCCCAGCGGTTCGAGCCCTCGGTTCGCAGCCCGAGCCGCTCGGACGTCTCGAGGATCCCCTGCGGCTCGAAATTGGCGGCTTCGAGCAGCACATCTGTGGTCGTCTCGCCGACCTCCGACTCGAGACCGCCCATGATCGCCGCGAGGGCGACGGGGCGCAGCGCATCGGTGATAAGCGAGGTCGCTCGGCGCGAGCGTCTGCCGTGTCCCGTCGAGGGTCACGAGCTCCTCGCCGGCGCGAGCGCGTCGTACGGCGATCCTCCCCCCTGCGAGGCGCTCCGCGTCGAAGGCGTGCAGCGGGCTGCCGAACGCGAGCATCACGTAGTTCGTGATGTCCACGACGTTCGAGATCGGCCTCATCCCGGACGCGACGATCCGCGCCTTCAGCCAGGGCGGCGACGGTGCGATAACCACGTCGCGGAAGAGCCTGCCGATGTAGCGCGGGCAGCCTTCCGAGATCGTCGATCTCGACGACGACCTCCTCGTCGCCTGCCGGCGGGTCGGTCGCCGGCAGCGGCGCGAGCTCGAGCCGGTAGAGCGCGGCGATCTCGCGTGCGAGGCCGTACACCGAGAGGAGGTCCGGCCGGTTGCCGGTCACCTCGAGCTCGAGAACCTCGTCCCGGAGCGGGACGACGTCTCCGAGCGGCGTTCCCGGCTCGGGCGCCTCGGGCAGGACGAGGATCCCGGAGTGCTCGGTGCCGAGATCGAGCTCCTGCTCGGAGAGGATCATCCCGTCGGAGACCGCGCCGCGCAGCTTCGCCCGCTCGAGCGTGCGCCCGTCCGGCAGCACGGCGCCGGGAAGCGCAACGGCGACGGTCGCGCCCGCGCCGAAGTTCCAGGCGCCGCAGACGATCTGGCGCGGCTCGGGCTCGCCGACGTCGACCCGGCACAGCTGGAGACGGTCGGCGTTCGGATGCTTCCCCGCCTCGACGACCCGGCCGACGAGGAAGCGTCCGAGGTTGCCGTCCTCGTCCGGCACGCCGCGGCGGGAGATCGCGCTCGACCTCGGCGGAGGCGACCGCGAGCCGCTCGGCGACCTCCTCGATCGGGGCCGTGAACGCGACGTACTCGCGCAGCCAGGAGACCGGAACCTTCATCTCAGAACTGCCGGAGGAGCCGCAGGTCGTTCTCCCAGAGCTCGCGCAGGTCGGGCAGCCCGTGGCGGAGCATGGCGATCCGCTCGAGGCCGAGGCCGAACGCGAAGCCCGAGACCTCCTCGGGGTCGTAGCCGACGAGGCTGTAGAGCTCGGGTCGACCATGCCGGCGCCGCCCATCTCGATCCAGCCCGAGAACTTGCAGACGCGGCAGCCCTCGCCGTCGCAGAGGAAGCACGATACGTCCGGCTCGATCGAGGGCTCCGTGAACGGGAAGTAGTGGGTGCGGAAGCGGACCTGCCGCTCCTCGCCGAACAGGCGCGCATGAGATGGAGCAGCGTTCCCTTCAGGTCGGCGAGCGTGATGCCGCGGTCGACCGCGAGCCCCTCGACCTGATGGAAGATCGGGACGTGCGTCGCGTCGGGCGTGTCGCGCCGGTAGACCCGCCCGAGCGAGACGATGTAGACGGGCGGCTGCTCGGCCTCCATCGACCCGGATCTGCGACGGCGACGTCTCCGTGCGCAGCAGCGTCTCGTCGTCGAGGTAGAGCGACGCGCAGCGGCGAGCGGGCGGGGTGCCCGGGCGGGAAGTTGAGCGCCGTGAAGTTGTAGTAGGTCGTCTCGACCTCCCGGCCGTCGACGACGCGGTAGCCGAGGCCGAGGAAGACGTCCTCGACCTCGCGGCGGATCTGGGTGATCAGATGGAGGTGACCCCGCGGCGGCGCGTCTCCCGGGCAGCGTCACGTCGACGACGTCGTCGGTGAGCAGCCGGTCGAGCTCCTCGCGCTCGAGCTCGGCGCGCCTGGCTCGCGACCGCCTGCTCGAGACGACCGCCGGAGCGCGTTCAGCGTCTGCCCGGTCTCCCGGTCGCGGACCTGGCGCAGCGCCTGCGGCAGCTCGGCGTTCCGGCCGAGGAAGCGAACGCGCACGGCCTCGAGCTCGTCCGTCGACGACGCGGCCGCGATCGCGCTTTCCGCCTCGCTTTCGAGCGCCCGGGGGTCCATCCGCGTGAGACTACCATCGTGCCCATCGACCCCTACCAGCCGATCGCCGGCCATCTACGACGCGTGGAGCCGGACGGTCGTCGAGGACGTCGACTTCTACGTCGAGGAGGCCGTGGCCGCCGGTGGGCCCGGTCGTCGAGCTTGGCGTCGGCACCGGGCGCATCGCGGTGCCGACGGCGCTCGCCGGCGTTCGCGTGATCGGGGTCGACTCGTCGGCGCGCGATGCTCGAGGTGTGCCGGCGGCGGGCCGAGGCGGCGGGCGTCGTCGGACCTGCTCGACCTGCGGCTCGGGCGACTACTCGGCGCCGCCGGTGACCGAGCGCGTCCGGCTCGTCACGTGCCCGTTCCGCGCGTATCTCCACCTCCAGACGGACGAGGAGCGGCTCGGCGCGCTGCGGGCCGCGCTCGACGCTCCTCGAGCCGGGCGGCCGTCTCGTGTTCGACGTCTTCGCCCCGAGCCGCGAGGACATCCGCGGACACGAACGGGCGCTGGATCGAGCGGGAGCCCGGGATCTGGGAGCGCGCCGACTGGTACCCGGAAACGCCGCCGGCTCGACCTCTCCGTTCGCGGCGAGGACGGGCGAGACGACGATGCACCTCGCCTGGCTCCCGCCGGAGCGCTGGCAGGAGCTGCTCGACGAGGCCGGCTTCGTGGGGATCGAGGCGTACGGCTGGTTCGACCGCAGGCCCGTACCGGCGCGGCGAGGACACGGTGTTCGTCGGCGTCAGGCCGGGAGCGGCAGGAGCGCCTGCCAGTCGGGCATGAAGTCGCCGGGCGCGAACCCCTGATCCGTCGTCGTCAGCTGTCGCGGTCGCGCTCCCGTCCGCGCCTGATCGTCCAGATGTGGTCGTAGCCCGGCGGCGCGCCGCTCGCGAACGCGATCAGCGTCGCCGTCGGGCGACCAGGCCGGCTGGATGTCGTCGACGCCGGTTGCTCGTCAGGCGCCTCAGGCCGGTTCCGTCCGCGTGGACGACCCAGATCTCGCTCGTCGGACGACCTCGCCCGTGCGCGGTCGTCCTCGAAGGCGATCCGCCTCGAGCCGGGCGACCAGGAGGGGTTCCAGGAGACGGAGAGCGGCCGTCCTCACCACCTTCGTCCGATGCGCTGCCGTCCGGCCGCATCTTCCAGATGTCGCCGTTGCGAACGTAGGCGATCCATTTCCCGTTCGGGCGACCAGTCGGGCGCGGTCTCGTCGGCGTGGGTCTTCGTCAGCCGCTTCAGGCCGCTTCCGTCGCGGTTGCATCACGTACAGCTCGGGGTTGCCGCTCCGGCTGCTCGAGAAGACGAGCGCTTGCCGCCGGGCGCCCAGGCGAGGTCGCACTCGTTCGCGGGCTTGTGGGTGAGACGTGACGACGTTCGAGCCGTCCGCGTCCATCAGGTAGATGTCGAACTCGATCGAGTCCGTCGAGTCGCGGTTCGAGCAGAACGCGATCCGGTCCTCCCGCCCGGTGACCAGGCCGGATGGAAGTCGTCGACGCGGCGTTGTCGGTCAGCGGCGTCTGGCCCGCTCCCGTCCGGGCGCCATCGTCCAGATGTCCGCGTTGCCGTCCGCGCCCCGGGTCGAGACGAACGCGATTAGGCCGTTCGCCCCGGGAACGTCGCGAGCGCGTGGCGCGGGCAGCGACCAGAGCGAGGAGCGCCAGGAGGACGGTGATCTGCCTCATCACCTCAAGGCTACGCCGCGGAGTGTTCGGGTGCCTGTTAAGCCGCCGCAGAGCCATCCTGACGATGCCGCTATCCACCTCATTCCGGTCCGGCGTCCTGCGTCACTCGACAGCGCGCCTCGTAGAGCGCGATCGCGCCGGCGGTCGCCACGTTCAGCGACTCGGCTCCGGGTGCGATCGGGATCGTCACGACATCGTCGCAGGAGCTGACGAGGTCGTGCGGGAGGCCTTCTCGCTCGGCGCCGAGCACGAAGGTTCCGCGCCCGCCGAGCCCGACGTCGGCAGCGGCCGGCCACCCGCGGGACGAGCGCGACCCAGGGCCGCGGCGCGTCCTCGAACGAGCCGAGTGGCACCCGGAAGATCGCTCCTGCCGACGCGCGAAGCGCCTTCGCGCCCGTCGGGTCGGCGCATCCCGCGCGAGAGGCAGACGACGGCAGGGCCGAGCGCGTCGGCGGCCCGGAGCAGCGTACCCGACGTTTCCGGGGTCGCCGACCCGCCAGAGCGAGAGCCCGACCGGGGGCGCGGACTCCGGGTCGAGGCGAGGGAGATCGGCACGGCGGAAGATCGCGATCACGCGCGCGGGCTGCCCGAGCTCCGAGACGTCGGCCAGCAGCTTCGGCTCGACCGCGTCGCCGTCGATCCGGGCCGCGAGCGCGGGCCGTTCGGCGTCGACGAGGACGTCGACCGGAGCGAGCCCCGCGTCGAGCGCCGCCTCGACGAGGTCCTCGCCCTCGCAGACGAAGAGCCCGAGCCGCTCGCGCCAGCGGCGGCCCGCAGCTTCCTGACGAGCTTGAGTCGCTGGTTCGAGGCGCGGATGTGATCAGGCTTCGAGCGCTGCCTTCGCGCGTGCCGCGATCGCCGAGAAGGCCGGCCGGATCCTGGACGGCGAGATCTGCGAGCACCTTGCGGTCGAGCTCGATGTTCGCCTTGCGGCACCCCGCGACGAACTGGTTGTAGGACAGGCCCTCCTGCCGCGCCGCGGCGTTGATACGGATGATCCAGAGTCGGCGGAAGTTGCGTTTCTTGTTGCGCCGGTCGCGGTAGGCGTAGCTGTCCGAGGCGAGGATCTGCTCCTTCGCCTTCCGGTAGGTGATGTGCTTCTGGCCCCAGTAGCCCTTCGCTTCCTCGAGGACCTTGCGCCGCTTCTTGCGGGCGTGGACCGATCGCTTGACGCGCGGCATCGTGTCTCCCTCCTTGCGCCTTGCTAGCGGCGCGAGCAGCTTGCGGACGTCAGGCTCGTCCGCGTCCGAAACCGGATGGTCGTGACGGAAGTCGCGACCGCGCTTCGCGCTCTTCTTCTCGAGATTGTGGCTCTGCATCGCATGACGGCGCAGGAGACGCCCTGTGCCCGTCACCTTGAACCGCTTCTTCGCGCCGGATTTCGTCTTCTGCTTCGGCATCTCAGGCTGCTCCTACCTCTCGTCCGACGTTCTTCTCGGGCGCGAGCACCATCGTCATGTTCCGGCCGTCGAGCACAGGCGACGCCTCGACGTGTCCGAGCTCCTTGACGTCCTCGGCCAGACGCATCAGCAGGTCGTGGCCCCGCTCGGGGTGTGTCGTCTCTCGTCCCCGGAACATGATCGTAACCTTCACCTTCGCTCGCTGCTTGCAGGAACCTGGCGACGTGGCCCTTCTTGGTCTCGTAATCGTGCGATCGAGATCTTCGGCCGGAGCTTGATCTCCTTGACGTGAACCTGCAGCTGGTGCTTGCGCGCGAGCTTCGCCTTCTGCTCCTGCTCGTACCGGTACTTCCCGTAGTCCATGATCCGGCATACCGGCGGATCTGCGCCTGCCGCGACCTCCACCAGGTCGAGATTCTTCGAGAATGCGTAGTCGAGTGCCTCGTCCGTCGGCTTGATCCCGATCTGCGTGCCGTCGGAGTCGACCAGCCGAACGCTGCGGAACTCGGATCTGCTCGTTGATCCGCGGCTGGGAAACGACCGGCCGGACGGGCTCGAACGCTCGCCGCGACCTCAAAGCACCTTCACCAAGTCTATGCGTACTCCCTTCTTGAAACGACGAATGGCTGCGAGCAGCAGCCAACCATCCTCGCGGTCTTCGGTTGAACCTCCGACAAGCCTAGGGCCCCGGAGGTGAGGAACTGATCGCTCCTGCTTGCAGGGTCACAGCGTAGCAGCTTGCTCGATCTCGTCCAACGCGGCGGCTTCGCGCCCCTGACGACGACTTCGCGCTCGCCCCGAATGCGCAGCGAGAGCGTGTCCCCGCCGACCTCCTTGTCCCCGAGGACGACCACGTACGGGACCCTCGCGAGCTCCGCGTTCCGGATGCGCTTGCCGAGCGTCTCGTCGCTCATGTCGACCTCGACGCGGACGTTTCGGGCGCTCAGGTCGTCCGCGACGTCCGCCGCCGCGATCCGATGTGGTCTCGGCGACCGGGAGGACGAGTGCCTGCACCGGGGCGAGCCAGGCCGGGAACGCGCCGCGTAGTGCTCGATCAGGATGCCCATGAACCGCTCGAGCGACCCGAGCAGCGCCCGGTGGATCACGTAGGGCATGTGCTCGCGGTTGTCCGCACCCGTGTAGACGAGGCCGAACCGCTGCGGCATCTGCGAGTCGAGCTGGATCGTCCCCATCTGCCAGGAGCGGCCGAGCGACGTCCTTCATGTGCAGGTCGATCTTCGGCCCGTAGAAGGCGCCGTCACCCTCGTTCAGGACGTAGTCGATGCCCTGGCGCTCGAGCGCGGCCGCGGAGCGCACCCTCGGTGAAGTCCCACTCCTCGTCGGTGCCCAGCTTGTTCTCGGGGCGCGTCGAGAGCTCGAAGCGGCGCCTCCATCCCGAACAGGTCGTAGAGGTACGCCACGAAGTCGAGGCAGCCGAAGATCTCGTCCTCGATCTGCTCCGCCGAGCAGAAGATGTGCGCGTCGTCCTGCGTCACGTGCCTGACGCGGAGCAGCCCGTGCAGCGTGCCGCCGGGCTCGTCGCGATGAAGCGTGGACGACTCGGCGAACCGGATCGGGCAGCTCCCGGTAGCTCCGCAGCTGGCTGCCGAAGAGCAGCATGTGGCCGGGCAGTTCATCGGCTTCAGGCCGTAGGTCTTCTCCTCCTTCGGGATCAGGAACATGTTGTCCCGGTACTTCTCCCAGTGGCCGGAGATCTCCCAGAGCTCGGTGTCGTAGATGAGCGGCGTCTTCACCTCGAGATAACCGCGCTGCGAGTTCTCGCGCCGGCGGAGGTCCTCGAGCTCGTTCCACATGACCATGCCGCGCGGGTGCCAGAGCGGCGAGCCGGGCGAATGCTCGTCGAAATGGACGAGGTCGAGCTCGCGGCCCGAGCCGCCGGTGGTCACGCCGCTTCGCCTCCTCGATGCGCTCGAGGTGAGCGGCGAGATCCTTCGGGTCGAAGAAGGCCGTCCCGTAGACGCGGGTGAGCTGCGCGTTCCGCTCGTCGCCGCGCCAGTAGGCGCCGGCCAGCGAGAGGAGCTTCACGGCCTTGATCGGCTCGGCGTTCTGGAGGTGCGGCCCGCGGCAGAGATCGGTGAAGTCGCCCTGGCGGTAGAAGGAGATGTCGCCGTCGGCCGCCTCCACGAGCTCGACCTTGTACGGCTCGCCCTCTTCCTCGAAGATCCGCCGGGCCTCGTCGCGGGCGACCTCCCACCGCTCGAACGTGCGCCCCTCGGCGATCTCTCGCTCGATCTCGGCCTCGAGCGCGGCGAGGTCGTCCTCCCCGATCGGCTCCGGGAACTCGAAGTCGTAGTAGAACCCTGCCTCGATCGGGGGCCCGATCGCGACCTTCGTGCCTGGATGCAGACGCCGCGCTGCCTCGGCGAGGAGGTGCGCGGCCGAGTGGCGGAGCACGTACAGCGCGTCCGGGTCGTCGCGGTCGCGCGTCGTCAGGATCTGGATGCGCGCCCCCTCGGCCAGCGGCAGGCGGACGTCCTGGACCGCGCCGTTCGCGCGCACGAGGACGGCCTGCTCGGCGAGCCTGGGGCCGATTGCCCGGGCCGCATCGAGCCCTGTGGCCCCGTCGGGGAGCTCGAGCTCGCTCTCGTCGGGAAGAACGACCTTCACGAGCCGGATTCTACGGACGCTCCCGCGAAGCTCACGGTATGACTTCGGCGATGCGCATTCCGGCCGGCCTCGACTGGTGGCGTGGGACGGCTGCCGGAGCCGCCTGGCTGGAACGCCTGCCGGAGATCGTTGCGGCGTGTTGCTCGGCGTGGCGGCTCGAGCTCGGCGAGCCGTTCGAGCCGGCGACCATTTCCTATGTCGCGTCCGCGGTACGCGACGACGGATCGCCGGCCGTGCTGAAGGTCAACTTCCCAGAGCCGGAGAGCGAGCACGAGGCCGGCGCGCTCGCACACTGGAACGGGTGCGGCGCCGCGAGGCTCCTCGAGCACGATGACGAGCATCGCGCGCTGCTCGTGGAACGTTGCGAGCCCGGAACTCGACTCTGGCAGGTGTCCGGCGATGACGAGGCGAATGCCATAGCCGCAGGCGTCCTGCGCCGCCTCTGGCGGCCCGCGCCCGCGAGTCACCCGTTTCGCCTGCTGTCCGACGAGGCCGAGGGCTGGGCCGAGGCGATACCCATCGAGTGGAGGCGCCTCGGCCGGCCGTTCGAGCGCTCGCTCGTCGACCTGGCCGTCGGTGCGTTGCACGAGCTCGGGCCGTCTCAGCGCGAACCGGTCGTCCTCCACCAGGACTTTCACGGCGGGAACGTACTGCGGGCGACGCGTGAGCCCTGGCTCGCCATCGACCCGAAGCCGCTCGTCGGCGAGCGGGAGTTCGACACCGCGTCGCTGCTGCGAGATCGCGACCTCGCGGACGACCGAGCTTCCCGCCTGCGCATCGTTCGACGTCTCGACCAGCTCTCCGCCGAGCTGGGCCTCGATCGCAGCCGGATGCGCCTCTGGGGTGTCGCCCACGCGCTCGCCTGGGGAGCCACGCCGAGTGGATGGCTCCCGGACATGGTCGTCTGTGCCCGGCTGCTGGCTGCGGCCCGCTGACGGGCTTCCGGGGCGGCCGGCTAGTCAGTCGTCTTGCCGGCGCGGGGCATAGCGGTGGTGAAGCATGAGCACGTTGCCGTCCGGGTCCTCGAAGTGAGCCATGTGGCAGACGCCGCTGTCGATCGTGTCCGCCGGAAACTCGATGCCGCGCGACTCGAGCTCCGCGCGCGTGGCGGCAACGTCCTCTACGTGCAGCGCCAGCGGGACCTTGTTGGGCTGGAAGGCGATGCCGAGCTGCTCGCACGCGATCAACGCAACGGTCACCGTGCCGGTCTCGAACTCGGCACCCAGGGGCTCCGTCCCGGGGCGCTGCCACACGCTCGAGCGTGCCAGGCCGAGGACATTGCCGTAGAAGTCCATCGCCGCGTCGAGGTTGCGGGTGGGCAGCGACACGAAGTCGACGCCCGTGACGAGCTCGGTCGGAGCGGTCATCGAATTGCTACCCCCTGAGGTCGCGGTACCGACGGATGAGTGTATTGGTCGACGAGTCGTGCGCGAGCTCGGGGTCTCCCTCCGACTCGAGCTCGGGGACGATGCGCTTCGCAAGCACCTTCCCGAGCTCGACGCCCCACTGGTCGAACGAGTCGATCTGCCAGATCGCGCCCTGCGTGAACACCGAGTGCTCGTAGAGCGCGACGAGTGTCCCGAGGATCTCGGGCGTCAGCCGCTCGGCGAGGATCGTCGTCGACGGGCGGTTGCCCTCGAACATGCGGTGCGGGACGAGCCAGTCCGGTGTCCCCTCGGCGCTCACGCTCGTCCGCGGTCTTGCCGAAGGCGAGCGCCTCTGCCTGCGCAAAGACGTTCGCGAGCAGGAGGTCGTGGTGGCGACCGAGCGGGTTGAGCGCCTTTCCGAACCCGATGAAGTCGCAGGGAATGAGTCGACGTTCCCTGATGGATCAGCTGGTAGAAGGAGTGCTGGCCGTTCGTGCCAGGCTCGCCCCAGTAGACCGCGCCGGTGTCGTAGCCGACGGCGTCGCCGTCGAGGGTCACGTGCTTGCCGTTCGACTCCATCGTCAGCTGCTGGAGGTAGGCCGGAAAGCGCTTCAGGTACTGCTCGTAGGGCAGCACGGCCACCGTCTGCGCACCGAAGAAGTTCCGGTACCAGACGGCCAGCAGACCCATCAGCACCGGCAGGTTCTCTGCGAACGGCGCGGTACGGAAGTGCTCGTCCATCGCGTGGAAGCCGGCGAGCATCTCCTTGAACGCGTCAGGCCCGATCGCGAGCATCGTCGAGAGGCCGATCGCCGAGTCCATCGAGTAGCGGCCGCCGACCCAGTCCCAGAAGCCGAACATGTTGGCCGGGTCGATGCCGAACCTCTCGACCCCCTCCGCGGTTCGTCGAGACAGCGACCAAGTGCTTCGCGATCGCCGACTCGTCCCGCCAGACCCGTCGAGCAGTCCAGGCGCGGCGCGGTGTGCGCATTCGTCATCGTCTCGAGCGTGGTGAACGTCTTCGAGCGAGATGACGAACAGCGTCTCGGCCGGATCGAGATCGCGTGCGGCCTCGACGAAGTCGGTCCCGTCGATGTTCGACACGAACCGGAACGTCATGTCGCGGCGCGAGTAGTGGCGCAGCGCCTCGTAGGCCATCACCGGCCCGAGATCCGAGCCGCCGATCCCGATGTTGACCACGTTCCTGATCGGCTTGCCCGTGTGACCCTGTCCACGCGCCCGCCCGCACGCGGTCGCAGAACGCGCTCATCCGGTCGAGCACCGCGTGGACCTCGCCTGACGACATCGACGCCGTCGACGACGAGTGCGACGTCGCGCGGCATGCGCAGCGCGACGTGGAGCACCGCGCGGTCCTCGGTCACGTTGATGTGCTCGCCGCGGAACATGGCGTCGCGCCGCTCGGCAACCCCCGACTCCTCGGCGAGCGCAACGAGCAGGTCGATCGTCTCGGCCGTCACCCGATGCTTGGCGTAGTCGAGGTAGAGACCGCACGCCTCGGCCGTCATTCGCTCGCCCCGGCCGGGGTCCGCCGCGAACAGGTCCCGCAGATGCATGCCTCCGATCTCGGAGTGATGTCGTTCGAGCTCTGCCCACGCGCGCCTCTCCTCGAGCGGACTCGGTGTCGTCATCGTCTGTGCCGTCCCGGCGACGTCACGGCGTCCGCCTCTCCGTCGCTGCCGCGAGCGTTTCCGGAGCGAGGTCGACGAGGGCGCCGATGCGCTCGATCGTGACGTCCGCCGGAGGATAGGCCTCGAGCACACGTGGATCGTTCGCGTAGTGGCCCTGGCTGGGGAAGACCGTCGTGACGCGGTCGCCCCATGCTTCCTTCACCGCCGTCAGGATCCGGAGCTTGTCGTCGACGAGGACGTAGTGACGCGCCGGGTAGCGGCGCTCGACGTCGGCCAGTTCCTCCTCCTTGTGGATGTACACGAGGATGTGACCCTCGAACTCCTCGAAGAGGCCCGAGCGGTGGATCTTCCGCGGCTGAAAGACCACGTCGCCGTCGGACAGGATCACCGGCCTCCCGATCGTCCCGGCGTGCTGCACGGCGTCGAGCGCGCCGGCGTAGAGCCGGTTCGCGAACGGGTAGTCGATCAGGTACGGCGACACGGCAAGCACGTGCGAGTCGTGCGGTGGGCCAGCCTGTAGCGCTGCAGCGCGCCCAGGTAGTCGACGTAGCCGAGCTCGGTGCGCAGGTTCTCGAGGATCGTGAAGTACTCGGCCGCCCGCTCGAGCCCGACCTCCTGCTCCAGGAAGCTGCGGAGGTCGGCGATGACGTGGTCGTTGTCGATCAGCGTGTCGTCGACGTCGAAGAGGACGACGACGTCACGACCGCTCGTCACGCCACCGCCTCGGGACTCGGCTCGTGCCATCCGCCGATCCGTCGTGTGAGCCGGTGCGCCTCCTCGGGGCCCCAGGTGCCCGGTTCATACGCGTGGACCGGCGTCCGATCGCCGAGGATCGGGTCGACGATGCGCCACTGTGCCTCGACCGTGTCCTCGCGCGCGAACAGGGTCTGGTCGCCTTCCATGGCGTCGCCGAGAAGCCGCTCGTACGGCGCCCGCTCGCCGGGGCTGTGATGACGCGCCACCAGCTCGACGTTCTCACCGGTCATCGCCTCGCCGGGCACCTTCGCGCGGGCGCCGAGCGCGATCACGACGTCCGGCCCGAGCCGGAACCGGTAGTAGTTGCCCTGTGGGGGCTCGCGCTCGCCGAAGACGACCTGCGGGGGCGCGTTCAGCTCGACCATCACCTCGGTTGTCGTGAGCGGCAGGCACTTGCCGGCGCGAATGAAGACGGGGACGCCTGCCCAGCGCCAGGTGTCGATCGTCAGCTCGAGCGCCGCATACGTCTCGACCGTCGAGTCGGGCGCAACGCCGGCCTCGTCCCGGTAGCCGGCGAATTGCCCGCGCACGACCTTCGCCGGGTCGAGCGGCTCGATCGCGTGCAGGAGCGCCGCTTTGGCATCGCGGGTCGCGTCCGGTGCGATCGCCGACGGCGGCTCCATCGTGAGCAGCGCTGCGACCTGGAGGAGGTGGTTCTGGACGACGTCGCGGATGGCACCGGCCTCCTCGTAGAACTTCCCGCGGCCCTGGACCCCGAAGTCCTCGGCCATCGTGATCTGCATGCTCTCCACGAACGATCCGGTTCCAGATCGGCTCGAGGAACGCGTTCGCAAAGCGGAAGTAGAGGAGGTTCATGATCGGCTCCTTGCCGAGGAAGTGGTCGATCCGGAAGATCGACTCCTCGGGGAAGACCGAGTGAAGGACGCCGTTCAGCTCCCTCGCCGAGAGCAGATCCCGCCCGAACGGCTTCTCGACGACGACGCGGCCTTCCTTCGCACACCCGGACGAGGCGAGCGCGTCGACGACGGTCCCGAACAGGGACGGCGGGATCGCGAGGTAGTGCAGCGGCCTCACGGCTCCGTCGAGCTGGGCGACGAGCGCGGCGAACGTGGCCTTGTCGGCGTAGTCGCCGTCGACGTAGCGAAGCAGCGAGAGCAACTTCGAGAAGGCCTCCTCGTTCACGTTGCCGTGCTGGTGCACGCTGTCGCGAGGCGCGCTCCTTGAGCTCGTCCAGGCCCCAGCCGGCCTTGGCGACGCCGATCACCGGCACGTCGAGGGCTCCGTGCTCGACGAGCGCGAGAAGCGCGGGGAAGATCTGCTTGTAGGCGAGATCTCCCGTCGCGCCGAAGAAGACGAGGGCGTCCGATCGTTTCGGGCCCGTGGATGGACGCTTCCGGGGCGGTTTCGTGCTGGCAGCGGGGCTCGGCATGGGCGTCAGGTCGGTCCGGGCGCCTCGGGATCGCGCTCTCCGAGGTCGTCGAGCAGCGCGTCCGCGACGTTGTCGGGCTCGGTGCGCGTGATGATCCTAATCGGCCGGTCCTCCCGCACGTAGTTCCAGCCCCAGGACAGGAAGACCGCGGTGCGGTTGCGAAAGCCGATCAGGTAGTAGAGGTGGACGAACAGCCACAAGACCCACGCCAGGAAGCCCGTGAGCCGCACGCGCCCGAGCTCCGCAACCGCGGCGTTGCGCCCGACCGTGGCCATCGTTCCCTTGTCCCGGTAGCGGAACGGCTCGGACGACCCGTCGCTCCCGGCGGCCGCCGCCAGGATCGCGCGCGCGACGTACCGCCCCTCCTGCATGGCCGGGGCCGAAAGCATCGGCAGCTCGCTGCCGTCCACGTCGACGGAGGCGAGATCCCCGATCGCGAAGACGCCGTCAAGGGCCGGCAAGCGAAGGCGCTCGTCGACCGTGATCCGGGCTCGAGGCGCTCTGCTCCGCGTCGGGCATGGCGGCCAGAGGGTTCGGCCGGACGCCGGCCGACCAGACCACCGTGTGAGTCTCGATCGTGATACCGGTCGAGAGCCGCGCGCATCCGTCGCCGGCATCGGTGACAAGGACGCCCGTCATGACCTCGATCCCTCGCTTCTCGAGCACGGACTCGGCATATCGTCCGAGCTTCTCGGAAAATGCCGAGAGCAGGCGGTCATGGCCCTCCGCGAGAACGATCCTCGCGAGATCGGGACGGAGTTCGGGGTAGTCCCGCCCGAGCACGAGCCTGAGGAGCTCCTTCAGCGCGCCCGCGTACTCGGTTCCCGTCGGGCCTCCGCCGACGACGAGAAACGTCAGCCACCGGCGCCGTTCCTCGTCGGATACGGCCTGCGCGGCGCGCTCGAGGCACGCGAGCGCGCGGTTGCGCAGGGCGAGGGCGTCGCGCAGCGTCTTCATCCCGCTGGTCGCCGCCTGCAGCCGCTCGTTGCCGAAGTAGTTGTCCGTGCTGCCGGTCGCGAGAACGAGATAGTCGTAGGCGACCTCCTGTCCGGACTCGGTGCGGACGCGCCGCCCGACCGGGTCGAAGCCGCTGACGCGCGCCTGCTGAAAGCGGACATTCTTCGATCCGCGAAAGATCGCCCTGAACGGCCTCGCGATGTCGGGCGCCGTGAGCAGCGCGGTGGCGACCTGATACAGGAGGGGGGTGAAGAGGTGGTAGTTGGAGCTGTCGACCAGGACTACGTCGACGGGCTTCCCGTCGAGCGCCTTCGCGCACGAGAGGCCACCGAATCCCCCACCGACGATGACGACCTTCGGTCGTGCCACCGCGGACATGCTAGGCAAGCGTCGGTCACGACCGTTTCGACCGCACCCAGCGGTGGCCGCCGCACATCGGGCAGCGTTCGGGCCGGCGCTCGACGGCGATGCCGTACCCGCAACCCGGACAGACCCGGCTCGGGACGCGGAGCTCGGGTGGAGCAAGCCTTTCGCGATCGGCCGGAGCCTGCCGAGCGACGGTCATGAGAGGCTCACTCACGCTTTCCAGGCTAGCCCCAGCATTTCCGATGGTGGGCTACCGACCGGTGAACAGGGCGTGTCGGTCTTTCCACAGCCGCCGGCCAGAGGCCGGCGGGGGCGCCGCGCGACGCAATTGTGAACGAGTGACCGGTGAGCCTCTCGAATGCCTCTTTGTTGGTGAGAGCCACACGACTAGAATGGGCCGGCCGTGGCGGAGATCAAGGAGACGCTCGAGCGCGAGCTGAAGCTCGGCGCGGGCCGGGGCTTTCGGCTGCCCGAGCTGCCCGGCGAGCCCATCGAGCCACGGGTCTTCACCTCGACGTACTTCGACTCGCCCGACTACCGGCTGGCCCGACAGGGCGTCACGCTCCGCCGCCGCGTCGAGCGGAGGAAGGGTCTCTGGCAGCTCAAGCTCCCGCGCGGCCTCGCGCGGCTCGAGCTCGAGATCGCCGGGCGGGCCCGGGAAACCGCCGGCGCGGATGCAGGAGCTCCTGATCGCCTACCTGCGTGGCAGCAGCTGGCGCCGGTCGCCAAGCTGCGAACACGCCGTCGCGGGGTCAGAGTCTCGAACGGCGAGTCTCCCGTAGCCGACGTCACGCTCGATCAGGTCGCGGTCGTCGACGACCGGCAAGGTCACGCGCTCGTTTCGGGAGATCGAGGCCGAGCTCACGAACGAAGGCAGCGAGAAGGATCTGAAGCGCCTCGAGCGGCTGCTCCGGAAGGCGGGCGCCCACGACTCGGACGCGCGCCCGAAACTCTTCCAGGCGCTCGACCTGGAGCCGCCGGAGACGGCGTCGCAGCCACCCGCCGACGCTCCTGCCACGGAGCATCTGAGCGGCGATGCTGAACCGCCAGTACCGTGCTCTTCTGGCTCACGATCCGGGCACGCGGCTCGGCGTGGAACCCGAGGAGCTGCACCAGATGCGAGTCGCCACACGCAGGCTGCGCGCGTTCCTGAGAGCAGCCCGTCCGCTGCTCGACCTCGAGTGGGCAGAGTCGCTTCGCGAAGAGCTCGCCTGGCTCGGGAGCGCCCTCGGGCCGGTGCGCGACCTCGACGTCCTGATCGAGCACCTGCGCGACGACGCCGCCGGGCTCGAGGCGCGCGAGCAGCGGGCGCTCCGCAGGCTGTTCGCGCTGCTCGACGAGGAGCGCGAGCGGGAGCGGCTCGCGATGCTCGACGCGCTCGGAAGCGAGCGGTACCTGCTGCTCCTGGATCGCCTCGAGCGCGACGTGGCAGGCGCCGCGTTTCGTCGAGTCGGAGGTCGGCATCGCCGACATCGCCGCCAAGGAGTTCCGGCGGCTGAGGAAGGCCGTTCGACGCACGTCGACCGGATCCGACCGACGAGGAGCTGCACGCTCTGCGGATCCGCGGCAAGCGCGCGCGCTACGCCGCCGAGCTCGCCGAGCCGGCGGCCGGCCACCGCGCGACTGCCTTCATCCGCGAGGCGAAGATCTTCCAGGACGTGCTCGGCGACCACCAGGATGCTGTCGTCGCGGAGGCAGCCGGATCCGATCGCTGCTTGACGCGCCGCGGGCGGCTCCGCGCTCGCATTCGCAGCCGGCCGGCTCGTCGAGCGTGAGGAGCGTCGTCGAGAGCGGGCAAGGGCGGAGTTCCCCGCCGCCTGGCGACGCCTCGAAGCGGCGCGGACGCAGAGCGTGGTCGTGAGCCGAGAGTGTCGTTCGCGCTGCGGGAGGCATCGTCTCCCGCGTCGACGGGAGCGGCGCGACGGAATTCGTCCTCGTCCACCGGCCGGCCTACGACGACTGGACGTTTCCCAAGGGCAAGGCGTCGAAGGGCGAGCGTGACGAGGATTGCGCGTTGCGGGAAGTCGAGGAGGAGACGGGCCTGCGCTGCGTGCTCGGCGACCCGGTTGCCGAGATCTCGTACACGGACAGCCGTAGCCGCCCGAAGACCGTCAAGTACTTCGCCATGCAGCCCGATCGACGGCATGTTCGTCCCGGGCACGCCGAGATCGACGAGATCCGCTGGCTGCACCTCGATGACGCGCTTGCCCAGCTCACCTACGAGCACGACCGCGAGGTTCTGCGCGACTACGCGGCGCCTCCGCTCTCCCGGAGCTGAAATGGCGATCCTCCTCGTCCGTCACGGCAGCGCCGGGAGCCGCAAGCGGTGGAAGGGGGACGACCGTGACCGGCCGCTCGACAAGCGAGGCCGGGGCCAGGCCCGCGCGCTGGTCGCCCAGCTCGCGGGCTATCCGGTCGGCCGGATCCTGACGAGCTCATACGTCCGCTGCGTCGCCACGGTGGAGCCGCTCGCGGAGACGCTCGGCATGGCGATCGAGACCTGTGACGACCTCGCCGAGGGTGCCTCCGTGCACAGGACGCTGGAGCTCCTGAGGGCGACAGCGGACGAGACACCGGTGGTCTGCACCCACGGCGACGTCATTCTCGGCCTGATCGGCGAGCGCCGGAAGATGCAGAAGGGGTCGGTCTGGATCCTCGAGCCGGACGGCAACGACTTCGCGCCGGCCGTGTACCTCTCACCGCCGCGCTGAGCGGTCACGGGACGACCGTGACCTTCGACAGCCCCGCCGGGCGATCCGGGTCGAGCCCGCGCGCCAGCGCCAGCGCCCAGGCGAACAGCTGGCCCGGGACGACGGAGATCATCGGCGCGAGGATCGGGAGCGGCGCGGCCGGGGTTCGCAGGCGGATTCCGGCTCCCGCGACGCGCTCGCAGGCGTCGCCGCTGGCGATCAGCGGGGCTCCAGCCTGCCGAGCGCGGGCCGCAGCCTCGAGAGCCGACGGCAGGCAGGGATCGTTGCTCGCCACCACCCACACGGGTGAGCCCGGCCCGAGACGGGCAACGGGCCCGTGCGCGAGTGCCGTGCTGGTGAGCGGCTCGGCGAGGAGCTGGCAGGTCTCGCTCAGCTTGAGGGCGATCTCTCGCGCCGTCGCGAACTCCACCCCTCGTCCGATGACGACGAGCTGGCCGGTCGCCTGGACGAGGGCGGCGGTTCCCGCGACCTCCCGCTCGAGCCCGGGTATCGCGTCGTCGATGAGCGCAGCACTGCGTCGCAAGCCGTCCGCGGTCTGCGACAGGCGGCTTCCCAGCGCCCCTGCGAGGAGGGCGAGCGAGGCCAGGCTGGAGCTGTAGGTCTTGGTCGCCGCAACGGCCAGCTCCGGACCGGCTTCGAGCGGCACGACCGCGTCCGCCGCCTCGGCGAGCGGCGAGGAGGCGTCGTTCGTCACTGCCACGGTGAGCACTGCGCGGCCCGCGGGCAGCCTCTACGTAGTCGACGACGTCGGGCGTGCGGCCCGACTGGGACACGGCGACGACGAGTCGAGTCGCGCAAGTCCGGTGCGGTCCCGTAGTACGTGAGCAGGGAGATCGACTCACGGAACGCCGTCAGGCCCGCAAGCAGCGAGAAGGCGTAGACGCCGTAGGCAGCGGCGTTGTCCGAGGAGCCGTGCGCGACGAGCCGCACGAGGCGCGCCTCCGAGGCCCGTGCGGCAATGGCGGCGACCTGGTCTGCCCCGTCGGCGAGGCGCTCGATTGCCGCGGGCTGCTCCTTGAGCTCCGAGAGGTAGCGCTCGCCTGCGGGCATGCCCGTCATTGTCGCCGACGGGAGCCGGGGCCGGATCAGGCCGGATCAGGCGGCGGCGCGCTGTGCGAGCAGCTCGTGAGCCGCGCCCTCGCGCAGGCCGCCGCGGGCGACCTCGAGCGGCAGGCCCAGGCGGCGCTGGGTCTCGGCGAGGATCAGGGCCCCGGCCGAGCAGTGTTCGCGCGCGAATGGGATCCAGGCCGGTCTCGCGGGCAATCTGCGAGGACGTACGCCGCGCGACGGCCTTCACGGCCGCTGCGAGCTCCTGTTCACCGAGGAGCCGCTCACCGGTCAGCTTGCGGAGCGAGCGAGCGCTACCGCCCGTCGCGAGCGCCGCCTCGGCGGCCGGCGCCGAGAGACCGTCGAAGCGGGCCTCGATCTCTGCCCGCGCCGCGGCGACTGCCTTCCTCCCCGGCGGATCCGAGTCGAGGAACGCGCCGCGACAGCCGCAGCGACCCGACCTCGAGCGAGCGGCAGTACTCGATCCCGGCCGGCGATCCCACGACGACCTCGGTCGATCCGCCGCCCACGTCGCAGACGGCAACCCGCGCGGGGAGGTTTCGCGCCTGGGCCACCGCTCCCGCGTAGGCGAGCCGACCCTCCTCGTCGGCGGAGAGAACACGCACCGGAACGCCGGTCGCGCGCCTGAGGGCGGCAAGGAGCTCGGCCGGCGTTCGTGCTCTGCCGGCCCGGGGCGGTGACGATCACGTCGAGAGAGGCGGCGCCGAGTCTGCGTGCGATCTGCCCGTACGCCGCGGCAGCGCTCGGCCGCCTCCGCGACCTTCAGCTCGACTGAGCTCCCCGAAACACTCGATCTCGTCGCCGAGAGCGAGCAGAGCACGCTCCTCGTGAACGGGCCGAACCGTCGAACCGGCGGGCTCCGCGACGAGGAGCCTGGCGGTGTTCGAGCCGACGTCGATGACCGCAACACGCATCCTTCCTCAGTGTGGGCGGCAGCGAGCTCCGCCGGGGAGACGAGCTCGTGAACGTCCGGTTACGGACCGGTAACGGCCGCCAGGCGTATCAGCGCGACCGGCGGCTGCCGTTGCGGCGGCGAGCCCGTGTCCGGGCACGACGCATCAGCTCGGGCTGTGCCGCCCGGGCACGCGTCCCCTTCGGGGGGCTCAGGCGCTCCCATGCCCCATCGGGCCCGAGCACCCAGGCGCTCGCGTTGTCGGCCAGCAGGATCTCGAAGACCGCGTTCAGCTCCTGCTGCACCTTCGGGTCGAGCACCGGCACGACGATCTCGATCCGATGATCGAGGTTCCGCGGCATGAGGTCGGCGCTGCCGATCAGGTAGAGCGTGTGCTCGTCGGTCTCGAAGTTGTAGAGCCGGCTGTGCTCGAGGAACCGCCCGACGATGCTCCGCACGCGAATGTTGTCGCTCATCCCTTCGACGCCCGGGCGCAGCGAGCAGATCCCGCGCACGACGACGTCGACCTGGGCGCCCTCCTGCGACGCGGCGTACAGCTCCTCGATGATCGCCGCATCGGTGAGCGCGTTCATCTTCAGCCGGATCCTCGCCGTTCTGCCGGCAGCCGCCGCGGAGCCGACCGTTCTGATCTCCTCGATCAGCCGGTTCCGCAGGTTGTACGGCGCGACCAGGATGCGGCGGAACCGTTGCGGGCGCGCGAAGCCGGTGAGGTGGTTGAAGAGGTCTGCGACGTCTGCGGCGATGTCCTCGTCGGCCGTGAAGAGCCCGAAGTCCTCGTAGAGGCGAGCAGTGCTCGCGTGGTAGTTGCCCGTGCCGATGTGGACGTAGCGGCGCAGCACGTCACCTTCGCGGCGGATGACGAGGATCGTCTTCGCGTGGATCTTCAGGTTGGGGAACCCGTAGACGACGTGCACTCCGGCCTGCTCGAGGGCTCTCGACCACTCGATGTTGCGACGCTCGTCGAAGCGCGCCTTCAGCTCGACCAGACAGACGCTCTGCTTCCCGTCCTCCGCCGCCTCGATCAGGGCCGGCACCACCGGCGAGTCGTCGCTCGTCCGGTACACCGTGGTGCGGATCCCGATCACGTCCGGGTCCTTGACGGCGCGCGCGGACGAAGGCCTCGACGCTCGTCGAGAAGGAGTCGTACGGCAGTTGGATCAACAGGTCGCCCTTCGCGACCTCGCCGAAGAAGTCTGCGCGAGGAGGCAAGGCGCGGCTGCGTGACGGGTACCCACGGCTCGTCGTGCAGCTCGGGGCGGTCGATCGCCGCCACCTCCATCAGGTCGGCGAGATCGAGCATCCCGCGGATCGGGTACACCTGATCCGGGGCGACGTCCAGGCCCTCCTCGAGCTGATCGAGCATCGCCTGCGACATCTGCTGTGAGACCTCGAGCCGGACGACCTCGCCGAAGCGGCGTCTGCGAACCTCGAGCTCGACCGCCTCGAGGAGGTCGTCGGCCTCGTCGGAGACCTCGAAGTCGGCGTCACGCGAGACGCGGAAGACGGCGCGCTCGCCGATCTCCATCCCCGGGAAGAGCCATGGCAGGAAGTGCCCGATGACCTCCTCGACGGGCAGGAGAAGCCCCCTCTCGCCGACGCGAACGAACCGGGGAAGCGTTTCCGGCACCTTGATACGGGCGAACCGCTCCTCGCCGGAATCGGGGTCGCGAACGAACAGCCCGAGCGACAGCGAGAGGCCCGAGATGTACGGGAACGGCTGTCCGGGCCCGACTGCGAGCGGTGTAAGGACCGGGTACAGCTCGCGATCGAACAGCGCGGCGAGCTCGGCGAGCTCGGCGTTCGTGCAGTCGGCGCAGGCGCCGACCAGAATCCCCTCTGCTGCGAGCGCCGACTGCAGCTCCCCGGTCCACAGCACAGCCTGGCGCTCCGTCAACGTCAACGCTCGCTCGCGAATCTGAGCGAGGGCGTCGCGGGGCGACCGCCCGTCGACGGAGCGCATGGGCACGTTCGAGCCCGCCTGGCGCATGAGGCCGCCGACGCGCACCATGAAGAACTCGTCGAGATTCGAGGAGAAGATCGAGCAGAACTTCACGCGCTCGAGCAGGGGAACCGACGGATCCTCGGCCAGCTCGAGGACGCGGGCGTTGAAGTCGAGCCACGAGAGCTCGCGGTTCAGGAGTCGCTCGGACGAGGTGACACGCTGCTCGACTTTCGCCATGCAACTGCACATTCTACGAGCGCCGCTGCGACTCCTTGCGGCGAGGTTACGCGGCGACGCGATCGGCGCGCACAGGCCGGCCGAGCTGCGTGATGTACGCGGGGCGGCACGAGCGCAGGTAGTCGACGACCGCCGCCTCGCTCTTCTCGCACGGAAGGAGCGTCTTCCACGTCGTGAGGTGCTCGAGCCGGTGGAAGTCGCCCGAGGCCACCGTCGGCAGCGCCTCGTCGGCAACCCAGCTGAAGACCTCGTTCCGGTTGAACAGCTCGTACCGGTCGACGAGGCCGCCGACGAACCTCCACTGGTGCCAGAACCAGCGGGTCGTGCGCTCCGGGATCGCGCTCGGAACGTCGCCGTGCGGATGCGCGGCGATGATCGCCGCCCCCGCCCCGCGCGCGCGTGCCATCGCCTCGGCGAGGCCGCTGTCCGGCGAGACGTACGAGCGCAGGCCGACTGCGACCGCGTGCCCCGCGGCGTCCGGATCCGGGTCGTTGTACGTGAGCTCGAGCCCGGGGACGACGAGAAGGCCGAAGCGCGCCCGTGCGCGGACAGCCTCCCTGGTGATCGCTTCGAGATAGGCGGCGTGGTTGCCGGCGTCGATCCAGGACCCGCCGGGGTTCTCCGCCGGCCACGGATCGTCGCTTCGCAGCGCGTGGTCTGTGACGACGAGCACGTCGAACCCGCGCCCGCCGTACAGGTCGACGAGCTCGGTCAGCGTCAGGCGGCCGTCGCTCCAGGTCGTGTGGGCGTGCAGCTCGCAGAGAAGCGGAGGCGTCTTCACCCTCATGTCCACAGTCTGGCGCCGCCCCTGTGGAGCATGGGCAACGATATGGAGACAATGCGGTCGCGGAGCGGTTGCGTGCCTCTGGGGTCAGGGGCCTAGCTCGTCGAGTAGCGCCCGCACACGCTGCCGGATGTCGTCCCTGACCGCCCGGACCTCGCCCGCGCTCCGTCCCGCTGGATCGAGAAGCTCCCAGTCGACGCGCCGCGTCCCGGGCAGCACGGGACAGTCGTCGCCGCAGCCCATCGTCACGACGAGGTCGGCCCACTCCAAGTCGTCACGGGCGAGAGCGCGGGGCGTCCGGCCCTCCAGATCGATCCCGACCTCGCGCATCGCCGCCGTAACTTCCGGGTGAACCTGTGCCGCCGGCCGGCTTCCGGCCGAGCGCGCCTCGTGCTGCTCACCCGCCGCCCCCTGCGCGAAGAGCGCCTCGGCCATCTGCGAGCGCCCGGCATTCTCGACGCAGACGAACAGCACCCGGCTCACGGGCACCTCTCTACGCGGCGATGCGCTCCGCAAAGAGCGAGCCGAGGCGGTCGAGCGCACCGGGTACAAGCCGGTAGTACGCATAGGTCCCGCGGCGCTCTCGTAGTAGAAGGCCTGCCTCGGTGAGCTGCTTCAGGTGGTAGCTGACCGTCGGCTGCGCGAGCCCGAGGGCGGGCACGAGCTCGCAGACGCAGACCGCCTCGCCGGCCGTGCGGGCGAGCGCGTTCAGGATCTTGATCCGGTGGCGGTCGCCGAGCGCCCGGAACAGCCGCTCGAGCTCGGCCGCCTCGTCGTCGGCCAGAGTCGCATCGACGAGCGGAGGGCAGCAGTCGATCAGAGGCAGGTGCTTCATCTTCGAACACTATATCGAAGAGTATCTATGTTAGGTTTCATCGAAGCTCATCGATGAAAGGACGTCATGAACACGTTCCATCTCTCGCTCGACGTGCCTGACCTGGCCGGCGCGGTGAACTTCTACCGCGAGCTGTTCGGCGTCGAGCCCGCCAAGGAGAAGCCCGGCTATGCAAAGTTCGAGCTGACAGACCCGCCCGTCGCGCTCGCGCTGCAACAGGCCTCGCGGCCGGCCCTGTCGCATCTCGGCGTCAGGGTCGAGACCCCGGGCGAGGTCGATGCGGCCTCGGAGCGGCTGAGGCGATCCGGTCTCGTGGCACTCGACGAGCGTGAGACGTCGTGCTGCTACGCGGTGCAGGACAAGGTGTGGGTCGCCGACCCGGCCGGCAACCGCTGGGAGGTCTACACCGTGCTCGAGGACGTCGAGCACGACGACAACCACCAGGGCGAGCGCGTCCGCGGCGGCCTGCTGTTCGGGCACGACCGCTTGTTGTACGTAGGTCCGGACTACGCGGTCTGCTCGAAATCCTTCGCGACGGCCTCGAACTTGTAGCCGACGCCGTAGCGCGTCTGGATGAAGCTGTGCGCGACCGTCCTACGGTCGATCTTCTCGCGGAGCTTGCGGATGAAGACGTCGACGGTCCGGTCGCGCCTCGTCTGCCGGCGGCCCCAGATCTTCTGCAGCAACTCGTCCCGCGTCACCACACGACCCCGCTCCAACGCCAACGCATACAACAACCGAAACTCCGTCGGCGTCAACTCACACGACACCCCACCCACATACGCCTGCACATTCCGAGGATCAACCAACAACTCCTCAACCTCCAGAGGCTCACCCCGACTCTCCTCCTGACTACGCACCCCCCGCCGAGCCGCAGCCCGCACCCGCGCCACCAACTCCTTCATCGAAAACGGCTTCACCAAATAATCATCCGCACCAATCTCCAACGCATGAATCCGATCATGCTCCGTCCCCCGCGCCGACACCACCACAATCGGCGTCCCAATCCCCTCCTCACGCGCCGTCTCGATCAACTTCCACCCATCCAACCCCGGCAACATCAAATCCAACACACACACATCAGGACGCTCAAACCGGAGCCGCGCCAACCCAGCCTCACCCTTCGCAACCCACAACGGATCAAACCCCGACGCAGCCAAATGCCGCGCCATCCCCTGCGCAATCACCTCATCATCCTCAACGATCAACACCTTCGCCATACACCCCCATCGTTGCGGCCGATCGGAGGCCCGTGGGTTGCCCCGTGGTGAACGAATGGTGAACGGTTGGTAACAACGCTCCACCGCGTCCGCCGCCGGATAGGCTCGCGCGGGTGGCACCGGGCTCCCGAACCCGCCTCGCCGAGGTCTTCGGAGCCGCCCTCCGACTCGGCCTCACGTCGTTCGGCGGCCCCGTTGCTCACCTCGGCTACTTCGAACGCGAGTACGTTGCCGCCCGCCGCTGGCTGACGGCCCGCAGCTATGCGGACCTGGTCGCGCTGAGCCAGTTCCTCCCGGGCCCGGCGAGCAGCCAGGTCGGCGTCGGAGTCGGTACGCTGCGCGCCGGGTACGGCGGAGGGGCGCTCGCGTGGCTCGGCTTCACGCTGCCGAGCGCGATCCTCATGATCGCCTTCGCGGCGGGTGTCGGCCGCTTCGGAAGCGACGAGCTCGAGTGGCTCCACGGCCTCGAGATCGTGGCCGTGGCGGTCGTGGCGCTCGCCGTCTGGAGCATGGGGCGCTCACTCACCCCCGACGTGCCCCGGCTGGCCATCGCGCTGGCCGCGGCTGCGGTCACGCTCGCCTGGGAGAACGTGGCCGCGCAGGTGGTCGTCATCGCAGCCGCGGCGCTGATCGGCCTGCTCTTCCTCGACCGGTCGGTGGATGCCGACGACGGAACGCGGCTTCCGCTCGGCGACCGGCGCGTGGGAGTCGCCTGCCTCGTCTCCTTCGCTGCCCTGCTGGGCGCCCTGCCACTCCTCGCGAGGGCCACCGGTAATCAGGGCCTGGACGTTTTCGACAGCTTCTACCGCGCAGGAGCCCTCGTCTTCGGCGGCGGCCATGTGGTGCTGCCACTCCTCCAGACCGAGGTCGTCGAGCCGGGCTGGGTGACGAACCAGGAGTTCGTGGCGGGCTACGGCGCGACCCAGGCCGTTCCCGGGCCACTGTTTACCTTCGCCGCGTACCTGGGCTACGTGATGGGTCCCGAGCCGAACGGGGTTGCCGGCGCGCTGCTCGCTCTCGTCGCCGTCTTCCTGCCGGGATTCCTGCTCGTGCTCGGCGTGCTGCCGTTCTGGGACTCGCTCCGGTTCCGCCCCGGGCCCCGCGCCGCGCTCCGAGGGGTGAACGCAGCGGTCGTCGGGCTCCTGCTTGCCGCCCTCTACGACCCCGTCTGGGTGAGCGCGATCGACGGGCCCGCAGACGTGGCCCTCGCACTCGCGGCGTTCGCGCTCCTGACGCTGCTGCGGGCTCCAACCTGGGCCGTCGTCCTCGCAACCGGACTGGCGGGCGCCGCGCTGGTCGCCTGGGGCTGACAGCGAGGCGATTTTCAGGTCAGGAAGCTCGAGAGCCCGCTCGCGAGCGAGCGGGCGATCCGCTGGCGAAATGCCGGCCTCGAGAGGAGCCTCGCGTCGGTCGCGTTACGCATGTTGCCGGTCTCGATGAAGACCTTCGGAACGTCGGAGAGGTTCAGTCCGCCGAGGTCGGAGCGAACGTCGAGCCCGGCCCCGCCGAGATAGGTCGCGTGCGGCATTCCCGTGCCCGATCGGTAGGCCTTGCGGATCGCGAGCGCGAGGCGGCGCGAGGGCCGGGCGATGTCGGCGGTCAGGCCCTGGATGCTCGCCGGGTAGATCACGTGGAACCCGCGGCCGCCGGCGGGCCCGCCGTCGGCGTGGATCGAGATCGCAGCGTCTGCGCCGGCTCGGTTGCCGATAGCTGCCCGCTTCGTGATGCACGGCCCCCAGGGCGTCTTCGCCGTCCGCGTCATGACGACCTTCGCGCCGGCTGCACGAAGAATTCCGCGGAGGCGCCTGGCGACGTCGAAGGTGAAGTCGGCCTCGCGATATCCGGCCGCGGTGGCCGTCCCGGTCGTGTCGCAGGCCTTGCGCAGCGTTCCTGCATCGACCAGTCGGTTGATCTCGGCCGGGTGACTGAAGTTCCCCGCGTTGTGGCCCGGGTCGATCGCGATCGTCCGGCCCGAGAGGGACCGCCGGCCTGCGCCGAGCCCGCCAGCGCCAGCACGGCGAGTGCGACGAGCGCGACCCGCGTCACCGCGGCTCGGGCTCGAGCTTGTAGCCGACGCCGTAGCGCGTCTGGATATACGTCATCGCCGGAGCGTGGCGGTCGAGCTTGTCGCGGAGGCGGCGGACGAACACGTCGACGGTCCGGTCGCGATGGGTCGGCCGGCGGCCCCAGATCTTCTGCAGCAACTCGTCCCGCGTCACCACACGACCCCGCTCCAACGCCAACGCATACAACAACCGAAACTCCGTCGGCGTCAACTCACACGACACCCCACCCACATACGCCTGCACATTCCGAGGATCAACCAACAACTCCTCAACCTCCAGAGGCTCACCCCGACTCTCCTCCTGACTACGCACCCCCCGCCGAGCCGCAGCCCGCACCCGCGCCACCAACTCCTTCATCGAAAACGGCTTCACCAAATAATCATCCGCACCAATCTCCAACGCATGAATCCGATCATGCTCCGTCCCCCGCGCCGACACCACCACAATCGGCGTCCCAATCCCCTCCTCACGCGCCGTCTCGATCAACTTCCACCCATCCAACCCCGGCAACATCAAATCCAACACACACACATCAGGACGCTCAAACCGAAGCCGCGCCAACCCAGCCTCACCCTTCGCAACCCACAACGGATCAAACCCCGACGCAGCCAAATGCCGCGCCATCCCCTGCGCAATCACCTCATCATCCTCAACGATCAACACCTTCGCCATACTGGCCACAGTATGAAGCGGCTGGTCGGCCGGACGGGCTCGAGGACACTCGAGCTCGAGGCGGAGCGAGGGCGAATGCTCGTCGAGGAATCGCGGGAGATCGTGCTCGTGCTCGATCCGCGCGGTCGCCTGATCGCGGCGAGCCGCCGCGCGCGCGAGGAGATCACAGGCCTCGAGGAGGGCAAGCCTCCACCCGAGGACATCCTCCGATCGGGCGCGCGCGTGCCGTCGAGAGTCTCCTACGACGTGGACGGCACCGAGGAGACGATCCTGTATCTCACCGCGCCCGGCGAGCTCGCCGCCTACGAAGAGCTCCGAGCAGGCTTCACCGCCGCCGTCTCGCACGAGCTGCGAACCCCCCTCGCCCGAATCATGGCGCTGCTCGAGTCGACCGACCTACCGGGTGCCAAGACCGCCTCGCTCGTCGAGCAGGCTCAGGCCGAGGTCGAGCAGATCCGCGAGCTGATCGACGACGTCCTCTTTCTCTCGGAGCTCGAAACCGGGCACGAGGTAGTCGCACTGAGCGCCGTGCCGGCGATGCCGGTGCTGCGTGAGGTCGCCGAGTCCCTCTCGGAGCGCGCGGCACGCGCGGGAGTAACCGTCCGTCTCGTGGGCGACGAGACGATCGAGTTGCCGCTTCGCCCGCGAATGCTGAGGGTGATCGCGGAGAATCTCGAGTCGAACGCACTGCGTTACGCCGGCCCGGGAGCAACCTTCACGCTCACCGTGGAGACCGTGAACGGTGATGTCGCACTGACGGGGTCAGACGACGGTATCGGTGTCGGAGAGGCCGACCTTCCGCGACTCTTCGAGCGGTTCTACCGCAGCGATCGCGCGCGCGCGTCCCGAGGCACCGGCCTCGGTCTGGCGATCGTGAAGCACATCGTCACCCAGGCGGGAGGGAGCGTCGAAGCCACGGGTGCCCGCGGATCCGGGCTGACCATACGCTGCGTCTTCCCGGCGTACGTCTGAGTTCACCACCTCTTTACCACCCCTTCACCTGATCGCCGCCCACGCGCGACAGGCCCGGAGCCACACTCCGACCGGTTCATGGAAATCCGGGAAGGGAGAAGCATGGCTTTGCGCCAGAAGAAGATGCTTCTCCTCTTCGCCCTGGCCACAGCACTGCTCGCCGTCATCGCGGCCGGCTGCGGTGGCGGCGACGAGGGAAGCACTGGAGAGACGACCGCCGCGGAAACGTCCGCGCCGGCCGATACGGGCTCCGCGGGCGGTGCCACGAGCGAAGCGAGCGGAGGCGAGGTCTCCGGCTCGGTCGAGGCAGACGGCTCGTCGACCGTCGGTCCGCTCACGACCGCGGCAGCCGAGGCGTTCCAGGGCGAGAACCCGGGCGTCACGGTCACAGTCGGGATCTCCGGCACGGGCGGCGGCTTCGAGCGATTCTGTGTCGGCGAGACCGATATCAGCGACGCCTCGCGACCGATCAAGACCGACGAGCCCACGGAGGGCCCGGCCTGCGAGCAGAACGGGATCACGTACACCGAGCTCCAGGTCGCGGTCGACGCATTGACGGTGATCGTGAACCCTGAGAACACCTGGGCCGAGTGTCTCACCACCGAGCAGCTCGCGACGATATGGGGGCCGGACGCCGAGGGCAACATCACGAACTGGAACCAGGTCGACCCGAGCTTCCCGGACGAGCCTCTCGTACTCGCAGGGCCGGGCACCGACTCGGGCACGTTCGACTACTTCACGGACGTCATCAACGGCGAGGAGGGCGCGAGCCGCGCCGACTACACGGCCTCCGAGGACGACAACGTGACCATCCAGGCGGTCGCCGGCGAGACAGGCGGCCTCGGCTACCTCGGCTACACGTACTACGAGGAGAACCAGGACACGGTCAAGGCCGTTCAGATCGACAGCGGCGGCGGCTGCATCGCTCCGAGCGCGGAGACGGCCCAGGACGGCACCTACACGCCGCTCTCCCGCCCGCTCTTCATCTACACGAACAACGAGAAGCTCGCCTCGAACCCGGCCCTCGCGCCGTTCGTCCAGTACTACCTGGACAACAACACGGCGATCGCGGAGGCCGCCCTGTTCATCCCGCTGACCCCCGACCAGCTCGCCGAGCAGCAGGCGACGTTCCAGGCGGCGCTGGGCGGCTAGCGGCACGTGACCGCGACGAACCTCTCCGCCGACGGCGCGCAGTCGACCCCCAGGCTGCGCGCCAAGCGGCGGCGTCTGGGCGAGGACGGCATCAAGGTCGTCCTCGCCCTGTGTGCGTTTCTCTCGATAATCGTCACGGTTGGGATCGTGATCTCGCTCCTCGAGCCGGCAATCGAGTTCTTCCTCGAAGTTCCGTTCATCGACTTCATCACGGGGACCCGATGGGCTCCGCTCTTCGAGCCTCCCGACTTCGGCGTCACACCGCTCCTTGCAGGAACGTTCTCGATCACGATCTGGGCGTCGCTCGTCTGCCTCCCGTTCGGGCTGGGCGCCGCGATCTACATGAGCGAGTACGCTCCGCCTCGCGTCCGCAAGACGATCAAGCCCGTCCTCGAGGTGCTGGCTGGCATCCCGACGGTCGTCTTCGGCTACTTTGCGCTCCTCCTCGTCACGCCGCTGCTCAAGGACATCGGGCTCGACGTCGGGACGTTCAACGCGCTCTCGGCGGGAGTCGTCGTCGGCGTGATGGTGCTCCCAACGGTGGCCTCGCTCTCGGAGGACGCCATGTCGGCCGTGCCGATGGACCTGCGGACGGGTGCCTACGCGCTCGGCGCCACGCGTCTGAAGGTAGCGACGAGGGTCGTCGTGCCGGCTGCCGTGTCCGGGATCATTGCGAGCTTCGTGCTCGCGGTCTCGCGGATCGTCGGCGAGACGATGATCGTTCTCATCGCTGCAGGCCAGCAACCGACGCTGTCACTCGACCCGCTCGGGCCGGTCGAGACGATGACTGCGTTCATCGGTGCAACGGGCCAGGGTGACGTACCGACGGGTTCGACCGAGTACAAGACCATCTTTGCAGTGGGCCTGACACTGTTCGTACTCACGTTGATCATGAACCTGATCGCTATCAGGCTCGTGCGCAGGTACCGAGAGGTGTACGAATGACGACCAGGCGGGCCGCGGCTGTCGCCCGGGAGGCGACGATCATCGGCCAGGGCAGCAGCCGCGACAGGCTGACCGGGTATGTCTTCCTGGGGTTTCTCCTCCTCTCGCTCACGATCGGCCTCGTCACGCTGGGGGTGTTGCTCGTCGACGTGCTGATCGACGGGGTGCCCGCGCTCGGCAAGCAGCTCCTGCTCAACGCCCCGTCGGTCGATCCCGAGAAGGCCGGCGCCAGGCCCGCAATCCTTGCGTCGCTCTACCTCGGCATCCTCCTGATCGCCTTCTCGGTACCGCTGGGCGTCGGGGCGGCCGTCTACCTCGAGGAGTACGCTCGGAAGGAGCGCTGGTACAACCGGATGCTCGAGGTGGCGATCCAGAACCTCGCCGCCGTGCCCTCGATCGTCTACGGCATCCTCGGGCTCGCGTTCATCGTCCGCGGCCTCGACCTGGGGCGGACGCTGATCGCCGGAGCGATCATCCTGACGCTCGTTGTCCTTCCGACGGTGATCGTCGCCTCGCGCGAGGCGATCCGGGCTGTGCCGGACTCGATCCGCCAGGGCGCCTACGCGCTCGGGGCGACGAAGTGGCAGGTGGTCCGCCGCCAGGTCCTTCCGGCTGCTATTCCCGGAATAGCCACGGGGTCGATCCTCGGTGTCTCTCGCGGCATCGGCGAGACTGCTCCACTGCTGCTCGTCGGCGCGCTGACCTTCGTCTCCATCAACCCGACGCTCGACGGGCCGTACACTGCTCTTCCGATCCAGATCTTCCAGTGGATCGGCCGCCCGCAGGACGAGTTCAAGGCGCTCGCCGCAGGAGCGATCATCGTGCTCCTGCTGATGCTCCTGACCCTCAACGCCTTCGCGATCCTGATCCGTAACCGCTACCAGAAGAAATGGTGATTCGATGACCGAAGCCGAGACAGAGACGCGGCCGGGCGCGCTCCACATCGGGACGAGGGCTCCGGCAGGCGGCCCCGCAGGACCGAGGACAGTCGTGTTCGACGTCGAGAACCTGGGCGTCTCCTACGGCAAGCACCTCGCTCTGAAGGGCGTGACGATGAACGTCTACAAGAACGACGTCACTGCGTTCATCGGTCCGTCAGGCTGCGGGAAGAGCACGTTCATCCGGTGCTTCAACCGGACGAACGACCTGATCGAGATCGCCCGGGTGGACGGCCAGATCCTGTACCACGGTCAGGACCTCTACGGGCCGAGCGTCGATGCTGTCGAGGTGCGGAAGCTGATCGGCATGGTCTTCCAGAAGCCGAACCCGTTTCCGAAGTCGATCTACGACAACATCGCGTTCGGGCCGAGGGTGCTCGGATGGAAGGACGGCATCGACGACCGCGTCGAGCGCGCCCTGCGGCAGGCCGCGCTGTGGGACGAGGTCAAGGACCGCTTGAAGCACAACGCCTACGGGCTGTCGGGCGGGCAGCAGCAGCGGCTCTGCATCGCGCGCTGCATCGCCATCGACCCCGAGGTCATCCTCATGGACGAGCCCTGCTCGGCCCTCGACCCGATCTCGACCGCGGCGATCGAGGATCTCATGATCGAGCTGAAGAAGGAGTTCACGATCGTGATCGTCACGCACAACATGCAGCAGGCCGCCCGGGTGGCCGACTTGACTGCGTTCTTCAGCGTCGAGCTGGCCGAGGGCGGCCTGAGGACCGGCATACTCGTCGAGTACGACGAGACGACGACGATCTTCACCAACCCCTCCGACAAGCGGACGGAGGACTACGTGACAGGACGGTTCGGATGAGCGAGGCGATATCGACCGACGGAGGCGAGGCGCGCGAGCGCCGCTCCGCCTTCCACGAGGAGCTCGAGCAGCTCGAAGCCACCCTTCAGGAGCAGGGCGCGCTCGTCCTCCGCTCGATCCGCGGCGCGCTCAACGCGCTGCGCGACGGCGACGCCGAGCTCGCGGACGAGGTGATCGCGTTCGACGACGCGATCGACGCACGGTCGCAGTCGGTCGAGCAACAGGTCGAGCGGATCCTCGCGATGCAGTCGCCGGTCGCGAGCGAGCTCCGGCTCGTGCTTGCCTCGCTCCACGTGACGATCCACCTCGAGCGGATGGGCGATCTCTGCGTCAACATCGCCAAGCTCGCCAAACTCGCACATGCCCACTCGGGACCGCCGGTTGTCATCGACGGCTTCGAGGAGATGGGCTCACGCGCCGAAGAGATGACACGGATCGCACTCGACTCGTTCCAGAATCGCGATCTCGCCGCAGCCGAGTCCCTACCCGACTTGGACGAACTGATCGACCGCGGCAACCGCCGTGTCATCAAGCACCTGGCGAAGCTCGAGGGCGACGAGGCCATGCGGGAATGGTCGCTGCTCATGATCGTCGTCTCGCGCTGTCTCGAGCGCATCGGGGACAACGCCGTCGACGTCGGCGAGCAGACTGCGTACCTCGTCTCGGGCGAGTTCCGAGAGTTCGAGGACGCCTCCGATCCCATCACGTAAACGCGGTACCTCCAGGCCGTCGGCTCTCTTCCGCCGCCTCTACTCCCTCGCCTGAGCCTGTAACCAGTTTGTAACCGTATTGACACCACCTGGTGACGGGAAATTGACGCATGGTGAGACCAGGCAACAGCGAACCGACGAGGTGGGCACATGCGTCTGGCACTGGTACCGAAGACGACGGAGTTCTACGAGCTCTTTGCAAGCGCCGGCGCGAACCTGCTCGAGACGGCCCGGCAGACGGAGCAATACGTCCATGACTTCCCGAACGCGGCGGTCACCCACGCCGACGTCAAGGAGCTCGAGCATGTCGGCGACCAGATCACGTACGACATCATCACGCTGCTGAACACGCAATACGTGACGCCATTCGACCGCGAGGACATCTACGAGCTCGCGGCCAAGGTCGACGACGTCATCGACCATATGGAGCACGCCACCGACCTCTTCGGCCTCTACAACATCGAGTCGCCGGCCCGACCCGCGCTCGAGCAGTGCCGCGTCCTCGTGGCCGCGGCGGGCCTGCTGGCGGGGGCGCTCGCCGAGCTCAAGAAGCCGGCAGCGGCCGCGCGGACGCTGGGCGAGCTGAAGAGCCTCGAGGACGAGGGCGACCGCATCGAGCGAGACGCGATCGCCGCACTCTTCCAGGACGAGCGAATCGATCCTCTGATCGTCATTCGCTGGAAGGACGTCTACGAGGCGCTCGAGGAGGCGATCGACGCCTGTGAGACGGCGGGGAACGTGATCGGCAACATCGCCGTCAAGAATGCGTAGGTATTAAGCCGTGGACGAGTGGGTTCTGCTGATCGCGGTCGTCGCGGTCGCGCTGTTCTTCGACTTCACGAACGGGTTTCACGACGCAGCGAACGCGATCGCGACCGGCGTCTCGACACGCGCGCTCAACCCGCGCTTCGCCGTCGCCTTCGCCGCGGTTCTCAACTTCGCGGGCGCCTTCGTCTCGGTCAAGGTCGCGGCGACGGTCGCCAGGGGAATCGTCAACCCCGAGGCGATCACGCTCAAGGTGGTCCTGGCCGGTCTCGTCGGCGCGATCGCCTGGAATCTGACCACGTGGTACCTGGGCTTACCGTCGAGCTCGAGCCATGCGCTCATCGGAGGAACGCTCGGTTCTGCCATCGCCGCGAGCGGCATCGGCGTCGTCGAGTGGGACGGACTCCTCCACAACGTGCTGATTCCGTCCCTGGCCGCACCCTTCCTCGGCATGCTCGGCGCCGCCCTGTTCGTGACGGCGCTCGTCTGGATCATCGCCCGCCGCTCGCCCGGGATCGTGCACCGCGTCTTCCGCCGCTTCCAGATCGTCTCGTCGGGGTTCCTCGCCTTCACCCACGGAACGAACGACGCACAGAAGACCATGGGCATCATCACGCTTGCGCTGATCGCCTCCGGTCATCTGTCCGAGGAGAACTTCGACGTGCCGGTCTGGGTGATCGTCAGCGCGGCCACCGCGATCGCCATGGGGACCTATGCCGGCGGTTGGCGGATCATCAAGACGCTCGGCCAGCGCATCGCGAAGATCGACCCGGTGCAGGGATTCTCGGCAGAGGTGTCGACCAGCCTGACGCTGTTCTTCACGGCCCACTACGGCTTCCCGGTGTCGACCACGCATACGATCTCCGGGCTCGGTGCTCGGCGCCGGCGCGACCCGCCGCCTCTCAGCCGTGCGCTGGGGAGTGGCCGGGAACATCCTCACGGCCTGGGTGATGACGATCCCGTGCGCCGCCCTCGTCGGCGCCCTGATGCAGGAGATCACGCGAATCCCGGGCGGCGCGATCATCGTGTTCGTGCTCGGGGTGTTGATCGCCGTCACCGCCTTCGCGGCACGCTCGCGCCAGACGAAACAGGCGACGCTGCAGCCCACTCCCGTTTCCGCCTAGTTCGCGGATCCAAGGCGTATACCCCTAGCGGGTATACTAGCCACCATGGGCAGTGCGTCCGCAATAGAACGGGTCGAGCTCGAGATCGGGGGCATGACCTGCGCAGCGTGCGCGGGGCGGGTCGAGCGGAGCCTGAACCGCCTCGGCGGGGTCGAGGCCGGTGTCAACTACGCGACCGAGCTGGCTGCCGTCCGGTACGACCCGGCTCGGATCACCGTCGCCGAGCTCGTCGACGCCGTCGAGCGTGCCGGGTACGAGGCCTCGCTTCCGCGAGCGTCGTCACGGCAGGGCTCACGGATGCCCACGCTTCGCCTCGCCGCCGCGACGACGCTGACGATTCCGCTGGTGCTCGTCGCGATGATTCCCCCGCTTCAGTTCCCGGGCTGGGAGTGGCTCGCGCTTGCGCTCGCCGCCCCCGTCGTCCTCTGGTGTGGCTGGCCCTTCCATCGCGCCGCCTTCGCCAACCTGCGTCACGGGGCGGCGACGATGGACACCCTCGTCTCGGTCGGCACGCTCGCCGCCCTGCTCTGGTCGGTGGTCGCGCTCGTCACGTCTGACGACGCGCACACGTACTTCGAGGTCGGCGCGGTCATCACGACGCTGATCCTGCTCGGGCGCTACCTCGAGTCGCGGGCACGCCGGCGCTCGGGCGAGGCGATCCGCTCCCTGCTGGAGCTCGGAGCGAAGGAGGCGAACGTGCATCCGCGACGGCGTCGAGGTCGCCGTTCCGATCGCCGAGCTCGCGGTCGGGGACAGGTTCGTCGTGCGGCCCGGCGAGAAGATCGCGACCGACGGCATCGTCGTCGACGGCGGCTCGGCGGTCGACCAGTCGATGCTCACCGGCGAGCCGGTTCCGGTCGAGGTGGGCCCGGGAGCCGACGTTGCCGGCGCGACGCTGAACACCTATGGCCGGCTCGTCGTTCGCGCAACGCGCGTCGGCGCCGACACCGCGCTCGCCCAGATCACGCGGCTGGTCGCGCGAGGCCCAGGCCGGCAAGGCGCCGATCCAGCGGCTCGTCGACCGGGTGTCCGCCGTCTTCGTACCGATCGTCCTCGTGATCTCCGTCGCGACCCTCGTCGGCTGGCTGGCGATCACCGGCGACCCGACGGAAGCGTTCACGGCCGCGGTCGCCGTGCTCATCATCGCGTGCCCCTGCGCGCTCGGCCTGGCAACGCCGACCGCGCTCATGGTCGGCACCGGGCGCGGAGCGCAGCTCGGCATCCTGATCCGTGGCCCCGAGGTTCTCGAGCAGACGCGGCGCGTGACCACGGTCGTCCTCGACAAGACGGGCACCGTCACCGAGGGGACGATGCGGCTCGTCGACGTGGTGCCGCTGAACGGAGCGACCCGCCCGGAGATTCTCCGCCTGGCCGGCGCCCTCGAGGACGCGAGCGAGCACCCGGTCGCCCGAGCGGTCGCGGCAGGCGCACGCGCGGAGGTCGGGTCGCTGCCTCAGGTCGCGGACTTCGAGAACCGCCCGGGAACGGGCGTGACCGGCATGGTCGACGGTCACCTGGTCGAGATCGCGAAGGCACCCGACGGCATTCGAGTCCGCTGGGACGGAGTCGACCGGGCACGGCTCGTCGTCGCCGACACGGTCAAGCCGACGAGCGCCGAGGCGGTCGCCTGAGTTGAGAGAGCTCGGCCTGACGCCCGTCCTGCTCACCGGTGACCGGGAGGAGAGCGCAAGAGAGATCGCGGCCGCCGTCGGGATCGAGCGGGTCGTGGCCGACGTTCTTCCGGCCGACAAGGCGCTCGAAGTGCGTCGCCTGCAGGACGGCGGCGAGACGGTCGCGATGGTGGGGGACGGCGTCAACGACGGGCCCGCCCTCGCCCAGGCCGACCTCGGGCTCGCGATCGGGCACGGGCACGGACGTCGCGATCGAAGCGGCCGACCTGACGCTCGTCTCCGGCGACCTGCGCGCAGCAGCGGATGCGATCCGCCTCTCCCGGCGCGTCCTCGCGACGATCAAGGGGAACCTCTTCTGGGCCTTCGCCTACAACGTCGCTGCGATCCCGCTCGCGATCGCCGGGATTCTCGACCCGATCATCGCGGCGGCAGCGATGGCCGCGTCGAGCCTCTTCGTCGTCTCGAACTCGCTCCGCCTACGCCGCTTCCGGAGCCCAAGGGAGGTCGCACCATGACTCACGGCTACGTGTCCGACAAGGCCGCTCTCGTCAAGCGCCTGCACCGCATCGAGGGGCAGGTACGCGGTATCGAGCGCATGGTCGACGAGGAGCGCTACTGCATCGACATCCTCACGCAGATCAGCGCCGTGACGACCGCGCTCGAGAGCCTCGGCTTCAAGATCCTCGACGACCACGTGAGCCACTGTGTCTCCGGAGCGCTCGCCGCCGGCGACTCCGAGGTGGCAGAGCAGAAGAGCCGGGAGCTCCTCGATGCCGTCCACCGGTTCGCGCGCTCCAGGTAAGAGCGTCCTCCCCTCGTTCCTCCTCTGGCCGGTGCTGGCCGCGGCGGCCTGGGTCTCGATCGCCGTCTACGTCTGGCCGTCTGCGACGACCTTCGAGAAGCTCGTCACCGGCCCGCTGCCGGGAGCCGTCGTCTTCGCGCTCGCGCTCGCCGACTACGCGGTCTGGCGCCGCCGCGGACGCCCGTGGCACGACTGGCTCGTCATCCTGCTGCTCCTCCCACCCATCCTCGCGGGAGTCTGGATCGCGATCGGCGCGCTGGTGCTCGACGCGCCCTTCTCCCGGAACGAGCTGCTCGGAATCGCCGTCGGCCCGGGTGTCGCCCTGGTCGGCCTGCTGACGACGACCATCTCCTACCACGGCCGCCACCACCCCGACGAGTACCGCTGAGCCGGCCAGGGCGTCGGGGTCACGACCGCCAGCGCAGGACGGCGAGCGCCGACGAGGTAGGCCAGCGCCGGCAACCGCGCCGAGCCAGTTGTAGGGATTGCCGCTGTGGCCACGAGCGATCTCGACGAGCCAGGCGATGATGAGCACGGCGATCACCACCGAGCCCGCAAGCGCGGTCGCCCTCATGTCGATCATCGCGAAGCGCTCGTCGCGCCCGTCACCGCGGAGACCGCGAATCGTCTCGCTCCGGCCGCCGAGCGCGAGGAGGACCGCGAGTGCGCCCATCAGTGCGAGGGCGTAGAGCCCCTCGCGGGGCTCGCCTCCGATCCACATGGCGGTGAGCATGCAACCGCCGAGGAACAGGCTGAACGCAGGGAGAAACCAGCGCGACCGAAAGATTCCCACGGACTTCGACCGCTGGCCTGGCCCTTCATTGGTTGCCGTTGGCATGGAAGACCTCCTCTACCGTCGTCTCGAAGAAGCGGGCCAGCGCGATCGCAAGTGGCAGCGACGGCGTATAGCGCTCCTTCTCGATCGAGTTGATCGTCTGTCTCGATACGCCGACGACCCTCGCCAGATCCTCCTGGGAGAGGTTTCTCTCGGTGCGCAGCGCTCGGACGTCGTTCTCCATGATGGAAAGCTAGCTTGACATCCTCTCATTGTCAAGCACGCTTTACATCATGACGTAGGATGCGCTCGTGATCTCGGAGGATGTGCTCGAGCGCGCCGGCGAGCTCCATCGGACGCACCCGGTCGTCGAGGGTCACTCGGATATCGCCGTCGACGTCCGGCGCCGGCGGCTCGCGGGCGAGCGCTTCCCGCTTCGCGACGATTACCTGAAGCGCCTCCGCGAAGGGGGCGTGCGCTTCCAGGTCCTGATGGTGGGCGGCGACATACCGGCGATCGGCGACGGGAAGGCGACGCTGCGCGCGCTCGAGATGGTCGACGACGTCCTGTCCGAGCTCGCGGGCTGCGCCGAGTGCCGGATCGTCGACGACGCGGACGACCTCGACGAGGCCATCGCCGAGGATCAGATCGGGCTGATCCTCCATTTCGAGGGCTGCAAGCCGCTCGAGCCGGCGCGACAGGGACAGGCCTCGCCGCTTCGGGACTTCGCGAAGCTCGGCCTGCGTTCGGTTCAGCTCACGTGGAACGGCGGCAACCGCTACGCGGACGGGGTCGGAGTCGATTCGCCGGGCGGCCTCACCGAGGCCGGGCGCGAGCTCGTCACCGAGCTCGACCGGCTCGGCATCCTGATCGACGTCTCCCACCTCGCCGAGCCTGGCTTCTGGGAGCTGATGGAGCAGGCACGCGGGCCCGTCATCGCCTCGCATGCGAACGCCTGGGCGATCTGTCCGCACAGACGCAACCTGAAGGACGATCAGATACGCGCGATCGCCGAGTCGGGCGGGCTGGTGGGAGCCTGCTTCATCGCGGACTTCATAGGCGAGGAAGCGACGCTCGACCGCCTGCTCGACCACGTCGACCACATCGTCGGCCTCGTCGGCGTCGAGGCCGTCGGAGTCGGTCCCGACTACCTCGAGTTCGCGCCCGACCTGATGCGCGGCCTCACGTACCCGGAGGGGCTCGGGCGAGTGGAGACGCTACCGGTGTTCACCGCCGGGCTGCTCGCACGCGGCTACTCGGAGGACGAGGCGGCGAAGATGGTGGGCGGCAACTCGCTCCGGGTGCTGCGACAGGTCCTGCCCGGCGCGGACTGACGACAGCCGAGTCGGGCGCCGTAGAATTCTCGCGGGTGCCCGCCTTCGATCCGGTAACCGATTATCCGTTGGCCGGGCGACGCCCTGACCTCGTGCGGACACCCGCCGGCAAGCGCCTGGACGACGTGACGCTCGAGGCGCTGCGTAGCGGGGCCATCGACCCCGCCGACATGCGCGCGACGCCCGACACGCTGCGCCGACAGGCGGAAGTCGCCCGGGCGCACGGACGCGGGCAGCTCGCCGAGAGCCTGGAGCGAGCGGCCGAGCTGACCACCGTTCCCGACGACGTCATCCTCGAGATCTACACGTCTCTCCGGCCTGGCCGGGCGAGCGCCGCAGAGCTCGAGGCGTGGGCGGCGCGCCTCGAACGGGAGTACGGCGCCTCGCGCGTTGCGACGTTCGTCCGCGAGGCGGCGCAGCGTGGGAAGCGAACGCGGCCTGCTGGCGTGACCGGCTCGCGGCGCAGCGCTGCGCGCCTCGCACGCGACCTTCGCCGGGAGGTGCTCGTCGCACCGGAGCCGGCGCTCGGCCTCGTGGCCATGAACGGGCCCGCCGACCCGGAGCCGAGCCTGGTCGTCGAGAACGGCCGGGTGGTCGAGCTGGACCGCCGCCGAGTCGAGGACTTCGACGTCGTGGACCGCTTCGTGGCGAGCCACGGCCTCGATCTCGAGATCGCGCGAGGAAGCCGCACTGATCACGGACGCCGAGATCGCGCGTCGCCTCGTCGACGTGGACGTTCCCCGCACCGACCTCGTCCGGCTGTCCCGCGGGCTGACGCCCGCGCGGCTCGCGAGGATCGTCTGGCTGCTCGATCCGGTGGAGATGATGTTCGCGCTGAAGAAGCTTCGCGCCCGGAGACGGCCGGCGAACCAGGCACACGTCACGAACCGCAAGGAGAATCCGGCGCTGCTCGCGGCCGATGCAGCCGAGGCGGCGGCGCGGGGGTTCGCCGAGGTCGAGACGACCGTCGGCGTCGCGCGCTATGCCCCCCTCAACGCGATCGCGATCCTCGTCGGGTCGCAGACCGGCAGGCCCGGCGTGATCACTCAGTGTGCAGTCGAGGAACGGCGGAACCTCCAGCTCGGCATTCAGGGCCTGACGACGTACTCCGAGACGCTGTCCGTGTACGGCACCGAGGGATGCTTCGTCGACGGCGACGACACGCCCTGGTCGAAGGCGTTCCTCGCCTCCGCCTACGCCTCGCGCGGGATCAAGGTGCGCTTCACGTCCGGAGCCGGGTCGGAGGCGCTCATGGGCCGCGCGGAGGGCCGCTCCATGCTCTACCTCGAGGCGCGCTGCCTGTGGCTCGCCCGGGCCGCCGGATCACAAGGTGTCCAGAACGGCGGCATCAGCTGCGTCGCCCTGGCCCTCAGCGTCCCCGGCGGCACGCGCGAGATCCTGGCAGAGAACCTCGTCGCCGCCTGGCTCGACCTCGAGGTGGCGTCCGGAAACGACGCGATCGCATCGCACTCGCCGATCCGCAAGACCGCCAAGCTGATGGGACAGTTCCTCCCGGGCACGGACTTCGTCACCTCCGGCTACAGCGTCATGCCGCGGTACGACAACGTGTTCGGCGGAGGAAACTACGACTCGGACGACCTCGACGAGTGGTTGACGCTCCAGCGCGACTGGCAGGTCGACGCCGGAATAGAGCCCGTGGCCGAGGAGACGCTGCTCGAGGTGCGGGCGCGCGCGGCACGGGCGATTCAGGTCGTCTTCGCCAGGCTGGGCTTCCCGCCCGTGACCGAGGAGGAGATCGAGCTTGCGACGACCGGGTACGACAGCCGAGACCTACCGGATCGCGATCGGACCGCCGACGTCGCCGCAGCCGATCGCGTGCTCGCCGAGGGCATCTCCGGGCTCGACGTCGCCAGAGCGCTCGACGAGGCCGGCTTCCCGGACGTCGCCGAAGCGATCCTGGGGCTCCAGCGGCTGCGGGTCAGCGCCGACTACCTGCAGACGTCGGCGATCGTCGGGCCGGACTGGGTGGTCGACTCGGCCGTCAACGACCCCAACGACTACACCGGGCCGGGGACGGGTTACCGGCTCGAGGGCGAGCGATGGGAGCGCCTGCAGCGGCTGCCGCACCAGCTGGACGCGCCGGGCCTCGCGGCCACGGACGGCTCGGCTGCCCCGACACTCGTCACGCGGGGCGAGGCCGCGCGCGGCTCACGGGCCGACGAGGTCGTCGTCGCGGTTGGGCCGGCCTTCCTGGCCTCGCTGCGCGAGACGATCAACGGGCTACCGCATGAGGCGGTGCTGTCGGCCGTCGTGGACGGCATCCGAGCCGAGGGCGCCGCGCCGCGGATCGTTCGCGTGCGTAGGTCGTCCGACGTCGCATTCATCGGGCACGACGGCGCCGGGCTCTCCGGCTCCCAGGTCGCCGTCGGCCTCCAGTCGAAGGGGACGGCGGTCATCCACCGCGCCGACCTGCAGCCGCTCGACAACCTCGAGCTGTTCGGCATGGCCCCGCTCCTGACGCTCGACTCCTATCGGGCGATCGGACGGAACGCAGCGACGTACGCCCTCGGCCGTCCCGCCAGCCCCGTCCCCGTCGAGATCGACAACTTCGCCCGGGCCAAGCTGATCGTCAAGACGACCCTGATGCACGCGCGCGAGACCGAGGCGGCGGCACCTGACGCACCGCCGCTCGAGCTGTCCCTGGAGCTCGCGTAGAGGTCAGCTGCCGGGATTCCCGGCCACGCCCCAGTTCGTCGGCGGGATACCGGTCACGATGACGTTCGTGTGCTCGCGGACGCCCTCGTCGCCACAGGCGCGTACCAGCGCCTCGGTCATCTCCTTGATGATCTTCGCGCTGGCGTCCGGGTCCGTGATGCGTCGGTCGTAGAGCTTCACTTCGATGACAGGCATGGCATTCTCCTTGGTCGGGGGCCTTGCTCGTAGAGCCGAGGCTACCGTGACCTTCGCCACCGCGCTCGCGCAGCAACCGGGTAGGTCGCGAGAGCTTCGGGGCAGTCAGTTGACCGACGGGTCGAGCGGCATGCGCGCGAGGATCGCGTAGGCGCCGCCCTTGCGACGGAGAACCTCCGCCCAGAGCCCGTCCGGGTCGGCCGTGAACACGTCGTCGGGCTCTGCAGGCTCGACGATCCACGCCTCCTGTTCGAGCTCCGACTCGAGCTGCCCGCCTCCCCACCCCGAGTAGCCGGCGAACACCCGCGCCCGCCGAACGGCGCCGGCGAGATCGTCGGGATCGGCGTCCGCTCGCAGGTACCCGATCGAGCCGAGCGCCGTCGCCGCAGCCAGCTCGGGATCGTCGAGCTCGGCGAGCGCGACGACTGCCTCGGGCTGTACAGGACCGCCGACGAAGACCAGCCCGCCTTCCTCGACGACCGTGCCGAGGTGCGGGACGGCGTCAGCCACGGGAACGGGTGAGGGGCGATTCAGAACGACTCCCATCGCCCCTTCGGGATTGTGCTCGGTCACGAGAACGACGGTCCGCCGGAAGTTCGGGTCGAGCAGCCCCGCCGAGGCGATCAGCAGCTGTCCCTTGAGCATGTCCGACTCGGAGGCCATGCCTCCATTCTGACCGTTGCGGGCACGCTCAAGGATGGATCAGGACGGGCGTGCCGAGCGGGACGCGCGCCATCAGGAAGCGCATGTCCTCGTCACTCGCGTGCGGGCACCCCGCGGAGCTCGGTACGCCGATCGACCCTGGGTCGTTCGTCCCGTGGATGGCGATCCGGTCGCCCCCGGTCCAGCCGGCCGGCAGGTTGGGCTGATGCGCGGAGAGCGCCACGATGCAGCAGCCGTAGTACGGGCCGTAGTCGGATCCGCTGAGCTTGTCGGTGACCGCGAATCGCCCGATCGGGGTGGCAGAGCCTGCTCGGCCGATCCCGACCGACGCGCGGCGGACGACGTCGCCGTCGCGCCGGACGACGAGGAGGCGCCGCGAGAGGTCGATCTCGACCGACATCCTGACCCGGCCGAGGACGACTCCGGCGCCACGGGAATCGATCCATCCGATCTCCCCGTTCGGGAGATCGGTCGTGACGATGCCGAGCCACCGCCCACGGCGCTCGACGACGGAGACCGTCTGCTGCGAGCCGAACTCCGTGCGCGGCGACAGGGTCGTGAGGACATCCTCGCCCGGCGCCGCTCGGACGTGCGACGCTCCGGACGATCCGGACGCTCAGGTGTGCAGCTGCAGCCGGCGTCGGAACGCTGCGCTCGGGAGAGATGCCGGGCGCCCCAACCGGCGCCGCGCCGGCCGAGCCGGCGAGAGCCAAGCGCGAGGAGCGCTGCTGCGGTGAGGAGCGAGGGGAGCCGCCGCACTCCTCAGTGCATCGGCTGCCGAGCGCCGCCCGGGCCTCACCAGGATGAGGGATATCGCTCTAGGCTGCGTTCGTTCGAATGCGAACGCGGCTGATCCCTGTTCGCCTCGTCAGGCGCCCGCGGCGGGCTTGTCGTCTCCTCCGAGCGCGTCCTTCGCCTTGTCGACGACATCGCCTGCGGTGTCGGCGGCTGTTCCGGCCGCGTCACCCACCGCGTCACCGGCGCCGCCGGCCACATCGCGCGGTGGCGTCGGCGGCCTTCCGCCGCCGCATCGCCCGTGGCGTCCGCCGCCTTTCCGGCCGCGTCGCCGTCGCATCCTTGGCCTGGCTCGTTCTGCCCGAGAATCTTGTCTAGGAACCCCACTGCGGCCACCTCTCGATCGAATATCGGGCCCGCGCCGCGGACCCTCGGGGACGATGTCATCGTAGACCTGTCCGGCGATCCCCCGCGTTCAGGCCTTTGCGGCCCCCTCGGCGCGCCGCTCCATGGCGTGCTGTCCCTCGATGTCGAGATCGGGCAGGAAGCGGCCGAGCCAGCCCGGGACCCACCACGCGCCTCGACCCATGATCGTCAGGACCGCCGGCGCGAGAGAGCAGCGTCAGGGTCGCCGCGAGCAGCACTGCGACGGCGAGCCCGACGCCGAACTGCTTGACGATCGGGTCGCCGTTCAGGATGAAGCTCCCGAACACGGCAATCATGATCAGGCCGGCCGCGGCGATCACGCGAGCGCTGCGCTCGAGCCCCAGTGCGACCGCCTCGCGGTCGCTCAGACCCTGTGCCCGGAAGGCGTCGATCGTGCTCAGTAGGAAGACCTGGTAGTCCATCGACAGGCCGAACAGGATCGGCGAACATCATCAGCGGGACGTAGCTCGCGATCGGCGACGAGTCCCCGCTGTAGGGGTCGATGCCGACGATGCCGAGGCCCCATCCCCACTGGAAGCACGCGGTCAGGACGCCGAACGACGCCGCGACCGAGAGGATGTTCGTGAGTGCGGCCTGCACGGGAACGAGGACGGAACGGAACGCGAGCAGGAGCACGACGACGCTGAGAGCGAGCACGACCAGGATGACGAGCGGCAACTTCGCGGAGATCTCGGAGGCGAGGTCGACGTTGCTCGCTGTCGAGCCGCCGACGAACGCCTCGATCCCCCTCTCTCCCGCGGTCGCGTCTGGAATCACCGAATCGCGAACCGTTACGACGAGGTCGGCGGTGGCGGGATCGGCCGGGGCCGTGGCCGGGACGAGCGAGTAGATCGCCGCGTCGCCCGAGTCGTTCACCAGGGGCGGCGAGACGAGAACGATGCCGTCGGTCTTCGTGAAGGCGTCCTGGAGCTTGACGAGCCGCGGATCTGTCGCCGCGCGCGTCGCCGCCAGCGTTCGTCAGCTCCTTCGTGAGCACGTCCTGAAGCTGTTTCGCTTCCGCCTGCTGATCCTTCGCCTGCGCCTGGAGATCCTCGAGCTGCTGCTGCTCTGCCTTCAAGCTCGTCCGCACGCTGCTGGAGCGCCTCACCCTCCGCCTTCAGCTCGTCTCCCTCCTCCTGGAGAGCGGCACCTTCGGCCTCGAGCTGAGACTTCTGCTGCTCGAGCCCGGCAGCCTGCTGCTCGAGCTCGGCAGCCTGTGCTGTGAGGCTCGCGGCCTCGGCGCGGAGGACGTCAGCCTGCTCGACCGTGTCGACCGCTTCCGCGACGAGAGCTCGAGCCTGCCTGCGCAGCTCCGGAACCTGCGCACGGCTGGCCGCGAGCTCCCGCTCGACCCCCTGCTCCTCGACCCGCAGCGCCGCCAGCTCCGCCTCGAGCCTCGCGAGCTCGTCCGGATCGGTCGTCGTCGCGATCTGCTCCTCGAGCTCCTGCTCAGCGGCTCGGATTCCGTCGAGCTCGAGCTCCAGCTCGACGGCGCGCTCCACGAGCCGCTCCACCTCGCCCTCGAAGGCCCTCGCCTCGGCTCGGAGTCTCGCCTCCTCGGCGCGAAGCCCCGCCTCCTGTGAGGCCAGCTGCTCGGCCTGCGCCTCGAGTGCGCTCTTCTCCGCGGCGAGGCCGGCCGCTTCCTGCTCGAGCGCTGCCTGCTGCTGCTCGAGCTCCCTGGCCTGCCGCTCGAGGTCAGCCTGCTGCGCCTCGAGGTCGGCCTGGTCGGCCTTGAGCTGATCGGCCTCCTGCTCGAGCTGCTTCTGCTGCTCCTGCCCCTCCTTCTGCTCCTGCTCGAGCTCGTTCTGGAGCACGAGGAGGTCGTCCTGCTGCGCCTCGACCTCCGTGTCGGGGGTTGCCGGCTCGTCGAGCCGCGCGGCGATGAGCAGCGGCCCGTTGTAACCGACGCCGAAGCCGTCGGCGATCAGATCGTACGACTGTCGCTCCTGCGTGTCCTTCGGCGTCGAGCCGATGTCCTCCTGGCCGAGCTGGAGCGAGAAGAACGGGATGATCAGCACGGCCAGGACAGCCAACGCCGCGACGGCGGCCAGCCACGGCTTGCCTGTCACGAAGCCGGCCCAGGCGCCCCAGAACCCCCGCCCTGGCTCCTTCGGCTTCGGCCGCAGAAACGCGGGCAGACGGAGCGAGTCGAGCCGGTGTCCGAGTATCGCGAGGATCGCCGGCAGCAGCGTGATCGCCCCCAGCACGGCCGTCGCGACGGCAACCGCCGAGGCGTAGCCGAGCGAGGTCACGAGCGGGATCCCGGCAACGGCCAGCGCGAGGAGGGCGATCACCACAGTCGTGCCCGCGAACACGATCGCACTCCCGGCAGTTGCCACCGACCGGGCGACCGCCTCTCGCGGCTCGACGCCCTCGTCGCGCATCAGGTGGAGCTGCCTGGTGACGAGGAAGAGCGCGTAGTCGATGCCGACACCGAGGCCGATCATCGTGGCGACGGTCGGGGCGATCGACGGGATCTGCCCGATGTGACCGAGCAGCCCGATCAGCCCGAGCCCGAGCGACAGCCCGATGACGGCGGTCACGATCGGCATCCCCATCGCGACGATCGTCCCGAACGTGAGGCTGAGAATGACCATGGCGGCGACGATTCCGATCACCTCGCTCGACTCCGTCTCGACCGGAGACAGCTCCGTGCCGATCGGACCTCCCGCCGCTACCTGCATGCCGGCCTCGACACCAGGCCGAGCCGCGTCGAGCACGCGCTGCGCCTGCTCGTCCGTCAGGTCAGCGGAGGAGACGTCGAGCAGGACGGAGACGAAGGCGGTCTTCTCGTCCTTCGAGAGCTGCGCCGCGCCTGCCTGGTCGAACGGGCTCGTCGCGGTGTCGACGTAGGGGATCTTCTCGATCGCCTTGAAGGATTCTGTGATCGCGTTCCTGTTGGCCGTGGCTGTGACCTTGCCCTTCGCGGCGTAGAAGACGATCGGGCTCCTCCCGTTCTGCTGGGGCGGAAACTTCTCGGCAAGGAGGTCGTAGGCCTCCTGACTGCCCGTCCCGGGCAGGCTCAGGTTGTCGTTCGTCTCGGCGCCGACGCGCGAGACGAGCACGGCGATCCCCGCGGCGGCGACGATCCAGATCGCGAGCACGATGAAGCGATGGCGTGCCGTGAGGCCGCCGAGCCGGTAGAGGAGCGCTCCCATCGCGGCATCCTGCCCGAGACGCGCAGAGCCCGATGTGTTCCGAAGGAGGCGGCCCGCCCCCTCGCCGGGTCAGAAGTCGGAGTCCGGCGGCGGGCGGAACACTCGCCAGACGAGGACGACGACGACGATCACTGCGAAGATCCCGGTGGCCGTGAAGATGACCTGGGCGAGCGTCCTGACACCTTCGATGCCGGTCGCGTCGCCGACCGTCGCGGCGATCGCCGATCCGATGACGAGCCCGGCGAGCAGGATGCCGGCCGTCATCAGCCGGACGATCCGCCCGAGCGAGCCCATCTGCTTGTCGAGATCCGATGTGTCGACCTTCACGCTCAGCTGCCCCTTCATGTACTGATCGAGCCACTTCCCTGTCGCGTCCTGGAGAGACGGCATGCGGTTCGCGATCTCACGTCCGACGAAGGCGAGCTGCTTCATGGCGGCGTCCGCGACGACCTGCGGTGTCACGTTCTCGGTCACGAGCTCCTTGACCGTGTTCAGCCCCTCGTCGACGAAGTTCGCCTTGCCGCTGCGCCCGCTCCGCGCGGTAGAGATCGCGGCAGAACGACTCGGCCTGCGTCAGCGCCTTGACGGCGAGCGTCAGCTGAGGGTCGAGCCGAAGGCCGTTGTCGCGCAGCACGTCCAGCGAGGCGGCCATGACGACGGCGAACGGGACGTACTCGCCCACGTCCATGTAGCGCCCGACCTTGCGCTCGAACTCGCGGTAGTAGGCCTGCTCGTCGACCGCCCGGAACGGCTCGGAGAGCGAACGCAGCGCCTGAGCGAGCCCGGAGACGTCCTTGTTCGCGGCGACCACGAGCAGGTTGATGAACAGCGCTCGCTGGCGAAGCGACAGCTCGCCGACCATGCCGAGGTCGAGAAACGTGATCGATCCCGTCTCGAGCGAGACGAGCACGTTGCCGGGATGCGGGTCGCCGTGGAAGAAGCCGTCGATCAGCAGCATCTTGATTGCTGCGCGGAGGGCCTCGTCCGCCACGACGCCCGTGTCGATCCCGGCCGCGACGATCGTCGTCGGTGTCCGAGATCTCGACCCCCTGGACGAAGTCCATCGTCATGACCTTCCGCGACGAGAGGTGCGGGAGGATCGCGGGCACCGACACGCCCTCGACGGAATCGAGGTTCCGCGCGAGCTGGCGCGCGTTGTACGCCTCGCCCGTGTAATCGAGCTCCTCGATCAGGTTGTTACCGAACTCCCTGATCACACCGCGAAGACCGATCTGGCGCGCCAGGACCGTCCTGCGTTCGAGAACGTTGGCGATCCGGGTCAGGACGAGAACGTCCGACCGGAGCTGCGTGACGATGTTCGGCCGCTGCACCTTGACGACGACGTCCTGTCCGTCGTGCGTCGTGGCGCGATGGACCTGCGCCAGCGAGGCGGCGCCGAGGGGTGTCGGGTCGAACGTCTGGTAGAGCTGCTCGGGCGGGCCGCCCAGCTCGGCCACGATCGCCTCACGCACTTGCTCGTACGGGAACGGCTGGACGTTCGACTGGAGCTTCGCGAGCTCGACCTCCCAGTCGGCAGGGAGCGCGGCGCTCTGGCTCGACACGATCTGGCCCATCTTCACGTAGGTTGGCCCGAGCTCCTGGAGCATCAACCGCATCCGGACCGGCGGCTCCAGCGGCACCACCGGGAAGGGCGGCCTGTGAAGAAGCGTCTGCATGCGCCGCCGGAAAGCCCCCAGGATGCCTCGGCCGAAGACGAAATCGAGCCCATGGCGGACGAAGACGTCGTAGACCTGAACCGTCCGCTGCCGCTCGCGGAAGCGCTCGAGGGTGGTCGTCTGGGTCACGCGGGCTTCTCGCTGGTCTCGGGTGGGACGTCGGACAGGATCGGCTCGGGCACGCCGAGGACGTTCTCGAACACGAGCGCGAGCAGGGCGACGACGATGCCGCCGAGAAAGAACCAGCCGACGCCCTCCATGTTGATCAGCTCGTCGGCGAACGCGTCGAGGAGCGCAAAGGTGACGACGTTGATCACGAGCAGCACGAGCCCGGAGGTCTGGAGCAGGAACGGCAGCGCGAGGAACAGCAGAGCCGGCTTGATGATTGCGTTGATGATCCCGAAGACGGCCGCCAGGATGAGCACGGAGTACAGGACACGCCCCTCGTACGGCTTGATGACGAAGCCCGGCAGGATCAGGTTCGCGAGGTAGAGCGAGAGGCCGTAGACGAAGAACCGCACGACCATCACCCGCCAGTTGAACGGGTGCGAGCGCCAGCGGATTCTGGCGCGGTGGGCCGCCGGCGCCTCCGACGGGCTGAAGGGTCATGGGAGGAACCTGGGTCGTCTACCGAGCACGCTGGACGGCGCGGGACGAGTACGTTGCGATGTCGAGCGCGATACCGAGCGCCACGAGCACCCACCCCCACCCGGACACGCCCTCCACAGGCCCCCACGCGAAGACGTACGCCAGCGTCGTCCAGGGTAGGAACAAGAGCCCCAGCAGCGGCCAGACCCACGAGTCGAAGGCGAGCTCGACGCGATCGCCGAAGATCCAGACGAACAGGAGAGCGATCCGCGGACCGATCCCGGCCGCGAGCAGCAGCGTGCAGCACATGCCTGAACGCTAGTACGCCACGACGGACGCCGCGCCCCGGTGGAACAATCGAGCGCATGGGCGCGATCCGGGTGGCACTTCTTCGCGGCGTCAATCTCGGGGCGAGGAACAAGGTGCCCATGCCTGCGCTCAGGACGGAGCTGGAGGCGCTCGGCCTCCTGGGGGTCGAGACGTACGTCCAGAGCGGCAACGCCGTCTTCGAGAGCCGCGGCGGCGGAGAAGCCGCCCTCGCGACCGAGATCGAGGCGAGGATCGCGAAGGCCTTCGGTGTCGATGCAGCCGTCGTCCTGCGGACGGCCGCAGCAATGGAGAAGGTCGTGTCCGCTTGCCCGTTCGCGGACACCGCCTCCTGTCACGTGGTCTTTCTCGACCGGGCTCCCAAAGCGGCCGCCGTCGCGAAGCTGGATCCGGACCGGTCGACGCCCGATGCGTTCGAAGTGACGGGACGCGAGATCTACCTCCGCCTCCCGAACGGTGCCGGCCGCAGCAAGCTCACGCTCGACTACTTCGAGCGAGTGCTCGGCGTTCGGGGAACGGCCCGCAACTGGCGAACGGTGTCGGCGCTGGTCGAGCTGACTCGCAAGCGGGCTCGGACGGACGGATAATGCCCGCGATGTCGGATCGAGTCGCCCGTCGTACCGGATTGGCTGTCGTGGTCGCGCTCTGTGTGGCGATGGCGTTCGGCGCGGCCCCGGCAGTAGGCGGCGACGCGCCGAGCTCGATGCGCCTGAAGGTGATGACCTTCAACATCGAATACGGCGGCACGCTCGTCGACTTCAACAAGGTGGTTGCTGCGATCGAGGCAGCAGACCCGGACGTCGTCGGCGTCGAGGAAGGCGAGACCAGCATCCCGCGCCTAGCGAGGGCGCTCGGCTGGGCGCACTGGAACAGCAGCATGCACATCGTCTCGAAGTACCCCATCCTCGAGCCGCCGGGAGCCGACGGCGCCTACGCGTTCATCGTGGTCGCGCCCGACCGGATCGTCGCCCTGGCGAACGTCCATCTTCCGTCGGACCCGTACGGCCCGTACTGGGTGCGTGACGGCAAGCCGCTCGACAAGGTGCTCGCACTCGAGAGGAGGCTCCGGCTACCGGCGCTCGAGAAGCAACTTGACGTCCTGCCCGACCTCGCAGCCCAGGGGATCCCGGTCTTCCTCGTCGGCGACCTCAACGCTCCCTCTCACCTCGACTGGACCGCGGAGGCCGTGGGGACCCGTCCGTACCTCCGCTACGCGGTCGAGTGGCCGGTCTCGAAGGCGCTGGCGGACGCAGGCTTCCGCGATTCCTACCGCGAGGCCCATCCCGACCCGGTCGCGACGCCGGGCATCACGTGGTGGGCAGCCCGGCCGAAGGTCGTCGAGTGGGCCGGGAACCCGACGAAGAAGGATCCGAAGGACCGGATCGACTACGTCTACGCCGCCGGCCCGTCCGAGACGCTAGCAAGCGAGTTGCTCGGAGAGCGCGGCGGCCGCGATGTGTCGCTGTCCGTGTCGCCCTGGCCGTCAGACCACCGCGCCGTCGCGTCGACCTTCGAGGTGACGCCGGGAGTCATGCCCGTCCTCGTCGGGCTCGAGCGATCCCTGCTCACGGCCGGTACCGACCTGCAGGTCACGTTCCACGCTCCGGGCGAGAGCGGTGAGACAGTGGCCATCGTCGCGGCCGGAGGAGAGCCGGGGAACGCCACCGTGCAGAGCAGCCCGACCGGGCCTGCCGGAGCGACCAGCGGCACGCTCACCTTCCCGACCACCGATCTCGAGCCGGGTGGCTACGACGCCGTTCTGGTAGCGGCGGACGGCGTAGTGCTGTCACGCGTCTCGTTCTGGGTGAAGGCGAAGGGCGCCCGGGCGTCGATCGACACCGACAAGCCGCGCTACTCGGTCGGTGAGGCGATCACCGTCACCTGGACGAACGCCCCGGCGAATCGTTGGGACTGGCTCGGCGTCTACCCGGGCACCGGCTGATCCTGCCAACGACCCCTACCTGCTCTGGCAGTACACGGGCGGTGCATCGTCCGGTACCGGTGCAGGGAAGCCCGTCGGCTCGCTGCTGATGGAGGGCGAGAGCACGTACGGCAAGCCGTGGCCGCTGCCGCCAGGCCGGTACGAGGTGCTCTACCTCGTTGCGGACACCTACCGCGCGATCGCGAGGGCGGGTTTCCGCGTAGGCGCGCGAGGATCAGGACGCGGCGGCGGGCCGACCGCGATATCGTCGGGCCATGGGAGTGTCCTCCTCTCGTCCGACGACGGCGCCGTTCGCACGCTGACGCTCAACCGCCCCGAGGCGCGCAACGCGCTCACGGTCGAGCTGCTCCGCGCCCTCCGTGCGGCCATTGCACAAGCGGTCGACCTCCCTGACGTCCGCAGCCTCGTGCTCACCGGGGCGGGGAAGGGCTTCTGCGCCGGCGCGGACGTGAACGCGTGGGCGGAGCAGGGGCCCGAGGCCGACGACGACCCGTGGGTCGGCGAGGCGCACGCGCTCGCCGTCGAGCTGGCGTCCGCTCCGCTGCCGACCATCGCCTTGCTGAACGGAGCGGCGGTCGGAGCGGGGCTCGACCTCGCGCTGGCCTGCGATTTCCGCGTCGCGGCCGACGTGGCGCGCTTCGCATGCGCCTACACATGGCTCGGGTATCCACCGGACGTCGGCGGCACCTGGCTTCTGCCACGGATCGTCGGCATCGAGCGAGCCAAGCGGTTCGTCTACACCGGCGAGTTCTGGGACGCTGACACGGCGCTCGCCCTCGGGCTCGTCGGCGAGGTGGTGCCGCTCGAGCATCTTGCTGCGCGCGGTGCCGAGCTCGCTGCGGAGCTCGCGGCCGGCCCGACGGTCGCGATCGGTCAGGCGAAGCGCCTCCTCGACGACTCGCCCCGTCGCTCCCTCGCCGACCAGCTCCAGGCCGAGCGCGCCGCCGGCCTCGTCTGTGCCCGCACCGACGACCACCGCGAGGCGCTCGCCGCCGCCGCAGAGCGCCGCCCGCCGGTCTTCCGTGGCCGGTGATCGACTTCTCCCTCACGGAGGAGCAAGAGCTCGTCGCACAGACGGTGCGCGCGTTCGTCGAGCGCGAGCTGCAACCGCACGAGGAGGAGGTGGAGCGCGCCGGGATCGTCCCGCGCGAGCTCGCCGAGCAGGTGAAGCGGCGTGCGCTGAACGCCGGCCTGTACGCGCTCAACATGCCGGAGGAGCTCGGCGGTGGCGGCCTCGACTACGTGACCTCCATGGTGGCCGAGGTCGAGTTCGCGCGGACGAGCTGGGCGATGAGCTCATGCGTCGCGCGGCCGACGCAGATCCTGCTCGCCTGCGCCGGTGAACAGCGCGAGCGCTACCTCTTGCCCACGATACGGGGGAGCGCCTGGAGTGCTTTGCGCTGACCGAGCCGGGCGCCGGGTCGGATGCGCGCTCGATCCAGACGCGGGCCGTGCGAGACGGCGACGGGTGGATGATCAACGGCACGAAGCAGTTCATCTCCCACGCGGATCACGCGGACTACGTGATCCTGGTCACCGTCACCGGCGAGGACGAGACGCCGAAGGGCGCGCGCCCGCGCTTCACGACGTTCCTCGTCGACAAGGAGCTGCCCGGCATCGAGGTGACCCCCGTCGGCTGCGTGTCCGCCCGAGGCTACAACCCGCATCTGATCGCGTTCACCGACGTCCGTGTGCCGGACGGCGCCATCCTCGGAGAGGAGGGACGGGGCTTCGACTTCGCGACCGAGTGGCTCTACGCGAGCCGCGTGATGATGGCGGCCCACTGCGCCGGCCGGGCACGGCTCATCCTCGAGCTGGCCGCCGACTGGGCGCGAACGCGGCGGCAGTTCGGCCGTCCCATCGGCGAGTTCCAGGGCGTGTCGTTCAAGCTCGCCGACATGGAGACGGAGATCCGGGCCGCCTGGCTCCTGACCATGCAGGCGGCCTGGAAGCTCGACCGGGGCAAGCTCGCGCCGGTGGACGCGTCTGTCGCCAAGCTCTACGCCTCCGAGATGCTCGGTCGCGTCGCCGACGAGGCGGTCCAGATCTTCGGAGGGATGGGCCTGTCGACGGAGCTGCCGATCGAGCGCTACTGGCGCGACGCTCGGGTCGAGCGCATCTGGGAAGGGACGTCCGAGATTCACCGCGACCTGATCGGGCGCGCCGTCCTGCGCGGGTGACGGCGAGCCGCGAGCGCCTTCGCCGCCTGCTGCGCCCGCGCAGCGTGGCGTTCGTCGGCGGCTCCGTCGCGCCCCTCGCGCTCGCAGAGTGCGAGGCGGCGGGTTTCGGCGGACCGATCTGGGCGGTGCATCCCGACGCGTCGACAGATCGCCGGGCGCGCGGCTGTGAGGAGCGTCGCCGAGCTTCCCGAGCCTCCGGACGCTGCGTTCGTCGCCGTGAACGCGACGGCGACGGTGGAGATCGTGCGCGAGCTTGCCGAGCTCGGGGCCGGTGGCGCGATCTGCTACGCGGCCGGGTTCGCCGAGACCGGTACGGAGGAGGGCGTCGCGCGCGAGCGTGAGCTTCGCATCGCCGCGGGCGACATGCCCGTGCTCGGACCGAACTGCTACGGCCTCGTCGACCTCGTCGGCGGCGCGAGCCTCTGGCCCGTGCCCTACCCGCATGCGCGGCGGGAGAGCGGCGTCGCAGTCATCCTCCAGAGCGGCAACCTCGGCATCAACGTCACGATGAACCAGCGTTCGCTGCCGCTGGCATTCCTCGCGAGCGTCGGTAACCAAACGGTCGTCGAGATCGCGGACGTCGTCGACGCGTATCTCGACATGCCCGAGACCACCGCGATCGGCGTGTACCTCGAAGGCCTGCGGGACGTGCCTCGCTTCGCCGCCGCGGCGGCTCGAGCCCTGGACCGGCGTATCCCGATCGCCGTCTGTAAGGCGGGCGTGTCGGAGCGCGGGCGCCAAGTCGCCTACACGCACACCGCTTCGCTCGCCGGATCGGACCAGCTGTACGACGCGCTCTTCGACCGCTACGGCGTCGCGCGCGCTGGCACCATCCCGGCGCTGCTCGAGACGCTGAAGGCGCTCGCCGTGCTCGGACCGACCGGAGGGCGGCGCACGTTCGTCTTCACCTGCTCCGGCGCGGAGTCTGCGCTCGCTGCCGACGCCGCATCGGCGTCGGAGCTCGAGCTGCCCGAGCCGACCGAGCCTGTGCGCGCCGAGCTCACCGGCCTCCTCGACGAGCACGCGCTCGTCGGCAACCCGCTCGACTACGGCAACGCGCTGTGGGGCCGGGAGGAGCCGCTGCGGCGGGTGTTCGCCGCGGCGCTGCAGGATCCGGCGGACGCGGCCGCGCTGATCATCGACTACCCGCTGCCGGGCATGGCGTACGAGGGGGATGTCGACGCTGCGATTCGCGCGCTTTGCACAGCTACCCGCGAACGCCGCATTCCGGCTTCAGTCATCAGCGTGCTGCCCGAGTCGCTTACCGAGCCGGCGCGACGCGCCGTGCTCGCGGCCGGTGCGTGCCCGCTGCAGGGCATCGACGAGGGGCTGGCCGCGCTGGCCGCTTGCGCTCGGCTCGGCGAGCGGATACGACAGGAGCGCCCGCCGCCCTACCCGGCGGTGCCTGAGCCTCCTCGGGCCGCGGAGCCGCTCAGCGACCACGCGGCGAAGGAGTGGCTCGAACGCGCCGGCGTCCCGGTGCCCGCCGGGCGACTCGTCCGCCCCGCCGAAGCGCCGGCGGCCGCCTCGGAGCTCGGCTTTCCGGTCGTCGCCAAGCTCGTGAGCAGCTCGATCACGCACAAGGCCGATGCCGGCGCAGTCGCGCTCGGGCTGCGTCACACGGGCGACGTCGAGGCGGCGGTTGCCGCCATGCTCGCGCGGAACCCGGGAGTGCCGCTCGACGGCGTTGTCGTCGAGCGCCTGGTGACGGGCGCCGTCTGCGAGCTCCTCGTCGGCGCGCGTCAGGATCCGGCGTTCGGGCCCGTCCTCCTCGTCGGAAGTGGCGGGACCGACGTCGAGCTCTACGCCGACACGATCGCGTTGCTCCTGCCGCTCGAGCGGCCTGAGGTCGAGGCCGCCCTCCAGAGGCTGCGCGTCTGGCCGCGCCTGGCGCGTGGGGACGTCGAGGCGGCGGTCGAAGCGGTGCTGGCAATCGGCGGGCTCGCGGGTCGGGAGGCCGGACGCGTCTCGGAGCTCGAGGTCAACCCTCTGCTCGTCCTCGAACGTGGCGCAGTCGCGGTGGACGTGCTCGCGGTTGGCGCCGCGTAATCGAGGGGTCAGCTTGGCATTTGCGCAAACGCCGGCGGTCGGCGGGATCGCTGTCCACATAGGCGACTCGCTTCGCCCGTCGGGTCGAACGTCAGTCCGGCCCGGAGTAGTCGAAGCGCGACGAGTAGGCGCAGCGCCCTGCGAACTCGAAACTGAGCTCGCCGTCGCCGACGACGAGCTCGTCGGCGATCAGCTCCTGGCCCGGCTGGTGGTGGCCGGGAATCACGCACGTTACGACACTTCTGTCCTCTACAGGAGCTGCGATCCGCACCGTCGCGTGGCGACGGACGCGGAACCAGCCCGGCTGCTCGGTGTGGCCGATCTCGATCTCGGCCGGCCGGACGGCGACGAGATTCGAGGGCTTGCGTGCCCACGGGAACTGCCTGAGTGCAACGCCTCCGCGACGGCCGAGGTACACATCTTCGAGCGCCTGTCGCTGCTCCTCGCTCCCGTCCTGGTCGACGTAGAGCACGAACGTCCACGGCGAGCCGGGCTCGTCGTCGTCGTACCGTAAGACGAGGGAGACCGCGAGCCCTGAGACCTCGAGGCCGCCGACGTGGCCGGACTCGATCGCCCACGAGAGCGCGCCGAGGCACACGCCGTAGGTCGACCGCCCACCCGGCGTGCCGTCGATGGTGCGGCACGGGCAGATCGCCTCGCAGTTGCACGCTTCGAGGTACGTCCCGGTGATCCGCCAGTCCTCGCCGTCGTCGATCACCCCTGGCCTACCCATCCATCTGCATCGCGGGCTCCATGCCGGGCCCTGTGCCCGGGTCGACCAGTCCCGGGGCGAGCTCGGGGAAGGCCAGGATCGTGAATCCGTATGCGATCAGCAGGACGCCGACCGCGAGGCTGAGCGCTCTCCCGTGGCGCCAGCTCTTCTCGAGGAGGATGACGAGCGCGAGCGCGGCCATCCAGGCCAGGTTCATGATCCCGACCGCGATCAGAATCGCGAACAACGCCCAACAGCAGCCGACGCAGTAGCCCCCGTGGTAGACGCCGGCGCGTACGTCGCGCAGCGGGCCGCGGTAGTTGCCGACGTGGAGCAGCAGGCCGAGCGGCGAGCGGCAGTGAGCGAGGCAGGCATCCTTGAGCGGCGTGAGCTGGTAGATACCCGCGGCGAGGACGATGCCGGCCGCGGCCCAGCGCCCGGCCGTCGGTGCGTCCTCCACGAGCCGCTCCGCTCCGAGCGCGGCGAGGTACGCGAGGATCCCGACGGCTGCCCAGACGGCGATGTAGCCGGCGAGGAAGGCGCCTGTCCGTACCAGCCGCGCCCAGCCGGTCGCCCGTGCCCGGATCGTACGCAGGTAGAGCGCTCCGACGGGCGCGACGGCCGGGAGCATCATCGCCGCCATCATGGCCGTCCAGACGGCAATGAAGCCGGCCAGGCCGAGCCCCATCGTGCCGGGGCCGTTGCCCATGTCCTGCCAGCTCTGGACCGTCAGCGCCCAGGCGAGCGCGGCACACCCGAGCAGGGCGCCCCAGAGCAGGATCGTCGGGCGCTGGCTAGCCCTGCCAGGCGAACTCGTGGAAGTGGCCGTTCTTTCCGGTGTTGTCGAAGGAGAGGCCATAGTCCGGATCGTCGTAGCGGCCTTTCGTTCCCTTTCCGATGAAGAGGTCGGGACCCATCGGGTGGATCGTTCCGGTGATGGTCATGACCTCGTCCGAGTCCGGTCTGGTCACTCCCTCGACCTCGAACTCCATGATCCCGGGCACTTCCACGCGGTAGCGACTTCCGCTCGACTCGTAGTGGATCGGCACGAGCTTGAGCCCGAGCATCTCTCCGATGAGTGGGGCGAGCATCGCGGGCGGTCCGCCGTGCTCGCCCGACAGAATCGCCTGGAGGGCCTGCTGCTGACGCTCGTCTGCCCGCTCGTCGAGGTACACGGCGACCCGCCATCCGCCGTCTGCCATGACCTGCGGCGAATCGACGACCATGATGAACGCGAGGTCGTCGAGGGAGACCCCGTCGAAGCTCCCCTCACGGATCTTGCAGATGAGCGGAACCTGGCAGCGCTCGTAGTCGGCAGGCCCGAGCAGAGACGACGTGATACAGGGGCACAGGATGTCGCAGGAGCAGTTCTCGAAGTACTCGCCGGCAAGCTTCCACGCCATGACTCCTCCTCTCGGCGGACTCGATGCCCGAGCGTACGCCGGGCTGCGGTCGTCGTCAAGAACGTGTCGAGTAGCCCGAGCTGCAGGGTCACGAACGAGCCGATGCCTTGCTCGGCTCGGACCGCCACGGCACCATTGAGCGTGTGAACCTGCCGCAGAGCGCCCGCGAGTTGATCGAATCGGGCTCGCTCGCCCACCTCGTCACGCTCAATCCCGACGGCTCGCCGCAGGTGACGTGTATCTGGGTCGGACTGAAGCAAGACGAGATCGTCTCAGGGCACCTCATCGTGGATCAGCGGAAGCTACGAAACGTCGCCCGCGACCCACGCGTGGCCCTGTCAATTGAGGGCACCGAGACCCAGCCGCCTGGTCTCAAGCAGTACCTCGTCGTGTACGGGCGGGCGCGAGTCGTCGAAGGCGGGGCGCCGGAACTGCTGCAGCGGCTCGCCCACGTCTACCTCGGGCCAGACGTCACCTTCCCGCCCATGGCCGACCCGCCCGCCGGCTGCGTGCTGCACATCACGGTCGAGCGGATCGGCGGAGTCGGCCCGTGGTCGCGGTAAACGGGCGAATGTCCGGCTCGCCGGTGCCCATCCTAGGTTGAGGATTGCGATCTAGCCTCTGCGGAGAGGGCGCGGCGGGCGTGTGCCTTAGTTGGTGACTCCGGACCCGGTCGCGGGCATGACGCCGATCTGCGTGAGCAGCGAGGCGGAGTCGAAGTAGCTGTGGAGTGACCTGATCTTGCCGTCGCGTAGGCGGATGACGTCGCAGAGCTGCAAGGTAACGGATCGCCCTGTTGCCGGGATTTCCCCGCCGGGTGATCGCAGCGTTCCTGAATGCGTTCCTCTGCCGGTGTGTTGAATGACGATGGTGTCGCCGGCGTCGGTCACGGTGTCGAACTCGACGCGTCCGTCGGGGAAGCCATCTGCCCACATGCGCGAGAAATCCTTGGCGCCGTCTGGGCCTTGGAAGCGGGTGTCTGAGCCGACGAGCACGATCTCACCGTCGCTTGCGATCAGGCTGGCGAGATGGTCGAAGTCTCGCTTGTTCCAGTCCTCGTAGAGCGTCCGCGCGATGGTGGCGTTGTCTTGGGCCATCCGAACACCTCCTCACACTGTGGCTGAAGCCACACCGCGCCCTCAAGCGAGGAGGGTACGACGTTCCGGCCCGACCCGCAAGGTGGAGGTATGGAGCTGTGATCGCTGGGATCTGGATCGTAATAAGGGCTCGTTCAGGAAGGTTTTGTGTTTCTCTCCCGCTTCATGCCCTGTCCTGATTGCGGCGCGTCGCTCGATCAGCGTGAGAGCGGCGTTCATCGCTGCGATCATCAGCGCTGGCTCGACTACCAGCTGTTCCAGCTCCGTGACGAGGTGGAGGGCTTCGAACGGGAGCTGGGCGCATATCTGGCCACGCCGCGCGGACGCTTCGAACTCTGGTATGCCCAGCGCAAGCGCAGGGCTCGAGATCGCCCTTGACGAACGAACACGCCGCCGGCGTGCTACGCAATCGCGAGAGCCGACACTCGGAGACTCGTTGCTGGTGCTAGATCGCCCGCAAGCGCGCCGCCAAGGTGCAAGGCCAGCTCGACAACGTGCTGAAGAATCCGAAGGTCGCCGCCGGCTGGGAGGCCCTCGACCGCGCAGGCGCCCCTCGAGTCGTCAGTGCCCTACCGGGATACTCTCGTCCGTCCGGTCGGGTCGACCCAGCCGGTCCTCCGCGAACAGGCTGTGAAGGATCTGGACGGCGACGGACCCCTCGCCGACGGCGGAGGCCACGCGCTTGACGGATCCGTGTCGAACGTCGCCTGCGGCGAGGACGCGTGGCACGCTCGTCTCGAGCGGGTACGGATGTCGTTCGAGCGGCCAGGCCGGGTCGCCCCGAACATCGACGCCGGTGAGGACGAACCCTTGGCCATCCCGGCTGACCTCGGCCGGGAGCCAGTCGGTCCGTGGGCGCGCTCCGATCATGAGGAAGAGCCCGTCGGCGGCGACCGTCTCCTCATGCCCGGTCGCATTGTCGCGGAGGACGAGGTGCCGCAGCCACCCGTCGCCGCCACCTTCGACGACCTCGGTCTCGAGACGGACCTCCACGGTCGGCGAGGCCTCCACCTCGCGAACGAGGTATCGCGACATCCCTGCGCCGAGCGACCGCGCCCGCACCACCAGCGTGACGCGCCGGGCGTAGCGGGAGAGGTGCAGGGCCGCCTGTCCCGCAGAGTTCGCGCCGCCGACGACGTAGACGTCGCGGCCGGCCATGCCCTGCGCCTCGGACGCCGAGCCGCCGTAGAACACCCCGGCGCCGTTCAGCGCCTCGAGTGCCGGAATCCCGAGCCTGCGATAGCTCGCACCGGTCGCCAGGATCACCGCACGGGCGCTGACGCGACCACTCACCGAGAGGTCGAGGACGAGTCGGTCAGCGTCTCGTCCCAGGTACGTCACGTGCTGCATGAATGCGAAGCTCGCCCCGAAGACCCACGCCTGCTCGTACGCCTGCTGAGCCAGTCGCCCGCCGGCGATCCCGCGTGGGAACCCGAGGTAGTTCCGGATGAGCGAGCTGGACGTCGCCTGCCCTCCGACGCCGCCCTCGTCGACGACGAACGTGCTGAAACCCTCGGAGGCTCCGTAGACGGCCGCCGAGAGCCCGGTCGGGCCGGCCCCGACGATCACGACGTCGAACTCGGTCCGCGCCGGCTCCACCGACCAACCCCCGCCCTTCGCAAGATCCGCGTCGCTGGGGTTCTCGAGGAACGTGCCGTTCGGGAACACGACGAGCGGGAGGTCCGCTCCAGCGCCCACGCCCACGCCCACGCCCTCGAGGATGCTCCGTCCCTCGACCGAGTCCGCGAGGCAGAACGAGTGCGGCAGGGCGCAGCGCCCGAGTGTGTGCCTGAGCTCGTAGGCCCTGCCCGACCACGAGTCGCCGACGACGTGGATCGTGTGGGGAGCGATGCGCCGCGCCTCGGCCCATTCGAGCAGGAAGCTCGAGATGCCCTGGTGGAAGAGCTCATCCGGTGGCGCGGACGGGCTGAGGAGATAGTGGTCGAAGTCGCCGCGAGCGACAGAGTCGAAGATCGTCGCGCCGGCTGTCCAATCCGCGAGGTCGCCCCACTCGATCAGAAGCGCACGCTTGGCCTGAGGGTGCAGGCGGCGCACCTGAGCGAGCAGCTCGCCGCCCGTCGTCCCGCCGAGCCGCTGCCCCGCCAGCACGAGGGCCACCTCCTCCCCGGCAGCGGCACGATCCTCTAGCAGGCGGAGCGCCTCCTCCGACGACCCGACGCAGGCCACGCTATACGAGCGCGCATACCTGTCGAGCAGCTCCTGCTCGACGGCCTGAAGGGCCGCCGGGTCCTCCTCGACGCCGAGGATCATGGGATCCGCCATGCGGTCGGCATTGTACGCTCGCGTCGCGCACCGCCTAGCGGCAACGGGCTTGGCAATCGTTGACCTGACCGGCTCGACTTCGCCGAGCGGGCCGCGAGGGGCGGAGCCGCCCGCACCCTAAGGCGTACCCTCGAGCGCGGGCAGCTCTAGCCTTGGATCCGGTTGGCCAGCGCCTCTTCGCGGATCACGGACCGCGCTCAACGGTGACCAGCTCGCCGACAGGCCACTCCCGGACGAAGTCCTCACGCCCTTCTACACGCAGCCTGACGCGGACGGTCCCTTCGCTTCTATCTATCGGCCGCACCACCTTCGCCTCGACCGTCGCTCCCTGCTCGGAGAGGTCGAGCAGGACGACATCACCTATCTCGAGCCGCTCTACGGCGTACTCCATCGCCATAGGACGAGTCTAAACAGCGCGGGCTGATCGAGGACGAGAGTCGAGCAGGACGACGCGACTCGACCGACGCGAGTCAGACACGACGACGCGACACGACCGCTCCGCGACGGGGAGAGGCGGGGTTCACCTTGGACCAACCGCCGCGCGACCCGTTCCCTCGCTCTGCGCGCGCCGTCGCGATATTCAGCGACGAGAGATCATGCGGCGGCTCCTGTAGAACATCGCCGAAGGCCAGGACCTCGGCGACACGACAACACTGCGTGACTCGGCAATCGTGGACGATCTCAAGGACAAGGCGACCAGGCGCTCCGCGGGGTGTAGCCCGTGAGGCCGCGCGGACTCGGGACCTGGGCCTGGCGCCTGGCGATCGTCGCTCTCGCGGGTCTCGGGATCGCGATCGTCATCGACGCGCTCGGCGGCGGAAAGGGATCGGAGCCGACCGCGCGTCCGGCTCCGCGCGTCGAGCGGATTACTGGCCCGAACGTTCCGCAGCCGGCAGTCCTCGAGGGGACGCTTTACATCGCCGCGGGGGAGCGCTGCCGGCTGACGGCCATCGACCTACGACAGGTCACTCAGGGCGATCCCGGGCCTGAGACGTCTTGCGGGCTCTGGGCGGCACCTACAGGCGGGCTCGCCGCGGTAACGCGCGCTCCTCACGATGATCGCGCCGAGGAGCTCTGGCTCGTCGAGCTTGCCGATCCGCCGCGGCTGGTCCGCCGGGTCGGGCTAGTCGTGGGGGACCCTGTCGTGGTCGGCGGACGGGAAGCGCCTCGCCTGGTGCACCCTCGACGGGTCCACCGTCGTTCTCGAGGTCCAGACTGGCTCGCGTACCCATGTTCGAGGCTGTCGGCCGAAGCTGACGCCCGACGGGATCCTGACCCGCCCGAACGAGCCTCTCGCTTCCCAACTGCTCGAGGGCGGCACCGCGCGCCTCGACCGGAGCGAGCTCACGCGTCCGTTCCGCGAGCCGGCCTCGCGCATCGACGTCCTCGGCTTCGACGCGTCCGCCGACGGGCTGCTCGCGGTCACCGTGGCCGAGTTTCCCGATACGCTGCCGCGCGCCTGGCTCGAGCTTTGGCGGGGGCATACGCTCCTCGAGTCGCTCGTGCTTCCGCTCGCCGCCGTTCCCGGGCCGGGTTTCCTGGACGAGCTCGTTCGGTTCAGCCCCTCGGGACAGGAGATCGCCGTGGGACTCGCCCGCGGCACGTTCGAGCTCCTCGTCGTCGACGCGCAGACCCATCGCCTGCGCCTCGAGCCCTCGCTGACGAAGGGCTTCACGTGGTCGCCGGACGGTGCGTGGCTCGTCCGCTCGACGGGAAGCGAGCTCGTCTTTTCGAGCGCCGAGCGATCCGAGCGCGTCTACGCCTTTCCCCTCGCTGCCTTCGCGCTCGCCTGGCACTGAGTCAGGACTGGCTCAGATTTCTCGAGGGAGCTGCTCAGCACGGCGGCGTGCGGATCAAGCCGTAGCGCGCGCCTTCATCGCCGTTCGGACGAGGTTGAGCCCCATCACCCACGCGAATGCTCCACACCATCCCGCCACGATGTCGGACGGGTAGTGGACGCCGAGGTAGACGCGCGACACACCCACTCCAGCCACGTAGATCACGGCGAGCCCGAGTGCAGCCCAGCGCCAGCGGGTCGGCCAGACGATGACGACGAGGGCGGCTGCGAGCGACATCGAGGACATCGCATGGCCGCTCGGGAAGCTGAAGCTGTCTTCGGGTGCGATCGACACCCAGAGCGAAGGCCGTGCGCGCTCGAAGACCTGCTTCAGGATCACGTTGATGAGCATTGCTCCGCCGACGGAGAGAACAAGGAAGACGGCGTCCTCGCGGCGCCCGCGGCGCAGCAGGATGACCACAGCCAACGTGGTGATTACTGGAACGGCGATCCATCCACCGAGGCGTGTGAACACGAGCATGACGTGGTCGAGCGCGGGCGATGCGTGGTCATGGAAGAACAGGAGCAGCGATTGGTCCCACCCGAAACCGCCGCCCTCCCAGACCTCGTCCGCGAGGTGGCCGAAGAGGAGCAGCGGAAGGAAGACTCCGAGAAAGACGAGCAGACCGAACGAAAACCACAGGCGAGCGACTGACGACACTAGGCGCCTTCGGCGCTTCGTAGTCCGCGCCTCGCCCACGCGAGGAACACGGCGACGAGCAGGATTCCAAGTCCTATCCGGAACGAGCGGCTCATCCGTGAACGTGCCGAGAGCGAGCGGTACGCGGACGCCTCCGTCCGTCCGTCTCTAGCAGGCGACCGGGATCTTGGGGAGATTCGCGTGTCTGCCGGGCGGTGGCTGGCCGTGCTCGACGAGGTACTTGAAAGCAGCGAGTGTTCTTGGCCCGACTCGATTGATCTGGAACCGGATGAGCGGTTCGAACGGCTTCGCCAGCACCCCGCCCTTCAGGATCACCTGCGCCCGGCTGATGAGGAGCGAGCGCTCGCCGTCGCCGTGGACGGTCCACGAGTTCCGGGCGCGCGCGATCAGCGGGACTCCCAGGCCCTCGTACGTAAAGGAGCGCCCTTCGTCCCACTCGAGCCACCGCTCCTTGATCGTGATACCGCCCCGCAGATCGCACGTCCGCTCCGCGCCCACACCTCGCGAGATCGGGCCATCACAGCGCGCGTGGCGGACGGCTTCCGACCACAGCTCGATGTCCTCGAGCCTCGCCAGAGCAGCCCAAACCTTCTCGCTGGGAGCGTCGATGCAAACAGATCCGGAGACGTGGATCATGCATCCAGTCTGGCACAAGGTGCCGATGCTGCTCACACGGCTCGGTCCGCGCGCTCGAGGAGACGGAGCCGTCCATTTCGCCGGCCCCACCGACTGACCTGATCGCCGACCTCGGAAGCGTCTTCAGCCGTGCTCTCGTGGCTCCCGCCCGACCGCGCTATGCACACGTAGCCTGTGCCGTCGTGCCGAGTATCGGGGTGATGCGTGAGGGTCCGCTTCACGCCGCGCTGAAGGCTCTGCTGGCCGAGCCGGGCGACCGCCTGGAGGTGCCGGTGGGGCGGTTCGTGGTCGACCTCGTTCGTGCCGACGGCGAGTTGGTCGAGGTGCAGACGGGGGGTTTCGGTGCGCTCGGCAACAAGCTCGACGCGCTACTCGACGAGCACCGCATCCGGGTCGTGCACCCGGTCGCGGCCGAGCGCCGGATCGTTCGGGTCGACGAGCACGGCCAGGTGATCGGTGCCCGCCGGTCGCCGAAGCGCGAGACGGCGGTGGCGGTGTTCGACAAGCTGGTCGCGTTTCCGTCGCTGCTGACTCACCCGAACCTCACGATCGAGGTGCTGCTGCTGCGTGAGGAACACATCCGCCGCCCGCAGCCGACGACGATTCGGAGTCGCACCCGAGATCCGGGGGAGCGGCGGCTGGTCGAGGTCCTCGACCGTGTCGTGTGGCGGACGCCGGAGGACATCCTCGCGGCGCTGCCTCCGCTGCCGCTCGAGCCGTTCAGCACACGCGAGCTCGCGGCCCTTCTCGGGTGCAGCACGCTGCTGGCGCAGCGCACGCTCTACTGCCTGCGGATGATCCGGCTCGTCGAGCCCGCGGGCAAGCGCGGCCGTACCCCGCTGCACGCGCGCACGGCCCGAGTCGGATCCTCACAGGGTGGGGATGGGAAGAGGACCTAACCGGACAGCTTTCAAACCCCCGGCTGAGGGCGCTCCTTCAGAGTCTCGCGAGTTAGTCGTCGTGGCGAGCGTCTCGACCCCGAGGCGGCTCTTGCTAGTACGCCTGCGCCCGCACCGGATCGACCACCGCCTTCGGTCCGCAGCAGACCGGAAGGATGTTGCCTGCCCCTCTCCACTTCCAATGTATACCGCACAGGGGGCTTGCGGCAAGCCCCGGGTCGTGCGGCATAATCTCCGGCCGCAGGCCAGCGCCGACGGAGATGGGAGGAGCGAAATGCGTGTGTTGTTGTCGACGTATCCGGCCGGAGTGTGGCTATGACCGAGCATGCGGTGGTGATCGCCGGAGGCGGCCCGACGGGGCTGATGTTGGCGGGCGAGTTGGCGTTGGCGGGGGTCGACGTTGCCATTGTCGAGCGGCGCGCCAGCCAGGACCTCGCCGGCTCGCGCGCAGGCGGTCTGCATTCACGCACCATCGAGGTCCTCGATCAGCGCGGAATCGCTGATCGGTTCCTCTCGCAGGGACAGGTGGCGCAGGTCGCGGGGTTCGCCTGGATCCCTTTGGACATCAGCGACTTTCCCACCCGGCACAACTACGGGCTCGCGCTGTGGCAGAACCACATCGAGCGCATCCTGGCCGGCTGGGTCGGCGAGCTGGCGGTGCCGATCTATCGCGGACGTGAGGTGACCGGTTTCGCGCAGGACGACACCGGCGTCGACGTCGAGCTGTCCGACGGCCAGTCGCTGCGGGCGGAATATCTCGTCGGGTGCGACGGAGGACGCAGTCTGATCCGGAAAGCCGCCGGCATCGAGTTCCCCGGGTGGGATCCGACAACCAGCAACCTGATCGCCGAGGTCGAGATGGCCGAGGAGCCGGAATGGGGCATACGCCGCGACGCCCTCGGCATCCATGGCCTTGAGCAGGTTGGAGGATGGGGGGCCGGTGCGGGTCATGGTGACCGAACAGCACGTCGGACACACCGGTGAGCCCACCCTGCGCGATCTCAGCGAGGCGCTCGTCGCCGTCTACGGGACCGATTTCGGGATCCACAGTCCCACTTGGATTTCGAGATTCACCGATATGGCTCGGCAGGCAGCTTCCTACCGCAAGGGACGGGTGCTGCTGGCCGGCGACGCCGCACACGTGCATTACCCGGCGGGCGGACAGGGCCTCAACATCGGTGTGCAGGATGCGGTGAATCTGGGGTGGAAGCTGGCCCAGGTCGTCAAGAAGACGTCGCCAGAAAGCCTCCTGGATACCTACCATGCCGAGCGCCACCCGGTCGCTGCCCTCGTGTTGCGCAACACGATGGCGCAAGTCGCGCTGCTCCGCACAGATGACCGCATCAACGCCTTGCGCGAGACCATGTCCGAGCTGCTGGGCATGGACGAGCCTCGCAAGCGGTTCGCCGCGATGATGTCTGGTCTCGACATTCATTACGACCTCGGCGAGGGACACCCGCTGCTCGGGCGCCGCATGCCCGATCTCGACCTCGTCACCGCCGACGGCGCGACGCGAGTCTTCACCCTGCTGCACGACGCCCGGCCGGTCCTGCTGAACCTCGGTGAGCCCGGGGCTTCGACATCTCCCCATGGGCAGACGGGTGTTAGCGATCGACGCCGAATATGGCGGCGATTGGGAGCTTCCAGTCCTGGGTCACGTAGCAGCCCCCGCCGCTGTGCTGATCAGACCCGATGGATACGTCGCCTGGGTAGGGGACGGCACAGATACCGGATTGCGCGACGCGCTGACTACGTGGTTCGGATCACGATGACGTCCCCCTCGTCTTCCAGAGCAGCACTCGTCGACCGGTTCGAGTCCGCTTAGCTCGCGGCGAGCGATCGGAATAGCACGAGGTCCCTGTTTGCAGGGACATCTGTTCCTCGTTCGACCTCAAGCGAATGGTGCGGAGCGGACTCGAACCGCTGAAAGAGTGGACTCGTTTGGGAACTCATCGAACCGGGCGCCGAGCACGCGGCCACATCACTCGTAATGATGGGGTCCGGGGTTCGAGTCTCCCGCGTCGCCTTCAGGGAAGCAAGCTCTAGCCCAAGCCGTTCCCGGTGAATAGTCACGCTTCGTCAATCCTGCCTCGGTTGCCACGCGAGATCGCCTGGCGCGGGAAGGGCGGCTACCTTCGGAGTTGACGTGACCACCATTCTCTGAAAGGCTCTGCCTCGGTCAGGGGTCCCCCGGCCTCCTGCTAGGAAGCCATGAGTCTGCGGCGTCTAGTTGTTCTCATCGTGGTAGGGGCGGCGTTGGCCGGCCCTCCGGGGCGGCTGCCGGGATCCTCGCCCCGGCCCTAGCTGTCACCTAGGTCGCGTCGAGCACGTCGGTAGCTGTCGGCGATTCCTTCACCTATACGATCACGGCGACCAACGTCGGCTCGGCCCCGGCTACAGACATCGCGTTCGTCGACGAGCTGCCGGCGGAGGTGAGCCTCACGTCAATGTTGCCCTCTGCGGGGGGGTCATCCACCGGTCACCTACGGCGGATCGCCCCGACCGAGCTCGCCGCCGCGGTGCGCGACCGAGGACGCCTCGCGTAAACGAGAACTCGACACCCAAGCCACCTGACCAGACCCACCCCCCGATTCGTCTCGGCGTCTAGCAAGGGGGTGGGGAGCTAAAGGAAAACTCGAGGTGGGGTGTGGGAAGCACCCTGCGTCCGAGGCGTCCCGGCCAGGCAGGCGGCCAAGCGACACATGGGGGTCACGGCCGCCCCGACCCCCCTCCCCCCGGCACGATTCTCGAGGCGCGGGTCCCTCTTTTGCGACAATGGGTGGGTTCTGACGAGGACGCCGGTGTCTGATGATGAGCGGTGGCGGGGGATGCTCACCGGTGATCTGCCTGGGCTTCGTCGGATGCGTCGGGTTATGGGTTGTATCCCGTCGGGGCCGCGCTGCAAGCTGTGTGCTGCACCGCTTGGTAGGCCGGGGACGCTGGTTGTGCGCCTCGTCGGTTTCGGGCCGTCTGAGCTGAACCGGCGTGTGTGTCGGGGCTGCATTAGGACCCTGGTCAAGATGCCTGGGGGCGCGGAGGTCGAGATCTCGTTGCTATTCGCGGACGTTCGTGGCTCGACCCGGCTTGCGGAGCGGATGCCGGCTCAGGAGTTCTCGCAGTTGATGGCGCGGTTTTACGGGACAGCCGCGAGGGCGGTCGACGAGCGTGATGGGATCGTCGACAAGTTCGTGGGTGACGAAGTGATGGCGCTGTTCATCCCAGGCTTCGCGGGGGACGACCATGCCGCGGATGCGATCGCAGCTGGCCGGGATCTGCTGGTGGGGACGGGCAACAGCGGTGGCGACGCCTGGATTCCGGTTGGCGCCGCCGTTCACACCGGCATCGCGTATGTCGGAACGGTTGGTGAAGGCGACGCGCGAGACTTCACCGCTCTTGGGGATCCGGTTAATACGACCGCCCGCCTCGCATCATTGGCCGCCGCTGGCGAAATCCTCGTCAGCTCAGCAGCCGCTTCTTCGTCAGGGCTCGACACTGCCGGGCTCGAGACTAGAACACTCACCCTCCGCGGCCGTGACGAGACAGTGGACGCGTGGGTTTCAACTATGTAGTTCAACGGGCTTGCGATCGGCGCGGACGAACCCCTTCAGGCCGCCGCGAGCGCCGAAAGGGCGCGCTGGCATGAATCCTCGCATCGCCGACATGCCTCCGCACAAACACGACAGTGATCGTGGTGGTCGGCGTGGCGCTCACATTCCGCCGCACAAGCGCCGCACGCCTGAGCACATGCTTCCACTATTGCCCGGGCAACCTCCGGCACGAACTCGGTCTGTCTGCTCATTACGCGCCCGGTCGCGGTGCAGACGTCGCTGCAGTCCTGACACAACCGGATGCACCGGGTCACCATCGCGACGTCATCTTCACCCAGGCAGCCATCGGCGCACGCGGTACAGCTTTGAGCGCAGTCGAAACATGCGTCGATGCACGCAAGCAGCGCGCCCGCGTCGATGGAAACCGTCCGGGGATGCGTCTCCAGCATCTGCTGAGCGTGGGTCATAGCCTTCTCCTTTCCTGGGCACCCGTTGAGCCTTCTTTCTGACAACCGGTCGGGAGGCCGCGAACGCGGTCCCGTGGCGAGGGGTGCCCGTGCCAAGATGTCATGAGGGCTCCGTAATCGCGATTCGGCCATCTCGGCTCTTCCCAGCTACCAACGCCCGTAAAACCCTTATCGGAGGCTAACCGGCGGCCGCAGGCGCTCGGTATCCCCGTGCGGCGCTCATCGGCAGCGGCGACTGGCATGAGCCAGGCCAACTCGCCGCCTGAACGCGACGTAGTTGCGGCCGCGATCAACTAAGCTCCCGCGGTGAGATCCATGTGGGGCCGGCTCGATTCCGGGAGACCGGGATGAACGAGATCGCGCTCGACCCGGTCGAGAGGCTGCGGCTGACGATCCTGATGGACAACGTCACCGACCCTCTGCTCGCCGACGCGGGGCCGGTGGCACGGCTCAGCTGGCCGAAGGCGCTGGCCGGACGGCTTCCGACTGTCGCCGCGCGGACGACCGCCGGGAACGCTGTGCCGGACGCGCTGATCGCCGAGCCCGGCTTCTCGGCGCTCGTGCGGATCGAGAAGGGCGGGCGGGAACGGACGCTGCTCTTCGACACCGGTGTCTCCCCCACGGGAATGGTCGAGAACATGCGACGGTTGGGGCTCGCCCCCGGTGACGTGGAGGTGATCGTGCTCAGTCACGGCCACTGGGATCACGTGACCGGGATGGAGGGCCTGGCGAGCGCGCTCGGGCGGGCGAACCTGCCGGTGCTGATCCACCCGGAGTTCTGGAGCCGGCGCAGGATCAGCTTTCCTGGGCTCGATCGGCGAGCTGCCTTCGACCAGCCGCTCGGCGCTCGAGGGGATGGGGTTCGAGATCGTCGAGGAGCGCCGGCCCTCTTCGTCCTCGACGGCTCGCTCCTGATCACCGGTGAGGTCGATCGGACGAGCGAGTTCGAGACGGGTTTCCAGGGACACGAGGCGTTCCGCGACGGCGGCTGGCAGCCCGACCCGCTGATCCTCGACGACCAGGCGCTCGTGCTTCGCCTGCGCGACCGTGGGCTCGTCGTCCTGAGCGGCTGCGGTCACGCCGGGATCGTCAACACCGTCCGCTACGCGCAGAAGCTGACGGGCGAGCCGAAGATCGCAGCGATCATCGGCGGCTTCCACCTGAGCGGCCCGATGTTCGAGCCGATCATCGAGCCCACGATCCGCGTCCTCGCCGAGCTCTCCCCCGAGCTGCTCGTCCCGGCCCACTGCACCGGCTGGAAGGCCGTCCACCAGCTCGCCGCGCGTCTTCCGGAGGCTTTCGTCCAGAGCGCGGTCGGAACCACGATCGAGCTCTGAGCCCCGGATGTGATCGTGATTCCCGGATCGAGGAAGGTACCGCTCCTGGACGACCCTGGCACCAACGACAACCAAGGCGATGCGATGGGCTCCGAAGCCATTGCAGCAGCTCTACTGCACCGCCTGACCGGAACGTGCAACGGCATCTGCTGACGATGATTCGTGGTCCCGGAACCAGCGGACGGTCTCGGCGATCGCATCCTCGAGAGGTGTGGCCGCGTTCCCGAAAGCGTCCGTGTAGCGGGAGTGATCGACGATGAACGGCTCCTCGAACTCATAGAGCATCTCGACAAGCTCCTTGACGTTCGCGTTGATCAGTCCGAAGGCCCGAAGGGCGATCTTCGGCACGCGCTGAACACGCGATCTGTGCCCGGCGTGCGCGGACGCGATCTGAAGGAACTCACTCGTCGAGACTGTTCTCGGGTTGGGGATGTGCCAGGCTTGTCCAAGCGCCTCGTCGCGCTCGCCCAAGGTGACGAGCGCCTGCCCGATGTCGGGGACGTAGCTGTAGGTGTGAGGGAGGTCGGGGTCACCGATGACCTGGACACGCTTCCCTTCCAGCGCCGGGACGAAGGCACGCTCGCCCATCGCCGACTCAAGAGCTCCAGGGCCAAAGAAGTCTGAGGCCCGTCCGATCGCGACGCGGACTTGGCCCTGGCGGTGTGCCTCAAGGAGCCCAAGCGCCATCTTCGCGCGTGTCTTCCCCTTGCGCGTCTGCGCGGCGTAGGGGAGGTCCTCCCTTAGCGGCCTCCCTGCGGTCGGGCCGTACATGTAGAGATTCTCCATCGAGACGAGCTTCGCCCCCGCGGCTGCCGCGCCGGCGAGAACGCCATCCTGGAGAGGCGGGAACGCTTCCGGCCAGTTCCGATAGCCCGGGTTGAGGCAGTTGTAGACGACTGTCGCCCCGGCGCACACCTCACGCGTAAAGGCTGGGTCGGCGGCGTCGCCCCCGACGAGCTCCGCACCCGCCGGGGTGTCCGCCTGTCCGCTTCGGTTCACGACGCGAACCCGCCTCCCCTTCTCCGTGAGCGCGTCCGCTAGCGCACGACCCGCCGGGCCCGAGCCGAACACGACGTGCAGAGATTCTGCCTGCAAGGGCGCCGGATCACTCCTATACGAGGCGACCGCTAGCGCCGTATTGCATCTTCACGGTGGGGCTCCGGGTCGGCCCCTCGGAACAGCAGTGCGAGGAGGAGCCACGTCAGCAACCCGAAGACGATCGCGCCGCTTGCGCCGAAGTTCGTGAACCGGTCATCGATGTTTCTCGTGATCACATACGAAGTCACGAGCCAGCCAAGCGCCCAGGCAGGCGGGTTCGCAACCGCCCACCAGATCGCGCCGGAGACGCCGTGTCGTGCGAGCACCAGCGCCTGCAGCACTCCTACACCGACCCCGGTGATAGCACCCATGAGTGCGAGGTCGCCTCGACTTATCCCGTAATCGACGAGCGCTGCCCCGGCGGTCAGGCCCACGGCCATTCCCACGCTTGTCGCCGGGATCCAGAGCCACGAGACCCGCCGGCGCAGCGCAAACCATCCTGCCGCTCCGATAAATGCGCCCGCGATGAGACCCCCGCCAACCGCCGACCCCACGGAATCGACTCCATCCACGACCAGGTTGGCAACAAACCCACCAATCGGGAAGCTGACCAGAACCGCGATCGGCCACACCCACAGCTGACGTAGAAGATCCCGCAGCAGCGAGCCCCTGTCCGAGGCCGTTCCCTTCACGGTCAATGGGACAGCAGCATGCGATTCCATGGGTACCTCGCTTCCTCGCCCCCAGGGGAGCATCTCCAGTGACGGCTAAACCGACCTTGATCCATCATTATACAGCTATGTCGCAAAAACAAATGAAGCTGTTCTATAATAGGTCGCATGGATGCGATCGTCTCTCCTCGGCCTGGAGTCCGCAAGCGCACCACCGCGGCCATCCTGGAAGCGGCCGCCCGGGTGTTCGCCGAGCATGGCGGACAGGCCGAGCCTGAACGATGTCGCGACAACTGCCGAGGTCTCGCGGGCAACGCTGTATCGGTACTTTCCGACCCGGCAGGCCCTCCTCGACCAGCTCGCCCAGGTCGCGCTAGACGAGACCGGCGATCGCCTGGCGGCGGCGAACCTCGAGAACGTCTCGATCGATGAAGGCGTCACCCGCGCTGTCCGTGCTCTCGTCACCGTTGGCGATCAGTACCTCGTTCTCGCGCGGGAGCACGTGCAGCCCGACCCGGACGAGTACGAGCGCCGTCTCGCCGCGCCCGTGCGCGCGCTCCTGGAACGCGGTCAAGCCGCCGGCGCGATCCGTGCCGATGTCGCGGCCTCCTGGCTGACAGAGTCACTCGTAGGTCTGGTCGCGAGTGCGCTGATCTCTTCTGCGGACTCATTCGGTACGGAAGACACGATCGCGGCGATCACCGCTCTCTTCTTGCACGGGGCCTCACAGCACCCGAGCGTGAACTCGGAGAGCTGAGTGCCACCAGCTGACTCCGAACAAGAGTGTTCGCTTAGGGCTGGCACGACAGGCCGACTCGCCGCGGCGGAGGGGCAGGCGTGAACATCTTTCGATTCGTGCCCGGCTACGAGCAGTACATCTACGAGGCCGGGAAGGAGCCGCTCTTCCTGCTGCTCCTGAGCTTCCTGATCGCCTTTTTCCTAACACGGCTCTACACGCGGCTCGGACGCGTCCGCGGCTGGGGGAGCGGCAACGTGGGCGGCGTCCACCTCCACCACATCGTCCCCGGCATCATCCTCGCGCTCGTGGCCGGCCTGCTCCTCGCAGCAACCTCTGGCGCGCAGAGCACGAGCCGAGGATTGATCGCGATCGTCTTCGGCGCCGGCGCCGCGCTGATCCTCGACGAGTTCGCGCTCGTCTTGCACCTGGAGGACGTGTACTGGTCAGAGAGGGGGCGACTCTCGGTCGAGAGCCGCGATTCTCGGCGTCCTCGTCATCGGACTCATGCTCGTCGCCACCTCACCGTTCGGATCATCCGCCGATGGCGCCGGCACCCGGCTGATCATGACCCTCCATTACATCGCGTTCAATGTCGTCTTCGCGGTTGTGACGCTGCTCAAGGGGAAGTTCATCCTCGGCACGGCCGGGATCTTCATCGCGCCCTTCGGCTTGATCGGCACGCTCCGGCTCGCGAAGCCGTACTCACCCTGGGCCGTCTGGTTCTACAACCCCAGCCGTGGACGCCAGAGCAGGCGAGCGAAGCGGGAGCGCAAGCTCGCGCGCGCGACGAAACGGTTCGAGAACGGGCGCTTCGGGCGACTCGAGCACTGGCTCGTCGACCTCATCGGCGGAAGCTTCGACGAGACCGCTCCGAACAGCGTTGCGGCCTCGAGCCCGCAGGCAGCGAGCGGCGGCACACAAGACAACGGCAATGAAGGGCCTCGGGCCTCCAACGCTCATTTTCGGCTTCTATCCCCGGACGCCGAGCAGCTTTACGCCGACGAGCTGCTGGCCTCGATCGAGGTCGTGCATCCAGCTTCGAGACGATCCCGGGGTGCCTCCCGCCACACGGCTTGCCGCCGGCCGAATCGTCGAGACAGTGCGCGACCGCACCTCCGCCAAGCGCGTGACAGCGAACGACGATGGGCCGCTCCAGCACAAGCAGCGTCTCATCAAAGATGCCGAGGCGCTCGAGGCGAGCTGAAGGCGCTCACTTCCCTGCTCGCGACGATCGGTACTTCACGGGCGAGGGGCTCGCACGAGGCCTCGTGCCCGGCGCGAGAGGCGAGAGATTGTGCTCGCCCGGGGCTATTCAAGTGACGATGAAGTCAAGGAGGTTGGTAGATGCCAAGGACCTCGAAAGCGGACGCTTCGCAGATTGAGTTGGTGGAGGGAATCCTTGATGGCCGTCCTGAGGATCTCGGCGGGTAACACTAGGAGCTCAGCCCGCAGGGCGCGAGGCCAACCGTTGAGTCCGGGCCGGCGAACGCGCCTGGGATCTTGCCGGGGGAGGGAGTTGCATTAGGTCGCGGTTCGCGCAGCACCGACCCCACCGAACCCCTTTCGCGCCCGGTGCCCAGGGTGTCGCGCGATAGGCACAGCCAGGTCTTCGCATACCTCGCATACATACATAGTTAGACACGTACGCGCGCGAGGCGGAGGACTCACACTTCTCCCGGCTTGTGTCCAGGCCTCGGGTCGTGCGCGCCACGCTCGACAGCGACGGGGAGGCCGAGGTCGAAGCCTTCAATGTGGCCGGTC
>CAWCQC010000007.1:0-410002 GCA_963797645.1 uncultured Thermoleophilia bacterium | reverse complement strand
ATAACCCGCAAGTAGCGAGATGTCTTGAATTGATCCGCGCTGGACTCGCCGAGGCCTTCGGGAACCTGTAGGGTGGGTGCAGGCAGCGAGAAGAAGACGTTTCTTACGTCAGCAGCCTTGGAGCAAGCGCCGCTGTTTCCTCCTCTTTGTCGCGGAAGTGGTCTCATGAGGGCTTCGGATCTGACCGGCGTTCGCGCCGCGTGGGTGCGAGTACCGAGGAAGAGAGCTATGTCCTCGGAACAGAACAAGACCATCGTTCGACGCGCCTTCGAGGAGCCCTGGAAGGGAAACCTCGACGTCGTTGATGAGGTGACCGCGGCGACTACGTCGGCCACGATCCGGCCAATCGGGGGCCGCTTCACGGCCCGAAAGCCGTCAAGGCGTCCATCTCGACCTACCGCGCTGCTTTCCCTGACGCGCGGATGACCGTCGAGCAGCAGTTCGCCGAGGGCGACCTCGTCGCGACCCGCTGGACCGCGCGTGGCACCCATGAGGGAGAGCTGATCGGCATCCAGCCGACCGGGAAGCAGGTGACTGTGTCGGGCATGACGACCTTCCGACTCTCCGGTGGCAAGATCGTCGAAGAGTTCACGCAGTGGGATAACCCCGGAATGCTGCAGCAGCTCGGCGCGATTCCCGCATTAGCACACGCCTGGAACGCTGTCTGGGGGGCCGCCGTTCGGGCGGCTCCCCTCTCCTCGCCGAGCTCGCCAGATGGCGCGCGATTGAGCCTGGCCAGTCGGTGATGTGACATCAACGCGCCTCGGTTTTGGGGAACACACGGAGACGACGCGCCAGGCAGCGATGCCTTAGACGGTGCGGGGTCGCCACGGCTCGTGCTCGTGCGCGAGCCAGACCAGCTCGGGGTCGAGCGCGCGCACCCGCAGCTGGCCTTCGGTGTGCGGCTCGTCGAGCTCGCCGAACCAGACCGCCACGTCGCCGCCGACGACGACCGGACGCCCGCCAGTCTCGACGACGACCACCTGCATGCCGCGTGTGTGGCCCGGCGCCGGGACGAGCCGGAGCCCGGGAAGCAGCTCGAGCTCGCCGTCGACCGGCACGTACCGCACGCCGGGCGCCTCGACCCACTCGCGAATGGTGTAGTCGTCCTCGCTGCGCGCGTCGTCGAGCTCCCGACGCTGGACGTAGATCGGCTTGCCGGCGAAGAGGTGGTTGCCGCCGCAGTGGTCGGCGTCCAGGTGTGTGTTGACGACGATGTCGATGCCGGCGAGATCGAAGTCCTGTTCGCTCAGCGGACGGAGGCGGGGATCCATGTCGGCCATCGCCGGGTGCAGCTCCGTCATGCCGGTGTCGACCAGCACGCGCGCATCGGGATGGTCGATGACGTGCACGTAGACCGGCATCCGCTCGCCCTCGACGGAAAGGTCGGCAACGAAGACTGGCGTGATGGTGATCGAGGTAGGGGCGTTCATTGTGTACCGACCGCCACGGTAGTGGTTGATATGTGAGTCATGATGACCTCCTTTACCGGTTACTGGCTGACGCGCGGCCGGCCGCACTGCCTCGCGCGCTGGCTGAACAGCTCCTTCAGTCCGTTGGCTGGTAGAGCAGTGAGCCGGGCATTGGACCCACTAACCGTCCCAACGACGGACGGCGCCTTGCCAGACTGGCGAACTGCGATGGTCAAGACGTCCCGCTCGGCCCATACCACCGGTTCGGCCCCGACGGCCGCCAGCCGCACGCACCCTGGTTCCGGTTCAAGCACTTCGACTTCGCGATGCGACCTCGCCACGCTGAGAGTCTGTCACCCGGGCGACAGTACGAAGCCTCAAGTTTGAATGAGCGGCCTTCCATGCCTGGGCGATCGGACACCAGAACAGGCCCATTCCCAGGGAAGATGTCCCGAGATCAGCAGTGTATGGGCCGGGCAGAGATCGAACCCGAGACCTTGGGATTGCGGATGTACCGCGATATCTCAGAATCGCTCGTGCCGGTTCGGGCTCTCTCGGGCGCTACTGGGCTGGGTCAACAATGGGCGGTCGACCCAGCGGCCGGTGAAGTCGCGTTTCGCTGGGATGAATCCGCCTTTTTGCAGGGACTTTCCATGGGCCGTGCAGGATTCGAACCTGCGAACCTTGGGATTAAGAGTCCGCCTGGGCGACCTGCAGCTAGCTGCGAGAAACGGAAAGATCCTGCAAGTCGACGCTTTTTCCCAAGCAACGAACTGCTACAAACTGCCGCCTGCGGAGACCAGCCCGTACGCGCACGGTACGCGCACTCGCTAAACGCAGCCCTGAGCGAACACGGCCCTTGATCTTCCGCAACTGCGTCCGTGAATTTGAGGCTGTTACGAAAGACGAACCCGATAGACCGTTTCAACGAGCCGCGGGCCGGAGTGGCGCGCCGCTCGCATAGGTCTTGCACACGGCCGTGGTGTGCCTCCGGCGGACAGACTACTCGCCTCCTGCGAAATCCCTGCTCGTATGCGTTTCGAAGTACCGGTTCCGATCCGTTGGGGCGGCACCTGTCGTGAGACCCATGAGCGCGGCACTCAACGGAAGCGGCCGGAGAAAGACCGCTAGCCGGAGCGCTGACGAGCAGCATTGCTAGACAGGTCGATCACTCCCCGGATCGGGGTTCCGTCGAACGGTGCGGCCGAGCGCGGTCAGGAACATCACGCTCTTCCCTTCTGCGTGAGGGGAGAAGAACTCCGTGACCTCGTCGTCGAGGAAGGTGAGTCCGGTGGCGCCGAAACGAAGGGCGTAGGCGGCGAGGTAGAGGCGGCCGCCGACGATTCCTCCCTCGAGCTGGGCGGCCCGGTAGCCGCGATTACCGAAGCGGGCGAGGATCGGCTCGAGATCCGCGAGGCAGTAGACGTTCGCCGCGGCAGCGGCCGGAAGCTCTTGGAAGAGGCCGAGTCGGCCCGCGATCGCCCGAAACTCGCCTTCCTTGAGGAGCTCGAGCGCCCGCTCTGCGCGCCGGAGGTAGTAGGCACCGGGCGGCAGACCCTCCACCGCGTGTGCGATCAGGTAGACGTCGAGTAGGCTCGACTCCGGGTCTTGCGTGAAGTCCGCTGGAATCGAAGTCGTCGCGAGGGCGAGCGCGGTGGAAAGCTCCTCGAAGGTGAGCGAGCGCGAGACGTCGAAACGACGCGTCGAGCCCCGGCGGAGGACGACGCTCTCGAGCGGCTCGGCCGGCCAGTCCGTCGCCGCGAGCGGACGAAGGGGAAAGAGCTCGCCCAGGGAAGCTGGTTCCCGACGCGGAATGGCCGCGACGCGCCAGCGTGCGACCTGCTCCCCGTGCTCGAGGCTCGACGCGCTGTGGATCTCGCGGATCGCCGGGTAGTCGATCTCCCTCGAGGACAGCGGCTCGGTCTCGAGGTTCAGCACGGGGGCGTCCGGCGCAAGCGGTGGCGGCTCGGCCGTTCTCCCGAGCGGAACGAGGGCAACAGCCCCTTCCCGAGCCGGGTCGAGTCCGAGCAGGTGCTCGACCTCGCGATCCGCGAAACCTGCGACGACCTTGGCTGCGAGCCCCTGAGCGGCGGCCACCGCAAGCAGGTTCGCGTGGAGCGTTCCACCGTCCCAGAAGACATGGCGGTAGGCTCTTTCTCGGTACTTCCAGGCGTTGCGCCAGTAGGTCGAGGCGCTCGCGACGACGACCGGTGCCCGAGCCAGCGACGGCTCGACGCCGGCAGCCTCGATGAACGCGCCTCGGTAGTCACCGACACGCAGCCGCCGAAGCGCGGAGTCGTGCGCGCCGAAGTGGTAGATGCCCGCTGGAAGATCCGGAAGGTCACGGCAGGCGAGATAGAGGTCGACGTGGTAGAGAGCGCCCGTGTTCGATGCCGCCCGGAAGGTAGACGTCGCCGCCGGGGGAGCGCCTGACCTTCGTGATCCCGGCCGAGTAGTAGAGGACGCGGGCGAGCGCTCGGAGATCCGGCGCTTGCTCGGTTGGCTCGCTCTCTCGCGCGACCAACGCCGAGATGGCGCGGAGCGCCGAGGCAGTCCCGGGCTCGAGCTGACGAGGAAGCGGGACCGTCTCAAGATCGCGGTAGAGCTTGAACGGGACCGGCTGGTTGTCCCAATCCAGGTGGTGCGGGTTCGCGCGCAGCCGCTCCTCGGAGTGCTTCGTCCGCTCGTGATAGCCGCGGGCGACCTCAACGTTCTCGTTCGCCACACGGCCACCCTATTGCCCCCACCGCGAGATGGAGCGGATGGCGCGCGGTGACGTAGGCGCGCCCCTGCCGCTCACGGGCCGCTACGCGGTTCAGGGGGCTCAGGTGCGCGCCGGGCTCGAGCTCTGGGCCCGGCACACCGGGGCCCGACTTGTGCTCCTCGACGACTGCAGCGACCCGCGGCAGGCAGCTCGATTGCACGAGGACCTCGTCGCCGGTGAGTGCCGCTTTGTGCTCGGCCCGTACGGGAGCGACTCGACGCGGGCGGTCGCCCGCGCGCGGGCGGGCCGCGTCGTGTGGAACCATGGCGCAGCCGCGGACGACGTCCAGCGGCTGCCGGGCGTCGTCTCCGTACCTTCGCCGGCGAGCCGCTACCTCGTCGCCCTTGGCCGGGCCGTCGCGCGGCTGAGCCCTGGAGCTCACGTCGTGGTCGAGGCGGCGCCCGGCCGCTTCGCCCGCTTCGCCTACGAGGAACTCCAGCGTGAGGCGGCTGTGCTGGGGCTCAGGCTCGTCCCCAAGCCGACCAAGGCAGACGCCGTCCTCTACTGCGGCCCTCTCGAATGGGAACTGGACCGCTTCCGGCTCCGCGAGCCCGGGCTTCTGCTCGGCGGTGTCTCGCCCGGCCTCGCCGCCTTCGCGCAGCTGTTCCGGGATGATCCTGAGGGCCTGCTTGCGCCCGTGCAGTGGCATCCGGACCTCCGCGTTGAGTCCGAGCTCGGCCCAGTCACGATCGAGCTCGAAGACTACGTCGCCGCCCAAGCCTACTCAGCCTGCCTCATCGCCGAGCGCTGTGTCGAGCTCGAACCCACGAACCCGCTCGCCGTCGCGCGCCGTCTCCGCACGACCACGTTCTTCGGCGGCTTCGAACTCGGCCCGGACGGCCTCCAGGTCGGGCATCACCTCTCGGCCGTTCAGTGGCGCAAGGGCCGCCGCAAGCTTCTCCTCGCGGACGCCGTCTAGCAGCGCGGGACATTCTCAGAAGGAGCGCTGTATGGCGCCCGTCTGGAAGGGCTTAACTCGCGGGGCTTCCACCTTCCTGAACGGGTCGTGGAACGCGTCCCCAGCCGCGCTGCCTTAGGCTTTGCTCGCGATCACGTCGTCGATCCATCCCAGCCCTGCCACCGTGTGCGGGAAGCCGATTGTCGTGAGGGCGAGCAGACCGACGTGGCGGACCTCGTCGGGGGTCATGTTCTCGGCCAGCGCCCGGCGCGCGTGAGAACGTACGGCGCCCTCTGCTTGAGCGCCGATCGCCACCCCGAGCTTGACCAGACGGGCGCTGCGAGGATCCAGAGGACCGCCCTCGTAGCAGGCCTTCGCCAGCTCCTGGTGGGCTGCGTGGACGTTCGGAAAGGCGCGCTCGAAATGCTGATAGACATCGGGCAGGTAGCTCATCGCAGACCTCCTTCTCGACACTGCTGGCTCGGGCGGACTCCAGACGGCTGGTATGCCGCCTGACGACCTCGGCGGGCGTGTCTCCCAAATATGCCGAGCATGACTCTTTTGCCGCGCCGAAGACGACCGAGAGCGTCTCCGGCGCCGGCTGGATGATGGTGCTCAGCTGCCTGAAGACGCCCTCCGCTGGCCTCGATCTCCGAACGCAGGTGTTCCTTAACCGCTGATGCCGTGAAGTTCCGCAAGGAGCGCCAGGGACCCGCCACCTCGAGACTTTCCAGGGGGGAGGGGGTCGGATAGGTTTGCGCTCCAAGCAACGCCTAACCAACCCTTTGCGTGACGAGGTGTTCGGGATGGCAGGTAGAGCGCCGGCCACCCCGGTGAGGGTGCTCGCTTACTTAGTTAGACAGGTACGCGCGCGAGGCGGAGGACTCACACTTCTCCCGGCTTGGGCTAGGCCAAGTGTGAGCACCCCGCGCGCGCCTCAACCATGGGGACGCCGGTTTCCCGCACGAAGCGCTCGAACTCGTCCTCCTTTCCAGGGTGAATCCGGGCGCGGAACACGCGAATGATCACGAGCGGCGTCCTTCCGGAATATTCGAGGTTTCAACCTCTTCCATCCCGCTTCGCCTTGCCTGTCGGCCTGCGGCTCGAGCGTCCGAAATCCCTTGAGCCGCACTCGATTGGCGGCGTCGGAGCCGGCCAAGCGTCGTGCGGGCGGCGATCGCGACGGCGATCACGGTCGCCGCGCCGGCCGGTGCGAGCTGGAGGACGCTCTCCTCGATTGGGATCCCCATGATGTGCGCGACGATCACTGGAAGATCTCCGTCGTGCAGTCGCCGCCCTGGAGCCGCATCTCGTGCGCCCGCACCGGGCCACCGGGGTGGTCGTGAAAGTCGACGAAGAAGTCCGGGTCGATCTCCATCCCACCGTTCGGGTCGCAGTTGATCCGGAGCAGCCACGAGCGCATCTCCGGATAGAACTGGTTGTCCCAGGACGAGTACAGCGAGTTCGATACATACAAGCGCCGTCCGTCGAACGAGAGCTGGACCATGTTCGGTCCCGCGCCGCCGTCGAGGTCGCGCGGCCCGTCGCTCGGCTTGCCGGTCACGCCGCCGAGCCAGACCTGCCCGGTCAGCTTCGGCTCAGCCGGGTTCGAGACGTCGTACTGGCGCACGTCGCCGTGGAGCCAGTTGGCGAAGTAGAGGAAGCGGTCGTCCATCGAGAGGACGAGGTCACTCATGACCCCCGGCACCGGGAAGGGCCAGCCCTCGAGCGGGATGCTCTCCACCTCGATCACCGGGTCGGCGCTCCAGCCGCCGTTCCCCCGGTGGAAGTGCCACAACACGCTCGACAACGCCGCCCCGACGAAGCCCTCATCGGAGTCGGGGTCGTGGAGCCAGCGCACCTCGAACGGGAGGAGGCCCTTCTCGCCGAGATCCACCGTCTGCTCGAGCGTTCGCCGCTCGAGATCCCAGAAGTGGATCCGCTGGCCGTAACGACCGCTCTCGACATCAGCTAGGTCGAACCCCTTCTCGTAGGCGTTCGGCTCTCCGAACTCCGAGGAGACGAGCACGTTCTTGCGCGGCTGGTACCAGAAGTCGTAGTTCATCGGCGGCCGCTCGTCGCCGTTCTCCCAGCGCCCCTTGACCTCGAACGTCTGCGCGTCGATGACGGCGAACCCGCCCGAGGCGTTGCCGTCGGCGTCGCCGAGCATCGAGACGACGATGTTGTCGCCTGGCATGCAGTGGACCGTGTGGGGCCGCGTGTAGCCTGTCTTGGCAACGACTTCTTCGGGCTCGATCACCTTCTCGATGAACGGCTTCCGCGGGTCGTCCTTGACGTTGACGAAGTGGAAGCGCGACGAGCGGAACCCCGGCACGATCAGGTGCGAGCGGTCGGGGCCGTGGCAGGCCGAGCTGCAGCGGTTCCAGCCGAAGTGGTGCAGCTCGTCGCCGACGTTCGGCATCGGCACCTCGTGGACGATCTCGCCGTTCTCGGCGTCGACGACGGCGAGGAAATCGGGCTTCTCGACGCCGGTTCCGGTGCGCAGGCAGGCGAGGTAGAGGAACTCCTCGGGGGACGCCTGCATCGCCTCCTCTGGGGAGCTGTAGAAGGACGCTGGCTTGACGTGTTCATGCGACATCGAAGCTCCTTTCACTTGCGCTCGGTCGATTGCCAGAGCGGGTCGACGGACTTGCAGCCGTCGCGCTTGTGCCACTTGCCGCGCGGCTTGCCCTTGTCCGCGAGCTTCTTCTCGAAGTAGCGGACGATCAGCCCGGGTCGCCGGCCTTCGTGCATGCCGTTCCAGATCGGGCGCGCCTCGGCATACCCGTCCTCCCCGGGGGTGAGGACCTGCCCACGGACGGCCTCGCGCAGCTCCTGGACAGTCGCCTCACCGAGTGCCGGTTCGAGTGTCTGGCTCATTGCTGCCACCTTTCCTCGTCGATGTCGAGGAAGTGGTAGCCGAGCGCGATTTGCGGCCCCTTTGCGGCGACTTAGCAAGGCTGCGAAGCCTCTCCTCGACGGCGGCCACCCCGGCCGCGTCGGCATTCGACGTGTAACGGTCGCGCGCCTCGGCAAACAGCCGCGCCGCGCGGTCCGGGTCGCCCTGCAGCACAGCGATCTCTGCCAGTGCGCTCTTCATGTGCGCGTTCCAGCGCGCGACGCCGGTCTGGTGGAGCACGACGTCGACGTCCTGGAGGGCAGCCTGCGCCGCGTCCAGGCGGCCGCGGGTGACCTCGAGGTCGGACGTGCGGAGGAGCGCGATCACGAGCCCCCAGCGGTCGCCCGCGCGCCGGAAGAGCCCGCGGGCCTCGGCGAGCCGCTGCTCGGCGTCGTCGTACGCGCCCGCGTCGGTGTCGATCATGCCCAGGCCGGAGAGCACGAGGCCGATGCCGCGCCGGTCGTTGGTGCGGCGGCGGTACTCCAGCGCCTGCTCCAGGCAGTCGCGCGCATCGGGGATCGAGCCCTCGGCCAGGCTGAGGTAGGCACGGCGGACGAGCACGTCCGCCCGGCCGCGCTCGTCGCCCGCTGCGAGGAAGCGCTCGGTGCCCTCGTCGAGGAGCGCCCGTGCGCGCGCGACGTCTCCGAGCACGCGGGCGACGCCGGCTAGGTTGACGAGGGCATAGGAGAGGGCGGCCGCGCACGAGACCTCCACGAAAGGCTGGAAGGAGTCCTCCAGCACCAGCCGGAACCCGGGACGTCCGCCCAGCGCGGGGATGCGCATCTCCGCGACGTTGATCGGAGACGGGATGCGGGCGTCGGGGTCCTCGAGGGCGCGGAACGCGTCGATGCCCTCCGCCAGGAGCGGCTCGGCGGCGGCGGGATCTCCGAGGAACCAACGGGCGACACCGAGGGTGTAGATGCCCAGCGCCTCTTCGGGGGCGAACCGTTCCCGGCGCGCGAGCGCGAGCGCCTGTTCGAGCCAGCCCAGGGCGTTGCCGACGTCGTAGGTGATCGAGTACGAGCCCTGGAAGTGGAGCGCGGCCCATTCCGCCCAGGCGTCGCCGACCTCCACGGCCACGGACAGGCTCTCCCCGGCGTGCGCGCGCATGGGGACGAGCGCGCCGCCGCGGGCCTCCAGCGCCGCTGCGGCGAGCAGGGCTTCCGCGCGAAACCCGGTCCGCTCGGGAACCGCCGCCAGCGCGTCGTCGAACCGCCGGTACGCCTCGGCGAGGTCGATCCGCCGCAGCCAGAACGTCCACAGCGCGACGCACAGCCTGAGCGCGTCGGGCGGCCTGTTCGCGCGCAACGTGTCGAGCGCGGCCAGCAGGTTCGCTTCCTCGAGGTCGAGCTCGGGGCGGTCGCCGCCTGCGGTGAGGTCGAGTGCCCACTGCGCGTGGCGGTCGGCGAGCGCGCGAGTCTCCCCGGCCGCGTCGAGCTGCTCCTTCGCGTACAGCCGCACCGTCTCCAGGAGCCGGTAGCGCGCCTGGCCGGCGAGGTCGCCGCAGGCGACGAGCGACTTCTCGACCAGCCGGGCGAGGACGTCGACGATCTCGGAGCGTTCGAGGCCGTCCCCGGCGCAGACCGCCTCGACCGCGCCGAGCTCGAAGCCCCCGGCGAACACCGCCAGTCGCCGGAAGAGCAGACGCTCGTCCGGCTCCAGCAGGTCGTGGCTCCACTGCAGCGTCGCCTGCAGCGTCTGCTGGCGGGTCGGCGCCGTGTGGCTGCGGGCGCGGAGCACACGGAAGCGGTCGTCGAGCCGCTCGGCGACGACGGCGGCGGCAAGCGCGCCGAGCCGGCTGGCGGCGAGCTCGAGCGCGAGCGGCAGCCCGTCCAGCCGGACGCAGATCCTGGCGACGTCGGCTGCGTTCCCGTCGTCCAGGACGAAGTCGGGCGCGGCGGCGGTCGCACGGTCGACGAACAGCCACACGGCCTCGAAGCGGACGAGGTCGTCAGGAGCGAACGCCTCCTGCAGGTCCGGAATCGCGAGGGACGGCACCCGGAAAACGACCTCCCCGGCGACGCGGAGCGGCTCCCGACTCGTCGCGACCACGGTCAGGCCGGGGGCGGACCGCAGCAGCCTGTCGACGAGCGTGGCGCTCGTCCCGAGGACGTGCTCGCAGTTGTCCACGACGAGGAGTAACGTGCGCGGAGCGAGGAAATCGACCACCGCGTCGGCGAGCTCCTGGCCCGGCAGCGCACGCACGTCGAGTGCCGCCGCGACGGCGGCGGGAACCAGACGCGGGTCGGACAGGCTGGCCAGCTCGGCGACCGCCGCGCCCGCCGGATACGACTGCTCGACCTCGCGCGCCAGCTGGAGCGCGAGGCGCGTCTTCCCCGCGCCACCCGTTCCCGAGAGCGTCAGCAGCCGGGTTCGGGCGAGGAGGGCTCGCAACTCGGCGAGCTCGTGCGTCCGGCCGACGAACGAGCTCGTGTCCGCCGGAAGCCTCGGCAGCCCATCGTCGGGCGGCAATGCGGCCAGCTCCCTGGTCAGGGCCTCGTGGAGCTCTGCGAGCTCGTCGCGGCGCGCCTGTGCCCAGTCGTCGTAGCGGTTCTCCGGCAGGAGCTCGCCGCGGTAGAGCGCGAGAGCGGCCCGGTAGGCGGCGGGTGTGCCGGCGCGCCGTGCATCGGCCGCCGCCCGCTCCAGGCCGTCGACGTCGATCTCGGCGTCGAGCGCGAGCAGTTCGTCTCGCACCTCGATCGCTTCCGCGCCGAGAACGCGGCGGGCAACGTGGACGGCCTGGTTGAGGTTGTTCGCGGCCGACGCCGGGTCACGGTCGCGCCACAGCGTGTCCATCGCCTGCTCGCGGTGGAGCCGGTGGCGGGGCGCCACTGCGAGGAGCTTCACCAGCTCGCGCGCCTTCTTGAGCCGGAAGGCTCGATCGGGAACCGCCTCGCCGTCTACGACGGCAGTGAATCCGCCCAGCAGCATGACCGTCACCTGCGGCACGGACTGAGCATGCCTCAAAATCACTGGGAAACAGCCGGTTTCCCCGTGAAGCCCTATCTCCTTGCAGTCGATCGAGGCTAGCCCAAGACACGCTCAGTGATTTTCCTCAGTGCGTCTCCGGCTGTACCGATGCCGGTCCGCGCGTTCGGGGGTTCAATGATCGAGCTGCGGTTCCGGTTTGATGCCGCCCTGCGCGAGTTGTTCAACCCGGCCGTGACTGGTGACCGCGCGCCGTCCGTACCTGCCTGATGCCTTGGCTTGAATTTTGGGTCCGGCTGGCCGACGAGACGTGCCACCATGCCGGGTCTACAACAAGGTGAAACCAGCTTGGATCGAGACCGCAGGAGGTCGAAGTGTCTGCATCAGTGCTCGCATGTCGATGTCACTCGACGGGTACATCGCCGATCCCGACGATTTCCTCGGCGGCGACGATGGCGAGCGGCTGCACAAGTGGGCCGACGCGGAGGGGGCGCCCGACCAGCTTCCGGGCCGGTCGGGCAATTCCAAGAGGAATGGAACGCGGCCGGTGAGGTCCTCGCGGGACGGCGGACTGCCGAGCTCATGGATCACTGGGGCGGTGATCATGGCGGTCTCCCGATCTTCGTGCCAGTCACCGGCCGCCCGGCCCGGCCCCGCGTTGGGGCGATCCGTTGGTGACGTACGTGACCGACGGGATCGCCAGCGCGATGGCGCAGGCGAAGGCTGCAGCCGGGGACCGACACGTACAGGTGCGTGGCGCATACACGTCGCAACGGGCGCTCGAGGCCGGGGTGCTTGCCGACGCCGAACACCCTCGACATGGCCCGCCGTGTCCCGAACAACGAGTTGGTGATCTACCCGGACGCCGGCCACGGCGGAATCTTCCAGTTCCACGAGCAGTTCGTCGAGAAGGCTCTCGAGTTCCTCGCGAAGTAGCGCCGAGAAATCGGCATTTGTGTCGAGATGCAGCGGGGCGCCATGAGCCTTGACCCGGGTCAAGCATCGCAACCCGATGATTGCCCCGGGTCAACCGAGGTGACGAAGGCTGAGCCTTAGACGTTCGTGGACGTCGTCATGGAGTCCGAGCCCCCGAGCGCGGAGCCGCCGAAGCGCACCGCCCGGGCCCGTGATCCCAGGACGATTCGCCGGTTGAATCCGGAATTAGTCCCGTCCGAGACCAGTCTTGTGACCCTCGAACACGATCCTTGTACCGCTCTGGAACCGTCGGACGGCCCAATTACGCTTGACGACGATGGCGAACCGAGACGGTCATTCCGCGACGCTCGTCGCTGCGCATCCGGGCAACAGCAACCGCGAGGTGCATGGGTACTACTCGAGACGCCGGCGGGAGTTGACACCGGAGGCGGCAGAGATCGCGGATGAGCTGATGACATTGCCACACGTAACGGCGGCCGACCGGCTGGCGGCGGAGAAGATCGGCCGCTTGCTCGCGATGATCGATCGGATCGACGCCGCGCTCGCGGACGGGAAGGTGCAGTCGCGCCGCGGGGGGCCGAGCGCCCGTCGAGGATGACTGAATCGCGTGTGTGTGCACCGGTGTGTGCACCGGACGAGCATGTCCGGGCACGTCTGGCACGGTTGGTGATGGAGCCGTGCGGCCTGGCCGCTCACCAAGCCAGTCCGAATGGGCCGTGCTGGACTCGAACCAGCGACCTTGGGATTAAAGTCCGCCTTCGGCTGTGACGTTCGGTGTGGGCTGGTGCTGCGAGGTCGCTTGAAATGCGGCCCTTCGGCGTTCCGTGGTGCCGTCTGGTGGCGTCTCGTGATGGCCGATTATGGGGCGTTCGTTTGCAATTCGGTTTGCAGGGCGCCGAAGGGCGATCCGTCACCCGGCCTTCATCTACGGCTTCGCCGCCTATTCGTAGCCTGCCTGCATCGTGCCCATGACGTCGACCTGCGCCTTGAATGCCATGTAACCGGCGTCGATCGGGAAGGTGGCCCCGGTGACGGCACTCGACTCGTCACTGGCGAGGTAGACGACGAACGGTGCGATCTGCTCAGGGGTAGGTACAGGGAGGATGTGGAGGCGTTGGATTGTTGCCGCGGCCGCCTCGTCATCGAGCCAGACGGTCTGGGGCTCCGTCGAGACGAAGCTTGGGGCGATCGCATTCACGCGGACGCCGTCGGGACCCATTCCCGCGGCGAAAGAGCGCACGAGCGCGGTCACGCCACCCTTCGCCGCGGTATACGAGTCGAGGCCGGCGCAACCGACCAGCGCGTCGACCGTGCTGGACACGATCATCGAGCCGGACTGCTGCGTCAGCATCTGACGTCCGACGTGCTTAAGGACGTGGTAGGTGCCGGTCAGGTGCACCGCGATCATGCGGTCCCACACGCTCTCATCGAGTTCGGTGAGGCGTCTGTCCTGCGTGTTGACGAAGTGGACGTCCGCCGCACAGTGATAGAGGACATCGAGCTTGCCGAAATGTTCCACGGTCTCGTTGACGACCTGTCGGACCTGATAAGGGTCGGTAACATCGACGGGCATCGCGACGGCGGTTCCGCCCTTATCGGCGATTGACGTCGCGACCGTCCTCGCCTTCTTCGGGAGGATGTCAGAGACGACGACGCGGGCCCCTTCTATTGCCATCGCTGCCGATCCTGCGCGCCCCATCCCGGACCCGCCGCCGACGACGAGGGCGACCTTGCCGCTCAGACGACCTGCCATTTAGTGTTCCTCCCGCGCGATCTGATCCGCTTGCCAGGGTGCGTACTGTCCTTCGACCCGAAAGCGCTCGGCGGCTTCCGCAACGGCATCCTCGTCGACCGCGACGCCTAGACCCGCTCCCTCGATGAGGCCCCACTTCGGTCCGCTCGCGATCGGGATCGGTGTGGTCAGGACGTCATGAACAATCATCTGTGCCGTCTGCTGATGGCCGTCCACGCCGTTCGGCAGCGTAAGGACCACGTGGTGGGCCGCGGCGGCCGCCAGACCGAGCTCGCCGTGCGTGTGCTTGCAGACGAGGAGCCCTTCGTGGTGTGCCGCCCACGCGAGGCGATGGAAGGCTTCGATGCCTCCAACCCAGAAAGGGGAGAAGCAGTAGACGTCCGCCTGACGGGCTCGGATTCGTAGGTAGCAGTCGGCCTCTGACCACAGACCCTCGTTTGCGCAGACCGTCGTTCCTGCGCGCTCACGGACCTCCCTCATGTGCTCGGGCGGATGGTCGCGCACGGGCTGTTCGACGAGGTCGATCTCGAAGTCCGCCATCGCGCGGAGGTTGCGAAGAGCCTGCGGGACCGTCCAGGTGCCGTTCGCGTCGATCCGGATTCGCGGCCCGGCACCGAGCGCCTCGCGCACCCACTCGACAGCCTCGACGTCCTCAGCGTCGTCGAGGCCGACCTTGAGGTAGAAGACGTCGAAACCCATGCCCAGCCCGTTCTGGCACTGAGCCATGAGATCGTCGCGTGTACCGCGGGCGAGGTAGTAAAAGTAGCTTGGTTCGGCGGCGACGAGCCCGCCGAGCATGCGCCAGATGGGCTGGTTCGCCACCTTGCCGCAGATGTCCCAGAGCGCCATGTCGATTCCGGCCCAGGCGAAGTTGCCCGTCCCCGCCCGGAACTGCCACAGCCCGTGGGTGAAGATATCCCGGCGGATCGCTTCCCTGTTCCAAGGGTCGCGACCCTCGACGAGCGGTGCCATCGCGACGATCGCTGCCTCGACCGAGCGGGTGTCTGCCCCGCAGCACGCCTCGCCCCACCCGACGAGGCCATCGTCGGTCGTCACACGAACGAGGACGTCACTGACGCCGTCGCGTGCCACTTGGGAGGACACCTCGCGGTGGCTGTAGGGCACGCTGATCGGGGTCGCCTCGATCTTGGCGACCTTCATCAGAGTGTGTGGTCGAAGGCCGTCAGGATCTGGTTGCCTGCTGCCCGAACGTCGAAGACGTGCTCCAAGCGGATGCCGCCCCAGCCTGGGCGGTAGATCGCGGGCTCGAGTGCCAGCACCATGCCCTCCTCGATCGTTGTATCGCTGTACGGCGTGATCATCGGGCGCTCGGCCCAGGCGCCGCCAATGGCGTGTCCGGTGTGGTGGGGGTAGGTTGGGCCGTGCTCCGCGAGTGCTTCGCGAACAAGCCTGTCGACGTCGCGGGCTCGCGCTCCGGGTGTGCATGCGTCGATGCCGAGGTGGAGTGCACGCTTCACCGCGTCGAACCGGCGGCGCGTGCCCCCGTCCGGCGTGCCCACGTAGACAGCATTGGCGGTATCGGACCAGGCGCCGCCGACCCACGGTGAGGTGTCAACGAGCACGAGCTCGTCCTGCCGCACGATTCGTTCGGTCGCGGGGCCGCCGCCAGTTGCCGTTCCCTCGGCGCCGGCAGTCACGGTCAGGATCGCCGGGACACGCTTACCGGCCTCGCGGTACATGGCGGTTAGCGCGAGCCCGGCGAGTTCTGCCTCACTGATCCCGGGTGCGGCATAGTCCTTGATGGCCTGCTGGACGACATCGGCGAGCCGCGACGCCCGGCGGATCGCGTCGAGTTCGGGCTCGAGCTTGATCGTCCGGCCGGCTAAGACGGGCTCGTCGCAGGCGACTGGCGAATGCCCCTCCTCGGAGAGCCAGCACGCGACGAGCCAGGGCAGGTGACCGGCTTCGATCCCGGTGGTGCCGGGGGTGAAGCCGGCCTCCCCGGTGGCCCGGGAGAGCGCTTGTCGGAGCTCGGCGGTCGGGTCGAGCGCGTGCTCGTAGGAATAGGACTGATAGGTAGCCATCCGGCCGCGGTGGCCTCGGGCGCTGGAAGCGTGGAAGTCGGCGACGACGGTAATCGCATCGGTCGGGCCGAGGACGAGGAGCGCCCGGACAGGCGCGAAGGGAGTCGCCACGGGCCAGTCTGCTTCAGGGTTCTCGAAGACGTCGAGGCTCGCGAGCGTTTCGGGATGGGAGAGGACAGCCTGGCCTAGGCCTGCTGTGCGGAGAACGCGGCGGAGACGGTCGAGCATCGGGTTCACGGTGGCGGACCCAATCGACTAGCGGCTCCGGCCGCGCGCTCGTATCGGCCAGACGGCGAGAGGCTCTCCGCCTCGCGTGATGGTCACCTCGTCGTACAGATTCACGGTGCCGCAGGCGTGGTTCGGGATGATTGTGACCTCCTCCCCGACCAAGGGCCCGCCGGAGCAGGCCGACACGTCCACGTGGCCATGCTCCTCCGAGAGCGCGTAGATGGTCGCGGCCGGATACTCAAGGATGAGACCGTGGCCGACGGCGTCGGGCGTCTGCGCGACTGGATCGTTTGTGAGCGCCTTCGAGCCAGCGTCGATGATCGCGCGCTCGGCGGTGGGGCAGGAAACCACCGTCGTCTTGACGGTCAACGCGAGGTCCGACAGCGCAACGGAGCCGTTCGCGAGGCAGTGCCGGTCGCCGTAGACGTACGTGCCGGCGCGGTGTTCCGTGATGCCGTCTGCTTTCGTCGCCTGGAGCGCCCTCGGCGTGCCGCCGCCGCTGACCACGCGGACCTCGAGCTTGTTCCTCTCGCAGGCTTCGCGTGCCTCAGCGAGCCACGCACCGCCGTCGTCAGGGGTCGGGTAGGTCATCAGTCCGGCGAAGCGAAGGCCGGGCAGCGTGTCGACGAGCATGGCGAGCCGAGCTGCGTCCTTCGGCGTCTGGACACCGACCCTGCCCATTCCGGTGTCGCACTCGACCAAGAAGTCGCACTCGAGCCCTCCGCCGGCGAGCGCACCGGAAAGACCGTAAGCGACGGCCTCCGAGTCACCGCTGACGGTGACGCGAGCGACGCGCGCAAGCTCGACGAGTCGACTGAGCTTGCTGGTGCCGACGAGCGGGAACGAGATGAGAATGTCTCCGATTCCGGCGGCAGCCATCACCTCGGCTTCACCGAGTTTCTGGCAGGTGATCCCGACGGCACCGGCGTCGACCTGCATGCGCGCGACCGCGGGCAGCTTATGCGTCTTGACGTGCGGCCGACACGCGATCTCCTGCTCGTCGAGATGCCGCTGAAGCCGTAAGATGTTCCGCTCCAGCGCGTCGAGATTGACGAGGAGCACCGGCGTGTCCAGGCCACTCAAACGAGCTCCCGCGGGGGCGTCGGCTCGGCGGTGCGGTTTCGGATTGCCCGCCCGCTCTCTGGGTCGAAGAGGTGGAGCGCGGCCGTGTCGACGGTGAGACGAAGCCGTTGGCTCGCGCTGGCTCGGCTTCCCTCGCGGATCGTTGCGATGAAGCTGGTCGCGGCGCCCTTGTCGTAGACGAGCCTTCCCTCGTCAGAGTCCCCGATCGCCGCTCGGGCCGCCTCGCTCTGCACGGGCGGAGCCGCGACTGTGAAGACCACCTGGACCTCGGAACCAAGCTCCTCGACGACATCGGCAACGGCCTCGATCACCGGCAGAGACGGATCCCGTCCGAGAGAGGCGTCCTCGAAAGAGGTCGGCCGGATGCCGAGGATCACCTTGCGACCGGCCCAGTCGCCGAGCTCCGGCCAGTCCGGAGCCGGTAGCACGACGTCAGCGAATCGCAGCTCCCCCTCATCGAGGGTTGCTTCCACGAGGTTCATCGAGGGCGATCCGATGAACGTGGCCACGAAGAGGTTCGTTGGCCAGTGATAGAGGGCTTGCGGAGAGTCGACCTGCTGCAGGAGACCATCTCGCATGACGGCGACGCGGTGGCCGAGCGTCATCGCTTCGACTTGGTCATGGGTGACGTACAGAGTCGTGGTCTTGAGGCGGTCGCTGAGCCGCGCGAGTTCCGCCCGCATCTGCACCCGGAGCTTCGCATCCAGGTTCGAGAGCGGCTCGTCCATCAGGAACGCCTGGGGCTCTCGCACCATCGCCCGACCCATCGCCACGCGTTGACGCTGCCCTCCGGAGAGCTGGGCCGGCTTACGTTTGAGGAGCGGCTCGAGGCCGAGGATACGTGCGGCTTCGGCGACCCGCCGATCGCGTTCGTCTCTCGGTGTCTTGCGGATCTTGAGACCGAACGCGAGGTTTGTCTCAACGGTCATGTGCGGATAGAGCGCGTAGTTCTGGAAGACCATCGCGATGTCCCGATCCTGGGGGTCGTGGTCGGTCACGTCTTCGCTGCCGATGAGGATGCGTCCCGCGGTCGCCTGCTCGAGCCCGGCGACGAGGCGCATCAGGGTGCTCTTTCCACATCCCGACGGGCCGACGAGCACCATGAACTCACCGTCTCCGATCGAGAGGGAGAGATCGTCGACGGCAACGACGTCGCTGCCGTAGCGCTTGGTCACGTTCTGGAGCTCAATCGTGGCCATCGCTCGCCCTCCGATCAGTGTTCGCGTGACGTTCTCTAGGCACGTGGGCGGAGAAGGTAGTCACGGCCGTAGTAGGGGTCGTCGGGAACGTCGACAGTTCGGCCTTTGATCTCACGCTCGTAGAAGGAGGCGAAGTGGTTGACACGCTCGGGATCGAGGTCGACGCCGATGCCGGGTCGGGTGGGAACGGCGAGAAACGGTCCATCGAACGCCATCAGCCCTCCCTGGATCACGTCGTCGGTGAGGTTCCAGTAGTAGGTCTGGTTGTCGAGGATGAAGTTGGGGTGTGCGGCGTGCAACTGCAGGAATGCGGCAGTGGCAACGCCAAGCTCGCCGAACGTGTGGGTCACGACGGGTAGACCAGCGACCTCGGCCAGCGAGGCCGCCAGTCGAGCTCCGGCCATGCCTGCGTCGAAGCGCGGATCGAGCTGCAGCGCGTCCGCAGCGTGTGCGGTAATCACGTTCAGGCTTCCTTCGACCGAGAGCGACGCTTCATGGGCGAGGATCGGCACGGAGACTGCGCGGCGAACCTCGACCATCTCCTGGAGGTTGGTCGCGAGCACGGGCTGCTCGACGTACTCGAGCTCGAACTCGGCCATCCGTCCGATGATCGACTTCGCCCCACCCGGAGACCAGGCCTGGTTGGCATCGACGCGAATCCGCGGCCCCGATCCGACTGCTTCTCTGATCGCGCGGACGCGTGCGATGTCCAACTCGGGATCGAAGCCTACCTTGAGATAGATGGTACGGAAACCGCGTTGCATCCAGCTCTCCGCCTCGGACGCCATCTCGGCGGGCTCCGCTGGGGGAATGTCGGCATAGAAGGGCGAGCGGGTGCGCCAGGCCCCTCCCCAGACTCGGTGCAGCGGCTGGCCAAGAGTCCGCCCGACGAGATCCCAGAGGGCGATGTCGACTCCCGAGATCGCCCATGAGATCCCCTGTGTCCCTAGGTGGGCCATGCCCGTCTCGGCGTAGATCTGCCGTCGCAGGATCTCGTGTTCGAGCGGATCGGCGCCGATCACGAGTTCGCGCACGCCCTCGATGAGAGCGACGGTCACCTCGGCGCGCCCCGCGAAGACGACTGGGGACTCGCCGATACCGACGAGGCCTTCGTCGGTGACCAACTCGACGAGGACTGCCTGGTGGGCGCTCCTTCCCTGGTAGCTGCGCCTCCAGGATGACTTGTACGAGCGCTTCTGGGGGACGGCCACCGGGGTCGTTCGAACGTCGATGATTTTCATCGGCTCACCAATGTGAACTGTCGCGGAGAGACGGAGTCGTCGATCGCCACTGAGCCGGCCGTCGCCCGTTCCACAAGGATCCCCGCAACCGACGATGCGAGATCGGCGGAGCGGTCGGGCGGGAGATCGCCGTACCCCTCGTGGGCCGAGGCGCAGATCGCGGCCAGCGTGGTCGCTCCGGCGGCGAGGGCGTCGGTGACGAGCTGTGTCAGGTCGTCGAGCGCGGCCAGGGACTCGCTGAGGAAGTCGTCGACCTCGCGCCCATTACGCGGCGGCTCATGCGCACAGAGCAGGAGGTCGACACCCAGCACCTGGATCCGTTTGATCGTCGCACGGTAGGCGACCGGCGATAGGAACTGCGGCGCATAGAGTAGCGATCCGTCGCGGTTACGAATGCCCCGACCCATCACGGCGTCCCCGGCGATCAGAACACGCGCTGTCGGGGAGCCAAGCGGCGCCGTGGCCCATGCTGTGGCCCGGGACGCACAGGATCCGACAGTGCCGATCGCCGAGGTCGAGAAGCTCTTCGGAGTCGAGCGGCCGGGTGACCTGGTACGTCCCATCGAGACGTGCGCGCATGAGCCTGAGCACCGTCTCCGACGCGACGAGGCCGTCTGAGATGGCGTAGCGTTGGTAGCGCTCGGCGATTGTCCGCTCGGGGTCTCCCAGCAGACGGCAGTCCTGTGCGTTCGCGATCACCTCACTGGCCGGCCGTGCCGTGAGAACAGCGCTTGTGCCGCCGCAATGGTCTGCGTCGGGATGAGTGAGAAGTACGAGCGGGTCCTCCTCGATTCCGAGTTCGACGAGGAGCGGGAGGATCCCACCGGACGGGCTCTCGGGCAGGCCTGTGTCGACGACCAGGGCGCGCGTCGCGCCGGCGACAACGAACTGGCAGAGTGCGCGGCCGCTGTCATCCTCCTCAAGTCGGTAGAGACCCGCGGCCACTTCCTCGACGCTCACCTTCCGGCCGCTGACATTCGGGCGAGGGCGAGGGCGGCATCGATGCATGCCGGGGCGTCCGCCGCGGTGGCGGCGACGTGGGCGCGGGGTTCCGCGAGCCGGACGAGATCATCAACGTCGAGCGACTCGAGGAGCCGATAGCGGTAGGCCATCGGTGTGATCCGCGAGTTCTCGACGAGGAGGTGCTCGAGCGACGTCAGCCCCGTCGTCCCGGCGGCGGCGATGCGCAGATCGAGCGCGGCTGCGATCAGAGCGACGAGGCCAAACGCTCCGCGGCCCCAGACGACGATTTGTTCCTTGCCGATCTGCTGGCCGGTCGAGTAGCGCTCGGACAGGAGGTCGACCGTTCGCAGGACATCCCAGACGCGCTGGTTGAGGAGGTCACGGTCGAGCATCCAGGCGGCGGTGGCGACCTCGAACTCGGATGCGGCCGACTCTCCAGTCCCGCGGAGGTCAGGAAGGAAGAGAGCGCAGTCCGACTCACGGGCGCGCTCGGCCTCGATCGAGTCGATCGCCTGCTCCTTCCCTCCCTCGTCGATCATCACGAAGACGGGCGGAAACGCGTCCGACCAGTCTTCGGGGAGGAAGAAGACGGCGTCGAGGACAGATACCTTCCTCCGGTCGGTAGACGACACGCTGCACGTACCCGTCTGGGACTGCTACGTGGTTCGTGACCCGGGCAGCGAGTGACGCGCGCTTGGGGAAGGGGCCCAGTGCCCTTTGGAGTCCCTCGCTGGTGAGCGGCTGGCGCTCCTGCCGCAGCCGCGGTGCGCGCGCTCTCGCGAGTTCGACCAGCGGCCCGTTTGAGTCGACCATCCGGTCTAGGCAGCGGCCGTCGGATGCGAAGTCGGGCGCGTCCGCACGTCGCTGTGGACGCTCTGCACGAGCAACGTCGTGGGTGATCTCCCAGAGCGGCTGGAGGAGTTGCTCTTCGAGCTCCATCGCCGGCTCCGAGCCCACGAGCTCACGGGTCAGGAACGCTGCCACGGAATCGCGAGTAGCTCGGTGGAGGCCGTGCCCACCGGGCACTTCGGCGTAGTCGAAGCGGCCAGCTGCCCCGGTCGCCTTGTAGAGGCCGCGGACCCCGGCTGCGACCTTCCGGGCGCCCGCGAGCGGAAACGGCGGATCGTCCTCCGCGTGGACAACCGCGACGCGACGTGGGGCGGCGCAGGAAATCACCTCGGCCATCGAGCCGAGTGCGCACAGGCCCGGGACCTGGTTGCAGAGGTCGACCCATCCGTCCCAGCCGGTGCCGAATGCTGCGTCCCTGATCTGGCCGGAGTGCGTGTTGACGATGCACGCGATCGCCGCCGCGGAGATGCGCCGGTCGGTCGCGGTTGCGAAGATAGTCGAGAAGCCTCCACCTGACGTGCCGGTCATTCCGAGACGCGACGCGTCAACATCGGGGTGGCTCGCCAGGATGTCGAGTGCCGTCGAGGCTCTCGGTGACCATCACGCCGAGCGAGGTGAAGCCCACGAGCAGCGGCGCGAGCTGGCCGTGTTGATGCCAGCCGATTCTTCGCTCGCCCTGACCGAGCGGGTCGTAGCAGAGGACGGCGAGCCCGCTTCGCACGAGACGCATGTTCAGGAGCTGAAGATCGGGCTCGAGCTTCGCGTTTTCCATCCAGTGGCCGGGGGAATGGACGACCGCCGGGTGCGGCCCCTGCGGACGCCGGTACGTAGAGATGCGCCGGGACCGGGAGGCCGGGTAGCGCCTCGTAGACGAGCTTCTCGATGTCGAACCCGTCTCGTGCGACTCGGCCTCGCTGTTGAAGAGGGGCGGTCGACCGCGGAATGCGCTCGAGCCCGAGCGCGTCGACGAGACCGGCCCGGAGGGCGTCGCTCTTCTCGAGCTCGACACGCCCGAGCTCGCCGTCGTGAATCTCGGTCGAGCTCGCTCGCGCGTTTCAGGATGAAGTCCGGAACGAGCGAAGCCCGTGGCGGTTCACGAAGGAGCTGCAGAGAGCATGCGCAGAAGAGGGCTACTTACCGAAACCGGCGGTCAGGCCGCGGATGAAGAAGCGCTGGCCGACGAGGTAGAGCACGAGCATCGGCACTGCGGCGATCAACGCGCCGGTCATGACGAGCGGCTGGTCGGAGAGAAACCGGCCCTGGAAGAACGTGAGGCCGGCAGTGAGCGTTCGGGCGCTGTTGTCCTGGAGGAAAACCAGCGCGATCAGGAGCTCGTTCCAGACCCACACAGCGTTGACGACGACGATCGTGACCATGGCGGGGGCGGAGAGCGGGAGGATGAGACTCCAGAGCGTACGCAGCCGCCGGGCGCCGTCGATGCGTGCGGCGTCCTCGAGCGACCGGGGGATCGTGGCAAAGAAATTGACGAGCAGGAACACGGAGAACGGGACGAGCAACCCGGCGTAGATGATGATCACCGACAGACGCGAGTTGATGAGGCCGAGGTCGACGAAGAAGAGGAACAGCGGGACGACGAGCACGACCGGTGGAACGACCATCAGCGCGACGTGAGACTGAAGAACACGCGTCGCCCAGGAAAGCTGGCACGGGCGAGCGGGTACGCGGCAAGCGCAGCGACCGACGGTGGAGACGACGACCGAGGCGATGGTGATCATGACCGAGTTCCCGATCCAGGTGAGCAGCTCTCCATCGCGGAACGCCCGCCGGAAGTTCTCGAGCGTCGGATCGGACGGTGGCAGGAAGCGGTTGTCCAGATATTCCGCCCGCGTCTTGAACGCTGTGATGATGATGAAGTAGAGCGGGTACACGGTCAGGACGCCGACGGCCAGCATGGCGATCTGAGCCATGGTCTTCCCTGCGACCTGCTTCTCCCTTCGCCTGCTACTCAAGATTCACCTCGGCGACACCGCGTCGGAAGCGTACGAGGACGAGCACGCTCGTTACCGCGAGCAGGAGCACCGCGACGGCGGCGGCGATCGAGGGGGCGCGGAAGGTGAAGGCGTTCTCATAGATGAAGAGTTCGAGGATGTAGGTCGCGAAATTCGGCCCACCCTTAGTCGTCGAGTAGACATAGGCGAAAACCCACGAGAGCATCGTGATCAGCTCGAGCGTGACGAACGCGCCGATGACGGAGCGCATCTGCGGCAGGGTGACTCGCAGGTGCATCCGGAACCAGCGGCAGCCGTCGATGCGGGCTGCCTGAAAGACTTCCTCCGGGAGGGACAGCAGGCGGGCCAGGAAGAGGATCACGCCGAACCCAAGCTCGTGGTAGATGATGAGGGCGGCGATCGACGGGAGAGCCCAGTCGGGACTTCCGAGCCAGTCCTGGGCGAGAGCGCCGAGTCCGATGCTCCTGAGAGCGGTGTTCAGGACGCCGTTGAGCGAGAGTAGATAGATGAAGGTGAACCCGAGGACCGGGATCGCGATCATGTACGGCATGAATACGACCGTTCGATAGATGCGCCAGCCGCGGATCGATTCGTGAAGGATCAACGCGATCGCGAGCGCAAGAATGGTCACGATCGGGACTGAGATGATCAGCAGGAGATTGTGCTCGACCGCCTGGCGGAAGATCTCGTCCTGAAGAACGAAGCTGTAGTTGGAAACCGTCGCCGGGCCGTCGGTGCCGTTCGGGCCGGAATGGAAGCTGATGTAGAGCAGACGCCCGAACGGGTAGAGGAAGACCACCCCGATCAAGAGCAGAGCGGGAGCGATGAGTAGATAGAGGCCGAGACGACGCTCCCCGCGCCGCCTCGGCCTGACTCGGCCTGGCAGATGCACTCGGGCTTGGTGTTCCCTAGCTCACTAGGAGCCGAGGTCCGGTGGCTGCCAGCTCTCCCAGTTCTGTACCTCCTCGGGGTTCGCCTGCTTCCAGGCTTCGGCTGCACGCTGACGCACCTCGGCCGCTTGAGCTCCGTCGCCCTGGCCGCTGAAGATCAGCTCCTGGGCGGGCTTGTTGCCGTTCAGGTCGATCTGGGGCGGGAAGAAGTTCTGCAACCAGACCTGGGGCCCGGTGGTGGCCAATTCGAAGAGCTCCTTGTCGAGCGGATCGGTGATCTTCGCGGTGTCGAACCGGTCGTCGGCAGGCGGAACCCCGGTCGCCTCAAACCACGCATCTATCTGCTCTGGGCTGTGGAGATAGACCAGGAAGTCCGCGGCCTCCTGTGGGTACTCTGTCCACGATGTGACGAAGTAGGACGTCGACTGGGTCGCGTCATAGACGTCCTTGAGGGCGCCATCGCCGTATACCGGCCACTTGAAGACACCAACCTTGTCGGCGCCGACATCCTTCGCCCAGGTTCGCACTTGGCCGTCGGTGCCGATCGTCATGGCTGCCTTGCCAGCGGCAAACTGCTCCTGGCCAGTCGACAGGTCGACCGATGCGATGTCTTCGTTGAAACACTGTGCGTCGACGGCTTGTTTCCACGCGTCTTCGAACGAGGCGAACTTCGGATCGGTGAAGCTCTGCTTGCCGACATTCGCGTCGACGACATCCTGCAGTGAGTCGAGGCTCTGCAGCATTAGCTGTGTCGTCCAGTACGCGTCGTTGCCGAATGCGAGTGGCGTGATTCCAGCGTCGCGCAGTTGCTGGCAACTGGCGATGAACTCGTCCCATGTCGCGGGCGGCGAGTCGATACCCGCCTGGGCAAAGAGATCTTTGTTGTAGGCCCACGGGAGTCCGAGCAGGTAGACCGGCATTGCCCAGACCTTGCCGTCGAACGTGTTTTCCGAGGTGTTCAGCCAGTGGGCAATCTCATCGGCGGGTACGAGGTCCGAGAGTGGTGCGATTGCTCCGGCCCAGACCTGGGTCAGGACAGGGCCTGTCGCCCACTGCGCTGCGATGTCTGGCCCCTCCTTCGCAGACGCAGCAGTTTGGAACGACTCGATGAAGGTCTCCGTCGCCTGCTCAACGATCTTGATGGTGACGTTCGGGTGCTCTTCGTGATAAGAGTCGGCGGCCGCCTGAAGCCAGTCGTTCGCGCCTGGTGCGTCGAGCTCCCCCCAGAACCACATTGTCAGCTCGATGTTCTCGCCCGAACTCTCGGACGTGCTGGCAGTCTCCGTCCCAGCTTCGGTTGTCGCCGCGCCCTGATCGCTCGTGGTGGCCGCCGCCTCGGTGGTCTCGCCGTCTCCGCCACCCCCGCACGCGACGATCGCCATGAGTATCACGGCCATCGCAGCGGCCGTCACTACCAATCGACGTGCCGTTCTCATCCTCTCTCCTCCTTCGTGGTGGCCTCGCGTGGTGCGTGATCAATGACGAGTGCGAGGAACTTGCCGATGTGGGCGTGAAGCAGCTCGGCCGCAAGATCCGCGTGTCTGCCGGCGACCGCTTCGAAGATTGCTCTGTGCTCGTCCGCCTCGCCCGCCCAGGTCGACCGTCGTCGCCGTGTCGAGACGCCGACCATCGCTACCTGGTGTTGGAGGTCATCGAGCATGGAGCGAAGGAGCGGATTTGTACTCGGAGCGTACAGCGAGCTGTGGAACCGGCGGCTCGCGAGAGAGAGGATCCAGCCGGTCAAGAACCGCTTCGTATACACCCTCGGGCATGGTGTCTGGCATACCATACTTCGATGGCGCCCGCGGGCACGGCCGTCCTCGAGGGCATCCATGGGATACCAGTGACGCCCTTCCATGCGGACGGCACAGTCAACTACGGGGAGCTCGGTGACGTCGTCGGACGTATCGCGACGAGCGGGATCGATGTTGTCGTCGCCTGTGGCAACACGTCCGAGTACACCAGTCTGGCGGGCGAGGAGGCCGAACGGGTCGCTGCTGTCACGATCGAGGCCTCAGCCGGTACGACGGCCCTGGTCGGTGTTGGCGGTGATCTTTGGAAGGCGATCGATCAGGCGCAGAAGGGGATCGAACGCGGCGCCTCGGGCATCATGGTTCACTTCCCGTCCGATCCCTACATCTCCGATCCCGGGCTCATCCGCTACTACGAAGCTCTGGCCGGGTCCGTCGACGGCGCTGTCGTCCTTTACGTCCGAGGGCGGGGGCTCTCCACGAGCGTCCTCGACAGGGTGGTCGAGATTGAGAATGTCGTCGCGATCAAGTATGCGCTCCCGGATGTTCTGGCATTCGCCGAGTTCGCGGCCGGCTACGGCGAGGCTGTCGTGCCGATCTGCGGCCTGGCGGAGCTGTGGGCGCCGTTCTTCTGGCTCGTTGGAGCGCGCGGCTTTACTTCCGGCCTAGTGAACCTCGCTCCGAAGCTGTCGATCGAGATGCTGGAAGCGCTCCGCGCGGAGGATATGAGCGCAGCGATGAACGTTTGGCGGCTGATCGCTCCCTTCGAGCGGCTTCGGGCTCGCAACGCGAACAGTCTCAACGTATCGGTCGTGAAGGAAGCGATGACGCTCGTCGGGCTGCTCGAGCACGGCGCCGTGCGCCCCCCGATCTCGGCGCTCTGGGCGGAGGAGCGAGCCGAACTCGAGGCGGTTCTCGCCATGTGGCCAGCTCACGCGTGAGACAGGTCCTTGTCACCGGCGCCGCCGGGGGAATCGGAAGCGCAACGGTCGCCGCCTTCCTGGATGCTGGTTTTTCGGTTATCGGACTCGACCGCAAGCCCGTCGAGGGTAGCCATCCAGCCTACAGGGCCTACTCGGTAGACCTGACTAACCCAGCGGCCGTGGAGGCGTTGCTCTCAGATCTCGGCCCGGTACAGCACGTCGTCGCTGTCGCAGGCGGCGCTCTCGCGATCGAGAAGACTGTCGACGACTTCTGTGATCTTCCGTTCGAGGCGATCCGCGCCTCCATCGACCAGAACCTCATGACGGCACTGATCACCCTCAAGTTCTCGCTCCCGAATGTTCGCCTCGCTGACGGTGACCGGTCGATCTCTTTCACATCGTCGACCGATGCTCTCGTCTCGTACGGTCTCGGGGCGTACGCAGCGGCGAAGGCTGGCCTTCTCGGTCTCGTTCGCGCTCTTGCCGGCTCCCTGGGTCGCGAGGGAATCCGAATCAACGCAGTTGCGCCCGGTGACATTCCCACGTCAAGGAACGAGCGCGAATGGGCTCACATCCCGGAGTGGTACGACCTGCTACGAGAGGGGACCGCTTTGGGACGCCTCGTCACGGTCGAAGAGGTGGCCCGGGTATACCTCACCATCGCCACCGCGCTCACTAGCGTCACTGGCCAGACGCTCGTAGTCGACTCGGGCCAGACCGTCACGCGGTCCGCGCCGGCTACGTCGTGAGGGCCGGTCACAAGCGAGCGGTCGCCTTGGACCTTAGCGCGTTGCCCGACTCGGCGCGGTGAAGCGGGTGGACCGCGACTACTTCGGCGAGGAGTAGGTCGAGGTCCTCGACTCGTACAACTCCCTCGCCAGCACCTCTGCGCGCTCCCGCACCTCCCGCTCGATCCGCGACGCGTCAGCGATCACCCTGGCCTTGACCTCGGCCTCCCGCTCGACGATCCCTCATCCGGGACCCCGTCAACGGCATCCTGGATTCGCCCGCGCGTCCAGGAACGGCACCAGCGACCGGGCCGGGCGGCGGAGCCCCTAGGGATGGACGAGGGTCAGCAATGGTCACAGCAGCCGTTGCCGCGCCAGCTCCGACAGCTGGGACTCACACCGGCGGTGGATCGGGACCCATCGCCTGCGGGGGCTGGGGAAGTGGGGGTAGCAACAGCAGATGGCTTTCGACGATTGCCGCTGCGACGTCGGTGAGTTTGCGTCCGTTGCGCTGCGAGTGGGTGCGTAGCACCTCGAAGGCGCCATGCTGGTCGATGGCGTGGCGCGCCATGAGGATCCCCTTGTAGCGCGCCTTTCGGCGTCCTCCCTGGCAACGGAGAGCCCTGCTTGCAGGGACTTTCCATGGGCCGTGCAGGATTCGAACCTGCGACCTTGGGATTAAGAGTCCCCTGCTCTACCAGCTGAGCTAACGGCCCCGGCGGGCCAGTATAGCCAGGCGTCCTCGGCGTTCTGGCCGTGCCTCCGAGAGGGAGTCGCTTACGAATAGCGGGGGGCACGCGAACGGATTCGTCGTCCTCGAGATCGGTGGGCGCCCGGCTGGTAGACGCGGCAGATGCAGCGTGAATCGGCGCGGCTCAGTGAGCCGCTCCCGTAGTCTCGGCCGGGTGCGCATCCTCTCCGTCGTCGGGAACCGGCCGCAGTTCATCAAGTCCGGGCCGCTCTCCCTCGCCCTCCGCGGCCGGTGCGAGGAGGTCGTGCTCCACACGGGCCAGCACTACGACCGCGAGCTGTCGGAGATCTTCTTCGACGAGCTCGGCCTCGACCCACCGGCGTACCGGCTCGAGTCCGGCTCGGGCACCCACGCGGAGCAGACGGCCCGGATGCTGCCGGGCATCGAGCGCGCGGTCCTCGAGCAGCGACCGGACGTGGTGCTCGTCTACGGGGACACGAACTCGACGCTCGCAGGCACGCTCGCGGCGGCGAAGCTCGGGACCCCCGTGGCGCACGTCGAAGCCGGGCTGCGCTCGTTCGACCGAACGATGCCCGAGGAGCTGAACCGGATCGTCGTCGACCGGCTCTCCGCATTGCTTCTCTGTCCGAGCGAGGTCGCCGTAGCGAACCTCGCCGCCGAGGCGATAACGGAAGGCGTCCACGTCGTCGGAGACGTCATGCTCGACGCGAACCTCAGGCTGGCGCCGCTTGCCCAGGAGCGGTCGCAGGCACTCGCGGGCGCCGGTGTCGAGCCTGGCAGCTACCTCCTCCTGACCCTCCACCGCGAGGCAAACGTCCGTCCCGAGCCGCTCGCCAGAATCGCCCACGCGCTGAACGAGGTCACGGAGCCGATCGTCTTCCCGGCCCATCCCCGCACCCTCGAAGCGCTGTCCGCGAATCGCATCGCGCTCGCGGCGCACATTCGCCTCGTACCACCGGCCGGGTACATCGACTTCGCCGCGCTCGCGTCCCAGGCGCGTCTCGTCCTGACCGACTCGGGGGGCGTCCAGAAAGAGGCGTACTGGTACGGCGTCCCCTGTGTGACTCTAAGGACGAGCACGGAGTGGGTCGAGACCGTCGAGAGCGGGTGGAACCGCCTCGTCGGCGCCGACCCCGATCTGATCCTCTCCGCCGTGCGAGAGGCCGCGCCACAACCTGCGCATCCGCCGCTCTACGGCGACGGAGAGGCATCAGTTCGGATCGCAGACCTGCTCTGTACGATGGGCGCGCTGTGACCAGAGAGCTCGCCGTCATCGGGGCTGGCTACGTGGGCCTGCCGCTCGGGCAGTTGTTCGCCGAGGCCGGCGTTCCTACGGTTCTCGTCGACGTCGACGAGGACGTGGTTGCCACGATCAACCGAGGCGGGAGCCACATCGCCGACGTCCCCGCGGAGGCCATCCGCACGCTCGTCGAGGCGAATACGCTCGTCGCGACGACCGACTACGACGCGACGCGCGAAGTCGGACGCCGTCCTGATCGCTGTTCCCACCCCGCTCACTCGCCAGCGCGAGCCAGACCTCTCGATGGTTCTCGGAGCAGGACGCGAGCTCGCCCAGCGACTGCAGCGAGGGCAGCTCGTCGTGCTCGAGTCGACGACGTATCCGGGCACGACGCGGGAGGAGCTCCGCCCGGTCCTCGAGACGAGCGGTCTCGTGGCCGGCAAGGACTTCCATCTCGCCTTCTCGCCGGAGCGCGTCGACCCGGGCCGGACCGACTGGACGACGCAGAACACGCCCAAGATCGTCGGCGGGCTGACACCCGCCTGTACGGAGCGGGCGACCAGGTTCTACGGCCGCGCGATCGAAACCATCGTCTCCGTGTCGTCGCCCGACGCCGCCGAGCTCGTGAAGCTGCTCGAGAACATCTTCCGCTCGGTCAACATCGCCCTCGTGAACGAGCTCGCCCAGCTCTGTGACCGGATCGGTGTCGACGTCTGGGAGGTCGTCGACGCCGCGGCGACGAAGCCCTTCGGCTTCATGAGCTTCAAGCCCGGCCCTGGGCTCGGCGGTCACTGCCTCCCGGTCGACCCCTTCTACCTCTCGTGGAAGGCGCGGGAGTTCGACTTCTACACCGAGTTCATCGAGCTGGCCGGCAAGGTCAACGAGAACATGCCGTTCTTCTGCTTCCAGAAGATCGGGCGGGCGCTGAACGATCACGGGCGGCCCTTCAAGGGCAGTCGCGTTCACCTGCTCGGCGTCTCGTACAAGGAGAACGTCGGCGACCTGCGCGAGTCGCCGTCGCTCAGGTTGATCGAGCTGCTTCGCGAGAGCGGGGCCGAGGTCGGCTACACCGATCTGCACGTGCCCGACGCTCCCCGAGTACGACCTCGTGTCGGTGGAGCTCGACGAAGCCGTCGCTGCGGCTGACTGCGTCGTCATCGTCACCGCGCATGATGGAGTCGACTACGAGGATCTTCCGAACCGCGCCCGCCTCGTCGTCGACCTGCGCAACGCAACGGGAGTCGACGGAAACGTGGGCGGCAAGGTCTGGAAGCTGTGACGGCCGTGATCGCACAGATCGGGCTCGGACGCTGGGGCGCGAACCTCGCCCGTAACTTCGCCGACCTCGCCGAGCTCGCGTGGATCTGCGACCAGGACGCCGAGCGACTCGAAGGCATGAAGACCCGCTTCCCGGCGACGCGGCTGACCGACCGCTTCGAGAATGTCCTGGAGGACGACGAGGTCGAAGCGGTCGTCGTCGCGACACCCGTGCCCACTCATGTCGAGCTCGCGAAGCGCGCGATCGCCGCCGGCAAGCACGTCTTCGTCGAGAAGCCGATGGCGCTGGCCGCGGATCAGGCGGAGCAGCTCGTCGAGCTCGCCGAGGCGGGACAACGGGTGCTCATGCCCGGTCACCTGCTCCTCTACCACCCGGGCGTACGGAAGCTGAAGGAGATCGTCGACTCCGGCGACCTCGGCAGACGTCCTCTACGTGTACGGCAACCGGCAGAACCTCGGCACGATCCGGCCGGAGGAGAACGCGCTTGGCAGCCTCGGCGTCCACGACCTGTCGGTGATCCTGCTCCTGCTCGGCGAGGAGCCGTCCGAGGTCTGGGCGCGCGGCGAGTCGTTTCTCAAGGAAGGCATCGAGGACGTGGTCTTCTGCTACCTGCGCTTCCCGTCCGGGCAGGTCGCGCACATGCACCTCTCGTGGCTCGACCCGCACAAGATGCGGCGCATGACGGTCGTCGGCTCGCGGAAGATGGCCGTGTTCGACGACATGGAGCTCGATCGCAAGGTCACGGTCTACGACAGCGCCGCCGAGCAGTCTCTCGGAACGTACGGAGAGTGGCGGACGCGGACCGGGGACATCTACAGCCCGCGAATCGCGAACGACGAGCCGCTACGGCTCGAGTGCAGCCACTTTCTCTCGCTCGTCCGCGGAGAAGGCGACCCGCTGCGAGCCGCCCGGAACGGCGTCGCGGTCGTCAGGGCTCTCGAGCAGCTCCAGCTGTCGCTCGAGCAGCAGCCTGCATGAGCGACAGGGCCACGAGCGCGGTCGTGTACGCCGACACGGTGCTGGGCGAGAACGTCGCAGTCGGCGACCATGCCGTCGTCGGCAAGCAGCCCACCCTGGGCCCGCGCTCGACGGCGAGCCGCACAGAGCTCGACCCGCTCGTCGTCGGCGCCGGGTCGGCGATCCTCGCCGGCGCGGTCGTCTTCGCCGGCTCGACGCTCGGCAGCGGGGTGATCGTCGGCGATCAGGCGTGCGTCCGGGAGCGCTGCACGATCGGCGACGACACGGTCATCGGCCGCGGAGCGTTCGTCGAGAACGACGTCGTCATCGGCGCCCGTTGCCGGATCCAGGCGAACGCCTACCTCACGGCGTACTCGGAGCTCGAGGACGACGTCTTCGTCGCGCCGTGCGTCGTGACGACGAACGACAACTTCATGGGTAGAACGGAGGAGCGGCTGCGCGGCCATGAAGGGCCCGACGATCCGGCGAGGCGCTCGGATCGGCGGCGGTGCGGTGCTGCTTCCCGGGATCGAGATCGGCGAGGAGGCGTTCGTCGGCGCGGGAGCGGTGGTGCTCCGCGACGTTCCTGCCCGTGCCGTCGTCGTCGGCAACCCCGCGCGGCAGATCCGCGAGGTGCCGGACGGCGAGCTGCTGGCCTAGCCTTTCCTTGCCCTCAGCCGGTAGGGCCCCCACCGATTCGGCTGTGCCCTGACGTTGACGTAGTGCCACCCGGCCTTCTGGGCCCTGATCGAGACGGACGGGGTCGAAGCCGGTCTTGAAGGCGATGATTCTCCCGGTGCGCAGGGCAACCTGGGTGACCGGCGTGACATGGCCGGTCCCGGGCCGCCAGAGGACGACCGTGGGACGCTGGCCCTTCGGCCCAGCGATCACGATCCTGATGCGCTGACCCGCGCGCAGGTACACGGCGTACACGTCGTCCGGATCGTCGAAGTAGTCGATCGTCGCACTCACCGAGGGGCGGTTGCCGTAGAGCCGCTGCGCCTTCAGGCCTGCGTCGTCGTTCGTCTCGTACCGGTCTGAGGGGTACGGGAACGAGGGAACCGCGGCGGCGCCGAGAGCGTCCCGGATGTTGAGTCGACCCTGGCCCGAGCCCGCGTCGCGCCCGATCGAGCCGATGTCGGTTGCCGTCTGCTCGACGATGTTCGCCACCTGGTTCACGTCGAGGTTCGGGTACAGCGCCAGGAGGAGCGCGGCAGCCGCGCTGACGAGCGGCGCGGAGAACGACGTCCCGTTGCCCCCGATCAGGTCGTTCGACGCGCAGATCGAGTACCCGCGGGGCTGGCAGCTCGGGAAGGTGAGGGAGAAGGGGAAGGTCGAAACGATCTGGACGCCCGGCGCGCCGAGATCGACGTACCTCGGGTCGCGATTCGAGAAGCTCGGGACGCCCGATGTCGTGTTGAGCGCGCCGACACCGATCACGTGAGGCAGGGCGGCGGGATAGCTCGCGTACGGGTAGGGACACTCGCCGGGCAGCTCGCAGTTGCCGGCCGCGGCGATGACCATCACCCCGTTCGAACGGGCGTACTCGATCGCCGCCTGCTCGAGCGCGGAGTACTGGTCACGAACCGGATCCCTGGGATCGCGAATACCCCCGAGGCTGAGATTGATGACGCGTGCGCCGCGGTCGACCGCCCAGCGGATCGCCTTGGCCTCTGCCTCCAGGCTGATTGACCCGTCGGGAGCGACGACCTTGGCGACGAGAAGCTCGGCCGAGAAGCCGACGCCGGCGATTCCCTCGCTGTTGTCGAGCGCGGCGCCGATCTCACCCGCGACGAGCGTTCCGTGGCCGACCACGTCCTCGATCCCCTGCCCCTCGACGAAGCTCTTCGCCTCGGCGATCCGCCCGGCGAACTCAGGGTGCCCGCCGTCGATGCCCGAGTCGACGATCGCCACGCGGACGGGGGCCAGTGCCGGTCGAAGATCCCAGTAGTTGAACGCCTGGACCGCCTCGAGATACCACTGATACGACGTCAGGGGGTCGTTCGGCACGAATGCCAGCGACCGTGTGCGCGTCACCGGCTCGACGAACGCCACGCCATCGGCGTCCGCCAGCGCCGCGAGCGCGGCGGTGACGTCCGGCACGCTGACCGTCATGGCGCCGATCGGGTCGAGAGCACGATCGGGAACCGCGCCGGTGACCTGCTCGACGAGCACCGCGACCTCGTCCGCGGACGCGGCGCCGTCGACTCCGACGGCTACGCCTGCCCGCCCCGGCGAGCGCGCCGGGCACGATCGTCAGCCCGATCCCGAGCCCCAGGATCAGCGCCAGGGCGCCGGCCCGCACGCCGCGTCTCACCCCTTCTCGATCCTGAACCAGGTCGAGCGAAGCCCGAGTGCGCTTCGCATCTCGGATCCGGAGATCTGGGTCGTCCTACCGTTTCCCTTCGCAGCCACGAAGTCGACACGACCTGACGCGTTGCGCTCCACGGTGAGGCTCTCGAGCCCGCCCGGAATCTTGTTACCGAGCTCTGCCCGCAGCTCAGCAGCGGTGAACTGGAGCGGGCCCCAGCTGTGGTACGGGCACACGTCGTCGAACGGATCCTCTACCGAGACGAGGTATGGGAGCTGTTCCGAGCCCTTCCACACATCCGAGATGGCTGCGGTCTTGCCGCCGGAGCTGGCCGAGAAGAACGTCCAGGCGATCTTGCCCTTGAACTCCACCACCTGACCGCGGGTGGCGCCGACGGCTGCGTTCGTCGTCTGCCTCTCCGCCTCGATACCTCCGTAGACCTGGCTGCGCGTGTCGGCGAAGACATCGAAGGCCTGCTTCGGCTTACGGCTCGCCAGCGCGTACGTACGCGCTGCGACGGCCTGAACCTTGAGCGCCTCGGGGTGCCAGTCGGCCGGCATCTCACCCGCTATGACTCCGCGAACGTACTTTTCGATCCCGAGATCGTTGACGACCTGCAGCCCGCCGCCGCCACGGGTGACGACGAGCCGCCCGCGGTAGGGGCGGTCGAGTGTGAGCGGCGCCTTGCCCGGAACGAACGTGACCTTTCCGCTCAGCTGCACCTGCTTGTCGCCGACAGCCAGGCGGAGACCCTCACCGAGCCGGTATCGCCCTGCGGGGAGCTGACGAGCTCCCGACGCGTCCTCGACCTGGAAGGCGGACTCGGAGCCGACCTCGATCGAGCTGCGGCCGTCGGCGAGAAGGGCGCGGATCCGGGGGCCGCCCACCTTCCCGATCTCGGTGCCCTGGTAGTAGTGGGCGAGAATCTCGCGGTACCCGCGACCGTGCTTGGCGAAGCCGTAGGCGCCGCACTGGCTCATTCCCACACCGTGCCCCCAGCCGAAGCCCGAGATTGCGAACGTCTGGCCGCCGCCGTCCGGCTTGCCCAAGAGCACGCCTGGAAGCAACAGGCCGAGGGCTGCGGTTAGGAGGATCAGCAGGCGGCGCATCGAGACGGGCGGGCCGGTCGAGCCTCCGCCCAGGGTAGCCAAAGGTCGTAAGGCTTTCGTGATGACGCGTCAGACCGGTTTGCCCGAAGAGCGCCGGCCGTGAGCCGACGCGCCGACGGGTCGTCCCCCGTCGTCAGGCGCAGGCGGTGATCGGGACGACGTTCAAGCGCATGAACGACCAGCCCCTCTCGACATCGGCTCCCCAGAGCCAGAGGACCCCAAGGCGAGTCATGAAGCCCGGCGACCGCCGGCCGTTCACCTCGGCCGACCACGCCGGGGCGAGCGACGAGCTGACAGATAGCCCGTGCTCAGACGACGTGATCGGCAGGCTCGGGCCGAGGCAGGAGCTCGCCACATGCGCTGCACGTCCCCACGAGCTCCCAGCTTCCGGCCACCTGGCTGGGGTAGTGACGCCAACCGCAGCGGCCGCAGTCGAGCCACGGCGCCGGAACGACACGAGGCCTGTTGCGAGTCGGCCGCCCGGGCAGAATCTCAGGCGCGGTCTCGGAACGACCCGGTTCAGACATCCGACGGATCCGCCGGGCGGCCGGGATAGTCGGGATGGTGCTCGGAATAACCGCTCGCAGCGTAGACCTCGAGCTGGGCGGCCCGACGGGTCGCCGCCCTCCGGTCTGCGGCGATCGCCCGGTCGACCAGTCGTCCCACGGTCTGGCTCGTGCTCAGGAGCGGCGTCTCCTTGCCTGCCGCCTCTCGAAGCCAGAAGTACTGCGCGTCGGTCAAGACAAGCGTCACCTCGAGCGTTGTCGCGACCGTTGATCCAGAGGTCGTGCGCATCGGCGCTCCTCTCGCGATAGTTGAGCCTCGGGTCCGGGCGGGGCGAGGCTGAGCCGAAACGGCTTGACGGCGAAGGAGCGCCCCTCGTTCAGGTACGCACGAACTCTACCAGCGATGCGCGGTCAACCCGCCTGGCCGCCAAGGCGGGTCGCGTACTGCCGCCGGTAGTAATCGAGGTACTCGCCCGACTTGAGGGGCTCCCACCAGTCGCGCCGCTCGCGGTACCAGGCGACGGTCTCGGCGAGACCGGTCTCGAAGTCCCTCTCCGGTCGCCAGCCGAGCGCGCGAAGCTTCGACGAGTCGAGCGAGTAGCGGCGGTCGTGGCCGGGCCTGTCGTCGACGTGGCGAAGCAGGCTCCCGTCGGCGCCGGTCAACGAGAGGATGCGACCGGCCACGTCTCGGTTCTCGAGCTCTCGGCCGCCGCCGAGGTTGTACGCCTCGCCGGTCTTCCCTTTGCGGAGCACCAGCTCGATCGCGGCGCAGTGATCACGCACGTGGAGCCAGTCGCGCGTCTGGCGGCCGTCTCCGTAGAGAGGCAGTTGCCGGCCGTCGAGCGCGTTCGTGACGAATAGCGGGATCATCTTCTCCGGGTACTGGAACGGTCCGTAGGTGTTCGAGCCCCGCGTGATCACGGCATCGACGCCGAACGTCCGGACGTGCGCCAGCACCTGGAGGTCGCCCCCTGCCTTGGACGCCGCATAGGGGCTCGACGGGCACAGCCTGTCCTCCTCCGCCGATGAGATCCCGGGGGGCACGTCGCCGTACACCTCGTCGGTCGAGACGTGGACCAGGCGCGTTCCGGTCTCCTTCGCGTGCTCGAGGAGGACGTACGTGCCGAAGACGTCGGTCTGGATGAACTCCGCGGCGCCGAGGATCGAACGGTCGACGTGGGTCTCGGCGGCGAAGTTGACGACAGCCTCACAGCCGCCGGCCGCCCGGGCGACCGCGGCAGCGTCTGCGATGTCCCCCGCGATCACCTCGACGTCGACCCCGTCGAGGTTCCTCGGGTTCCCCGCGTACGTCAGCTTGTCCAGCACGACGACCTCGTCACCCGCTGCCACGAGCCGCTTGACGAAGTGGCTGCCGATGAAGCCGCAGCCGCCCGTGACGAGGAGGCGCATCACCGCCGATGGTAGTCGGATCAGAGAAGCCGGGCGAGGCACGCGCGAAGACCGTCGCGCCAGTGCGGCAGGCGAGGCGTGTCCGGCTTCTCGCTGCGCAGGACGGAGTAGGCCGGCCTCGGGGCCGACCGGCCGAGCTCCGCGGTCGAGATCGGAACGACACGGCAGCCGAGCCCAGCCTCGTCGAAGATCGCTTCGGCCAGCTCCGCCCACGAGCACTCGCCGGCCGCGGCGACGTGGTAGGTGCCGAACGGCTGGCTCGACGATCAGACGCGTTGCCTCGGCGAGATGGCCGACGTAGGTCGGACAGCCCACCTGGTCGGCGACGACGCGCACCTCGTCGCGCTCGGCACCGAGCCGGAGCATCGTCCGGACGAAGTTGTGGCCGGTCCAGCCGAAGAGCCAGGAGCTGCGCACAACCCAGCCCGAGCGCAGCTCCTCCTCACCCTCGAGCTTCGTCCGACCGTAGACGGACACGGGGCGCGGCACGGCGGACTCGACGTACGGCACCCGGCTCGTCCCGTCGAAGACGTAGTCCGTGGAGAAGTAGACGACGGGCGCGCCGAGCTCGACGGCGTGGCGTGTCCCGAGCACGTTGACGTCGGTCGCGAGCCGCTCCTGCTCCTCGGCATCGTCCACACGCGTCCAGGCGGCCGCGTGCAGGACGAGGTCCTGCTCACCGACCCCGGGCGCCGCGTCGCGAACGTCCCATTGCTCCGCGGGCGAGCGTCGCGGCCCACGGAAACGACTCGGCAAGTGCGGTCCCGAGCTGACCACCGGCCCCGGTGATCAGAGCGCGGGGGAATCTCTCGCTGAGAGGATCGGCGTGTCCGTGCTCCACAGATGCTCCACCCGCGGGTCGTTCCACGGGAGCGTGCTCTCGTCCGGACTGGCCGGCTCGTACTCCCGGGTCACGTGGTAGCTCATGAGGCAGTCGGTGAGCGCCTCGAACCCATGTGCGTGATGGCCGGGCACGTAGACGCCGACCTGGTTCTCGTCGCCGATGTCGACGGCCATCGACTCGCCGCTCGCCCGGTCGAGGACGACGACCCGTGCAGTCCCGGTCAGGCAGACGAACAGGTCGTCCTGGCCGCGCTCGTGGAAATGGAGGCCGCGGATCACGCCGCAGCGAGAGAACGAGACGTTCGTCTGTACGGTGCGGTTCGGCAGCAGGCTCTCCCGCCGCAAGCTCGACGAACCAGCCGCGCTCGTCCTCGAACTGCTCGAGCGGCAGCAACAAGACGCCTCCGACCGTCACCGGACCTTGTTCACCCCGGTCTCCTCGATGAGCGTGCCGATGCGCGCCAGCGACTCGTACGTGCCGGCGTCGCGCCACCAGCCCTGAACGCGCGTGCAGACCAGGTCGCCGCGAACCGCGTAGGCGCGGTTGACGTCGGTGATCTCGAGCTCGCCGCGGTCGGAGGGCTCGAGGCTGCGGATGACCTCGAAGACGTCGGGGCCGAAGCAGTACAGGCCGACGACGGCGTCGTTCGAGGGCGGCTCGTCATAGCGCCGGTCGACGACGCCGGCCTTCTCGACGACGTCGGCGATCTTCCCGTCCGTCTCCGTAGGCGACGACCCCGAAGCGCTCCGGGTCGGACACCTCCTTGACGAAGATCCTCGCTCCCTCGTTCCCGTCTGCGAACGCGCGAATGGCCCCGGCTTCCGCGTACTCGAAGACGTTGTCTCCCAGGCAGACGACGAGACGGTCGCCGGCGGCGAAGCTCTCGGCCATACCGACGACCTGGGCGATGCCGCCGGCCTCGGTCTGCACCTTGTAGGTGAGATCGAGCTCGAAGAGCAGCCCGCTCGCCGTCGCGGTGGCCGACCCTGCCGTCGCCGAGAAGATCGATGAAATCGCCTGCATGCTGCTTGCCGGTGACGATCAGCACCTCACGGATCCCCGCGAGCTGGAGCAGCTCGAGCGGGTAGTAGACCATCGGCCACCGGCCGACCGGCAGGAGGTGCTTGTTCGTCACGCGGGTGAGCTCCTCGAGCCGCGTCGCCTCGCCGCCCGCGCAGACGAGCCCCTTGACGTCGGCTCACGCCGTGCTCCCGCCGAGCGCTCGCTTCGAACGCCCGGCTGGCGTCGGAGCCGAAGACCGCGAACACGACCCGCTCGAGCGTCTGCGGCTCGTAAGCCCGCGCGGCGCCGACCATCAGCCGCGCGCACTCGTCGAGCGGGAAGCCGCCGACGCCGGTACCGAACGCAGGCAGCGCGAGCGATCTCGCTCCGAGCTCGTCGGCGACCTCGAGGCAGCGCCGCGTCGTCCGCTCGACGAGCTCCGCGCTCGTCCGCAGGTCCTGGCCCATCACCGCGCCGTGGATCACCCAGCGGGCCGGCAGCGCGCCCGCTCCGGTGGCGACGGCGTCGCCGACCTCGATCGGCCCCTTCGCGACGGCCTCGCGCTCGATCTCGTCGCCTCCGGCGCGCTTGATCGCGCCCGCGACGCCGGCGCCCATCCAGAGATGGTCGTTCGCGGCGTTCGCGATCGCGTCCACCTCGAGCTGCGTGATGTCGCCGTCGACGACTGACAGTGCCAGCACCGCTCAGAGTTCGCCGCGGCGCGCGGCCTTCCTGGCCTTGACCTCGCCGGCGTGGAGCACGGCGCCGTACCAGACCCACAGCACGATCCCGAGCCCCAGAGCGCCGAGCTTCACATACTTGCCCACGCGCCGAGAGTAGCGGTTCTCCGCGGCTACGATTGCCTGCATGGCGACGTCCCGACCGAGAGCGGCTGCTGAGCGAGATGGAGGAACTGTTCTCCGATCTCGGCCGCCTGCGGTCAGGCGCTGGCCCGCCGGGCGTTCCGTCCCACCCGCCGACGTCTTCCGCACGGACGATCCACCGGCTCGTCACTGTCGTGTGCGACCTCGCCGGAGTCGACCCGGGCGAGATCCGCGCTCGCCATCTCGGACGGCGTCCTGACCATCGCCGGCGTCCGTCGCCGTCCGCCCGTTCGGCATCGGTCACTACCAGCAGATCGAGCTCGACTACGGGCCGTTCGAGCGCCACATCCCGGTCGGTGGGGACGTCGGCCGACGAAGGGCGCCGAGGCGACGTACGACCGCGGGTCTCCTGACCGTCAGGCTGCCCGCTCGAGCGACGCCCTTCAGCGCCGGCGACGGTGTACATCGCCGTCGTGCGACAGCCGTGACCGACCATTCGGAGGAGAGCGCGCCGCTCGAGGAGCGAGGTCGGGCAGGCCGAGCTCCCGCCGATGCTTCCCGTCCTGCCGCTCCGGGAGACGGTGGTCTTTCCGGACGCGATGAGCCCGCTCGCGATCGGCCAGGAGCGTTCCATCAAGCTCGTCGACGACGCGGTCGCGGGCGATCGGATGGTCGCGCTGCTCGCCACGACGAGCCCAGAGATCGAGGCGCCCGGTCCCGACGACGTTCACACGGTCGGCACGGCCGCGGTGATCCATCGCATGCTCCGGATCCCGGACGGAACGGTACGCGTGCTCGTTCAGGGAATCCGGCGCATCAAGCTCGAGCGCTTCACACAGGAGGAGCCGTACCTGGCGGGGAGTTCGCCGAGGTCCCCGATGTCGTGCCCGAGACCCCCGAGGTCGAGGCGCTCTCGAAGAACGTCCAGGGTCTCTTCTCGCGGATCATCGACCTGGCTCCCTACCTGCCCGCCGAGCTCGAGCTGGCCGTCGCGAACGTCGACACGCCGGGCGAGCTCACGTACCTCATCGGCTCGACGATGCGCCTCCCGATCGCCGAGAAGCAGGAGCTGCTCGAGGAGGCGAACGTCGAGGCGCGCCTCCGCCGCCTGTCGGCCATCCTGAGCCGCGAGCTCGAGTCCTTCGAGCTCGGCGCGAAGATCCAGTCGCAGGTGCAGTCCGAGATGGAGGCGTCTCAGCGCGAGTACTTCCTCCGCCAGCAGCTCAAGGCGATCCAGGAGGAGCTCGGCGAAGGCGACGCCGACCAGGCAGAGCTCGCGGAGCTGAGGCGCCAGCTCGACGAGGCCGGCCTGCCCGAGGAGGCGGACCGCGCAGGCCCGCCGGGAGCTCGACCGGCTGTCGCGGCTACCGTCGGCGGCCGCCGAGTACGGCGTCATCCGTACTTACCTCGACTGGCTCGTGTCGCTGCCCTGGAACGTCGCGACCGAGGACAACCTCGACCTGCGCCGCGCGCGACGAGTCCTCGACGAGGATCACTACGACCTCGAGAAGGTGAAGGAGCGGATCGTCGAGTACCTCGCCGTCTCGAAGCTGAAAGCCGATCTCTCCGGCCCGATCCTCTGCTTCGTTGGGCCGCCCGGGGTCGGCAAGACGTCGCTCGGCCAGTCGATCGCCCGCACGCTCGACCGGAAGTTCGTGCGCATCTCGGTCGGCGGCGTCCGCGACGAGTCGGAGATCCGCGGTCACCGTCGCACGTATATCGGGGCGATGCCGGGGACGGTCATCCGCGCGATCAGGGACGCGGGGGCGCGGAACCCGGTGTTCATGATCGACGAGATCGACAAGATGGGCGCCGACTGGCGCGGGGATCCCGCGAGCGCGATGCTCGAGGTGCTCGATCCGGAGCAGCATTCGACGTTCCGCGACCACTACCTGGATCTTCCGTTCGACCTCTCGCGCGTGCTGTTCATCTGCACGGCGAATCAGCTCGAGCCGATCCCGGCCCCGCTGCGCGACCGCATGGAGATCATCGAGCTGTCCGGCTACACCGAGGACGAGAAGGTGGCGATCGCACGCCGGTATCTGATTCCGAAGCAGGTCGAGGCGAACGGGCTCGAACCGGGCCAGGCCGTGTTCACGGATCGCGCGCTCCGCCTCCTGGTTCGCGAGTACACGCGCGAGGCGGGCGTGCGCGGCCTCGAGCGACAGATCGGCGCGCTCTGCCGTAAAACCGCGAGTCAGGTCGCCGAGGGCAAGCTGAAGCGGGCCAGGATCGACGAGAAGCGCGTGCGCTCGTGGCTCGGGCCGCGCCGCTACTCGAGCGAGGTGCGCAAGCGCACGTCCGGGCCGGGCGTCGCCACCGGGCTGGCGGTGACGGCCGTCGGCGGCGACGTCCTCTTCGTCGAGGCGACCTCGATGTCGGGCAAGGGGTCGCTCACGATCACCGGCCAGCTCGGAGAGGTGATGCGCGAGTCGGCTCAGGCCGCTCTTTCCTGGGTACGCTCGCACTCGATCGCGCTCGGAGTCCACGACACGTGGTTCGAGGACAACGACATCCACGTCCACGTGCCGGCCGGCGCAGTGCCGAAGGACGGGCCTTCGGCGGGCATCACGATCGTGACCGCGCTCGTCTCTCTCGTGACCGGACGGCCCGTGTCCGACGAGATCGCCATGACCGGCGAGATCACGCTCACCGGGCAGGTGCTGCCGATCGGCGGCGTGAAGGAGAAGGTGCTCGCCGCCCAGCGGGCCGGGATCGGCGACGGTGATTCTCCCGAGCGAGAACGAGCCCGACCTCGAGGAGCTCCCGACGGACGTCCGCAAGGAGATGAAGTTCCATCTCGCCGAGTTCGTCGAGGAGGTCATCGAGCTGGCGCTCGACGGAACCGGCGCGACGGCGATCGACACGAGCCGGAGCGAGCCGAAGGCGGCTCGGGGAACGTCTTCCGCTCGGTCGGCCCCGCGCTAGACTGGCTGGTACGAGGACGCGACGAAAGGACTCCTGCGATGCCGAGCATCCAAACTCTCACACCTTCGATGGACACGCTCAAGCGGGTGGTCGCCGTGAAGGCGGCTATCGACGCGGCGAGCCCGATCGTGAAGGAACTAGCGCGGGACGAGAAGCTGCGCAGGCAGCTTGCGAACGCCTTCGGGACGACGCGCGACCTGTACGGCGAGCACGGTGGATCATCCGCGCGGGCGGTTGCAGCTCGGATTGCGGTCGACCCGGAGTTCGTGCGCGAGGTGCAGAAGACCAGCCAGGAGATCCGCAAGGCGACGACCCGGGCCAAGAAGGCTCAGAACAGGCACCGGACCCGCAATACGATGCTGATCGTCAGCGGCGTCGTTGCGGCCGTGCTCTTCAACCCGCTCACCGGTCCCGACACGCGCCGGTGGATCAGGGAGAAGGCTTTCGGGCCCGAGGAGACGTTCGAGTACGAGGCCTGATCAGCGCCCGGCCGCCGCAAAGGCGCCGAGCGCAGCGATCGTCGCGCGTACCTGCTCGGGCACGAGCGGGATCGCCTTGACGAGCGGCGGAAATGCGATCCAGACGAGCGACCCGCCCAGGTGACGGATCACGGGTCGCCCGTCCGGCTCGATCCGGATCTTCTCGAAGTGCACGGCGGCCAGGCGCTCGCCGAGCTCGTGGTCGCCGGCCAGGCGTTCCGCCAGCTCACGGCCGGCGGCATCACCCCGCCGGCCGCGGAACTCGATTCCCTGCAGCCTGACGATGCCCCGCCCGCGAGCCGACACGCCACGGGTCGCCGGGAGGACACGGCCGGCTGCCGCGACCTCGAGCGCGTACGTACCTCCGAAGATGCGACCCTCCCGAGCCATCGAGAGCCAGATCGTTTCTCCGGTCGGGGACGTGAGGCGGGCGCTCGACGCGCCGGTCCGGTCCACCCGCGAGAAGCCCTCTCTCGCGAACAGCTCGATCGTCCGGTCGAGAGCGAGGACCGCCCGCTTGCGAGCCGGCCCCTCGAAGCGCGGCGTCCCCTCCGCGAGCATGCCTCTTATCTAGAGAGCGTCGAGGTACTCACGAAGCTCCCAGTCCGTGACCGCGAGCATGAACCGACGGTATTCGTTGCGCTTGATCGCAGTGAAGGCCTGGATGTACTGCTCCCCGAGGCACGCGCGAATGTAGGAGTCCGCCTCGAGCGCGTCGAGCGCCTCGCCGAGCGAGAACGGCATCGTCGGGCGTTCCACCGGCGGCTCGTAGACCGCCTCCGTGGGCGGGCCCGGGGTCGAGCCCGCGATCGATGCCGTCCACGCCCGCGAAGATGTGAGCGGCGGAGGCGACGTACGGGCTCGCGGTCGCGTCCGCGAATCGCGACTCGAGGCGCGCCGCCTTCCCTCGCTCCGCCGGCAGCCGGACGCCGACCGAGCGGTTGTCGATCCCCCAGTCGACGAAGTACGGCCCGAGCTCCTGGGCGATGAAGCGTTTGTACGCGTTGACGGTCGGCGCGCAGACCGCGGTCATGCCGCGGGTGTGGTCGAGGATCCCGCCGAGGAAGGCGCGCGCGTCAGAGGAGATGCCGTACTCGCCCCCGGGGTCGTCGAAGACGTTGCGCCCTTCGTCCCAGGCCGAGAAGTGGAGGTGGTAGCCCGAGGTTCCGCCGCCGTCGACCGGCCTGCCCATGAACGTCGCGACGAGACCGTGCGCGGCCGCGGTCTCCTTGATCGGCAAGCTTCAGGAGATGGGCGTCGTCGGCGGCGCCGAGCGCGTCGGCGAAGCGTGTGTTGATCTCCCAGTGGGAGGGGTCGTACTCCTGGTTGACGCAGACGAACGGGAGCCCCAGGTCGCGGACGTTGTCCTCCATCTCGCGGATCACGCCTTCGGGGTCGACGCGTCGGTCGAGACGGTAGACCGTCCCCGGCTGCGGCTGGTAGAGCGAGACGCCGCCTTCGGGCGTTCGCCGCAGGAGGAAGAACTCGAGCTCGTGCCCGACCGACATCTCGAGCCCGTGTTGCCTTGCGGCCTCGATTGCGCGGCGGAGCATGCCACGAGGGTCGGTCTCGAGAGGGACGCCCGTCGAAGAAGCAGTCCGCGAGGCAGACCGCGGTATCCCGTTCCCACGGCAGGACGCGAAGCGTCGAGAGGTCGGGGCGGGCCTGCATGTCGCGGAAGCTCACCTCGTCCCGCAGGCCCGTCCCATCCGGCATGACTCCGATGTGGTCGATGGCGAAGACCGACACGCAGAAGTTGATGCCGTCCTCCTGGAGCTGCTCGAGTAGCTCCAGCGGGACGACCTTCGCCCGCGTCGTGCCGAGCAGGTCCGTGTAATGGACCCGGACTCGCGTGATGCCCGCCGCCAGGAGGTCGGCGACGTCAGCGCCCATCGGGCCCCTTCTCCTCGTCGTGCTCGGACGGGAAGGTCCGGGTCGAGCGGGTGCGTCGGCAGACCCGGGTCGACCGGAAGCGGGAGCTCCTCCTCGATCAACTCGGTCTCCCGGTAGACCTCCGCCAGCGGCACCGGCTTGAAGATCGCACCCAGGCTCTTGAACGCGTACAGGTTGTAGACGAGCGAGAACGCCGCCGAGATCGCCAGGAAGATCAACCAGCGGTAGTAGATCGAGTCTGCGTCGATCCCGGGCGGAGCGATCTTGTAGGCACCGAGCGCGAGCAGCCCGGCACCGAGGATCTGCGGCAGCGGCATGAGCGGCGAGCGGTACGGCCGCCCTGCATCCGGCTCGCGACGCCGAAGCACGACCACGCAGACGTGGATCAGGAAGTAGGCGGTCACCCAGCCGAGAACGCCCGCGAGGATCAGCTGGAGGAACTTCGCCCCCTCGGCCGCGCCGAAGGCGTTCATCAGGATCGGGATGGCGGCCAGCACGATGATGCCGACCCAGGGCGCCCGCGTCCGGGGCAGCAACCAGCCGAACGGGGACGGAAGCTGCCGCGTCAGGGCCATGCCGTACAGGATCCGGGGCACACCGGCGATGACAGCGTTCAACGTGCCGATGGCGGCGGCGATAACGACGAGCCCCATGAACCATTTGCCGGCCTCGCCGAAGATCGCGATGCCCGACGGCGACCGGAAGTGTCGGCGCGAAGGTGGAGAGCTCGTCGGGCGGGATGTAGCGTGCGGCGGCAAGACCGTAGAGGACGACAGGCACGGCGATCAGGCCAAGCCCGATGAAGATCCCGACCGGGATGTCACGCGCCGGGCGCTTCAGCTCCTCCGCGAGCGGGCACGTGTACTCGACGCCCACGAACGTGAAGAGAGCGATACCCGAGGAGCGCCGAGAGCAGGCTCCAGGTGAGGTCGAACGACGGGAAGCGCGCTCGAGATCGGATCGCTGACGCCGGCGCCCACGAGCCCGACCACGCCCACGACGAGCAACGAGGCTGCGACCGCGAACGTCAGACCGACCTCGAGGGCCGCGAACGGCCTGATCCCGAGCAGGTTGATCACCGCCAGGAAGCCGACGAAGATCGCGACCCACACCTTGTAGCTCCCTGGCGCACCGAGGACGTCCGACGTGACGACCCCCGCCACGTACGCCTCGGCGGTACCCGGGAACAGCTGCACGGCGATGTAGCCCACCGCCACGGTCACGGTGGCGAAGAACGGCCCGAGGCCTGCGCGGACGTACTCGTTCATCGAGCCCGCCTTCGGGATCATCGTGGCGAGCTCGGAGAAGCTCATGGCCGCGAAGATCATCGTCACGAACCCGATCGCGAGCGCGATCAGCCACACCCAGCTCGCGAAGAACCCGCCGGCCACCGTCGCGAGAACGCTCGACGCGACGATCAGGCTGAACGTCGTCCCGATTGCGGTGGGAAGGCCGACAACCCGCCGTTCGAGCCCGTCTCCCGCCACCTGCGCCTCGGTCGCCATCATCCCTCCCTCGTCGCCTGCGGCGCAGTATGAAGCCGCACCCGCCTCGAACTCAAGCGAGCCGGGCAGCGCATAGCATCAACGCATGAGCGATCTCGACGGCCAGGTCGCCATCGTGACGGGAGGCGCGCAGGGAATCGGGGAGGCCATCGCCGACACGTCTGGCAGCCGCCGGCGCGCTCGTCGAGATCTTCGACCTCGTTGCCCCGCCGGCGCATCGACGTCACGGACGAGATCACCGTCCGGGCCGCCGTGGCACGGGTGCTCGCCGCCCACAGACGCGTCGACATCCTCGTCAACAACGCCGGCGTCTACCCGCACACGCCGTTCGAGCAGCTCACGTTCGCCGAATGGCGCCGTGTCCTGGCGACGAACCTCGACAGCGTCTTCCTCTGCACTCACGCCGTGTACCCCGCAATGCGTACGCAGCGCGGTACGGCCGCATCGTCAACATCTCGTCCGCTGCGTTCCACGTCGGCCCGGGCGGGATGACCCACTACCTCGCGTCCAAAGGGGGCATCATCGGCTTCACGCGGTCGCTCGCCGCCGAGGCGGGCCCGCACGGGATCACCGTCAACGCGATCACGCCGGGGTTCATCGAGACTCCCGGAGTGCTCGCCGACCCGACCGAGGTCGAGCTGTTCGACGTGATCGTCGCCGAGCAGGCGATCCCGCGCCGCGGGCTGCCGGAGGACATCGCCGAGTGCGTCGCCTACCTCACCAGCCCGGAAGCAGGCTTCATCACCGGACAGACCGTCAACGTCGACGGCGGCCACCGATTCGTCTAGGAGGACCCGTGCAGGATCAGACTCAGGACGGACGTCCCGGCGAGCGGGCTGCCCGTCGCCCCGTACCTGGCCGTCGGCATGTCGACGGTCGTGTACGGCGTCGCCGAGCGCAAGCACATCCGCTGGAACCTCGACACGATCGAGGACGGCATCCACGCGGCGATGTCGATCATCGGCATCAACATGCCCGTGCGGCTGATCGCGCTCGCCGAGGGCGCGCTGACCGGCTTCACCGACGAGGCCTTCGACATCCCGCACGTCGTCGCCGCGCACGACCTCTTCATCGACATCCCGGGCGAGGAGACCGAGCGCCTCGCGCGCGCTCGCGAAGCACTACGACACGTACCTCGTCGTCCAGTGCAAGGCGCGCTGGCCCGAGGTCATGCGCGAACCGCTTCTTCAACACGCTGTTCGTCATCTCGCCGAGCGGCGAGGTCGTGCACAAGGCGGCCAAGAACCACCTCTGGTGCCGCGAGCGCTCGTGCACGCCGCACGACGTCTACGACCGCTGGGTCGAGCTCTTCGGCGACGGCATCGACGCCTTCTACCCGGTGCTGCGCACCGACGACATCGGCAACCTCGGCACGATCTGCTGCTCGGACGGCGAGTACCCGGAGGCGGTGCGCGCGCTCGCCTTCAACGGCGCCGAGGTCGTCTACCGGCCGAGCGAGGCCGTGCCGATGACGACCTGGGGGTCGGAGCCCGGCGGCACGTGGCTGCTGCAGAACCGCGCGCACGCGCACTTCAACTCCCTCTACATGCTCTGCCCGAACGTCGGGCCCGTGTACCTGCACCCGAAGATGGAGCACCCGTACGACATCGGCGGCGGCAGCTCGCACGTCGTCGACTACCTGGGCAACGTCTCTCGTACTGCGCGTCGGGCTGCAACACGTTCGTCGCGGGGATCGTCGACATCGAGGCGCTGCGCCAGTTCCGGGTCATGAACCTGAACTCGAACTGGATGAAGGACCTGCGCACCGAGGTCTTCCGGCGGATGTACGAGGAGCCGATCCACCCGGCGAACCTCTGGCTCGAGCAGCACCCGAAGAGCACGCCGAGGTCGACGAGGTCTACCGCGCCAACATCGAGCGGCTGATCGACCGCGGGACGTTCACGCCCGCCGGCGCACTCCTTCCCGGGCGCGCGGTACATCCCGATGGACGACCATCCGCCGATGGCCGGCTGGCTCGGCGCCCGCACGCTCTGGGTCGGCGCCGACCCGGACGACGAGGACGGATCGGTGAGCGAGCGCTACGACGTCGTCGTCGTCGGCGGCGGGCACAACGGCCTGACGTGCGCCTGCTACCTCGCGAAAGCCGGCAAGCGCGTGCTCGTCCTCGAGACGCGGGAGGTGGTCGGCGGAGGCTGCGCGACCAAGGAGGTCGCGGCGCCGGGCTTCCGCCACAACTTCCACTCGAACTTCCACGGGATCATCCACATGGGCCCGGTCTACCGGGATCTCGAGCTCGAGCGCTACGGCGCGTCGTACGTCTGGCCGGAGCACCAGTTCGCGCACGTCTTCCCCGACGGCCGCGCGCTCGTCTGGTCGCGCGATCTCGACGAGACGGTGCGGACGCGTCGCTCGCTTCTCGCGGCGCGACGCCGAGACGGTGCGCGAGCTCGTGCACACGCTACCTGCGTGTGCTCGACGAGGGGATGATCCCCGCGATGTTCTCGCCGCCGGGGCCGCCGTCGGCCGACTTCGCAGGGCTCGAGTCGATGCCCGGAGGGCAGCGAGCTCGCCCGGCAGTTCCTCAGCTCGCCGAACCACCTCGCCCGCAGCCTCTTCGAGTCGCCCGAGGTCCAGACGTGGATCGGCTTCTGGGTCGCCCAGCTCGCCGGCACCGGCGACGTCTTCGGCCTCGGCGCGAACTACCCGGTGATGCTCGCCGGCTCGACCGCGCCCTACGGCTGGGCGATCTGCGTCGGCGGCTCGGTGAAGCTCGCCGAGGCGATGGCGGCGTACCTCCGCGCCCACGGCGGCGAGGTGCGGGTCGACGCCACCGTGCGCCAGATCGAGGTCTCGGACGGCGCGCGCGCGGGCCGTCGTCCTCGACTCGGGCGAGCGCATTCCCGTCGAGCGGGACGCTCGTCTCGAACCTCGATCCGAAGCACACGTTCCTCGAGCTCGTCGGCGACTCCGAGCTCCCGCCCGAGTTTCCGCCCGCTCGTCGAGCGCTGGCGCTACGACGTCATGTCGATGTTCTGCTGCTACCTGGCGCTCGACGCTCCGGTCCGCTGGAAGGCAGCCGCGTTCGACCCGCGCGTTCAGCAGTGCTTTGCGGTGTCGATGTGCGAGACGCTCGACCTGCTCGACGACAACGCGTCCGACTGCCGGCTCGGCATCCCGCCTCGCAACCCGGGCCTGTTCTCGGTGCATCCGTCTCTCTTCGAGCCGAGCCTCGCACCCGAGGGCAAGGAGGCCTGCTTCGTCGAGCAGATCGCTCCCTACGAGCTGCGCGAGGGCGGCTCACGCCGCCTGGGAGGAGCTGAAGGACCACTATGCGGACTTCGTCCTCGACCGCTGGCGAGAGTACCGCCACAGGCCTCGAGCCGGCGAACGTGGTCGGCCGCTACGTCTCGAGCCCGATCGACATCGAGCGGGTCATGCCGAGCATGAAGCACGGGGACTGGAACCACGGCGAGATGACGCAGGACCAGCTCGGCATCTATCCGCCCGTGGCACGAGTACGGTCCATACCGCACGGCCTTCGAGAACGTCTACCTCTGCGGTGCGTCGACACATCCCGGCGGGTCGATCGGCGGCGCCTGCGGCTACAACGCCGCCGGCGCGATCGCGTCGGATCTGGGAATCGACGCGTGGTGGCGGGCAACCGCCGCGGCCGTCTGACCGCGAGTGGAGCTCGTCCCGCAGATCGAGCTCGACGAGGCGGGTCTCGACGAGCGCCGGCGGCGGTTTCCTGCGGGCGCGGCCATCGAGTTCGCGGACCTCGAGGAGCACGGGCGAGCCTCGACACTCGACCGGCTCCGCGAGGCGGAGCCCGTGTCGTGGGTGCCCGTGCTCGGCGGCTGGCTGGTGACGGACTACGCGCTCGCCCGGGAGCTGCTCGGCCCGCGTGACGACACCACCGTGTGGGCCGAGCCGAACCTCGTGCGCGCGTCGCTCGGTGTGATGATGCTGACGAGCGACCCGCCCGATCACGATCGGCAGCGGTCGCCCTTCGACGAGCCCTTCCGCTGGCGGCCCGTGCGGGAGCGGTTCGAGGCGGTCATCTCCGACCGGATCGACCGGCTTCTCGACGGCCTCGCCCCGGCCGCCGCCTGCGAGCTTGCGAGCGAGTTCGCCGAGCCCTTCGCGATCGGCGTGGCCGGTGACATCCTCGGCCTCTCGCTCGACGATGTGGCCAGGATCCAGGGGTTTTACGAAGCGTTCGCCGGAGCGATGACCTACGACGGCGACCCCGAGCCGCAGCGCCGCGCCGACGCCGCCCGCGACGCCTTCAACGCCATCCTGATCGACGAGCTCGCGCGCGTTCGCCGCGAGCCCGACGGCTCCATTACGTCGGCCGTTGCGAACGACCCGGCCGCGGCCCTGGCCGACGACGAGATCGTCGCGCAGCTCCGGGTGATCCTGTTCGGGGCGATCGAGACCGTCGAGTCAATGATCGTGAACACGATCCTTCTCCTGCTCGAGAACCCGGCCGAGCTCGACTCGGTGCTCGCCGAGCCCGAGCTCGTCGGGAACGCCGTCGAGGAGTCGATGCGCCTCATCCCGCCCGTTGCGTTCATCGAGCGCTGGACGACGCGTCCCACCAGCCTCGGCGAGGTAGCGCTCGAGCGCGGGGAGTTCGTCGGCGTCTCCACTCTGGCAGCCAACCGTGATCCCGTGGTGTTCGCCGACCCCCTCCGGTACGACGTCAGGCGGGCGAACGCGCGGCACCATCTCGCCTTCAGCTTCGGGATCCACCACTGCCTCGGCTTCAACCTGGCGCGGCTCCAGGGCACGCTCGCGACCGCGGCGATCCTGAAGCGCTTTCGGGACCTTGCGCTGGTCGAGGCTCCCGAGCCACACGGGTTCGCGTTCAGGAGGCCCGCCGCGCTCTCCGTTCGCTGGCAACCGTAGAGCCGAGAAGTGCTTCCGCGATCCCAGCCGGCACGTCCGCACGGGCGAAGCGGTTCCAGACCGGGCGTCATCGTCCCCAGACGCGATCGGCGACGCGCGCGACCAGGTCGAGCTTTCGCCATTGCGTGTCCTCGTCGATCTCGTTCCCCTCGATGACGGACGCGAAGCCGCACTGGGTCGAGATCGCGAGCTGCTCGAGTGGCAGCAGTCCTGCTGTCTCCTCCAGCCTGCGCACCATTACGTCCTCCGGCTCCAGCTCGCGGCATCTTCGAGCTGACGAGGCCCATGACGACTACCGAGCCAGGACGGGTGAAACGAACCGACCCGTAGCCGCCGTCGCGCTCGGTGTCATCCCATTCGACGAGGAATACGTCGTAGGGCAGCTCGCCGAACACCCGCTCCGCCACCGGGTCGAGGGAGCCGGCGCAGAGCCAGCGCGAGCGGTAGTTGCCGCGGCAGATGTGGAGCCCGGTCGTGATGCCCGGCGGGATGCCCTCGAGAATCGCGCGGTCGGCGGCAAGCGCCCGCTCGAGCAGCTCGTCGAGCCGATATCCGGCCGCCTCGAAACGGGCTGACCAGTCGGCATCGACGAGGTAGGGGTACAGCGGGAAGTCGAGCTGGACGTACTTGCACCCCGCCGCAACCGCGTCGGCGATCAGCTCGCGCTCGATCGCGACCGCGTGCTCGACGAACTCCTCCGAGCTCGCGTAGGCCTCGTCCGAGACGCCGAAGGGATGAACGAAGAGCGAGGCCGCAGGGAACGCCACCTTGAACGGATGGTCGGTGATGCTCGCCATGAACCCGGCCTCGCGCGCCGCCGGGCTGTCGACCTTGCGCAAACGCGCCTCGACCGACGGAACCGCAAGCCCCACGATCTCGCCCTGGTCGTTCCGGAACTCGATCTCGCTGCTCGTACCGACCCCCTCGAGGGCGTCGTAGAACGAGTTCACGAACATCCAGCGCCGGAACTCGCCGTCCGAGACGACGTCGAGGCCGATCTCGATCTGGCGGCCGACGACCCGCTCGACGGCCTCGTCAGCGACAGCGCCGAGATGCGCCGCATCGCCTCGGTCGCCGACCGCGGCTCGAAGCCCGGCAGGACGCAGGAGGCTGCCTATGACTTCGGCCCGCGCCGGATGCCTGGGGGTCACGGACAGGATGGTAGGGTCTCGCGCATGAAAATCGCCAACGTTTCCGGTCGAGCACACCTCGTCGTCGGCGACAGGCTGGTCGACGTCGAGAAGGCAAGCGACGGACGGCTGTCCGCCGACCCGATGGCGCTGGTCGGCTCGCTCGACTCGGTCGGAGAGCTCGGCGTCCCCGATGACGCGCCCACGCTCGACGGAACGGCGCTCGACCCGCCCGTACCGAGGCCGTCGAAGATCCTGGCCATCGGCCTCAACTACCGAGGGCATGCCGAGGAGTCCGGGCTCGACCTGCCAGAGCAGCCGGTCGTCTTCACGAAGCTGCCGAGCGCGCTCTGCGGACCGACTGACGACATCGTGATTCCGGGCGGGCGCACGCGGGTCGACTGGGAGGCCGAGCTCGTGCTTGCCGTCGGCCGGCGAGGACGGCACGTGCGCGCGGCCGATGCCTGGTCGTACGTCGCCGGGGTTACCGGCGGCCAGGACATCTCCGACCGGGAGGAGCAGTTCCGGGCGCTGCGCCAGTTCACGATGGCCAAGTCGTTCGACACCTACGCGCCGCTCGGGCCTGTCCTGACGACCGTCGACGAGCTCGCCGACCCGGACGATCTCGAGATCACCTGCACGGTGGACGGGGAGACCGTTCAGTCGAGCCGGACCGCGGACCTGATCTTCCCGGTTCCGGAGCTGATTGCCTGGGTTTCGCGGATCTGCACGCTCGAGGCGGGTGACCTCATCTTCACCGGGACGCCTTCCGGGGTGGGCGACGGGCGCAAGCCTCCGCGCTACCTCGCCCCCGGCATGGTCGTCACGACCGAGCTCGACGGCGTCGGCGTGATGCGGAACGCCTGCGTCGCCGGACCGGAATACGACGCCTAGCGGAACAGTCCGTTCCATGCCGGACCCCGCGGTCACCGTCGAAGGGCTCCGGAAGACGTACGGAACGAACGAAGTCGTCAAGGGCATCGACTTCGAGGTGGAGAGCGGCGAGTGCTTCGGCTTGCTCGGGACGAACGGCGCCGGCAAGACCACCACCGTCGAGATCCTCGAGGGGTACCGCAAGCGGAACGCGGGCACGGTATCGGTGCTCGGAATCGATCCAGCGAGACCGAACCGGAGCTGGCGCGAGCGGATCGGGATCGTTCTCCAGGAGGTCGAGTTGGATCCGAACCTCACCGTCGGCGAGACCGTCTCGCAGTTCGCGGGCTTCTATGCAGATCCTCGCCCGGTGGCCGAGACAATCGAGCTCGTCGGGCTCGCGGAGAAGCGACGGACGAGGATCGCCGGGCTCTCCGGCGGCCAGAAGCGCCGCGTCGACGTGGCGCTTGGGCTGATCGGCGACCCCGAGCTGATCTTCCTCGACGAGCCGACGACCGGCTTCGATCCCGCCGCCCGGCGTGAGGCCTGGTCGATGATCGAAGGCCTGAAGGAGCTCGGCAAGACGGTTCTCCTGACGACGCACTACATGGACGAAGCCGAGCACCTCGCCGACCGCCTGCTCATTCTCCGCGCGGGCGAGGTCGTGGCTGCCGGGACAGCCGAGGAGCTCGTCCGGGATCTTCAGCAGGAGGCCGTCGTCAGCTTCCGGATACCTGAGGGTGTCGATGCGGCCGAGATCGGATCGGCAGCCGGCATCGCGCTCAGTGTCTCCGGAGAGATCGCGTCGATCTCGTCGAACCTGCCGCAGCGCGAGCTGTACCGGCTCATCCGCTGGGCCGAGGAGCGCGGCGTCGAGCTCGGCGAGCTGGCCGTGAAGCGCCCGACGCTCGAGGAGGTCTTCCTCCAGGTGACCAAGGACGGCTCGTCATGAGCGACGTGTCCGTGGTGCTCCGCCAGACTCGGTTCAGCCTCCACTCGCTGAGCCGGGACAAGCAGGCCGTGATCTTCACCATCGTCTTCCCGATCGTCCTCTACGTCCTGTTCTCGTCGATCTTCGGCGGCGACAACACGACCGACCTGCCGAGCGGTGTGCAGCTCGAGCTGAACGCGTACTACGCGGCGGGAATGATCGCCTACGCGATTGCCGGGGACACGTTCACGACGCTGGCCGTCACGCTGACGACAGCCCGTGAGTCGGGACTGCTCAAGCGCTACCGGGGAACACCGGTGCCGGCCTGGACGTTCATCTGCTCGCTCGTCCTCCGCTCGCTCGTGCTCGTCGCGTTCACTGTCCTCGCGCTCGGTCTCGTCGCGCGCTTGGCCTACGGCGTCGAGTTCCGCGCCGGGAGCGTGGGCGGACTCGTCGTCTACGTCCTGCTCGGAACGTTCACGTTCTGCTGCCTCGGTGTCGCGCTGACGACCTTCACGCGCTCGACCGAGGCCGCGTCCGCGCTGGCTCCGTTCAGCGTCGTCATCCTCTCGTTCATCTCCGGTGTGTTCATCCCCGTTGACCAGCTCCCCGACTGGCTCGCCGATGTCGGCCGGGTGTTCCCGCTCGCCCATCTCGCCACGGGTCTCCAGACTGCGCTCTCTCCCTCCGCGAACAGTACGGGCCTGTCGGCCGAGAACCTCGGCGTCCTCGCTGCCTGGGGCGTCGGCGGGCTGATCCTCGCGGCCCGTACGTTCAGGTGGGAGCCCCGGCTCGCGCGCGGGTAGATTCAGCCAGGCGTAACGCACACGCCGATGGCCGCAATCACGGGCAAGGTCAGCATGTCTGCCGACCTAGGCGAACCGCCGCTGCGGAAGGATCGGCGTAGAGGCTAGGCCGGTGTGCCGTCCGAGCCCACGAAGCGGGCGAGCGCCATCGCAATGTGATTGCGCGTATAGAGCTCGGCGAGCTCCTGATCCCCGCCCTCGACTGCCGTTGCGATCCGTTCGTGCTCGACCACGTCCGCCTCCACGCGCTGAGGGTCGAGCGACGCCTGCTGCTCGAAGATCGGTTGGCCGATGGCGGTCACCCAGAGCGACTCGGCAGCGCGCAGCAGGTGGCCGTTTCCCGAGGCGGCTACGAGCGCGAGGTGGAAGTCGCGGCTGGCGGCGAACGCCTCGGCGTCGGACTCGCTCGCTCGTTCCTCGTCGATCGCCCTCCACATCCGGGCGAGCTCCGCTTCCGGCCGCCTGCCCGCCGCGAGACGCGCAGCCCCCGGCTCGAGCACGAGCCTCGCCTCGTAGCTCGCACGGGCGTCGACCGCCGTCGCCCCTGCGACCTGCGCTCCACGGTTCGGATGGAACTCGACGAGCCCTTCAGCAGCCAGCCGGCGCAGCGCCTCGCGAAGGGGCGTTCGCGACACGCCGAGCTCGACTGCCAGGGCCTCCTGACGAAGCCGCGACCCGCGCGGCAGCTCTCCGCTCAGGATCCGCTCCTTGATCGCGTCGTACACCCGGTCGACGACTGTCTGGATCTGCAGCGGCCGGGCACTCACGCAGCCGAGGATACATTATCCATATCTTGGACAAAAGGCCGCGGCCCGACGTGGTCATCACCGAGCCGAGCCGGCTTGACAGGAGACGCCCGATGTGTAATGTATCCAAAATGCCTCTGGCAACGGCTCTTCGAGCCGCGTGAGCGAGTGGGCCGCAACGGGGATCGCGGAGGGCGATCTGCACCCCGGTGAGATGCGGGCCGCGTCGGTTGCCGGGCTCGATATCGCGTTTGCGCGAACCGAGGAGGGCGTGCTGGCCGCGTTCGACCAGTGGTGCTCGCATGAGGAGTGCCCCCTCGCAGACGGCGATCTCGAAGGCGACAGGGTTCTCTGCTACTGCCACAGTTCGGAGTTCGACGTCTGGACGGGCGCCGTGCTCCGCGGGCCGGCGACCGACCCGATCCGCGTCTTCGAGGTGAACACTGTCGACGGTGAGCTCCACGTGCGGATCGCGGGAGTCGACTGACCCGTGGAGACAGAAGGGAGTGGGATGGTAGAGACGGCAGAGGCCAGGCTCGCCGACATCGATCTGACCGACCTCGAGCGGTGGGTCACGGGCACGCCCTACGACTGGTTCGCCGTGCTCCGCCGCGAAGCGCCCGCGTACTGGCAGGAGGAGCGGGACGGACGCGGCTTCTGGTCGCTGACGCGCTTCGACGACGTCGTCGGCGCGTCGAAGGACTACGAGACGTTCTCGAACGCCAGGGGCGGCACCTCGCTGATGGACCTCACGCCCGAGCAGATCGAGGCGCGCATGTCGATGCTCGACGCCGATCCTCCGTACCACACCCGACTCCGCTCGATCGTCAACAAGGCGTTCACGCCGCGGGCGATCTCGGCCTACGAGGATCGGATCAGAGAGCTGATCGCCGAGATCCTCGACCGTGCCTTCGAGCGAGAGGAGTTCGACTACGTCGCCGACGTCTCGATGGAGACACCCATGTGGATCCTCTGCGACATCATGGGCACCCCGGTCGAGGATCGACAACGCATCATCCAGCTCGGCGACGCGATGCTCGGCAACACCGACCCGGACACGGCGGGCGATTTCGTCCACGGCAAGGCCGACCTCTCCGAGTACGCGCACCTTCCCTTCTCGAGCCCTGCCGCGCTCGAGATGTTCGACTACGCGCACGCGCTCGCCGCCGATCGACGCCGGTGTCCCCGGCACGACATCACCACGCGACTCGTCGAGGCGGACGTCGACGGGGACCGCCTGACGGAGCACGAGTTCGACCTTTTCTTCCTGCTCCTCATCACGGCCGGGAACGAGACGACACGGCACACGATCAGCCACGGGACGCACGCCCTGCTGTCGAATCGCGACCAGATCCAGCGGCTGACCGACGACCCGTCGCTGATTCCGACGGCGGTGGACGAGATCATCCGCTGGGCGACGCCCGTGCTGCACTTCCGCCGTACGGCCACGCGTGACGTCGAGCTGCACGGCGAGTCGATACGGGAGAACGACAAGGTGGTCCTCTGGTTCATCTCCGGGAACCGCGACGAGACGCAGTTTCCCGAGGCACGCCGGTTCGACGTGGGGCGCACGCCCAACCGCCATTGCGCGTTCGGTCTCGGCGGCCCACACTTCTGCCTCGGCGCCCACCTCGCCCGGCTCGAGCTGCGGATCTGGCTCGAGCTGATGCTGCCGCGGCTCCCTCATCTGGAGCTCGCCGGGGCGCCCGAGCGACTCCGGTCGAACTTCTTCCACGGCATCAAGCGCATGCCGGTCCGGTACTCGGCTCCGTGAGCGCACCGCCCGTGGCCGATCTCGACGTCAAGCACGCCTTCCGCAAGGCGGTCGGCTCGTTCCCTACCGGTGTGTGCGTCATCACCGCCCACCACGACGGGCGCACTGCCGGCATGACGCTGAACAGCTTCACCTCGATCTCCCTCGATCCGCTGCTCGTACTCACGGCGCTTGCGCACGACACCCGCACGCTGGGCGTCGTCCGCAAGTCCGGCCGGTTCGCCGTCTCGATCCTCCATCGCGGGCAGCGGCAGATGGCGCTCGACTTTGCCCACCGCGGCGGCGATTTCCCGCACCACCACGTACGGAGAACGGCGTACGGGTTCTATCCCGTCCGCGAAGCGCTCGCCGAGCTCTACTGCGACGTCCACGACGTGGTGACCGCCGGCGATCACGACCTGGTCATCGGTCACGTCGTCGAGTTCCTGGCCGGCCAGGGCGAGCCGCTCGTCTTCCACGGCGGCCAGTTCGGCGGAGTCGATCCGGACAAGCCGGCTCCCCGGTCCTTCATCGACTTCCTGGACGAGGGGATCGGGTGGTGAGCGGCCGGGTCCGCATCGAGACGGCGGGCGGGCCGGCCTGGGGACACCGGGACGGCGCGGAGGTCGTCCTCGACTCCGGCGAGCGCATCGCAGAGGACTCTGTGGTCTACCTCGCCCCCGCCGAGCCGACGAAGATCATCGCCGTCCATCTCACCTACCGGAGCCGCATAGAGGAGTACCGCGCCCGAACGCCGGCGGAGCCGTCGTACTTCCTGAAACCACCCTCGGCACTGAACGGGCACCGCGGCCTGATCCCGAAGCCGCGCGGCTCACGCTTCCTCAACTACGAGGGCGAGGTCGCTGCCGTGATCGGCAGGCGGATGAAGGGAGTCCCGGCCGCTGACGCGCTCGACTACGTTGCGGGGTTTGCCTGTGCGAACGACGTCGGCCTGCACGACTTCCGCCACGCCGACCGCGGCTCGATGCTCCGCGTGAAGGGCCAGGACGGCTTCCTGCCGCTCGGCCCCGAGCTCGTCGCCGCGTCCGACTGGAGCCCCTCGTCATACGCCCTGCGCACCTACGTGAACAGCGAGCTGGTGCAGGAGGGCGGCCCGGACGACATCATCTGGCCGGTCGAGTACCAGCTCGCGGATCTCTGCCGGCTGATCACCCTGGAGCCCGGCGACGTCGTCCTCACCGGAACCCCGGCGAACTCACGACCGCTCGAGGTCGGCGACATCGTCGAGGTCGACGTGTCGGGCCTCGGCCGGCTGACCAACACGGTCGTCGACTGGGACGTCGATCTGTCCGGGCCGGGAGAGCAGCCGCAGGTTTCGGCGAACACGCTGCACGTGGCGCTCGCGATCCCCGAGGAGGAAGCGGAGCGCCGCGTCGCTGAAGGGAGGTTGGAGTCATGATCAGGCTGCATCGCCTCGATCACGTGTGCCTTCGGGTTGCCGACCTCCGGGAGGCGGCGCCTCGCTGGGCGATCCAGTTCGGTCTCGAGGAGCGCCGGCGCGAGGATGGCCGCGCCTTCCTCGCCTGTAACGACGAGCCCTACTCACTCGAGCTGCGCGAGGACGCGGACCCGGGCCACGATCACACCGGCTTCGAGCTGAGCCGGGACTGCACGCTCGACGAAGCGCGACGGCATCTCGAGGCCAAGGCCGTGCCCTGGGACGAGAGGGAGGGATCCCTCTTCGTCGAGGACAACGAGGGTCGCGGCGTCCAGCTGATGCCGTACCGGCAGCCGGCGACCGAGGTGGATCGCTGGCCGCAGCACGCCCGGCCGTCGACCACCGTCCACCCCGGCGGCCCGCGGAAGCTCGGGCACGTGAACTGTCTGAGCGCTGCCCTCGAAGAGGGCTCCGCGTTCTACACGGACGTCCTCGGAATGCGGTTGACAGACCGGCTCGATGACGGAGGCGCCTGGTTCCACGTCAACACCGACCACCACGTCATGGCGCTCGTCGGCAAGGGTTACGCCCACTTTCACCACCTCGCCTTCGAGACCGTCGACATCGGGAAGATGCGCGACATGCTCGACCACCTCGCCCGTCACGGACGCTGGCTCGGCTGGGGGCCGGCGCGCCACGGCATCGGCGGCAACATCGCCAGCTACGTCCGGATCGTGGAGGAGGAGTGTTTCGTCGAGCTCTACTGCGACATGGAGCAGCTCCAGGACGACCACGTCCCGCGCGTGTATCCCGACGACCGCTACTCCTCGAACACCTGGGGCCCGCTTCCACCGCGCTCGTACTTCCGCTTCGACGAGGCCGCGGTCGAGTCCGAGCGCCTGAGCCTCGAGGCGCTCGGCATACCTCTGGCACCGCTCACACCAGCGTAAGGAGAGCCATGGCTACCACCGAGACCCAGATCCGGGCCAGAACCGGCAAGCAGTTCCTCGACGAGCTCGCGAAGGACGAGCGCGAGATCTGGCTCAACGGAGAGAAGATCACGAACCCGCTCGAGCATCCCCTCCTCGTCAGCGGCGCGGAGTCGATCGCGCGCGTGTTCGACCTCCAGCACGAGCACGCGGACGAGATGCTGATGCCGTCGCCCGACGACGGCTCGCTCGTCAGCGTCACGCACGTCATCCCGCGTTCGAAAGAGGACCTCGAGCGCCGGAGGCGCGCGTTCGAGATCATCGCGGCGGCGACGGCGGGAATGATGGGCCGCACTCCCGACTACCTGAACGTGACGTTCGCCTGCTTCGCGGGTCGCTCGGACGTTTGGGCGCGGCGCGGCAACGACGAAGGCGCGGCGAACATCGTCGCCTACCACAAGGAGATGCGCGACCGCGATCTCTCGACGACTCATACGATCATCAACCCGCAGGTCGACCGCTCGAAGCCCGAGGCCGAGCAGGCTGCGGGAGAGGTCGCCCTCCACAGGGTCGGGGAGACGGACGCGGGCATGGTCGTCCGCGGGGCGAGGATGCTCGCCACGCTCGCCCCCTACGCCGACGAGCTGACGATCTACCCCGGCTCGGACATCCGGCCGCAGGACGGCAACTACGCACTTGCCTTCGCGATCCCGATGGGGACGCCCGGGCTCAAGTTCCTCTGCCGCGACACGTACGCGAAGAGCCGCAGCCACTTCGACTACCCACTCTCGTCCCGGTTCGACGAGATGGACGCCGTGGCGGTGTTCGACGATGTCATCGTCCCGTGGAACCGCGTCTTCCTGGCCGGCGATCCGGTCGGCTACTCGGAGGTCATCACCGACACCGGCTGGCGTGGCCACATCATGCACCAGGCGATGAGCCGGGCCCACATCAAGCTCCTCTTCGCGTTCGGGCTCGGTCACCTCATGGCCAACACGACGGGCGTCGTGCGCTTCGACCACATCCAGGAAAAGCTGGGCCAGATCTGGAACATGGTCGAGCTCTCCCGGTCGGCGCTCGTCGCCGCCGAGGCGGGCTCGTTCATGGACGACGGCGGTGTCTGGTATCCGGACGACCGTCCGTTCCTCGCCCTGCGCGGTGAGATGCCGAAGTGGATGCCGCGCGTCAACGAGCTGCTCCAGCTGATCGGCGGCGGCGGCTTCATGTGCACACCATCCGAGGCCGACGTGAAGGGCCCGCTGGCCGCCGACATCGAGAAGTACTTCCAGGCCGCAGGCGCGGACGCCGAGCGGCGCATCCGCCTGTTCCGGCTCGCGTGGGACTTCCTCGGCTCGGATCTGGGAGGACGTGGCGAGCTGTACGAGCGCTTCTATCTCTCGGACTCGTTCCGGATGACCGCGCTCGCGTACAAGATCGCCGAGAAGGACGAGGCGGTAGCCCTCGTCGAGCAGTTCCTCGCCGACTGATGCCGGTTCAGGGCTATTCGCTGCCACGCTCGCCCGAGGGGCGGGCCAGCCTCGTGCCGCGGCCGCCGTGGCACTACGTCGGCGACTTCCTGGTCATCGAGTACTGGGCCGATCCCGCCGCCGTGGCCGCGGTTCTGCCGGAGGGCCTCGAGCCGAACCCGGCCGACCCTGGCCGCGCCGCTGCACTCTTCATCGACTGGCAGTCCTGCACCGATGGTGGGAGCCAGCTCCTCGACCCCTCTCGCAGCCAGTACAAGGAGTTCTTCCTGGTCGTCAATGCGCTGCTCGACGGCGAGGAGGTGACGACCTGCCCGTACATCTGGGTCGACCGCGACTTCGCGCTCGTCCGCGGCTGGGTCCAGGGGTTCCCGAAGAAGCTGGGTTCCGTCTGGATGACGCGGACGTTCGGGCTCGACTGCCTCGCCGATCCCGCGCTGAAGCCAGGGGCCGTCTTCGCCGGCACGCTGGCCGCGAACGACCGCCGGCTCGCGGAGGGAACCGTCACGCTCGAGCGGGTCTCCGACGCAGGGCCGACCCACAACGATCCGCCGCTCGTCAACGTCCGGCATTTCCCGCGGCTCGAGGCGGGACGCCACGACGACCCGGGAGTGCACGAGCTCGTGCAGGCGAGGAGCCGCGACCGGTCGATCTCGCCGATCTGGGAGGGCTCTGCGACGCTCGCTCTCTTCCCAGCGCCGAACGAGGAGCACGACGCGCTGGCGCCGGTTCGCATGGGCAAGGGTTTCCGCTTCACCTTCGCGTACACCGTCGACGACCTGGCCACGGTGCAAGAGCTGTGAGCGCCACCGCGACCGGGCATCGCGTCGACGTCGCAGGCGTCTCCGTCTCGACAGATCACTTCGTCGCGCGGCGAGCGGGTCGCGAGCGACGACTCGCTTCGACGACATCTCTCCGATCGACCAGCGCGTGCTCGGCGAGATCGCGCGCGCGAGCGCAGGCGACGTCGACCAGGCGGTTCGGGCCGCCCACGACGCCTTTCCGGCCTGGGCCGCGCTCGGGCCGACGGGGCGCGCGCCGTACCTTCACCGCCTCGCCGACCTGATCGACGCCAACGTCGACCGGCTGGCGGCCGTCGAGTGCGAGGACATGGCGATGCTGCTCCGCTCGCTGAAGGCCCGCGTAATCCCCCGTGGGGCGCGCAACTACCGCGCCTACGCCGATCTCGCGGTCGCCTACGAGGAGCGCGACTGGCACTCGAACGGCACCTGGAACCGCGTCCAGCGGATGCCGTCGGGCCCCGCCGCGGTGATCACGCCGTGGAACGCGCCGTTCATGCTCTCGACATGGAAGACGGCGCCCGGGCTCGCCGCGGGCTGCACCGTCGTTCTCAAACCGGCCGAATGGTCGCCGCTCGCGTGCTCGCTCCTCGGCGACCTCGTCGCGGAGGCAGAGTTCCCGCCCGGGGTGTTCAACATCCTCCAGGGAATCGGCGAGGAGGCCGGCGCGGCGCTCGTCGCGCATCCGCTGATCCGTCGGGTCTCGTTCACCGGTTCACCGGAGACGGGCAGGTCGATCGGCGTCTCGGCCGCGTGGAACCTGGCGCCGTTCACGGCGGAGCTCGGCGGCAAGGGGCCGCTGATCGTCTTCGAGGATGCCGACCTCGATGCGGCGGCGCGCAAGGCGGCGGGCCAGTACGACGACTCGGGCCAGGTGTGCCTTGCCGGGACGCGCCTGCTCGTCGAGGAGTCGATCCGCGACGCGTTCCTGGAGCGTTTCCACGCCTTCGCCGACGAGCACGTTCTCGGGGATCCCCGTCTGGACGAGACGACGATGTCGCCGCTCATCCACCCCGATCACCTGGCGCGCGTCGAGGCCTTCGTCGAGCGCGCTCGCGCGGCCGGAGACCACATCGTCCGCGGTGGGAAGCGGGCCGAGATCGGAGGCCTGTGGTACGAGCCGACGCTCGTCGAGCCGCGTTCGAACGACGCCGAGATCGTGCAGCGCGAGGTGTTCGGCCCGGTGCTGACCTTCCAGACGTTCGCCGACGAATCGGAGGCGGTCGAGCTGGCGAACTCGACCGAGTACGGGCTGTCGGCGATCGTCTACACGGGGTCAGCGGGTCGAGCCGAGCGAGTCGGACGCGCCGTCCGCGCAGGCACCGTTTGGGTCAACTCCTTCCTCGTCCGCGACCTGACGGCGCCTTTCGGCGGAATGGGTATCTCCGGCATGGGGCGCGAGGGCGGGAACTACGCCCTCGACTTCTACTCGGACCTGAAGACGCTCCAGATCCTGGAGGGATCGACTTCCTAGGACGAGCCGCGCCCCCGTCGAGGCGGATCGTCCACGGGTCGATCGTGTCGATTACGAGATGGGTCTCGCTCCACGGATCGCGCGCCAGCGTGACACGGACGGCCTCCTCCGACTCGGCCTCGACGACGTGCACGACCCGGTGCTCGTCGCCGAGCGGGCCGCCGAGCACGATGAACCCCTGATCGACGAGGGCGTCCATGAAGGCTGCGTGGGCAGGCCAGCCCGACTGCTCCTCCAGAGTCCGTGCCGGGTCATATGTCCGGGCCGGAACGGCGCATCACGACGTGGAACATGGCCACGGTCAGGCCCTCACAAGGACGTTCTTGATCGTCAGCGCCGTGTCCTGGCCCGGCGTGACGATGACGATCAGCGAGACCGCGAGGAACGCCTCTACGTCCATGGCTCTCCCGGGGCACGATAAATGTCCTGTGCAGAGAGCAACGCGGTTCACCGTCCATTCCGGAGACGTTCGCCTCTCCTGCCTCGAGTTCGGCGGCAGCGGCACCCCGTGCCTGCTCGTCCACGGCCTCGCGGGAACCGCGTTCGAGTGGAGCGAAACCGCCTCCTGGCTGACCGAGTCCCACCGGGTCGTCTCGTTCGATCAGCGCGGCCATGGGGCGAGCGACCGGGCTCCCGGCCGCTACACGCGGGCCGCATATGTCGGCGACGTGATCGCCGTTCTCGAGGCCCTCGGCGGACGTGCCGTCGTCGTCGGCCAGTCGATGGGCGGGACGAACGCATACCTGGCGGCGGCCGAGCGGCCCGATCTCGTCGAGAGGCTCGTGGTGATCGAGGCCGGCACGTCGCCGGATCCGTCGGCGCCCGAGGTCATCCGCCGGTGGCTCGAAGCATGGCCGGTGCCCTTCGCCTCCCTCGCCACGGCAAGGACGTACTTCGCATCGATCGGCCTCTCGCCGATCTGGGCCTCGACGCTCGCTCGGCGGGCCGACGGCTACCGGCCGCGCTTCGAGATCGAGGACATGGTCGCGTCCGTAGCCACTGATGCCGCCACGGACTACGCGGAGGAGTGGTCGCGCATCCGCTGCCCGACGCTCGTCGTCGCAGGCTCGTCCTCGTCCTGGCCGAAGGACGAGGCGCGACAGATGGCGCGCGTGCTTCCGGGCGGATCGTTCGCCTGCGTCGAGGGCGCCGGGCACGACGTGCATCTCGACGCTCCCGCCGGCTTCAGGGAGGCGGTGAGCGGCTTCCTCAGCCGGGCGGTCTGAACGCGTCTGCGCGGCGCACCACCTCACGCGCACCAGGGGGCGAAGCCGCGCATGTCGTCCAGGTACTGCGACGGCTTGATGCAGATCGAGGTGAAGCCACGCTCGAGCTGCTTCGGGATGGCGGCCAGCGCCTCGTCGAGGTCCGCTGTGCTGGCCGGGTCGGGGAACCTGCCGCGTACGCCCCCGACCAGCTCCAGCTCTTCGAACTCCCGTCCTGCGTCCGCCATCGCGGCCCGCAGGCGCTCGAGCTCGTCCGGCGCGGGCTGCCCGAGCGGATGGAAGCCGCTGCCGTAGCGCACCAGCCGTCGCAGGAGCGCCGGGTGGAGCGAGCCTCCTCCGAACCAGAGCACGGGGCCCCCGGGACGGTAGGGCTTCGGCTCGAAGTACACGTCGTCGAAGCTGTAGTGGGTGCCGGCGAAGGAGGCGGGCGTGTCCCGCCAGAGCACCTCCCAGGCGGCGAGATGCTCGTCGAGAAGAGCGCCGCGGGCTCTCCAGGGAACGCCGAGGGCCTCGTACTCCGGCTCGTGCCAGCTCACGATCGGCTGGACGACGAGCCGTCCCTCGGAGAGCAGGTCGAGCGTCGCAAGCTCCTTCGCGAGCAGCAGTGGGTGCCGGAGCGGCACGATGATCGCAGCGGCGACCAGCCGCAGCCGAGTGGTCGCCGCGGCGATCGCGCTGAGCAGTACCACCGAGCTGGGCCAGGGAGTCGCAGGGTCCTGGTTTCCCGGGAGCGCGTAGTCGCGCGGGTTGGCCATCAGGCCGTCGGCGTCGGCGCCCGGGCCGAGCACCACGTGCTCGCTGAGCATGACCGCGTCGAAACCCGCCTCCTCCGCCTCGACCGCCATCCGGACGAGGGCGCGCAGGTCGTGCGGCGGAGTCAGCGTCCAGTTCTCGCTGAGGACGAGGACGAGCTTGGGTGCGGTCATGTGGAAGACCTTAGAGGCGTCTGTAGACGGTGTACGCGCGGTGGCACGTCAGTGCTCGGCGAGGCGTTGACGCACTCGAAGCCGGCTGCCTGGTCGACTACGATGACGGCGCCTGCGGCACTCTTCGGCCACGGGAAATGCAGCTAGACAGGAGATCTTCGACACCTCCGGCAGCTGTTGAATCGGAGCAGCGCACAAGGGAACGCGGGCAGCAGCCTGTGGGTGGGATGATCGTCGCACGCCTCATCGTCCTCTTTCTCATCGTCGCCTCGCTCGGCGCGCTCGTGGTCTTCTCGCTGGCTCTCGCCCAAGTGCTCGCAGGCTGGGGCATCTTCTTCTTCTACACGGCGCCTGCGCTCGTCATGCTCGTCTGGGCGTGGCGCGAAGTCTCTCCTTCGACATGGCGGCGCGCAATCTGGCCGTTCCTGAGTGCGCGTCGCACGGTTGCTCGCCGTCGACGCCGGCGGGAACCACAGCCGGCCGCAGGCGTCGTCTCTCGACCGGCCGTTCGGCCGGGCGAGCCGGGCCTGCTTGCCCCCGTGCAGGCGGTTCAGCCTTCGGAGCCCGTTGCCGTGATCGTAGAAGGCACGATCGCGCCGTGGCTTGTCGTCATGCGTACGTTTCTCGCCGCAACGCGCTCGCCGCGCGGGCGCGTCGTCGTAACCGCCGGATTCGGGGTGGCGGCCGTGGGGACCTTCGCCCTGGTCGCGAGGCACTTCGCTTCGATCGGCTGGCCACTCGACGACGTCGATCTCGGGCAAGTGGCTGTCGCGGCCTCCCTCTTTGTCCTTGCGTACCCGCTCAAAGCATTCGGTTGGCAGCGGCTCTTCCGCCCGCACGAGCGGCCCCAGTCACACACGCTCGCGGCCGCCCTTGGTGCTGCTGCCGTAACCGGCGCGGCCCTTCCGGGCCGCTTCGACGACGTCGTCCGCATCGCCGTCGTCCGTCGTCTCGCCGACCCTCACCCTGGTGTCGGAACCCTCGTCCTCACGCTGTTCCTGCTCGGACTCGTGGATGCGACTGCGCTCAGCCCCTTTGCCGCGATTGCGGCGGTGACCTCGAGCGCAGCTCTCTGGGTACGCGTCACGCTTGGTGTCGTCGCCGCGTGCGGGGTTTGCGCCGCCATTCTGATCGCCGCGCTTCCCCGCATCGCCGCGAGCCGGCGCCTGGGTCATTACAGGCTCGGACGCTGGCTCAGCCGGAATGCACCCGCTTCGATCCGCGACGTGCGGCACGCGTCGGCCTTTGTCATGGCGTCGTGGCTCATCCGAGCCGTCGGCCTCGCCGTTCTGCTGACCGCGTTCGGCTTCTCCAGCTCGTTCCCGCTCGCGGTCGCCTATCTCTCGGCCGGCGCTGCCGCGGCCGCATTCCCGATCGGACCGGCCGGAGCCGCGACCCAGGCCGGCGCCGGTGTGGTGGTCTTTACCTCGGCAGGGATCGCCGCGGACGACGCAGTCGCGTTCGCCGTCATCGCGCAGTCCCTCTTCATCCTCGCCGGGGCTGCTGTCGTTCTGGCGGCGTTCGTCGTGCGCGGCTGGCCGAAGCTGCGGGGCAGACGCCACGTGCTCTCGCGTCCGTGATCGCGGCAATAGCGTCGACGAGGCGGGGCGAGACTGTCTACGCCGCAAGCGTGACGAGGCGCCTGTAAGACCTGACACCCCATGGCGGCCAGCGACCCCGACCACGGCGGCCAGGCTATCGTCCGTCGCGTGCGACTCCAGGGGAAGTCGGCGCTCGTCACCGGGGGCGGGACCGGCATCGGTGCAGCGATTGCACGGCGGTTCGCGCGCGAGGGCGCGGGCGTGATCGTCACCGGCCGCCGCCCGCAACCGCTCGAACAGGTGGCGGACGAGATCGGCGGCCTCGCCTGCCCCGGCGACAGCGCGGATCCGGACACCGTGCGGCATACCGTCGAGCGGGCGCTGCAGCGCTTCGGAGCCCTCGACGTGCTCGTCGCGAACGCCGGCGGCGAAGGCGGCGGCGCGGTTGTCGAGGCCGACGACGAGACGTGGCGCGCGGGCATGCGTGCGAACCTCGACGCGGCGTTCGTGTGTGCGCGCGAGTGCCTGCCGGCGATGGTGGCGGCAGGCGGCGGCTCGATCGTGATCGTCTCGTCCGTCGCCGGAGTGCTCGCCGGGCCCGAGATGGCCGGCTACGTGACCGCGAAGCACGGCCTGGTCGGATTGATGCGTTCCCTCGCTGTCGACTACGGGCCCAAGGGTGTCCGCGTGAACGCGCTCTGCCCGGGCTGGGTGCGCACGCCGATGAGCGAGCGCGAGATGGACACGCTGGCGGAGGCCCGCGGAATCGACCGCGAGCAGGCCTTCGCTCTCGTGACGAGAGACCTGCCGCTGCGGCGCGCTGCCGATCCGGACGAGATCGCAGCGGTCGCGCTCTTCCTGGCCTCCGACGAGGCCTCGTTCGTGACCGGGGCGGTCGTGCTCGCTGACGGCGGCTCGACGGCGCTCGACGTCGGTACCCTCGCCTTCTCCGGCTGAGCCCGGGCCTCAGGTAGCGAAGCCGGGCGGGCCGCCGACGAGCGGGGATGCGACGACCGGCTGCGTGATGCCGAGCTCTTCCAGCATCGCCGGTAGAGCGAGCGCGCGCGCCACCTCGTCCGGATCGAGACCGCTCGCGGTCGAGATGTCCTGGCTCTCGAGGATCACGGCGCCCGGCTGCGGCGCGCCACCGCGAGCCTCGGTCGGGATCGAGACACGGAAGCTCTCGTCACGGCTCGCCTGCCACGCAACGAGGTACGGATACGGATTGATGACCCCGTCGTAGCCCAGCCCGAGCAGCGCCTTCGGATGAACCTCGAAGTGCAGATGCGGCGGCGTACCGACCGCGTCACCGGTCGTGCCGACGAAGCCGACGACGTCTCCTGCCTCCACCCGGGCGCCGCTGACGGCGAGCGGCGAGAACGCCGAGAGGTGCGCGTAGTAGTACTCGTGACCCTGCGCGTCTCGGAGCCACAGCCGCTGCCCGCCGAGGTCGTTCCAGCCGACGAGGAACAGCGTCCCGTCGGCAACGGCCAGAACCGGCGCGCCGAGGGGCGCGAAGATGTCGTTGCCGTGATGCCAGATGGTGTCGGCGCGCGGCGCTCCGAAATCGTCCGAGAACGACGCCGGCCCGTACACCGGGAACACGTACCCGGCCCCGGTGATGTCCGGTCGGACGTTCGCCGGGGGATTGCGCACGATCGGCGGCTGCGGATGGTCGGCGCCGGGCGGTGACGGCCTCGGATCCCGGCCGGCGTCGTGTCCGCGCGCGCCTCCGTCGACGAGTGGCGGCTCGTTCCCGCCGTTCCCGCCGTTTCCGCCGTTCCCACCGCTCCCGCCTCCCTCGGGCCCGGGGTCCACCGCGGGCGCGGGCGCCTGAACGGCAGCCTCGGCGTAGCCGACGAGGATCTCCGATCCTCCGGGCAGGCCGCCGTGGGCCTTCGTCACGAAGACGTGGAAGGCGGTCACGAAGCCGCGGTAACCGGGGCCGCCGCCGTCTTCGCGCTGCTCGGCCTGCTCGAGCACGACCGCGTATCCCCAGTCACCGAGCGCGACGCGCTCGTTCGGTCCAGGCGCTAGACCGTTCCCTCCGACCGCAAGGCCCGAGATGGACGACGCCGACAGATCGCCCGAAGCCCCGGCTTCGTCGGCACGGGCTTCCGCGACGGCCGACACGGAGGCGATGTTCACGTCGCCGCCGAAGAGAGAGACGCGCTCGAGCGACGTCGACGCCGACGCGTTGGCGGCAGCGCCGGGCCCGGTGCGCGCTCTCGTCGAGCCGGAGGCGACGGTGACGATACTGCCGTCACCCGGATACGCAAAGCCGGACGCGCTTCCCGACGCGGCCGGAGGTGCAGATGCGTAGCCGGCGGTCACGCCGTCCTGGCCGGCGACCTTGACGAGCACGGCAAACGCGGTTGCCGACGCTTTCGAGCCGTCTGCGGCGGGGGCAACCCCTGCGACGAGCCAGAGCGCGGAGGCCGCGCAGGCGGCAGCTACGAGGCGGATCGGCACCTTCGGAGGGTAGCGACTCGATCCCCCGGGCGGCCTGGTCGATCGCACGCGTCTACCATCCATCCCGACGCTCACCGGGGAAAGGACGACTGCTCGATGCCTGAGGCGAACACGAACACGCTGGCTCTGATCGAAGGGCTCGTCAAGGAGCAGCGAACGTTTCCGCCGTCAGACGAGTTCCGTCGCGGCGCCGTCATCGCCGACGACTCGGTCTACCGGGAGGCCGAAGAGGACTACGAGGCGTTCTGGTCACGCCTCGCCCGGGAGTTCGTCGCCTGGTACCGGGCGCCGGAGAAGGGCCTCGACTGGGATCCTCCGCACTGCACCTGGTTCGCCGACGGCGTGCTGAACGCCTCGTACGGCTGCCTCGACCGCCACGTCGAGGCCGGCCGGGGAGCGAAGATCGCCTACCACTGGGTCGGCGAGCCGCCCGGCGAGACACGTGACGTGACGTACGCCGACCTGTTGCGCGACGTCTCGCGACTCGCCAACGGCCTGCGCCCGCTCGGCGTGAAGAAGGGCGACCGGGTCGGGATCTACATGGGGATGGTTCCCGAGGTTGCGGTTGCCATGCTCGCCTGCGCCCGGATCGGCGCGCCGCACATCGTCGTCTTCGGCGGCTTCTCCGCGGACTCGCTCGCAGAGCGGCTCCGGGACTCGGGCGCCACGGTGTTGATCACACAGGACGAGGGCTGGCGCAAGGGCGGCACCGTGCCGCTGAAGGCGAACGCCGACCAGGCCTGCGCTCTTGCGCCCGACGTCCGGCAGGTAGTCGTCTTTCGCCGTACCGGCAACCCGGTGCCGTGGGAGGCGCACGACGTCTGGTGGCACGACCTCTGTGCCGACGTGAGCGACACGTGCGAGCCGGAGCCGATGAACGCGGAGGACACGCTCTTCCTGCTCCATACCTCCGGGTCGACCGCCAAGCCCAAGGGCGCGCTGCACACGACCGCGGGGTACCTCCTGCACGTCTCGGTGACGCACAAGTGGATCTTCGACATCCACGAGGACTCGACCTGGTGGTGCGCGGCGGACGTTGGCTGGATCACCGGCCACTCCTACATCGTCTACGGTCCCCTCAACAACGGCACGACGAGCGTCCTCTACGAGGGCGACCCGTCCTACCCCGACTGGGACCGCCACTGGCAGATCGTCGAGCGCTACGGCGTCACCTCCTACTACACGGCGCCGACGCTCATCCGCTCGTTCGTCAAGATGGGCGAGGAGTATCCAGGCCGGCACGACCTCTCCTCGCTGCGGCTGCTCGGGACCGTCGGTGAGCCGATCAATCCCGAGGCGTGGGTCTGGTACTGGCAGGTGATCGGCGGCGGACGCTGTCCGATCGTCGATACCTGGTGGCAGACGGAGAACGGGGGCATCCTGATCACGCCTTTGCCGGGTGTCGTGACGACGAAGCCAGGGTCGGCGACGATTCCGTTCCCCGGGATCCAGCCGGCGATCGTCGACGAGCACGGCGATCCCGTGAAGCAGGGCGACGGCGGCTTCCTGGTGCTCAACCGGCCGTGGCCGGGCATGTTCCGCACCCTGTTCGGGGACGACGAACGCTACGTGAGCACGTACTTCTCGAGGTACGGCCCGTCGGTCTATGTCACCGGCGACGGCGCCAAGCAGGACGAGGACGGCTACTTCTGGCTGATGGGACGGATCGACGACGTCATCAACGTCGCCGGCCACCGCCTCTCGACGACCGAGATCGAGTCGACGCTCGTCGAGCATCCCTCGGTGGCCGAGGCTGCCGCGACCGGAGCCCGTGACCCACAACGCGGTCAGCAGATCGTCTGCTTCGTGCTGCTGAAGAGCGGGTTCGGGCCGTCCGACGATCTGGCGGCCGAGCTACGCGAGTTCGTCGCGGACAAGATCGGCAAGATCGCGCGTCCCGCCGCGGTGCTGTTCGGCGACGACCTGCCGAAGACGCGGTCGGGCAAGATCATGCGGCGGCTGCTCCGGAACATCGCCGAGGGTGACGACCTGGGCGACACGACAACGCTCCGAGACCCCGCGATCGTCGATGACCTGAAGGAGAAGGCGGACGCGGCGCTCCGCGGACGCTGACCGCCCGGGCAACCGGCTGATCCGGGTCTGGGGCTCGCGCCTCGCAATCGTCGCAGTGTCGGCGATCGCGATCGCAGTGGGCATCGACGCCCTGTTCGGCGACGGCGGCGACGTCCCGACCGAGCGCGCCGCCGCGCCGAAGCCCGAGCTCGTCGGCCCGGCCGTCCCCGGGCCGGGCACGCTCGCCGGCACGCTGACGGTCACAGCCGGGGACGGCTGCCGACTGCAAACGGTGACCCTCGCGGATGCGAGCCTGGGCGACGAGGGGCCGAAGACGGCCTGCGACCTCTGGGCCGCCCCGACCGGGACGCTCGCGGCGGTGACGCGGGGGCACCACGGCCTGTGGAACGAGCTCTGGCTTGCCCGCCTCGGCGATCCGCCGAAGATGCTCGAGGAGCTCGGCTTCGTCCAGGGCGACCCCATCTGGTCATCCGACGGCGCGCGGCTCGCGTGGTGCGACCCGGACGCGCAGACCACGGTGCTGACGGTGGCAACGGGAGAGCGCAGCACGATCCGCGGGTGCCGCCCGGCCTTCGGCGGGAAGGGAATCCTCACGAGGCCGGACGACCCGGTCGCCGGCCGGCTGCTGCTCGACGGCGAGACCCTCCTCGGGCCCTTCGACCTCAACCGGCCGTTCCGGCTGCCGAACGCGCCGATCGACGTGCTCGGCTTCGACGAGTCGGCTGACGGGCTGCTGGCCGTCGCGGTGGTGTCGTTCGGCGACACGCTGCCCCGCGCTGTGCTCGAGCTATGGCGCGGCCGAACGCTCGAGGGGTCGATCTCGCTGCCGCTGTTGGTGGTTCCCGGCCGCGGTGTGCTGGGCGAGCTGGTGCGCTTCAGCCCCACCGGCAGGGAGGTCGTCGTCGGCTTCCCCGGCGCCGCGATCGAGCTGCTCATCGTCGATGCCGGGCGGCGGCGCATCTCACTCGAGCTCGTGCCTTCGAGCGGGTTCGCGTGGTCGCCGGACGGCGCCTGGCTCGCACGCTCGACCCGCGGCGAGATCGTAATCGCCGGCGCCGAGCGCTCCGAGGCCGCGTACGTCCTGCCGCTCGCAGCGTCCGACCTCGCCTGGCGTTAGCTCAACTGCCCGGCTACCGCTGCCAGAGCTCGTCGGCGAGGCGGATCGACTCGACGATGCCGTGGTAGCCGGTGCAGCGGCAGAGGTTTCCGGAGATCGTCTCGCCGGATCTGGTCGTCGCTCGGACTTCGCGTGTCGCGGAGCAGCTCGTGCGCCGTCATCAGGAAGCCCGGCGTGCAGAAGCCGCACTGGAGCCCGTGACAGCGGCGGAAGGCCTCCTGGATGCGGGTGCAGCTCGCCAGGCGGGGAGCGAGCGATTCCACCGTCTCGATGGCGGCACCCTCCGCCTGAACCGCGTAGAGGATGCACGAGCGAACGCTTGCCCCGTCCAGCAGAACCGTGCAGGCGCCGCAGACGCCGTGCTCGCACCCGAGATGCGTGCCTGTCAGGCCCAGGTCGTCGCGCAGGAAGTCCGCGAGCGTCCGTCGCGCTTCGACCTCGAGCTCCCGCGGGACGCCGTTCACCTCGATGCGCACCACCTTCCTAGTCGCCATCCGCGTCCTTCGCCGCTGCGACGGCCGCTGCGAGCGCCCGTTCGGTGAGCACGCGCACGAGCCGGCGCCGGTACGCCGCTGTCGCGTGGGCGTCGGAGGTCGGCTCGCACGCCGACGCCGTCCGCTCTGCGGCCTCGGCAAGTAAGCTCCGCCGACGGCGCGTGCCCGACGAAGAAGGTTCGCCGCCTCCCGCGCGGCGAACGGCTCTGGCCCGACGCCGGCGCAGCCGAGGCCCGTCGCGGTGATCGCGCCGTCCGCCGACGAGCGACACGACGGCGCCGACGCCGGCGAGCGCGAAGTCGCCGTGGCGCTCGGCCAGCCTCGAGCCACGCATGACCGGTGCGCGGCGGGACGGCGGGGACGCGCAGCTCGACGAGCAGCTCGTCCGGTGCGATCGCCGTCGTGAGCGGCATGACGAAGAGGTCCGGCGCGGCGATCACGCGACGCCCCCGGACACCGACGACCTCGACCTCGGCGCCGAGCGCCGTCACGACGGCCGGGATCTCGGCTGCCGGATCTGCGTGCGCGATGCTGCCGCCGACCGTGCCGCGGTTTCGGATCGCCACATGGCCGATCAACGGCGCAGCTTCGGCGAGCAACGGGCAGGCGTGCCGAACGCGCGCATCCCGCTCGAGAACACGCTGGCGGACGAGCGCTCCGAGCCGAAGCTCGTCGCCGCTGCCTCCTCGATGCGATCCAGCCCGGCCACGCGGTTGACGTCGACGAGCACGGCCGGCGACGCCAGCCGCAGGTTCAGGAGCGGCCCGAGGCTCTGGCCGCCCGCCAGCACCTTCGCGTCGTCGCCGAACCGGGCGAGGAGATCGCAGGCCTCGTCGACCGTCTCCGGCGCGTGGTAGTCGAACCGCGACGGCTTCAGCCGAGCGTCCCCATCGCCAGCACGGCGTCGTCGTGGAAGGGCAGCACCTTGTCCTTGCCGACGTCGAGGATCCGCAGCATCGAGTCGTAGCAGAGGATCGGATCCATGTGCATGCCGGTCGGGATCACCTTGTACGTCCCCTTCGCGAGCACCTCCTCGGGCGGATAGAAGTTCTCGCGGATCGTGCACATCCCGGCGATCACGTACGTCCCGGCGTCGGTGTCGACCACGACCGACTGGCCGCCGGGGCTGTGCCCGGGTGTGAGCATCGTCCGGACGCCCTTCGAGATCTCGACGTCGCCCTCGACGAACTCGACGTTCAGGCTGCCGATCAGCTCGTAGTGCGCCTTCGGCGCGTACGTCGAGTTGAACAGCGGGTGCACGGGAATCCGCTCCCACTCCGCCTTCTGGATCAGGATCCGCGACTTCCTGAACTTCGGCGTGTTCATGCAGTGATCCCAGTCGAGATGCGTCTGCACGAACGTGTCGATGTCGTCGAAGGTGAGGCCCTGCTCCGCGAAGTGCTCCTCGATCGGCTTGACGTCGATCGACGTCCTGGAACCGCTCGCCGGCGAGCATCAGCGGGCCTTCGCCGCGGATCTGCGTGCGGTAGTCCTCCGCCGAGCAGCCCGCGTCGACGAGGATGTTCCGCCCCTCTCCGCGGATCAGCCAGGAGACGTACGGGATGTCGACCTTGTCCCCGAAGTTGTGCATGTAGGTGAAGCGGCTCTTCTCGCGCTGGGGGCCGAGAGCGACGACCATCGGCGTGATCGTGTACATGGAGCCTCGCTTTCAGGTGGTGAGGAGGTCGGAGACGAGCTCGGCCGTGAGCGGCAGGCGTTCGATGCGCGCGCCGAACGGGGCGAGGGCGTCCGCGACCGCGTTCGCGACCGCCGCGGGAGTGGCGATCAGCCCGGACTCGCCCATGCCCTTGATACCGCCGGGAGTGAGCGGCGACGGCGACACGCAGTGCGAGAACCTCGATCGCGGGAACTTCGGTCGCGCTCGGCAGCAGGTAGTCCATGAGCGTGCTCGACGTGCGGCTGCCCGTCCTCGTCGTAGGCCAGCCGCTCGAGCAGCGCGCCGCCGATCCCTTGCGCCACCGCCCCGCGAACCTGGCCCTCGACGATCTCCGGATTGATCATCGTGCCGCAGTCCTCGACCGCGACGATGCGACTCACCCGGACCCGGCCGGTGCCCGCGTCGACCTCCACGACCGCGACGATACAGCCGTTCGCGTAGGTCGCTCTCGGGTCGTGGAACGCCGAGGCTGAGAGGTCGGGCTGCGGCGACGGCAACGCGGGCGCCAGGCTGGAAGTAGGCCGTCTCGGCGATCTCACGGAGCGTGACGGCCCGGCTCGGCGCGTCCCGCAGAGCGACGCCTCCGTCCACGATCTCGAGATCCGCCGGGTCGGCCTCGAGCAGGAAGCCTGCGATCGCGAGGAGGCGCTCGCGAAGCTCGGTCGCAGCCTCGAGGACGGCGCCGCCGAGCACGACCGCGGTTCTGCTCGCGCGCGTTCCGGGAATCGAGATCGGCGTCGCCGCCGTGTCGTTCGCGATCAACGTCACGTCCTCGACCGCGACACCCGAGAACGTCGGCCGACGATCTGCGCGATCGTCGTCCCGTGGCCCTGGCCCTGAGACGGTGTCCCGATGGCCACGCGTGACTTCGCCCGAAGGCTCGACCGTGACCCGGGCGGCGTCGTGCGAGACGAGCACCCAGCTCGACTGTGCGCTGCCCTCCGTGCCCCAGCCGGTCGGCTCGACGTAGGGGCTGACGCCGATGCCGAGCAGCCGCCCCTCCTCGCGACCGGCGCGCTGAAGAGCGCGGAAGCCGTCGTAGTCGACTGCCTCGAGCCCCACGGTCGAGCGACTCCTGGAAGCTGCCCGAGTCGTAGACCATCCCGGTGCACGACTCGTACGGAAACTCGTCCGGACGCACCATGTTGCGCCGGCGCAGCTCGACGGGATCGATGCCGAGCTCCCGCGCAGCCTGGTCGATCAGAAGCTCGCGCGCGCAGTGGCCCGCCGTCCAGCCGACCCCGCGGTAGGGGGCGACGGGCGCCTTGTTCGTCAGGACGGCCAGCACCTCGCAGACGAGGTTCCGGATCCGGTACACGCCCGGCATGAGACCGGCCGAGAGGTACGGCTCGATCAGCGCGCTCGCGTTGTTGTAGGAGTACGCGCCGGCATCGCCGACGATTCTCGCCCGCAGCGCGAGGAACTCCCCATCCGGGCCGAGCGCGAGCTCGCTCTCGATGAGCTGCTCCTTCGCGTGCGGCGCGGCGATCAGGTTCTCCCGCCGGTCCTCGATCCAGACGACGGTTCTGCCGGTCTCTCGTGCTGCGAGCGCAACGGCCAGCTCCTCGGGATGGAGCGGGATCTTCTGCCCGAACCCCCCACCGACGTCGGGGGTGATGACGCGGATGCGCGCCTCGCCGATGCCGGTCGCCATCGCAAGCCTGCGGCGCAGCAGATGCGGTGACTGGGTCGAGCACCAGAAGGTCAGCTCCCCGGTCGCCGGCTCGTACGAGGCGCGCGCAGCCGCGAGCCTCGATGGGCACCGCCGCGTACCGGTTTCCCCGAAACACGCCCGCGGTGACGTGAGCCGCCTCCGCGAACGCCGTCGTCCGGATCGCCGCTCGTCGCGAGTCTTCCTGTAGACGACGTTCGAGCCGAGCTCGGGGAAGAGCAGCGGAGCGTCTCCGGCCGCGGCCGTCTCGGCATCGACGACGTGCGGCAGAGGCTCGTACTCGACCTCGACGAGCTCGGCGCCGTCCTCTGCCTCGTAGCGGCCGGTCGCGAGCACGAGAGCGACGGCCTCCCCGGCGAAGCGCGCCCGCTCCGCGGCAAGCGCATGCTGCGGAGTCTTGACGAGCCCCTCGATCGGGAGCACGTCGACGAGCGGAACGTGGGGCAGCTCGGCTGCCGTCAGGACGGCCTCGACGCCGTCGACCTCCAGCGCGGCCGCGACGCCGATCCCGTCGATGCGGGCATGTGGCAGCGCCGAGCGTACGAACGCCGCGTGAAGCGCTCCCGGGAAGACCAGATCGGCGATGTAGCGCCCCGCTCCGGTGAGGAGCCGCGGATCTTCGATCCGGGCCACGCGACGGCCTGTCCAGCGGCCGGGAAGCGTGAGCGGCAGCGGGTCGGGGAGCCTGGAGGCCAGGCGAGATACGATATATTACGAGGCCGTGTCCGCGACCGGCGAGCGAGCGATCGCCGAGGCCCGCGCCGAGCTCGAGCGGGCCGTCGCGCGCTGGCGTGAGCTGGCCGGCGACGTCCCCGAAGCCGTGACCGACTCCGGCATCCCGGTCGCTCCGCTCTACACGGAGCTCGACCTGCCGCCGGATGCGCTCGAGCGGATCGGCGTCCCCGGTGAGTATCCGTTCACGCGCGGGATCCATCCGAGCATGTACCGCGGCCGGCTCTTCACGATGCGGCTGTACGCCGGCTGGGGCGGCCCTGAGGACACGAACGAGCGCTTCCGCTACCTGCTCGGGCAAGGCCAGACCGGACTCTCGGTCGCGCTCGACCTGCCGACCCAGATGGGCCTCGACTCGGATCACGAGCTCGCGGCCGGTGAGGTCGGCAAGGTCGGCGTCGCGATCGACACCCTCGGCGACATGGAGCAGGTCTTCGCGGGCATTCCGCTCGATCAGGTCTCGACGTCGTTCACGATCAACGCGACCGCGCCGATCCTCCTGGCCATGTACCAGGTCGTCGGCGAGCGGCAGGGCGTCGAGCCGGCCCAGCTCCGGGGAACCGTGCAGAACGACATCCTCAAGGAGTTCCTCGCCCGCAAGACCTACATCTACCCGCCCGCGCCGTCGCTGCGGCTCGTCGCCGACGTGATCGAGTACGCGACCCGCGAGCTGCCGCGCTTCAACCCGATCTCGGTCTGCGGCTACCACCTCCGCCAGGCGGGCTGCGACGCAGTTCAGGAGATCGCCTACACGCTCGCCAACGGCGCAGCCTACGTCCAGGCGGTCGTCGATCGCGGTCTCGGCCCCGACGAGTTCGCAGGCCGCTTCTCGTTCAACATCTCGACGATGCGCGACTTCTTCGAGGAGATCGCGAAGCATCGGGCGTCGCGACGGATCTGGGCCAGGATCCTGCGCGACCGCTTCGGCGCGAGCGACCCGCGCTCCTGGACGCTGCGACTCTTCTCGGGAGGCGACGGGACGACGCTGACGAGCGTGGAGCCGCTGAACAACGTCGTCCGGACGACGATGCAGACGCTGGCGATCGTCCTCTCGGGCGCCCAGGCCGTGCACACGATGGGCTGGGACGAGGCGCTCGCGCTCCCGTCCGAGGAGGCCGCCCTGCTCGCCCTGCGAACGCAGCAGATCGTCGCGCACGAGAGCGGCGCGACGCGTACCGTCGATCCGCTCGGCGGGCTCGTACTACGTGGAGACGCTCACCAACGAGCTCGAGGAGCGGGCGTCGCTCCTGCTCGAGGAGGTCGAGCGCGACGGCGTGCTCGAGAGCATCGAGAACGGCTCGCTCGAGCTCGCGATCGCCGAAGCCGCGTACCGACAGCAGGAGGAGGTCGAGAGCGGCGAGCGCGTGGTCGTCGGCGTCAATCGCTTCGCCGGCGACGCGGCCGACGAGCAGCCCGTCGAGATCCTCGAAGTCCCCGACGAGGTGCGCTCGCGGCAGCTCGCCCGGCTCGCCGGGGCCCGGGCGGCACGAGACCCGGGCGATGTCGAGCGTGCCCTGGCGCGCGGTGTCCGCTGCTGCCTCGTCGGAGCAAAACGTCATGCCGGCGATCCTCGAGGCGGTTCGCGCTGACGCGACCGTCGGCGAGATCTCCGACGCGCTCGCGGCCGTGTTCGGACGCCACCGGGCCTCGACGGTCGTCTGATGGAAGCCCCTCTGCCCGCGGTTGCCCTCGACCACGTCGGCATCGCCGTCGAGTCGGTCGCCGGAAGCCCGCTCGGCCGCTCACTGGGCGGGCTGAGCGCAGAGCTCGACGCCGATGCCGAGCGGTGTCGTCCATCGCCCGAATTCGGGCCCGGCGAGCAGATCGAGCTCGTCGAGGCCTCGAGGCCGGGAAGCCCGATCGAGCGCTTCCTCGAGCGTCGCGGGCCGGGCCTGCACCACGTCGCCTTTCGAGTCGACGAGGCGCTCGGCGACGTCCTCGAGCGTCTGCGCGAGGACGGCATCGAGCCCGTGGGCGAGATCGAGCCGGCGTCCGACGGGCGCCCCTCGGTGTTCCTGCATCCGTCCTCGACCGGCGGCGTGCTCGTCGAGCTGGTCGAGGGCCCGCGGCCGCAGTGAGCGAGGCGCGAGTATCCGCTCGAGGGCATCCGCGTCCTCGATCTCACCCAGTACGTCGCCGGCCCGTACTGCACCCAGGTGCTCGCCGACCTCGGCGCCGCCGTCCTGAAGGTCGAGCGCCCCGGGGCCGGCGACGTGTACCGCCGCCAGGGGCCCGTCTTCGCGAACGGCGAGAGCGCGAGCTTCCTGACGCTCAACCGCGGCAAGCGCTCGATCGAGCTCGACCTCGGCTCCAAGGACGACCGGGTGCGTATCGAGGAGCTGCTGGCCGAATCAGACGTGCTCGTCGAGAACATGCGTCCGGGCGCCCTTGCGAAGTTCGACCTCGACTACGAGTCCGTCGCGGCAAGGCATCCCCACCTCGTGTACTGCTCGATCTCCGCCTTCGGCCAGGAGGGCCCGCTCGCGAGAGACGGCGGCTACGACGTGACGATTCAGGCGCAGTCGGGGCTGATGGCGATGACCGGCCATCCCGGCCAGCCGCCCGCGAAGATCCCCGTGGCGGCGCTCGACTTCGGAAGCGCGCTCTACGCGGTGGTCGGGATCCTGGCCGCACTGGCGCAGCGCGAGCGCACCGGACGCGGGCAGTGGGTGCAGACATCGCTGCTCGAGTGCGCGCTGGGCTGGCTCTCGATGCACGTCGTGACGTACCTCCTCGGTGGAGAGGAGCCGGGGCCGCTCGGCTCGCGCAGTCCGTTCTTCGCTCCGTACGAGGCCTACCGGACTGCCGACGGCTACCTCGTCGTCGTCGGCACCGGCGGCCAGGACGCCTGGGGGAACCTGTGCCGTGAGCTCGCGCTCGACCGGCTGGTCGACGACCCTCGCTTCGCGACGAACGCCGACCGTGTCGCGAACGCCGAGGAGCTCCGCCGGGAGCTCGAAGCGGTTCTCGTCACGGAGTCGAACGAGCGGTGGGTCAGCCGCCTCGAGGCCGTCGGCGTCGCCTGCGCGCCGGTTCAGCGCCTCCACGAAGTGCTCGACTCGGAGCAGGCGAAGGCGCTGGCGATGATCGGAACGCTCGCCCACCCGACCGCCGGCGATGTCCCGCTCGTTCGGCTGCCGCTGACCCTGTCGGAGGCACGCACGACGTCGAGCGAACCGCCTCCCGCGCTCGGATCGGCGAACCGCGCCGGCGACACGAAGCCGTAAGGGCCGGGGACGAGTCTCAGCTCGTCCCCGGCCCTTCGGCGAGTGGTGCTACGCGGCCGCCGCCGGAGCGACCTCCCCCACCGGAGCCCGCTCGTGCTTCACGAGCGCCAGGGAGGCGATGACTCCGAGCGCAGCCAGCCCGGTTCCGGCCCAGAACGCGGCCTGGAAGCCGTCGGTCATCGCCACCGGAACCGCGGTTCCTCCGGCGACCGCGTCCCCGGTGACGGTGGTCGCGATCGCGGAGAGGACGGCGATGCCCAGCGCGCCGCCGATCTGCTGGGTCGTGTTGATGAGACCCGAGGCGAGCCCAGCGTCCTGCTTCTGCACGCCCGTCAGCCCACCGATCGAGATCGCGACGTAGGCGAGGGGCATACCGAGCCCGATCAGGAGCAACCCGGGCAGCAGGTCGGTCGCGTACGAGCCCTGCGGCGAGATCTGCGTGAAGTAGCCGATCCCGACGGTCATGATCGCCATGCCGGCAACGAGCACCGGCTTGATGCCGATGCGGTTGACGAGCTGGGCGGCGACGTTCGCCCAGATGATGGCCGTCCCCGCGGTCGCGAGGTACGCGATGCCGGTCTCCATCGCGGAGTAGCCGAGCACCTGCTGCATGTAGAGGGTCAGCAGGAGGAACATGCTGAAGAGCATCGTCCCCATCAGGAAGGCCGCGACGTTCGATCCGGTCAGCGTTCGCAGCTTGAAGATCGAGAACGGCACCAGCGGAGCCCGGTTGCGCAGCTCCCAGACCGCGAAGGCCGCGAGCAGACCGAGCGAGCCGACGAAGAGCGAGATCGTCTCCCACGAGGCCCAGCCGAACTGGTTCGCCTGAGTGATGCCGTAGACCAACGCCACGAGACCACCGGTGACGAGGAACGCACCGATCGCGTCGAAGCGCCTGACGCGCAGATCGCGGCTCTCGTCGAGCAGCATCGGGGCGAGCACGAGCCCCAGCACGCCTACCGGGACGTTCACGTAGAAGATCCACTCCCAGGACAGCGAGTCCGTGAGGACACCGCCGAGCAGCACGCCGGCTGCAGCACCGAAGCCTCCGACGGCACCCCAGGCCCCGAGCGCGATGTTGCGCTCGCGACCTTCCCTGAAGGTGGTCATCAGGATGGACAAGGCAGCGGGCGAGATGATCGCAGCGCCGATCCCCTGGATGGCGCGGCTACCGATCAGCGACGCCTCGTCCCAGGCGAGCCCGCAGAGCAGAGAGCCGACCGTGAAGACGGCGAGGCCGATGATGAAGAGCTTTCGGCGCCCGATGATGTCGGCCATCCTGCCGCCGAGCAGCAGGAAGCCGCCGAAGACGAGCGCGTATGCACTGATTACCCACTGAAGGTTCTCCTGAGAGAACCCGAGGTCGCCCTGGATCGAGGGAAGCGCCACGTTGACGATTGCGATGTCCAGGATGACCATGAACTGCACCGCGCACAGCAGCGCCAGTGCAAGCCACTTGCGTCGAGCCGAGGCGATCATGGGATCCTTTCGTCCGAGTTTCGGGGTCGCGGACCATCGTCGCCTCAGCAGCCGTTAGGCGAAAGCGGGCTACCCCGTGGCGGATGGTGCGGCTAGCTCTACTCTCGACCTAGGCCCTCAGGCGAGCCGGCCGCCGTCGATCGGGATGACGCTGCCGTTCATGTAGGCGGCCTCGGGCCGGGCAAGGTAGGAGACGAGCGAGGCGATCTCGTCGGCGTCGCCGACCCGGCCGAGCGGGATGTGGCTCACGATGTCGGCCGCGGTCTCCGGGTCGTCGAGGTACTGCTCGACCTGCGGCGTGCGGACGTATCCCGGACAGACGATCGTCACCCAGAAGCCTCGCGGGCCGAGCTCCTTCGCCATCGTCCTGGCCAGCAGCACCTGCCCTCCCTTCGAGGCGCTGTAGTCGGCAAAGCCGTGCTCGGCGGCGAGGCCGCTGATCGACGCGTTGAAGACGATCGCGCCGCCGTCCGGCATCCGGCGAGCCGCCCCGCGCGCGACGAGGAACGACCCGACGCAGTTCACGTCGATCACGTGCCGGAAGAAGTCGGCGTCGATCTCGAGGCAGCCGCGGTTCTGGCCGTCGATGCCGGCGTTGACGAACACCGCGTCGAGACGCCCGAGAAAAGCCGCTGCCTGCTCGAGAGCAGCCTCTACCTCGTCCTCGACCGAGACGTCGCACGGGCAGCCGGCCGCCGGTTCGCCCAGCTCCGCCAGGGCGGCCTCGAGCTTCTCGAGGCTTCGACCGACGATGAAGACCTTGGCCCCCTCGCCGGCGAAGCGCCGCGCCGCCGCGAAGCCCATGCCCGTCGTGCCGCCCGAGACGAAGACGCCCCTGCCCTCGTGCGGGCCGCTCACGGCACGGCCACGTCCGGCCACTGGTCGTGGCCGAACGCCATGTCCCAGAACGCCCGCTCGAGACGGGTGCTCATGGTGAAGATCGACGACAGCCGCTGCACCGTCGCCTCGTCGGCACCGGCGGCGAGCGTTTCGAGATCCGCCTTCATCGCCTCGACGATGCTCCCGTACTCCGGCTGGCCGAAGAAGCGGATCCACTCGGCGTATACCGGATGGTCGTGCACGAGACCGTCGGCGATCAGAGACGACGCGATGTCGCCGTAGCTCCACGTGCACGGGCACGATCGCCGCCATGATCTCGAGCGGCCCGCCCGTCGTCGCCACGGAGACGAGAAAGCCGGTGTAGGCGACGTTCGCGGGCGCCATGCACGCCGCGCCACCCCGATCCTCCGCACCGAGCTCGAGCACGCGCCGAAGAAGCTCGCGGTTCTCCGGGATCTCACTGTCGATGATGTTCGCGAGGTCGGCCGCGAAGCGGCCCATGGTCTCGCCGTCCTCCGCCTTGGCGGCGCCGAGCGCGATCGTGCGCGCGTACTCGGGCAGGTACTGGAGGTTCTGCTCGACGTAGAAGCGGAACGTGTCCGGCGGAAGCGTGCCGGCGGCGAGCTCGCGGATGAAGGGATGGGCGTGAAGCCCGGCCCACACCCGGTCGCAGTCCGAGCGCAGCCGGTCGCAGATCATCAGACCCGCTCGAAGGCGAGCTCGGCGAAGCGCGCGATCGTCTCGCGCCGATCCTGCCCGAGCGGGAAGACGCTCATGCCGCCGACTCCGGCCTCGCGCAGCCAGTCGAGCTTCTCGAGCGCCGTCGCCGGGCTCCCGCAGAAGGCGATCTTCTTGACCAGCTCGTCGGGAATCATGCGCGCCGCCTCCTTCGCGTGCTGGAACTCACCACCCTCGTAGGCGGAGTTCACCGCCTCGATCAGCTCGTCGCTCATCCCCGCGAGCTTCGCGTAGTCCGGTGCCGTTTTCGGGAACCACGCGGCGATCGAGCGCGCCGATTCGACAGCAGCTGCCTCGTCGTCGGCGATAGCGCCGTACAGGAACAGCGTCTCGTCGAACTCCGGACGGCCGCCGGCCGCCCGGCCGCGGGCGACGTGCTCCCGGGCAAACGCGAGCCCCTCCGGGAAGAGCCCGGCCAGCAGGATCAGGCCGTCCGCCACCTCGCCGGTCAGCTCGAGCGCCTTCGGCCGGCTCGCCGAGATGTAGACCGGCGGCTCCGGGACCGGCGAGCGCAGGTGCCCGCTGACGAAGCGCCATCGTCCGACCTCGCCCTCGACCGTCTCCCCCTGCCACAGCCGCCGCATGGCGTCGATGGTGTCGCGCAGCGTCTGGAGCTTCGCCATCGGCAGCCCGAGCTCGTACAGCGGCCGGTCGCCGACGCCGATCCCGCAGATGACCCGCTCGGGCGCGAGCTGAACCAGGGACCGAAACGCATTGGCCGTGAGCGCCGGATGGCGCGTCAGCGGGTTCGTCACGGCCGTCCCGACCGTGATGCGGGACGTCGCCTGCAACGCCAGGGTCGCGTAGACGTAGCAGTCGCCGGCGTGCATCGACGAGTCGGTGATCCAGAGGTTGTCGAAGCCGAGATCCTCGATCCACTTGACGAGCTCGACCCACTCGGCCGGCTCGTACACGCCCTGGAGCGTGACGCCGTACCGCATCACCAGACGACCACGTTACGGCCTCTGACCTGCCTGGCGCGGAGCCGATCCAGCGCCGTTCCGATCTCCGCCAGCGGGTAGCGGGTGTCGATGGTCACGGTGAGCCTGCCCGCGGCCGCGAGCTGGATCGCCGTCTCGAGGTCGCGCCGCGAGGCGGCGACCGACGTGACGACCTGGATCTCCGAGAGGATCAACTCGATCGGGTGGATGTTCAGGTGGTCGCCCGTATAGCCGATGATGACGAGCTTTCCGCCGCGTCCGAGCGAGCGGATTCCGGCCGCGAACGTCTGCTCGGTGCCCACCAGCTCGACGTAGTGATCCGCTCCGGTCCCCGCCGTCAGGCCGCGTACCCGGTCGGGCAGGCCGTCGTAGCCCTCGCCCCCTTCGAGCACGATCGTGTCGGCGGCGCCGAGCTCGGCTGCGAGCGCAGCCTTGTCAGCCGAGTCGGCCACCGCGATCACGCGCGCGCCCGCAGCGGCCGCGACCTGCACGGCCATCAGGCCGACGCCGCCGATCCCGTTGACGACGACGGTGTGCCCGAGCCCGATCCCGGCCAGGCGCGACGCGTGGACGACCGACATCCCGCTGCAGGCGAGCACCGCCGCCGTCTCGAACGAGACCGATTCCGGCAGCGGGATCAGGTTCTCCGCGGGCACGCGGACGACGTCCGCGAACCCGCCGTCCAGCGAGAAGCCGAGCTGGCCGACGGGATCGGTGCAGAGCGACTCGCGCCCGGTCCGGCAGGGGGTGCAGCGCCCGCAGCCGACGAAGTTGTAGACCGCGACGCGATCGCCCTCCCCGACCGGGCTCCCCGGAGGCGTCTCGAGAACGACCCCCGCGCTCTCGTGTCCGAGCACGAACCGCTCGTGCGGCGGCGGGATCATTCCCTCGAGGAAGTGCAGCTCGGTGCCGCACACCCCGGCTGCCCGAGCGGAGACGAGCGCCCAGCCGTCGGCCGCCGGCTCCTCTACCTCCTCGACGCTGACACGGCCCTCCTCGACCAGAACGGCTGCCTTCATCACTCCTCCTTCACGTCCGGCCACTGCTCGCAGCGGTAGGCCATGTCCCAGAACAGATGCTCGAGGCGGGTCGCCATCCGGAAGATCTCGGTCAGCCGCCGGCGGTGGTCGTCGCCGGTTCGCGCCGCGAGCTCGTCGAGCGTGCGGCGGCGGCCGGCGATCAGCTCCTGGTACTCGTCGCCGGCGAGGAAGCCGACCCAGTCGGCGTAGACGGGGTGCGGCTCGATGCGGCCCTGAAGCCGGAGCCCGATGTCGGCGTAGCTCCACGTGCACGGCAGCAGGACCGTCATGATCTCGAGAGGGCCGCCGCGGGCCGCCGTCGAGACGATGTAGCCGGAGTAGGCAACGGTCGCGAATCCCGGTACGGTGGCGCCGCCGCGATCGGCCGTGCCCATCTCGACGAGCCTGCCGAGCAGCACGCGGTTGTTCTCGTTCTCGCGCTCGACGACCGCCACGAGCTCCTCGGCGAAGTGGCGCATCTCCCTGTCGTTTCGAGCGACGGCAGCGCCGACGGCGACCCCGCGCGAGAGGTCGGGCAGGAAGAAGTGGAGATCCTGCTCCACGAAGAAGCGAAACGTGTCGAGCGGAAGCGTCCCGGCAGCCATCTCCCGTAGGAACGGGTGCCGGTGGAGCCCCTCCCACAGATCCGCGCACTCCTCCCGAAGCGATCTCGCAGAAGGACACGCCGCTAGGCGCTAGCTCAGAGTCGACCCAGACGGTCTTCGTCTGCAGGTACTGCTCGAGCGCCTCGCGGCCGAGCTCCTTGCCGTAGCCGGAGAGCTTGAAGCCCCCGTACGGGATGGCGGCATCGAACATGCCGTACGTGTTGACCCAGACGGTGCCCGCCTCGACGCGCGCCGCGACCCTGTGCGCTCGCTTGACGTCGCTCGTCCAGATCCCGGCGGCGAGACCGAAGTTCGTGTCGTTCGCGAGGGCGATAGCCTCGTCCTCGTCCGAGAACGGCGCAACCATCGCGACCGGGCCGAAGATCTCCTCGCGCATGATCCGCATGCCGGGCTCGACGTCGGTGAAGACGGCCGGCCGGAGGAAGTAGCCGCCTGCCAAGCCCCTCGCCGCTCGGGCGGTCGCCGCCGTAGGCCATCGTCGCGCCCTCGGCAACCCCTGCGGATACGTACCCACTGACCCGGTCGAGCTGCTCCTCGGAGACGAGCGGGCCCATGTCGGTGTCCGGTTCGAGCCCCGATCCCAGCCGGATCGACCGGGCACGCTCGACGAGCTGCTCCACGAACTCGTCCTTGACGCTGTCGTGCACGAACACGCGGGCACCGGCGATGCAGCACTGGCCCTGGTTGAAGAACACGGCGCCGTGCGTGCCCGCAAGCGCCGCGTCGAGATCGGCGTCGCCGAAGACGATGCTCGGCGACTTCCCACCGAGCTCGAGCGACACGCGCTTCAGGTTCCCCTTCGCCGCCTCGACGATCTTCTGACCGGTGGTGTGCTCACCGGTGAACGTGATCTTGTCGACGTCGGTGTGTGAGGCGAGCGGCGCACCCGCCGTCTCGCCGAACCCCGTGACCACGTTGACGACCCCCGGCGGAAAGCCGACCTCGGTGATCAGCTCCGCGAGGCGAAGGGCGGTAAGCGGCGTCTGCTCCGCGGGCTTGAGGACGACCGTGTTTCCGGCGGCGAGCGCGGGGCCGAGCTTGTAGCCGCACATGAGGAGCGGGAAGTTCCAGGGGATGATCGCTCCGACGACGCCGATCGGCTCGCGCCGCATGTACGTGTGGAAGCTGCCGAACGACGGCGTCCCGACGGCACCCTCGATCTTCGTTGCCCAGCCCCCGTAGTAGCGGAAGAGCTCCGAGCAGAGCGGGACGTCGACGACGAGCGCCTCGGCGACCGGCTTGCCGTTGTCGAGTGCCTCGAGCTGGGCGAGCTCGTCGGCCAGCTCGGCGATCCGTGTGCCAAGGTTCCAGAGGAGCTCGGCCCTGCGTGCGGGAGCGAGGTCACGCCAGGCGGGAAAGGCCTCGCGAGCGGCGGCGACCGCGGCGTCGATGTCGTCGGGTCCTGCCGACGGCGCAGAGGCGATGGGCTCGCCGGTCGCCGGGTTCAGAACCTCGAAGCGATCGCCCGAGGCCGCCTCCGTCTCCTCCCCAGCGATCAGCAGCCCGTGCTGCTCCGAGAGGAAGCCGGTGACCCCGTCGAGCACTGCCGTCGCCATCAGCGCCACCCTTTCAGACTGATGAGATATCAGATACGAAGAGGCCAGCGTACCCTCGCGCCGCAGCGATCGGTCAAGCCGTGACGATCTACAGCTGGTAGCGTCCACCGCCGGGAGGCACCGTGGAATTTCGGATCCTCGGGCCGGTCGAGGTTTGGGACAAGGGCCGCCGGCGTCCGCTCGGCGGGGCGAAGCAGCGTGCCCTCCTCGCCACCCTCCTCCTGCACGCGAACGAGGTCGTTTCCGCCGACCGCCTGATCGACGACCTCTGGGGAGAGGACTCGCCCGAGAACGCAGCGACTGCGCTGCGTGTCAACGTGTCGCGGCTTCGCAAGGCGCTTCCGCCGGATACCCTCGCCACGCGTCGCCCGGCTACCTGATCCGCCTCGGGCCGGATCAGCTCGACCTCTACCAGTTCGAGCGGCTGGTAGACGACGCGAGGCGGTGCCTCGCGGACGGAAAGACCAACCGACGCCTCCGATCGACTTCGGGAGGCCCTGACGCTGTGGAGGGGAGCCGCCCTCGCGGACGTCTCGTACGAGAGCTTCGCCCAGGCGGCGATCGCCCGGCTCGAGGAGATCAGGCTTATCGCGCTCGAATTGCGCATCGAGGTCGACCTGGCTCTCGGTCAGGATCGGGAGCTCGTCGGCGAGCTCGAGGCGCTCACTGCCGAGCACCCGCTTCGCGAGCGCCTGCGCGGACAGCTGATGACGGCGCTGTACCGCTCCGACCGGCAGGCGGAAGCGCTCGCGGTCTACCAGCAAGCGCGCCGGGCTCTCGTCGACGAGCTCGGAATCGAGCCGAGCCCTGCCCTTCAGGAGCTCGAGCGGGCGATCCTGCGCCAGGATCCAGCTCTCGACCTGCACCCGGCCGAGCCGACGGCTCGCGACGAAGCCGGCGAGCGATCGGTTCTCGTGGCGGTACTCGATCAGAGCCCGCCTGGATGCGCTGCTTGCGGTGGCGGAGCCCCTCGTACACAACCCGCCACGAGTCATGATTCTGGCTCGACTCGTGCCGGATGCAGCCGAGCTCGGGTCTGCGTCGGCCTGGCTCGACGAGCGCCGGTCCGAGCTCCAGGCTCGGGGGTCGTCGCGCGTGCCGCGTCGTTCACGTCGGCCGCACCCGGAGAGGAGCTGGCGCGACTCGCCTCCGAGCTCGACGTCGACCTCCTCCTCGCCGACGCGCCGCTCGACCTCCTGGCCGAAGGGTTCCCGGGCGAGCAGCTTGCCGCCCTTCTCGGGCACGCGCCTTGCGACGTAGCGTTGCTCGTATCCGCGGAGTCGCAGCCGGCGGCGCCGTGCTCGTCCCGTTCGGAGGGGCCGAGCATGACTGGGCAGCAGTCGAGCTCGGCGCCTGGCTCGCCCGCACGAGCGGAGTGCCGCTCCGACTCGCGGGCGCCGCTGCCTCGGCCGACGAGGGCAGGCGCGACGCGAGCCGCCTGCTCTCTCACGCGTCGCTTGCCGTCCAGCGGGTACTGGGAGTGTCCGCCGAGCCGCTGCTGATCGCCCCCGGCGAAGAGGGCATGCTCGAGGCCAGCCGCGACGCCGGCCGGCTCGTCGTCGGGCTCTCGACGAGGTGGGAGCGCGAGGGTCTCGGCCCGGCGCGGCTCAGACTCGCCGCGGAGGCTGAAGTGCCGACGCTGCTCGTCCGTAAGGGTCTGCGCCCGGGCGGTCTCGCGCCGCCGGCGAGCCTGACCCGCTTCACCTGGTCGATCCGCGCCTGATCGGCCCGCTGCGCTACGCGCAGGCCGGCTCGTACGGCCGGCCCGGGAGGAACTCCTCCCACTCCTCGGGCGTCAGCGTGCGGTTCGCGAGCCTGCAGGCGCGCTGGGCCCACGGACTCGGGGTCGATATCCCAGACGGCTCCCTCGCCATTGGCGGAGGTCATCAGCAGGCGGCGGGCGTCGGCGGACAGATCCATCATCGCTCTGCCAGGTGCCCACCGTGAGCCTCGGGCCGATCTGGGTTCCGCGTGGCGACGTCCCAGAGCGACGCGACGGGCTCGAAGCCCGAAACGGCGAGAACCCGGCCGTCAGAGCTGAACTCGAGCGTCGAACGCCCCAGCCCCGCCGCTGGTCGAGCTCGCGGACGAGCTTCCCTGTGCGGACGTCCCAGAGGCGCACGAGCCCTCGTGGTCATCACCGACCGCGAGCATTCGGCCGTCGGGGCTGAGGGCGACGGATTCGTACCAGCTCACGGTCAGCCTCGACGGTGGCGATCAGCGAGCGCTTGGCCACGTCCCAGACCTCTGCGGTCTCCTGCGCCTGGGAGGGGGAACGCGACCATCGTCCCGTCCGCGCTGAACGCGACGTCGCTGGAGTTGCCGGATCCGATCTCGCCGAGACTGCTCCCCTGTGGCGACGTCCCAGAGCTTCACACCGACGGGCCGGCCGTCGCGAGCGTCTTCCCGTCCGGACTGAAGCTCACGGCGCAGGGTAGGCGCCCGAGCTCGCGACAAACGGGCCACGGACGCAGCGATTGCGACGCGACATCCCAGATCGTCGCCTGGCCGCTCGAGGGTCGACGGCTGCCAGCGTTCTTCCGTCCGGCGAGAAGGCAAGTGACTTGACCTCGCCCCCGGTGTTCAGGAGCGGCGCGCCGGCCGGGCGTCAGATCGTTCGCATCCCACAGCCGAATGCCTTCCTCCTTGAGGCCGACCGCGATCAGCCGCCGTCGGGGCTGAACCTCCCCGGGTGGCCGTCGAAGCCGACGGTGTTGAACGTCGCGGTCGTGCGTGAACGTGAACGGCCGCCCGAGCCCGCGGTCGCCCGTGATGTCCCAGGCGATCGCGGTTCCGTCGTGACTCACCGTGTAGAGCGTCTCCCCGTCGGGGCTGAAGACGGGCTGCCGCACGGAGTCCGAGTGACCGCGCAGTGTCTCGCGAGGAGTCTCCGACTCGACGTCCCAGAGGGTCACCGTCCCGTCGAGGCTCGTCGACACGACCGTCTTGCCGTCCGGGCTGAACAGCAGCCAGTTCGGGCTTCCGGTGAGAGCGCCGGCAGCCGACCGCACCTCTCCGCTGCGTCACGTCGACGAACTGGATGCCGCCGTCGATGCCGACCGCCGCGGTGAGCCCGTCCGGGCTGAGCGCGAGCGCATGGAGACCGGTCGCGATCGGGAGTGTCCGCGTCTTCTTGCCGCTCCGGAGATCCCACCAGGCCAGCTCACCGTCCTCGGACGCGGTGATGAGCGAGTCATCGTCGGGTGTGAGAGCGAAAGTGGGTGACATGGGCCAGGTACCGATGTATGCGCTGCGGAAGCCTTCCGGCGCTATCGAGGGACCGATTGGCTCCAGGGTGTCGGCGTCTCGGATACTGATCGAGGCATGACTCCGAGGTCGGGCGCGTTGGCATCCACGACGACGAGCTGCGACCCGTCTCTCGTGAAGGCCATGCGCCCGGCGCCAGGCAACGCCGGGGGACTCTGCCAACTGCTCGCGTGTGCGCGCGTCGATGAGGCGAAGGCTGCCGCCGCCGCCGAGCGCGAGAGTTCGCCCGTCGGGGCTGTACGCGAGGCTGTCGACCCCACCGGGCTCCGACCGGCAGCTCTCCAATCTGCTCGTAGGTCCGGGTGTCGAAGAAGAGGAGCCCGCCGGGGTAATAGCCGACCGCGAGCGTCGTCCCGTCCGGGCTGAGGGCGATCGCCCCGAGGAGCGCGTTGTCCGGGCCGTGCATGATCCCGATCGCCGCCGGAGCGCGCCGGAGGGCGGCGAGCAAGTAGCCGCGGGTCTGGGGCGTGTCGTCGATCGCGACCGCCTGGCGGGCGAGCAGGAGCGAACGGTCGAGATCCTCCTCGACGAGCGCCTGGGCGCCGAGGCGCTGGGCGAGCTGAACGGTCTCGGCGTCGCGCGCCTCGGCGGCGGCGTTGTGCGCCTCGCCACGCTGGACGACGGCGAAGACGCCGCCCGCGACTGCGGCAGCGAGGAGGACGCGCGACACCGATGAGCAGCCCGCGCAGCCGGCGGTTCGTGCGGCGGACGCGCTTCGTGTCCTTCTCGGAGGCCTCGCGGCTCTCGGTGACGAACTCGCGCTCGAGCTCGTTGAGCTCGGAGGCGTGATCGGTGCTCCAGTCGAGGGCGGCGGCGAGGCGGGCGCCACGGTAGAGCTCGCCCTGGTCGCGGCCGGCCGCGTCCCACTCCCGCGCGGCTGCGGTGATGTGGCGGCGCAACCGGCGGCCCTGGGCATCCTCCTCGATCCACTCGCGCAGACGCGGCCACTCGCGCAGCAGAGCCTCGTGGGCGAGCTCGACGGCTCCCTCCGAGACGGTGACGAGGCGGCTGTCGGCCAGGGTGGCGAGCACACGCTCGGCCTCCGGGTTGCGCTCGAGGTCGAGCTCGGCCAGCGGGGCGCGGCGGCGTACAGCCGCGTCGCCCTCGCCCTCGGCGACCAGGCGCAGCATGAGCACCCTGACGAGCGGCCTGTGCTCGTCCGGAACGCGTGCGTAGGTCGCTCTCGGCAAGGCGGGCGACGGCGCCGTGCACGCCGCCGGAGTCGCGGTAGGCGGCCAGGGTGAGCGTGTCGTCCGGCCCGCTTCTGCCACAGCTCGAGCAGGCTGGTCGAGAGCAGGGGCAGCGCGCCCGGCTCGCCTTCGACGTCGTCGACCAGAGCGTCGGCGAGTTGCGGCTCGACCGTGAGCCCGACCCTGCCGGCCGGCAGCTCGACGCGCACGGCGCAGCTCGGAGGCCTTCATGGGACCGACGAGCACGTGGTTGGCACCGAGCAGCTCTGCAAGCGCCGGGTAGGCGGCGAAACGTCCGTAGAAGTCTGCTCTGAGCGCGACGGCGACGAGCGGCGCGGCCGTGGGGATCGGCCGCCGCTCGCGCGATCGTGTCCGCGAACGCCGCCCGCTCCTCCTCCGACGCGACAGGCGGTGAAGAGCTCCTCGAGCTGATCGACGGCGAGCAGGATCCGCTCGTCCGGCTCGAGCGCGTCCAGCGCCTCGGCAACGGGATCGTTCGCGCCGGAGGCGAGCATACGCCTGAGCTCGTCGAGCGGCCGCTCGCCGGGGCGGATCAGCACCCGCCGCCAGCGCTCGCTGCCCGGCAGCACGCCACCGGCGAGCGCCGGCAGCAGCCCGGCGCGCAGCACCGACGACTTGCCGCTCCCCGACGGGCCGACGATGCCGAGAAACGGGGGACCGACGAGGCGGGCCACGAGCTCGGCAATCAGCCGTTCGCGGCCGAAGAAGTAGTCGGCATCGGCAGGCTCGAAGCTCGCCAGGCCCTTGAACGGGCAGACGCCGCGGGCTGCGACCCGGCTCGGCGTGGACGGGCGCGCGAGGGCGCGTGCCTGCTCTCGTGCGAGCTGCAGGTCGATCACCTTGCCGGCCAGCTCCGTCTCGACCCGGCTCAGGTCGCTGCGGCCTGCCGCCGCTCGGGAGGCGACCTCGGCGAGCCGGCGGCTCGCCTCGTCGACGGTGACCGCCGAGCGCCGCCCGGGCGAGCTCGCGGCAGCTCGCGTAGCGCAGATCGGGCTCCTTCGCGAGCGACCTGGCGATCACCGCGTCGAGCGCCTCCGGCAACTCCGGCCGCCACTCGCTCAGGAGCGGCGGCTCCTCCTGGAGGTGCGCGTAGACGACGGCGACCTCGCGATCACGTCTGAACGGCGGCCACCCGGCCAGGCACTCGAAGAGCACGCAGCCGAGGGAGTAGACGTCCGCCCGACCGTCGACCTCCTCGCCTGCGATCTGCTCGGGAGCGACGTAGTCGATCGTGCCCAGCAGGTGACCGTTGCCCCCGATGCTCGGTCTGCTCGGACACCACCTTCGTGAGGCCGAAGTCCGCCAGGTACGCGTGGTCCGAGCCGTCCGGCCGGGCGCCCGGGTCGAGCAGGACGTTCGAGGGCTTAACATCACGGTGCACGAGTCCGCGCGCGTGCGCCGCATCGAGCGCGCTCGCGACCTGCGCGAGGATGCCGATCGCCTCGCTCGCCTGAAGCCGGCCGTGCCGAAGCCGCTCCTTCAGATCGCCGCCCTCGACGTAGCGCATGGCGATGAAGAGCTGGCTCGCCGGTTCCCCCGGCCTCGTAGATCGGGACGATGTTCGGGTGGTCGATCGACGCAGCCAGCTCCGACTCGTGGAGGAACCGATCGCGAAACGCAGTCGTCCTCGGAGAGGTTCGCGGCCAGCACCTTGAGCGCGACCCTGCGCTTGAGGCGCAGATCGTCGGCCACGTAGACGACACTCATGCCACCCTCGCCGAGCATCGCCTCGACCCGGTAACCGGCGAGCACGGTTCCGACCCTCGAGTCCTCGCTCACCTGCATGTGCGCATCCTCGCTTTCGGCTGCACGAATGATACGGCGGGTCAAGTGTCCGTATACCGAGCCTGTGTTACAGACGCGTTTCACTCACGCGAACGGAAGCGGATCGACTCGACGATCTGCTTGATTTCCAGCTCGAGCTCCGAGGCCTTCGCGTCGTCGCGGAACTCGACCGGCAGGTCGGCCTGGCGGTGTGTCTCGGCTTCGATGAAGAGGCGCGTGCCGTCCACATCGACGATCCAGACCCTGATCGTGTCGCCCAGCCTCGTCTCCGGCCAGAGCGCACCCCACTCCCAGTCCTGCCACGTGTAGAAGAACCCCGGGTCGCAACCGACGTTCTCCCGAACGCGGAGCACCACGTGCTTCGCGGACCGCCCGCCCATGCTGACGTCCGAAGGCCCTGTGACGAGCTCGGTCCCGGGCGCCGTCGAGACGGCGGCTGCAAGGTCGGCGGCCGATCGACCGACCGCCTGGCTCAGCAGATTTGCGCACGGATCGGCGTGGTCGCCGTCGGGGAAGCTTGTCCAGAAGATCATTGCCTCTGCGTCCTGTGGCCCTACTGTCCATTTGTTGATCGAGATGCTGCCGAACCTCTCCCAGCCACCCGACGGCACCCGGAACGAAAACGCAACGCCATCCACGGTCAGCGCGTGCCTGCCGGTGAGGAGAGCCTCAATCCCGCCCTCGGCGGCAGCCGTCGCGCCGGGCGAGTCGTCGTCGCCCGCGGACACGTCGTCCACCGTCACCCAGACCGAGTCGTGGGCGAAGACGATGTCCGTCGGCGTCCCGCCCACGTAGATCCTCCGGGTCACGTCGTCCGCGATGTCGTACCGTGTGATCACACCATCGCGGATCGCTCCCCAGACGGCGCCGGCCCCGGCCGTGAGCGCGCCGGGCCACTGGCCGGACTGGCCGACAGGGATCCGCTCGATCTCCTCCCCTGTGTACGGGATCGAGGCGACCGATCGTGCCGTCCCGCGGGCTCGATGCCCACACGGCTCCGGCCGCGACAGTGAGATCGGCCCACTGGAAGTCCAGCGTGCCGATCCGCGCGGTTGCGTGCGTCTTCGTGTCGATGCGTACGAGGGCGTCCTTGTCCGCATCCGGGTGGTCCGCGACGAGCGCCCACACGAACCCGGTGCCGGATGCCACTACCCGGTCGGCGCCGTCGATCCGGGCGATCATTCTCCCCGGTCGCAGGGTCGATCCTGTAGAGGTCCGGCGGGGGTACGCAGCACGGGCCGGCGGGATATGAGGACACCCAGATCGAGCCGGCGGCCGCGACCGGCCCGGAAGCGATGCCCCGGAACCCGCCGGCTGGAACGGCAAGGTCCACCGGCTCGGCGGCGCTCGCGCCTGGTGCAAGACGCCAGACCGCCCCCCCGTCGTCATCTCCGAACCACACGTATCCCCCGGCCGCGGCAAGTCGAGTCGCTCCCGCGACAGCATCAGCCTCGAAGGTCTCGGTGACGGCATTCGTCGCCGCGTCGATGCGGACCAGCCTCGGACTTGCGTCCTCGTCACTGAGCACCCAGACCGAGCGGCCGTCCGACGCCAAGTGCTTGGGGGACGGGATCGCGACCCTGGCGAGGATCTGCCCCGTTGCTGCATCGATCCGGATGAGCAAGCCCGAAGCCGCTGGCGGGCTCGGCCGGCGCCTCCCGGCGGCCGGCGCCTGCGGCTCGGTTCCCGCTCCTTCTGCGACGGCGACCTCGCCCGGCGTCTCGGCGTCAGGGGGTCGCGGAGCTCACGTCGCCCGTATCGCGTACCGGTGAGCCAGACGGCGCCGGCCGCGACGGCGACGAGAAGAGCGACGAAGCCGACGGCTGCGACGGACTTCCATCTTCTCGTCCTGAGCCGCTGCGCCGATGTGCCGGTCGCGGCTGCCGAGCCCTCGTGCATCCATGTGGGCGACAGCTCCTCGGTCGCCGCCGGCTCGGCGCGCGGCGGGAGGGCGACCGGGGAGAGCCGCTTGTCTGTGGGGGCTCGCACGGACGGCTCGCTGCCGAGCGCGAGGGCTTCTTGTGCGGCGGCTGCAAGCTCTACGCAGGTCGAGTAGCGCTCCTCGGGCCACTTCGCCATCGCCTTCCCGATGACCCGGTCGATCCCGGCGGGCACGTCCGGGCAGGACTTCTTGGCGGACGGCGGCTGCTCGTGGAGATGGGCCCGCAGGAGGGCTTTGGGTGAGTCACGCCTGAAGGGAGGCTTGCCCGTCAGGCACTCGAACAGGACACAGCCGAGGGCGTAGACGTCGGTGCGGGGGCTGACGAATCTCCCCTCGATCTGCTCGGGGGCGAGGTAGTGGACGTCGCCGCCGTGCTGGCCCACCTCGGCCGGCCTCAGCCCGAAGCCGAGGAGAGAGACATGCTCCGATGTGGTCGCGTCCGCGGCCGGGGCAACCAGAACGTCGCTCGGCGTCAGGCCTCCGTGCACGAGGCCACGGCTCCATCTCGCCGCATCGAGTGCTTCGGCCAGCTGCGTGACGATCAGAAGCGCACGCTCGGGCTGGAGACGCCCCTCGCGCGCGAGCAGACTCGCGAGGTCGACGCCCTCGACATGGCCGATGGCGACGTAGAAGCGCCCCTCGGCCTCTCCGACCTCGTGGACAGGGACGATGTTCGGGTGGTCGAGCGAGGCGACGAGCCGCGACTCGCGCAGGAACCGCTCCCGGAACCGCTCGTCGGCGGTGAGCTCGGCATTCAAGAGCTCGAGCACGACCCGCCGGTTCAGGCGCACGTCCTCCGCGAGGAACACCACGCCAGTGCCGCGTCGGCCGAGCACGGCCTCCAGCCGGTACCCGGCGAACAGGGCTCCGACTCTCGGATCGCCGCTCATCTGCATGCGCGCGTCCTCGTGGCTAGCCGCGGCTGGGCGCGGGCTGCCAGGCGGCATCGACGTCGGACGCCGGGTCGTGCGTCAATCGGCGCAAGCCCGGTCCCGTCAACGCCGATGACCTGGATGTCCGGAAGCCCGTCGAGCTCGCTCCAGTAGGCGATCGTGCGTCCGTCCGGCGACCAGGAGGCATCCATGCAGGCGTCGGGGGAGCTCGTGAATTGGGCGAGCTGCTTCGGCTTGCTGCCGTCGGCGTTCCCGACGTAGAGGTATGCGGAGGTCCCGCCGACGACCCCTCCGAAGGCGATCCGTCGCCCATCCGGCGACAGGACCGGGCCGCAATGCCACACGTGCGGGATCTCGGTCAAGCGATGCTGCTCGCTTCCGTCGGCGTTGATGACGTAGATGCCGCCGTCGTTACCTTCCGATGTGCCGTCAGCCTGGAAGGTGATCCGTTGTCCGTCCGGCGACCACGCGGGCCTGCCCCCGTAGCCGCCGAGGTCTCCCGTCAACCGTCGCTGGCCCGTGCCGTCGGCGTTCATGACGTAGATCTCCCGGACATCGTCACGGCTGCTCGTGAACGCGATCCGCTGCCCGTCGGGCGACCAGGCGGGCTCGTAGTCCCGTCCCGGCTGCGGCGTCAGCTTCTGCTGGCCGCTGCCGTCGGCGTTCATCACGTAGACGTCCTCGGCGAACTCGGCGCGCGTGCTCGTGAAAGCAAGCTGCTGCCCGTCGGGCGACCACGTAGGCTCGAAGTCGTCCGCCTCGTTCCGTGTCAGCTGCTGCAGCCCGCTCCCGTCGGCGTTCATGAGGTAGATGTCGAAGTCGCCGTCCCGATCGCTCGCGAAGGCGATCATCGAGCCCGCTTCCGCAGCCGCGTTGTCGGCCGTGCTGGCCGGTCCGTCACCGGCGGGTGCCTCCGCCGACGCTTCCTCCGCCGTGCTCTTCGCTGCGCCGCCGCAGCCGAACGCAGCAAGCAGCGCCGCGCAGAGGCAACCGAGGACGACCAAACTGCGGACAGCCGTCCTGTTGGGAGTCGAGATCGTCATGATGCTCTCTCCTTTCTTTCCGTTCAGGGCGTGATCGCACCCCGCGAACGTTGCGCTCCGGGTGTTTCAGGCCCGCTACAGGCCTGTTACAGGTCGGTAGCGGTTCGGCTCGCCGTCAGGTCCGAAGCAGCCGGCGCAGGACGCCATCGAGCTGGGCAACGCCGAGCTCGAGAGAGCACCGCGTCGATGCGCTCCTCGAGCGTGTGCATGCCCTCGCCGTTCGCGACGCCGATGGTCAGAGCCGGCATACCGGCGGCAAGTGCCGCGTTCGCGTCGGTCGACCCCTCGCCGAGCGTCGGCGGAAGGCCGAGCTCCGACCGCACCGCCAGGACGGCCCCGAGGAGAGGCGAATCCCGATCGAGCCGTCCCGCCGGTCGTCTGCCGGTCGTCTCGACGTGGATCCGAAGCGGAGCGCTCACCTCGAGGCGCGCGAGCCGCATCGGCGAAGCGATCGAGCGCTGCCTCGTCGAGCGCGCGAGCCTCGACGGCGAGCTCTGCCTCGCCTGCGATGGTGTTGACCGAGCGTCCGCCGGATACGAGACCGACGTTCACGGGAACGTCTGTCGAGGATTCGCGCGCGAGCGACGCCCCGAGCTCGAGCAAGGCATGGATCGCGCTCGGCCGCCCGCGATCTACCCACGAGTGGCCGCCGGGCCCGGTGACGCGCACGCTGGCCCGGAGGCTCCCGACCGCATCGACGATCACGTGCTCGAGGCCGTGGCCCTCCACCGCGACCACCGCCTCGGGCTCGAGCTCGGCGCAGGCCGCGGTGATCCCGCGAAGGTTGCCGAGGCCCTCCTCGCCGACGGTGAACACGAGGGCGCCCGGAGCGACCTTCTGGGCGCTGAGCAGCTCGCCGACGACGTGCATCGCGACCACGACCGCAGCCGCGTTGTCGCCGATCCCGGGGCCGACCAGCCACGACGTCGTCCCGCTCGAAACGAAGCACCGTCTCGGCCGGAAACACGGTGTCGACATGCGCCGCTACGAGGAGCCGCGGCCGTCCCTCGCCCCAGGTCCAGATCAGATTCCCGACGCCGTCGCGGTGGCGGCGGCCGGGAGCGTCTGCGAGCCGCTGCTCGAGCCAGTCGATGCGTGGGCGCTCGGCGAACGTCGGCGCCGGGATCGCGGCCAGCTCGAGCAGATCGTCGATCAGCGCGTCTTCCACCTCCGCCACGTCACACCGGGTCGAGCACCTCTCCGTCGAGCGCGAGCGTCGCCTCGAGGAGGACGCAGTCGATGTGCGACCTGGCGTCGATCGAACCGCCGTAGGCGACGTTGTTCCCGACGGCGACGTGGGCGCCGCCGACGATCCCCTCGAGCTCGAGCGCGGAACCGCCCGGCCGCGAGTACGGATTCAGCCCGATCGACACCTCGGCGAGGTTCCACATGCGCTCGTCGCCGGAGCGCTCGAGCGCATCCTCGAGCCGCCAGGCCTCGCTTCCCGCCAGGTCGACGAGCCGGCCGCCGGCAAAGCGCAGCTCGACCGGGCTCGCGAGCTGGTCCGGACCGAGGAAGAGGAGTGACCCGTCGACGACGACGACCCCCTCGGCCGTGCCCTCGACGGGGCTTGCGCCGACCTCGATGTCCGGGGGAGCGGCATAGCCACCGGGCGCGTCGGCGATTCCCCAGAGCGGCCTGCCCTTACGGCCGTCGAAGCTTCCACGGAGATCCGTGCCCGCGGGGCCGCTGAGGTGGAACTCGGATGCCGTATCGAATCGCTCGGCGAGCCGGCGCGGCCCGCTCGCCGGCAGCGTGGAAGTCGGCTGCGAACGGACCGTCGCGCCGAAGCGTCGTCCAGCTCAGTCCCGGCACCGTGAGGTACCTCGCGCCCTGCTCGCAGGCCTGCCGCCTGGCCGGACACGATCCGATGAAGACCGACGTCATCTCGAAGATCACATCCGCCTCGAGCATCGCCGCTCCGACCGGCGCGGGCGGGTCGTCGCCCGGAAGCTCGGCGGGCGCGGACGACACGACAACGACCTCGAGCCCGAGCACACGCACGACGGACGCCAGCGAGCGGACGATCTCCTGGTCGGCCCCGGTATCGGTGACGATCAGGCTTCGTTCACCCGCGGCGACGCCTCCACACGTCGCGGCCAGGGTGCGCAGAGCGTCGAAGCACTCGAGGCGGGTCACCGGCCCGCAGGCTACTCGGGGGCGAGCACGATCGCCGCCAGCGCGGCGTTGACCTTCGTGGCCGTCTGGATGTCGGCGACGTCGAGCCACTCGTTCGGCATGTAGACCGGCTCCCGCCCGGGACCGAAGATGACCGTCGGGCAGTGGTGGCCCGTGCTCGCCGTGTCGGCCAGCCACGAGCCGGCACCGTAGGACGGCTCCTCTCCGGTCACCGAGCGGAATGCCTGCGCCAGCGCGAGCGTCAGCGGGTGGTCGCGGTCGATCAGATGCGGCCGCTTGCGGTCGGCGAGAACGACGTCGTAGCGAGCCTCGGGATCGCGCGCCTGCGCCCGCTCGACGGCCCCGCGAATCAAGGCCTCGACCTCCGCCTCCTCGACACCAGGCTGCGGGCGCGAGTCGACGCGGATCGTGCACTCGTCGGGGATCATCGAGGGCCCGCCAGGAGGGAGCCCGCCGTAGATCCGCCCGACAGCCGTGAAGAGCTCGGGGCCGAACAGCTCGGCAACCCAGTCCGGCAGCTCGGGCATGTAGCGAAGCGCCTCGATCTCATCGATCAGCGGCACCATCTTCGCGATCGCGTTGATCGCCAGATGACGGTGACATGTATGAGCAGCTCGCCCGATCGCGGTGATGTCCCAGTAGAGGCGGCCCCTATGACCCAGGTAGATCGAGAGATCGGTCAGCTCTGCGAGCAGGCAGTAGTCGGCTGCATGCTCCTCGAAGAAGCGGATGGCCCCCTGCTGCTGGCCCATGTGGTCCGCTACCGCGGCGACGAGGATCCGTCCCCGCCAGGCAGATCGCTCGCGGGCCATGGCCGCGCCGGCCTCGACGACGCCGGCGACACCGGCCTTCATGTCCATCACCGCGTGCCCGTGCACCTTCCCGTCGTCGAGCCGGCCCGAATACGGGTCGTCGGACCAGCCCACGCAAACGGGCTTCGTGTCGATGTGGCCGGTGAGCACGAGCGTCGGCCCGGGCCTGCCCGAGTCGACGACGCCGACGACGTTGGGCCGATCCGGCAGCGCGTCCTGGAGGTAGACCTCGTCGAAGCCCATCCGTTGCATGCGGGCATGCAAGCGCGTGCGCGAGCTCTCCCTCCTCGCCCTGGACGCTGGGAATGCGGACGATCTCCGCGGGTCAGCGAAACGGCGTCGTCCTCGTCGACAAGGCGAGTGACGGCTTCGAGCTGGGCAAGTGTGGGAGTCGTGGCCAAGGATCAGATATGAGATACGAGAGCGAGTCTAGGGCGCCTCCGGCTCCGTGCGTCAAGCCCGCGGGGTGATGCCGGGAAATCGCCGAGATACGATGTACGACCGCCGATGGCACAGGACGCCCGTGAGAAAATCGTTCCCGCCCAGCTCGAGCGCCGGGTCTACGAGCGGCTCCGGGACGAGATCATCGCCGGCTCGCTCGAGCCCGGCGAGCAGCTCGTCGAGGCGCGCATCGCGACAGAGTTCGGTGTCTCCAAGACCCCCGTGCGCGAGGCGCTGATCCGCCTCCAACGCGACGGGCTCGTCGAGATCGAGCCGTACCGGGGAGCCCGCGTGCTCGAGCCGTGCCGAAGCGGACATCCGGGAGATCCTCGAGCTCCGCCTGCTGATCGAGTGCCAGATCGCGCGCGACCTCGCCGCCCGTCGCCCGCCCGAGGTGCTCGACGCTCTCGCGGCCTCCGTCGACGAGAGCCGGGCGGCTCTCGCGGCAGGCGAGACGGATCGCTTGCTCGACAGCCTCACGGCCTTCTCCGACATCCTGGCCGAGGCCTGTGGGAACAGCCGCATGCTGAAGCTTCTGGTCGATCTTCGCAGCGTGCTGCTTCTGATCGGAAACACGTCGCTCCGGGCACCCGGCCGCGAGGAGCGGTCGATCGCAGAGCACGAGGCGATCGTGGCAGCGCTCCGCGCGGGCGACCCGGAGACGGCCGCTGCTGCGACCGAGCGCCACATCCACTCGATCGAGCACGACTCGCTCGACCCCGCCTGAGCGGCGATGCCGATCCGGCAGATCGCTCACGCCGATCTCGCCGTGAGCGACGTCGAGCGGTCGCTCGCCGCGCGGTTTGTGGGTCAATCAACTAGACACCGAGCGGACGCTACTCTCGAGCGGACTCGAACCGCTGTAGGCGTGCGTTCGGTAGCCGCTTCGGGGCGTAGATCCAGCTCGCGAAACGCCTGCGAGTGCAGTTCCAGCCTCATACCGATCCCGAAACGGCAACGAATCCCGCGTGTGAGACGTCGACGTGCAGGGATCGATTGCACGTGCACTCGGCCTTGTGCATGACGCCGATCCGGATACCACTTTGCAGTACTCCCGCTGGTCAGCGAGTCTGTAGCCCTGTGACCGGCAGCTTCGTTGAGCGCCACGGGCTTGTGGGCGCGCATCATCTGGATCGTCTCGATGAAGTGGTCGCCGGGTTCTCGGAGCGTGGCGTTCACACGGTCCTGGTAAGCATGTGTCACGTCTCGGGTATGAGTCCGGTCAAGGCGATACCGGCCGGCCGGTTCCGACAGGCGGCTGAGGATGGTGTTGGCTACCAGTCCGGGGTGCTGTCTCTCGACTTCGCCGCGGATTTCGTGAGTGGTACTCGCTACGGCTTCGAGGCCGCAGGCCGGTCGTTTCTGCTGTTTCCCGATTGCGGGTCGGTGTTCCTGAGTCCGTGGAGTCCAGGCACAGCGGTTGTGATGGCTGATCCGTACTTCTCTGATGGGAGTCCGGCGACTCGCGGCCCCGCGTTTGACATTGCGGCGGGTCTTGGAACAGCTCGGGCGGCGCGGCCTCGACCGTGACCTGGGGGTGGGAGTTCGAGTTCTACACATTCCGTCCTCGAAAATGGTGAATTCGTTCCGACGACGCCGCGACGGGCAGGCTCTCCATCAGATCCGCTACCGACAGGCCGAGCCGCTGATCGATTGCCTTCGGCAGAACTTTGATGGGGCGGGCATCGAGGTGACGGACATGATTCACGAGTATGGCCCGGGTCAGTTGGAGATCAATTTCGATCCGGCCGATGGCCTCTACGGTGTCGACCGGGCGTTCTTTTTCCGGCTTGCCGTGAAGGAAATCCGCGCAGTCAGAATGTGATCGCCTCTTTCATGACAAAGCCGCTAAATGGGTTTGCGGCGAGTGGTTGTCATGTCCATGTGTCCCTCGCCGATCCGACTGGTCGAACGTTTTCCCCGATCCCGCCGACCCCGATGGTGTCTCAGCGCTGCTTCGTCGTGGGTTGGCGGCCTCGTCAGGCACGCGCACGGATTGACGCTCTCGTCACGCCGACGCTGAACGGCTACAAGCGCTATGCGCCTAATTCATTCGCCCCTTGGAATATCAGTTGGAGCTTCAGAACCGCACCACGATGATCAGAATCCCGCTCGATCGCGACGCCGGCACACGTGTCGAGAGCTGGCTGCCCGAGGCGGCCACCAATCCGTACATTGCTGCCGCCGGGTTGCTTGCAGCCGGGATGCTGGCCTTGAAGAGCCGAGGAGCGCACCTCGTGGTAGGAAACGCGTACGCCGAAGAGCTTCCGCGCTGCGACGTGAAGAGCACTCGATCACCGCGACCACGAGGCGATTCTCGCCGCGCTCCGTGACGGGCTCTCGTGACGGCGCTAACTCGTCGGGCGCACAACGTCGCATAGATCAGGCGGCCCTTGAAAGCCGTCGAGATCTGATATACGATCCGGGCCCTTCGTGACCGACAGCGAAGGCGGCCTCATGACCAAGGGAGCCAGCGGCTTCGCTACAGGCAACGTGAATGTGAGCCTGCAGGTGCTGCCGCGTGCTGAGGGCACCGACATCTATGACCTCGTTGACCGCGCGATCGGCGTGATCCAAGCGAGCGGGGTTCCGTACGAGGTCGGCCCCATGGAGACCACCATGGAGGGCGCCTACGACGAGCTCATGGCGATCGCTAAGGAGGCTCTCGAAGGATGCATGGACGCGGGCGCCGACCGCATCGTGGCGCTCATCAAGCTCGACTGGAAGAGAGGTGGACTCACGGCCGAGGAGAAGATCGGGAAGTACCGTGCTGGTTTCCGCGCTGATCAGTAGCGCGACGCGCGACCGCATCGTGAGCGCGTTCACCTCGAGGCGACCCTCAGGGGGTATCTGATGGCTTGGCGTACGTTACTTGCTCAATCCGCTACGTCTTACGATCCTGCTCGCGTTTGCAGTTGGCCTCATCGCTGCTGGGTGTGGTGGCGGGCGACGAAGGCGGCACCGCAACACCGGCTACGACCCAGGCGCCAGCCGCAACCGAGGAGCCAGCCACAACCGAGGAACCGGCCGCGACCTCCGAAGCGGCGCCCGAGCCGGCAACCGTCCGTCTGGCGCTCGACTGGACGCCGAATACGAACCACACCGGCTTCTTCGTAGCGAAGAACCAGGGCTACTACGAGGAGCAGGGGATCACCCTCGAGGTGCTGCCCTATAGCGGGACCGCGACGGACACCCTCATCGGAAACGGGAAAACGGAGTGTGGCGTCGGGTTCGAAGACTTCATGACGATCGCCGTCGCGACCGGCGCGCCTGAGAAGGCGGTCTACGCGATTCTCCAGAAGGCCCCGCTCGCAATCATGGTGCGGGGAGATTCGAAGTTCCAGACCCCGAAGGATCTCGACGGTGCCACGTACGGCGGGTTCGGCCTGCCCGGCGAGAAGGAGATCCTGACCGAGATCATCACATACGACGGTGGCCAGGGTGACTTCAAGAACGTCACGCTCGACACCGCGGCATACGAGGCCGTCTACTCGAAGAAGGTCGACTTCTCGTCCGGGTACGAGACGTGGGAGATCATCGAGGCGGAGCTGCGCGGCATCGACCTCAGGCTGTTCCATCACACGGACTACGGCATCCCCGAGTTCTACTCGGTCGTCCTCATGTGCAACACGGACTGGCTCGCGGAGAATCCCGACGTCGCCAAGCGCTTCCTCGCAGCGACGGCGAAGGGCTGGGAGTACGCGAACTCCAACCCGGAGGAGGCTGGGCAGATCCTGATAGACGAGAATCCGGACGCGCTGCCGAACCGGGACCTCGTCATCGAGAGCGCGAAGAAGATGGCCAGCGAGGGATACCTCGCGAACAGCGCGGGGCAGGTCGGGTGCATGACGTTGCAGCAGTGGACCGACTACCCGCAGTTCCTCTACGAGAGTGGCATTCTCGTGGATGCGGACGGAAACCCGCTGTCGGCTCCACCTGATTACGCCTCGCTCTTCACGAACGAGTTCCTTCCACACGAATGCGAGTGAGCGACTGAGAGAGCTACGGTGCGGTGGCCTGCCTACGAGATCGCCACGACGACCTTGCCGAAGCGGTCGGGATCATCGAGGCGGGCCATCGCGCTGTCCACGTCGTCGAGCGCGAAGACGCTATCGACGACGGGCCTCCACGACGCGCGTTCGACGTGAGCGAGAAGACCATCGAAGTCCTCAGGGCTGCCCATGGACGTGCCGACGATTCTCTGCCAGCGCCAGAACAGACCGAATGCGTCGATCTCGCAGTCAGGGCCGGCTGTCGCACCGTAGCTGACGAGCGTTCCGCCGCGGTTGAGAATCGGCAGCGACTGAGCCCAAGCCGGCCCGCCCGCTCCGTCGATCACGACATCGACGCCCCCGCCGGAGGCTGCGAGGACGAGCGTCGGCCAGCGAGGATCGCTGTAGTCGAAGCCGGCCTCGGCACCGAGGGCCGCCGCGTGGTCGAGCTTCACTCGGTCCGAGGAGGTGACGAGGACTCGTGCGCCCAGCTGGCGGCAGATCTGAAGGGCGTAGATGCCGACGCCGCCCCCGATCCCGGTCACAAGAACCACATGGCCCGCCTCGACATCGGCGCACGTCACCGCAGCACGAAAGGCAGTGAGGCCAGCGAGATTCAGAGCCGCCGCCTCCTCGAACGTGAGGCGCTGGGGCTTCGGGTACACGTTCCGTGCAGGTACAACGACCTGCTCGGCCAGCGTGCCGTCGCGCGGCCCGCCGAGGATGTCAACGTCGCCGGGCGGGAGTTGCGATCCGCGTTCCCAGTTCAGGCTCGGGTTGATGACTACGGGCAGCCCGGCCGCAAGACCTGGCACACCGGGCCCGACCCGATCGACGACGCCCGCCCCGTCGGATCCCGGGGTGAAGGGCAAGGTGAAATGACTCTCATTGTGGAGGAGCCAGGAGTCGCGCCGGTTGAGCGCCGCGGCTCGCAGGGCTACGACGACCTCGCCTGGTCCTGGACTAGGGTCGGCTACGCTATCGATTCGGAGCCCCGGATCGCGCCCCGAGGAGACACGTCGCACCGCTCTCATCGATCGCTGCTCCCTATGCCGGCGAGAATATACGGCGGCGTTTCACGGAGGCGCGTGGCGTGAGCGGCGCAACGGTCGATCGGGCGTCTCCCTCGCAGACACAGGACGCCCCCGGCGCACCCGCGGAGGGCCGTGGTTGGGCACGAACGCTCGTGCACTGGCTCCCCGTAATTCTCATTCCCGCCGCGGTCATCGGCGGATGGGAGCTTTACTGCCGGGCCTCCGGCATCGATCCTACCGTACTGCCTGCGCCGTCCCGGATCGCAGAGAAGACATGGGAGGCGCGCGACGTCGCGGCGACTCACGCGTGGCAGACGATCAAGGAGACGCTCATCGGCTTCGGCGCGTCGATCGTGGTCGCGGTCACGGTCGCGCTTCTCATGGACCAGATTGCGGTCGTCCGCCGCGGCCTCTACCCGCTCCTCGTCGGCTCTCAGACGATTCCCATCATCGCCATCGCGCCGCTCATGATCATCTGGTTCGGGTTCGGGCTCCTTCCCAAGGTATTGGTCGTGATCCTCGTGACGTTTTTCCCGATCGTGGTCGCCCTGCTCGACGGGCTCGCCAGCACCGAGCGCGAGGCAATGAACCTCCTGAAGACGATGGGAGCCTCGCGTTGGCAGATGCTCCGCCACCTACGCATCCCGACCTCGCTCCCCTTCTTCTTCACGGGCATGCGGATCTCCGCGACCTACGCGGTCGTTGCGGCGATCTTCGCCGAGTACGTCGGCGCGTACGAGGGGCTGGGCATCTGGATGCAGGTGTCGAACTCCTCCTTCCGCACCGACCTCGTCTTCGGCGCGATTCTGATCACCGCGGTCCTCAGCGTCCTGCTGTTCCTCATCATCTACGTCGCCAGCAGGCTCGCGATCCCCTGGTACTACGCCTCCCGGCAGCGGCCCTCGTAGCTCTTGGATTCCGGGACGACATCCGACGCGATCTCCGTCGACCCGGATCGCCCCGCGACGAGGCGTGTGGTCTCGATCGAGGGCCTTTCGAAATCGTTCCTCACAGCCAAGGACGCGCGGCTTCCTGTCCTGCAGGACGTGGACTTCTACGCCCGCGACGGCGAGTTCGTCAGCCTGATCGGGCCGAGCGGTTGTGGGAAGAGCACGCTCTTCACGATCATCGCCGGACTGGAGGTTCAGGATGCCGGAAGCCTCCAGATCCTCGATGTTGCGGCAGGGGACGGTCGCTCCGTTGCCTACATGCCGCAGAAGGACCTGCTGTTCCCGTGGCGCTCGGTGATCGCCAATGCGACGCTGCCTCTCGAGATCAACGGCGTTCCACGCTCTCAGGCGCGACAGCGCGCGCATGAACTGCTACCCACGTTCGGCCTCGCCGGGTTTGAGGACGCGCACCCGTTCACGCTCTCGGGCGGCATGCGGCAGCGCGCGGCTCTGATGCGAACGATCATCCAGGAGCGCCCGATCATGCTCCTCGACGAGCCGTTCGGGGCGCTCGACAGCTTGACCCGCACGGAGATGCAGGAGTTCCTGCTCGAAGTCTGGACGACCTTCAAGCGGACGATCCTGTTCATCACCCACGACATCCGAGAGGCGCTCTACCTCTCAGATCGCGTCTACGTGATGACCGCTCGGCCGGCCCGGGTGAGGATGATCCTCGACGTGCCTCTCTTGCGTCCTCGAGACATCGAGATGATCGCGACTCCTGAGTTCGCCCGGCTCGAGGCCGTGCTCCTTCGAGCACTCCGCGAAGAGACCTCTCACATGCACGACCAGGAACAGGAAGCCGTCAGCCGCTAGCACCTGGAGGTTGCGAATGCGAACACTCGTCCTCGGAGATCCGGTCGTCCATCTCGGAGACGAGCCCTTCATCCCTGATGGGGGGATCGTCGTTGAGGACGGGAAAGTCAGCGACGCCGGCCCGCGTTCGAAGTTCGAGGGTGGAACGTTCGATGAGGTCATCGGAAGTCCCGATCACTTCGTTATGCCCGGCTTCGTCAACTGTCACTTCCATTGTGAGTGCGGTCTCGGCCCCGGCACCTACGAGCTGATCTTCGAGCGCGCCAACATCTGGTCCACTCGCTGTTCGTGAAGATGGCCGAGGAGGACCTCTACGCCGGTGTCCTCAACCACCTCGCCCTCCTCATCCGCGGCGGGCAGACGGGTGCGCTCGACATGTACTACGGGAACCCGAACCTGCCGAGCTTCGGCGCGGACGCGGTGCTGAGGGCCTACGAGGACATCGGCCTACGCGTCGCCTTCGGGATGATCACGCGCGACCAGAACACGATCGTTCACCAGGACAACGAGGAGTTCCTCTCGTGCCTCCCGCCTCATCTGGCAGCCGAAGTCAGGAACTCCCCCATCGGCTACGCCTGGCCGGTCGACGACGTCTTCGGAGCGTACCGCGACGTCGTTGCGAGATGGGATCGACGCGACGACAGGATCCGCGTGGTTCTGGCTCCCGACTGGACCCCCGCGTGCTCCGACGACCTCTACCGGCGAAACCGTGCCCTCGCAGACGAGTTCGCAACAGGCATGACGACACACGCCCTCGAAACGCGCTCGGAGATGAGTTTCAGTTTCGAGCACTACGGCAAGGCAGCGATGCGCCGGCTTCACGACATCGGGGTACTGGGACCGGACCTCTGCGTGGCCCACTTCGTCTGGGCGACGGACGAGGACATCGACCTCCTCGTCGAGACCGGAACGGTCGCTTCGAACGACGCCGGCTCGAATCTCAGACTCAGCTCCGGGATAATGCGGGCCCGCGACATCCTCGATCGCGGCGGTTACCTCGGATTCGGGACGGACGGGATCAGCTTCGCCGATCGCGAGGATTTCTTCGACGAGATCCGGCTGGCCACGCTCCTTCAGCGACGTCCCATGGAGCTCGCATCGGGTCGGCTCTCCTCCGAGGCCGTCCTACGCTCGGCCGCGCGGAGCGGCGCCCGGGCCGTGCGGTTCGAGAACGAGCTCGGAAGCCTCACCCCGGGCAAGGATGCGGATCTCCTGGTCCTTCGCAAGGAGCGGGCGTTCGGCCCACCCGAACGGTACGCACAGAGCAACCCGCTCGACGTCATCCTCGACCGAGTCGACTCCAGCGACCTCGAGACAGTGCTCATACGCGGACGAGCGGTCATGCGAGACGGGAACCTGACGCTGGTCGACGAGGTCAAGGTCCGAGCGGCGTTCGCCGAGGCCGCCGCGAATCGCCTCTGGAGGTACGCGGACGAGGCGGAGCGCCGGTGGGCGGTGGAGCTCCCCGGCGAGATCGAGCCCTTCGTGCTCGACTTCTACGAGCGCTGGACGGAGCAGCCGGCAGCGCCCGGCTACCAGTACAACACGACAACAGGCCCTAGCACCAAGACATCGCCCTAAGGAGGCGGATCATGGCCACGACCGAGCTCACTGTGTGTCCCGCCCTGCGAGCCAACGCGGACGAGACCTGGCGCGACATCATGACTCATCCGTTCCTCGTCGAGCTCGAGCAGGACACGCTGCCCGAGGAGACGTTGCAGTTCTACTTCGTCCAGAACGTCCATTACATCGACGCTGCCATCCGGTTCACGGCACAGGCGGCCGCTAAAGCCCCGACGAAGAACAGTCAAGACTTCTGTCTGGTCCTCTCCCAGTTCGGGGTCGAGGAGGTGGCCCGCCAACGCGAGTACGTCGAGCAGCTCGCCGGCGGCAGAGATGTCGACTGGGAGATCGCGGCGACGGCACACGCCTACACAAACCACCTCCTGACCGTCGCGGCCTACGAGGGCACTCTCGAGCTCCTCGTCGCCCTACTGCCCTGCGAATGGACCTACGACGAGTTCGGTACCAAGCTCTGCAACGTCGTGCGCCATCCGGTCACGGTTTCCTGGTTGGCCTCGTTCGGCAGCGAGGAGCACAACGACCTCGGTCGCCGGTACCAGGAGGTGATCGAGGAGTTGTCCCTCGATATCGCCCCCGCTCGCATGGCCCGACTGCATGAGCTGTTCAAGCTCGGCACGCGATACGAGTGGATGTTCTGGGACATGGCGTACTCGCGTCAGGGCTGGCCTGTCTGAGCGAGGCCTGACGGAAGTGGGAACGGAGATTGCGACACGCGCGCCCGATCCACGGGAGACGCGATGGGCCTGATCGTCGATTGCCACATGCACGTGATCGCAGGTTCTGACTGGTTCCCGTCGGACCTCGCAGAAGGAGCCGCGAAGCACTGGTGGCGCGAGGTCCGCTGGCGCGACGAGAAGGCGGACCCCGCCTACTTCGTCCAGGCCGCCGAACAGGCGCTCGACCCGGACGGATCGAAGACGATCGCCCGGATGGACGCGGCGGGAATCGACGTGAGCTGCACGATGCCGATGGATCAGGGCTACCGGGTCGGAGACGTCGGGCTCGTCTCGATCGAGGAGATGAACGAACGGTCCTGTGAGATCGCGAGGAGCAGCGGAGGGCGGATTCTCTCCTTCTGCGGCGTCGACCCGCGCAGGTCGAATGCCGTCGAGATCCTACGCACCGGCATCGAGCAATGGGGAGCCAAGGGGTTGAAGCTCTACCCGACGAACGGCTTCTATCCGGACGACGAGTCACTCTGCTACCCCCTCTACAACCTCGTCGCCGAGCACGGCATGCCGGTGCTGCTCCACCAGGGCCACTCCGGGCGAGGCCAGAAGAGCAAGTACGGTCACCCGATGTACGTGGATTCGGCGGCAGCGGACTTTCCGGACGTGAACTTCGTCCTTGGGCACTCGGGTCGATGGGAGACGTGGAGCGACGAGGCATTCGCAGTCGCCATCTTCAAGACGAACGTCTACCTCGACATGAGCCTGTGGCAGCACTGGGCGAGCCCCGACGAGATCTGCAAGAAGGTGCTCTGGCTCAGAGACCGTGTCGGCATCGAGCGCGTGATGTTCGGAAGCGACATGGCTGGAATCGAGGTCTCGTGGACCTTGAGAGAGTGGATCGATCAGATCCGGATGTTCCCGGAGCTTGCGAAACAGCACGGGAGCTCGCTGTCTCAGGATGAGATGGACCTGCTGCTCGGAGAGAACGCGGCCCGGATCTACCGAATCGAGCCGCCGGCCCGAAGAGACAGGGCGACGGCAGCAACACCCGCTGACGACAGGGCGGGACGGTAGCGTGGCCGAACGCCGTCGCGGCGTTCACGAGAGCGCGATCGCGCAGCCGCCGGATTTCCGCAGAGAGCTCGGCCCCGTGTACATCCCGCCGGACGAGGCGCGCCGCCCCTTGCGCATCATCGACCCGAAGCGCGCCGCCACCCTCAGAGCGTGGATCGACACGCTCGTGCCGGGAGACGAGCACTGGCCGGGGGCCGCCGAGACCGATGGCCTCGGATACATCGACGCTGTTGCCCAGGCGGCGCCGGCACTACGCCCGATCATCCTCCACGGAATCGACACGCTCGGCGCGCTTGCCACCGACGAACATGGAACGAGTTTCGCCTTGTGCACCGAGGGCCAGCGCCGTGCGCTTCTCGTGAAGCTCGAACTGTTGAACCCGGACGGAGCGTTCGAGCTCGTCTTCGAACTTGCGCTCGAGGCCTACTACCGAGACGACTGCGTGCTCGGGGTCCTCGAGAAGCGCACCGGCTTCTCGATGCAGCGAGCAACGGAGGGATGGGAGATGGAGCCATTCGACGAATCCGCTCTCGACCGCGTTCGTGCGATGCCGCCCCGATACCGGGTAGTGGATTCGGCGTGATCGATCGAGCCGGTCGCGAGATACGCCGGTTTCCGCTCAGACACGAGGTGGATGTGCTCGTCGTCGGCGCGGGAGCGGCGGGAGCGGCCGTCACGGCGCGTCTCGCCGAACGCGGGGTGGAGGTGCTCTGTCTCGAGCAGGGCGACTGGATCGACGAGAGCGAGCGGCCCAAGGCCCATCTGGACTGGGAGACGCGCGCGAGACACACCTGGAACCCGAGCCCCGCCCGCAGACGGTCCCCGGTCGACTACCCGATCGACAATCGGGGCGACGACCCGGTGGATGTCTACATGTACGCGGCGGTCGGCGGGTCGGCGATCGGTTACGGGGGGCACTTCTGGCGACTGCAGCCATCGGATTTCCGTGCCTGGACCCTCGACGGGTTCGGCGTCGACTGGCCGCTCGGCTATCGAGATCTCGAGCCCTATTACGAGCTCAACGAGACGATCATGGGCATCTCTGGCCTACTCGGAGATCCAACCGGGCCGCCGCGCACCCAGGCTCTCCTGCCGCCGCTTCCCGGCGGCAAGCTAGGTCAGCGCTGGATTCAGGGCTTCGAGCGGCTCGGCTGGTACTGGTGGGCCCAGGAGCAGGCGATCATCAGCCGCGATTACCGTGGCCGGAAGGCGTGCACCAACCGCGGGTTCTGCACGCTCGGCTGCCCTTCGGCGTCGCTCTCGACACCCGACGCCGCGTACTGGCCGCTCGCTCTTGCAAACGGTGCCGAACTGCGCACACACGCTCGTGTCCGAGAGCTCACCCTCCACGCCGGCGGACGAGCGCGCGGCGCCCTTTACTACGACTCGGACGGGAAGGTGATAGAGGCTCGAGCCCGGGTCGTCGTGCTCTGCTGCAACGGTGTCGGAACCCCGCGCCTGCTCCTGATGTCGACACCACGGGACCATGCGGATGGTCTGGCGAACTCCTCGGGCCTTGTCGGCGCCAACTTCATGGCTCACGTGCAGTCCGTGGTGATCGGTCGGTTCGACGACGATGTCGAGGCCTACAAGGGCGCACGCGGCGCCGTCGTTGCTTCACGCCACTTCTACGAGACCGATCCCGCGAACGACTATGCGCGCGGATTCATCATCTCAGCGATGCGCGGGAACTCCCCCCTGAACCTCGCTCTGGGCGGAATCCCCTGGGGACCGGGCCACCACGACGCGCTGGAGCGAGCGCTCGCACACGAGGCAGCCGTCTGGGTTTGCGGCGACGACCCGCCGGAGCCCGACAACCGCGTCGAACTCGACTGGGCTCAGCTCGACATGTTCGGGCTTCCCGGTGTCCGGACGCACTACCGCCTTGCCGAGAACTCGCAGCGGCTCGGGCGTGCGGCGATCGCCCGGGCCCGCGAGTACATGGCGGCGTGCGACGCCACCCAGATCCGTGACGTCGGGCTCTCGCCGGTGCTCGGTTGGCATCTCCTCGGTACGGCCCGGATGGGCGACGATCCGTCGACCTCGGTTGTCGACGCGCGGAATCGCTCGCACGACGTGCCCAACCTGTTCGCGGTCGACGGCTCGAGCTTCCCGACCGCCGGCGCGGTGAACCCGACGAACACGATCCAGGCGCTCGCGCTCCGTGCGGCCGACTCCATCTGGGAGATGCGTCGCGACTGGTAGAGGTCAGGGCGTGATCGTGCTACCGATCGGCCAGCCCTCCTCCCGCCAGGCCGCGTCCCAGAACATCCACTCGTACCGGCTTGCCTGGACGAACCGATCGCGACAGCGGTCGCGCTCGTCGACGCCGAGGCGCTGGCCGAGCCGGTCGGCGAGGGCAAGAACGCTCGTCACCGCCGTCTCGAAGTCAGCGCTGCCGTACGTGTCGACCCAGCGCTGGAAGAGCGGATTCGGCGATCCTCGCCGGCCGAGCTCCCTCCCGACCTCCAGATAGATCCAGTAGCACGGCAGCACGCTCGACAGGCCGTCCATGAAAGACCCGCCGTGGACGCTCGCGAGGATGAAGCTCGTGTACGCGAGCGTGGTGGGGGATGGCTCGGTTGTCCTGACCGCGTCGCGATCGAGACCGAGCTCACGGAGAAGGGTTTCGTGGAGCGCGCGCTCGACCGCGATCGCCTTCCCGGCGCGGGTGGCGAAGAACTCCGTGTCGGCAACGGTGGGGGCGCGTCCGCCGAGCGCACTCAGCGCACGAGCATACGTCTGCAGGTAGACGGCGTCTTGCAGCACGAAGAAGCGAAATCGCGAGACAGGGAGCGTTCCATCGCCAATGCCACGCAGGAACGGGTGGGCGAGAATTCCCTCGAAGGTCGGCTCGATCTCGGCCCAGAGGCTCCTCGTCAGCGGCAGGGTGGCGGTCATATCGGCCAGTATCGCGCAAGGAACGCCGCCTGGTCATCGATTGCCTGACGCTGCCAGGACGCGAATTCGCGACAGCACGCTTGGTCGGCGACAAACGGCTCGAAAGGGTCGGGATGGCGCTCGGACCCGGCCAGCGTCTCGATGATCGCGAGCCAGCAGAAGGGCGCGTAGACATGGCTGTACCCGCCTTCTTGCACCGAGACGATCCGTCCCGCGCACACGTCGTTGGCCACGTCGACAAGCCGGCTCGCGACCGTGCCAAATCCCGTCGCGGTCACTCCGAGCCGGGAGAGTGGATCGAAGAGGCTCGCGTCGACGCCGCACGCGATAAGGACGAGCTCAGGTGCAAAGGCACGAAGGATCGGGGTCACGATCCGGTCGATCGCGTAGAGGTAGCCTGGATCGCCCGTCCCCGCCGGCAGATTGACGTTCACGTTCGTTCCCGCGGCTGCCCCTTCGCCGACGGTCTCGACCGATCCGGTATCCACCGGGAAGCTCCGATCCTGGTGGATCGAGACGGTGAGAACGCTCGGATCGTCGAGGAAGATCGACTCGGTGCCGTTCCCGTGGTGAGCATCGATGTCAACGATCGCGACCCGCGCGACGCCGAAGGCGGCCTGAGCGGCTCGGGCGGCCACCCCGCAGTTGTTGAAGATGCAGAAGCCGTAGCCCGATTCGGCCCAGGCGTGATGCCCTGACCTGCGAAGCATCGCGTGGGCGTTCGTCGCACGGCCCGCCATGATCAGCTCGACCGCGGTCAAGGCAGACCCGGCGGAGAGCCGCGCGAGGTCGTACGAGTTGCCGTCCATCGGTGTATAGCCGCCGCCGGCGTCTCCTCCGCCGGACGCCGAGACCGCTCTCATGCGGCGTACGTGGTCGTTCGTATGCACTCGCGCGAGCTCCTCGACCTCTGCCGGCCGCGGCGAGGAAATCAACAGCGTCGCGTCCAGACCTGCACGGGAGATCAACCGTCTGGTGCGTGCGATTCGCGCGGTGTTGTCGAGATGAATGTCGTCTTCCAAGAGGCCGTCGACGGGCAGATACAGCGCGCCGCTACCCATGTCGTGGGTTGCGAACCGATCATCCCAGCACAGCGCCGTCGTCAAGCCGTCCTCCCTTCGCTCCGCGGACCTCGGATGGCGTTCAACCGGTGCAGGAGAACACTGAACAGCACCGGATCACCCCGCAACGCTGGGGGTGCGGCCTGACCAGGGACGGAAGAAACGTTGACTAGACAAGCCGCAGCCTTTAGCGTAAAGCCTCCGTATCTCATATATCAAACGGCCTGTCCTACGCAGCAACACTGATCACCCGCAACTCGAGGAGAATGACCAATGGCGACGACGGCGACAGCGCCCTTCACTGATGAGCTATGGGGCTCGATCGGTGGGATCTACGACCGGATCCTGTCGCATCCGTTCCTTGTCGAGCTCGTCGAGGGAACGCTCGATGAGCAGGCGTTCCAGCACTACATCATTCAGGACACGCTGTACATACGCGAGTACGCCCGAGTCCACAGCATCGCTGCCGGGAGGGCGGAGTCGAGCGACGACATGTTGCGGTTCAGCCAGCTGGCGTCCGAGATCGTCCACGCTGAGCAGACGTTCCACGCGGACTTCTTCCGCGATTGGGGTCTCTCAGACGAAGACGTGTGGATGACGCGTACCGGCCCCGACCAACCTCGCATACACGAGCTACATGCTGGCCGTGGCGTACTCTGGCACCTTCGCGGAGTCGGTTGGCGCGGTGCTTCCGTGCTCATGGATCTACCTCAAGGTCGGGAAGAAACTCGCTGAGACCGGCTCGGCCAGCCCTCTCTACCAACGCTGGATCGACCTCTACGCGGGCGACGAGTACGAGGCGATGATCCAAGACGTGCTCGCCATCGCGAACCGGCTCGGAGCGTCCGCTGACGATCGGGAGCGGGAGCGGGTAGCTCGGCACTTCGTCACCGGCGCCCGGTTCGAGTGGATGTTCTGGGACATGGGGTACCGCCGAGAGCAGTGGCCAGTATGAACTCCTGAGGCGCGCAGACGTTCGCTCCCCGCCGCCCGCCTGACTAACCAGCCGGTGCCGTTTCCCGTCATACCGATATGCGATGGCTGGTGAGCCACAGCTCACGGTGCCCGTCGCCGGTCGGGCTGACGGCGACACGGCGGCGCCGATCGAGATCCGCGGCGTCCGGCAGACGTTCGGCGAGGTCGTCGCCCTCGACGGGATCGATCTCTCGATACCGGCCCACACGCGGCTCGGGATCGTGGGGCCGAGCGGCTGCGGGAAGTCGACTCTCCTCTCCGACATCGCCGGCCTGCTCGAGCCGGATGACGGCACGATCTCGATCGGTGTCGCCACCGCCCCCCGTGACCGCCTCGCGCGCTGCGTGCTCATGCCGCAGAAGGACCTGCTCGTGCCGTGGCGGACCGCGCTCGACAACGCGTGCCTGGCGCTCGAGAACCGCGGCCACTCGCGGAGGACCGCCCGCGAGCGGGCGCGCCCGTTGTTCGAGCGCTTCGGCCTCGGCGAGTTCGAGCAACGCACGCCGGCCGAGCTGTCCGGCGGGATGCGTCAGCGCGTGGCCTTTCTGCGGACGCTGATGGCCGAGAAGGACGTGCTGCTGCTCGACGAGCCCTTCGCCGCCCTCGACTCGATCACCCGCGCCTCCATGCAGGAGTGGCTCCTCGGAGCGCTCGTGCAGGAGCCGAAGACGGCCTTGCTCGTGACACATGACGTCGACGAGGCGTTGCTCCTGACCGACCAGGTCGTCGTCTTCTCCGCCCGGCCGGGGCGGATCGTCAGGCGGTTCGACACGAACTTCCCGCGGAGCGTTCCCCGGCGCGAGATCGTCACGTCGCCCGAGTTCGTGGCGATGAAGGAGCAGGCGTTGGAGGCGCTCGAGTGCTGACGGCCGAGAGCAAGGAGGGACGGGAGCTGGGCGTGGCGCAGCAGCCACGCCCGCGGGAGGGCCGTACGCGGCGCTTGCTGAAGACCTACGCGCCGCCCGATCCTGCTCGTGATCCTCGCGATCGGCCTGTGGGAGCTGCTCTGCCGCGTTCTCGACGTACCGGATTACCTTTGGCCGACGCCGTCCCTGGTCGTCTCATCGCTCGTCGACAACGCGAGCCAGATCGGTTCGGACACCTGGGTGACGATCCGGGAGGTGATCTACGGGTTCCTGATCGCGGTCGCCGCCGGCCTCGGGATCGGCATCGCCCTCCATCTCTCGGGACTCCTCCGTCGCGCCGTGCTGCCGCTCCTGATCGCTTCGCAGAGCATCCCGACCGTCGTCCTGGCCCCCGTGCTCGTGCTCGTCATGGGGTTCGGGATCGGGCCGAAGCTCGCGATCATCGCGCTCTTCTGCTTCTTCCCCATCGTCGTCAACACCGTGGACGGGCTCAGCTCGGTCGACCGCGAGTACATCCGCATGATGCTGACGCTCGATGCCTCGCGGATGGCCATCTTCCGGCGTATCGAGTTCCCCTCGGCGCTCCCGCTGATCTTCTCGGGAACCCGCATCGCGGCCACATACGCCGCGATCGGAGCGGTGTTCGGCGAGTGGGCCGGCTCCGAGGCGGGGCTTGGTTTTCGCATGCTCCAGGCGCAGGGGCGTCTCGACACCCCCTACGTGTTCGCCGCCGTTCTCGTCGTGACGTTGATCGCCGTCGCGGTCTTTCTGCTCGTCACGCTCATCGAGCGCCTCACGATCCCCTGGGCCAAGACATGAGGCGCCCTCCCCGTCAGCTCAGGCCTCGCGCGCCTATGCGTCCCACGAAAGGAGACCGCCCATGAGTACCCGCTCCGCCAAGACACGCTTGCTCTTCCTCCTCGTCGCCGTGACCGCCCTGCTCGCGCTCGCGGCCGCCGGCTGCGGCGGAGGTGACGAGTCCACCGCGGAGCCGGCCCCGCCCGCCGAGACCGAGGCGCCGGCGGGCACGACCGAGGAGGCGCCTCCCGCGACGGAGACGGAGGCGACCGAACCGGCTCCGGAGCCCGCGAGCCTCAGGGTCGCTCTCGAATGGTTCCCGAACCCAGATCACGTCGCTCTCTACTACGCGCTCGAGAACGGCTACTGGGACGACCAGGGCCTCACGGTCGAGCTGAAGACGCCGTCGGACCCGTCGGCCGGGCTCAAGCTCGTCGCGACCGGCAAGTTCGACCTCGCCGTCTACTACAGCGCCGACACGTACTTCGCTGCAGAGCAGGGCATTCCCGTGATCGCCGTCTCGTCGATGATCCCGATCCCGCTGAACTCGATGATCTCGCTCGCCGACTCGACGGTCACGGGGCCCGAAACGATCAAGGGAGCGAAGATCGGTGTCGCCGGACTCCCGTTCGACGACGCCGTTCTCAAGACGATCCGCGATTCGCAGGGGCTGTCCGAGGACGACGTCCAGGCCGTCAACGTCGGCTTCAACCTCGAGCCGGCGTTGCTGTCCGGCAAGGTGGACGCCGTCATCGGCGCCTACTTCAACATCGAGGCGACCTCGATCGAGATCAAGGACGGCGCGCCGCCGAACGTCATCAGCATGGAGGCGCTCGGGGTGCCGACGTACGACGAGCTCCTGATCGTCGCCAACAGCGAGCGGCTAGCGGACGATCCGGCGTTTGCGGACGCGGTCAGCCGCTTCATCGCGGGCCTGAAGCAGGGCGTCGAGGGCGCGATCGCGGACGAGCCCGGCTCGGTGACGCTGATGGAGGAGAACGCCGACTACTCGTCCGAGGAGATCCAGGGCATGGTGCCCGACACCCTTGCGCTCCTGACGCCGCCGGACGGGCGGACGATCACGTGCTTCGACCTCGACAACTGGCAGGCGCTCGGCGACTGGATGGTCGAGAAGGACCTTCTCAAGGAGCCCATCGACGTCAGCACGGTCGCGACGAACGACTACAACCCGAACGGCTGTTAGGAGCCGACGGCGACGTCATCCCAACCGAGGGGGCCGGACAGGTCCGGCCCCTACGGATGGGATGAGGTTGAACGCGTAGGGGCCGGACCTGTCCGGCCCTTACTCGTTCAGGCGTAGCTGGAAGTCGTACCCGGCCCGGACGAAGCCGTACGCCTCGTAGAGCGCGCGCGCCTCGCTTCGCGATACTCCGCAGTCGAGCCGGAGCAGGTGACATCCCCTACTGCGGGCGTGAGCCGTGCAGGCGTCGAGGAGAGCACGGCCGGCTCCGCGGCGGCGGTGGTCCGGGAGGACGACGAGATCCGGGATCCACGCCTCCGCGGTCGGCCAGTTGAGCCGGGCGCGCACCACGAGCCCGGCTGCTCCGACGAGGTCGCCGTCGAGCTCTGCCACGAACACCGACGTGTTCGGATCGGTCAGGTAGGCCTGGTAGACGGCTCGCTGCTCTGCCGGCTCCGCCGCCACCGCCGGGCGACCGAGCGCAGCCATCAGCTCGAGCACGGCGTCGCAGTCCTCCGCGAGGGCCTCCCTGATCTCGAGGTCGGAGCTGCTCAGCTGCGCCTGACGGATTCGAGATCCGGCACGTCCATGCGCTCGACGACCTCGCGGAAGGCGCTGTTCGCCTGCCGAAGCACCTCGTCCTCGTCGATGGTCGTGAACTCCCGCTCCTCGTAGACGATCTGGCCGTCGACGATGACCGTCTCGACGCAGCTCCCGTTCGCCGCGAACACGAGGTGCGAGAAGACGTGCTCCTTCGAGCCCGGCATGAGCGGAGTGAACATCTGATTCTGGGTGTCGACGAGGATCAGATCGGCCTTCTTGCCGGGCGACAGCTCGCCCGCGTCGAACCCTAGGCCTGCGTTGCCGTTCTTGCAAGCCATCCGCACGATGTCCGGCGCCTGACCGTGACTGGCGTCGACGCGCACGGCCCGGTGCATCAGCGAGGCAAACTTCATGACCTCGAACATGTCCCGGCTGTTGTTGCACTCTGCTGCGTCGTGGCCGAGCCCGACGTTCAACCCGGCGGCGAGCATCTCGGGCAAGCGGGCGACTCCGTTGCCCAGCTTTGCGTTCGAGCTCGGATTGTGGGAGATCTGCGTGCGGGTCTCTCGCATGAGCGCGAGCTCCTGATCCGACAGCCAGACGCAGTGGGCGGCGATGCAGTCGGGCCCGAGGATGCCGTTGTCGTACGCCACCTCGGTCGGCCGGCGGCCGAACATCTCCTTCGAGATCTCGACCTCGGAGAGCGACTCGTTCAGGTGGATGTGGATGCCGGTGCCGAGCTCGTTCGCGAGCGCCCGGGCGTCACGAAGCAGCTCCTCGGACGCGAGGGGGAGCCACTCGATCCCGATCAGGATCTTCACCCGCCCGTTCGCGGAGCCGTTCTTCTCGCGGAAGGCCTGCTCGTTGTCGGCGAGCGTGTCGAGATCGTGCTCGTCGCACGCGACGTCGTTCGAGAGCACGGCGCGGATGCCGATCTTCTCGGCCGCGTCCGCGAGCGCCTCGAGCCGGCGGTACATGTCGTTGACTGCCGTCACGCCGCACTTGATCGACTCGCTGTAGCTCGCGAGAGCGGCCCAGTACGCGTCCTCGGGGCTCATTGCCCGGATCATCGGGTACCAGCAGGTCTGCAGATACTCCCACAGCGGCAGGTGGTCGCTCCATCCCTTCCCGAGCGCCGTGTGGTAGTGGAAGTCGACCAGCCCGGGCATCACGATCCGGTCGCTCGCGTCGATGACTCGCGCGCCGTCCGCGGGCGCCGCGATGTCCTCGCCGACCTCCGTGATCCGGTCGTCTTCGATCACGACCGTCCCACCGAAGTGGACGTCGTCCGCGTCGTTCAGCGTGACGACGATGCCGTTTCGGATGATGATGCGCTCGCTCAAGGTCTCCCCTCCGGCAGTCGGGAATCAGCGGTCGTATACCGTATCTCAGCCTCTCTCTTCGCTGCCGCCCCGCTTCCGGCCGCGGAACTCCGACCAGACCAGGTGCACGGCGGTCACGACCAGCAGGCCGGCGAAGAGCCCGCGCAGCGCGTCCTCGGGCAACCAGCGGGTGAGGAGCGCCCCGACGGCGACCCCGGCCGCCGAGAAGAGCCCGATCAGGATCGCTGCCCGCCAGCGGACGTTGCCGTTCCGATGCTGGAACCAGGCCCCGACGGCCACGGCAGGGATCATCGCCGCGAGCGAGGTAGCGGTCGCCTCGAGCTGTCCGAGGTCGGCGACGAGGACGAGCGCCGGCACGAAGAGGATTCCGCCCCCGACACCGAACATCCCGGCGAGCACGCCGGCGCCGATACCGGCGAGCACCAGCTCGACCAGCTCGACGGTCATCGGACGAGCAGCAGGACGGCGATCACGACGAGGAAGGCAGCGAAGAGGAGGACGAGGACACGAGTGGGCAATCGCTGCTGGACCCACACGCCCGCGAGCACGCCCGCCACGGCCGGCAGGCCGACCGTCGCCGCTTCGCCCCAGTGGACGTCGCCGAGAATCCCGTAGGCGACGGCCCCGAAAAGTGCCGTCAGCCCGATCGCGGCCAGCGACGTGCCGGTAGCCGGCTTCGGTGCGATGCCGCAGAGGATGACGAGCAGCGGGACGATGACGATCCCGCCGCCAACGCCGAACAGCGCACTGAACACGCCGGCCACGGCGCCGATGCCCGCGAACGCGAGGAGAGGGCGCCGCGCCACGGGCACCGGCCTATTCTAGGAGGCATGGACGCTGACGCCCTCCTCGAGCCGCTCGTCGCATCACCCGGGCGTACCGCCCTTCTCTTCGACGTCGACGGCACCCTCTCGCCGATCGCCCCGGCACCGGACCTCGCGATCGTCCCGGAAGCGACGCGGGCGGAGCTCACCCGCCTCGCCGCCCGGTACCGGCTCGTTGCCTGCATCAGCGGCCGCTCGGGAGACGAGGCTGCTGCGCTGGTCGGCGTCCCGGGCGTGCGAACCGTCGGTAACCACGGGCTCGAGCTGAGCGCGCGCCGGTCGGAGCTCGAGCAGGCCGTCGCGGCGTTCCGCTCGGCGGTCGACGGACGCTGGCCCGTCGAGGACAAGGGGCTCACCCTGGCCTTCCACTACCGCGACGGCGAGCGACGAAGAGGCGGCGATCGAACTGCTGCGCGGCGTCGCCCGCGAGGCGGAGGAGGCCGGCCTCGAGGCGCGCTGGGGGCGGAAGGTGCTGGAGGTTCGTCCCCGCGCCGACGAGGACAAGGGAACGGCGGTCCTGGCTCTGATCGCTGAGTCAGGCACGCGCCTGGCGCTCTACGCCGGGGACGACACCACCGACCTCGACGCCTTTCGCGGCCTCGAGGATGCGAGGCTCGAGGCTCGTGTCCGCGTCGCCGTCACCTCGGCGGAAGCCGATCCACGCCTCGCTGCGAGCGCGGATCTCGAAGTCGACGGGCCCGAGGGACTGCTCGACGTGATGAGGCAGCTCTGATGTGGGTCGGCGACGACGTGCTCGCTCCTGTCCGGGAGCGCTACGGCGAGCCCGGGACGCTCGAGCTTCAGCTCGAGATCTCGCCGCTCGAGCGCGACGAGGTCCTCGCCAGCACGAGCAAGGGCCGCCACCACGACGTCACCTTCTTCGTCATCCGGGGAGGAGACCTCGCGCTGATCCGCAAGCCGCACTACGAGCCGGGCCTCTGGCGGCCGCCCAGCGGGGGCATACATCCCGCCGAGCCGTTCGAGGAGGGCGTCAAGCGCGAGGCGCTCGAGGAGCTCGGCGTTCCGATCGAGCTGCGCCGCTACCTCGTCTGCGCAACGGCGGTGTTCACCTGCGACAGCCTGAGCATTCCGTGGACGACCCACGTGCTCGAGGCGGAAACGGACGCCTCCGACCTCGCGCCGGTGGACACGCACGAGATCTCCGCAGCCCGCTGGGGAACGGCCGAGGAGCTCGCGGGGCCGATCCGCGAGCGGCTGCTGGCGACGGGCCGAGCGCTCTGGCGCTACCGCGTGGCGCTTCACGATGCCGCGCTGCAGGCGATGGCGAGCGAGTCACGCTCGGCGCCCGGCTAGCGCCCGACCTGGGCGCGGATGACGTTCCAGGCATGCCGGACGTCGGCCTCCGTCGTCCGGAAGTTGCCGACCGCCAGGCGCAGGACGTAGCGCCCGTTCAGCCGGGTGTGCGAGATGAAGAGCTCGCCGGTCGAGTTCACCCGCTCGAGCAGCGCCTCGTTCTCCTCGTCCGGCGCCTCGCGCCGGAAGCAGACCACGGACAGGCGATGAGGCGCACAGATCTCCCAGCCGGGCTCGGCCTCGACCCACGAGGCGAACACCTGCGCGACCCGCACGTGCTCGCGGATCAGCTGTTGCAGACCCTCGCGGCCGTAACAGCGGATCACCGCCCAGAGCTTGAGCGACCGGAACCGCCTCCCGAGGGCCGGGCCGTAGTCCGACAGGCTGTCCGTCGCGTCGTCCGTGCGCAGGTACTCAGGCGTCAGGCTGAACGTCTCCCGGAACACCTCGGGGCGACTCGTCCAGAGCGCGGAGCAGTCCATCGGCACGAACAGCCACTTGTGCGGGTTGACGACGACGGAGTCGGCTCGCTCGACGCCCGCCTGCGACCAGCGCAACTCCGGGCAGACCCACGACGAGCCCGCGTAGGCCGCGTCGACGTGCAGCCAAGCCCCGTAACGCTCGCAGAGGTCGGCGATCTCCGGAACCGGGTCGACGGCGGTCTGCGAGGTCGTGCCGACTGTCGCCACGACGCAGGCGACGTCACCTCGGTCGAGCTCCTTCGCGAGCAGATCCGCGCGCAGCCGGAACTCGGCGTCGGCGCCGACCCTGCGGCAGTCGAGGTCGAGAAGCTTCGCGGCCTTCTCCACGGACGAGTGGGCGTGCTCCGAGCAGACGACCGCTGTCCGCCCGGTGTGATGCCGGGCGGCGACGAGCGCGGCGAGGGTCGAGGTCGAGGCGGTGTCCTCGATGTGGCCGTGCCAGCCTGCGGGAAGCCCGAGCAGCTCGGCGAGCCATTGCATCACGTGCAGCTCGAGCTCCGTCGACGCCGGGGACGTCCGCCAGAGGAAGGCGACCTGGTTGAGACCGGCCGCGAGGAGCTCCGCGAGGATCGCCGGCTCCGTCGACGAGACGCCGAAGTAGGCGAAGAAGCGCGGGTGCTGCCAGTGGGTGATGCCCGGGAGGAGGATCTCGTCGACATCGCGCAGGACGTCGGCGAACGGCTCGCCCTGCTCGGGCGGCGACGGCGGCAGCGCCGCACGAATCTCACCCGGCTTGACGCCGCGGGAGCACGGGCAGCTCGGTCGACGCGGTCGAGGTAGCCCGCGAGCCAGTCGAGCGCGGCGGCGCCGTCGGAGCGGAAGTCGCTCATCCGGATCAGCTCCTTCACCTCCGCCCAGGGCCTGCGTGTTGACGACGTGCGCCGCACGTCAGCCAGGCGCGCCGTGCCTGAGAGACGGCGAGGTCGAGGTAGTCGAGCGCCCCGGTCGAGTGCGCGTCGCTCGACACGACGATCGGGACGCCGGCCTCGGCCGCAGCGCGGGCGTGTGCGTCGCGCAGGTCGAGACGGTCGGGCTGGCCGTTGATCTCGAGGCATGTTCCGGTCGCCGCAGCGCGCTCGAAGATCAGCTCCAGGTCGACGTCACACGGCGCGCGGCGGTTGATCTTCCGACCTGTCGGATGGCCGATGCAGTCGACGTGCGGGTTCTCGATGGCCGCGAGGATCCGGCGCGTGATCGTCTCGGGCGGGTCTCGGAAGCCCGAGTGGACCGAGGCGACGACCCAGTCCCGCTCGGCGAGCGCGTCGTCAGGCATGTCGAGCGACCCGTCGGCGCGGATGTCGACCTCGATGCCCGAGAGGACGCTCGATGTCCTCGAGCTCTCGGGACAGCGCGGCGATCTGCTCCGCCTGGCGCTCGAGGCGCCCGTCGCGCAGCCGCCGTGCGTGGTCGCAGATGGCGAAGTAGCGGCGGCCTCGCGCCCGGGCGGCGGCGACGATCTCCTCGAGCGTCGCCTTGCCGTCCGACCAGTCCGTGTGCATGTGCAGGTCGCCGAGGACGTCGGCGCGCTCGACGAGCGCGGGGAGCTCCCCGGAGCGCGCCGCGTCGAGCTCGCCGGTGTTCTCCCGGAGCTCGGGTGGGATCCAGGCGTACCCGAGGTACGCGTAGAGCTCCTCCTCCGTTGCCATGCGTGCGACGTCGCCGGTCTCGACGTTCTCGACGCCGTACTCGGACACCGACAGCCCGCGCCGGACCGCGTCCTCACGCAGCGCGACGTTGTGATCCTTCGAGCCGGTGAAGTGCTGCAGCAGGTTGCCGTAGCACTCCGGAGGAACGACGCGGAGATCGAAGCGCAGCCCGTCGTGTGAGACGACGGTGGCCTTCGTCCCGCCTCGTGCGACCACGTCGGCGACCCAGGGAAGCGTCGTGAAGAATTCGATCAGCGCCTCACCGTCGGTCGCGGTCGCGATCACGTCGAGGTCACGAACGGTCTCTGTGCGCCGCCGGACGCTCCCGGCCTCGGAGACCCGGTCGACGAGCGGGTTCGCCGCCAGCTCGGCGACGACGCTCGAGACGAAGGGGAGCGCTCTGCCGAGCAGCGCGCGGCAGGAGCCGCCGCCACCGTTCGCGGGCACCTCGGCGAGCGCCTGCAAGACCCGCTCCTCGGTCTTCGCACCGAGACCCGGCAGCTCGCGCAGGCGGTGCGCCTCGGCAGCCGCCCGCAGCTCGTCGGCACTCGAGACGCCGAGCTCCTGCCACAGCCGTCTCGCCGTCTTCGGCCCGAGGCCCGGAACGTGCATCACCTCGACCAGCCCGGGCGGTATCCGATCGCGCAGCTTCGCGAGAGCCTGGAGATCGCCGGTCTCCGAGTACTCGACGATCTTCTTCTCGATCGTCCCGCCGATCCCCGAGAGACGGGTGGCCTTTCCCTCGATCGCGAGCTGTGCCACCGGAACCGCCGATTCTCGGACGCGGGTCGCAGCGCGACGGTAGGCCAGTCAGCCGGAACGCGTCGGCACCGTCGAGCTCGAGGAGGTCGGCGAGCAGCTCGAGCATCGTGGCCAGATCGTCGTTTCTCGGCAGGCTCGTCCCGTCCATCAGACCGCCGATGATATGCGCATGCTCGTCGTCTGCCTGCCGACCTACAACGAGCGCGAGAACGTCGAGCGTATGACGTCGGCGCTGGCCACGGTCCTCGACGAGGCGGCGATCGACGGGCGGATTCTGGTCATCGACGACGCCTCTCCCGACGGAACCGGAGAGATCGCCGACCGGATAGCGGCCGAGGTCGGGCGCGTGGAGGTGCTACACCGCACGCGCAAGGAGGGTCTCGGGCCCGCCTACCTGGCGGGCTTCGGTCGCGCGCTCGCCTACGGCGCCGACCTCGTGGTCTCGATCGACTGCGACTTCTCTCACGACCCCTCGGACGTGCCACGCCTCGTCGCGGCGGCCGGAGGGGCCGATCTGGTGCTCGGCTCCCGCTACGTCAGGGGCGGCGGCACCCGCAACTGGGATCTGAGCCGGCGCACCATCAGCCGATTCGGGTCGCTGTACGCGCAGACCATCCTCGGCCTTCCTCAGCACGATCTGACCGGCGGCTTCAAGTGCTACCGGCGCGCCGTGCTCGAGGGCATCGGGCTCGACCGCGTCACGTCGAAGGGGTATGCGTTCCAGATCGAGACGACGTACCGGGCCGTCCGGGCCGGCTTCCGCGTCGCCGAGATCCCGATCGTCTTCACGGACCGCCTCGAGGGTCGTTCGAAGATGTCCGGCGACATCGTGCTCGAGGCGATGACGGCGATTCCGGCGTTGCGCTGGGACGCGCTTCGGGGGCGGCTCTGATCTCAGATGCCCGTCCGTATACTCGCCGCGATGACCAGGATCGCCGAGGTCACCGACGCGACCTTCGACGACGAGGTGCTTCACGCAGGCGGTCCGGTCGTCGTCGACTTCTGGGCTCCGTGGTGCGGCCCGTGCCGGGCCGTCGCTCCGATCATGGAAGACATGGCCGCGAGCTACGGCGACCGGGTCGGCTTCGCGAAGCTGAACATGGACTCGAGCCCGGCGACCGGCGCCCGATACGGCGTGCTGTCCCTTCCGACCGTGATCCTCTTCGCGGAGGGCGAGCTTCGCTCGGCGATCGCGGGTGCGCGCTCGCGCAGGCATTACGAGCAGGCCTTCGCACCCTGGCTCGACACCGCTTCGTAGCCTGCAACGGGTGGCCCTGTAGCGGCCGGCGGTCTCGCCGTCCGAGCTCCGCAGCTAGCCGGTCCGGAAGTGATCCCAGCCCTCGGCCTCGACCGGGCGGCCGTGGTCGAGGATGCGCACGCCGCCTCCGGGGAGGCAGCGCCCGATCGTCGGATAGCCGAGCGCTGCGGCGTCGTCGGGAGCGAGCGCGGCCAGCAGCTCGTAGTCCTCGCCCAGCGTCCAGAACGGATCCGGGCCGACCTCGCCGATTCGCGGATGGAGCGGCAACAGCTCGAGGGCGATCTCGACGGCACAACCCGACTGCTCCGCGATGTGCCCGGCGTCCCTCGCGATCCCATCCGAGACGTCGATCAAGGCGTGCGCCACCGGAGCCAGCCGGCGGCCGGCGTCGAGCCGGAACGGTGGCCGGCGGTGAACCCTGACGAGCTCGTCGAAGCCGGACAGACCGCGCTCGAGAGCGCGCAGGCCGGCGGCCGACCCGCCCAGGGGGCCGGTCACGACGAGCACGTCGCCCGGCAACGCGCCGCCCCGGCCCGGCACGCGAGCGCTTCGCCCTAGCGCGGTCACCGAGAGGTAGAGACGATCGGCACGCGTCGTGTCGCCGCCCCGGACGGGGACCTCCGTCTCGTTGAGGCCGGCGTAGAGCTCGAGCAGATCGTCGACCGAGGTGTCCGCCGGAGCTCCGAGGCTGACGACGAGCGCCTCCGGTTCGGCGCCTGCCGCGGCCAGGTCGCTGAGGTTGACGGCCGCCGCCTTGTATCCCAGGTCCCGCCAGGAGATCCAGTCCAGCCGGAAGTGGACGTCCTCGACGAGCGCGTCCTGGGTCACCACCACGCCGTCCGCGAGGAGCGCGGTGTCGTCGCCGACTCCGACCGCGAGCCCCCGCCGAGCGAGCTCCTCGATCAGGCCGAGCTCACCTAGCTGCGACAGACGCAAGACCGAAGACGTCGACTGGTCCGTTGCCGGCGCCGAGACGGAGGCCGTTTCGCACCGCCTCGGTCGCGATCTGCGCCGCGTGGCGCGCGGCGTCCTCGAGACTCTCGCCACGGGCGAGCAGGGCGGCGAGGCTCGCCGAATGAGTGCAGCCGGAGCCGTGCGTTGCGCTACCCGGGTACCGCTCGACCGGGATCGGCACATGACGATCACCGTCGAAGAGCCAGTCGACAGGCTCCTCACCGTGGCCGCCGGTGACGATGACCGCCGGCGCGCCGAGCCCGACCACGGCCTCGGCCAGCTCGCGTCGATCGGCGTCCTCACGATACGGAACGCCCGCGAGTGCGCACGCCTCGGCCAGGTTCGGGGTGACAACGGTCGCGAGCGGGAACAGGCGCCTGACCAGCACACCCACCGCCTCGGGACGGAGCAGCTGCGCCCCGGAGGTCGAGATCATGACCGGGTCGACGACCAGGAGGGACGGTTGCACGTCGAGGAACGAGGCAACGATCTCGACCGTCTCGGCGCTGAAGAGCATTCCGGTCTTCACGGCATCGATCCCGATGTCGTCCGCCACCGCGTCGAGCTGGGCACGGACGATGTCGGCGGGCACCTCGTGGATCGCCGTCACACCGACCGTGCTCTGCGCTGTCAGGGCCACGATCGCGCTCATCCCGTGGCAGCCGAGGTGCGCGAACGCCTTGAGGTCGGCCTGGATCCCGGCGCCGCCGCCGGAGTCCGAGCCGGCGATCGTGAGGCAGCGAGGCACCACTGAGGACGGAGGCTACCATCGGGCGATGGCGACCCTGCTCGCCCCTTGGCACGGCCTGCTCGAGGGCGAGGAGCTCGCGTCGCTCTCGGCGGAGACCGCACGGAGCCCACGCCCGGCTCCGCTGCCCGCGGCGCTCGACCACAGGGTCGTGCAGGCGCTGGCCGCGCGCGGCGTCGAACGCCTCTACACCCATCAGGCCTCGGCCTTCGAAGCAGCGGCGCGTGGCGAGCACATCCTCGTCGCGACCGGCACGGCCAGCGGCAAGACGCTCGCGTTCAATCTTCCCGTGCTCGACACGCTGGCGGGCGATCCGAAGTCCCGCGCGCTGTACCTCTACCCGACGAAGGCGCTCGCACAGGATCAGGCGCGGTCGCTGGCCGAGCTCGGCGTTCCGCGGCTGCGCGCGGCGATCTACGACGGCGACACGGAGCGGGAACGGCGCTGGCAGATCCGCAAGTGGTCGAATGTCGTTCTCACCAATCCCGACATGCTGAGCGTCGGAATCCTGCCTCACCACGACCGCTGGGCCGACGTGCTCCACAATCTGCGCTACGTCGTCGTCGACGAGGCACACGTCTACCGCGGCGTCTTCGGCTCGCACGTCGCCAACGTGATTCGCCGATTGAGGCGGGCGGCGTCGATCTACGGAGCGCGAGCCTCAGTTCCTGCTCGCCTCGGCGACGGTCGCCAACCCCGGCGAGCTGGCTTCCGAGCTCGTCGGCGAGCCGGTGACGGTGATCTCGGACGACGGGGCCCCGAGAGCGGAACGAACGATCGCGCTGTGGAACCCGCCGCTCCTCGACGTCGAGCTCGGCCAGCGGGCCAGCGCACTCGGCGAGGCGTCACGTCTCCTCGCGTCGCTGGTCGAGCGAGGCCTGCGCACGATCTGCTTCACGAAGAGCCGCAAGGCCGCGGAGCTCATCCACCGCTTCGCGTGCGACCGGCTCGACCGCGCGCTCGCCGAGCGACTTTCCCCGTACCGCGCCGGGTACACGCCCGCCCAGCGCCGGGAGATCGAGCGGCGCCTGCTCGCAGGCGACCTGCTGGGCGTCACGGCCACGGACGCCCTCGAGCTCGGCATCGATGTCGGCTTGCTCGACTGTGCCCTCTCGGTCGGCTTTCCGGGCACCGTGGCAAGCCTGCGCCAGCAGTGGGGCCGCGCCGGGAGGCGCGAGGCGGGTCTGGCGGTGCTCATCGCGAGCGAGGACGCCCTCGACCAGTTCTTCATGCGGGAGCCCGAGGCACTGCTGGGCCGCCGCGTGGAGGCGGCAATTCTCGACCACGCGAACCCGCGCGTCCTCGACGGGCATGTGCGGGCGGCTGCGTTCGAGGCGCCGATCTCGGCCGCCGACGGCGCGATCCTCGGCGAGCAGGCCCTTGTCCGCGCCGAGGCGCTCGCGGACGCGGGAGAGCTGTCGCGGAGCCCGGCCGGCTACGCGTGGCCCGGACGGGACTACCCGGCCGGTCGCCTCTCCTTGCGCAGCACCAGCCCCGATGCGATCGCCGTCGTCGAGCGCGCGAGCGGCCAGGTCATCGGCCTCGTGGACGAGGGGCGGGCCTTCTCGACGGTGCACGAGGGCGCGGTGTACCTCCACCTCGGCGAGTCGTACAAGGTGCTCGGGCTCGATCTCACCGCCCGCGTCGCGCTCGTCGAGACGTTCGCCGGCGACTACTACACGCAGACGAAGCGCGAGACGGAGACCGTCATCGGCGCGGCGCATCGAGTCGAGAGGCGGCTCGGGCTGGAGCTCTCGTTCGGCGCCGTGTCGGTGACCGAACAGGTCGTCGCCTATCAGCGCCGGTCGATCGCCACGCGGCGAGCAGATCGACCTCTGCGCCCTCGACCTCCCGCCGCAGACCTTCGAGACCGAGGCCGTCTGGTTCTGCCCCGAGCCGTCGATGCTGACGGGAAGCGAGGAGATCACCCGGCTGCTCGGCACCCTTCACGCTGCCGAGCACGCGCTGATCGCGATGCTGCCGCTCTGGGCCATGTGCGACCGGTGGGACATCGGTGGGCTCTCGACGAATCTCCACTTCCAGACCGGCCGGCCGACGATCTTCGTCTACGACGGGCACCCGGGCGGCGTCGGGATCACCGAGCGCGGGTTCGAGCAGTTCGAGGGCTGGACGGCTGACACCGAACGGCTCCTCGACGGCTGCCCTTGCGAGCACGGCTGCCCGTCCTGCGTTCAGTCCCCGAAGTGCGGGAATCTGAACGAGCCGCTCGACAAGGCCGGCGCGCTGGCCCTGCTCCGGGCCATGCTCGGCCCCTGAAGCCCGGCCGCAGCGTCAGCCGTTGGAGCTCATGCCGGCAGATTCGCTGGGCACCACTGGAGGCCGTACTTCATCGTGAACGCATCCCTCTGATGCGTCAGGTGGACGCGGTCCATGCCCAGCCAAAGAGCACGCGCACTGTCGCCGGCGGATTCTGCCGCCGCCCACTCGCGGAGGACGTCGATCTCTTGCTCGACGATCGAGTAGAAGGCCTCCTCGAGCAAGGCGCGGTCCGCCTCCGGCGCAGGCAGTGCGCGCAGCTCCGCAAGCACCTCCTCCTCGATGCGAGCCACTGCCTCGATTGAACTCGGTGTAGCAAAGATCTCACCATCACCGAGCCCGGTGCGCCGGTCGGCCTCCCGGCAGATCGCATGAGCCTGGAAGGTGAACTCGTCCCTCGTCAGTCCCACGCTCTCCTGCGTCCATCCGCGGCGGCCGCAGGTCAGGGCGACTGGATTCACGGCCGCCGCCGCCTCCGGCCGAGGAAGCGCGCGCAGTTCCGCAAGCGCGTCCTGCGAGATTTGATACGCCACGTCGAAGAGCGCTATTTCGCTCTCCGTCAGGTCGTTCTCCGTCAGGTCGCTCTCCGTCAGGTCGTTCTCCGCTAGAACCGCCTCGAGCCTGTCTTGTGCCGTCTTGCAGATCGCGTCGGCTCTGGCGGAATATTCCGCAGCCTGGGCGAAGTACTCCTCCATCTGATTGCCGGTAAACGTCGCGGGCGCCTCCGTCCCAACGGAACCGCTGGGCACCGGCCCCGCGGACTCGGCCCCGTCAGTGCCGCCGCACGCGGCGACCGCAAAGGCGAGACAGGCGGTAGCGAGGGCGAGCACGAGCGGTTTCATGGCTGCTCCTTTGGGCGCGTTCATCGTGTCTCATCGTCACTCGCGCCTGCATCGGCGTCCTCACCGCCGTGTAACGGTTTCGCAACAGGCAGCCTGAGCGTGAAGCGCGAGCCGGCGCCGACCTCGCTCCAGGCGTCGATCCTGCCTCCGAGCAGCCGCGCATTCTCGAGCGCGATCGCGAGCCCGAGCCCGCTGCCGCCGCCCGCGCGGGCCGGGTCGGCCTTGTAGAAGCGTTCGAACACGTGCGGGAGGTGCTCCGGCGCGATTCCCGGGCCTCGATCGGAAACCTCCACGGACGCGTGGGTCTCGTCCCGGCTGATCTGCACGGCGACGCCGCGGCCGCCGTGCGCGAGCGCGTTCTCGACCAGGTTGGAGAGGATTCGCTCCACCCGTCGCGGATCCGTCGCGACATCAACGGGCTTCGCGTCGAGCAACACGCTCGCTTCCCAGCCGCGCGACCGCAGGAGGTCGGTTGCCAGCGAGCGCAGTTGGACGTGCTCCGTGCGCACGTCCTCGTGACCGGCGTCGAGCCGGGAGATCTCCATCAGCTCCTCGACCAGGCGGCGGAGGCGGCTGACGTCATCCACCATCAGCTGGGCCGGCCGCTTCGCCTCGACCGGCATGCGCTCGAGCTGCTCCCGGAGCAGCGACGCCTCGCCGACAAGCGCCGTCACCGGCGTGCGCAGCTCGTGCGCCACGTCCGCGGTGAAGCGCCGCTCGCGCGCCTGCGCCTCGGACAGGGCACGGATCTTCTCCTCGAGCGCGTCGGCCATCTCGTTGAACGACGCCGCCCAGGCGCCGAACTCGTCGTCGGTCTCGACGGGGAGCCGGGTGTCGAGCAGACCCTCGGCGAGCGCGTGCGCCGCCGCGCTCGCCTGCCCGACAGGGCGGAGGACCCGGCGGGCGACGAGCGCGCCGGCGGCCCCGGCGAGGACGACCACGATGCCCCACCCCGCAAGAAGGATCGTCCGTAGCTGCGCGAGGTCGTCTCGCAGGGCTTCCTCGGAGAAGAAGAAGTAGAGCTCGGCCTGCGACTGTGGCAGCTGCCCGCCGGCGATCAGATAGGGCCTTTCAGCGATGAGCAGTCGCTCGAAGGCGAGGTCGCCATTTCGTACGAGGCGCTGCACTCCGGCGGGGATCTGCACCTCTCCGATCGAGAGGCTCGACGAGAACGACCCGCCGCCGGCCAGCGCAACCGTCTCGAAGCCCGGCCGCCGCGCGTAGAACTCGATGAGGCCGGCGACGTCCTGCCGCGCGGAGGATCCCCCGAGCACGGCCCCCGCAAGTACGAAGTTCGTGCGCGTCTGCGCGAGCGAGCTATCGACGGAGTCGTCGAGGCGTGAATTGCGGACGACCAGGTACGTTCCGAGCGCAAGCGCCCCGGTCGCGATCGCGGCGACCAGGGCGAAGGTGATGGCGAGCCGCCGCCTGAGCCTTCCCGTCGCGACGACGCGTCTCATCGGTCCCGCTCGAGCCGGAAGCCGACACCGCGCACCGTCGTGATCAAGCGCGGACTGCCCGGCTCGGCCTCGACCTTCGCCCGCAGGCGCTGGACGGCGATGTCGACGAGGCGCGAGTCTCCGAGGTACTCGTACCCCCAGACAAGCTCGAGCAGCAGTTCGCGGGTGAACACCTGTCCGGGCCGCCTCGCCAGCTCGAGCAGGAGGCGGAACTCCGTCGCCGTCAGCTGCAGATCCGTGCCGTCGCGTGCCGCCCGAAACCCGGCCGGGTCGATCTCGAGCTCGCCGACGTGCAAGACCTCCTCCGCAGGAGGGTCGTGAAGCCGGCGCAGGAGCGCGCGGGCGCGGGCGACGAGCTCAGGCATCTCGAACGGCTTCGTCAGGTAGTCGTCGGCGCCGAGCTCGAGGCCGACGACGACGTCGAGGGTGTCGCTGCGAGCCGAGAGCATCAGGATCGGCACGCGGCTCGAGCGGCGCATCTCCCGGCAGACCTCGAGCCCGTCGAGCTCGGGAAGCATCACGTCGAGGACGACCAGGTCGTAGGGCTCCGCGCGGAAGCGCACGAGCGCCTCCCGTCCGTCCGCCGCGGTCTCGACGCTCAGGCCTGCCCCGCGGAGCCCGAGCGAGGTGACCTCGCGGATCGACGCGTCGTCCTCGACGAGGAGCACCCGCTCGTCCACGTGCCGGACCTTACAAGACACATGGCCGCCCGCTCACCGACGCGGGCCGGTCAGGACCGGCCCCTACATATCGCACCTCCGCGCGGGCCGGTCAGGACCGGCCCCTACATGGCGCGCCGCCGGCGCGGGCCGGTCAGGACCGGCCCCTACGCCGTGTCGTCCACGAGGCGAAGGGCCAGCTCGACGGCCTCGCCGGGGTCTCGGCCGCGACGATCCCCTCGCCCGACACCGCCGGTCCGTCCCCCAGCACGACGACGGGGCGCCCGAGCCGACGCGCGAGAGCGATCTCCGAGAGCGTTCCCCAGCTGCCCCCCACCGCGATCAGGGCATCCCCGCTCGCAGCGACGGCGAGGTTGCGCCCGTGACCGATCCCTGTCGCGACGGCGTGCTGGATCCACGGATTCGCGTCGTGTCGGGTGTCGCCGGGCAGAATGCCGATCGTCGTCCCGCCGGCCTCCCGCGCGCCGCGTGCAACCGCTTCCATGACACCGCCGAGCCCACCGCAGACGACGGTCGCCCCACGTGCTGCGAGCAGCCGCCCGACCTCCTCGGCGAGGGCTGCTAGTTCCGGCCCGGCAACGCCCGCGCCAGCGACGGCAATCTGAGTCACCGTAGGGTCGAGAGCGCCCGCGAGAGCGACTGGCGGCCGCTGAGCGTCGGCGCGAAGAGATCCCCGTCTTGCGCGACCCGCTCCCTGACCACGTCCATCGTGAAGGCAGCCGGGTCGAGACCGGTACGAACCTCGTCCCAGCGGAGCGGCGTCGACACGGGGGCGCCGGGCTGGGGACGCACGGAGTACACCGACGCGATCGTCGCTCCCTGCCGGTTCTGGTTCGCGTCGATCAGCACCCCGTGGCGCTTCGCCTTGACCCACTGGGTCGTGACCAGGTCCGGGTGGGTACGCGAGAGCGTTCCGGCGACGATCTCGACGAACTCTCGCGCTTCCTCGAAACCCGCCCGGCGCGCGATGGGAACGAGTACGTGGATGCCGTCGGAACCGCTCGTCTTCGGATACGCCTCGCAGCGAGAGCGCGTCGAGCAACGCCTTGACGAGCTGGGCGACCTCGACCGTCATGTCGAAGGGCACACCTTCCGATGGGTCGAGATCGAACAGAACAGCATCAGGCCGCTCCGGTTTGTCGGCGCGGGACAGCCAGGCGTTCATGTCGATGCAGCCCATGTTCACCATCCAGAGCAGTGCAAGCTCGTCGTTCACGAGCGGGTAGCGGATCGTGCGCGTCCGCTTCCCATCGCGGGAGCTCGCGGGAAGGGGCGCGTCGGGATCCAGGACGGCATGTGGGACGGCGCGTCCTTCTGGAAGAAGTGGCCCCCTTCGATCCCGTCGGGGTAGCGCTTCATCGTGAACGGCCGGTCTCGCAGATGGGGAACGAGCGCCGGAGCAACGGTCCGGTAGTAGTCGATCAGGTCGCCCTTCGTGATCCCCTCGCCCGGCCAGAACGTCTTGCCCAGGTTGCGGACGCGAAGCTTGCGGGAGCCGCGCACGATCTCCTCCTCCTGCGGGCGTTCGCGATGCACCTCCGTCGCGGGCTTGTCGGCGCGCAACCCCTGAAACGACGGGGCGCGCAGGCGTCCCTCGGCCGTCCACTCGGCGAACTCGACCTGGCAGACGAGAGAGGGCTTCACCCAGGCGACGTCCTGCTTGCGAACCCGCGGCATCCGCGGAACCGTGCTGAACGGCGACGCCTTCTGCTCGAGCGGCCGGAGCTTTCTCATGAGGTCGTCGATGTCGGCGTCCGAGAAGCCGGTGCCGCAGTTACCCGCCCAGACGAGCTCGTCCCCGTCCCAGACGCCGAGCACGAGGGCTCCGAGCGTCCCCGCCCGCCGTCCCGCGCCGCGCGTGTAACCGGCGATCACGAACTCCTGCAGCTGATGCACCTTGATCTTCACCCAGTCCTGCGTTCTCTTACCCGGCTGGTACGTCGACGACGCCCGCTTCGCCACGATCCCTTCCAGACCCTGCTTTCCCGCCGCCTCGAAGAGCGCACGGCCGTCCTCGAAGACCTCGGAGACCTTGACACCCGTCTGGCCGGTGACCACGAGCGCCCGGAGCCGCTCGTGGCGCTCGACGAACGGCTTGTCGAGCAGGGGCTCGCCGTCGAGCTCGAGAAGGTCGAAGAGATAGAGGACGAGCGTTCCGGTCCCCCGCTGCATCTCCGAGAAGCGCGGGCGGCCCTGCGCGTCGAGGGCGCAGATCTCCCCGTCGACCACGCACTCGGGGCTGCGAAGCGCCCTCGGAAGCGCGCGGGCGATCGGCTCGAACCGCCCCGCCGTCTGATCCTTCCCTGTCCGGCTGACGAGGCTCGCGTCTCCCTCGTGAACACGCGCGATCGTGCGGTAGCCGTCCCACTTGATCTCGTAGAGCCAACCCTTGCCAGTCGGAACCTCCGCGGCCAACGTGGACAACATCGGCTCGTATCGAGGCAGATCGGCTCCCGGACCCCGGTCGTCGCCCTTTCGCAGCAGCAGCCAGTTCTTCTCGTCGCCGTCCATCGCTGCCGGCACGAGCGTCCAGATGCCCTGCAGCCGCTCGCCGCGGAGGCGAAACGTGAGCCCCCCGTCCCGCTTCTCCTCCAGGAGCTCGAACTTTCCCCGATCCCAGATCTCGACTGTTCCCGCCCCGTATTCGCCCTTAGGGATCTCCCCCTCGAACGAGGCATAGGAGAGCGGGTGATCCTCCACATGCACCGCGAGCCGGCGGGAACCGCGGTCCATGGGCAGCCCCTTGGGAACGGCCCAGCTCGCGAGCGCTCCGTTCCGCTCGAGGCGGAGATCGTAGTGAAGACGGCGGGCTGCGTGTCGCTGCACGACGAAGATCGGCTCGTCACCGCCCGCCGGGCCACTTTCGAACGGCTCTTTCGTCCGAGCCGGGTCGCGCTTTCGCCTGTATTCCGAGAGCTTGCTCGTATCAGCCGTCACCAGAGCGAGATGTGTTTGTTACCGATGATTCCCAGGCCGTGAACCGATCGGGGGATAACTCTGTGGATCCTGTTGATACCTCAATTGGGGGACATCAGCTCGCGAAGACGCCCATTCCGCGGAATCTGGCTCTCCGACTGCGGATCCGGCTGTCTGGAGCCTCGTCCTCGACGTCGACCAGCGCGACCTCGAGGCCGTCTCCGAGCAGAAGCGCGGACGCGTCGTAGTCCGTATGCGCCCCACCCTCCGGCTCCGGCACGACGCCGTCGATCACACCGAGCCCGAGACAGTGAGCGGCATCCGGCTTGAAGGCGGCCGCGGCCTTCCGCGCTTCGCCAATGTCCCGCCAGAGAATCGTGGCACAGCCTTCGGGCGAGATGACGGAATATATGGCGTTCTCCTGCATGAGCACCCGGTCGGCCAACGCGATGGCGACCGCGCCTCCGGATCCTCCCTCGCCGATCACGCAGGCGACCGTCGGGACGCGCAACCCCGCCATCGCCAGCTGCGACCTCGCGATCCACCCTCCTTGGCCGTGCTGCTCCGCGGAGACACCCGGATACGCGCCGGGCGTGTCGACGAGCGTCAGCACCGGAAAGCCGTGCCTGTCCGCGATCTCCATGACCCGGATCGCCTTCCGGTACCCCTCAGGAAGCGCCATCCCGAAGTTTCGCCGTGTGCGCTCGTGGATGTCTCGCCCCTTCTGGTGCCCGACGAGGGCCACGGTGCGGCCTCTGAACCTGCCGAGGCCCGTGACGAGCGCCGCGTCGTCGGCGTTGCAGCGGTCGCCGTGGAGCTCGACGAAGTCGTCCAGGATGCGCTCCACGTAGTCGAGCGTGTACGGGCGCTCCTGATGGCGCGCAAGCAGAACGGCGTTCCAGACGTCGTCCTCGCTGGGCTCGTCCGACATCCGGTCGAGCTGGCGCTTCAGCTTGTTGAGCTCCCCCGAGACACCTGCGCCGCGCAGGAGAGGAAGCTCACCCAGCTTCGAGAGCCGCTCGCGAAGCCGCAGCTGCTCGACCCCCGGAGGCCGCCGCCTAGCTGCCATTCGAGAACAGGGCCAGCAGGCGGCCGAGGAACGGCCGGATCTGATCCCGCGGCAGGATCGTGTCGAGATGCCCGAACCGCACATTGGACTCTGCGAGGCCGAAGTCGTCCGGCAGCTTCTCGCGAACGGTCTGCTGGACGACGCGCGGGCCCGTGAACGAGAGCAGCGCTCCCGGCTCGGAGACGGTCACGTCGGCCAGGCTCGCAAAGCTCGCAAGGACCCCGGCGGTCGTGGGGTGTGTCATGACGACGATGAACGCGGCCGGCGCATCCCGCAGGTCCTCGACGGCGCATACGGTCTTCGGCAGCTGCATGAGCGAGAGAATCCCCTCCTGCATGCGCGCGCCGCCCGACGCCGTGACGCAGACGAGGGGCACGCGTCGCTCGGCCGCCCGCTCGCACGCGAGGGCGAACTTCTCGCCGACGGCGCTCCCCATGGAGCCCCCCATGAACGCGAAGTCCATGACCGCCAGCTGGCATCCCCGCCGCTCGATGCTCGCCTCGCCGATCACCATCGCGTCTCCGAGGCCGGTCGACACCTCCGCCTCGGCGATGCGCTCCGTGTACGGCCGCAGATCGAAGAAGCTCAGCGGATCCGAGGAGCGGAGACCAGCCGCCTCCTCGACGAACGTGCCCCGATCGGCCAGCTGGTCGATGCGGGCCCGCGCCCGCACCGGAAAGTGGTGCCCACACTGAGGACAGACGCGCATCGTCTGCTCGAGCTCGTCGTCCCGATAGTGCGAGCTGCACCGCGGGCACGTGTTCGGATCCCGCTTCGCGGGTTGGACGGCGCCGTCCACGGACGAGCCGCGATGCTCGATCGACACGTCGATCCGGCTCGCCATGACCGCCTATTCTACGGGCGCACGGTCACAGGCCGAGAGCGGCGCAGAGACGCGTCAGCGAAGCTGCGTCTGCCTCTTTGCCACGGAGGCCCGACAGGCCGGCGCCGGCCAGGCGCCTGTCGGAGGCGGCGACGACTCGCAGCAGCTCCTCGACCTCGGTCAGGCTGAGCCCGTCCGGCTCGGGAAAGAAGACCGTCACACCCGCGCCCGGATCGAGCACGTCCGCGTCGAGAGCGACGTAGACGGCCTGCACACCTTCGAGCGCGGCTGGAATCCCGGCGGCATCACGGTGGAGCCCGCTTGTCTCGATGAACTCCTCCTCAGGCGGGTCGAGGTTGCGGGCGCCCACGAGAGCCACGTCCTCGGCGGAGACCGCACCTCCGTCGATCAGCATCCGCAGCGCCATACCCCACTCGTTTCCGCTCGGCGAGCTCTCGGGCGTGTTCAGGTCGCCGTGGGCGTCGAGCCAGACCACCCCGAGACGACCGTGGCGCGCTCCGAGCCCCTCGACAGCGCCGACGTGGGCGCAGCAGCAGCCGCCGAGCACCAGCGGCCGGGCCGGAAGCGCCGCGGCGACAGCGAGACTCTGCTCGGCGAGCGTCGCCTCCTCGATCGTCGCCGCCTCCGGGTACGGAAGCGGGATCGACGCGGCCGCGGCCATCGCCTCCCCACCCCGGCCCCAGGCACGGGGAACGCGGACCATGCCCGCTGCATATGTCGCCCCGCACGAGTGGCACTCGTACCCGTCCTCGAGTGCGACCGCAGTCAGGGTGCGGCAGTGTGGACAGCGGGCACGCAGTCGGCTCACGACACCCGCTTCTGGAAGATCACAGCGCGATAGACGGCGTGCATCCCCGCCTGGTCGTAGAGCCGCGTCGCGCCCGTCTCGTTCTGCGTGTCGACCCCGAGCCCGACCGTGCGCTCCCCACGCCGGTAGAACTCCGCGAAGGCTCGCGTGAGCAGACCGAGAGCCAGGCCTCGCCGCCTCGCACTCGGCCGTACACCGAGGTCGTTGACCCAGCCGATCTCGTTCACCTTCCAGGTACAGCGGGCGATGGCGAGCATCTCGCCGCTCTCCTCGGCGATCAGCCACAGCCCTGGGTCGAAGCGCGGCGAGGCGACCGTGATCTCTTTCCAGCGGTCGAACGTCTCCTCGACGTGCCCCCAGTGCTCGGCGAAAGCCTCGTTCAGCACGGCATGGAACGTCTCGTCGTCGACTCCGGGGCGGAACGCCCGCACGGTCACGCCGGGCGGAAGAGGAGCGGGCTCCGGCGGCTCCTCCAGGTCGATGACCATGCGCGCGAACTGCCTGGCAGCGTCGTAGCCGAGGGACGCGAGCAGAGCGCGGGCAGCAAGATCGATCTCGAGGACGCCGTTCGTCAGAACTCCTGCTCCGACCTCGGCCGCGCGGTGCTCCGTCGACGTGATGAGGTACCCGCCGAGGCCCAGGCCTCGAACGGCAGGAACGACGTAGCCGTCGGCGATCATCCGGTCGCCGCCGTCGCGCCAGAGGCCGGCATAGGCAACCGGCTCGCCGTCGGGGCCGTCGACCAGCCACACGTCGGTCGCCGGGTCCAGCTCTCGCCACTCTTCCGCGAGATCCGCGACCGTCGTCTCCGGCGTGCCGGTGGCGTGCTCCTCAAACGCGCGTACGACCGCAGCTGCCCGCGCCACGTCGTCCGCGGTCGCCGCTCGCCGGGAGAAGCCCGGCGGCAGGCTCACGGCCTCAGCTCGTCGAGCGTCTCCGGGAGGCGCCCGAGATCGGGAAGCTCGCGCGTCGGGCCGGGCTCAGGTGCCGTCTCGCCGAGCCGGTTGATCCAGACGGAGTCGAGCCCGAGCTCGTTCGCGGGCGCGATGTCGTGGAAGAGGCTGGCGGCAACGTGCACGTGCTCGGCTGAGGTGGCACCGGTGCGCTCCGCGAAGGTGCGCCAGTGCCCGTGGGCAGGCTTGTACGACCCCGCGTCCCGCGCGGTGATCACCTCGTCGAACGGAACGCCGAGCCGTTCGAGCGATGCCGCGATCAGGTCCGGGTCGGTGTTCGAGAGGGCCGCGAGACGCCAGCCTCGCCGGCGGAGCTCTGCGAGCGACTCGGGAACTTCGGGAAACGGCAGCCAGCCCGACAGCTGCTGGCCGAGCGCATCCTGCTCGGAGGCGGCGAGCTCGAGGCCCTCGGCCTCTGCGGTTCCCACGAGCGTCCGCTCCATCGCCTGCCGGTAGGAGATCGTTGGGCTTTCCTGTTGCACGAGCGGCTCGATCTCGTGGTAGCGAGCGAGCAGTCGGTCAGGGTCGTCCTCGGGCCACAGGCACGTCAGGGCGCGACGGATGCCACCGTTCCAGTCGATCAGCGTCCCGTAGCAGTCGAAGGTCGCCCAACGCGTCATGCGGCAAGCAGGATCAGCCCTTGAACTTCCTGAAGATCAGACATGCGTTGTGGCCCCCGAACCCGAAGTTGTTCGAGAGCGCCACGTCGATCGGCACCTCGCGCGCCTCGTTCGGGACGTAGTCGAGATCGCACTCCGGATCGGGGTTCTCGTAGTTGATCGTCGGCGGCGCGACGTTTCGCTGAACCGCGTAGACCGTGAGGATGGCTTCGATCGCACCCGACGCGCCGAGGCAGTGGCCGGTCGCGCCCTTCGTCGAGGAGACGGGCGTTCGGTAGGCCTTCTCGTCCCCGAGCGCGACCTTGATGACGCGCGTCTCGCTGGAGTCGCCGACCGGTGTCGACGTCGCATGCGCGTTGATGTAGTCGATCTCGTCGGTCGAGATTCCCGCGTCTGCCACGGCGTGCGCGAGCGCTCGCGCCGGCTGGCGGCCGGACGGGTCCGGCTCGGTCATGTGGTGCGCGTCCGACGACAACCCGTAACCGATCAGCTCGGCGTAGATCTTCGCGTCGCGCTTCTTCGCGTGCTCGAGCTCCTCCAGCACGAGGATTCCGGACGCCTCGCCCATCACGAATCCGTCCCGCTCGGCATCGAAGGGCCGGCTTGCCTTCGTCGGCTCCTCGTTGCGCCGAGACAGCGCGCGCATGACGGCGAAGCCCGCCACGCCAACGGGGGCGATGCCGCACTCGGTGCCACCCGCGAACATCACGTCCGCGCGGTCGTAGCGGATCTGGTCGAACGCATCCCCGATGGCCATGTTGGAGGCAGCGCACGCTTCGCACTGTGAGGACAGCGGGCCCTGCGTGCCGAGCTCCATCGAGACCCAGCCCGCCGCCATGTTGGGCAAGATCGACGGGATCGAGAAGGGGCTACAGCGATCGGGACCCTTGTTCAACAGATCGAGGTGGCAATTCTGAAAGCTCCACAGCCCGCCGATCCCGGTGCCGATGGCTGCGCCGGTCCGCTCGGACTCCGCCTCGACATCGATCCCGGCATCGCTTTCGGCCATTCGCGAGGCGGCAATCGACATCTGCGCAAAGCGGTCCATGCGCCGGACGCTCTTCGCGTCCATCCAGTCGGTCGGGTCGAAGCCGCGCACCTCGCAGGCGAACGAGACCATGTAGTCGGTCGGGTCGAACTGGGTGATCGGGCCCGCGCCGTTCTTTCCGGCGATGATGTTCTCCCAGAAGGTCTCGGGATCGTTTCCCGAGCGGCGTGAAGGCCCCCAACCCGGTGATCACGACGCGCCGCCGTCCGTTGTCGCCTGCCAAGCTTCCTCCTACATCCCGAGGCCGCCGTCGACCTGGAGCACCGCCCCGGTCACGAATCGGGCCTCGTCCGAGCACAGGAAGCGTACCGCACCGGCCACGTCGCCCGGATCGCCCAGGCGGCCGAGCGGAGTCGCGGCCAAGATCGTCTCCTTCAGCTCGTCCGGAAGCCCGTCGGTCAGCTCGGTAGCGATGTAGCCGGGCGCAATCGCGTTGACGCGCACGCCCCTGCTTCCGAGCTCCTTTGCGAGGGAGAGCGTGAAACCGATGATGCCGGCCTTGGAGGCCGCGTAGTTCGTCTGCCCCGGATTCCCGTGGATCCCGACGACACTCGTCATGTTGACGATCGCTCCGCTCCGCCGCTTGAGCATCCCGCGCGCCACCGAGCGGCACGTGTTGAAGACACCGCGTAGGTTCGTCTGGATCACCTCGTCCCAGTCGGCGTCGCTCATGCGGACGATGAGCGTGTCCCGCGTCACGCCGGCGTTGTTGACGAGAAGGTCGAGAGCGCCGAGCTCGCTCTCGACACGCTCGACGAGGGCGCCGACCTCCGCATCCTCCCCGACGTTCGCCTGGACGGCGACTCCCCCGATCTCCTTCGCGAGGACTTCGGCTACCTCCCGGCCGCTCCGGTAGTTCACCGCCACCCTGGCTCCGGCTGCGGCGAGCTCGCGCGAGACGGCAGCGCCGATCCCACGCGCACCGCCTGTCACGAGAACCACCTTTCCGTCGAGCCGGCAGAACCCTTCAGACATCGAGCACCTCCTCGAGCTTCGCGAGCGAAGCCAGGTCGCTGACCGAGACCGCGGTGACCGAGCGGTCGATGCGGCGGACGAGGCCGCTCAGAACTTGACCCGGCCCGACCTCGACGAAGACATCTGCGCCGGCGCCGGCCAGGGACGCCACCGCCTGGGTGAACCGAACCGGAGCGGTCAGCTGGTCGACGAGCAGGTCCGCGAACCGGTCGGGCTGCTCGATTTGCGCAGTGACGGTCGACATGAACGGCACGCGGGGCTCCCGCCAGGCGGCCCCCTCGGCGGCCGGGCGAAGCGCATCTGCCGCCGCGGCAACGAGCGGGCTGTGGAACGCGCCCGTTACCCGTAGCGGCACCACCCGACGGGCACCGCGCTCGGTCGCGGCGTCGATCAGCCGCTCGACGGCGTCGTGCGCGCCCCGACACGACGATCTGCCCCGGACAGTTGTAGTTCGCAGGCCAGACGCCTTCGATTTCGGAGCAGAGCTCCTCGACGACCGCGTCGTCGAGGCCGAGAACCGCGGCCATCGCGCCCGGCGTCTCTCTCGCAGCGGCCGCTGTGGCCTTGCCCCGCGCGGTCACGAGCTCGACCGCGTCCGCCACCGACAGGGCGCCGCAGGCCCCGAGCGCCGCGTACTCGCCTACCGAGTGCCCGACGACGAACGCCGGCCGGGCGCCGAGCGTCTCGACAGCTTTCAGACACGCGAGCGACGTGGCCACGAGCGCCGGCTGCTGGATCTCCGTTTCCGTGAGCTCCTCGAGCGGGCCTTCGAAGCAGAGACGCTCGAGATCGAGCTTCGAGGCTGCGGCGGCCTCCGCGAACACCGCTCGACACTCGGGAAACGCTTCGGCGAGCTCCTTCCCCATGCCGACCGCCTGCGACCCCTGCCCCGGAAAGCACAACGCGACCGTCACGCCGCCTCCAGGTCCCAGGCGAGGAGAGCGCTTCCCCAGGTCAGGCCGGCGCCGACCGCGGTCATCAGCACGGTCGTGCCAGGCTCGAGCCGGCCCTCACGGGCAGCCTCGGCGAGCACGAGCGGGATCGAGGCGGCGGACGTGTTCCCGACCCGGTCGATGTTCGAGAGGAGCTTCCCGGCCGGGAGCCCCAGCCGGCGGATCGTGTGGTCGATGATCCTGCATGTTCGACTGGTGCGGTGCGTAGAGATCGACCTCGTCCAGCGCGGCTCGGCACCGTGTCAGAAGGCGCTCCACGGACGCGGGCACCTCGCGCGTCGAGAACCGGTAGACGGCCGCGCCGTTCATCCGGATCGTGCCGCCGAGGGCGAGCGTCAGATCATCCGCACGCGAGCCGTCGCAGCCGAGCTCGAAACCCCGAAACCCTCCCGTCGCCACGCGGTCGAGCGTCACTGCTCCGCCGCCGTCGCCGAACAGGATTGCCGTCCCCCGGTCGTCCAGGTCGGTCACGCGCGAGAGAGCCTCGGCTCCGACGACCAGCGCGCGCTGGGCGAGGCCGGCCGCGATGGCGGCGTAGGCCTGAGCGAGGGCGTACACGAAGCCCGTGCACGCCGCCGAGACGTCGAGCGCAGCCGCGCGGGTCGCGCCGAGCTCCGCCGCAACCAGGGCTGCCGTCGCCGGTGTCACGAGCTCCGGCGTCGCCGTCGCGACGATGACCAGGTCGACCGTCTCCGGGTCCATGCCGGCCATGTCCAGCGCCTCCCGTGCCGCCTGGACGGCGAGCGTTGCCACTCCCTCACCCTCGGCGACGACGCGTCGCTCGGAGATGCCGCTCCGGTCGCTGATCCAGTCGGCCGTGACGCCGAGACGAGCGGCGAGCTCGTCGTTCCCGAGCACGCCTTCCGGAAGGTACGCTCCGACCCCGGTGATGCCGATCCGGACGCCGTCCGGAACGCAGCCGAGCATGGTGTCAGGCGTCCTCGGGCGGGTCCGCCACCGCAAAGGTTAGGGTGCCGCGCACGGCGAGCTCTCCGCCCACCGTCGCCTTCGCGGACCCCTTGCCGACCGGGCCCCGCATCCGCTCGAGCACGCACTCGAGCTCGAGAACGTCTCCCGGCCGGACGATGCGCTTGAAGCGGACGTCGTCGATGCCGGCAAAGAGGACCAGCTTGCCCCGATTCGACGGCTCGGAGAGCACTGCGACCGCGCCCGTCTGCGCGAGCGCCTCGACCATCAGCACGCCGGGCATGATCGGATTCCCCGGAAAGTGGCCCCGCAGGTACCACTCGTCGTCGCGGATCTCCTTCCGGGCCACGACCCGCGACCCGGGCTCCAGCTCGACAACCTCGTCGAGCAGCAGGAACGGCTCCCGGTGCGGGAGGATCTCCTCGATCTCCGCGCGGCCGAGAGCCCGTGTCAGAACGACCACTCGCCGCCGGCGTCGTGCATGCTCGTGCTGCGGGCTCCGCCGGGACTCACGCGGACGTGTAGTCCTCCAGCCGGCTGCGAAGGGCGCGCGCGGCCACGATGCACGTAGCTCTTCACCGTTCCGACCGGAAGGCGAACCGCGCGCCCGATCTCCTCGTACGACAGGCCGACGGCATCCCGGAGGAGCACGACGCGACGCTGTTCCGCCGACAGACGGGACAGCCCGGCCACAAGCTCGCGGCGCAGATCGCCGACCATGGCGAGGCGAGACGGGTCGCCGTCACCGTGCCGGGCGAGATCAGCGTCGCGCACCTCGTCCAGCTCTTCGCCTCGTCGCAGGTGCTGCCGCGCCGCGAGGTCGCGGCACGTGTTGACGACGATGCGGTGAAGCCACGTGGTGAACTGGCACTCGCCACGGAACTGCCTCAGTCGCACCGCCAGCTTCAGCAGGGATTCCTGCGCTGCGTCGCGCGCGTCCTCCATGTCGCCGAGGATCTGGGACGTCAAGCGCGACACGCGTGCCGAGTGGCGCTCGAGCAGGGCCTCCAGCGCCCGGCCGTCGCCCAGGTTCGCTCGAGAGACGAGATCTGAGTCGCTCAACCGGCCGTACGCGAGGATCGACCGCCTTGGCGGCTGGAGCGTGCCGGCGGTTTCGACGGATTGCATGCAGCGTTAGTGTACTTCGCTCGATGCCCGGCTCGCTGGCGCCGGACGTGGTCGAACCGCTTCTTCGCGGCCGGTTCGGGCATCCCTACCTCTATGCGCCTCGCTGCACGTCCACCCAACGGCTGCTGGCAGGCGACTTGCCCGAGGGCGCGGTTGCTGTCTGCGACCAGCAGACGGCAGGACGCGGACGGCTCGGGCGCACCTGGGAGGCCCCGCCTGGAACCTCGCTCCTCGTCTCTTTGCTGCTCCGCCCTCCGGCCTGCAGCGTACCCGCGGACCTGTCACTCGTCGCCGGCGTCGCGGTGGCCCTGACCGTCGAGCACTCGCTCGGAAGAGCCGCCGGAATCAAGTGGCCGAACGACGTCCTCGTCGACGGACGAAAGGTCGCGGGTGTCCTCGCAGAGGCACGCGACGGAGCCGTGATCGTCGGAGTCGGGCTGAACGTGAGCCAGGCTGAAGGCGAGCTCCCGGCCGATGCTCGCACGCCACCGACGTCTCTTCGGCTTCTCGGCGCGGCGAGCAGCGATCGCGCGTCGCTGCTGGCACACCTGCTGATGGAGGTCGAGAGGTGCTACGGCCGCTGGTCGGCAGGCGGCCTGGCGCCGCTGCTGCACGATCTGGCGGAACGCGACGTGCTGCGAGGAGCCTCGGTCGACGTCGGGGGCGTCACCGGGACGGCTGCTGGAATCGCGCCGGACGGCCGACTCGTCGTCGAGACACAGACGGGCCGGCGGCTCCTGGCGAGCGGCGAGGTGACGCAGGTGGCCAGGTAGACTTGACGCAGGTCGAAGTGCGGGCTTTCCGGGTATTTCTCCCGTTCCTCGCGGCCCTCGCCGTAGGCCTTTCGCTCGCGGCCACGGCGGGCGCGCAGACGCAGCCGCGCGTGCTCGCCGTCGAGTTCGACAACGACGTCAACCCGGTCAGCGCCGACTACGTGATCGAGGCCATCGACCGGGCGAACGACGAGGGCTACTCGGCGGTCGTGATTCTCCTCGACACGCCGGGCGGCCTCAGCGAGTCGATGCGGGATATCTACCAGCGTGAGCTCGCCTCGGGAATCCCGGTCGTGGTGTACGTCTCGCCGAGCGGCGCGCGCGCGGCATCCGCCGGCGTCTGGATCGGTGAGGCGGCCGACATCCTGGCGATGGCCCCGGCCACGAACATCGGCTCCTCGACGCCGATCCAGGTCGGCGGTGCGGACATCCCCAAGGACGCTGCGCAGAAAGGCAGTCAACGACGCCGCCGCGTCCCTGCGCGGCCTCGCCGAACTGAACGGGCGGAACGGCGACTGGGCCGAGCTCGCGGTTCGCCAAGCGTCGAACCTCACCGCGACGGAGGCGCTCGAGAGGAACGTCATCGACCTGATCGCGCCCGACCTGACGGCACTTCTCCAGGAGATCGACGGCACGACGACGTATGCGAAGGGTCTCGTCCTCGATACCGCCGGCGCGGACGTGACCGAGGTGCAGATGTCTCTCTGGGATCGGATCCTCGACGTCGTCATCGATCCCAACATCGTCGTCCTGCTCATGTCGCTCGGCGTTCTGGCGATCACGGTCGAGCTTTTCAACCCCGGCCTCATCTTCCCGGCCGCGTTCGGCGCGATCTCGTTGATCATCGGCCTCTTCGGCCTCCAGGTGCTGCCGTTCAGCTGGGCCGGGATTCTCCTGATGCTCACCGCCCTGGCTTTCTTCGTCGCGGAGGCGTTCATCACGAGCCACGGCGCGCTCGCGGTCGCAGGCGCAGTCGCATTCGTGTTCGGCGCGCTCATGCTCTTCGATCCGGCGGGCGAGGCCTACCAGGTGTCCCTGCCGGTCGCGATCGCGATCGGCGCGCACGCTCGCCCTCTTCGTCGCCTTCGCGGTCGCGAAGGTGGTCGCGGCCCGGCGGCGTCCACCTGAGACCGGTCGCGAGGAGATGCTGGGGCAGATCGGCATCGTCCGCGAGCCCCTCGACCCGGAGGGGCTCGTGCTCGTGCACGGCGAGCTCTGGAAGGCGCGCGCCGGCGACGGCGAGCCGGTCCCCGCCGGGGCGGCCGTCACGGTGGAGCAGATCGACGAGGGGCTCGTCCTCCGCGTCGCCCCTTCCGAAGAGCCGGTGCTGGTGCACCAGTAACCCGTCCAACGAAAGGACTTCAATGGTCCCTGCCCTCATCGCGGTCGTCGCGGTCGTCGTCATCCTCATCTTGCTCTTCTCGGCCTCGGTCAAGGTCGCCCGGGAGTACGAGCGCGGCGTCGTGTTCCGGCTCGGCCGGCTGCTGCAACCGCCGAAGGGACCGGGGCTCTTCTTCCTCATCCCGATCATCGACAAGATGGTCCGGGTCGATCTTCGCACGGTGACACTGAACGTGCCGCCGCAGGAAGTGATCACGAAGGACAACGTCCCGGTCCGCGTCAACGCGGTGGCCTACTTCCGCATCGTCGAGCCCACCGCCGCGATCGTCCAGGTCGAGAACTACTTGAACGCGACGTCTCAGATTTCACAGACGACCCTCCGCGCGGTCCTCGGCCAGCATCAGCTGGACGAGCTGCTCGCAGAGCGGGACAAGATCAACGCGATTCTCCAGCAGATCATCGACGAGTCGACGTCGCCCTGGGGCATCAAGGTCTCCGTCGTCGAGATCAAGGACGTCGAGATCCCGACGGGCATGCAGCGGGCCATGGCCCGTCAGGCCGAGGCCGAACGCGAGCGGCGCGCGAAGGTGATCGCCGCCGAGGGCGAGTACCAGGCCTCGGAGCGGCTCAAGGACGCCGCGAATGTCATCAGCGTCAACCCGACCGCACTCCAGCTCCGCTACCTGCAGACGCTGATCGAGATGAGTGCCGAGCGTACGACCACGATGATCGTCCCCCTGCCCCTCGAGCTGCTCACACCGTTCCTCGGTCGGGCCACCGGCGAGGCGGAGAAGAGCTGACCGGCTCCGGGGGGCTCCGGCGGGATCCGCTCTCGGGCAGGCTCGTCGCCGTCGCCCCGGAACGCGCCCGCCGCCCGGGCGCACCGGTTCCCGGCAGCACAGAGCGCACACCCGAGCCCACGTGTCCGTTCTGCGCGGGACATGAGGAGCAGACCCCGCCGGAAGTGTTCGCGCTAGGGCCTCCCGGCCGAGCGCGCGACGCCCCCGGCTGGCGCGTCCGCGTCGTGCCGAACAAGTATCCGGCCGTGGCCGGCGAAGATGGCCGCAACGAGGTCGTCATCCATTCCCCGCGCCACGTCACCTCGCTCGCCGACCTCGATAGCGGCGAGATCCGTGAGGTCGCGCTCGCGTGGCGGGAGCGCGCCCGGGCCGCCCGGGAGCTGGGCTTCCCGTATGTTCATGCCCTCCTCAACGAGGGCGCCCCCGCAGGTGGCAGCCTTCCCCACACTCACTCCCAGCTCGTCTGGCTTTCCGGCGTCCCGCCGGTCGTTGCGGCCGAGGATGCTTCGGCGCTGAGGGCAATGGTCGAGATGGAGGTGGCCGGCGGAGAGCGCGTCGTCGGCCGGGAGGACGGCGTCGTGGCCTTCTGCCCGGCGGCCGGCCGCGCCCCGTACGAGGTGCTCGTCGCCCCCACGAGCCCGGAGGAGCACGCGTTCGAGAGCGCGCTGCTGCCCGCGGCGCTCGAGCTTCTCGCCGACTCGATCCGGCGGCTCCACACCGTGGAGGAGCGCGTTCCTCTGAATGCCTGGCTGCACACCGGCAGTCACTGGCACCTGGAGCTCGTTCCGCGCCTGACCATCGCCGCGGGCCTGGAGCTCGGCGCGGGCGTCTACGTCAACCCGCTTCCTCCCGAAGAAGCGGCGTTACGCCTCCGGAGCGCCGTCGTCTGAGCCTGGGAGCAGCTCACCGTCCAGCTCGTCGTCGTCGGCCTCGATCACCGGCGCGATGCTCGACACCTGCTCATCTCCGCGGAGACGCATCACGATCACGCCCTGGGTCGACCGCCCCAGCCGCTTGACCTCCTCCACGGGAATTCGGATGACCGTCCCGCCGGTCGAGATCAACATCACCTGGTAGCCGTCGCGAACGACCCGGGCGCCGGCCAGCTGGCCCCTGGCCTCGGTGAGCTGGACGGTCTTCACCCCTAGTCCGCCCCGTCCTTTCCGCGGATAGTCCGAGACTCGCGTGCGCTTGCCGTAGCCGTTCACCGTGACGACCAGGAGATCGGCATCGTCGTGCGCGATGCTGACGCCGATCACCTCGTCTCCCTTGCGCAGGCTCATCCCCTTGACGCCTGCCGTGGCCCGTCCCATCGGCCGCACCGCACGCTCGCTGAACCGAATGGCCTGACCTTTCCGCGACACCATCAGGATGTCGTCGTCCCCCGAGGAGTGGCGGACGGCAACGAGCTCGTCGCCGTCCTTCAGGTTGATCGCGATGATGCCGTCGGCCTTGAGCGGGGTGTTGTACTCGCCGAACTTGGTCTTCTTGATCATCCCGTTCTTCGTCGCCATGACGAGGAACTCTGCGTCCTTGAAGTCGCGCGTGGCGATGACCGCCCTGACCTGCTCCTCCTGGCGGAACGGAAGCAGGTTCACGATCGCCTTTCCTTTCGCCTGCCGCGAGCCGAGGGGCAGCTCGTGCACCTTGAGCCGGTACACCTTTCCGACGGAGGTGAAGAAGAGGATGTAGTCGTGCGTCGACGCGACGAACAGGTGCTCGATGTAATCGTCGTCCTTGAGATCCATCCCCATCACGCCGATCCCGCCCCTGCGCTGCTCCCGGTACGCCGTCACCGGCAGCCGCTTGATGTAGCCGGAGCGCGTGATGGCGATGACCATGTCCTCTTCGGCGATCAGATCTTCGAGCTCGAGCTCTTCCTCCGCCGCCACGATCTCGGTTCTCCGGTCGTCGCTCTTCGCGTAGATCCCCTTGATCTCGAGCAGCTCCTCCCGGATGAGCGCATCGATCTTCGCCTCGTCCGAGAGGATCGAGCGCAGCTCCGCGATGCGCTCCTGGAGATCTGCGAACTCGTCCTCGATGCGCTTGCGCTCGAGCCCGGTAAGCCTGGCGAGGCGCAGGTCGAGGATGGCCTGAGCCTGGATCTCGCTCAGGTCGAACTGCTCCATGAGGCCTTGCCTTGCCTCGTCGGAGTCGTCGGAGGCACGGATCAGAGCGATGACGGCATCGAGGTTGTCGAGCGCGACGAGATAGCCCTGGAGGATGTGAGCGCGCTCCTCGGCCTTGCGAAGCTCGTGCTTCGACCGGCGGGTCACCACCTCACGCTGGTAATCGAGGTAGTACGTCACCAGCTCGAGCAGCGACAGCGTTCGCGGGACACCGCCGACGAGCGCGACCGCGTTGTAGCCGAACGTCGCCTGCAGCGCGGTGTGCTTGAACAGCTTGTTGAGCACGACCTGCGGAACCGCCTCGCGCTTGAGCTCGACCTGGATCCGCATTCCGGTCCGGTCGGAGTGGTCGGCAAGGTCGGCGATCTCGGTCAGGACCTTGTCCTGGACGAGGTCCGCGATCTTCTTGATGACGCCCGCGTCGCCGCCCTTCTTCACGCCGTAGGGAAGCTCGGTGACGATGATCGCCGAGCGGCCGCCGCGGAGCTCCTCGATGTGAGCTCGCGCCCGCATGACGATCCTGCCCCGCCCCGATCGATGGGCGTCCCGGATGCCGCTCCTGCCGACGATGATCGCGCCGGTCGGGAAGTCGGGCCCCTTGACGTAGCGCGACAGGCGCTCGACGTCGATCGTCGGCTCGTCGATCGTCGCCACGATCGCGTCGATCACCTCGCTCAGGTTGTGCGGTGGGATGTTCGTGGCCATGCCGACCGCGATGCCGGCAGATCCGTTCACGAGCAGGTTCGGGAACCGTGACGGGAGCACCGTCGGCTCCCGGCGGGATTCGTCGTAGTTCGGCTGGTAGTCGACGGTGTCAGCGTCGATGTCGCGCAGCATCTCGGTCGCGAGCCGGGCGAGCCGGCACTCCGTGTAGCGCATGGCAGCCGGCGGGTCGTCGTCGACCGAGCCGAAGTTTCCCTGCCCGTCGACGAGCGGGTATCGCAACGAGAACGGCTGGGCCATGCGCACGAGCGTGTCGTAGATGGCCTGGTCGCCGTGCGGGTGATAGGAGCCCATGACGTCGCCGACGACACGCGCGCACTTCTTGTAGGGCCGGTTGGGCTGCATGCCGGCCTCGTGCATCCCGAACAGCACGCGCCGGTGGACCGGCTTCAGGCCGTCGCGTACGTCGGGCAGCGCGCGCCCGACGATGACGCTCATTGCGTAGTCGAGATAGCTCGAGCGCATCTCCTGTTCGAGCTCGCGCGGCTCGATCCGGCCGGGGCCGAGTGCCCCTGTTTCGACCTCAGACATGTCTCACCTCAGACGTCGAGAAATCTCACGTCGCGCGCGTTCCGTTCGATGAAGTCCCGCCGTGGCTCCACCTGGTCACCCATCAGCATGGAGAAGAGCCGGTCGGCCTCGGATGCGTCTTCGACCTCCACGCGGATCAGCAGCCGCCGCTCGGGGTTCATCGTCGTCTCCCAGAGCTGAACGTCGTTCATCTCGCCGAGCCCCTTGAAGCGGCTCACCTGGATTCCGTCCTTCGCCAGATCGAGAGTCGCTGTGCGGAGCTCCTCGAAGGTCAGCGCGACGGCCGACTTCTTCCCGTGACTGATCGTGAAGGGCGGGCGGCCGACCGCGTCGACCAGCTTCGCATAGGCCCGGCGAACGTTTGTGTAGATCTGAGACGTCAGGAGCTCGAGCGGAACCGTCACGTGCTTCGCCGCGCTCGTCTCCGTCTCGACCACCCGCACCCGCAGCGCGTCACCGTCCTGTTCGAGCACCGACAGCGAGTAGCCGTTGTCGTCCGTCGCAGCGATCGCTTCGACCACTTCGGCCGCCGTGCTCGACTCGGACTCGACGAGCCGGTGGGCGATCACGAAATCGCCGGCGGCCGGGCCGAAGTCCGAGCGGAGCCGGTTCGACCAGCCCTCGAACTCGGACAGCGCGCGGACGAAGCGGCTCCAGCGCGCCTCGGTCATCTTCACCTGCTCGGCGGCCCGATCGGTGATCTCGAGCCCGCTGACGCGCTCGCGCACGAGCAGGTCCTCGAGCTGACCGTCCTTCTCGAAGTAGATCTCCTGATTGCCGAGCTTGACCATGTACAGCGGCGGCATCGCGATGTATACGTGGCCGCGCTCGATCAGCTCGGGCATATGGCGATAGAGGAACGTCAGGATCAGCGTTCTGATGTGCGACCCGTCGACGTCGGCGTCGGTCATGACGATCACGCGGTGGTACCGGAGCTTCGCGATGTCGAACTCGTCGCCGATCCCCGAGCCGATCGCCGTGATCATCGCCTGGATCTCGTTGTTCGAGAGAACCTTGTTGATCCGGTTCTTCTCGGTGTTGATGATCTTTCCGCGCAGGGGAAGGATCGCCTGGTAGGTGCGGTCTCGCCCCATCTTCGCGGAGCCGCCTGCCGAGTCACCCTCGACGATGAACAGCTCGGCCGACTCCGGGTCGCGGATCGAGCAGTCCGCGAGCTTGCCGGGTAACGACGAGTTCTCGAGCGCGCTCTTGCGCCGCGTCAGCTCGCGAGCTTTCCGCGCGGCAAGCCGAGCTCGGGCCGCCGAGACAGCCTTCGTGATGATCTGCCGCGCATCGGAGGGGTTCTCCTCGAGGAACTCGGCGAGTCGCTGGTTGACGATCTGCTCGACCAGGCCGCGCACCCACGGGTTCCCCAGCTTGGTCTTCGTCTGTCCCTCGAACTGCGGGTCGCGGAGCTTGATGGAGATGACGGCCGTGAGGCCCTCGCGAACGTCCTCCCCCTCGAGGTTCTCCTCCTTCTCCTTCAGGAGGCCCTTCTCGCGCGCGTACCGGTTCAGCGTGCCCGTCAGCGCTCCCTTGAAGCCGGACAGGTGGGAGCCGCCCTCGTGCGTGTTGATGTTGTTGGCGAAGGAGAAGACCGATTCGACGTACGCCGAGTTCCACTGCATCGCTACCTCGAGGTGGCCCTGGTCGCTCTCGCCCTCGCTCTCGCCCTCGAAGAAGACGATGTGCGGGTGGACCGGATCCTTCGCCTGGTTCACGTAGTTGACGAAGTCGCGGATCCCGCCCTCGTAGTGAAACTCGTGCCGCTCTCCCCCGGCCCGCTCGTCGACGAGGGTGATCCGCAAGCCGCGGGTCAGGAACGCGGTCTCCCGGAGCCGCTGGACGAGCGTCTGAGCCGACCACTCGAGCTCGTCGAAGACCTCGAGGTCGGGCAGGAACGTGATCGTCGTGCCCGACGGGCCCGCCCACGCGCCAACGGCTTCCATGTCGGCGTTCGGCACTCCGCGCGTGTACTCCTGACGCCAGGTCTTTCCGTCGCGGCGTACCTCCGCCACGAGCCACTCCGAGAGGGCGTTGACGACCGAGACGCCCACGCCGTGGAGGCCGCCGGACACCTTGTAGCCGTCGCCGCCGAACTTGCCGCCCGCGTGGAGCTTCGTCAGAACGACCTCGAGCGCCGGGCGTCCCTGGTCCGGCATGACGTCGACCGGGATACCCCCGCCGTTGTCGGAGACGCTCACCGAGTTGTCGGGGCGGATCGTCACCTCGATCGCGTCGCAGCGGCCGGCGAGGGCCTCGTCGACGGCGTTGTCGACCACCTCGAAGACGAGGTGGTGGAGCCCGCGGCTCCCGGTCGAGCCGATGTACATGCCCGGGCGCAGCCGGACCGGCTCGAGCCCCTCGAGAACGGTGATATCGCTGGCGGTGTAACTGGGTTCGTTCATAAAAAAAGCCCTGCAGATTGCAGAGATTTCGCTGTTTTAGAGTGTATCAGACGCACCGGTCGAGCCAGCGGGTGGAGCGGCCCTTCTGAGAGCTGCTGCGACCGCCCGCGCGACCGCCTCACGGAGGGCCGGATCCTCGATCTCGCGAGCGATTCGTGCTCCCTCGGCGGCGTGCGCGGGGCTCGCCTCGCGCGAAAGCCGGCGCGCTTCCGGCACGGACTCGGCACCCGGCTCGGGCACAGGGCCGACGACGAACGAAAGGCGCGGCGGCGCCGCATCGCCGAGGCGTGCTCGCACGGTCTCGGCCAGCTGGGTGAGCTCGAATGCCCAGGTGCTGGAGGACGTGTGAACGACCAGGGTCCCGTCTCGGCCGAAGCGGGCGGGCCACGCGTTTTGGGCGATGGTCTCACCGACGGCGGCCGGCCACACCTCGAGGACAGCAGCCATCCCCGCCGGCTGGCCCGGCCGGGCACCACCGAGGCGATCGAGCTCGCCCAGAACGGTCTCGCTCAGCCGCTCGGGAAGCCGCGACGCCCGCGGCGGGGTCATCGGCGACGGGCCTCGCCCGGGCTGACGTCGACGACGAGCGCCGGCTCTGGGCAGCCCTGCGGGAGCGAGCTGAGCGACGTCGCCGTCACGAAGGCCTGCCCTCCCTCCGGCAGCCCTGCCACGAAGGCGGATTTTCGCCCGTCGTCCAACTCGCTGAGCACGTCGTCGAGCAGCAGTAGCGGCGCGTGATCGTGCGCTTCGGCCAGGCTTCCCGCCTCGGCCAGCAGGAGCGCCAGAACGGCCGTCCGCTGCTCCCCCTGGGAGCCGAAGAAGCGAAGATCGCGCCCGCCGGCGGTCAGTGCCACGTCGCGAAGATGGGGACCCGCCCCCGTCGTTCCTCGCTCGACGTCACGGTCTATTCGTGCCTCGAGCTCGGCGGCCGTCACGCCCTCGCCGTCATAGGAGAGAGCGGCGTCCACGAGCCCGAGACCGGCGCCATGACTCGTGAACCGGGGCGCCAGCGAAGCGACCGTCTCGTGACGCGCCGCGTCCAGCTCGGTGCCCAGACGGGCCAGCGTCTCGGTCCACGGCGCGAGGACGACCCGCGACGACTCGCCCGCCCTCACTCGGCGAAGCCCTGCATTCCGCTGCCCGAGCACCTTCGCGTAGTCGGCCGGAAGATCGGCCCTGGCGGGGAGGATTCGCCCCAGGGCACGGTCGAGGTACGTCCTGCGAACGAGAGGCCCGCCCTTGACCACCGCGAGCCGGTCCGGTGTGAAGGCCAGCACCGGGAATTGCCGACGAAGGACCGCTGAGCCTTCGGCGGAGGCGCCGTTGAGCATCACGGTCTTCCCTCCCGAGGCCGAGATCGTCACCTGCGCCGTGAAGCTGCGGCCGTGCGAGGTGGTGCCGGATGTCGTGACCCGTGCCTGGTCGCAACCGAACCGCACCGTGCGCGCGTCGCGCCTCGTCCGGAGCGACGATCCCTGCGTCCCGACGTGCACGCCTTCGAGAAAGTTCGTCTTGCCGGCACCGTTCGGGCCGACGACCATGACGAGCCCCGCGTGGAGGTCGATCTCCTCGTGGGCGTACGACCGGAAGTTCGCGAGGGCTAGTTCCGTGACGATCAGCCGGCGAGCCTGATTGGCATGATCAGGTACCAGAAGTCGTCGCCCGCCCCGGTCACGAGGCCGGGGCGAAGCGGACTGATCAGCTTCAGTTGGATCTCCTGCTCGTCGACCGACTCGATGCCGTCACGCAGGAAGTCGGGATTGAACCCGATCTCGAGCAGGTCCCCCGCATACGCGATCGGGAGGGTCTCGTTCGCCTCGCCGACGTCCTGCGTCTGCGCCTGGATCGTCAGCTGGCCTTCCTCGAATCGGAGCCGCAGCGGCGAGTTGCGCTGCGCCATGACACCGACCCGCCTGACCGCTTCGAGCATCTCCTCGCGGGGCAGCCGGATCTCGACCTCGAAGCTTTCCGGCCGTAGCTGCCGGTAGTTCGGAAACTGCCCGTCGATCCGGCGAGCTGTGAGCACGACGCCGTCGAGAACGAAAGCGATCTGATTCTCCTGCACGCTCAGCTCCAGGTGCTCGCTGTCGCTTCCCTGCGCCACGCGGGCGACCTCGCCGAGTGCGCGGGCAGGGACGATAGCCTCGAGCTCTCGACCAAGGTCCCCGGGCAGGGCGGTTTCCTTCACGCTCAGCCGGTAGGAGTCCGTGGCAGCCATAACCAGTTTCGCGCCCTCGAGCCGAACGAGGATCCCGGTGAGAACCGGTCTCGACTCGTCCCGCGACGCCGCGCGGCTCACGCGACCCACGGTTTCGAGGAACGCCTCCCGGTCGAGCCCGACTACCGCGGCCGAATCCACCTCGGGGAGACGCGGGAAGTCATCGGGGTTGTACGTGTGGAGTCGGTAAGCGGCTGCGCCGGACCGAAGATGCACGACACCCTCTGAGCTCTCATGTTCGAGGACGACTTCGCCAGGTGGCAGGAGTCGCACGATGTCCAGCAGCAACCGGCCTGGAACAACCACGGACCCGCTCTCCTCGACCGACGCACGAAGCGACGCACGAAGCGACATCTCCATGTCGGTGGCAGCCAGGGCGAGCGCGTCACTCTCGGCGGTCAAGAGCATCCCGGCAAGGATCTGAACGGAGGTTCGCGCCGAGACAGCGCGCCCGACTAGCTGGACGGCCTGGGAGAGCTCGTCACGGGAACACGTGATCTTCAAAGCAGTTGAGGCGGCAGTGTCAATGGCCATGTCTAGGTTATGAGAAGAAACCCATCGTAGTAATAGGCAGTGTGCATTTGGTGGATGACGGTGCCGAGCGCGCTCACGGAGCCAAGACCGGAGTTGAGCGGTTCTGTGGAGAAGCAGACGTTGTCAACCGGCGTGCTGTCAGGCATCACGCTTCTCCCCCGTTTTCGGTGCTTGTCCACAGGGTTAGTGCGCCTGCTTGATCCGGGCTGTGAGTTCCTGGACGAGGTTGTAGACGCCCCTGTCTTCCCGGATCAGCTTGGTGATGTTCGACGTGGCGTTGATGACCGTGGTGTGGTCCCGGCCTCCGAAGCGGTCTCCGATCTTCGGAAGCGAGCTGTCCGTCAGCTCCCGGCATAGGTACATAGCGACATGCCTCGGGTAGACGACCGCCCGGGACCGGCGCTGCCCGAGGAGCTCCTGCATCGAGATGCCGAACCGCTGCGAGACGATCTCTTGGATCCGCTCGATCGAGATTTCTGGTGGTTCGCCTTGTGGAAAGACGTCCTCGAGGACTTCCTGAGCGAGCTCCACCGTCATCGGCCGTCCGGTGAGCGACGAGAACGCGACTACGCGCGTGAGCGCTCCTTCGAGTTCCCGGATGTTCGTCGACACGCGCCCCGCAATAAAGGTGAGCACCTGCGCGTCCGGGACGTGGATGCCGTCCATCGCGACCTTCTTCCGGAGAATCGCGATCCGCGTCTCGAGATCCGGTGGTTGGATGTCCACGATCAGCCCCCATTCGAACCGGGAGCGCAGCCGTTCCTCGAGCGTCGCGATGTCGCGTGGCGGCCGGTCGGAGGACAGGATGATCTGCCGGCCGGCCTCGTAGAGCGTGTTGAACGTATGGAAGAACTCCTCCTGGATCCGCTCCTTGTGCTCGAGGAACTGGATGTCGTCGACGAGTAGGACGTCGTAGTGGCGGTAGCGCTGCTTGAACTGCTCGACGCGCTTCTCGCGGATCGAGTTGATGAAGTCGTTCGTGAGCGTCTCGCTCGTGACGTAGCGGGCGGAGAGGCGAGAGGAATGCTGGCTGATGTACCCCGCCACCGCCTGGAGCAGGTGGGTCTTGCCGAGCCCGGTCCCCCCGTAGATGAACAACGGGTTGTACGCCCGCGCCGGCGCCTCTGCGACGGCGAGAGCGGCCGCGTGGGCGAACCGGTTCGACGAGCCGATCACGAACGTGTCGAAGGTGTACTTGAGGTTCAGGCCCTCGATCCGCGCCGCGGCACGCGGCGCCGCGCCGCTGTCCACCGCAGGCTCATCCCGCACGACGAGGCGAACCGGCCGGTCGTCGCCGACCGCATCCCGCACGACGACGCGGAGCAGACCTCGAAAGTGCTCCTCGATCCACTCCCTCGTGAAGTCGTTCGGAACGGAGATGACGACACCGCGATCCGTCACCTCCGTCGCGCCGACCTCCCCGAACCAGCTCTGAAACGTCTGCTCGCTCAGGGCGTCACGGAGGCCCTCCGAGATATCGGACCACACCTGTTCGCTGGCCAGTTCTGCCTGCCGTTCCACCACTCGCCTCGCCTTCTCCGCCGGGGTCGGGAAGCGGCGATCATAACAACGCCCCGTGTGTCCGACAATGCCGGCCGAGGCCGCGTTCAGCGAGCGGGAAAACCGCTTCGGTGCAGGGATATCAGCCTATCCACAGCTCTCTCCACAGCTGTGGATACATGCCGCGATCCCCCAGTCCATGCGGTTTCGTGGCTGTGGATTCAAGAGGCCTAACTTCGTGCGGCGCGATGCCGCAACGGGCTCCTCTATACTGGCCGCGGTCGCCCAAGCGGCCTCCCGTGCGTACCTCAGATGAAGCGAACGTATCAGCCGAACGTGCGTCGTCGGAAGCGACGCCACGGATTCAGGGCCCGCATGTCGACGCGGGCCGGCCAGGCGATTCTCAAACGCCGCCGGGCGAAGGGCCGGAAGCGACTCTCGGCCTGACGGCTGCTGCCGGGACCGCCGCGCGTCGATGAAGCGCCAGCACCGCCTCTCGCGCTCGCGGGACTTCGACAACGTCTACCGCCGCGGCCGCTCGGTCGCGACGCGGTATCTCGTTCTGTACTGCGTTCCCACGCGACGGCGACGATGAAGGCGAGCCAAGGCTCGGCCTGGCGGTACCTCGCCAGGCAGGGCCGGCGGTCGAGAGAAACCGCATGAAGCGCCGGCTTCGCGAAGCATTCTCTGCGATCGCCGCGGATGTCCCCGGCGGTCGTGACTACGTCCTGATCGTCCGGCCGGGCCTGGTCGAGGCGAGCGACGCGCGCGGGCATGCGTGGCTCGTCGAGCAGGTTCGCGGCGTCTTCGCCGAGGCCGGTGCCGCCGAGGCGGTCACGCCGTGAAGTACCTCGGAATCGCTGCCGTGTACACCTACCGCTATACGCTCGGGCCGTTCCTGGGCGGGCGGTGCAAGTACCACCCGTCGTGCTCTCAGTACGCGCTCGACGCACTCGCCGAATACGGGCTGGTGCGCGGCGCGATCCTCGCCGCATGGCGCCTCGCGCGTTGTAACCCGTGGAGCCACGGGGGCGTCGACTACGCGAAGAACCAGACCGTGTTCGGGACCAGGAGGGCGGCGTGAACACCGTCGCGCTGCTCGCGGACATCCTCGGCCCGATCGAGCGGCCGCTCACGGCCATTCTCGAGTGGCTCCACGGCACGGTCGGGATCTCGTGGGCGTGGTCGATCGTGGTGCTCACGGTCATGGTGCGCATTCTGCTCGTGCCGCTGACCGTGAAGCAGGTCAAGTCGATGCAGCGCCTCCAGGAGTATGCGCCGCAGCTGAAGGCGATCCAACAGAAGTACAAGGGCGACAAGCAGCGCCTCAACGAGGAGGTCATGAAGTTCTACCGGGAGAACAAGGTGAACCCGGCCGCCTCGTGCCTGCCTGTTCTGTTCCAGATCCCCGTCTTCATCGCGCTCTTCTACGTCCTGCGTGACTTCGATAAGGAGGTCCTGCCCCAGTACCCGGAGTCGAGCCTCGCTTTCCTGAACGGCCTCGTCCCGAACATCACCGACAACGTCAACGAGCACTGGTCGGGCTGGCTGCTGCTCGTCATCTACGTGGGGAGCCAGCTGCTATCGACGTTCCTGATGTCGACGACGATGGACAAGACGCAGCGGATCCTGTTCCTGATCATGCCGTTCGCGTTCGTCTTCTTCATCATCAACTTCCCCGTCGGCCTGATGATCTACTGGGTGACGACGAACCTGTGGACCACCGGGCAGGGCATCGTTACGCGTCGCATGTTCCCGCGAACGGTGCCCGAGCTGCCGAAGCGGTCGAGTCGAACCGAGCTCGAAGGCCAAGGAGCCGGCCCCGGCTGCCAAAGGAGCGGCCAAGCAGCGCCGTCCGGCGAAGCCTCGCCCGGAGGCCCCGGCCGTACAGGCGACACAGGGAAACAAGGACGGCGCCGACGCAGGCCCCGGGCACCAGCGGGCAGCAAGCCGCGCCCCGTTCGCCGGCGCAAGAAGAAGGGCCCGCGCGCGCGCCGATGAGCGACGTCACCGAGCCCCGGTCCGAGCCGGCTGACGCCGAGCCGTCTGCTGAGACGGAGGCAACCGGCGAGACAGTCGGCGAGGCGAAGTGGGCGGCGCTCCGGGAGCTCGAGCGCCGCTTTCCGGGCCTCGACAAGTCGTCGGTCGAGTTCGCCGTCCTCTCCGAGGGCGAACGAGGCCTCCTCGGAGTGGGTTTTACCCCGGCCAGGGTAATTGCCCGGGTGACGACGCCGCCTCTCGCCCGCACGCAGCCCTCGCCGCTTCCCGCGGCACCCTCCGGAGCCGCAGTGGAGCGGCTCGCGGAGCTGCTCGACCACGTCCTCGCCGCGCTCGCGCTCGAGGCCGCCGTGACGGTACGCGAGTCCCCGGAAGGCCTTACGGCGACCTTCCAGGGCCGTGACCTCGGCCTCGTGATCGGAAAGCACGGGCAGACGATCGACGCGATCCAGTACCTGGCGACCGCGGCCGTCTCGCGCGTGAGCGAGACCCGCACGGAAGTGGTCGTCGACGCGGCCGGCTACCGGGAGCGCCGGCGGGCGACGGTCGAGTCCCTCGCCGACCGCGCGGCGGGCAGCGCGACAGCCTCGGGCACGGCGGTGGCGCTCGACCCGATGACCTCGGCCGAGCGCAAGATCGTCCACATGCGGCTGAAGGAGCGCGCCGACGTGGTGACGATGAGCGAGGGCACCGAGCCGAACCGCCACGTTGTCGTCGCTCCGGCCGAGGCGTGACGGAACCTCTGCGGGACGACCCGCGGCTGGCCTCCTGGATCGAGTCGCTCCTGGCAACGCCGGGGATGACCGCGGTGACGACGCAGGCCGAGGCGTGGCGTCTGCACGTCGACGAGGTGCTGTTCGCGCTCCCGCTCATCGATGCCGGCCCGGTCGTCGACGTCGGTTCGGGAGGTGGCTCGCCGGGGATTCCGATTGCCGCGGGACATCCTGAGCTCTCTGTCGACCTGCTCGAGGCGACGAACAAGAGGTGCGAGTTCCTTCGCAGGGTGACCGCCGGATTCGCCAATGTCGGAGTTGTCTGCGGCCGCGCCGAGGAGCTCGGGCGGCGGCACGGCCGCGATGCGTACGCGGCGGCCGTTGCCCGCGCACTCGCTCCGCCTGCCGTGGCTGCCGAGTGGTGTTTGCCCCTCGTTCGGCCCGGAGGCCGGTTGCTGCTGTTTGCCGGAGCTGACGAGACCGACCTGGAGGCGGTCGCCGCAGCGCTCGGCGCTGGGCCGCCGGAGACGGTCCTCGAGCCCGGCGCAACGAACCGGCGCTTGCTGGTTTTCCGCAAGCTCGTTGCGACGCCGGCTCGGTTTCCGAGGCGGCCGGGGGTCGCCCGCAAGCGGCCACTTACGGCGCCGTAGTGAAGGCGCCGACCCGCTGCCGGCGAAGTGGGCACGTCCAGTTCCGCTGACTAGACTCGATCGGGTGATGACGGGCGGTATCTACGCGGTGGCGAACCAGAAGGGCGGCGTCGGCAAGACGACGACGGCGCTCAACCTGGCCGCCTGCCTTGCGGAGGCAGGCGAGCGAGACGCTGGTCGTCGACCTGGATCCCCAGGCGAACGCGACGTCGGGCCTCGGCGAGCGGGCCAACGGCACGTCCTCCTACGACCTCCTCGACGGCGCCTCGCTCACCGAGGTGGTTCACGAGACTCGGTTCCGCAACCTCTACCTCGTGCCGGCCAAGCCGGATCTCGCCGGCGCCGTAGTCGAGCTTGCCCGGCGGGACGACGGCGACTCGTACCTCCGCGGGTCGCTGGCGGATGCCGAGTCCAGCTTCTCGTTCGTCTTCGTCGACTGCCCGCCGTCGCTCGGCCCACTCACCGTCAACGCTCTCGCGGCGGCAGACCGCGTCATCGTCCCGGTGCAATGCGAGTACTACGCGCTCGAAGGGCTGGCCCAGCTGCTCGATTCGATCGAGCTCGTGCGCTCGCGGCTCAACCCGCGGCTGACGGTGGCCGGCATGCTGCTGACGATGGTCGACGGACGGACACGCCTCGCCGCCCAGGTCGCGGAGGAGGTCCGCCGCGCCTTCGGAGACCTCGTCTTCGACAGCGGTGGTGCCTCGCAGCGTGCGGCTGGCCGAGGCGCCCAGTCACGGACTGCCGATCACGGCCTACGATCCCGCCTCGGCCGGCGCGGACGCGTACTACCGTGCCGCCGCCGAACTGATCGAGCGCCGTTGATCGAGCCGGCGAGCAAGGGTCGCCGCGGGCTTGGCCGCGGTCTGGAGCTGCTGATCGGACCGGCCACGGCGGGAGACGAGCTCGTCCAGCTGCCGATCGGGGCGGTCCGCCCGAACCCACGCCAGCCGCGAGCTCGGTTCGAGCCAGAGGCGATTGAGGAGCTCGCAGAGTCGATCCGGGTGCAGGGCATCGTGCAGCCGGTTCTCGTCCGCCCGGACGGCGAGGGCGGCTACGAGCTGATCGCCGGCGAGCGACGCTGGCGGGCCGCACGGGCCGCCGGCCTCGCAACCATCCCGGGCCTCCTGCGTGAGGCCGACGACCGCGACGCCCTGCTGCTCGCACTCGTCGAGAACGTCGCGCGGGAGGATCTCTCGCCGATCGAGGAGGCGCGGGGATACGCCGTCCTGCTCGACGAGTTCGAGCTCTCGCTCGGCGAGGTCGCAGACCGCGTCGGCCGGTCGAAGCCGTCCGTTTCCAACCGCATCCGGCTTCTCGAGCTTCCCGAGGACGTGCTCGCTCTCGTCGAGGAAGGGCGATTGAGCGAAGGCCATGCCCGCGCCGTGCTTGCGGTGCAGGGGCACGAGGAGCGCCGACGGTTCGCACGCCGGATCGTCCGGCACGGGATGTCGGTCCGGGCGGCCGAGCTCGCCGCGCGACGCGCCGGCGCGACAACGAGACCGCGCAGGCGAGCAGTGGCACCCGACCCGGTGCTCGCCGAGCGGGCCCGGATGGCGCTCGAACAGCTCGCCGACCGGCCGGTGAGGGTCGTGGCCGATCGGCTGGAGGTCGATTTCGGCGACGAGACGGGGCTCGCGGAGGTCGCCGAAGTCGCTCGAACGCGCCTGTGCGGCGCTCGACGCCGAAGCGGCTACAATGCCCGCTCGCGCGGGCGATTAGCTCAGTCGGTTAGAGCGCCGCTCTGATAAGGCGGAGGTCCCTGGTTCGAGTCCAGGATCGCCCATGGCCCCGTGCCGGCGGCTCGTTTCCGGGCCGTTCCGAGAGGGCAGTACAATGACCTCGGGCGCCATGCAGGAGATGACCATCTACGGCGTGAGCTTCGACATGGTCGGGAAGCAGCCGATCGTCCTGCTGAAGACGGCGGAAGGGAACAAGTTCCTCCCGATCTGGATCGGCCATCCGGAGGCGGCCGCGATCCTGATGAAGCTACAGGGCGCTGCCACGCCGCGCCCGATGACGCACGATCTGCTCACGGAGATGCTCTCCCAGCTCGAGGCGAAGGTCGTCAAGATCGCTGTCACAGAGCTGCGCGACAACACGTTCTACGCACAGATAACGCTGGCCGTCAACGGCGGCGAGGTGGAGATAGACTCGCGGCCGAGCGACGCGATCGCGCTGGCGGTTCGCTCGGACGCGCCGATCTATGCGGCCGACGCGGTGATCGAGGAGAGTGCGATCGAGTTCGAGAACGACGACGTGAACGAAGACGAGATCGTCGAGGAGTTCAAGCGCTTTCTCGACGATGTCACCCCCGAGGACTTCTCCGCCGCCTCCTGACGCTCTCCTGACGCCCTGGCCGGCGGGCTCCCGCCGGGCGGAGCCCGGCTCCGCCCGCCTGACGCCAGGTCGCCAGGAGACGGCCGGCCGGCGACGCGCGCGCTAGTGCCGTGCGTGTTCGGGGCCACGGGCGCGTGGCGCTTCCACTCGGCGACGATCGCGCCGTAGATCTCGCGGAGGCCCTCGCTGGTCAGCGGGCCTCCGTTCTCGTGCTCGAGGCGTTCGACGAGCGCCGCCTCTCGTGTGGGGTCGCTCAGCGGATAGCCGTGTTCCAGCTTGTAGGCGTGCAGCTCGGACACGAGCGCGATCCGCCGGTTGAGGGTCTCGAGGATCGCTCGGTCGGCCTCGGAGATCCGCTCGCGGAACGACATGATCACGGGGTCCTGGGCCTGGTCGCTCATCAGACGTCAAGGATAATCCGAGCGCTCCAGCGAGTGGCGCCTCGCTCGACGGCGAGGCCGTGGTACGTGGCGGCCTTCACGATCCCGCGAAGCTCGTGCCGGCGCGGATCGGCCGGCTCGCCGTGGAGCAGAGCCCGGTAAGCCGTCGGTGTCCAGTCAGGAAACTCGATACGACGGCAGACGACCTGCTCTCCCTCGAACAGGTAGAGGATGTCGTTCAGCCAGTCCACGAGAAGCTCCTCCACTCCGCTCGCCTCTCCCGCGAGCTCGAAGGAGGCCCGCTCTGCGACGCGCTCGACGTCGCACAGGAGCGAGAGGAGGGCGATTCCGGCCTCGACGAAGAGCGATTCGCCGTCGGGCGCCTCGACGGCGAGCCCGATGTCGGCCTGATGCTCGAACGTCTCCCAGCTCACGAGGCGGTGAGCGCCGCCGCGGCGAGCCCGATCGCGTTGAACGCCGAGTGGGCGATGACGCCCGGCCACACGCTCTGCGATCGGAGGCGGATCCAGGCGAGTCCGAGCGCGAAGAACACGAGCGGCGGCAGCGCGACGAGAATGCCGTGCGCGAGACCGAAGATGAGTGCAGTCCCGATGACCGCGGCGGCCGGCCCGAACTGGCCGAGGACCGTCACCCCGAGGCCCCGGAAGAAGAGCTCCTCCGCGAAGGGGACGACGGTCACGATGACGATCGCGTTGAAGAGGAACGGCGCGAGGCGTCCGGACTCCCACTCCTGCGGCGCGAGGCCCTGCTCTTCCCCCGCGTTCAGCACCGGCTCGAGCGCCGCGGCGACGATCAGCGAGGCGACGACGAGGACCGCCGCGTACCCGACATAGCGCCCCGCGAAGGGGCGTAGGCCGAGCGCGTCGCCCGCATCCGAGTAGAGCCGTGCGATCGCCCAGGTCACGAGGACGATGACGGAGTACACGAACAGAGATCCGACCCCGAGGGCGTAGTCGAAGATCGGCTCGTCACCGGCTGAGCCCCCGTCACCGCGGAGTCCGAACGAGGTCGCGATCTGCACGGCCGCGACGGCAAGCCAGATCGCGAGTGCGAGACGCTCCCGCGAGGCGGGAGACCGCTCGAGAGAGGTCGTCGGGGTGGTCATGAAGCCGTCAGCTCAGAGGTTCAGTCGCTCCGGGAGCGTAGCGAGCGGCACCGGCTCGAATGCAATACCGGCTGCGAGCGCACCGGCGCGGTCGGCGTCCTCGTCGCCGATGTGCAGCGCGCGGGCCGGTAGCACGTCGAGTCGGCCGAGAGCAAGCGCGAAAATCGCCGGATCGGGCTTTGCCGCGCCGGCCTCGGCGGAGGTCACGACGGCGTCGAACCGGCCGGCGATGCCGAGCCGGTCGAGGTGATCGTGGAGGCTCACGTCCCAGTTGGCGACGCACGCCAGCACGAGCCCGCCAGCACGAAGCCGATCGAGTGCGGCAAGCGCTCCCGCCGCGGGGTGGAAGACGATCGCACCGACGAACGAGGAGACGAAGCCTCGGGGATCCAGCTCGGCTTCGAGGTGCCGGAGAAAGACCCGGACGCAGTCCTCGCGGAGACGTTCGAGGTCGGCGGGAGCACGTCCTGCGAGCGAACGGGGTCGGTAGTAGGAGGCTTCCGCGCGGAACGCGGCGGCAACCTGGCCGCGAGGACGGTCGACGTTTCGCTCGCGAAGTGCCTGCACGAGCCGATCGGTGGGATCCTCGAGATCGAGCAGAGTGCCGAACGCGTCGACGGTGACCGCGTCGATCTCGGCAGCGCGGCTACCGGAAGGCATCCGGATGGATCGCGACCGCGACAGCCTCGAGGCCTCGGGCCACGTTGGGCCCCGGCCGCGTGACGAGCTCGACCGGTACCACGCTCCACGTCGCCTCTCTTGACGGCGCGGAGGCGGGCTGTTTTCGGGTCGTCCCGCAGGCCGGCCAGGGTGACGTCGCTGTCGGAAGTGGCGAGGTAGACATCCGGGTTCGCCCGCCTGAGCCTCGAGGAGGGATAGGGACCGAGACCGGCGTAGTCCCCGGCGATGTTCGTTCCTTTCGCCTTGCTGGACCAGGTCCCCGAGGAGCGAGCGATCGGAGATCGTGATGAAGAAGCCCGTGTCGACGAACACCGACTTCTGACGTACTCCCTCGAGGCGACGGAGAACCGCGTCGGTCTGCTCCTGGAGCGAGCCGGCGAGCTGCCGTCCTTCAGCCGGATGGCCGAGCAGAAAGCCGAGCTCGATGGCCGCCTGCTGGACTGCCTCGATCGTCCGCGACGGCTGGAGGTAGACGGGCGCCCGTGCGCGGCGCTCGATCTGCGCGAGCTCGACCGGGTCGGTGTCGGGCGTAGCGACGATCAGGTCGGGCTTCAGCCGGATGATCTCCTCCACGTCGATCTGCCCGCTGTCGTTCAGGACCACGGCCGGGCGGGGCCCCTCACCCAGCTGGACGCCGCTTGGGGCGCCGACCAGCTGATCGCGGGCGCCGATCTCCGCGATGAGCTCGGCGGAGCCGGCGTCGAGAGCGACGATCCGCTCGGGCTGCTGCTCCAGGCTGGTGGGCGCCTCCCCGGCTCCGGCCACCGTCACCGGGTAGGGCGGCGGAAGCGCCCCGGTCGGCTCCGACGGAGCGCCGCAGGCCGCCAGCGCGAGCCCGGCCGCCGTGATCGCGGCTGCACGGATGAAGGAGAAGCGGGTCACCTGCTATCTATCCAAGCAGCAGGCGGACATCGGATGAGGCACTTCACAGTTCAGGAGGCGAACGAGGCGCTCCGCGAGATCAGGCCGCTGGTCGAGCGGATGGTCGAGCATCGACGGATCCTCGCACGACACGAGGACGAGCTCCAGCGTGTCGGCCGGCATGTGGCCGGGAACGGCGGCGGGCTCGATGCTGCGCGAGTCGGAGGGGTCCGGGCGGCCGCGGTCGAGGCGGGGGGCGAGCTCAGCCGGGCGATCGAGGCCGTCGAGGCGGCCGGCGCACAGATCAAGGACATCGACCGCGGGCTCGTCGATTTCCCGGCTCTCCACCCGAGCGACGGCGAGACGGTGCTTCTGTGCTGGCTCCTCGGAGAGGACGAGATCGCGTTCTGGCACGGGCTCGACGAGGGGTTCGCGGGGAGGAAGCCCCTGCCGTTCTGACGAACAAGCCGCGATGAGCGTCAACGTCGATCAGATCGTCACCGCGGCCGCGATCGCCGCCGCGACGGTCATCCTCGCCTATGTCGCCGATCGCGCGTTGCGGAAGCGGGAGGACGACCGGCTGCCGCCCTCGGCGCGAACCCGCTACAACGCTCTCCGGCGGACGATCCAGGTCGCGATCATCGTCGTCGGCCTCGGGATGGCGCTCTTCGTCTTCCCGAACGTGAGGGGCGTCGCCGGCGGCGATCCTGTCCTCTGCGGCGTTCCTGTCGGTGGTCATCGGCCTGGCTGCGCAGGCGAGCCTCGGGAACTTCATCTCGGGCCTGGTGATCTCCTTCTCACAGCCGATTCGGATCGGCGACCAGATCGAATTCCGCGGGGTCACCGGCAGGGTCGACGACGTCACCCGCATCTACACGCGCATTCGCACCCCCGACGGTGCCTGGCAGCTGATTCCGAACGGGTTGCTGGCGTCCGACACGATCAGGAACTGGACGATCGTCAGCCCGGCCTGCATCGCCTCGGTCAGGATCTCCGTCCCGGTTGCCTCGGACCTGTCCCGCGTCATGACGCTTCTCGGTGAGGAGGCCCGCGCGGTTCCAGGTACTCTCGTTGGGCGTGAGCCAACCATGACCGTTCAGGATCTCACCTCCGGCACCGCCGAGCTCGACCTCGGCGTCTGGGTCTCGGACCACACGGCCGCGCAGGCGGTGTCCTCCGAGCTCCGGCTGCGCGTTCAGGACCGGCTGCGTCGCGAAGGCCTTCTCGCCGCTGCGTGATGCCGGCCGGGAACGGTCAACCCAACGGCAGCGGGAATCGAAACGGCAACAGCCACCGGGCTGCCCGCAAGCGTCGCAAGGAGCGGATCAGGCGCCGGCATACCCGCCGCCGGGCACTGATCGTCCTCGTCGTGGCGCTCGTGCTCGCCGGCGGCGGTGCGGTGGCGGCAACCGCGCTCACGGGCGTAGCGGCGTTTCGTGAGAGCTGCGACATCACGTCGCTCGCCCGGGTAGAGATCGGGCAGAACTCTTTCGTCTACGCGGCAGACGGATCGTTCCTCGGCGCGATCCCGGCGGAGAACAACAGCCAGCCGGTCTCCCTCGCCGAGATGTCGCCCTGGCTCGGCAGAGCAACCGTCGCCATCGAGGATCGCCGGTTCTACGAGCACGACGGTCTCGATTACGAAGGCATCGCGCGCGCCGCCGTCGAGAACTACAAGGCCCAGGACGTGGTCCAGGGAGGCTCGACGATCACGCAGCAGCTCGTCCGCAACCTCTACCGGCCGGTCGGAACGGAGCAGACGCTCCAGCGAAAGATCAAGGAGGCCTGCCTCGCGCTCAAGCTCGACGGGGCATGGTCGAAGGGCAGGATCCTCGAGGCGTACATGAACCAGGTCTACTACGGCAACCGCGCCTACGGGGTCGAGGCTGCCGCGCAGACGTACTTCTCGAAGCCGGCCGCCGAGCTGACGCTCTCCGAAGCAGCGCTCGTCGCGGGGCTTCCCCAAGCGCCGTCCTACTACGATCCGTTCACCCGCCAGGGCGAGGCGGCGAGGCGCCGGAACGACGTCCTGGCCGCCATGCGGCGACGCCGGCTCGATCAGCCGAGGCGCAGTACCAGAAGGCCGTCTCGTCCAAGGTCGTGCTGCGACCCGGGACGCTCTACACGAAGATCCGCGAGCCCTTCTTCTTCAGCTACGTGCGCGACCAGCTGATCGCCGAGTACGGCGCTGAGTACGTTCGCACGGGTGGCCTTCGTGTCTACACCACGATCGACCTGCATTTCCAGAAGCTCGCGGCGGAGGCGATCCGGGACACCCTGTACGAGCCCACCGATCCCGCGTCCGCCATCGTCGCGATCAATCCGGCGAACGGAGCCATCAGGGCCATGGTCTCGGTGACGCCGCACGGGCAGCGCTCGCAGTTCAACCTTGCCGCGCAGGGCAAGCGCCAGGCCGGGTCGGCGTTCAAGACGTTCGTGCTGACCGAGGCGATCAGGCGCGGGATGGATCCGGACTCGACGACGTACCTGTCGGCGCCGTTCTTCTATCAGGCGAATCCTCAGAGCGAGCCCTGGGAGCCCGAGACGTACGACGGCACGTACTACGGCCCCTCCAGCGTCACAGCTGCGACGCTCCGCTCGGACAACTCCGTCTACGCACGCCTCACCCTCGACGTCGGACCCGAGAACGTGGCGAAGATGGCGCACGACCTGGGTGTCCGCTCCTCGCTGCAGGCCGTGCCGTCGATCGGCCTCGGCTCGAACGTCGTGTCGGTCCTCGATATGGCCTCCGCCTACGCGACCCTCGCAGCCGGAGGCGTCTACTCGGAGCCGATGGCGATCCGCAGGGTGGTCCTCCCGGGAGGGGTCGTCGACACCAAGGCCGGCTGGGGCAAGCCGGACCGCAAGCGTGTCATCCCGGACGGCGTCGCCTACGAGGTGACGAAGATCCTCGAGCAGAACATGACGAGCGGCACCGGAACGGGCGCGTACTTCGGTCGCCCGGCCGGGGGCAAGACCGGCACGACGGACGACCACACCGACGCGTGGTTCTGCGGGTACACGCCGACGCTCGCGGCAGCCGTCTGGGTCGGATACCCGAACGCGACAGTCGAGATGAGCAGCGTGCACGGCATCTCCGTCTCCGGCGGGAGCTTCCCCGCGGAGATCTGGAACCTGTTCGTCTCGCGGGCGCTCGACCCGACGCCCGTGGCCGACTTCCCGTTGCCGAAGCAGCTGCCGGCCTTCCGATCCTGGGAAGGGAAGTACCAGAGCTCCGGTGACTACAACACGGACACCGGAGCGACCTACACCGACACCGGCACCGGTGAGACGGACACGCAGCAGCAGCCGTCGCCGGGAGGGAACGATCCGCTGCCGCCGCCTTCGACGACGACCCCGCCCACGACGACGACCCCGCCTCCGACCACCGAGCCCCCGCCTCCTGCGGCCCCGCCGCCGACGATCACCGGGCCCCCGGACGGGGGCGAGGGCTAGCACTTGACGGCGACGGCCGCCGCCTCCGTGCGGCCGTGGATCGCCCGCCGGGCGCCCGAGGTCGCCCTCGCGGCCGGCGCGGGCACGCTTGCTTTGCTCGCAGCAGCGGTCGGCTTCGCGCTGCCCGAGAGCTCTCCCCTCTCGCCCGACCACGCCGGCGGCGACTCGAGCTGGGCCTGGGTCTACCTCGCCGCGATGAGCGGCGCGTTCGTGTTCTACGTCGGGGGCCTGGCCGTGCTCTCGAGACGGGGAGCGCGGCTCGGAGCCGTCGTCGGCGCTCGGAGTCGCGATCCAGCTGCTGCCGCTCGTGGGCCCGGTACTTCTGTCGACGGACGTCTACACGTACTGGGCCCGGGGCCGGGTCGGCACGATCCACGAAGCAGATCCCTACACGACGCCCCCGAGCGCGTTTCCGCAGGATCCGGCGATTCCCCGCATGGGCGCCTCCTGGCGGGAGCGCCCGACGGGCTACGGGCCGGCGTTCACGCTTCTCTCCGAGGGGCACGCGCTCGTGGCGGGGGACCGGCCGGGAACCGCCGCGTACCTCTACCGCGTGCTCGCAGCGGCGTCCATGCTCGCGCTCATAGGGCTGGCCGTTGCGCTCGCCAGGGAGAAAGCGTTCGCCGCGGCCTTCGTCGGCTGGAACCCGCTCCTCGCGATCCAGTTCGCCGGCGGCGGTCACAACGACGCACTGATGATGGCGCTCGTGCTCGGAGCGCTCGTGCTCGCCGCACGCCGGCGGACGGCGCTGGCCGGCGCTTGCTGGGCTGCGTCGATCGCCGTCAAGTGGGTCCCGCTCGTCTTCTTGCCGCTGCGGGCGGTCGAGGCGTATCGCCAGGGCCGGCAAGGTGAGCCACGTGGGCTTTGCGGTGGCCCTCGGACTGATCGCAGCGGTCGCCTTCTGGCGCTACGGGCCAGACTGGCTCGAGTCGTTCGGAAACTTCTCGGGCCAGCTGCGCCGCACCACGTCGGTCAGCACGGCCCGGTGGCTCGAGGCCATCGGCCTGTCCGAAGACGCTGCGGTCGCCGTCCTCACCGTCCTTTTCGTAGCCGGGTATCTCTGGCTCCTACGTGAGGCCTGGCGGGGGCGTGCGCGGCTGGCCCTGTGCGGCCTGCTTCCTCCTCCTGACCGCCTCCTGGCTCGTTCCGTGGTACGCGGTCTGGGCAGTGCCGCTCGCCGCGATCGAGCGTGACAGGACGGCTCAGGTGCTGTCGCTCGGGATCTGCGCCTACCTCCTTCGCGACGCCGTACCCCTGTAGATTCCACGGCGATGAGCGAGGCCATCGGTGTCTCCGAGGCGCAGCGCCTGGTGCTCGAGCGCGCGAAGCGCCTGGACGACGAGCGGGTTCCGATCGAGCGCGCCTACGGCCGTGTCCTGGCGGAGCCGGCTGCTGCGACGTGCGATCTGCCGCCGTTTCCCAGTTCGGCCATGGACGGATACGCCGTTGCGTCTGCAGACACGGCGGGCGGCGCCCGAGCCTCGCGCTGGTCGGTGCGCATCGCAGCCGGCAGCCCGGAATCCCGCAGCCTGACGACCGGACGAGGCGATGGCGATCTCGACCGGCGGCGTCGTGCCGGAGGGCGCCGACGCGGTCGTCCCTCTCGAGCTCGCCGCCGAGCGTGACGGCCACGTCGAGCTCGACCGCGCCGGTTGCTGTCGGGCGCGAACGTCAGGCCGCGCGGCGGCGACATCACGGCGGGCGAGCAGGTGCTCGAGGCCGGGACCTGGCTCGGCCCGGCCCAGGTCGGCGCGCTCGCCGCGGCAGGCATCGCCGAAGTGCGCTGCGCCAAGCGGCCGCGGGTCGGGATCCTCGTCACGGGCTCGGAGCTGCGTTCTCCGGGGCAGCCTCTCGGCCCAGGCCAGATCTACGAGTCGAACGGCCTCATGCTCGCGGCGCAGCTGACGTCCGCCGGCGCGGTGCCGGCGCAGCTCGGGGTCGTCACGGACGACGAGGAGGAGCATCGGAAGACGATGGAGCGTGCGCTGCTCGGCTTCGACATGCTCGTCACGACGGGAGGCGCCTCGGTCGGCCCCCACGATCTCGTGCGGCGGGTGCAGGCCGGCCTCCGCGTCGAAGAGGTCTTCTGGGGCGTGGCGATGAAGCCCGGACGGCCGGTTGCTTTCGGAGTCCGGCGTGACCATCTCGTCTTCAACCTGCCGGGAAACCCCGTGTCGGCGCTCGTCTGCTTCGAGCTGCTCGTGCGACCTGCGGTCAAGGCGCTGCTCGGTCTTCCCGACCCGCTGCCGGCGTTTCAGACCGGCGTGCTCGCCGAGGAGGTCCCGCGGAACGCTGAGCGCGACGAGTTCGTGCGGGCGCGGCGAGAAGCGGAGGGCGGTGAGACGCGCGTCCGGTGCGGCCGGGCGCAGGAATCACACATGATCGTCGCGGCCGCCCAGAACGACACGCTCGTCGAGATCCCGCGGGGGGAGGGCATCCTCGCCGCCGGCTCGGCCGTCCGGTTCCTCCCATTCCTCTAGCTCGGCGTCCCGCCGCGAGGAGGCCAGTCGGGCGACAGTGCCGCGGATCAGGCCCGGCGTTGCTGCCAGGCTCCGGATACGGCGCATAGCGGCCGAACGCGAGCGCGCCCGCCAGGCCGGCGGCCGCCGCCCAGACCAGCAGCGTGACGTAGAGCACGGGCGAGCGTGTAGCCGACGCTGAAGAGCGTCGCGACGTACCAGGGCGCGTCGAAGCCGAGGTCGTAGCGGAGAGCGAAGCTGACGAAGACGCCGACGACCGGTACGAAGCCGACCGCGTAGACCAGCGCGCGGGCGGCTGCGGGCCGGTCGAGGACGTGCGGCAGCCAGAGCCACGCGTGCATCGAAGGCAGCACGAAGAGGAGCGAGTACGGATTCCAGATCGCGAGGGCGGCCCCGACGACGCAGAGGACGAGCATCATGACCGCGTGCGCCGGCGAGCTCGTCCTCGCGGAGGACGCGCCCGCGCGGCACGAGGCGCACCCGCGCGACGAACCAGGCGAGCGACGAGATCGCGAGCAGTACCAGGATTGCGCCGAGCGGCCAGTCCTGGGCGAGGGGGCTGTCGAGCGGCAGCGGGCGCCCGTCGCCTCGTGGAAACACGCCGGTGACGGCGAACAGCGCAGCCACCCCACCGGCGAACAGCCAGACGAGGAGCCGGCTGCGAAAGCTTCGCAGGGCAGGCCCGAACGGCACGCCGCGGCGGAGCAGTCGCGCAGCGAAATCGATCGTCGCGAGCGCGGGCGGCAGCAGGGCGACGAGGAGGACGAACTCGATCGCGAAGCCTCGGATCGAGCCGTCCGCCGATCGACGAGGTACGAGTCGGTGCCGCGCGCCACCTCGGCCGCTCCGTCGAGCGACTGGATCGAGCGCCTGCGCCGGATCGTCCGAGCAGGCCGAGCTTCTCGGCGTCGATGCGTCGACCGTGTCGGTGCCCGGGTCGGGCGGCCGGTCGCCTGCCGACGTGAGCGTGAGCGCGGAGACGCCCTGGCCGAGGAACGGGCTCTGGTCGTAGAGGTTGAACGGGAATGCGAGGTGAAGGAGCTGGTCGGCAGCGTCCGGGCGCCGCGCGCGCTGCCCGGTCTCGGCCGCGACGCTCGCATCGGTGGTTGCGAGCAGAACCGGCGCGGGCGAACGCGGCGCGTCGCCGCCCAGCTCGACCCGCGGCGCCCCGCTACCCGCGAGGGCGTCCAGGTTGACGACTGCCAGGACGCCGCTCGCTGAAGCTCGGATCGTCCGCGAGGTGGGCGGCACCGACGTTGCCCGCACGCGCCGCCGTCCGTCGAGACGAAGACGACGGTATGCGCCAGAGAGACCGTCGAGAGATTGCGGGCGAGCTCGATCAGCGCCGCCGTTCCAGAGGCGTTGTCGTCGACACCGGGCGTGATGCCCAGGTTGTCACGATGGGCGACGACGACGATTTCGCTCGGACGACCGAACCGGGCCCGACGGTGAGCGGCCGGGCGATCAGGTTCGTGAGCTGGACGGTGCCGAGCCCGGGAATGGTCGGACTCGAACGTCTGGCGCTCGACGTTCAGGTTGTAGGCCGCGAGCCGCTCCTCGACCCAGGCTGCCGCGTCCTCCGCGGTCTGCGTGCCCGGTGTGCGATTCGCGTAGTTCTGGGCGAAGTCGACGGTGAGCTGGCGCGCGGCCTCGGTCTCGAACGAGGGCGGTAGCGTTGCCGCCGGAAGCGGGTCGGGCCGCACGATCGTGAACGCCAGCACGAGCAGCGGCAGGGAGACGAGAACCCAGGCTGCACGGTAGATGCGGCCGCTGATCGGCCGTTGAATCGTGCCGCGCCGGGGCCGGCGGCGCCCGTCGGCACGCGTACGTGGCAGGAAGGCGGCCATCGGGGCGGGGGCTATAGTAGATGTGATGGTCCTCCCGCTGCGCTGGGCGAGCTAACGGCTGTGGCGAGCACCGCAACCATCCTCCTCGTCGACGACGAGGAGTCCGTTCAGAAGCTCCTGACCTACCCGCTCGAACGGGAGGGCTTCCGCGTGGTGCAGGCGCGGAACGGCGAGGAAGCGCTCGAGCGCTTCGAGGCCGACCACGTCGACCTGATCGTGCTCGACCTGATGCTGCCGCGAGTCGACGGCCTGGAGGTGTGCCGCCGCGTCCGCGCGTCGAGCACTGTGCCCATCATCATGCTGACGGCCCGCGACGACGAGGTCGACAAGGTGCTCGGGCTCGAGCTCGGCGCCGACGACTACATCACGAAGCCATTCTCGATCAGGGAGTTCCGGAGCAGGGTGCGGGCGCTGCTCCGGCGGGCGCAGCTGGCGCCGCCCGACCCGCGGGCGGAGACGATCGAGAGCGACGGTCTCGTCATCGACCTCGCGCGCCGGTCGGTCGACGTCCGCAGCGAGTCCGTGCAGCTGACGTACGTCGAGTTCGAGCTTCTGCGCACGCTGGCGGGGCATCCCGGACGTGTCTACTCCCGCGCCGCGCTGCTCGAGGCCCTCTGGGGCAGCTCCGACTTCCGCGACCCGCGGACGATCGACGTCCACATCAGGCACCTGCGCGAGAAGATCGAGACCGACCCGCGGGAGCCCGAGTACATCTTCACCGTGCGCGGCGTCGGGTACCGCTTCCGAGACCGGTAGATCGTACTATGGACAATCACGCCGTTCCGTGGCTGAAGAGCCTGAGCGTGAAGCTCGGCCTCGTCCTCTTCGTCGTGGTGGCGGGTGCGGTGGCGATCGTGTACGTCGCCGTCGTCCCGCCGCTCCAGTCCCGGCTGATCGACGCTACCTTCCAGGATCTGACCCAGGCGTCGGCACTTCCGGCCCGCCTCGTCGGAGCGGCCGGCGTGGCGAACCGGACGTCCTACCAGGATCTGGCCGAGACCTTCAGCGAGCAGCTGAACGCGCGGGTCGTGATCTACGAGGAGCTCGGGGATACGCTGAACGTCGTCGCGGACTCGCGGCCTCGCGGGGCCGAGGATGTGGCCGACGATCCCGTCGCGCTCGCTTCGGCCGCCAGCGGGACCGTGGAGCAGGCGGTCGTCAGCCGTGGAGGGCAGGAGTTCGCCGAGGTTGCCCGGCCGGCCGTCGTGCCTCAGGGGGCCGAGCTGAGCGCCCCGACGACGATGCTCGTGTCGCAACCGCTCGCGGCGCGCCTGTCCGCGGTGGCAGTCGTTCGCCGGGACATCCTCATCTTCGGAGGCGTCGCGCTGGTCGTGTCGTGGCTGGTCGGGACGCTGGCCGCGCTGTGGTTCACCCGGCGGATCCGGCGCCTCGAGATCGCGGCCGACCGCATCGCCGGCGGAGACTTCGAGGTGGCGATCGACGCACGAGGTTCGGACGAGGTGTCCCAGCTGGCGCGGACGTTCGACCGGATGCGCCTGCGCCTCGCGAACCTCGACCACGCGAGGCGCGAGTTCATTGCCAACGCGTCGCACGAGCTGCGAACGCCGCTGTTCGCGCTCGGCGGGTTCCTCGAGCTGCTCGCCGACGAGGATCTCGACGAGGGGACGCGACGCGATTTCCTCGAGACGGCGCGCGGTCAGGTCGACCGGCTCACGCGGCTCGCCACCGACCTGCTCGACCTGTCCAGGCTCGATGCGGGTCAGCTCGGGCTCCAGGCCGAGCCTGTGAACCTGGCCGCGGCTGCGCAGGAGCTCGTCGAGGGCTTCCAGGCGCTCGCGGAGACCTCCGGCCACGTGCTCGGGATCGGCACCAGCGAGGACGTGGTCGCCGTGGCCGACGAGCAGCGCGTGCTCCAGATCGGCCGGTCACTGATCGAGAACGCGCTCCGGCACACCCTTGCCGGTACCACGGTGACGGTGGATGTCGCGTCGCGCGACGGCACGGCGGTGCTCGTCGTCCGTGACAACGGCCACGGCATCCCGCGAGAGGACCAGGAACAGCTCTTCCAGCGGTTCTACCGGGGCGAGGGAAGCGCTGCCCACGGCAGCGGTATCGGCCTCTCGATCTCGCGCGAGCTGGCGGAGCGGATGGGTGGCGGGATCACGCTCACGTCGACTCCCGGGGACACGCGTTTCTCGCTCGTCCTGCCCGCCGCGCCGAGCGCCGCCCCGTTTTCACGTGAAAACGCCCTGGTGGGGTCGTGAGCGAGCAGAACCGGCCACGCTGGGGCGTCCTGGTCGCGGTCGCCGCCGCCGCGGCGCTACTCGGCGGCCTCGCCGCGCTCGGGATCGGGACCGCCGCCGGCTGGCTGGGCTCGACGGAGACCGTCGTCCTCGAGAGCGCGGACGCCGGTGCGAACGGCACCCCGGCCTCCAACGAGACTTCGCCGCCGCCCTTGACCGGAGAACGGTTCGACGCCGCAGCCGTGTACCGCGAGCGCGCAACGGGCGTGGTGACCATCTACAGCCTGTTTCCCGGTCACGGCAGCGGGACCCCGGCCGGCCAGTCGCAGGGCTCGGGCTTCGTCGTCTCGCCCGACGGCTACGTCCTCACGAACTCCCACGTGATCACCACCGCCGGAGAGGAGCCGAATGCGCCCGTCGTCGCCGCGGAGCAGGTGTTCGTCGAGTTCCGAGACGGCGACCGGGCCGAGGCGAAGATCGTGGGCTGGGACCTCTTCAACGACACCGGGGTCCTGAAGGTCGACCCGACTGACCACCAGCTCGCGCCTGTGCCGCTCGGGGATTCGGCCGCAGTCGTCGTCGGCGAGCCCGTCGCGGCGATCGGAAGCCCCTTCGGCCAGTCGACGTCGCTGGCGGTGGGCGTCGTCTCGGCCACGGAGCGGTCGGTGGAGTCGCTGACGAGCGCCTACAACCTCGTCGACGCGATCCAGACGGATGCGCCGATCAACCGCGGTAACTCGGGCGGCCCGCTGTTCAACTCGCTCGGCGAGGTGATCGGCATCAACGCCCAGATTCGCAGCGACAGTGGCAATGCCGAGGGAGTCGGGTTCGCCGTGCCGATCAACTCCGCCCGCCGGTCGATGGAACAACTGATCGAGACGGGTCAGGTGCGCTACGCATGGCTCGGGGTGGCCACGACGACCCTCACCCCGTCGGTCGCACGCGAGCTCGGCCTATCGTCCCTCCACGGCGCGGCGATCGAGTCGGTCGTGCCAGGGAGCCCCGCCGAGCAGGCAGGCCTGCGCGGCGGAAACGAGACGGTTCGGGTCGAGGGCGCCGACATCCGCGCCGGCGGCGACGTGGTCGTTGCGGTGAACGGGGCTCGCGTCGCGTCGAGCGAAGACCTCGTCCGGATCGTGGCCGGCCGCCTCTTCCCGGGCCAGACGGCTCGCTTTACGATCCTCCGCGGCGGGGAACGCGTGATCGTGCCGGTCGAGCTCGCCGAGCGACCTGCGAATCCGGACACGCAACGGTAGCGCCGGCGCGTCCGAACCTCGGCTGAGCCGACCGGTATTCTGCGCCGGCTCATGCAGTTGATCAACGTCGGACACAAGTCGCTCGGCGACTACGCGACGATCGTCGGCCCGACGCTGATGGCGCAGATCCGCTCGCTCGCCGCGCGGCTCGAGGGAAAGCGCGTCCTGCACCTGTCGGCGACCGCGTTCGGCGGCGGTGTTGCCGAGATCAACTACACGCTGATTCCGCTCATGCAGGACGCCGGCCTCGACGCCGAGTGGCGGGTGATCTACGGACAGGAGGAGTTCTTCGAGGTCACGAAGACGATCCACAACGCTCTCCAGGGAAGCCCGGAGGGCCTCGACGACGAGCGGCGAGCCATCTTCGCTGCCTACAACCGGCTCAACGCCGAGGCTCTCGACCGGGAGTACGACTTCGTGATCGTCCACGACCCGCAGCCCGCCGGGATGATCGAGTACGCGCCAGGGGCTGCCCCGCACTGGATCTGGCGGTGTCATATCGACCTGTCGTCCCCGAACCGCTCGGTGGTCGACTTCCTTGCCCCCTGGTTGGCACGGTACGACGCCGCGGTCTTCCATCGGCCCGAGTACGTCCCGCCGGTCGACGGCTTGCCGCCCGCCTACATCTGGCCGCCGGCGATCGATCCGCTCGCCCCGAAGAACATGGCGCTCTCCGCCGAGGACGCACGCTACATCGTCGACCAGTTCGGGATCGACGTGGAGCGGCCGCTGCTGACGCAGGTGTCGCGATTCGACCCGTGGAAGGACCCGCTCGGGGTGGTCGACGCCTACCGGGCCGCGCGGGCCGAGCGTCCGGAGATCCAGCTGGCGCTCGTGGGATCGATGGCCCACGACGATCCGGAGGGCTGGGAGTTCTACAACCAGACCGTCGCCTATGCCCAGAACGACCCGGACATCTACATCCTCTCGAACCTCAACAACGTGGGCTCGGTCGAGGTGAACGCCTTTCAGGTGAGCTCCGCGGCACTGCTCCAGAAGTCGATCCGCGAGGGGTTCGGTCTGACGGTGTCCGAGGCCCTCTGGAAGGGACGCCCGGTCGTGGCCGGCAAGGTCGGCGGAATCGTGAGCCAGATCCGCGATCGCGAAACCGGGTTTCTCGTGGCCTCGGCCAGGGAGTGCGCCGATGCGTGCCTCGAGATCCTCGCGGATCCGGAGCGTGCGCGGCAGATGGCGCTCATCGGGAAGGAGGACGTCCGGCGGCGCTTCCTCATGCCGCGGCTGCTACGCGACTGGCTCGCGCTCTTCAACCGGCTGCTCGGCAACGACACCGGGGACGCGTTGCTCGCCGTGGTCGGCGACGCGCGGTAGAAGGATCGGCGGAGGGGGTACCGTAGGGGCGATGTCCGATCGTCGGTCCCTGATCGTCGTCTCGAACCGTGCTCCGGTGACCTATCGCCTCGACCGTGACGGGAACCGCGTCACCCGGCGTGGAGGGGGAGGGCTCGTCACCGCGCTCCGGAGTCTCGTATCGCACCACGATGTGATCTGGATCGCGAGCGCCATGAGCGACGAGGATCGCCGTGTGGTGTCCGAGCTGAACGGCGGCGCCGTGGACGAGACGGCCGAGGACGGCGCACCGTACCGGCTGAGACTGGTCGCTCACGATCCCAAGGCCTACGACTGGTACTACAACGTCGTCTCGAACCCGACGCTCTGGTTCATCCACCACTACCTCTGGGGGCTCGCGCACGCGCCGGATGTCGACCAGGGCCTGCACCACGCGTGGACGGACGGCTACGAGGCCGTCAACCGCAACTTCGCGGAGGCGGTTCTGGCGGAGCTCGACGTCCAGCCCGAAGCGGCGGTCCTCTTTCACGACTACCACCTCTACGTGGCTCCGGGTCTCGTGCGCGGGCTCGCCCCCGATGTGCCTCTCGCGCACTTCGTCCACGTTCCCTGGCCGCAGCCCGACTACTGGCGGGTGCTGCCCGACGGGATCCGCCGGCAGCTGCACGAGGGCCTCCTTGCGAACGACGTGGTCAGCTTCCATACCGACCGCTGGCGGACGAACTTCCTGCGGAGCTGTGATGACATCACCGGAGCCGATGCGCATTTCGAATCGGGCGCGGTCAGCTTCGACGGTCGCCGCGTGCTCGCGCGGGTCGCGCCGATCTCGGTCGATCCGCTCGAGTTCGACCGGCTGGCAGCGAGCACCCAGGTGATCGCGGAGGAGCAGGCCATCGCCGAGCGCAGGCCCGAGTTTCTCGTGCTGCGCGTCGACCGGACGGATCCTTCCAAGAACGTCGTCCGGGGCTTCCGCGCCTACGAGCTCTACCTGGAGGCCCATCCGGAGATGCACGGCCGGGTGACGATGCTCGCCCTGCTCGATCCTTCGCGCCAGGACATCCCCGAGTACGCGGAGTACCTCGGGGCGATCCAGCGGGCGTCACGCGTGGTCAACGACCGCTTCCAGCAGGGCGACTGGCTTCCCCTCGACCTCCAGGTCCAGGACAACTTCCCCCAGGCCGTCGCCGCGTACAAGCAGTACGACGCGCTGCTCGTGAACGCGATCTTCGACGGCATGAACCTGGTCGCCAAGGAGGCGCCGCTCGTCAACGAGCGCGACGGCGTTCTCATCCTGTCGGAGAACGCCGGCGCCCACGAGGAGCTGGCGCCCTGGGCGCTCACCGTCAACCCCTTCGACGTCGCGGGGCAGGCCGACGCGATTCACGAGGCGCTCACGATGGCCGCCGCGGAACGCCGGCGCCGAATCGAGGCCATTCGCGCCCACGTGCGTGGCCATGACATCGGAGCGTGGATCGCGACTCAGCTCGACGACCTCGACCAGGCCGTTGTGCGACCCGGAAGTACACTTCCACTCTCGTGAGCGACGAGGAACCGCGGCTGAGTCACGTCGACGAGGCGGGCGGGGTCCGCATGGTCGACGTCGGAGCGAAGCCCGTCTCCCGCCGCCGTGCAGTGGCCGGCGCGCTCGTCGAGATGGCGCCGGCTACGTCCAGGCGGCTGCGCGAGTTGCCCAAGGGAGACGCCCTCGCCACCGCCCAGCTCGCCGGCATCATGGCGGCCAAGCAGACCGCCTCCCTGATCCCGCTCTGCCATCAGCTGCCGCTGTCCGTGGTCGAGGTGACACTCGAGATCGTCAAGTCGGGCGTCGAGATCACGGCCGCGGCGGAGACAGCCGACCGGACGGGTGTCGAGATGGAGGCTTTGGTGGCCGCGTCGGTCGCCGCCCTGACCGTCTACGACATGGCGAAGGCGATCGACAAGGGCATGGTCGTGACCGGTGTGCGGCTGCTCGAGAAGACCAAGGACATCCGGTGAAGGCCGCCGTGCTGACGGTGTCGGACGGGGTGCACCACGGAACTCGAGAGGACGCGAGCGGAGACCTGCTTGCCGAGGGTCTCACGGCGGACGGCTGGGAGGTCGAGCGGCGGGTCGTGCCGGACGACCGCGAGGCCATCGTGGGGGCGCTCCGCGAGCTCGCGGCCGGGGCGCAGCTCGTCCTGACGACGGGCGGCACGGGCCTTGCCCCCCGGGACGTCACCCCTGAGGCCACCCGCGACGTGGTCGAGCGACTGGTCCCGGGCATTCCCGAAGCGCTGCGGGCCGACTCGCTCGTCAAGACGCCGCACGGGATGCTCTCGCGCGGCCTCGCGGGGACCGTCGACGCTTCGCTCGTCGTCAACCTGCCGGGATCCCCCGGAGGCTGTCGCGACGGCCTCGCCGTTCTCGCGCCCGTACTCAGGCACGCCGCCGAGCTCCTCGCAGACACGCCCGCGGGCCCGGCGGGGCACCGCCAGACATGAGCGAAGCGACAACACTTCGTTATACGAAGCTTTTTTCGTCGCTCGTCAAGATCGAGCACACGCTCTTCGCGCTGCCCTTCGCCTACGTGGGCGCGTTCCTGGCCGTGGACGGAGTGCCGAGCGTTCACGACCTGGTCTGGGTCACGGTCGCCATGGCCGGCGCGCGCAGCCTCGCCATGGCTCTCAACCGGCTGATCGACGCCGGCATCGACGCCCGCAACCCGCGCACGGCGACGCGTGAGCTGCCTCGTGGGGCCCTGCTCCGCTGGCAGGTCGTCGCGTTTGCCGTCGCCTCGCTTGCGATCTTCCTCGTCGCCGTCTACCAGCTCGCGCCGATCGTCCACTGGCTGTGGCCGATCCCCGTGATCGGGTTCGTCGTCTACCCGTACCTGAAGCGGATCACGTGGCTCTGCCACTTCTGGCTCGGCGCGGTCGACGGGCTGGCGCCGCTCGGTGCCTGGGCGGCCGTGACGAACGAGATGCCGTGGCAGGCCTGGCTGCTGGGAGCGGCGGTCGCGTTCTGGGTCGCCGGGTTCGACGTCCTGTACGCGCTCTTCGACATCGACGTCGATCGGCAGCAGGGGCTCCATTCGCTCCCCGCCCGCTTCGGGGTGACCGTGACGTTCGTCGTCAGCCGTCTGTGCCACGTCGCGACCGTCGCGTTCCTCGTCGCGGCCGGGGTCGGTCTCCCGGTCGGCGCCCTCTACTGGATCGGGGTCGCCGTCGTCGCGGTCCTGCTCGGCTACGAGCAGTCGCTGGTGTCACCGCGTGACTGGCGCCGGCTCGACACGGCGTTCTTCACCATGAACGGTGTGATCTCCCTCACCTTCTTCGCGTTCGTGCTCGGAGACGTCCTCCTTTGATCTCCGCGCGTGAACTCGGCAAGCGCTTCGGGGAGAAGGAGGTGCTCAAGGGCGTCTCGCTGGAGCTGTCAGAGGGGGCGTTTCTCCTCGTCAGCGGTCGAAACGGCTCCGGGAAGAGCACGCTCCTGCGCCTCTTCGCCCGGCTGCTCGCGCCCTCCGAGGGCGAGCTTCGGATCGCGGTCGCGCGGCGGGCCGTCGGCTATCTCGGCCACGATCCCCTGGTCTACCGCGAGCTCACGGCACAGGAGAATCTCGAGCTCTACGGACGGCTCTACCGTGTTCCCGAGCGGCGCGAGCGGATCGGCATGCTGCTCGAGCGCTACGGGTTGTGGGACGTGCGGCACGACCGGGTCCAGACGTACTCGCGGGGGATGCAGCAGCGCCTCGCGCTGTGCCGCGCGCTGCTGCACGATCCGGAGCTGCTCCTCCTCGACGAGCCGTACGCCGGCCTCGACCGCGAGGGCGCCGCCATGCTCGACGAGCAGCTCGCCGACCTGGCGAAGGAGCGCACGTTCGCCGTCACGTCGCACGAGCCCGAGCGGCTCGAAGCCCTGGCCACGCTCCGGCTCGGCCTCACATGACCGCCTACTTCCAGGACGTCGCGGTCCTCGCCCGCAAGGACCTGCTGCTCGAGCTGCGCTCGCGCGACACGGTGCCGGCGATGCTGCTCTTCGTCGTCGGAACGCTCGTGGTCTTCCACTTTGCGCTGCCCGACTCGGCCGGGGACGACGCTGCGCGGGGGCTGCTCTGGATCGCGATCCTCTTCACCGCGCTGCTCGGGCTCGCTCGCGTCTACGCCGCCGAGCGGGAGCAGCGCCTGCTCGACGGTCTGATCCTCGCCCCCTGCGACCGGAGCGCCATCTGGCTCGCGAAGACGGCGAGCGTCGTCGTCTTCCTCGTCCTGATGGAGGTGATCGCACTGCCCGTCTTCGCGCTCTTCTACGCGCCGGTCGGAGGCACGATGGTCGCGGCGGTGGTCCTCGCCGACGTCGGTATCGCGGCCGTCGGAGCCCTCCTTTCGGCGATCGCGCTCTCGAGCAGGACCGGAGAGCTGATCCTGCCGCTCCTCTTCATCCCGCTCGCGATCCCGATCGTGATCGGCGGCGTCGGCGCCTCGATCGCGGACGATCCGGGCCGCTTCCTGTGGTTCCTGATCCTGTACGACGCGATCTTTGCGATCATTTCCTGGGCTTCCTTTGAGTACGTCGTTACGGAATAGACCGGGGCCGGCGCTGGCGGTCGGCGCTTTCGTCCTCCTGCTCGCGGGGATCGCGCTCGCTCTCTGGTGGGCGCCGATCGACGGCGACCAGGGCTTCAGCCAGAAGATCTTCTACATCCACGTCCCGGTCGCGCTGACCGCCTACGCGTGCTTCGCCTGGGGCGCGTGGAAGGCGCTGCGGCTTCTCTGGACAGGAGACGAGCGCTACGACCTGGAGAGCTACACCGCGATCCACATGGGCACCATCTTCGGCGTGCTCACCCTCGCGACCGGAGCGATCTGGGCGAAGATCTCCTGGGGCGTCTGGTGGACGTGGGGGGAGCGGCAGCTCGTCGTCTTCCTGATCCTGTTTCTCTTCTACTCGGCCTACTTCATGCTGCGGTACTCGATCGATCCGGGGCCGCGCCGGGCGCGAACCTCCGCGGTGTATGCCCTCTTCGGAGTCGTCCTCATCCCGATCAGCTTCCTGGCCATCCGGATCCTCGGCACCCTGCTGCACCCTGCCGTGTTCACGCGGGACGGGATCGGAATGACCGGCTCGATGTTCGCGAGCTTCCTCGTCTGCCTGGCCGGGATGCTCTCGCTCGGCTTCGCGCTGTACCAGACGGAGCTGGCCGGGAAGCGTCTGGACGCCCGGCTTCGCGAGCTCCGAAAGGCGCTCGCGTGACGACCGCCGAGAAGTATGTGACCGCCGCCTACCTCGTGGTGCTGGCGATCGTTCTCCTGTACGTGGTGATCTACTCGTTTCGGATGGCGCGGCTCTCGCAGGAGCTCGCCGAGCTCGCCGAACGGGCCGCAGCCAGGGCCGACCGGGAGGCCTCGGCGGCGCCCGAAGAGACGCCCGTAGGCTGATGGGTGAGGCTGCGCTGCTGCTCGTCTGGCCTGCGGTCCTCGGCTACGCCGAGGCTGCGCTCGCCTACGTGGGGGAGACGATCCGGCCGGGTCGGCTCGGCAGGTACGCGATCTGGGGCGTGCGCCTCGGATGGCTCGCGCAGACCGCATTGCTCGTCGCCCAGGCTGTCGGCGCGGACGCGTTTCCGTGGGACTCGTGGGCCGGCTCGCTGAACCTGTTCGTGTGGATGTGCGTCGGGGCGTACCTGATCTGGGGGTGCCGCGCGCCGTACCGGCTCCTCGGGCTGGCTGTCATGCCTCCTGCTGCGGCGCTCCTCGCCCTGGCCTGGGCCGCGGGCGGCGCAGGGCCCGAGTCGAGCACCGACTTCGGCAGCGTCTTTCTCGCGCTCCACGTCGGATTCGTCGTGGCCGCGTTCGCCGGCTTCGCCCTCGCCGCAGCTCTGGCAGCCGTCTATCTGTGGCAGAACAGGAGACTGAAACGCCGCTCACCGAGCCTTCTCCGCGTCCGCGCCCCGTCGCTCGCCACGCTCGACAGCCTGATCGCGCGAACGATCGCGTTCGCGCTTCCGGCCTTGACCCTCGGGATCGGCATCGGCCTCGGTCGCCTCGGAACCGAGGGAGGCGGGTTCGACGCGGTCATGGCCGTCACCCTCCTGACCTGGGCGATCTACGCCGCCTTCCTCGTCCTGCGGTACGAAGCCGGCTGGCGCGGCCGCCGGGCGGCATACCTCGCGCTCGCCGGCTTCCTGCTCGTTGTCGTCGTCCGCCTCGGCTCCGTTCCGGTGGCTCACTTCTGAGCGGTGCGATGACCCTCGTCCTCGTCGGCACCTCGCATCGTTTCGCTCCGGTCGAGCTGCGGGAACGCATGGCCTTCGAGCCCGCTCAGGGTGCCGAGATCGCCGCCCGCGTGGCCGGAGCGGCCGGCGAGGCCGTCGCGCTCGGGACGTGCAACCGTGTCTGCGTCTACGTCGCGGACGCGGACGGCGAGGCAGCCCGCGGGCGGGCCCTCGACGAGCTCGGCGAGCTGGCGGGCCTGCCGGCCTCCGGGCTCGAGCCGTCGCTCTACGTGAAGACGGACGACGACGCGGCGCTCCACCTGTTCCGCGTCGCAGCGGGGCTGGACTCGCTCGTCCCGGGCGAGGCGCAGATCCTCGGTCAGGTGCGGGCTGCGTACGAGGCTGCCGACGACCGCGGTGTCGCGGGCCCGGTTCTCCACCGCCTCTTCCGCCAGGCGCTCCACACGGGCCGCCGCGTGCGGAGGGAGACGGCCATCGGCGAGACACCGGCCTCGGTGTCCGCGGCCGCAGCCGGGCTTGCGGCTCGGGTGTTCGACGATCTCGCGCAGCGCCGCGTGCTCGTGATCGGCGCCGGCAAGATGGCGGAGCTCGCCGCAGCCGACCTGATCGCCCGCGGGGTCGGCGAGCTCGTCGTGGCCAACCGCTCCCGGGAGCGTGGCGCCGCCCTTGCCGAGCGCCTGGGCGGCCGCGCGGTGACCCTCGACGCTCTGGCGGCAGAGGTGGCGACGGCCGACGTCGTCATCGCCTCGACCGGCTCGGAGGGGCTCGTACTCACCGCCTCAGACGTGCAGAAGGCGCGGCACGAGCGCCGCGGTGAGCCCGTCTTCTTCATCGACATCGCCGTCCCGCGAGACCTCGACCCCGCGATCAACGAGCTCGACGGCTGCTTCCTCTACGACATCGACGACCTCGAGCGGGTCGTCGAGGAGAGCATCGTGGTGCGTCGCGACGAGGCAGCCAGGGCAGAGGCCATCGTTCTCGAGGAGGCCGACGCCTTTCGCGCGTGGCGCAGAGCGCTCGACGTGGTGCCGGCGATTGCCTTGCTGCGACGCCGGGCCGAGGAGATCCGAACGAGCGAGCTCGAGCGCGCACTCTCGCGGCTCGAGGATCTGAGCCCGAGGCAGCGGGTCGCGGTCGAGTCACTGACGGCCCAGATCGTGAACAAGCTCCTGCACCTGCCGACCGTCCGGCTCAAGGAGGCGGCGGCCGCGGCCGACGGGACCGCATACGCGGACACCGTGCGCCACCTGTTCGACCTCGACGACGAGCGTTAGTGCTCATCCGCCTCGGATCGCGCGGCAGCCGGCTGGCGCTGATCCAGGCGGAGATCGCGGCGCAGGCGATCCGCTCCGCGCGTCCCGACCTGGAGGTGGCCCTCGTCCCTGTGACGACGGCCGGCGACCGTGATCGGACGAGCCCCTTCGGCGAGATCGGCGAACGCGGCGTGTTCGTCAAGGAGCTCGAGGAGGCGCTGCTCGCCGGGCGAGTCGACGTGGCCGTGCACTCGGCGAAGGACATGACTTCGACGGACACCGGCGGTCTCGCCGTCGGCGCCTACCTGGCGCGTGACGATCCGAGGGACGCTCTCTGCGGCGCCGGCGACATCCGGGCGGGAATGCGAATCGGGACCGCCTCCGCCAGGCGGAAGGCACAGCTGCTCGCGATCGAGCCGTCGCTTTCGATCGAGCCGCTGCGGGGCAACGTGGACACGCGGCTTCGCAAGCGCGCGGAGCGCGGGCTCGACGCCGTCGTCCTCGCTGCCGCCGGTCTCGACCGGCTCGGCCTCGGCGCCGAGATCGGCGTACGTCTCGATCCCGAGCGCGTCGTGCCGGAGGCGGGACAGGGAGCCGTGGCGCTCCAGGTCCGCTTCGGCGAGGAATCGCTCGTGGCCGGTGCGGACGATCGCGCGACGCGCGGGCATGTCGAGGCCGAGCGCGCCTGCGTCGCGCATATCGGCGGCGGGTGCCTCGCTCCGGTCGCGGCGTACCACGACGGCGCGGTGCTCACCGCGCTCGTTGCTGCGGAAGACGGGTCATGGGTCGAGCGGCGAACCGGGAGCGATGCGGTCACGCTCGCCGAGGAGTTGCTGTCGGCGATCTCGACCCGGACGTGAAGATCGTCCTGACGCGAGCGCGGGAGGGCTCGGCCCCTCTCGCCGACCGCCTGCGGTCGCTCGGCTACGAGGTCGAGGCATGCCCCCTCGTTCGGATCGAGCCGATCGACGGTCCGCCGGTCGCCCTCGCCGGCTACGACTGGCTCGTCGTGACGAGCGCCCGTGGGGTCGAGCACCTGTGGCGCCGAGGAACCCTGGGCGCGCTCCCGCGGGTGGCCGCGATCGGGCCGGGGACGGCGAACGCGCTGCGCGACCAGGGCGTGGAGCCGGCGCTCGTCGCGGACGAATCCACGCAGGAAGGCCTCCTCGCCGCTCTTCCAAAGGCCGCTGGTCGCGTGCTGTTCGCGGGCGCCGAGAGTGCCCGGGACGTGCTCGCGCGAGAACTCGATGCCGACGTCGTGCCCGTCTACCGCACAGTGGAGCTACGCCCGGCCTCGTTCCCGCCCGGTGACCTGGTCGTCCTCGCGTCGGCCTCCGCCGCCCGGGCGTTCGCGGCGCTCCGGGTCGACCGGCCGTGCGTCTCGATCGGCCCGGTGACCTCGGCCGAGGCCGAGCGGCACGGTCTCGCGATCGTGGAGCAGGCGGTCACGCACGATCTGGAGGGCCTGGTTCGAGCCGTTAGGCTTGCCGCATCGCGCCTCGCGTCATCACCCTCCTGACCGATTTCGGCCTCGAGGACGCCTTCGCGGGGATCTGTCACGGAGTCATCAGGCGGATCGCCCCGGAAGCCGTCGTGGTCGACATCACCCACGGCATTCCCCCGCAGCAGGTCATGCGGGGAGCACTCGTCCTCGCCGACGCCGTGCCGTACATGCCCGTCGGCATCCATCTCGCGGTCGTCGATCCCGGGGTCGGTGGCGTGCGGCGGCCGCTCGCGCTGCTCGGCGGGGACGGGCGCGTGTACGTCGGGCCCGACAACGGGCTGCTGACGATGGCCGCGGACAGGCTCGGCGGTGTCGCGCGCGCCTTCGAGATCACGAACCCGACCGTGATGCTCGAAGCGGTCTCGTCGACGTTTCACGGACGCGACGTCTTCGCTCCGGTTGCAGCGCACCTTGCGAACGGCGTGCCGCTCGAAGAGCTCGGGCCGTCAATCCAGCCATCCGAGCTCGTTCGCCTCGAGCTGCCGCAGCCGCGCGTCGAGCCGGGACGAATCCAGGCGACGATCCTCGGGATCGACCGCTACGGCAACGTGCGGCTGAACGTGCCGGCCGGAGACCTCGACCGGGCCGACATCCATGCCGGCGACACCGTCGAGATCGAGGCAGCCGCGCGGCGATGCTCTGCCCTCGTCGCGCGCACGTTCGCCGACGTCAGCCCCGGGGAGCCCGTGCTCTACGAGGACTCGGTAGGCAGCATGTCCCTGGCGATCAACCACGGGAGCGCCGCGCGGCTGATGGCCGCACTGGCCGGCCAGGCCGTCACGGTGACGGCGCTGAGAGCGTGAGGCGCGCCGTCTGGCGCGAGTGGTTCGGGCCCCGCTTTGCCAGGCTGACGACCGTCGCCGTCGTCCGGTTCCCGGGAGCCTGGCGGTTGCTGCGGGGGACGTTTCGACGTCAGTGGGATCTCATGGCGCCCTCGTGGGAAGCCCGCCGCGGCCCGGATGCGCTCGCGCCGCTCCACGCGGCTCTCGACCGGATCGAACGCGCGACGGCCGTCCTCGACGTCGGTACGGGCACCGGCAAGGCGGCCCGGGTCGCAGCGGAGCGGTTCCCCGCCGCGACGGTCGTCGGAATCGACTTCTCACCGGCGATGGTCGCCGAGGCGATGGCGCGACTTCCGCCGGCACTCGCCGGCCGCGTCTCTTTCGCGGTGGAGGACGCCGAGGCGCTCTCGTTCCCGGACGGCTCCTTCGATCTCGTCGTCCTCCTGAACATGATCCCCTTCTTCGGGGAGCTCGCTCGCGTGACGGTGCCGGGTGGAGCGCTCGTGCTCGCGTTCTACTCCGGTCCCGCGACGCCGATCTACGTGCCGCCCGAAACGTTGCGGGAGCGCCTCTCGGCGGTCGGCTTCGCTGAGTTCGAGGAGCTCGCCGCCGGGGCGGGAACGGCCTTCGTTGCCCGTCGGGCCTAAGCCGAGTACGATTGCCGTGACGACGTTCGCGGCGCGGTAGCACCGGCCCGGACGTCGTTCTTCGTTCCGGCCGTTGCCGCCGCCTCCACCCGTACCGAGAGGGGCACCGGCGAATGGCGAGGGCCGGAATCGAACCGGCGACACCGCGGTTTTCAGCCGCGTGCTCTACCGACTGAGCTACCTCGCCGAACGCGGGAAGTGTACCGAGGTGTCGAGCAGGTCCGGCGCGGGGCATGCCGTATCGTTCGGGCGTGGTCGACCGGGAGATCGCGATCGTCGGGGCGCCGCTCGACCTCGGGGCGGGTGGGCGCCGGGGCGTCGACATGGGCCCGTCCGCGATCCGGTACGCAGGCCTCGGCGAACGGGTCGACGAGCTCGGGATCGTCTCCCGCGACCTTGGCAACGTGACGGCGCCGTTGCGAGAGCGGGCCGATCCCGGCGACGCTCACGCGCGATACCTCGAGGCGATCCTGGGTACCTGTGAGGAGGTCGCCGGACGGGTCGGCGAGGCTTCGCGGCAGGGTCTCGTGCCGCTCGTTCTCGGCGGCGACCACTCGATTGCGCTCGGAACTCTCGGTGGCATGGCCTCGGTGCACGGTGCCGGCGCCGTGCTCTGGATCGACGCGCACGGCGACCTGAACACGCCCCGGACGACGCCGAGCGGCAACGTTCACGGCATGCCGCTCGCAGCTGCTCTCGGCTGTGCGGGCGAGACGTTCGCGCGGCCGTCCTGGCCTCTGCCGGCGGTCGACCCGAGCCGTGTCGCGCTGATCGGCGGGCGGGCGTTCGACGACGGCGAGCGCCGGCTGATCGGCGAGCTCGATCTCGCTGTGTTCACGATGGCGGAGATCGACAGGCGTGGCCTCGAGCCCGTCGTGCGGAAGGCGCTCGACCGGGTGCGCGGCGCGTCGTTCGTCCACGTGTCGCTCGACCTCGACGTGATCGATCCCGGTGTCGCACCCGGGGTCGGGACGCCCGTGCGAGGCGGGCTCAGCTACCGCGAGGCGCACCTCGCGATGGAGCTCGTCGCAGAGGCAGGCGTGCTCGACTCGCTCGAGGTCGTCGAGGTGAACCCGATCCTCGACCACGAGAACGCAACGGCTCGCCTCGCCGTCGAGCTCGTCGCGAGCGCCCTCGGGGCGCGCATCCTCTAGAGGCCGGACCTGTCCGGCCCGGACGGGTAGGGCCGGGAACGCAGTGCCGGACAGGTCCGACCCCTACGAGCTCGTCCAGTCTCACTTCGACTCCTCGCCGTGCCCGGAGGGGCGGTAGTACGTCCGGCCCTTCAGGCGCTCCGGAAGGTGGTCGACGTCGAAGCCGCGCGGATCGTCGTGCGGGTAGACGTAGCCTTCCCCCCGGCCGAGGCGTTTCGCACCCGGGTAGTGAGCGTCCTGCAGGAACGCCGGCGGCCGGAGGGCTCCGTGCTCGCGCACGTCGCGCGACGCCGCCCCGAGTGACGCGATCACGGCATTCGACTTCGGGGCTCTGGCCAGGTAGATCGCCGCCTGGGCGAGGTTGAGCCGCGCCTCGGGCAGGCCCACATGCTCGAGGGCATGTGCGGCGGCGACGGCAACGAGCAGAGCGCGCGGGTCGGCGTTGCCGACGTCCTCGGACGCGAAGATCACCATTCGACGGGCAAGAAACCGCGGATCCTCGCCTGACTCCAGCATGACGGCCAGGTAGTAGAGGGCCGCGTCGGCGTCCGATCCCCGCATCGACTTGATGAACGCCGACGCGAAGTCGTAGTGCGCGTCGCCGCCCTTGTCGTAGACGAGCGGCCGCTTGCGGGCCGCATCCTCGACATGGCGCTCCTCGACGGCGACATCCTCTGCGCGCGCACTCTGGACGGCGAGCTCGACGATGTTCAGCGCCGCACGGGCGTCACCGCCGGCTCGGGCGGCGATCACCGCCTCGAGCTCCGGGCGAAGCTCAGCACCGAGCTCTGACACGCCGCGGCGGACGACCGTCTCGACGTCCTGGGCTGCGAGTGGTTCGAGCTCGTAGATCTGCATCCGGCTGAGCAGCGCCGAGTTCACCTCGAAGTAGGGGTTCTCGGTGGTCGCCCCGATGAGCGTGACGAGACCCACTTCCACCGCCGGGAGCAGCGCGTCCTGCTGCGCCTTGTTGAACCGGTGGATCTCGTCGAGGAAGAGAATCGTTCTTCGTCCCTCGCCCCCGAGCCGGTCCCGGGCCCGCTGGAGGACCGCCCGGACGTCCGCGACGCTCGCGGACACGGCCGAGAGCTCCTCGAACGCTGCGCCGGTCGACGCTGCGACGATGCGCGCCAGCGTGGTCTTGCCGCTTCCCGGAGGGCCGAAGAAGATCGAGGACGCGATGCGGTCCTCCGCGATCGCGAGGGCGAGCGCCGATTCCGGCCCGACGATCTGCTGCTGACCGACGAAGTCGGCGAGCCGGGTCGGCCTCAGGCGGCTCGCGAGCGGCGCAGTCGACGTGAGTCGCTCGGCCGCGGCATCTGCGAACAGATCGCTCACAGCGCGAAGTATGCTCATCGGATGGCACTCGTCTCGTTGCGCGACGAGGTGACGGCGCTCCTCCAGGCCCTCCTCCGGATCGACACCGTCAACCCACCGGGGAACGAGACACGGGCAGCGGAGCTGTTGCGTGACTACCTCGAGCGGGACGGTGTCGATTGCCGGCTCTTCGCACGGGCTCCCGAGCGGGCGAACCTCGTCGCCCGGATCCCCGGGCACGACCCGGATGCGCCGCGCCTCCTCTTCCTGTCGCACACCGACACCGTGCTCGCGGAGCCCGACGAGTGGACGCTCGACCCGTGGTCCGGAGAGCTGCGAGACGGTCACGTGTGGGGACGCGGCGCGCTCGACATGAAGGGTCAAGTCGCCGCCTCCACGGTCGCCCTGGCCGCCCTGGCCCGTGAGGGGTTCGAGCCGGCCGGCGACCTGATCTTCGTGGCAGCGGCCGACGAGGAGGTAGGCGAGGACTACGGCGTCTCCTGGCTGGCCGCGAATCATCCCGAAGCCGTCCGCGCCACCTGGTGCGTGAACGAGGGTGGCGGCGACCGCGTCGTCATCGACGGTCGTCCGCTCTATCTCTGTGCGACCGCAGAAAAGGCAACCTCGCCCCTCGTGATCCGCGTCCGGGGCACCAGCGGGCACGCGTCCACCCCCGGCGTGGCCGACAACGCCTTGCTGGCCGCGGCTCCGCTGCTCGAGCGACTCGCGGCGGCTCGAGACGCCGCTCGAGCTGGGGCCGGAAGCGCGGGCCTTCTTCGAAGCGCTCGTCGGCTCGGTCAGCGGCCCCGAGGACGCGCTCGCGCGCTTGCAGGCCGCCTCACCCGGCGCTGCGGCGATCAACGAGCCGATGCTGCGGGCGACGGTCGTCCCGACCCAGATCCGCGCTTCCGCGCAGCGAAACGTGGTCCCCGCGCTCTGCGAGATCGTCTGCGACTGCCGCCTGCTTCCCGGTCATACGCAGGCCGATCTCGAGCCGGTGCTTCGCGACGTGCTCGGCCCCGACGGCTACGAGCTCGAGTGGCTCGAGCGGACGGGCGGAACGCGTTCGGCGCTCCACACGCCGCTGTGGGAGGCGATCGAGTCGTTTGTCGAGGCCGAGGACGGGGAAGCGGAGCTCGTACCGATTCTGATGCCCGGATTCACCGACAGCCACTTCCTGCGCGAGACGTTCGGCACGGTCGTGTACGGCTTCTTTCCGATGAAGGCCATGGAGCCGGAGCTCGCGGCCTCACTCGTACACTCTGCCGACGAGCGCGCGGCGGTCGACGACCTCGAGCTGGGGACCCGCTTCCTCCTTCACACGGCGCGGGAGCTACAGGCGTGAACGGCGAGATCCGCCTGGGGGGCATGGCGCTCGAGAACGGCGTCCTCGTGCACGGACCGCGCTACTGGGCCTGCGCCGTACGGCTGGACGACGGTACGGTGCGCCTCGCCTCGGACCGGAAGTCGCTTCGCTCGGTCGACGTCACCTCGCCCGTCCTGCGTGGCCCGGCGCGGGTGGCAGAGGCTGTTGCCGTGCTGCCGGCCCTGCGACGTGCGCTGCCCGAGGCGCGCCTTCCGTTTTTCTCGGCGCGCGCGGTCGCGGCCATGGTCGGGACGACCATCGCCGTGCGCTCGCTCCGGTCGAGCGGCCTCAGCCCGGCTCTGCAGGAGATTGCGGCGGCGCTTCTCGCGGTCGTCCCGGCAACCGCGACGCTGCGAGGCTCCGACCTCGCTGCGTACCACGGGGCCGAGCACATCTCGATCGGCAGCTACGAGCACGGCGAGCTCCGCCCGCGGGAGCACGAGCGGTGCGGATCTCACATTCTCGGCCCGCTCCTGGTCACGACCGCCGCCGGGAACGCTCTCGTCAGCAGCCTCTCACCTCCGGGCCGCCGGCGATCGCTCGCGCGGCTCGGCGTCGGAATCGGCTCGCTCGCCGCGGCCACCGAGCTGTTCGCCTGGACGCTGCGCCACCCGGACAACCCGATCAGTCGCGCGCTGGCCTGGCCCGGCCGGGAGCTCCAGACTCGTGTCCTCACCGCCGAGCCGACGCCGGCGCAGCTCGAAGTGGCACAGGAGGCGCTGGCGGAGTGTCTCGAGCTCGAGCTCCGGGACGCCGCAGCTCGCGCCGGAAGCGCGAACGGCGACCTGTAGGATCGTCCGCGTGGACACCCGCGCGTTCCACCACGTGGCCATGGCCGTGGAGTCTCTGGACGAGGCGGTCGAGACGTATCGGCGCCTGTTCGGAGCCGAGGTCGAGCACCGGGGACGAATGGAGCATCAGGGTGTCGAGGCGGTCTACCTGCGTCTGGGAGAGGGTCGCGTCGAGCTGGTCGCGCCGCTCGGCGACGATACGCCGGTCGGACGCTTCCTCGCCAGGCGCGGGCCGGGAGTTCACCATGTGGCCTACGAGGTGGAAGACCTGACGGCCGCTATCGAGGAGCTCGAGGCGGAAGGCGCGACGGTGATCGACGACGAGCACCGCGCCGGCCTCGCCGGCAGCGAGGTCGCGTTCATTCACCCCGAGTCGGTTCACGGCGTTCTCGTGGAGGTCGTAGCGCATGCCTGACGAACGGATCCGCCTGGAGATCGGCTTCGAGGGCGGTCAGGTGATGGGAGTCCAGGTCACACCCGAGGACGCGGACCGCCTTCAGCGGCAGCTCGGTTCCGGCACCGACGGAACCGTGGAGCTCGGCGTCGACGACGGCAGCTGCCTCGTGGTTCTCTCACACGTTCTCTACGTCAAGCGCTACGCCCGAGAGACCCGGGTCGGCTTCCGCGCCTAGAGGCCGGTGGGCCTCGAGGTCGGCATCGTCGGACTGCCGAACGCCGGCAAGACCACCCTGTTCAACGCGCTGACGCGCGCCGGAGCCGAGATCACCGCGTACGCGACGGTTTCCGCCAAGCCGAACCTGGGCATGGCGCCGATCGCGGACGATCGGCTCGAGCGAGTTGCAGCCGTCGCCGACGCGCGAAAGGTCACTCCCGCCGCCATCCGGGTGGTGGACGTGCCCGGCACGGGATCCGCGCTGCTCGGCAATCTGCGCCAGGTCGACGCGCTGCTCGTCGTCCTCGACGGCTACTCCCCGGAAGCCGACCCGCAGCGCGATCTCGAAACGCTCCGTCTCGAGCTGCTCGTCGCGGATCGCGACCATGTCGAGCGGCGGCTCGAGCGGGTTGCCAAGCAGGCGAAGTCGGGCGATCCGGGGCTCAGGGCCGAGGTCGCAGAGCTCGAGCGGCTCCTCGTCCTCGTCGAGGCCGGGGAGCCGCTCACCGCGTTCGACGGCGTCCTGCCGGGCGAGCTCGAGCCGCTGACGACAAAGCCGCTGATCGCGATCACGAATGGGCCGGGAGGGATCGACGCTAAGCTCGAAGCCGAGCTGGCCGAGCTCGACCCGCAGGAGGCCGGTGCCTTCCGGGATGGGGAGGCGTCGGCACTCGACGAGGTCGTGTCGCGGCTCTTCGGCGCGCTCGACCTGATCAGCTTCTTCACGGCCTCCGAGCAGGAGACGCGCGCCTGGACGCTCCGCCGGGGTGGGTCGGCGCTCGCCGCGGCAGAGACCATCCATACGGACATCGCCCGGGGGTTCATCCGCTGCGAGGTAATCCGTTGGAGCGACCTCGTCGAGAGCGGGTCACGCACCGAGGCGCAGCGCCGCGGCCTGCAGCGCCTGGAGGGGAAGAGCTACTCGGTCGAAGACGGCGACGTGCTCAACATCCGCTTCAACGTCTGACCCCAAACGCTCCTACCGGTTTTCTCGAGCCGCCGCCAGCGGCCGGGCCAAGCGGCCCGAGCCGCCTCTCGCCGAGCGTACTCGTACTCGACCAGGCGTCCTCCGGGAATCGCCCACCGACTTGCCTGCGGGCCGCCGAGCAGCTGCCGGACCCTGGCTTCCGCGACCGTTGCGTCCTGGTGTGTGCCGAGGACGTCCTGGAGTCTCTTGGCGCGCTCGACGAAGCGCAGGGCGGGCTCTCCGGCCTCGGCCGTGGCGAGCTCGGCCGCATACCGCGCTCGCTTGACCTCGAGGCGGAGCCGATGGAGGTCGCTGTCGGGCGCATCCGACTCGAGGCTTCGGGCGCGTTTGCGTAGCCGGCGGAACGCGGCCGCCGCGATCTCGGAGAGCGTTGCTTCCGAGAGGCCTTGCGGTGCCACCGGCAGCTCTCGCTCGAGGCGTTCGAGCAGGACGGCGAACCGCTCGCTGCGCAGAGCCTCCATGAATTCGGCCCGCGCCGCGTCCCGCTCGCGCGCGAGCTCTTGCAGCGGCCGTGCGAGCAGGAAGCGCTCGCCAGGCTCGAAGTGCGTCGCGGCCTCGCGCAGGCTCGCGAGCAGGACGTCGAGATCTCGCGCCTTGCCGGCTGCTCGACCGATCCACGCAAGCTCGTCCCGGAGGTCCCGAGCCCAGGACTCGTCCAGCAGGAGTCGGCCGGCGCCGAGCAGCGAGCGGAGCCTGCGGGAGGCGACGCGGAAGCGCCGCAGGTCGTCGTCCTCCCAGCTGGAGGCAGCCTCCGGGTCGAACGAGCCCAAGGTGCCGGCGTGCAGGACGAGGAGCTCTCGCAGCCCGTCGAGCGGCGGGTGGGCGTACACCGAGGTCGCGGCCGCCATCACCGGAGTGTAGGCGGACACCCCGACGGGGCCCGCGCCTCAGGTGAGCGCAGGCAGCGGGTCGACGGCCGCGCCGCGCAGCCGCACCTCGAAGTGCAGATGAGGCCCCGTCGATCGACCGGTCGCACCGACAAGACCGACGCGCTCCCCGGCCGAGACCCATTCGCCGACTCCGACCGTGATCCGTGAGAGGTGTCCGTAGAACGACTCGACGCCGCCACCGTGCCCGACGATCACCAGCTTGCCGTAGCTTCCGGCCCAACCCGCGTAGGTCACCGTTCCCCGGCGGCCGGCTCTGACGGCCCGTCCGCGGGGCGCCGCGACGTCGACACCCGGGTGGAACCGGTTCCAGCGCGGGCCGAAGCCGTCGCTCACACGCCCGGCGACAGGCCAGCGGAAGCCGACCGGCGAGCGCGGGAGCGGCCGCCGAAGCGCCGCGAGCGTCGCCGGGCCGGCCACACCGTCGGCGGAGAGGCCGGCGAAGCGCTGGAAGCCTCGTACCGCTGCGTCGAGCCGCTCACCGAAGACACCATCGAACGTCCACGACGGGAAGCCGTGCCACGCGAGGAGGAACTGAAGGGCGGCGACGTCCCACCCGACCTTGCCCTGCGAGAGCGGCCTGCTGCCGAGCTTCGGGCGCCCAAGCTTCCCGAGCGCTCTCCGGGTGCTGGGGCCGACGACTCCGTCGACGGTCAATCCTGCACGCCGTTGAATCGCGCGAACGGCACCCTTCGTGGCAGGGCCGGGCACACCGTCGACCGAGCCGTCGTAGACGCCGTGCGCGCGGAGCGCCACCTGGAGCGCCGCAACGCCCGGCTCGCCCATCGCGGCGGCGTTCCCCGCCTCGAGAAGCAGCGCTCCGGAGAGGAGCGCGAGGATGATTAGCCTGAAGCCCATCGCTTCGCCTCTCGGGCCTCTATCGGCCGGTGAGCGCCTCAGCTTGAAACCGGTGTAGGCGCATCAAACATTGACGTTCAGCCGGCTCGGCCCATTCCGCCAAGCGATCCCGTGTTCTATGGCAGCCGGGAGTCCGGAACGCCCCCGCAGCTCGTGCTCACGCTCGCGCCGTAGCCTCCACCGGTTCGATCTCGACCCGGTTGTCGTTGAACGTCGGCGCCGGCCGTACCGGCGTGAGGCGCTGCGGCGTCGTCGCCTGGCAGCTCGTGCCGCTCACCCAGCTGCGGTTCCACCAGCCCATCGGCGCGACCGCGACACCCGGACGCGTGTCGTCGGAGACGACGACCTCGGCCGTGAACGAACCGCGGTCGTTGAAGACGCGCACCCGAGCTCCTTCGAACAGCCGGCGCGGGCCGGCGTCGTCGGGATGGACGACCACCAGGGGGCGCGGCTGGGCAGCCGCCTGGCGGCCCTGGTTGGCGAACGTCGAGTTGAGGAAGAGGTGGGTCTTCGGGGTCAGCAGACAGAGTGGATAGCGCTCGGCGAGCGCCCGGTCGGCCACCTCGGCGGGCGGGTCGTAGAACGGGAGGGGATCGAGGCCGTGCTGCTCCAGGCCGTCGGCCCGCAGCTCGAGCAGCCCGCTGGGCGTGTCGAAGCCCCCCTCTGCGTGCGGCGCGGGCCCCTGGCCGAGGTCGATCTTCGCGTAGCCCCGCTCGAACAGCTCGCCGAGCTGGATGCCCGGCGGGGCACCGTCGGCGAACAGCGAGTCGAGCATCGCCTCGTCGGACTCCGCCAGGCACGGGTCGTCGAGCCCGAGCCGGGCTGCGAGCAGCCGAAAGATCTCGGTGTTCGGCTTCGCCTCGCCGAGCGGGGCGATCGCGGGCGTGTTGGCCGTCAGGTAGTGATGACCCCACGAGGGCACGACGTCGAGGTGCTCGAGCTGCGTCGTCGCCGGAAGGACGACGTCCGCGAAGGCGGCCGTGTCCGTCCTGAACTGCTCGAGCACGACGGTGAACAGGTCGTCCCGGCGCAGCCCGTCGAGCACCTGGCCCTGATCGGGGGCGATTGCGGCGGGGTTGGCATTCCAGACGATCAGCGCGGCGACCGGCGGGTCGAGCGACGGGTCGGTCAGCGCGGTACCCAGCTGCGCCATGTTGATCGTTCGCACGTGGCCGGGCCCGAGATCCGGCCGCCGCAGCCGCTCGAGCCCGAGCGCGTCGCCCGTTGCCGACGGGATGTACGACAGGCCGCCTCCTCGTTGCCGCCAGGAGCCCGCGATCGCCGGCAGGCAGGCGAGTGTCCGGTAGGCGATCGGGGCGCCCAGGTGACGCTGGGCGCCGACTCCCAGGCGCAGCAGCGAGGGCTGGCTCGAAGCGAACTCGCAGCCGATGCGGGTGATCGTCTCCGGCGGCACGTCGCAGATGTCCGCACAGCGGTCGACGGGGTAGTCCTCGAGCCGGTGGAGCAGGTCGTCGTAGCCGAGCGTGAAGCGCCGGCACCAGTCCTCGTCGGCGAGCCCGGCGTCGGCGATCGCCCGCATCATTCCGAGTGCCAGGGCGGCGTCCGTACCGGGCAGCGGCCGCACGTGCTCGTCGGCCACCCGCGCCGTGCGGCTGCGGTAGGGGTCGACGACGACGAGCCGCGCGCCGGCCCTCCGCGCCCCGAGGAGCAGGCGCCAGAGGTGCGGGGCAGTCGACATCGGATTCCAGCCCCAGACGAGCAGGTACCGGGCGTTGCCCCACTCCTCGGGATCGACCTCGGGAGACTTGCCGTGCGTCACTGCCACCCCGGCGGCGCCCGCGCTCGCGCAGATCGTGCGCTCGAGTGACGTTGCGCCGATCGCGTTCATGACCCGGGCGCTCATGGAGTCGTTCTGCAGGACGCCCATGGTTCCGAGGTAGCTGTAGGGGAGCACCGCAGCACCACCGAAGCGGTCGATAGCTCCCTGGATTCCCTGGGCAGCCCGGCCGAGCGCCTCGTCCCAGCTTGCGACCCTGAAGCGCCCCTCGCCCTTCTCGCCGTCCCGGACGAGTGGGCGCAGCACGCGGTCCGGATGGTAGACACGGTCGAGGTAGTTCGAGACCTTGCCGCAGAGGAAACCCGCGGTGATCGGGTGGTCCCGATCGCCGGTCACGCCGGTCGCGCGCCCGGCCCCGTCGACAGCGACCAGCATCGCGCACGTGTCGGGACAGTCGTGCGGACACGCAGCCTTGACGAGGCGCTCACCGGCGGGTGCCCCGCTCATGGTTCGACTCTACTCGGGGACGGGCCTGGTGGCCGCGACCGTGTCGAGCTGGTTTGCGTGGTAGAGCACCGCCGCCTCCGCCGTGCGCGCACCGCGAGGATCGTGATGGACGGCCACCGCGTGCAGCAGCTCAGCCCGGACCCCCGTGGCGAGCCCGTTGCTTCGCTCTTCGATCAGTCGCAGGCCGAGGTGGACGTGGCCGAGCAGCCTGCCCTCCTCGGTCGGGAGGAAGAGCGGCCCGCGGTCGAGCTCGCGGATCCGGCCGACGTCGTGCAGGAGCGCCGCGGTCATGAGCAGATCGCTCCGCAGCCTGCGGTGGATCGTGGCCGTCTCGCGACAGACCGTGGCGACCGCGACCGTGTGCTCGAGCAGGCCGCCCGCGTACGCGTGGTGCCCGGGCTGAGCCGTCGTCGCGGGCAACGTCCGCAGCCGGGCCCGAACCTCGGAGTCGCCGAGGAAGCGGCCGAGCACGCCGGCCAGTCCCGCGTGTGTGATCTCCCCGGCGAGAAACTCGAGGAAGCCGTCCAGCTCGTCGAGGTCACGCCTGGACTCCGGGACGAGCGTTCCAGGATCGACGTCCGCCTTCTCGAGCGACCGCACCTCCAGCTGCAGCCTGTCGCGAAAGCGCTCCACCCGCCCGAGGACACGGATCGCGTCGCCCTCGGCGAAGCGCGGATCGAGAAGCTCGACGTCGGTCCAGACCCGGGCGTCGATGCGACCGGTCGGGTCGACCAGCTCGAGCGCGAGATACGGATCGCCGGATTTCGTCCGCCGGCGCTGCTTCCGCGCGACTGCGAAGACCTGCTCGACCACACGGTCCTCGTCCAGCTCGGCGATCGGGACAGAGGCGCTCACGGCCGAAGTGTAGGCCGAATGCCTGATGGTAAGCTCGCCGCGTGGAGCGCGAGAGCCCTCTCGTCAAGCCGTTTCGGGCCCTGCGCTACGACACGGCCACGGCGGGTCCGCTCGACGACCTGGTCGCGCCCCCCTACGACGTGATCTCTCCGGCGGGGATCGAGCGACTTGCCGCCCGCAACCCGTACAACGTCATCCGGCTGATCAGGCCCCACGAGCACGAGCTCGCCGCCGAGCGTCTGCGCGAATGGCGTGAGCGCCGGGTCCTCGTTCGCGAGGCGCGCCCGGCCGTGTGGAGGAGCGAGGAGGAGTACACGGGTCCTGACGGGATCCGCCGGACGCGGCGCGGTCTGCTCGCGCGCGTTCGCCTTGTCCCCTACGGAGAAGGAATCGTCCTCCCGCACGAGCGCATCTTCGCGGCGCCCACCGAGACGAGGCTCAGCCTCCTTCGCGCTACCCGCACGAAGCTGTCGCCGGTCTTCATGCTCCACGACGGGCCGCCGTCGCCGCCCCTCGAGGGCCCGCCCGATCTCGAAGCGGTGCTCGACGGGGTTACGACGCGACTCTGGCGAATCGACGACCCGGAGGCGATCGACCGCGAGACGCTGGCAATCGCAGGGCCGCTCGTCATCGCCGACGGGCACCACCGCTACGACTCCGCGCTCCGCTTCCACGAGGAGGAGGGAAGCCCCGAGACCGGGTACGTCCTGGCGGCGCTCGTGAGCCGGGCCGAGCCGGGCCTGACCATCTTCCCGACGCACCGGCTCGTCGCAGACGCGCTGCCCGAGCTCAACGGCGACTTCGTCCTCTCTCCGGCCGGGGTGAGCGCCGGGGACGGCCTTGCCGCGCTCGAGCGTCTGCCCCGTGACCACCCCGCGTTCGTCTGCGTGCGCTCGGGGGCTGCGACGCTCTTCGAGCAGCCCGAGCCAGGTGACGACCCGGTCGACCGGCTCGACGTATCGGTAGTCGACCGCCTCGACCTGCGTGGGGTGACGTTCACTCCCTTCCTGCACGAGGCCGAGGACGCGGTCGAGACCGGGCGTGCGGCGGCGGCGCTGCTCGTCCGCGCCCCGACGGTGGACGACGTCGAGTCGATCGCACGCGCCGGGCGGACGATGCCCGAGAAGTCGACGTACTTCTATCCGAAGCTGGTCAGCGGGCTCGTCTTCTCGCCCTTCGACGAGTGACGGAGTGGCTCGACCCCTGTCGCGAGATCGCCGGCGACCTGCGCGGTGTCCTCGCCGACCTGCCGACGAGGACCGAGCGTGAGCCCTATGTCGGCTTGGGCGAGGGCGGCGACGACACGACCGCGGTGGACGCTGCGGCCGAGCTGGCCATCGTCCGGCGGCTCGAGGCGCTTCACGAAGCCGGCCGGGAGTTCACGCTCGTGTCCGAGGAGCTCGGCGAGCGCCGGTTCGGCTCGGAGCCCTCGGTACGCGTCGTCGTCGATCCGATCGACGGGAGCGTCAACGCAAAGCGCGGCATACCGTTCTTCTCCTTCTCGATCGCGGTCGCAGACGGCCGGACGATGGGTGACGTCGACTTCGGGTACGTGCTGGACCTCGGGAGCGGCGAGGAATGGGTCGCCGAGCGCGGACGCGGCGTCCTCCTCGACGGCAAGCCCCTCGACGCGCCGCCTCCGAAGAGCGAGATCGAGATCCTCTCGTTCGAGGCCACGATGACGCATTTCGTGGCCGACAAGGCGGCGGCGTTTCTCGAGCTTGCGCCGCGCATGCGGATCATGGGCTCGCTCGCCCTGTCGCTTTGCCACCTCGCGGCGGGCCGGATCGACGCGGTCGTGTCGCTGAAGCCGATCCGGAGTGTCGACATCGCGGCCGGCCAGCTTCTGCTCCGGGAGAGAGGCATGGCGATCGAGCTCGCCGACGGCGGCGCGTTCGACGACGCGCCACTCGACGTGGTCAGCCGCTCGCGGGTGGTCGCCGGCGCGACCCCGGAAGTGTGCAGCCGGCTTGCGTCCGCGCTCACCGGATGATCTTCGCCATTCGCGAAGCGCTACGGCCGCAGCAGACTCCTGCACGCCGAGCGTGGCACACACGCAGCACGGGAAAATCGGGGAGAGACCTGATCCGGTAGCGGGTTCGCCGCACGCTTCTCCGCGCGGAAGCCGCAAGTCTCCGAGCCGAGAGCCCGCTGCCGACGTGCTGGTAGCCTGGACCTGTGGCGGCATCCCGCGACCAGATCGTGAAGGCGCTCGAGGGCGTGATCGACCCGGAGCTGGGGCGCTCCGTCGTCGAGCTCGACATGGTTCGCGACGTGTCGATCGACGCCAGTGCGGTGTCGATCACCATCGCACTGACCGTCGCCGGGTGTCCGCTCCGTGCGAGCTTCCAGGAGCAGGTCGAGCGGCACGTCCTGCCGGTCGAGGGTGTCGAGAGCGTCAGTCTCTCGTTCGACGTGATGTCGCCCGAGGAGAAGGCCGCGCTTACGACCAAGCTGCGTGGGGGCGTCACGGAGCGCTCGCGGGGGATCTCCGTCGACGCGTCGACTCGCGTCCTCGCCGTTGCGAGCGGCAAGGGCGGAGTCGGCAAGTCATCGCTCACGGTCAACCTCGCCGCGGCGCTCTCGGGCCACGGGCAACGTGTGGGCGTGCTCGACGCGGACGTGTACGGCTACTCGATCCCGCGGATGCTCGGCGTCAACCAGCGGCCGATCGCCGTCGACCAGATGATCGTCCCGCCGGTGCGCGGTGATCTCAAGGTGATGTCGATCGGGTTCTTCCTCGACGACAACGCGCCGGTCATGTGGCGCGGCCCCATGCTGCACAAGGCGCTCGAGCAGTTCCTCTCGGACGTGCACTGGGGGGAGCTCGACTGGCTCGTCGTGGACATGCCGCCGGGAACGGGTGACGTGTCGATCTCGCTCGGTCAGCTGCTTCCGCGCGCCGAGGTGATCGTGATCACGACCCCCCAGCGCGCCGCGCAGGAGGTGGCCGTTCGCGCGGCCGAGATGGCTCGCAAGACGAACATGCGACTGCTCGGCGTGGTCGAGAACATGTCCTACCTCGTTGGCACCGGCGAGGCGATCTTCGGCGAGGGCGGCGGCGAGGAGCTCGCAGCCGAGATCGACGTACCGCTGCTCGGCCGCGTCCCACTCGACCCGGCGCTCCGCGCCGCTGCGGACGACGGGGAGCCCATCGTGCTGCGCGACCCGGACGCAGAGTCGGCGCAGGCGATCGACGCCGTTGCACTCGCGTTGCTGGCGACCCCACGCGAGCTCGGCATCGGCATCACCAAGTCGCTGCCACTCGTCGGGGCTTGACGCACCCGGCACTCGAGCGCATTCGGGCCCTCGGCTTCGATGAGCCTGCCGCCAGGACGCTCGCCGACCACTTCCTCGATGCCGACGCCCGCGGCAAGCCCGGTCACGGCGTAGCGCGGATCGACTTCCTGGCAGCCCTGCCCGGCCTCGACCCTGCCGCCCGGCCGAAGCGGCTCGTATCCGAGCCGGGCTACGAGCGCTGGCACGGCGCAGGAGCGGTCGGCTACCTGACCATGGCCGCCGTCTGCGACGCGCAGCTCGCGGATCCTCCGACTCGGGCGCGCCTCGTCGTGGCCTCTCGCTGCTTCCCGACCGGGGTGCTCGGCTACTGGGTCCGGCTGCTCGCAGAGGGCGGGCTCGTGGCGGCGCTGACTGCGACGTCGCCGCCGCGGCTGGCGCACCCGGACGGCAGCCCTCCGCTCGCCGGCACGAACCCACTCGCGATCGGGGTCCCGAGCTCGCAGGGACGCCCGTTCGTCGCAGACGTGTCGATGGGGAAGGTGACGCACGGCGACGTGCTGCTGGGCGAAGCAGGCCCCGATGACCTGGTGCCGTTCGGCGGCGAGCAGGCCCACAAGGCCTTCGCGCTCGCCCTGGGCCTCCAGCTGTTCGTCGACGCGCTCGTCGACGAGGGCCCCGGGGCAGTGCTCGTCGTCGCCGCTCCCGACGCGGATCCGGTTCCCGCGCTGCGGGCACTCGCCGGGAGCGTGCGGCTGCCCGGCGACAGCTAACCAGACAGTCCGCGGCGCCGAAGCTCCGCGAGCACGACGGGGTCGACGCGATCGCTGCCGCGCACGCGCTCCTCGAGGTTCTCGACCCCCGCCCACCCCGCGAGGTCGGCTCCGAGGTTTCCCGACGCGTAGCCGAGGCCGGCGAGCCGGTCGCCGAGCTCGCGGGCGAGAGCTTCGTCGACGGCGATCCACTCCTCCTCCGGAGTTTCGCCGAAGAGGAGCTGGTGGACGGCGAAGATGCGGCGGAGCTCGTCGACCGGCTCCGCATGGTCGTCGACGCGCAGGTCGACGAGCCGGTCGCTGCCGCCCCCGTAGCCGCCGCCCTCGCGGACGACGAGCAGCGCCGCCGACTGGCGACCGCGGCGGTCACCGCCGGCCGCCTCGCCGGCCGCGAGCGCGGCCAGCAGGCGCTCGGCCAGCGTCCGTCCGGCGGTTGCCTCGAACGTCTCGGCAAGGGCGTCGACCGTGGCTTCGGAGACGAGGATGTTCCCCTGTGCGGCGTAGCCGTCGCCCGTACGGCCCCCGGCCCAGGCGTGGCAGCCAGATCCGGTGAACGTCGCGGACCGGCCGAGGCGGTCGACGATCCCGAGCTGGCGCAGCTCACGCTCCTCGTCGGAGGCGGTCAGGAATCGGACCGCCTCGCCGGCGGGCGCGCCGTTTCGCAGCAAGGCCAGCCCGTCAGGGCCGTACGCGACGTTCACATAGGACTGCGTGGCGATCGCGCCCACCTCCGCCTCGCAGTAGGGCACGGCCGCACCGACGGCGAGGAACTTCGACTGCACCGCGACGCCCCACTCGCGTCGCTCGAGGTCGCACGCGACGAGCGAGTACGTCACCCGAGTGCGATCGTCTGGCCCGGCTCCACGTCCAGGATCTCAGCGTCGGGAGCGAGCTCGCGAAGCGCGCCGGGAGTCCCCGTGAGCAGCGGAAACGTCCCCCAGTGGCACGGCACGCAGGGCGGGTAGCCGAGCAGCTCGAGCGCGACGGCCGCCTCGCGGGGCCCCATCGTGTAGTGGTCGCCGATCGGCAGGATCACAAGGTCGGGTCGGTAGATGCGCCCGATCAGCTGCATGTCTCCGAACACGCAGGTGTCGCCGGCGTGGTAGAGGCGGTAGCCGTTCTCCAGCTCGATGACGGCACCTGCCGGCTCACCCGCGTACGTCCCGTCCGGCGTCGCGCTCGAGTGGAAGGCGTTGACAAGCGTGACCTTGACGCCGTCCACGTCCTGCGTGCCGCCCTTGTTCATTCCGCCGCTCGAGCCGTTCGGGAAGCCTTGCCGCTCGAGCCAGCCGGCAAGCTCGGCCATCGCGACCAGCCTGCTCGAGAAGCGCGTGCCGAGCTCGACCGCGCTGGCGACGTGGTCGAAGTGGGCGTGCGTGACGACGACCAGGTCGCAGCGCTCGGGCTCGAGGTCACCGTCCGGGCAGCGGGGGTTTCCTTCGAGCCAGGGATCGACGTAGATCCGCTTGCCGCCGGGACTGTCGATACGAAAGGAGGCGTGTCCGAGCCAGGTCAAGGTCCCGTTCGGCATGTCGCTGTTCTATCAGAGGGGCAGATCGCGCACGGCGAAGAAGACGGCCTCGGAGAACGTCGGATACGGCTGGATCGTATCCCTCAGCACCGAGACCGGGACGTCCGCGCGAATCGCCAGCGTGAGCTGGCCGAGCCACTCGCCCGACTCCGGGCCGACCGCGACCGCGCCGACGAGGACGCCGCGATCGGGATCGGCGAAGACCTTCAGCAGCCCCGGCCGCTTCGGGCGCTCGTAGGTCGAGCTGCGCGCCGTCGAATCGACCTTCCACGCCGAGCTGACGAGCTCGTCTCCGCCCGTCCGCCCGACCGAGGCAACCTGCGGGTCGGTGAACGTGACCGCAGGAATCGCACGGTAGTCGGCGGCGACGTCGTGACCCGCCACGGCGGCTGCTGCCACCCGTGCCTGGTACTTGCCGACGTGAGTGAACATCGCTATCCCGGTGACGTCGCCCGCCGCCCAGACGTTCTCGCCGGCGCGAAGGCGCTCGTCGACCGCGATCCCCTGCTCCGACACCCGAACGTCGAGGTTCTCGAGGCCGAAGCCCTTGACGTTCGGTGTGCGCCCCGTCGCGACCAGCAGCCGCTCCGCCTCGAGAACCGGGCCGTCCTCGAGCACGACCCGGAATCCCTGCTCGATCCGGCTTGCTTTCACGCCGAGCCGAAGCTCCACTCCCTCCTCGCCGAGCCGCTCTGCGAGCAGCGCGCCCGCTTCCGGATCGTCCCGCGGCAGGAGCCGATCGGCGACGTCGGCGAGAACGGCTCGCGAGCCCAGGCGGCAGAACAGCTGCGCGAGCTCGCAGCCGACCGGCCCCGCGCCGAGGACGATGATGCTCTCCGGCACCTCGCGGGCGGAGGTAGCCTCGCGGTTCGTCCAGTACTCGGCCTCCGAAAGGCCGGGCACCGGCGGGATCGACGGGACCGAGCCGGTCGCGACCACGAGCTTCGCGTACTCGAGCTCGCGGTCGTCCACGTGGATGCAGCCCGGGGCGGCGATGACGCCGTAGCCACGGACGACCTCCACATCGAGGTCGGCGAGAAACGTCTCCTGGCCCGAGTCGTCCCAGCCGCCCGTCACCTGATCGCGGTGCCAGAACACCCGATCGGAGGCGAGCTCTCCGGTCACGGCCTCGGCCGCGCCAGGCACAGCTCGGGCCGCGGCCAGCGCCTCGGGCGGGCGGAGCATGGCCTTCGAGGGCATGCACGCGTAGTACGAGCACTCGCCGCCGAGCAGAGCGCGTTCGACGAGCGTGATCGGAACATCGGGATCGAGCCGTCTCAACGCACCGGCAAAGGCCTCGCCCGTCGAGCCGCCTCCCAGGACGACGACGCGCCCGGCCATGCGCTAGAACGGGTACGGCAAGAAGTCGACGGCCTTTTCGATCACGCGGATCAGCGGCTCGACCGCGAAGAAGGTGCCGACGCCTACGACGAGCGCGCCGACGATCGCGAGCTCGAGTGCCGTGTCGCGCGGAGGCGATCCTCCCGCCACGACGGCGACGGCGGTCACCGGCCGCATGTACATCGCGCGGACGAGGCCGAGGTAGTAGTAGATCGAGACTGCGGTGAAGATCGCTCCGAGAACCATGAGCCAGATCCACCCCCGCTCGTAGAGCGCCGAGAACGCGTAGAACTTGCCGACGAAGATGCCGGTCGGCGGCAGACCTATGAAGCCGATCATGAAGGTCGCCATCGCCGCGCCGTAGAGCGGCCGCTCCCAGCCGAAGCCGGCCATGTCCTCGAACGTCACCTTGCGGCCGCCCAGTTCGCGCTCGCGGGCTGCGACGACAGCGAACGCGCCGACGGAGATCGCCGCGTACGGGATCAGGTAGAAGAGCAGTGCACGGCCGCCGAGCTCGTTGCCGGCGGCGATCGGCATCAACAGGAACCCCGCGTGCGAGATGCTCGAATAGGCGAGCATGCGCTTGACGTTTCGCTGGACGAGCGCGCCGAGGTTTCCCCAGACGAGCGAGATCGTGGCGATGACACCGAGCGCGATCGTCCAGAGCTCGGCCTCGCCGGGGAACGTCACCGTCAGGAAACGGAGCATGAGGACGAGCGCGGCGACCTTCGTCGCGGCCGCCATGAACGCGGTCACGGGCGAGGGCGCGCCGTCGTAGACGTCGGGTGTCCACTGGTGGAAGGGGGCGGCCGAGGCCTTGAACGTCAGTCCGACGAGCAGCATCGCGAGGCCTGCGACGAGCAGGAACTCGTCGCCCGACGGTGCGGCGGCGGCGATCTCCGCGTAGCCGATCTCGCCCGTTGCCCCGTAGACCAGCGCGCAGCCGAAGAGCAGGATCGCCGAGCCGAAGCTCCCGGCGACCAGGTACTTGAGACCGGCCTCGAGCGCCTCGGTGCGCTCCAGCGTGATCGCACAGAGGATGTAGAGCGAGATCGAGAACCACTCGAGGCCGAGGAACAGCGTGATCAGATCGTTCGAGGCGACGAGGAACGCCATGCCGCCCACGGCCGAGAGCAGAAGCGCGTAGACCTCGCCGCTGCGCTCGTGACGCACCGGCTCGCGATAGGCGACGAGCACGGCGAGGAGGCCTGCCGCCACGAGAATCACCTGCGTGAGGTCCGCGAGGCGATCCGAGCGCAGGGAATTGGCGATGATGCCCTCGCCGGTCGAGTCGTTGGTGAACTGGACGACGGCGGCTGCCCCGGCGCCGAGGAGGGTGAGCACGGCGAGGCATGCGCCGAGCCCGTTCCGCGCCGGGCCGCGGGCGAAAACCGATGCGAGCATGACCGCGGCGACGCCGCCGAGCAGGACGAGGTACGGCGACAGCGCCGCCCAGTCGATCGACGGTGTCGCGATCGCGGCGATCACGGGCCCTCGAACTGGGTCGTCACGGCAGACTCCGGCTCACCCGCGAAGCTGTGCTCGGTCACCCCGGCCGGCCAGAAGCTGAGCAGCAGGAGCACCGCCACGAGCGGAGCGATCATCACCACCTCCGCGGGCCGGAGATCGGGCATCTGGTCGCGCACGGCCTCGCCGCGGTCCCGGTGCAATGTCGCGGAGATCGCCCGCAGCATGTACATCGCTGCCAGGACGATCGGCGACCGCTCCGACGACGGCCCACCCCCAACCGCGGGTGAAGATCCCGTTCAGCACGAGGAACTCGCCTGCGAACGCGCTCGAGCCGGGAACGGCCAGCGCGATCACGCCAAGGGTGATCAGGAGCGTTGCGAGAATCGGCCGACCGCGGGCCATGCCTCCGAGGCGGCCGAACTCACCGGTCCCCGTGCGCCGCTCGACGAAGCCGGCGAGCAGGAAGAGCGAGGCCGAGATCAGCCCGTGGTTGACCATCTGCAGCAGGCCGCCGGTCAGGCCCGAGTCGTTGACGGCGAACAGCCCGATCACGATCAGGCACATCTGCGCGAGGCTCGAGTACGAGACGACTCCGCGAAAGTCCGGTTGGCGGAACGCGAGCAGCGATCCGTACACGAGCCCGATCGAAGCGAGCACGAGGATGGTGTTCCGCATCGTGTCGACCGGCTCCGGGAAATGGGAGATCGCGATGAACAGGAAGCCGTACGCGGCTGTCTTCGAGATCACGCCCGAGAGCACCGCGGACACCTCGGCGGGCGATTCGCGGTAGGCATCGGGGAGCCAGCCGTGAAACGGCCAGAGAGGTGCCTTGATCGCGAACGCGATGGCAAAGCCGAGGAAGATCCAGACGCTGTCGCTCGTGCCGATCGTCGTCAGGTCGAACGTGCCGCTCGTCAGGCCGAAGGCGACGATCGCGACCAGCATCAGCAGCGAGCCGACCATCGTGTAGATGACGAACTTGAGCGTGGCGCCTCGTGCTCCAGCTCCACCCCAGATTCCGATCAGCACGTAGAGCGGGATGAGCATCCCCTCGAAGAAGGCGTAGAAGAGGAGAAGATCCTGGGCGGTGAAGACGCCGATGGTCGCACCGAGCAGGAAGAGCATCAGCCCGAGGTACGTCCTGGGGCGCTCCCTCCCGGACCACAGCCCGTAGACGACGGCTGCGAGCTGGACGACGATCGTGAGCCCGACGAGCCAGAGCGAGAAGTCGTAGAGGCCGACCTTGTACGACACGCCGAGGTCGCCGAACCACACCGCGGAGGCCGAGTACTGCAGCCCGGGCACGTCGAAGTCGAACCCGGCGACGGCGCCGATCCAGATCCCGAGCTCTGCGAGCACGACCGCGACTGCGAGCGCACCTGCGACCCTCCTGCCCCAGGGCAGGATCCAGAGCGCGAGCGCTGCGACCATCGGCATGAAGATGAGCCAGTTCGACAGCACGGCTACTGCACCGCCAGAAAGACGACGAGGATGACGACGAGACCGGCCGGCGATCAGCAGCGCGTAGAGCCGGATCAGGCCGCTCTCGGTGTGCGCGACGCGCCGGCCGAGACTTCGCACGCCCGAGCCGACGTCGCCCGCGGAGCCCAGGACGAGCGGCCTCTCGACGACCCGGTAGAGCGCCTGGGCGAGCGCCACCGAAGGCGCGTAGAAGATGCGGTCGTAGAGCTCGTCGAAGTAGAACTTGTGCTCGAGCACACGGTCGGCGAACGCGAACCGGCTGCGCAGCCGGGCCGGAGCGTCGCTCGGCCGGCCGTACAGCCGCCACGCGAGCAGGATGCCAAGTCCGGCGGCGACGAGCGATGCGGCGATCGACAGGACGAGCAGACTGCCGGAGGCCTCCGGGATCGACTCGACCACCGGGTCGAGCCAATCGTCCACGAGCGCCCAGCCACCGGGAACCTGCAGCCAGCCGGCGAACGTCGCCAGGACGGCGAGGATCGCGACGGGCCACATCATCGCGAAAGGCCCCTCGAAGCGCTCGCGGTGCAGGTGCTCCTTCACGAACGGGTCCTGCTTGCCGTAGAAGACGATGTAGAGCAGCCGGAACGTGTAGAGCCCGGTGAGGAAGGCGCCGAGGATCCCGAACACCCACATGGCGACGCCGAGCGGCCCGGCATCGATGGCGCTCGAGAGGATCGAGTCCTTCGAGAAGAAGCCCGAGAACGGCGGGATCGCGGCGAGTGACAGCGCACCGACGAGGAAGAAGCGGTACGTCCACGGCAGCTCTCGCGCGAGCCCGCCCATCTTGCGAATGTCCTGCTCGGCCGTCAGCGCGTGGATGATGATTCCCGCCGTCATGAAGAGCAGCGCCTTGAAGAAGGCGTGAGTCATCAGGTGGAACATTCCCGGGCCGTAGGCTCCAAGACCGACCCCGACGAACATGTAGCCGATCTGGCTCATCGTCGAGTACGCGATCACGCGCTTGATGTCCGTCTGGACGAGGGCGACGAGGCCGGCGACGACGATCGTCACGCCTCCGAGGACGGCCGCCGTGTCCTGGACGATCGGCGCGAGCTCGAAGAAGACGTGGGTGCGGGCGACGAGGTAGACCCCGGCGGTGACCATGGTCGCCGCGTGGATCAGCGCGCTGACCGGAGTCGGGCCCTCCATGGCGTCCGGAAGCCAGGTGTGCAGCGGGACCTGGGCCGATTTCGCGACGGCTCCGCCGAGCAGGCCGAGCGCGATCAGAACGGCGACGGCGCTACCGGGCTCGATGGCTCCCTCGGCGTTCGAGAACACGGTCGTGAAGTCGAGCCCGCCTACGTGCTGGATGATCAGGAACAGGGCGAGCATGAAGGTGGCGTCGCCGAACGCGTTGACGATGAACGCCTTCTTGCCCGCGGCGACCGCCGTCTTGCGGCCCCACCAGAAGTTGATCAGAAGGTAGGACGAGAGCCCGACCATGCCCCAGCCCGCAAGCAGGAGCAGCAGGTTGCCGGACATCACGAGGAGCAGCATCGAGAAGACGAACAGCGCCTTGTACGCGTGGTAGCGCCGCTCCTCGTCGTCTCCGCGCATGTACCCCGTCGCGTAGCTGAGAATCAGAAAGCCGACGCCGGAGACGATCAGCATCATGAAGACCGAGAGCTGATCGACGTAGATCTCGAACCCGGCCTGGAAGCTGCCGGCAGTGAGCCACGTCCAGAGCGTCGACGCATGAGCCCGCTCCTCGGGGCTCTCGCCGAGCAGGACGACGAAGACGACCGCAGAGCACACGAACGACACGAACACCGACCCGGCGGCGACCCACCCCGCGTGTCGTGGGGCGATCCGGTTCCCCGCAGCCACGAGCAGAGCGACGGCGACGGCAGGCGCGAAGAGCGCGATCCAGGCAGCGGTGATCATGACCCGAGCATCAGCCCTTCAAGGTGTCGAAGCGGTCGACGTCGAGCTCGAGGCGTTTGCGCGACATTGCGACGATGAGACCGAGCCCGACGACTACCTCGGCCGCCGCGACGACCATCACGGCGAGCGCGAAGATCTGCCCCGCGCCGTCGCCGTGGTGTCTGGCAAAGGCGATCAGGGCAAGGTTGCCCGCGTTCAGCATGATCTCGAGCGCGAGCAGCACGATCAGCGGGCTACGGCGGAGCAGCACCCCGACTGCGCCCGTGGTGAAGAGGACCGTCGAGAGGACGAGGTAGGCAACGATGCCGGGCCCGTTCACTCGACCCCCGCCGCTTCGCGGCGCCCGCCGACCTCGTCCCCCGGCCCGGCTTCCGGCGGCGCGGGTGGATCCTGCCGTCGCCGCGCGCCGGAGCCGAGGACGACCCCGCCGAGTGCTCCCACGAGCAGGACGATCGACGTGATCTCGAAGGCGAGCAGGTAGTCGGACAGGAACAGCTCGCCGATCTGGGTCGGGCTTCCGAACGAGTCGGTGATCTCCGCCGCGGACGAGAGGGAGCCGTTCGCATCGAGCGCGAGCGCCACGACGACCTCGACGAGAACCGCCACGCCGACCGCGATCGCCCCTACTCTGAGCGCCGTGCGCCCGCCCGCCCACGGCGCGTCCGCACGGCCTCCGAGGTAGCCGATGACGAACAGGAACATCACCATCACGGCGCCTGCGTACACGAGCACCTGGGCGGCCGCGACGAACTCGGCCGAGAGAAGCAGGTAGAGCACGGCCAGCGAGGCGAAGTTGCCGATCAGGGCGAGCGCGCTGTAGAAGGGGTTCGAGAAGATGACGACGGCGAAGCCCGTCGACAGGAGCGCCACTGCTGCGACGACCCAGACCATCCAGGTGATGACATCGCCGGCCGTCGAAGCGAGCAGGAAGCCCGTCAACTGTCGACCTTCCAGACTGGGTCGGGCGTGTCGTAGAGCTCGGGGTCGGCAACCGGCACCGTCTTGGCCGGCGGCTCGAGCAGCATCTCCTTCGTGTAGATCATGTCGTCGCGCGTGTACTCGGACAGCTCGAACTCGTTACCGAGCGTGATCGCGTCGAACGGGCAGGCGAGCTCGCAGTAGCCGCAGAAGATGCAGCGCGAGAGGTTGATCTCGTAGATCCGGGCGTAACGCTCGCCGGCCGACACGCGGTTCTCCGGCGTGTTCTCCTCGGCGACGACGCGGATGCAGTCGGACGGGCAGGCGGCGGCGCACAGCGAGCAGCCGACGCACTTCTCGAGCCCGTTTTCGTGGCGGTGAAGCCGGTGTCGGCCGCGAAAGCGCGGGTAGACAGGGCGCTTGAACTCGGGGTACTGCTGCGTGATCGGCTTCTTGAAGACCTGCCGCATGGTGACGGCGAACCCCATGAACGTCTTGATCGGCTTCGGCATGTCAGTGCTCCTTGGTAGAAATGCGGTCATGCTCCTGGCGGCGAAAAGCAAGCCCGGAGCCGCTTTGCAGCGGCCAGGGCACGATTGTGTTTCTGGTCAGGGGCACGAAGGTCAGCTCATTTCACGGCGACGACGAGGACGGCGGTGACGAGCGCGTTCAGCGTTGCGACCGGAAGCAGGACCTTCCAGCCGAAGCGCATCAGCTGGTCGTAGCGAAGGCGCGGCAGCGTCGCCCGCAGCCAGATGAAGGCCGTCAGCGCGACCGCGAGCTTGATGATGAACCAGATCGGGCCCGGAAGCCCGGGCCCGCCCCAGGCGCCGAAGAAGAGCGTCACCATCAGCGAGCAGAGGACGATCATGTTGATGTACTCCGCCACCTGGAAGGCGCCCCAGCGGATACCCCCGAACTCCGTGTGGTAGCCGGCGACGAGCTCGGACTCCGCCTCCGGCAGGTCGAACGGCGGCCGGTTCGTCTCGGCGATCCCGGCGATGAAGAAGACGACGAACCCGATGAACTGCGGCCCCGCGAACCAGATCGTCTCCTGCTGCTTGACCGCGATGTCCACGAGCGAGAGCGAGCCGGCCATCAGCACGACCCCGAGCACCGACAGCGCCAGCGCGACCTCGTAGGACACCATCTGCGCGCAGGTGCGCATCGAGCCGAGCAGCGAGTACTTCGACTCGCTCGCCCAGCCCCCGATGATGAAGCCGTAGATGCCGATCGAGCCGAGCGCGAAGATCAGGATCAGGGAGATCGGCACGTCCGCCACCCAGCCGGTGACGTCGTAGTCGCCCCAGTGCCAGATGCCGCCCCACGGGATGACCGCGAACGAGAGGAGCGCGGTGAAGGTGGCGATCACGGGCGAGAACACCATCAGGATCGCGATGCCGCTCTCCGGGAAGAAGATCTCCTTCCTGACGAGTTTCACGAGGTCGGCGATCGGCTGCAGGAGCCCGAACGGCCCGACGCGGTTCGGCCCGTAGCGCAGCTGCATCCGCCCGAGCAGCTTTCGCTCGATCAGCGTCATGTACGCGAACACGAGCATCACGATGTTGATGATCACGAGCGACTTGATGACGTCGATCCACCACGGCTGATTGAGGTCGCTCGTGTCCATTCGCGTCAGGCCTTCTCGATCGTCACGCGTCTCGCCGAGGCCGTCCGCCCGGTCGGCTGCGATGCGCGCAACGCCCTTGCGGAGCCGGCGGTTGAGCCGCGCCCTCAGCTCGCGAGACGTGCCGTTCGAGCTGACGAGAACGGTGTCGCCGGTGCGGATGCCGAGGGCCCGCGCCTGCTCTCCGGGCAGCTCGACCTCCGGCTCGGAGCGCTGGAACTGGAGCTGCGGCACGCGCTCGACGGCGGCGCCGGTGAAGAGCGGCCGGAAGCGGACGAGCGAGAACCCCTCGCTGGGGATCCTTCCCGGGCGGGGCGGCGCCGGCGCGTGGATGGACGCGGCCGCCGCGCGCGGCGGCAGGCTCGCGTGCTCCTCGACTGCGACGGCCGGCCACGCGTCGGCCTCGACCCCGAAGCGGCCGGCCAGACGCGCGAAGAACTCGAGCTCGTCCCAGCCGGCCGGCGGAGCGACCGCGCTGCGCAGGCGCTGCGGGCGGCCCTCGAGGTTGACCATCGTCCCGTCGCGCTCGAGGTAGCCGGTGCCGGGGAGGATCAGGTGCGACCACCCGGTGACCTCGGTCATGTACATGCTCGTCGAGAGGACGAAGCCCGCGCGGTCCGGCGAGCCCGACGACGCGGGGGTCGTAGAGCGCCTCGTCGCCCGAGACGATGAGTGCGGCGACGTCACCCTCGGTCGGGCGGCTCGGTGCCGCGTCCGTCACCGGCGGCCCGCCACGCGGCGGCCACGCCGCGCCCGTTCGGAGTGCGCGGCAGGTAGTAGGCGCCGGATCCCTCGCCGAGCCCGAGAGCCTGCGCGAGCGCGGCGAGGTGGCTGCCGCCCGTCGGATCGTCTTCGGACCAGACGAGCTGCGACCCGAGTCGCCTCGCGGAGCTTGTGGGCAATGTCCCGGAGCTCGGCGTCCTCGGGAGACTCGCCGGCGAGCTCGGCGCACACGTATGCGGCGGCGGCCGGCGGGGCGGCGATCGATCCGGCCGGATGCACGGTGATCACCTCGGCACCAGCGCGGCGGGCGGCGCGCAGCCAGAGGTCGACGACGGGCGCCCGCTCGACGACTGGGTCGTCGCCGACGACGAGGCAGACCTCCGCCGACCGGATCGCCGAGAGCGGCGCCCGGTAGGCGTCGAGCGCAGGATCGAGATCGTCCGGCACGATCGCGGCGTTCGAGCCGAGCCCCTGCCGCACGAGGCGCGACAGCGCATCCGCCTGCTCGACCGTCTCGCCGCCCGAGAAGGCGACCACGACCGAGCCGTGCGCCGTGCGAAGCGCCTCCTCGGCGGCGTCGACGGCACGCTCGAGCGTGACCGGAACCAGGCCGCGCAGCTTGACGCGCTCGATGGGCTCACGGATCCGGTCGTCCGAGTGCAGGTGGTCGTGGGCGAAGCGGCCCTTGTCGCAGAGCCAGCCCTCGTCGACCTCCGGATGGTTCCGGCTGAGCAGGCGGACGACCTTCCCCTCGCGGGTCGTCGCCCAGACGTTGCAGCCGACGGGGCACAGCCCGCACACCGTCGGCACGTTCTGGATCTCCCAGGGGCGCGCACGGAACCGGTAGACGGTCGACGTGAGCGCGCCGACCGGGCAGAGCTCGACGACGTTGCCCGAGAAGTGCGCGCGGTACGGCTCGTCCTCGAACGTCGCGATGTGCGTGTGGTCGCCCCGATCGACGGCGACGAGCTGTCCGTCCTCGGCGACGCTCTCCGAGAAGCGCGTGCAGCGGTAACAGAGGATGCACCGCTCGCGGTCGAGCGCGATCAGCGGCGACACCGGGATCGGCTTGTCCATCGTCCGCTTCTCGACCACCATGCGCGAGCTTCCGGGGCCGTACCGGAACGTCAGGTCCTGGAGCGGGCACTCGCCGCCCTTGTCGCAGTCCGGGCAGTCGAGTGGGTGGTTGAGCAGGATGAACTCGAGCACGGCGTGCTGGCCGAAGCTCGCCTTCTCGCTCGTCTGGGCAGTCCGCAGCACCATGCCGTCCTGGGCGGCCGAGCGTGCACGCCGCCTGGAGCTTCGGCATCCCCTCGACCTCGCAGAGGCACATGCGGCAGGCGCCGAGCGGCGGGCCGAGCCGCGGCTCGTAGCAGAAGACCGGGATCTCGATCCCGACCGACAGCGCTGTCTCGACGATCCCGGTGCCCTTCGGCACCTGGAGCTCGCGCCCGTCGATCGTGACCGTGACGAGCTCCGCCGCGCTCACGCGGGCACCTCGATCATCTCGCGCGCAGATGCGCGTTGTGGACGTCGACCGGCGCGACCACACCCTCCAGCGAGGACTCGCCGCCGAACGGGCACCCGCCCTCGTCGATGTGGCGCTGGTACTCCTCCCGGAACTTCGCGACGTAGCTCGCGACGATGATCGCCGAGGAGTCGCCGAGCGGGCACAGGCACTGCCCGAGAATCCGGTCGCAGACGTCGAGCAGCAGGTCGAGCTCCCCCTGGGAGGCGCGGCCCTCCTCGATGCGCCGCAGGATGTCGACCTGCCAGCGAACCCCCTCGCGGCACGGCGTGCATTTGCCGCACGACTCCTGCTGGTAGAACTGGGCGAACCGCAGCGCCGAGCTGCACCATGCAGCAGCGGTCGTCGATGACGATGAACGCGGCGGCGCCGAACTGAGAGCCGGCCTTCGCGATCGCGTCGTAGTCGCAGGTCGCGTCCACCTCGGCAGCGGACAGGATCGGGTGTCGACGAGCCGCCCGGGATGACCGCCTTCAGCGCTGCGTCCGTCCGGGATGCCGCCGCCGAGATCGGGATCGTAGATCAGCTCGCGGATCGTCACCTTCCCGAGCTCGATCTCGTAGTTGCCGCCGCGCACGACGTTGCCGGACAGCGAGCACAGGCGCGTGCCGGTCGAGTTCTCGACGCCGATCTTCGCGTACTCCTCGCCGCCCATGGCCAGGATCTTCGGCACCGCGGCGACCGTCTCGACGTTGTTCACCTCGGTCGGCGATGCGTAGAGGCCCTCGATCGCCGGAAACGGCGGCTTCGTCCGCGGCTTGCCGCGCTTCCCTTCGAGCGAGTCGAGGAGCGCGGTCTCCTCGCCGCAGATGTAGGCCCCGGCACCGCGGTGGATCACGATCTGGCACGACCAGCCCGAGCCGAGGATGTTCGCTCCGACGAGACCGCGGCTCTCGGCCTCGTCGAGCGCGGCGCGCAGCACCTCGTAGGCGTCGAGGTACTCGCCGCGGATGTAGATGAACGCGTGTCGCGCGCCGATCGCGAAGCTCGAGATGAGGACGCCCTCGAGCAGGAGGTGCGGCACGCGGAGCATGATCTCGCGGTCCTTGAACGTGCCCGGCTCCGACTCGTCCGCGTTGACGACGAAGTAGATCGGCTTCGGCGTCTGCTCCGGCGTCGGGACGAACTGCATCTTGCGGCCCATCGGGAAGGCCGCTCCGCCGCGGCCCCGGATCCCGGAGGCGAGTACCTGCTCCTTGATCTTCTCGGGCTCCATCGACAGAGCCCGCCGGAGCTGCGGCGTAGCCGCCGAAGCGCTCGTACTCGGCGAGCTTCGTCAGGTCGGCCTCGTCGGCGTGCTCGAGGAGGAGGTGCCTAACCGGCACGGAGCTCCTCCACGATCTCGCGGGCACGTCCTCGGCTCTGAACGGGCTCGCGGTAGCGGTGGTCGACCGAGACGACCGGCCCCCAGCCGCAGCCGCCCGCGCACTCGAGCACGCGCAGGGTCGACCTCGCCGTCGGGCGTCGTCTCGCCGGCGCGGATCCCGAGCTCGTGCTCGAAGGCCTCGAGCGTCTGCTGGGCGCCGACGAGCGCGCACGAGACGTTGGTGCAGACCTCGACGAGGTGCCTGCCGATCGGCTCGAGGTGGAACATGTCGTAGAAGCTCGCGACGCGCCTTGCAGTACGCGGGCGTGAGGTCGAGCGCCTCCGCCACCTCGCGGAAGGCCTCGGGCGGCAGCCAGCCGTAGCGCTCCTGCGCGAGCCGGAGCGCGGGCATGACCGCCGAGCGCCGCAGCCGGGTACTGCTCGGCGATCGCCTGGATCTCGTCGTAGAGATCGATCTCGGCCTGCGCCTCGCCGCTCATCGGTCGACGTCTCCCATGACGGGGTCGAGCGAGGCCGCGATCGCGATCATGTCGGCGATCAGCGAGTCGCGAGAGGCACGTCGCGGTCGCCTCGAGTGCGACGAGCGACGGGGCGCGGAAGCGGACGCGCCACGGGCGCGGCCCGCCGTCCGAGACGAGGTAGCAGCCGAGCTCGCCACGCGAGGACTCGATCACCTGGTAGACCTCGCCCTCGGGCACGCGGTAGCCCTCGGTGACGAGCTTGAAGTGGTGGATGAGGCTCTCCATCGACGTGTGCAGCTCGTCGCGCGGCGGGAGCACGAAGCGGCGGTCGTCGAGGATCCACGGGCCCTTCCGGCATCCCCTCGAGGCACTGGTGGACGATGCGGCACGACTCCCGCATCTCGTCCATGTGCACCTTGTAACGCGCGTAGACGTCGCCTTCCGTGGTACACGGGGACGTCGAAGTCGACCTGGTCGTAGGCGAGGTACGGCTGGCCTTGCGGAGGTCCCAGTCGACGCCGGAAGCGCGCAGCATCGGGCCCGCTCTGGCCGAGCGCGACGGCGTCCTCGGCCGAGAGAAGGCCGATCCCCTGGGTCCGCTCGAGGAAGATGATGTTGTTCGAGAGGAGCGTCTCGTACTCGTCGACGCGCTTCGGCATGACGTCGACGAACTTGCGGCACTCCTCGGCGAAGCCGGGCGGGATGTCCTCGGCGAGGCCACCGGCCTGGACGTAGCGCGTGTGCATGCGGACTCCGGTGACCATCTCGAAGAGGTCGAGGATCAGGTCGCGCTCGCGGAACGCGTACCAGAAGATCGAGATCGCCCCGAGCTCGAGACCGGTCGTCCCGAGCCAGACGAGGTGCGAATGGATGCGGGCGAGCTCCGAGAGCAGCGTTCGCATCCACTCCGCTTTCGGAGGCGCCTCGACCTCGAGCAGCTTCTCGATCGCCATCACGAAGCAGATCTCGTTCTGCTGGAACGAGAGGTAGTCCATCCGGGTCGGGTAGGTGATCGCCTTCCACCAGGTCTTCTGCTCCATCGACTTCTCGAAGCCCGTGTGTAGGTAGCCGATCACCGCCCGGAGGCCGACGACGGTCTCGCCGTCGAGCGAGACGACGAGCCGCAGGACGCCGTGGGTGGACGGGTGGTTGGGCCCGAAGTTGATCTCGAGGATGTCGTCGTCGTCCGCGAAGCCCTCGGGCACCTGGAGGATCGTCGGGATCGGGTAGCGGGATGTGCGAGCCCTCGTAGAGCTTGGGACGCCCGGTCAGGGAGCTGAGCGCGTTGGTCGCCGTCGCCATCAGCGGCTCGGCCTCACTCGGCCTCCGAGAAGCGCACCGGCTCGCCGCCGATCGGGTAGTCCTTCCGCAGCGGATGGCCCTCCCAGTCGTCCTCCATGAGGATGCGAACGAGGTTCGGGTGGCCCTCGAAGGCGATCCCCATCAGGTCGTAGGCCTCGCGCTCGTGCCAGTCGGCCGTCGGCCAGACGGGCACGACGCTCGGGACGGGCTCGCCGTCCTCGCACCAGACCTGCAGCCGGATGCGGTCGCCGCCGCGGGATCGCGAGCAGGTGATACGAGACCGAGAAGCGGGCCGGCTTCGCCGCCGGGCTCTTCGCGAGCCCGCCAGAGCCCGGCGCGTTCGTGTCGCGGCCCGCGGCACTGCCCCAGTAGCCGGCGACCCCTGCGTCGCCCCAGCCCAGGTAGTCGGCCGCCGAGACGTCCGAGAGCATGTTGAAGCCCTCGGCGTCGCGCATGTGGAGCGCCGCCTCGCGGAGCCGCTCGCGCTCGATCGTCACCGTCGTCTCGCCGAAGGCGTCCCGCTCGGAGACGTACCCCGGGCACCTGCTCCCAGCTCACGTGGCGACCTTGCGGAGCTCGTAGGCGGGGGGAACGCCGGCCTTGATCTTCTCCTGCAGCCGGTTGATCCCCTCGATCAGCGCCTCGGGGCGCGGCGGGCAGCCGGGGACGTCGATGTCGACGGGCACGATCCGGTCGACGCCCTGGAGGATCGCGTAGTTGTTGAACATGCCGCCCGAGCTCGCGCAGGCGCCCATCGCGATCACCCATTTCGGCTCCAGCATCTGGTCGTAGATCTGGCGGAGCGGGGCTGCCATCTTGTGCGAGACTCGACCCGAAACGATCAGGAGATCGGACTGGCGCGGCGAGGCGCGGAAGACCTCGGCGCCGAACCGGGCAACGTCGTAGCGGGCCGAGACGATCGACATCATCTCGATCGCGCAGCACGCGAGCCCGAACGTGTCCGGCCAGATCGATCCGCTCTGGGCCCACGCGACGGCCTTCTGAACGGTCGTCAACCCGAGCCGGCTCTCGAGGTCGCCGAGCTCACGCTCGAACTTGCCGGGGCCCCGGTCCTTCATCAGCAGCGCTCGGACGAGAGCCCGTAGTCGGCGAGGCGTTTCACCGCCACTCGAGGGCGCCCTTCCTCCAGATGTAGACGTATGCGAGCACGAGGATGCCGATGAAGAACCCGAACTCCGCCACCGCGAACCAGCCGACCGCGTCGAGCACGACGGCAACGGGGTAGAGGAAGACGATCTCGATGTCGAAGACGATGAAGAGCATCGCCGTCAGGTAGAAGCTGATTGTGAAGCGCTGCCGTGCGGGCGGCCCCGTCGACACGCCGGATTCGAACGGGGTGGAGCGGGCCTTGACGTCGGCGGCTGGGCCGGGTGCTGGCGAAGAACGCCGCCGTGACCAGCGTCAGGGGGATCGCAAGCGCGAGAAGCCCGTAGATCAGAAGCGGGAAGTAGTCGTCGAGCACTAGTGCGGTGCCTTCCCTCTGGCTCTCGTCCTCGCTCGCCTCGCGCCCACGCCGTCGCGCCTCCCTTGCCGGTCCGGCCAGCGAATCTAGCACCCGCATCCTACAGGCACAAGCGAGGGCAGTATCGGTCTGAAGAAACCCCGGTCTGAGCGGGGAAGTTGTATCTGATACGAGTGTTACAAAGCAGCGTTCGAGCGCGATCGTGACCGGCCGACCAGTGTTGCTAGAATCCGGTCACGATGCGAGGAAGGAAAGCGACCCCGTGATCACGCTCACCGAGAGCGCAGCCACGAAGTTCAAGGAGCTGGCCGGGCAGGAGCCTGTCGGTGAGGCCGAGGTCCTGCGCGTCGCGGTTCAGGGCGGAGGCTGCTCCGGCTTCCAGTACGCGCTCGGGTTCGACCGTGGCCCCCAGGACGGCGACAACGAGCTCGAGCTTCACGGAGTCCGTGTCGTCGTCGATCCGCACAGCGCCCCGTACCTCCAGGGCGCCGAGATCGACTTCGTCGATGCGCTGATGGGCGCCGGGTTCGCCATCAACAACCCGAACGTGGTCGCCGCGTGCGGCTGCGGCTCGTCCTTCCAGGCCAAGGACGACGTCGAGGGTGAGCCCGCGCACGCGGGCGGCGGCGGAGGCTGCGGCTCCGGCTGCAGCCACTGAGTAACCACCCCCTTTCGTTTTTCATAGCATCGGCGGCCATGAGCGCTGACAGCCCTTTGCGCGTCGCAGTCATCGGCTCCGGCCCGGCGGGTTTCTATGCAGCTGCCCAGCTGCTCGCGTCGGAGGTGCCGGTCGAGGTCGACATGATCGAGCGGCTGCCGACACCGTGGGGTCTCGTGAGGCTTGGCGTGGCCCCCGACCACCCGAACATCAAGGCGGTGTCGCGCGTGTTCGAGAAGACGGCGCTGCGGCCGGGCTTCCGCTTTCTCGGCAACGTGGAGGTCGGGCGCGATCTGGAGCACGAGGAGCTCGTCGCGCTCTATGACGCGGTGGTCTACTCGGTCGGCTCGCAGACCGATCGCCGGCTCGGCATTCCGGGCGAGGACTTGCCGGGCTCCTGGCCTGCGACCGCGTTCGTCGCTTGGTACAACGGGCACCCCGACTTCCAGGATCTGTCGTTCGACCTCTCCTGCAAGCGCGCCGTCGTCGTCGGCAACGGGAACGTTGCAGTCGACGTGGCACGGATGCTCGCGCTCGCCGAGACGGAAATCGCACCGACGGACACAACCGACGCTGCGATTGCCGCCATTCTCGGCTCGGAGATCGAGGAGATCGTGATGCTCGGCCGGCGCGGCCCTGCGCAGGCGTCCTTCACCACGCCCGAGCTCAAGGAGCTCGGCGAGCTGGCCGACGCCGACGTCGTCGTCGACCCTGCCGAGCTCGAGCTGGAACCGGCCAGCGAGGCTGCCCTCGCCGACCCAACCGTGGCCCGCAACCTGGCGGTGTTGCGCGAATATGCCGCGCGCGAGCCCTCGGGCAAGCGGCGCCGGCTCCGACTGAGGTTCAGGGTCTCGCCCGTCTCGATTCTCGGCGAGGACAAGGTCGAGGCGATCGAGGTCGTCCGCAACGAGCTCGTCGAGGACCACGGCCGGGTGCGAGCGATACCGACGAGCGACAGCGAGGTGATCCCGTGCGGAGCCGTCTTCCGAAGCGTCGGCTACCGCGGCCTGCCGGTCACGGGTGTCCCCTTCGACGAGGAGCGCGCGACGATCGCGAACGAGGCCGGCAGGGTCCTCGACGCCGCCGGAGAGCAGGTTCCCGGCGTCTACTGCGCCGGCTGGATCAAGCGCGGGCCGACGGGAATCATCGGAACGAACAAGAAGGACGCGGCCGAGACCATCGCGTCGCTCCTCGAGGATGCGGCGGCGGGCAAGCTGCGGCGGGGCACGGCAACGAGCGCCGAGCAAGTGGATGCGCTCCTCGCGGAGCGAGGCGTCGACGTGGTGAGCCACAGCGGCTGGGAGGCGATCGACGCGCTCGAGCGCGAGACCGGCGGCGAGCAAGGCCGCCCGCGGGTCAAGCTGCTCAGCTGGGACGAGCTCCTCGCCGCGGGCGGCGCGAGCCGGGCCCGGCACGAGTAGTCGCTGGGTAGACTCGAAGCGTGACCGAGGCGACGACTCCGAGGGAGCTCTGGGGAGCGGAGACGCGCAAGGCGATCGCGAACTTCCCCATCTCCGGGGAACCGATCCCGCCCGAGGTCGCCCGATGGCTCGCGCGCATCAAGGCCGCCGCGGCCCGGGTGAACGCGGAGCTCGGCCTGCTCGAGCCTGCCCTGGCCGAGCGGATCGCCGCCGCCGCCGATCGCGTGGGAGCGGGCGAGTTCGACGACCAGTTCCCGCTCGACGTCTTCCAGACGGGCTCCGGGACCTCCTCGAACATGAACGCGAACGAGGTGATCGCGGCGCTCGCGGGCGAAGGAGTCCATGCGAACGACCACGTCAACATGGGCCAGTCGTCGAACGACGTCTTCCCCTCCGCGGTCCACCTGGCGGCGCTCGACGAGGTCGTCAACGGTCTGCTTCCGGCGCTGCGCGTGCTCGCCGACTCGCTCGGTGCCAAGGCGGTCGAGTTCGACGACGTGGTGAAGTCGGGCCGGACCCATCTCATGGACGCCGTGCCCGTGACGCTCGGCCAGGAGTTCCGCGGCTACGAGGCGCAGGTGCGGGAGGGCGTCAGGCGCGTCGAGGCAACCCTCCCACGGCTGGGGCAGATCCCGCTCGGCGGCACGGCGACCGGGACGGGTCTCAACACACATCCCGAGTTCGCGGCGCGAGTGCGGGCCCGGCTCGAGGCGGACTCGGGGCTGTCGATCAACCCTCCGGCGGATCCCTTCGAGGCGCAGGCTGCCCGCGACGGGATCGTCGAGCTGTCGGGCGCGCTGAAGACGGTCGCCGTTTCCATGACGAAGATCGCGAACGACATCCGCCTGATGGGCTCGGGGCCGCGCGCCGGGCTCGCCGAGCTGTTCCTGCCGGCGCTGCAGAAGGGGAGCTCGATCATGCCCGGGAAGGTGAACCCGGTGATCCCCGAGGTGGTGACGCAGGTCGCCGCCCAGGTCGTCGGCAACGATGCTGCGATCACCGCGGGGGCGATGCAAGGCCACTTCGAGCTCAACGTCTTCGTTCCGCTCATGGGTCGTAACGTGATCGACTCGATCACCCTGCTCGCCTCGGTCTCGCGCGTCTTCGCGGAAAAGTGCATCGACGGCATCGAGGCGAACCGCGAGCGCTGCCGGGAGTACGCCGAGCTGACGCTGTCCGCTGCCACTGCCCTCAACCCGTACATCGGGTACGACCTCGCGTCGGAGATCGTCAAGGAGGCAGCTGCAACCGGGCGCTCGCTCCGTGACGTGGCCCGTGAGAAGGGCGTCGCAGAGGACGTCCTCGACAAGGCGCTCGACTACGCCGCCATGACGCGCGGCGGGCTTCGCTAGGTCGGATCGAGCGAGCGTCAGCTGCGCTGACCGCGGCCGAACGGGCCGCTGTGAGCGTCTTGCCGACCCGGAGTTGCCTACATGGAGACGGGCCCGCGACCGGTTGCGGCCGCGTGGCGCTGCTCGTCCGCCCGGTAGGACGAGCGGACGAGCGGGCCCGAGAAGACCGAGCCGAAGCCCATCTTCTCGCCCTCCTCACGGAACATGCGGAACTCGTCGGGGTGGACCCAGCGGTCGATGGGCGCGTGCGCGGCCGACGGCTGGAGGTACTGGCCGATCGTGACCACGTCGACGCCGTGCTCGCGCAGCTCGTCGAGGGTCACGAGCACCTCCTCGTTCGTCTCGCCGAGGCCGACGATGATGCCCGACTTCGTCAGGACGTCGTAGTCGGCGACGCCCTTCGCTCGGTCGAGGAGCCACAGCGCACGGTCGTAGTCGACCTTCGCGCCGCGCATGCGGCGGTGGAGCCGGCGGACGGTCTCGATGTTGTGGTTGAAGACGTCTGGCCGTTCCGCCAGGACGGTCTGGAGGGCCTCTTCCTCGACGCCGAGGAAGTCCGGCGTCAGCACCTCGACCGAGGCCCCGGGCACCTTCGCCTTCAGCGCTCGGATCGTCGCGGCGAAGTGACCGGCGCCGCGATCGGCGAGATCGTCCCGGTCGACCGAGGTGACGACGACGTGGTTGAGGCCCATCCGGCTCGCGGTATGAGCCAGCCGGAGCGGCTCGAGCGGGTCCGGCGGGTGCTCGGGACGCCCCGAGTTGACGTAGCAGTAGCGGCAGGCGCGAGTACAGGTGTCGCCGAGGATCTGGAACGTCGCCGTGCCGCGGCCCCAGCACTCCGCGATGTTCGGGCAGCGAGCCTCCTCGCAGATCGTGTGCAGGCTCTGTCCGTGGATCAGCGCCTTCACGTCGTAGAAGCGCGAATCGCGGCTCGGAGCGCGCACCTTCATCCACTCCGGGCGGCGAGGTCTATCGGCTACCGGCAGCGATCCTGTCATGAACTGGTTGGTTCCAGAGCCCTGGCCCGTCGTCCGCCGGCAGGTCCTCGAGCACGAGATCGAATACGTCGGCGAGGGCGTCGGCCGCGACCGGCCGCACCTCCTCGACCGAGACCTGCCGCTCGAGGGCGAGCGACATCGTCGTGAAATCGGCGTCCTCGAGCCCGCAGGCCGTGATCCACTCGGTGAAGGGCGCGGGGTCGAGGTCGACGTTCAGGGCGTAGCCGTGGGTGGTCACCCAGCGGGATATATGGACGCCGATCGACGCGATCTTCCGCGGCGGGTCCGTCGAGCCACACGCCGGTGAGCCCCTCGATGCGGGTCCCCGCCAGGTCGAAGGCCGCGAGCGTTCGGATGACCGCTTCCTCGAGGTCGCGGCAGTATCGCTTCACGTCTCGGCCGTGCCGGTTGAGATCGAGGATCGGATAGCAGACGAGTTGGCCGGGTGCGTGGTAGGTCGACTTCCCGCCGCGGTCGGTCGTGAGGACGTCCACGTCGGCTTCCGACGGGAGGTGGAGCTCCTCGTCGCTCGTCCGCCGCCCGAGCGTGACCGTTGGCGGATGCTCGAGCAGCACGATCGTCTCGGGAATCGCTCCCTGCGTCACGGCCGCCGCAAGCGAGCGCTGGAGCTCGAGCGCCTCCCCGTACGGCGTCGGGCCGAGGCACAGGAGGTAAGCGCCCTCGCTCACTTCGCGGCGACCTTGCCGCCGAGATCGCCGCCCTGACGGCAGCACGGCTTGTCGAGAGGCACGAAGTTCGCCTGCATGAATTCGACGTCCGCGTCGCTCAGCATCAGTACGCGCCCTCGTCCCAGGTCTCGAGGTTGATCCTGAGGTCGCGCATGAACGGGGCGGCGTACGCGCCGTCGACCAGCCGGTGGTCGTACGAGAGGCAGAGGTTCATCATCGGCCGGATGGCGATCATGTCGTTTCCGTGCTCGTCGGCGATCACGACCGGCCGCTTCACGATCGCCTCGACGTCGAGGATGCCGACCTGCGGCTGGTTGATGATCGGCGTTCCGGCGATCGCGCCGAAGCCGCCGGGGTTGGTGATCGTGAAGGTCCCGCCCTGCACGTCGTCCGGTAGGAGCTTCTTCGTCCGCGCGCGCTCGGCGAGGTCGGCGATCGACCGTGCGATTCCGAGGAGGTTCTTCTCCTCGGCGTTCCGGATCACCGGGACGATCAGGCCCTTGCCGTCGTCGAGCGCGACCGCGATTCCGAGGTTGACGGCGCTCTTCGTCACGATCGTGTCGCCGCGTAGCTCCGCGTTCAGCCTCGGCCACTTTCCGAGTGCGTCGACGGCAGCCCGCACGATGAACGGCAGGTACGTGAGCTTGACCCCGTGCGAGTCCGCGTACTCGCGCTTCAGCTTCTCGCGGATCGCGACGACCCTGGCCATGTCGATCTCGAACACGGTCGTGACGTGCGCCGATGTCTGGATCGACCGGATCATGTGCTCGGCGATCGCCCGGCGCATCGCATTCATCGGCTCGATGCGCTCGCCGGCTCCCACCTCGGCGGCCGGGGTGGCCGCCGGGGCGACCGAAGGTGTCTCGGTCGGCTGAGGAGGCTCGAGATGAGGCGGAGCCTCGCGCCGGTGGTGTCTCGGCCGGCGCAGTCGCGGCGTCTGCGGCCTCGATGTGGCTGAGGATGTCCTTCTTCGTCACGCGGCCGCCCCTGCCGGTGCCCGGGACAAGTGAGACGTCGACGTCGTGCTCGGCAGCGATCCGCGCGACGACCGGCGACACGAACGCCCGTCCGCCGCCGCGCCCGTTGCCCTCGTCGGCGTCGGCGGCCGGCGTGGCCGCCGTTGCAGGCTCCGGAGCCGGAGGCTCAGGGGCGAGCGCCTGCTCGGCCGGGGCCGCGGGCGGCTCGGGTGCCGGCGCGGCGGCTCCCTCGGGAACTATGGTGGCGAGCACCGTCCCGACGTCCACCGTCTCGCCTTCGGGAACGACGATCCCGCCGAGCACGCCGGCCGCGGGAGCCGGCACCTCGGTGTCGACCTTGTCGGTCGAGATCTCGAGCAGCGGCTCGTCGGCGACCACGGGATCGCCCTCCGACTTCAGCCACTTCGTGACCGTCCCTTCGGATACCGAGACGCCCATCTGGGGCATTACCACGTCGACGGCGGTTCCGGTTGCCATGGGGTCGTTCCTCCTCGAATCAGTATGCGGCGAGCTCGCGCAGTCCGAGGACGACGTCCTCGACCTGTGGCAGGAAGCGCTTCTCGAGAGGCGGTGAGAACGGTACCGGGGTATCCGGGGCAGCGATTCGCCGGATCGGAGCGTCGAGCAGCTCGAACGCCTTCTCGGCGACCGTGGCTGCAATCTCGGCCCCGAACCCGCCCGTCAGGGTGTCCTCGTGCAGCACGAGCAGCCGCGAGGTGTTGGCGACGGCCTCGAGCACACCCTGCTCGTCCCACGGCGTGAGCGTTCGCAGATCGAGGATCTCGACCGAGACCCCGTCCTCCTGGGCGACGAGCTCGGCCGCCTCGCCGGCCGTGTGCACCATCGCTCCCCAGGTCACGAGGGTCATGTCGGTTCCCTCACGGTGGCGGCGCAGCTTCCCGAAGGGAGTGGTGTACCGACCGTCCGGCACCTCGTCCTTGAGGCGGCGGTAGAGGTACTTGTGCTCGAAGTACAGCACCGGGTTCGGATCCTCGACCGCGGTCGCGAGGAGACCCTTCGCGTCCGCCGGTGTTGCGGGGCACACGACCTTCAGCCCCGGGATGTGCGCGAAGCTCGACTCGGGGTTCTGGGAATGAAACGGGCCCCCCGAGAAGCCGCCTCCGGACGGGCAGCGAACGACCATCGGCACCGGCGTGCCGGCCCGGTAGTGCTGCTTGGCCGCAACTGTCACCAGCTGGTCCCACGCGACAGAGACGAAGTCCGAGAACTGCATCTCGGCGATCGGGCGCATCCCCACGAGCGCTGCGCCGGTGCAGCCGCCGACGATCGCGACCTCGGACAGGGGCGCATCGATCACGCGCCACTCGCCGAACTCGTCCTGGAGGCCCTTCGTCACCTTGAACGCGCCGCCGAAGGCGCCGATGTCCTCGCCGATCAGGAACACGCGCTGGTCGTGGCGCAGTTCCTCGCGGAGGCCGTCGGAGATCGCCTGGAGATACGTCTTGACCGGCATCTGCTCAGCGAAAATGCGGCGCGTCGAGCTCTTCCGGCTCGGCGTAGACTCCCTCGAGCGCCGTCTCCGGGTCAGGCAGCGGGCTCGCCTCGGCTCGCTCCACCGCCTCTTCGAGCTCACGCTTCACGTCGGAACGGATCTCGTCGTCCTCGTCCCCGGACAGCTCGGCGTGCTCGCGCAGCCACGTCCGGAAGCGCTCGACGGGATCTTTCTTCTCCCACTCGTCGAACAGCTCCCGCGGCACGTAGGACGCGTCGTCGTGAACGGCGTGGCCCTCCATTCGGAGCGTCACGCATTCGAGCAGCGTCGGCCCGCCCCCTTCCCGTGCCTTCTCGATCGCGCGCTTCGCCTCGAGGTAGACCGCGAGGACGTCGGTGCCGTCGACGACCACGCCACCGAACCCGTAGGCCTCGGCCCGGTCGGCGACGTGCTCGCACGCGTACTCCAGCCGAGTCGGCGTCGAGTACGCCCACTGGTTGTTGTCGCAGACGAACACGACCGGAAGCTGCACGTACGCCGGCGAAGTTCATCGCCTCGTGGGCGTCTCCGCGGGCCGACGACCCCTCGCCGAACCAGCGCGACTGCGACGCGGCGCTCCTCGCGGATCCTGAACGCCAACGCGGCCCCGACAGCCACCGGAAGCATCGCCGGAAGGTGGCTCACCATGGAGATGAGGCCGACGCGCTCGTCCGCCGAGGTGGTTGTTGCCGTCCTTGCCCTTCGCCGGGCCGTCCACGCGGCCCAGGTAGTTCGCGATGATCCGCCACGGCTCGACGCCGCGCACGATGTGGACGCCCATGTCGCGGTGGAGCGGCGCGCCGACGTCGTTCGCGTCCATCGCCGTTGCGACCCCGACGGCCGCGCCCTCGTTACCGCGACCCGTGTAGAAGCTTCCGGGGATCTTGCCCTGCTTGAAGAGGATGTGCCCGCGCTCCTCCATCCCGCGGGTCACGAGCAGGTTGCGGTAGATGCCGAGGAGGTCTTCGCGATCGAGCCCGGCCTCCCTGATCTCGTGGAGGGAGCCGACCGGCTCCGCTTCCCTGGCGACTGCCACAGCGCGCCTCCTTCTCGGATCTCACTCTAGCCGACGGGCCGACGACTACAGTTCCCACGATGGCGCAAAAGCGAACCTGGCTGCAGGAGGAGCGGCGCCGGACGCTCGGGGACTGGGTGGCGCTGCTGCCCGGGCTGCGGTCACGCGCAGCGCTACTTCGAGGGGCTCGAGCAGGGCCTGGCGACCAGCTGCCCGACCTGCGGCAGCAGGCTCGTAGACCGGTGTCCTAGCTGCCGCGCGAGGATCCCGTCCGTCTTCGCGGTCGACTGTGAGGAATGCGGCTCGGCGCTGCGGGGCCCGACCGGGTTCGGCGTTCCGATCCGACGCCCGCCCACTGGCGCTGACCGCGGCGCTCAGCAGCCCAGACAGTCCTTCTCGAAGACCACCTTCTGTCCTCTCCGACGGTCGGGGCGGGGATCAGCGAGGCTCGAGGATCTCCGAGAACTGGATGACGGTCACCGTGTCCTCACCCGTCACGGGCCGGTTGTAGAGCTGGCTCAGGAACTCGACCATCTCCTCGGTGCGACGCAGCTCGGGGTTGTCGTGCGTGATCTCGCGGGGCGAGAGGTCGCCGAGCCGCTTGACCTCCACCCGGTCGATCACGGCGTCGAAGATGAGCTCCCGGGGCCCGAAGCGCGTCCCCGCGAGCACCCGGACGATCATCCCCTTCTTGTACTTGGCCGACTTGTTGCCGAGCCTTATCGTCGCCGTCTTGCGACGGCTGCGCAGCTGGTCGGCCACGATCGGCGAGTAGAAGTTGAGCGCAAAGGTCGGCATCGCGACGGCGCGCAGATCATAGAGGGCGAGCGGGGCGAGCGGCGCCCGCCGTCAGGCGCTCGAGTGCCTGCGTTGCCATGTCGCGCTCGCCCCGATATGCGAGGAGGCTCGGCGCTTCGTCGAGCGGGAGCCACCCCGTCGCGGCGACCTCGTGCCGATGCTCGGGCGCGATGTCGCCGAGCCGCCCGCCGGTGTAGCGAAAGAGGAAGAAGCTGACGATCTTGAAGATCGCGCTCGCCGCTCCAGGTGTAGACGTAGCGGACGTCACCCAGCTTCTCGACGAGTCGCACGGAAACTCCCGTTTCCTCGGCGACCTCACGCGCGGCCGCCTCGACGGCCTGCTCGCCCCGGCCGATGTTGCCCTTCGGGAGCGCCCACACACCCTGCTTGCCGCCGGGTTGAATCGCGGCGACGTGCCAGCGACCGTCGAGCCGGCGAGCGACCACGCCCCCGGCCGAGAACTCACGCCGCATGCGTCTTCCTGGCACTCAGCCACGGCGAGTGCCAGAGCGCGGTTGCGAGAAGAGAGGCAGATCGGCTACAGTTCCGGCGGTCAGAGTTTTTGGCACTCGCAGAGAGCGAGTGCCAGTCGTAGATCGTCTCGAAGGAGGAGTGCTTCATGGATCTGAAGCCACTTGGAGACCGGCTCATCGTCGAGGTCCTCGACGAGGAGGAGGTTCTCTCAAGCGGGATCGTGCTGCCGGACACCGCGAAGGAGAAGCCGCAGCGCGGACGCGTTCTCGCTGTTGGCCCCGGCCCGCGTGACGAGGACGGCAAGCACGTCGAGATGGACGTGGAGGATGGTGACGAGATCATCTTCTCGAAGTACGGCGGCACCGAGATCAAGCTCGGTACCGAGGAGTACTTGATTCTCCGCGAGTCCGACGTTCTCGCCAAGGTCGTCACAACTGCAGCCAAGAAGTCCAAGAAGGCAGCGTAGGAAGGGACGGAGGAACGCTGAATGGCACACAAGGATCTCAAGTTCGATGAGGATGCCCGTCGCGCGCTCGAGCGCGGCGTCAACATCCTCGCCAACGCCGTCAAGGTCACGCTCGGGCCGAAGGGTCGGTACGTCGTCCTCGACAAGAAGTTCGGCGCGCCCACGATCACGAACGACGGGGTCACCATCGCCCGTGAGATCGAGGTCGAGGATGCGTTCGAGAACCAGGGTGCGCAGCTCGTCCGCGAGGTCGCGACCGCGACCAACGACGTTGCCGGCGACGGCACGACGACCGCGACCCTGCTCGCCCAGGCCATCGTCCGCGAGGGCCTGAAGAACGTCGCCGCAGGTGCCAACCCGATGGCGCTGAAGCGCGGGATCGAGAAGGCCGTCGGCAACGTCGTCGACGACCTGAAGACGCAGTCGAAGGAGGTCTCGGGCAAGGAGGACATCGCCCGGGTCGCGACCATCTCCGCGCGGGAGCGCGAGATCGGCGACGTGATCGCCGACGCCATCGAGAAGGTCGGCAAGGACGGCGTCGTGAACGTCGAGGAGGGCCAGACCTTCGGCCTCGAGCTCGAGTTCACGGAGGGAATGCAGTTCGACAAGGGCTATCTCTCGCCGTACATGATCACCGACGCCGAGCGCATGGAGGCGACGCTCGACGATCCGTTCATCCTGATCGCCAACTCGAAGATCGGCGCCGTCAAGGACGTCCTGCCGGTGCTCGAGCAGGTCATCCAGGCCGGCCGTCCACTGCTGCTCGTGGCGGAGGACGTCGAGGGCGAGTCGCTCGCGACGATCGTCGTCAACAAGCTGCGCGGCACGTTCACCGCTGTCGCGGTCAAGGCACCCGGCTTCGGTGACCGCCGCAAGCGGATGCTCGAGGACATCGCCATCCTGACGGGCGGCGAGGTCATCACCGAGGAGATGGGCCTCAAGCTCGAGAACACGAAGCTCTCGCAGCTCGGCCGCGCCCGCAAGGTCGTCGTCAACAAGGACTCGACGACGATCATCGACGGTGCAGGCGACTCCGAGGGGATCAAGGCCCGCATCAAGCAGCTGAAGTCCGAGGTCGAGAACACCGACTCCGACTTCGATCGCGAGAAGCTCCAGGAGCGGCTGGCGAAGCTCGCCGGCGGCGTCGCGGTCGTCAAGGTCGGTGCGGCCACCGAGACCGAGATGAAGGAGAAGAAGCACCGCGTCGAGGACGCGCTGCAGGCCACCCGCGCTGCCCTCGAGGAGGGCATCGTCTCGGGCGGCGGCGTCGCGCTGCTCGCCGCGGCCGGCTCGATCGACCTGAAGACGCTGGACGGCGACGAGCGCACCGGCGCGTCGATCATCGTCCGGGCGCTCGAGGAGCCGATCCGCCAGCTGGCGACGAACGCCGGCCTCGAGGGCTCGGTCGTCGTCGACAAGATCCGGAACGGCAAGAAGGGCGAGGGCCTGAACGTCGACACCGGCGAGTACATCGACCTCGTCAAGGCCGGCATCATCGACCCGACGATGGTCACGCGCTCGGCGCTCCAGAACGCCGCGTCGATCGCGAAGAACATCATCACCACGGAGGCCATCGTCGCCGAGGCACCCGAGAAGGCAGGCGCCGCTGCCGGCGGAATGCCCGGCGGCATGCCCGACATGATGTAAGCCCGCAAAGCGGGCGCACAGCAGCCGCGCCGAAGGCGCCAGGCTGCGACGTTACGAGAGAGGGCCGGGTGATTCCGGCCCTCTCGCTTTCTCGTAGGGGCCGGACCTGTCCGGCCCCCGGGATCGGCCCCTACGTTTCTCTCCGGGCGAAAACCAGCGCGCTCGCGGCGAGCACCAGCACGCCTGCGACGGTCATTGCCCAGCGCATGCCCGTGACGAAGTCGGCAGGGTCGCTCCACGAGCCGGCGACTGCCGTTCCGATCGACGTCAGGGCGGCCAGCCCGACCGCGGCGCCGACCTGCCTCGACGTGTTCAGTACGCCCGAGGCGACGCCCGCGTGCTCGACCTCGATCGCGCCCATCGCGACGGTCGAGAGGGCCGGCACGCACAGGCCGTAGCCCGAGCCCGACGACGAGGTACGCCGGGAATCGAGAGCGCGAAGGACGAGTCGACGCCGAGCGGAACGAAGCCGAGCACCCCGAGTCCGCCGAGCACCGTTCCGGTGAGCACGACGCGGCGGGCGCCGAAGCGCCCCTGGATGCGCCCTGCGACGACCGATACGACGAGGAACGGCACGTTCATGACGAGCCAGGAGATGCCGGTCTCGAGCGCCGAGTAGCCCTGGACGTTCTGGAAGTAGAGGGAGACGAAGAAGAGCGTTCCCGCGAGCGCCGCGTAGAGGACGGCGTAGAGGACGTTTGCGCGCGCGAACACCCTGCGACGGAAGAAGCCGAGCGGGAGCATCGGGTCGGAGTAGCGTGCCTCGTGGACGAGGAAGAGCGCGAGCAGGACGGCGGCTGCGCCGAGAAAGCCGAGCGTGAACGCCGACGTCCATGCGTGCTGGTCGGACTCGACGAGCGCGAACGTCAGACAGAAGAGCCCTGCCGATACGAGCGCGGCGCCGCCCAGGTCGAGGCGGCGGGCGTTCGGGTCGCGCGACTCGCGCACGAACGCGAGCGTCACCAGCATCCCCACGATGCCGATGGGGACGTTCATCCAGAAGATCGCCGACCAGTCGAACAGCTCGATCAGCAGCCCGCCGAGGATCGGCCCGCCCCCGAAGCCGAAGCCGGCCACGGTCGCCCAGATGCCGATCGCCCACGCCCGCCGCTCCGGCGGATAGGCGTCGACCAGGATCGAGAGCGAGAGCGGGGCGAGGAGCGCCGCGCCGACGCCCTGGAGCGCGCGGAACGACGATCAGCATGTCGTCGCTCGTGGCCAGCGCACAGCCGACGGAGAAGATCGTGAAGAGCCCGAAGCCGGCGAGGAAGACGCGCCGGCGCCCGTAGCGGTCTCCGAGCGTGCCGGCGACGAGGATCAGCGACGCGAGCGGCAGGACGTAGGCGTTGATGACCCAGACGAGGTTGCCCGTCGACACGTCGAGCTCCCGCTGGATCGACGGCAGCGCGACATTCAGCGTCGTGACGTCGAGGAGGATCAGGAACTGCGAGCAGCAGCAGGCGGCGAGCGTCCAGCGCTGGCGTGCCGGCGTCACTCGGGCAGTCTAGGAACGTGCACGGAGCCAGCAGGCGGCGGTGTGGCCGCGGGCTCCGCTCGGCAGAAGCTCGACCGGGTCGTCGACGGGGCAGCGGTCGAACGCCTGCGGGCAGCGCGGATGGAAGCGGCACCCCGAGGGGACGTGGACCGGATTCGGCGTCTCGCCGGTGAGGATCTGCGGTGTCGCCCGGGCGCGCGGATCGGGCTTCGGAACGACGGAGATGAGAGCCTGGGTGTAGGGATGCTGCGGGTTGCCGACGACCTCGAGCGCCGGCCCTTCCTCGACGATCCGCCCGAGGTACATCACCGCGATCCGGTCCGCGTAGTGGGCGGCCGTCGAGAGGTCGTGCGTGATCATGAGAATGCCGAGGCCCGAGGAACGGAGGCCGTCGAGGAGCGCGAGGATGCCGGCTCGGACCGACACGTCGAGCATCGACACCGGTTCGTCCGCGACGAGCAGCTCCGGCTCGAGCACGAGCCCCGCCGCGATGGCGACCCGCTGGCGCTGGCCGCCGGAAAGCTCGTGCGGGAAGCGCTCGATGAACAGCTCGGGAGGCGTCAGCCCCGCGCGCACGAGCGCGTCGACGACCTTCTGTCGGCGCTCGTCGCCGCTTCCCGCCAGCCCGTGCACGAGGAGCGGCTCCTCGACCGTGTTGCGCACGCGGAAACGGGGGTCGAGCGACTCGTAGGGATCCTGGTAGATGATCTGCATGCGCCGTCGGAGCGGCCTCATGTCGCGGTGATTCAGCCCGGTGATGTCCTGGCCCTTGAAGCGAATCGTCCCGCTCACGGGATCGATCAGGCGCATCGTCGTCTGCGCGGTCGTCGTCTTCCCGCATCCGGACTCGCCGACGAGCGCCAGCATCTCGCCCTCGCGGACCATGAACGACACGCCTTCGACCGCGTGAACCGTGCGCTTCGGGCGGCGTGCGAGCGTCCCGATCAGCCCTCGGCCGATCGGGAAGCGGGTGACGAGATCGGAGACCTCGAGCAGCGGGGCGGGGGCGGCGCCGTTCGTCGTCACGACGCTGCCTTGGCCGTGGCGTCGTTCAGGTGACAGGCGGCCTCGTGCCCGGGGCCGAGCACGAGCGTGCGCGGCTCGATGCGGGCGCACGGAGCGAACGCCCGGTCGCAGCGCGGAGCGAAGGGGCAGCCGACGAGCTCGTGGTCGAGCCGCGGGGGCGAGCCGGGGATCGACGCCACGTCCTCCTTGCCCGCCAGGTCGGGCGTGGCCGCGAACAGCAGTCGGGTGTACGGATGGCGCGGGTCGTGGTACAGCTCCTCCATCGGGCCCGTTTCCACGATCTTGCCCGCATACATCACCGCCGCCCGGTGGCAGGTCTGCGAGACGACCGGGAGGTCGTGTGTGACGAGCACGAGCGCGAGGCCGAGGCCGTCCGTCAGCCGGACGAGCAGCTCGAGGATCTGCGCCTGCACCATCACGTCGAGCGCGGTCGTCGGCTCGTCCGCGAGCAGCACCGCCGGGTTGCACGCGAGCGCCATCGCGATCGCAGCCCGCTGGCGCATGCCGCCGGAGAACTCGTGCGGGTAGTCCCGCGCCCGCGATGCGGGGATCCCGACGAACTCGAGCAGCTCGCCGACGTTGCGCTCGGCGTGTCTCGCATCCGCCGTGCGGTGGAGCTTGATCGGCTCCATGATCTGGTCACCGATCCGCTTGACGGGGTTGAACGCGTTCATCGCGCCCTGGAACACCATCGAGATGTCTCGCCAGCGGTGCTCGGACACCGTGTCCTCGCCACGCTCGAGGATGTTCTCGCCGCGGTAGAGGACCCGACCGGCGACGCTCGCCGACGACGGCAACAACCCCATGATCGCGAGGATCGTCGTCGTCTTCCCGCAGCCGGACTCGCCCACGAGCCCGAGGCGCTCGCCGTCGCGAAGCTCGAAGCTCACGCCCTGGACGGCATGGAGCTCCCCGCCGCCCTCGAGCTCGAACCAGACGTGGAGATCCTCGACCTGGAGGACCGGCTCGGTCATTCGACCGCCTTCGTCGGAACCGTCCTGAGGCTGAACCGGCGCACCGAGAGGTGGCCGACGCGCAGGCGCGGATTCAGCGCATCCTCCAGCGCGCGGCCGAGCATCGTGCACGCGAGCACGACGAAAACGACCGCGAGCCCTGGGTAGACGATCGCCCACCAGGCGCCGACGGTGATCGCACTGCTTTCGAATGCGTTCGCGATCAGCTTGCCCCACGAGATGGCCGTGGGGTCGCCGAGGCCGAGGAAGGCGATCGCCGTCTCGGCGAAGATCGCGAACGCGACCGAGATCACGGTGATCGCGATCAGAAGCGGAGCAACCTGGGGAAAGACGTGCCGGAACACGATGCGCGAGTGACTCGCGCCGAGCGCCTGGGCGCGCTTGACGAACACCCGCTGCTTCAGGCTCACGACCTGTGCCCGGACGAGCCGCGCTGTGGTCGTCCAGTAGATGACGCCGATGATCAGGATGATGTTGGTCAGGCTTCGTCCCCAGATCGCGGCGACGACGATCAGCAAGGGGATGTCCGGGATGACGAGGACGTAGTCCGTCATCCGCATGAGGACGGTGTCGGTCTTGCCACCGCGGTAGCCGGACACCATCCCGACGGCGCCGCCGATGATCATCGTCACCAGCGCTGCGGCGAAACCGACGACGAGCGATACGCGGGCGCCGTACATCATCAGCGTCAGCATGTCGACGCCCGCGTCGTCGAGGCCCATCGGGTGGCTCGCGGACGGGGGAGCGAACGGCTCGCCGACCTTCTCCCTCGGTCCGTACGGCGCGATGTACGGCGCGAGGATCGCGATCAGGATCATCACGACGAGCACGACCAGGCCGAAGACCGCGCCCGGATTCGAACGGATGGTCGACCAGACGACACCCCGGCGAGATCTGGTCGGCCCCGCGATCTCGGCCGCGACATCGGCGATCGGCTCGTGCGCTTCGGTCACGTCGAGATCCTGGGATCGAGCTTGAAGTAGAGGAGGTCGGCGATCAGGTTCGCCAGGACGACGGACACGGTGAGGATCAGGAAGCAGCCCTGCAGGACCGGGTAGTCACGGTCGAACACCGCGTCGTAGGTGACGAGGCCGATGCCCGGATACGAGAACACGGCCTCCACCAGGATGGCTCCTCCGACGAGGAAACCGAAAGACAGCGCGATCAGGGTGATGATCGGGAGCATCGAGTTCCGAAGGGCGTGCGTCCGGACGATGCGCCAGTTCGACAGCCCCTTCGCGCGCGCGGTCATGATGTAGTCCTCGCCGAGCGTCTCGAGCATGGCCGACCGGACGATGAGCGCGTACTCCCCGTAGAGCACGAGCCCGAGCGTGAGCGCCGGCAGGATCATGTGCTTCATCCGGTCGACGAACACGGTCCACCAGCTCGGATCGCTGAACTCGAGGTAGGGATCCGAGATGCCCGACGCGGGCAGCACGCCGGCGAAGACGATCAGGAGCATCAGCCCGAGCCACTGCGTCGGCATCGAGTAGAACACGAGGCTTGTCGACAGCCCGCCCCAGTCGGCGACCGTTCGGCGTCGCCACGCCGCGACCACTCCCACCGCGACGCCGGCGACGATTGAGAACAACGTCCCGAGGGCGACCATCGGGAGCGTGTTGAGAAGGGGGCCCCGCAGCTCGTTCCAGACCGGCTGACGGGTGACGAACGACCGCCCGAGATCGCCGTGGGCGAGGTCCCCGAGGTAGACCCGATACTGCTCGAGCTTGGACTTGTCGAGCCCGAGCTCTGCCTGCACCGCCGCCTTGAACTCCGCGCTGCAGTTCCGGCACTCTCGGAGTGACGTCGTGGCGTCCCCCGGGGCCGCTCGGAAAATCACGAAGTTGAGCGTGATCGCGACGAAGATCGTCACGACCGCGAACGCGATGCGCTTGAGGACGTAGTCCGTTCCGCGCATCGCGTTCGCTGTCTCTCGACTCTCGTTTCGCGCCTGTGAGCTATCCGGCCAGCTGGTGCACCTGTGTCCAGGGAAGTTTCGAGTACCCGGCGATCTCCGGCTGGAAGCTGCTCCAGTTCTTGCCGCGAGCGGTGAGGACCTGCAGCGCGACCAGGTTCACGTACGGCCGGTCGTCGTAGATGATCTGCTGGAGCTCGTAGACGATCTCCTTGCGCTTCTCCGGATCCGTCTCGAGGGTTTGCTGGTTGTAGAGCTTGTCGTACTCGGGGTTGCAGTACCCGGTGTCCGAGTAGTTTCCACGCTGTGAGCAGAGCAGCACGGAGAGCACGAAGTCGGGATCGAAGAGCCCGACCCAGTCCCATATCGACATCGCGAACGTGTCATAGCTGTCACCGTTCGTCCCGAGGATCTTCTCGAACGCCGTCGTGTCGTCGAAGACTGCCGGTGTGATCCTTACGCCGGCCTCGGCGAAGCCCTTCTGGATCACCTCGAACTCGCGTTGGATGCCGACGACGCCCTGCGGGACGACGACCTCGTATTCCATCTTCCGTCCGTCCGGCGTGGTGCGGATGCCGTCCGTGCCCTTCGGGTAACCGGCCTCGTCGAGCATCTGATTCGCGATCGCCGTGTCGTACGGCTCGGGCACGAGCGCCGGGTTGACCCACTCTTTCGAGTACGGCGCGATCATGCTCGCGACCGGGGTGGCGAAGCCCGCGTAGACGACGTCGGCGATCTCGTCTCGATTCATCGCATGGGCAAGCGCCTCACGAACCTTCGGATCGCGGAGCTCCGGGTAGGGGCCGTTCTCGCTGGAGTTGAAGATGAAGTTCTGAACCTGGCTTCCCTCGATGATCTCGACGACGAGATCCTCGTTGTTCTGGAGCGTCTCGACCGCCTTCTGCGGCACCTCGTCGACGTAGTCGAGCTCGCCGGCCTGGAGCGCCGTCAGCATTGCGTCCTCGTTGTCGAAGTGCTGGTAGCCAACGGCATCGACGTAGGCGGGCTGGTTGTAGAAGTCGGGGTTCTTCTCGTACAGCGTCACGCCGTTCTTGTCGAACCTCGTCAGCACGAACGCCCCGCCGGAGACGAGGGGGAGGTCGTCTTGCGGGTTGTACGTCCGGAGGTCCTTGCCGTTGTTCGTCTCGTACGCAGACCAGACGTGCTCCGGAAGGATCGGATACTGCGTCAGCCCCTCGAGGAACTTGTCCTCGGGGACGGCCTTCTCGAACGTCACAACCAATGTCGTCGGATCCGGCGCCGTAGCTTCGACGACGCCCTGGACGTACGACACGATATTGCCCGTGGGGCCGTCCTGATATTTCAGCGTCGTGTTGATCATCCACGCGCCGTCAGCGGCCGTCAGCGGCTCGCCGTCGGACCACTGGCCTTCCTTGACCGTGAACGTCCAGGTCTTCCCGTCTGGCGAGATCTCCCAGCTCTCGGCCCAGTCGCCCTGCATGACCAGCCCGGGGCCGTACTCGACGAGCACCGGGTACGTCATGAGCCACGAGACGTAGGACTCGGCGTTGAAGCCGACGAACGGGTTCAGCGAGTCGATCTGACCCGTGGTGCCGATGCGGGCGATGCCGCCCGTCACGATCTCTTCGCTTCCCTCGCCCGTCGCTCCCTGCGTCCCGCCGGTGTCGGCCGGGGTGGTTTCCTCGGGCGGCGCCTCTCCGCTCGAGCTCCCCCCTCCGCATCCGGCGGCCGCGATGCCGATGACGACGGCCAGCGCCGCCGTCAGGAGCATCCGTGTCCTCATGCCCTCTCCTTTCCCCTGGTCTCCGGTCCTGACCGGAGAGTCAGGATTATGCCGTGCGGAGCGCGGGCTCGTCGATCGTCAACGTCCGTTCGTCCGCATCGAGCGTCGCCATCACTCCCAGCGGCAGCGTCGCGAGGTGCTTGCCGTGGCCGAGCGGGAGGTTGTAGATGACCGGCACGCCGAGCGGCCGTAAGCGCTCCTCGAGCACGTCCTCGATCGACTTCACCCTGGGGAAGTCGTTCGAGCCGGGATGCGGCCAGTCGCAGTTCGTCATCTCGCCCACTACGACGCCCGCGACGCCCGCGAGTTTGCCGGCCTGCTCGAGCTGTACGAGAAAGCCGTCCACGTACCAGGCCTGGTTGTCCGTGTCTTCGAAGAAGAGAATGCACCCGTCGGCGTCGAACTCCCACGGCGTGCCCATGGTCTGCATCAGGAGCCAGAAGCACCCGCCGACGAGCGGCGCTGTCACCTTGCCCGGCGTGATCGCCCGGACGTATGGGTCGTCCGGATTCGGCGGGATTGCCCCGGTCGTCTCTCCCTGGAGGACGGCGAGCAGGCGCTCGAGCGTGAAGGACGTCGTCTCCGGGTCGCCGACCCCGTGGAGGCCGTAGCCGTAGAACGTCGCCAGGCCTGCCTTCTGTCGCAGGGCGATATGGAGCGCCGTGATGTCGGAGTAGCCGACGAACGCCTTCGGGTTTGCCGCGATCAGCTCGAAGTCGAGGTGGGGTATCAGCTGGGCCGAGCCGTAGCCGCCCCGCGCACACTGGACGACGTCCACCTCCGGATCGGCGAACATCGCCTCGAGGTCGCGCGCCCGCGCCTCGGCGTCTCCCGCCACCCAGTGGTCACGCTCGTAGATCCCGGCGCCGAGCTTGACCCGGAAGCCGCGGGCCTCCCACCACTCGACGCCCCGAAGCACCTCCGAGCGGTTGTGGAACGGTGTCGCCGGAGCGGGAACCCCGATCGTCCCACCGGCCGGAAGCGGACGGCCGAACCGTGTTGCCTTCGCCGGCATGGGCGGCGAATGTAACCGCTCGCGCGTCGGGTTCGCAGGACGAACATGGCCTGGCGGTCCCCGTACACTAGGCCGCCGTGCGCGTCGTCAGCGACTTCCCACGAGCGGTGCGGCTGATCGAGAACGCCTGGATCCCGATGTCCGACGGGATCAGCCTCGGCGTCCGGATCTGGCTGCCCGAGGACGCCGAGACGGACCCGGTGCCCGTCATCCTCGAGGCGATTCCGTACCGGAAGGACGACTGGACGGCGCAGCGCGACGCGCTCCAGCACCCGTACGTGGCCGGCCACGGCTACGCCGTCGCCCGCCTCGACCTGAGGGGCAGCGGCTCGTCCGAGGGCGTGCTTCTCGACGAGTACCTCGCGCAGGAGCACGACGACATCGTCGAGGTGATCGCCTGGCTTGCGGAGCAGCCTTGGTCGACCGGTGTGGTCGGGATGACCGGGATCTCGTGGGGCGGCTTCAACGCCCTCCAGGTCGCGGCCCGGCGGCCACCCGCCCTCAAGGCGATCATGACCCTCTGCTCGACGGACGACCGCTACGCGGACGACGTGCACTACATCGGCGGCTGCGTGCTGGCGGTCGATGCGCTGCCATGGGCCTCCCAGACGCTCGTCTGGAATGCGACACCGCCGGATCCCGCCTACGCGGGCGAGCGCTGGCGGGAGCTCTGGCTCGAGCGGCTCGAGCAGACGCCCCCGTTCGTCGAGGCGTGGCTCTCGCACCAGCGCCGCGACGCCTACTGGAAGCACGGGTCGGTCTGCGAGGACTTCGCCGCCGTCGAGTGTCCTGTCTACGCGGTCGGAGGCTGGGCGGACGGGTACACGAACGCGATCTTCCGGCTGCTCGCGGGGCTACCCGGCCCGCGCAAGGGGCTCATAGGCCCGTGGGCTCACGCATTCCCGCACGACGGTGTGCCCGGGCCGGCGATCGGATTCCTCCAGGAGTGTCTGCGGTGGTGGGACCGCTGGCTGAAGGGCGTCGACACGGGCATCGACACGGAGCCGCTGCTTCGTGCCTGGCTGCAGGAACCGGTTCCTGGTCGAGCTCACCACGAGGAGCGCCCCGGACGCTGGGTGGCCGAGGAGGCGTGGCCCGGCCCCGGAGTGTCCGTTCGGGTCCTTGCTCTCGGCGAGGGCACGCTCACGGAGACGCCCGGCCCGGATCGCTGGCTCCACCTGCGCGGCTCGCAGCTCTGCGGGCTCGACTCGGGCCTCTGGTGCCCGTACGGCGATGCCTCGGATCTGCCGCCGGACCAGCGGCTGGACGACGGGCTCTCGCTCTGCTTCGACTCGACTCCGCTCGAGGAGCGGGTCGAGATTCTCGGCTTTCCGGAAGCCCGCCTGTCCGTCGCGGCTGACCGTCCGGCGGCCTTCGTCGCCGTCCGTCTCTGCGACGTCGCGCCGACCGGCGAGTCGACCCTCGTCTCGACCGGCGTGCTCAACCTCACGCATCGCGAGAGCCACGAGCATCCCACGCCGCTCGTTCCCGGCGAGCGCTACGACGTGACGGTACGCCTGAGCGCGGCCGGCCACGCGTTCCCGCCGGGACATCGTCTCCGCCTGGCGGTGTCGCCGACCTACTGGCCCTGGGTCTGGCCGTCGCCCGAGCCCGTCGTCCTCTCGGTGCTGGCCGGAGCAAGCGCCCTGAGCCTTCCGGCGCGAGAGCCGCGAGCGGGCGACGACGAGTTGCGGCCTTTCGGGGAGCCGGAATGCTCGCCGCCGCTCGCTGCCGAGACGTTGTCAGAGGGAAACACGTCGCGGACGGTCACACGCGACGTCGCGACCGGAGAGAGCCGTGCTGACCTACACCTACGGCGGCGGTCGGACACGGTTGCCGAGCGGTATGGAGATCATGGAGCGCTACCGGGAGACGTTTCGCATCGTCGAGGGCGATCCTCTCTCGGCCCGGGTCGAGACCGACCACGCGGTCGAGCTGGGGCGGGGGGACTGGCGCACACGCGTGGTGGCCAGGAGCGCGATGTGGTCGGACGCCGGCGCCTTCTACACGACGAACACGGTCGAGGCCTACGAGGGCGAGCAGCAGGTCTTCGCGGGCACTCGCGACTTCAGCGTCCCGCGCGACCTCGTGTAGGGGCGGGATCTGTCCCGCTCAGACCAGTCCCGCCCGGACGTCGCAGGGCCGCCGTCCGGGCCGGACAGGTCCGGCCCCTACAGAAATCCATATCGCTCTTCCTTCCACGGATCGGCGTCGTTCGAGTACCCGTAGTTCTCCCAGAAGCCGGGCTCGTCTTCACTCCGCAGCTCCAGCCCGCGGAGCCACTTCGCACTCTTCCAGAAGTAGCGGCTCGGCACGACGAGCCGCAGCGGCCAGCCGTGCTCGAGCGAGAGCGGCTCACCGTCGGCTTCGTACGCGATCAGCGCGTCGTCGGCCTCGAGCGCCTCGAGCGGGACGTTCGCGGTGTAGCCCTGCTCAGCGTGTGCGACCACGAACTTGGCCCAGGGGCTCGGTGAGACGAGCTCCGCCAGGTCACGCCAGTGGACGCCGCGGAACGTGGTGTCGAACCTGCTCCAGCGCGTGACGCAATGGATGTCCGTCGTGATCTCCGTCGAGGGGAGAGCGAGGACCTCGTCCCAGCTCAGCCGGATCGGCGTCTCGACCTCGCCGGACACACGGAAGTCCCAGGTCGCCAGGTCGGTCCTCGGCGTCTCGCCCACGTGCAGGACCGGCCATTTCTCGGTCAGGTACTGGCCGGGCGGCAGGCGGCCCGGGTCGTACCCGAGCTCCAGTACCTTCCTCTCTCGCTTCGAGCGGAACACGCCTCCCTAGACTAGTGAGCATGCAGATCGTTACCGCAGAGCGCCCGCGGGACTTCGTCCGCGTCGAGGGCCCGCAGGCAGCCGACTACCTGAACCGAATGGTTTCGAATGATGTCGTCGCGCTCGAGGTCGGCGGCGTCTGCGACGCGCTGCTGCTGACGGCGAAGGCACGCGTCATCGCGACGCTGCGGGTTCTGCGTCGTGGCCCCGAGGACTTCCTGCTCCTGACCGAGCCAGGCCTCGGCGCCGTCGTGCGGGATCAGCTGCTCCGCAGCCGCTTTGCGGCCCGCTGCGCGATCGAGACGGAGGTACACGAGACAGCGGTGATACTCGGCGAGGAGGTGCACCCCTCCGCGAACGCCGTGGCAATCCCGACCGATGACTACGGCCTCCCCGGCTTCGAGGTGCTCGATGCCGGCCTCGCTCCGACGATAGGGGCCGAGGAGCTCGAACGACTACGGATCGAGGCCGGAACGCCGACCGCGGGACGGGACGTCGACGAGCGCGTGCTTCCGGCGGAGGCCGGCCTGACCGAGCGGGCCGTCAGCTTCACGAAGGGCTGCTATCCGGGACAGGAGCCGGTGGCCCGGCTTCACTACCGCGGGCACGCGAACCGCGCGTTGCGGGTTCTGAGCATCGAGGGCAGCGAGCTCCCGGAGGCCGATGCGGAGGTCGTCTTCGAGGGGAAGGTCGTCGGCCGGGTCACGAGTGCGGCTCGGGCGAACGGCGGCGTGGTCGCGCTCGCGTACGTGCGCACCGAGGTGCCGGAGGACGCGGTCGCTCGGCGTGAACGGGGCCGCGGCTAGAATGCGTGCTCCCACGCGCCCGTAGCTCAGGGGATAGAGCGCAGCCCTGCGGAGGCTGAGGCCAGAGGTTCGAATCCTCTCGGGCGCATACGCACCAGCCTCCGACCTCCTCGCCTTCGTGAGAATCTGCTCGCTCGTTCCGGCTGCCACCGAGGTGCTGTTCGCCCTCGGCCTGGGCGATTCCGTCGTCGGCGTGACGCACGAATGCGACTGGCCGCCCGAGGCCTCCGCGCGACCGGCCGTGACGGCGTCGCTGATCGACTCGGCAGACCTGCCGAGCGATGAGATCGATCGGCTCGTCGTCGGCGCCGCGCAGGCCGGTCGACCGCTCTACGCCGTCGACGCCGAGCGCTGGAGCGAGATCCGCGCCGATGTCGTCGTGGCGCAAGAGCTCTGCGACGTCTGCGCCGTCTCGGCAGGGCAGGTGAGGAGCCTCGGCGTCCGCGTCGTCGACTACTCGCCGGCGACGCTTGCGGGTATCGGCCGCGCGATCATCGAGCTCGGTGAGCTTCTCGGTGCCCGCGGCGAGGCCGCCGAGGTCGCCCGGACGATGAACGAGCGGATCGACGCCGTCGCGCCTCCGCCGCGGACGCCGCGCGTGTTCGTCGCAGAGTGGCTCGATCCGCCCTTCGTGGCCGGGCACTGGGTTCCGGAGATGGTTCAGCGGGCCGGCGGCACGGACGTTCTCGGCAGCGCCGGGAAGCCTTCGTTTCGGACGACCTGGGACGCTGTCGCCGCCGCGCAGCCGGAGCTTGCCGTGCTCGCTCCATGTGGATTCGACCGTGCGCGGACGCTCGCCGAGGCCCCCGCCGTGGACGGGCTTCCCGACTGCCCCGCCGTGGCGGTGGACGCCAATGCGTTCTTCTCGCGGCCGGGCCCCCGTGTCGCAGATGGGGTCGAGATCCTGTCGGAGCTGCTGCACGCCCTGGTCGCCGGCAGCCTCGAGCCGGATCTCGTCTCCCGGTGAGTCGGTACGTCACCGAGGCGGAGGTCGAGGCGCTCCTCGCGCCTGCCGACGCGGTCGCCGTGATCGCTGACGAGCTCGGGAGCGACGTCGGCGGGACACGAGGCGACTCGCCTGGCGACCTCGCCCGTCCTCGTCCTGGCAGGTGCCGACGGCAACAGGGGCCTGGCTGCTGTGACGGTGGCGGGAGGCGACCACGGTCGCGCTCGTGGTCGTCCTCGACGAGGAGGGCACCGACGTCGTCGCTCTCGTCGAGGCCCGCCGGCTGCGGGCGCTTCGGGTGGCTGCGACGAGCGCGCTCGCCGCGGGCACGCTCTCGCATGCGACCGCCGGCTCGCTCGGAGTGATCGGCTGCGGCGAGGTTGCTCGCGCCCATATCGAGTGCCTGCGGGCGACCCTTCCCGCTCTCGAGGACGTCGCCGTCTATTGCCGGGACGAGGCCCGGCGCGAGGCGTTCGCCGCCGCGCACGACGCCGAGCCCGTGGAGTACGGGCGGGACGCTGCCGAGCGCGACGTCGTCGTCACGGCGACGCCGTCCCGAGATCCCGTGCTACGGGGCGATTGGCTGCGGACGGGGGCACTCGTCTGCGCCACCGGAGCGACGAGGATCGAGGGACGCGAGCTCGACAACCTCGTGCTCGAGCGAGCCGCCTTCGTCTGCTGTGACTCGCTCGCCGACGCCCGGGCGTCGGCCGGCGACCTGGCGGAGCCGATCGCGCGAGGAGTCCTCGACTGGCTCGAGGTCCACGAGCTCCGGGACGCGCTCGCTCATCGGGTTCTCGGCGCGTCAGGGAGAAGACGACATCGTGGTCTTCAAGGCTGTCGGCTCCGCCGGGCTCGACCTCGCACTCGCGGCGCTGGTGGTCGAGCGGTCGACCGCCTAGGTGGACTGCTGCCCGCCGGCCGCGCTGCTCGCCGTGTGCTCGCCGACGGCGCGAATGACGTCGGGTCGCTCGACGAGCTTCCGCCGCTGGTCCTCCGTCGAGCGGTTGCGCAGGTACGGATCCTCCAGGATGTCGTCGAGCGACCGACCGCCCGCATGCTCCCGGATGACGTACGCGGCGAGTTGATCGTCGCGCGAGGAGCGAGCGAAGAGCGACGACGAACGGGTTCTTCCACCAGCGTCCCTCGGCCATGGCGCGCGATTGTATCCTTGGCGACGGTGAAGGAGTCCTCGGCCGGTGTCGATGCGGTTCGCGGAGCGGGTGCTCCACGGAGTGGGCGACGACGGCCGGCGCGAGGAGATCGTGATCTGGATCGAGCGGCGGCCCGGGGCCGTGTGGGCGGTCGGCCGGGCGATCGACCCGAGAAACCGCTGCGATACCCGAGCCCGCTTCCGACGACTATGTGTTCGAGGGGTACGAGATGGGCGATGCGCTCGTTGCGGCCAATGCCGCGCTGCACGACGACCTCGAGGTGTCGAAGTCGCGAGGGCGTGAACGAGCACGTCGTCGAGTTCGCCGACGACGAGCTGCTCCGCCCGCTCGAGCGCTGGTTCTTCGGTCATCCGCTGACGTCCTGAGACGGCGTCGGGTCTCCCGGCGCAGTCGACGAGGAGCTTGCTAGCCTCACCCGCTCGTGCTGATCCGCCTCGGCCATAGCCCCGACCCGGACGACGCCTTCATGTTCTGGGGGCTCGCGTCGGGAAACGTCGATGCACGACGGGTTCGAGTTCGAGCACGTGCTGCGCGACATCCAGACGCTGAACGAGTGGGCGCTCGAGGGGCGGCTCGAGGTGACGGCGATCTCGCTTCACTCGTACCCGTTCGTCCAGGACCGCTACGTGCTCCTCCCGCACGGGGCGAGCATGGGGTCGGGCTACGGGCCGATCGTTGTCGCGCGGCAGTCCGATCGACGCGTGGCGAGCTCGCCGATGTCGAGATCGCGGTGCCCGGGTCGCATGACGACGGCGTTTCTCGTGCTTCGCCTGGTCCTCGGCCACGAGTTCCGCTTCCGGGAGGTGCCGTTCGACCAGATCATCGACGAGGTCGTCTCCGGCCGCTCGGACGCAGGGCTGCTGATCCACGAAGGCCAGCTCACGTACGGCCATCACGGGCTGCACAAGGTCGTCGACCTCGGCGAGTGGTGGCTCCTCGACACCGGCCTGCCGCTTCCTCTCGGCGCCAACGTCGCTCGTCGGGACCTCGGCGAGGAGAACCTGAACCGCCTCTCCGGCATCCTCCACGACTCGATCGTCGTCGGGCTCGAGCGGCGAGACGAGGCGCTCGAGTACGCGCATGCAGTACGGGCGTGGCCTCGACGAGGGCCTGGCCGACCGCTTCGTCGGGATGTACGTCAACGAGCTGACGAAGGACTACGGCGACGAGGGCCGGCAAGCCGTCACCGAGCTGCTCCGCCGCGGCGAGGAGATCGGCGCCTTCCCGGGCCCGGTACGGGTCGAGTTCGTCTCAGTAGAGCTCACGCTCTCGCTCGCGACGGCGCGCCGGCTGGCGATCGTGCGCCAGGGGCTCGCGCAGCCGTGGCGGCCGCCAGGCCGGCGAGGCGCTGCTCTCCGCTGTGCCGGGACCTCCGCTGCCTCCAGCTCGATCCGACGAGCGCCGTTGCCCGGTCGCACCTGCTCGTTCTCTGGAGCCGCCTTGGCCGCGTATGACGTCGCCGAGACTTCGAGCGGCTGGTCTGGGAGGAGCGCCGCCTGTTCGAGTACTGGGCACATGCCGCGTCGCTCGTCCTGACCGAGGACTACGCCGATCCACGCGTACTGCGATGCGGGCGTACGCGACCGGCGACTCGCCCTGGTCGAAGCGCATGCGCGACTGGCTTGCCGCCAACGACGGGCTTCGCAGTCACGTGCTAGAGGAGCTGGAGGAGCGCGGCCCGCTCGCGTCCCGGGACTTCGAGGATCGCTCGGCCCGCCCGTGGGAAGTCGACCGGCTGGACGGGCGGCAGGAACGTCAACCGGATGCTTGGCCTTGCTGAACGTGCGAGGCGAGGTCCTCGTCGCGGGGCGCCGGGGCAACGTGCGGCTCTTCGACCTGCCGGCGCGCTGCCTGCCGACCGACTACCCCAGGGACGAGCTCGACGAGCGGGACGCCGTCGAGCGGGCGGCAGAGCTGTCGCTTCGGGCCCTCGGCGTCGCTCGTCCGAAGCACATCAAAGAGCATTTCGTACGCGGCTGCTATCCGGGGCTTCAGGAGCGGCTCGCCGACCTCGAAGCGCGCGGCCGCATCGTCCCGGCGAGCGTGCTCGGTGCACGACGGCGCCCGCTTTCCGGCCCGTGGTTCGTTCACGCCGAGGACGTTGGGCTTGCTGATCGGCTGGCGGCCGGTGAGTGGCAGCCCCGAACGACGCTGCTCTCTCCGTTCGACAACCTGATCTGCGATCGGGCGCGAACCGAGGAGCTGTTCGGGTTCCGGTACCGGCTCGAGATCTACGTTCCGAAGGAGAAGCGGCAGGGCTTCTGGGTCATGCCGGTCCTGCACGGCGACCGGCTGATCGGCCGGGCCGACCTGGTCGCGCGATCGCCGCAGCCGAGCTCTCGTCGTACGCTCGCTGGGCTACGAGCCCGGTCGTTCGCCCACCGAGGCGAGCGGTGAAAGCCAGCCTCGACGACCTCGCCGACTTCGTCGGAGCAACCGCTGTGATCGCGCCCGGATAGGCTCCTCGCCATGACCGAGGCCGTCGTCCTCTCAGCCGTCCGCACGCCCGTAGGACGTTACGGCGGTGCCCTCTCCGGCGTGCGGCCCGACGATCTCGCGGCGCATGCCGTGGGTGCGGCGGTCGAGCGTGCCGGCGTCGACCCCGGCGCAGATCGAGGACGTCGTGCTCGGCTGCGCCAACCAGGCCGGCGAGGACAACCGCAACGTCGCCCGCATGGCCGCGCTGCTCGCCGGGCTGCCGCAGGAGGTCGCCGGTCTCACCGTCAACCGCCTGTGCGCCTCGGGCCTCTCGGCGATCGTGACCGCGTGCCACGCGATCCGAGCGGGCGACGGCGACCTGTTCGTTGCCGGCGGCGTCGAGTCGATGAGCCGCGCGCCGCTCGTGCTCGGCAAGGCCGACCGCGCGTTCCCGCGCGGGCGACCAGACGGCCTGGGACACGACCCTCGGGTGGCGCTTCCCGAATCCCGCGCCTCGAGGCGATGTTCCCGCTCGAGTCGATGGGCGAGACGGGCGAGAACGTGGCGCGCGAGTACGCCGTCACGCGGGAAGAGCAGGATGCGTTTGCGCTCGCGAGCCACCAGCGGCATGCCGAGGCGCTCGCCGCCGGCCGGTTCGACGACGAGATCGTCCCGGTCGCCGGCGTCGAGCATGACGAACACCCGCGGCCCGACACGTCGGCCGAGAAGCTCGCCTCCCTGAAGCCCGCGTTTCGGCCCGACGGCAGCGTGACGGCCGGGAACTCGAGCGGCTTGAACGACGGCGCGGCTGCGGTCGTCGTGGCAAGCGCCGGGAAGGCCGAGTCGCTCGGCGCCCGTCCGCTCGCGCGGTTCGTCGCGAGCGCCGTTGCCGGAGTCGATCCGCGGGTGATGGGTATCGGGCCGGTTCCCGCGGTCCGCAAGCTGCTTGCGCGCACGGGCGTGTCGGTCGACGATCTCGACCTCGTCGAGCTGAACGAGGCGTTCGCCTCGCAGTCGCTCGCCGTCGTTCGCGAGCTCGGGCTCGATCCCGAGCGGGTCAACGTCAACGGCGGCGCCATCGCGATCGGGCACCCGCTCGGGATGAGCGGCGCTCGGCTCGTCGTCTCCCTCCTGCACGAGCTACGGCGTCGAGCCGGGCGGTACGGCGTCGCCACGATGTGCGTCGGCGTCGGTCAGGGTCAGGCGGCGCTCTTCGAGCGCGTCCCCTAGCCGCATCCGCTCAGCGGCGCAGGACGAGGAACGCGCCCCCGGCGAGCAGCGCGAGCCCGAGCGCGCGCTCCCACGTGAAGACGATCCTCTCGAGACCGAAGAGACCCGTAGTGGTCGATGAAGATCGAGGTGATCGACTGCCCGGCGATCAGGATCGCGGCGAACGCGAGGACGCCGATCCGGTTCGGTGCGAACGTGAGCGACGTGATGATGATCACGCCCATCACACCGCTCAACCAGAGCCAGGCAGGCTCCCGGAGCGCATCCGCCGACCCCGCCGACCGTCTGGCGGGCCGCAAGCGTGAGCCCGACAAAGATGATGACGGCGACGATCGTCTGGAACGTCGCCGCTTCGAGCGTGCCGATGCGCCTGCCGAGCGCCGCGTTGATCGACGCCTGGAGCGCCGCCGCAACGCCGGCGACTGCCGTGAACAGGAACGCTCCGCCGTTACCCGACACTTGCGCGCGAGAATAGTGACCGGCCAAGATGGGATCCGAGTGGCTCGAGAGACCTACACCGCTTCCGAGGCCGCCCGGGCGCTGGGAATCTCGCTCGACACGCTGCGGCGCTGGGATCGGGCGGGGCGCATCAAGACAGAGAGGGACTCGGCGAACCGGCGACTTGTGCCCGCCGCCGAGATCGCGCGCCTGAAGGGGGACGCGCCGGAGCAGCTGAGCGCGCGAAACCACTTTCGCGGCGTCGATCAGATCGGTTCGGGTCGAGGGCCTGCTGGCGCAGGTCGAGATCGACGTGACCGAGCCGACCCTCTGCGTCGCGATCATCACGCGGGACGCCGTCGAAGAGCTCGGGCTCGAGGCGGGCGCCGAAGCAGCCGCGGTCGTCAAGGCGACGTCCGTGATGATCGAGCGCTAGCCCGCCCACCCGCTCGCCAGTCGCTCGATCCGCCGTCGCGAGGACCGCGAAGCGGGTCGGAGTTGACGCAACGCGTAATCAACTGTTGACTACAGCCAACTAGGCGATGCATAGGCACGATCATGGCGACCTGCAACGTGGCGCCGCCGAGGGAGGCGCCTCGCACAGGCTGACGAGGCGCCTCTTCGGCGGTGTTCTCTTCCTCTCGCTCGCGGTCGTTCTCGCGTTCCTGCTGCTGCCGATCGTCGCCATCTTCGCGCGGATCCCGCCGGGCGAGCTCTTCTCGCAGCTCGGGAGCGGCGCGGCCGTGGACGCCCTCGTCGTCACGGTCAAGACGAACCTCATCGCGCAGGCGATCATCCTGCTCGTCGGCACCCCGGCCGCCTACCTCGTCGCGACGCGTCGGTTCCCAGGTCGCCGGTTCGTGATCACGCTGATCGAGCTCCCGCTCGTGCTGCCTCCGGCTGTCGCCGGGATCGGCCTCATCGCCGCATTCGGCCGCTTCGGCCTGCTCGGCGGCACGCTGGAGGCCTTCGGACTCAGCATCGGCTTCACGCAGGCTGCGGTTGTCCTCGCCGTCATCTACGTCGCGAGCCCCTTCTACATCCGCCAGGCGATCACCTCGTTCGAGTCGGTCGATCAGGATCTCGTCGCCGCCTCCCGCACCCTCGGCGCAGGCCCGGCACGCACGTTTCGCCGAATCGCGCTGCCGCTGGCTGCGGGCGGTCTCGGCGCCGGCGCCGCTCTCGCGTTCGCGCGGGGCATCGGCGAGTTCGGCGCCACCATCTTCTTCGCCGGGAGCCTCCAGGGGGTGACCCAGACGCTCCCGCTCGCGATCTACGCCCAGTTCGACATCGATTTCGACGTCGCGCTCGCGATCGGTGCCCTCCTCGTCATCATCAGCGGCGCCGTCCTTCTCACCGTCAAGTTCATTCCCTCGTGGACGCGCTTCGGCTTGATATCGGAGTCCCCCTCCGCTCGTTCCGGGTCGAGCTAGAGCTCGAGGTCGGGGCGGAGACCTTCGCCCTCGTCGGGCCGTCCGGAGCCGGCAAGTCGACCGTGCTGCGCGCCGTCGCCGGCCTGCGCCGCCCCGACCGGGGGCGAATCGCCGTCGGCGAGCGGGTCCTCTTCGACGCAGAGGCGGGCATCGACCTGCCGCCGGAGAGCCGCGGGGTGGGCCTCGTCTTCCAGGAGTACGCGCTCTTCCCGCACATGACGGTCGAGAAGAACGTCGCCTACGGCGGCCGGGCGCGGGTGGGCGAGCTGCTCGAGCGCCTTCGCATCGACCACCTGGCCCGGGCTCGCCCGGCGCAGCTCTCGGGCGGCGAGCGGCAGCGGGTCGGCCTCGCCCGGGCCCTCGCCCGTGACCCCTCCATCCTCCTGCTGGACGAACCGGTGTCAGCACTCGACGCTCACACGCGAGCGGGTGTCAGAGTGGAGCTTCAGGAGCTCCTCGGTGACCTCGGTCTCCCGACCCTGCTCGTGACGCACGATTTCGAGGACGCCGCGGCGCTCGCCGACCGCGTCGGCGTCATCGTCGACGGGCGGGTGCTCCAGGTGGGCTCCCCGGGCGAGCTGGTCGAGGCGCCGGCGAACCCGTTCGTCGCGAGCTTCACGGGGGGAAACCTGATGCCGGGAGTTGCCCGGTCCGCTGACGGCGGCCTCACCGAGGTCACGCTCGACGCCGGGGGCTCCGTGCTATCGACCGATGAGGGCTCCGGGCGAGTGGGCGTCGTCGTCTATCCCTGGGAGGTCGCGGTCGCACGAAACGCCACTGCCGACGACTCCGTGCTGAACCACCTGGACGGGCCCATCACGTCGATCATCCCGCTCGGAAACCGTGTGCGCATCCGGGTCGGGCCGGTGGTTGCCGAGATAACTACAGCGTCCGCCGAGCGGCTCGGGCTCGAGCGCGGCGACCACGCGTTCGTCGCCTTCAAGGCGGCCGCGACGAGGGTCGTCCCGCTTCCGGCCGGTCGCAGAGGCACGAAGGAGGACGACCCGGCCTAGCCTGGCTCGGTAGCGTGGCGGGATGGATCGTCCACCAGGGACGCTCTCCGTCGGTGAGTGGGCGGTTCTCGCGCTCGTCGTCGAGCGTCCCGGCCACGGTTTCGCGCTCGCCCAGGCGCTCGCGCCGGACGGAGCCGTCGGACGCGTCTGGTCGATACCCCGGCCGCTCGTCTACCGGGCGATCGACATGCTGCGGGCCAAGGGGCTCGTCGAGGAGCGAGGCCACGAGCCTGGCGACCGGGGGCCGCGACGGACGGTTCTCGGCCCGACACCGTCAGGGCGGCGGTTGCTGGGGCGGTGGCTGGCCGAGCCGGTCGAGCACGTGCGCGAGGTCCGCTCGCTCTTTCTCCTCAAGCTCCTCTTTCTCGAGCGGCAGGGCAGTGACCGCCAAGCCCTTGATAGAAGCACAGTTGAACGTGCTCGGACCCGTGGCCGAGGCGCTCGAAGGGCGTGCGCGTTCCGCAAAGGGCTTCGACCGGACGCTTGCCCGGTGGAGGGCGGAATCCGCAGGCGCTGCCCTTCGCTTCCTCGAGGACGCGAGAACTAGCGGGCGAGCATGACCTCGGTCGCCTTGACGATGACCGTGACCTCCACCCCTTCCGCGAGGTCGAGCGCTTCCGCGCTCCCGCGGGTGATGGCGGACACCACCTCGTGGCCGGCGACGTCGACGACCACTTCCGCCATGACGCTTCCGAGCGTGACGCTCTTGACCGTCCCGGGAAGCTGATTGCGTGCGCTGATCTCCATGGCGGCAGCCTACCGAACCCTCGGCGTGGTCCAGGTGGCCAAGTCGGGCCAGTCGTTGTCGCCAGGTCGTCCAAGGTCGTGACGAACGGAACGGGCTAGACTCGCGGCATGTCGCTTCGAGAGCACACTCAGACCGAGCGCCTGATCGAGGAGAAGGAGCGCTACGTCGCCCGTGGCGTGGCGACTCCGCCGATCGTGGTCTCGCGGGCCGAGGGCGTCTGGATCGAGGACGTCGACGGCAAGCAGTACATCGACTTCGCGGGCGGGATCGGCTGTCAGAACACCGGCCACGGCTTGCCGGCGGCGGTCGCGGCGATGCACGAGCAGATCGACCGCTATCTCCACCAGTGCGTCATGGTCGGCCTCTACGAGCCGTACGTCGACGTCTGCCGGCGCCTGGCCGAGCTGTCGCCCTGCCGGGGCGCCGAGCAGAAGTCGATCCTCGTCAACTCCGGCGCCGAGGCGATCGAGAACGCGGTCAAGATCGCCCGCGTGGCGACGGGCAGGCCGGCGGTCATCGCGTTCGACCGAGGCTTTCACGGCCGGACCCTCCTCACGATGTCCCTGACCAGCAAGGTGATGCCCTACAAGCTCGGCTTCGGCCCGTTCGCTCCGGAGATCTACTTCGCGCCGGCGCCCTACGAGTATCGCGGCATCACGACGGACGACGCCGTCCACGAGCTCGAGCTCCTGTTCAAGAGCCACGTCGATCCGGCGTCGGTGGCCTGCGTCGTTCTCGAGCCCGTGCAGGGCGAGGGCGGCTTCATCCCGATGCCGCCCGATTTCCCGCCCCGGCTGGCGGCGCTCTGCCGCGAGCACGGCATCCTCTACGTCAATGACGAGGTGCAGTCCGGCGTCGGGCGCACGGGGCCCGTCTGGGCTATCGAGAGATACGACGTCGAGCCTGACCTGATGACGACCGGGAAGTCGCTCGGCGGCGGCTTGCCGCTGGCTGGGGTGACCGGGCCGGCGGAGATCATGGACACCGTCCACGCCGGCGGCCTGGGCGGTACGTTCGGCGGCAACCCGGTGGCGTGCGCTGCTGCCGCGGCGGTCCTCGACACGGTCTCCGAAGAGGGCTTCCGGCGGCGTTCCGAGGAGCTCGGTCGAGCGCATCCGGGCCCGGCTCGAAGACATCGCCACGCGAGTCGAGGCGATCGGCGACGTCCGCGGGATCGGGCCGATGCTCGCGATCGAGCTGGTCGAAGACCATGCGACAAAGGCGCCGGCGGCAGCTCTGGCCGCGGCGACAGTCGCCGAAGCCCGGGAGCGCGGGCTGCTTGTGCTCGCGTGCGGCATCTATTCGAACGTCATTCGGATCCTCGTTCCGCTCGTGGTGGCGGACGTGGATCTGGAGCGCGGCCTCGACGCGCTCGAGGACTCCCTCACGAGCGCGGCAGCGAGCTGAGGAGGGGGGCGGACCCGGGACACGGGCGAGGGAGGGGCTCACAAGGGCGGCCGGGAGGCGTCACCGGCCGAGCCCCGAGTCGACCGAAGGTCGCACGCCTCCCGACTGGCGGATCCGGCCGCTCGAGCACCGTTGCCGACCGATCGACCCTGCGACGTGCCCGACGCAGTCGCCCCATCGCCTCTAGAGTTGCCGGATGGATCGCCACGCCGCGCTGATCGTCAATCCGGTGGCAACGGGAGTCACGCCGGAGCGGGTCGAGGCGGTGCGGAGGGTGCTCGCCGAGGCCGGCCCCGTCGAGACGCTCGAGACGCGGGCCCGCGGCCACGCAGCCGAGGTCGCGGCCGACGCGTGTCAGCGGTACGACGAGATCTTCGTCTACGGCGGCGACGGGGTCTTCAACGAGGCCGTGAACGGAATGCTGCCGTCAGTACCGATCGGCTTCATCCCGGGAGGCGCCACGAGCGTGCTGCCCCGCGCTCTCGGCCTGCCGCGCGACCCGCTCGCGTGTGCCAGGCGCCTCGCGCGGTCGCGAGACACGCGGCGGATCTCGCTGGGCCGCGTCAACGGGCGCCGCTTCACGTTCTGCGCCGGCCTCGGGCTCGACGCGGAGATCGTGCGGCTCGTCGACCAGCGCGGGCGGAAGAACGGCAAGCGGCCGAGCGACGTCGCCTACGTGGCCGATATGGCTCGGATCGTCGGACGCCGGAAGGGGAAGATCGCACCCGACCATCAGCGTCGAAGGGCATGGGCGCTGTGCGCTGCTCGTGGCCGCGAACTGCGATCCGTACACCTTTGCTGGACCGGTGCCGGTTCACGCGGCGCCCCTCGCGCAGTTCGAGCTCGGCCTCGACCTCGTCGGGCCCAGGCAGCTGACCCCGACCGGGTTCGCCCATCTCGTCTGGTCGCTCGTCGTGAGACCCGGCCTGCAGACGTCGCGAGACGGCTACCTCTACGCGCACGACATCGACGGGGCGAAGGTCGCCTGTGATGCGCCGACCCCGCTCCAGGTGGACGGGGAGGATCTCGGCGACGTGACCGAGGTGCTGCTCGAGTCGGAACGGGGCGCGCTCGACGTCCGTGTCTGACAAGAAGCTCGTCCTGACGATCATCGACGGGCTGACACCCGGCATGCTCGAGCGAGGCATGGAGCAGGGCCGGCTGCCGGCGCTTTCGTTCCTCGCCGAGCACGGTGTCTACACGCGCGGCGTCAGCGTCTTCCCGTCGGTGACACCGGTCTGTCTGAGCTCGATTGCGACCGGGAGCGGGCCGGACGGCCACGGGATTCCGCACCTCGTCTGGTACCACCGCGGCGAGAGAAGGATCGTCGAGTATGGCTCGTCGCTCGGCGCGGTCCGGGCGGCAGGGCTCCGCGAGACGATGCGCGACTCGATCGTCGAGCTGTCTGGCTCGCATCTCGCGCAGACCGAGACGACGGTGTTCGAGACGCTCGAGGAGGCCGGCCTGGTGACGGGCGCGGTGAACTTCACCTGCTACCGGGGCCCGCGGCGGCATCGCATCCGCCTGCCGGCCGTCGCGAGCCGGAACCGCTGGTACGAGTCGGTCTCCGGGCCGACGCGGTTCTTCTTCTTCAACCTGTACGAGTCCGACGACGTGGGCACGCCCTTCGCCGTCCGTTCGCGTACCGCAGGCTCGGTCGACGCCTACGCGGTCGCGGTGGGCCGCTGGCTCGTTACGCGTGACGGCTTCGACTTCCTCGTCTACTACCTGCCCGACTACGACTACGCGTCGCACGCGGCCGGCCCGGAGGGCTCGGACGACGCGCTGCGGCGAGCCGACCGGGCGGTTGCCGAGCTGCTCGAGGCGGCCGGCGGCTACGAGGCGTTCCTCGAGCGCTACGCGATCGTCGTCTGCGCCGACCATGGTCAGACGGCGGTGCGAGACGTTGTGCGCCTCGAGGACGCGTTCTCGGACCTGCGCGTGCCCGCTCCACGAAGTCGCTTCCTGGAGTCGGGCGACGTTCTGGTCACCGCCTCGAACCGGTACGGAATGGTCTACCGGCTGCAGGAATGTCGGCTCGACGAGCGCGGTCTCGCCGGGCGGTTGGAGGGGCGGGACGGGGTCGACCTCGTGCTGTTCCGCGAGGACGGCAAGGCGGTCGCGCGCCGCGCAGGCGAGGAGATTCGCTTCGCGCCGGCCGCCGGCGCCTGGCAGACCGAGGGCGACTTGGGCGTCCTCGACCCGACCCGCTACCCGGACGGGCTCGGCCGTGCCTGGCGCGCGCTCGCCTGCCCAGCCGCGGGAGAGGTGCTGGTCTCCGCGGAGGAGGGCTTCGAGTTCGCCGATCTCGGGGGTGGCAACCATGCCGGGGGCGGTAGCCACGGGTCGCTCCTCGCGGGCGACTCGATCGTGCCCATGCTCGCAGCCGGCTTCGAGCGCGATCCGTTCCCCCCGTCGCCGTCGATCACCGACCTGGCCGGCATCGCGCGGCGACACTTCGGCCTCGAGACGCCTGCCTCGCGTGCCGCGCCCGCGCTCCATGCGTGATCCGGCCGCGAGCCGGCACCGGATGGTCGAGCGCCAGCTGCGCAAGCGCGGGATCACCGACGAGCTCGTGCTGGCGGCGATGGACACGGTTCCGCGGGAGCTGTTCGTCCACGAGGCCGATCTGTCGCGTGCGTACGCGGACGGCCCGCTCGAGATCGGCTGCGGGCAGACCATCTCGCAGCCGTACATGGTCGGCCTCATCTGCCAGGAGGCCGGTGCGCGGCCGGGGAACCGCCTGCTCGACGTGGGAACGGGCTCCGGCTACCAGGCGGCCGTACTGGCCGAGATGGGTGCGATCGTCGAAACGGTCGAGCGGCATCCTGAGCTCGCCGACGCGGCGCGGCACAACCTGGCGGCGGCGGGCTACGGCGACCGGGTCACCGTCCACGTCGGCGACGGAAGCCTCGGTCTTCCAGAGCGCGCTCCCTTCGAGGTGATCGTCGTCGCCGCTGCGGCGCCGCGGTTTCCGAGCACGCTCTACGAGCAGCTGGCTCCGAATGGCCGGATGGTCGTGCCCGTCGGCGGTAGGTTCGGCCAGCGCCTCGAGGTGATCGTTGCGACGCCGGAAGGGCCGGCGGTGGCGCGCACGGTGCCGTGCCGTTTCGTTCCGCTCGTCGGCGTTGAGGGATTCTGACGGCCGTGCGCGCGCACGTCCTCGTGAGCGGCTCGGTACAGGGCGTCTATTTTCGCGCGGCGACACGCGACCGCGCGCGCTCGCTCGGGGTGAAGGGATGGGTCAGAAACGTCACGGACGGCCGTGTCGAGGCGGTCTTCGAGGGTGAGCGTGCGCCGGTGGAGAGCATGGTCGAGTGGTGCCGGCATGGGCCTGCGGGCGCCAGCGTGGACGCTGTCGAGACGAGCTGGGAGGAGCCCCGGGGCGAGGAGCGCTTCAGCGTTGTCGCGTGATTCCGGGAACCTGTGGCGCCGCTCGCGCTCTAACCTGTGTGAATGACACGTGCGACGGACACTGCGGCGCGCCCTCCGACCCGGTTCGCGGCTGGCGCCGGCGCGGCCAGGTCGGCGATCAGAAAGCGACGGAACTGGATCCAGCTCCTGCAGTTCTGTCTCGTCGGCGCGTCCGGCTACCTCGTCAACGTCGCCGTCTATGCGCTGCTCGTCCACGCGGCCGGCGTCCCCTACCTCGTGGCCGCGGTCTCTCGTTCGCCGTCGCCGTAACGAACAACTACACGTGGAACCGGCTCTGGACGTTCAGGCGTGAGCGCGGCCACATCGCCACCCAGGGCGCGCGCTTCCTGGTCGTGTCACTCGCTGCGCTCGGGGCGAACCTCGCCATCCTCGCGCTGCTCGTCGCCGTCGGCTTGCCGAAGGTCCCGGCGCAGGCGGTCGCGATCGTGCTCGTGACGCCGCTCAGCTTCCTCGGCAACAAGCTCTGGTCCTTCCGCAGGTAGCAGGATGAGCGATCGGGTGGGACGCGTGGCTGTCCTCGTCGTAGCCGTCGCGTGCTTGCTGGCCGTGACCGGTGTCGCGTCGGCCGCGACGAGCGACCCGCGTACGACGAGAACGGGCGGACTCATCGAGACGCCCTTCGTCCCGGCCGAGCGAGAGCCCGCAGCTCCACGAGAAGCGTCGCGATCGAGCTCGCGCTCTCGGTGCCGCAGGTCGAGGACTGGGTCGAGCGCTATCCGGAGGACGGTCTCACGAAGACGGCGACTACGACGCCGAGACGAAGGAGTGGAAGGTCAAGGTCTGGTCCGACCGGCCAGGACGCCGGCCAGATCGTCCTGGCGACGGTCGACGACGATGCCGCGCAGGTCACCGAGGCATGGATCGGCCCGCAGGTCGCCTGGACGATGGCGCGCGGGTACGAAGGGCTCGTTCGGCAGGAAGATCAACGAGCCCTGGATCTGGTGGCCGCTCTGCGGCGTCTTCTTCATCGGCCTTGCCAACTTCCGCCGCCCGCTCTCGATGCGGAACCTCGACCTCCTCGTGCTCCTCTCCTTCAGCGCCTCCTGGTGGTTCTTCAACGAGGGCGAGATCTTCACGTCGGTTCCGCTCGCCTATCCGCCGCTCGTGTATCTCCTCGGGCGCATGATCTGGCTCGGCGTTCGCGCGGCCGCTCGCGCGCGCCCTCGCCGCCTCGCTTCTGGCCGGTCTGGGTGCTCGTCGCGGCGACCGTGTTCATCGCCGGCTTCCGGATCGGGCTGAATCTCGAGGCGTCGAACGTCATCGACGTCGGCTACGCGGGCGTCATCGGCGCGCAGCGGATCGTCAGCGAGGACCAGAGCCCGTACGGGAACTTCCCGGTGCGCGAGGGAGCGGAGTGCGGCCCGCCCGACTGCCTAACGGCAACGTCCGCGACCGCATCCAGACGAACGGCCGCTGCGAGACGGCGAACGACCGGGGCGACACCTACGGCCCGATCACGTACATCGCCTATATCCCGGGATACCTCGCCGCCGGCTGGAGCGGCAAGTGGGATCGGCTGCCGGCTGCCCACGTCACCGTCGCTCCTCTTCGACGGGCTTGACGCTCATCGGCCTCGCGCTCGTCGGCTGGCGCTTCGGCCGCGCTCGGCTGGCGGCGACCCTCCCGTTCGCCTGGGTCGCGTACCCCTTCACGACATACGTCTCGAGCTCCAACTCGAACGACGCGATCCTGCCCGCGATCCTCGTCTGGGGCTTCTGGCTCGCGACCTCGCCGGCCGCGCGCGGGCTCTTCGTCGGGCTTGCCTCGTGGGCGAAGTTCGCCGCCGTTCCTGCTCGTGCCGCTCTGGGCCTCGTATCCGAACGGCCTCAAGCGTCCGCGCGCCCTCGTGCTGTTCGCCGCGGGCTTCCTGATCGCGACCGCTGCTCGGCTTCTGGGTACTCCTCCTCGAGCCCGACCCGGTCCATGCGGCCCGGGTCTTCTGGGACCGCACGTTCGGCTGGCAGCTCGGCCGCGACTCGCCGTTCTCGATCTGGAACTGGGCGGTGTACGCCGGGCTACCCCGACCTCCACATCGTCCAGACGGTGCTGAAGGTGCTGCTGCTGGTCGGCGCGATCGTCTCGGCGTTCGTGCCGCGGCGGAAGTCGCCGCTCCAGCTCGCCGCGCTGACGGCCGCGGTCCTGATCGGCTTCGAGATCGTGCTCACGCACTGGTTCTATCTCTACATCCCGTGGTTCTTCCCCTTCGTCGCCTTCGCGCTGTTCGCCCCGGCGCTCCGGCGCGCCGAGCAGACGGCCGAGCAGCCGAGTGATCGCGAGATCCGCGAGCTGGTCGGAGCGCAGGCCTGACGTCGCGGCAGGCGCTCGCCGCCGCCGCCGTCGGCATCGTCCTGCTCTTCCTCGCGTCGTTCGGGATCCTCCACACCGGCCCGTTCGACGGCTACCAGATCGTCGACACGCCGCACGTACCAGCGCTACGGCGACGCCGATCGTCGACGCGGGCAGGTCCCCTACCGGGACTTCTCGCTCGAGTATCCACCCGGGGCGCTCCCGATGTTCGTCCTGCCGTCGCTCGCGCCGAGCGACGACTACCGGCCGGCGTTCGAGGTGCTCGTGGCCCTCTGCGGAGTCGGCGACGATCGTCTTCGCCGTGCGGCCCTCGTGGCCGTCGGGCGCCGGCCCGAGCGCCTCTACGGCGCCGCGGCCTTCCTCGGGCTCGCTCCGCTCGCGCTCGGCCCGGTGATCCTGACGCGATTCGACGTCTGGCCCGCCCTGCTCACGGTCGGCGCGCTGGCGGCGCTCGTCGTCGGGCGGAGCCGGCTCGCGCTTCGCCGTGCTCGGCTTCGCGGTCGCTGCGAAGCTCTACCCGCTCGTTCTGCTGCCGATCGCGCTCCTCTACCTCGCTCGACGCAAGGGGGGCCGGGAGACGGCTCTCGCTCTGGCCGTGTTCGTCGCTCGTGCTCGCGGTGGTCTTCGTCCCGTTCGCCGCGCTCGCGCCCGGACGGCCTCCAGGCGAGCTTCGAGCGCCAGACCGGCCGGCCGCTCCAGATCGAGAGCCTCGGCTCGGCAGCGCTCCTGGCGGCGCACCAGCTCGGCGGCTACGAGCCGGAGGTCGTCTCCAGCTTCGGCTCGCAGAACCTCACCGGGGCGCTTCCGGACGCTCTCGGCACCACTCTGACCGCGCTGCAGGTCGTCGCCGTCGTCGGCGTCTGGGCTCTCTTCGCCATGCGCCGCGGCTCGAGGGAGGAGCTCGTCGCAGGCTGGGCGGCCGCGCTGTGCGACGCTCGTCGCGCTCGGCAAGGTGATCTCGCCGCAGTTCCTCATCTGGCTCATCCCGCTCGTACCTCTCGTCGCCGGACGGCGAGGGCTCGCCGCGTCGGCGCTGCTGGCGCTCGCGCTCGTGCTGACCCAGCTCTGGTTCCCGTCCCGCTACTGGGATCTCGTCGCGCGCGGAGCCGGGGCCCGTGTGGCTGCTCGTCGCCCGGAACGTCGCGCTCGTCGCGCTCGCCGCGGTGGCCGTCGCCGCTATGGCACGGGCACCCGCACCGTCTCGCAGCGAGTAGCGCGGCCGTCGCGGTCCGCACTCGACGAGCGCCCCCTCGATGCGGACGTCTCCGTCGGCCGGATGGAACCGCACGGGCATCCCGCTCCGCATCCGCTCGATCGCGAGCTCGGCGCGCACGCCGATCACCGAGTCGTGCGGGCCGGTCATGCCCGCGTCGGTCAGCGCGGCCGTTCCGCCCGCGAGCACGCGGGCGTCGTTCGTCTGGACGTGGGTGTGGGTCCCGATCACGGCGGTGGCGCGCCCGTCGAGCAGGCGGGCGAGCGCGATCTTCTCGCTCGTCGCCTCGGCGTGGAAGTCGACGACGACCGATCGGCGTCTCGCGGCGCGCCTCGTCGACGAGCTGCTCGGCGACGAGGAACGGATGCGTCTCGGTGCTCATGAACAGGCGCCCCATCAGGTTGACGACGGCCACGGGCGTCCCGTCGGTCGCCGGCGACCACCGTGGTGCCCTGCCCCGGCGCTCCGCGCGTTGCCGAGGTTCGCCGGGCCGCAGCACCCGATTCGAGGTCTCCGAGCACGGGAATCAGGTCACGGTGCCGCCAGACGTGATTTCCCGTCGTGATCACGTCCGCGCCGGCCTCGAGCAGCCTGTGCGCGAGCTTCGCCGTCAACCCGACGCCGTCCGCGGCGTTCTCGCCGTTGACGACGCAGAAGTCGATGGCGAGCTCGTGGCGCAGCGCCGCCAGGTGCGCCTCGACCGCTCGCCTGCCCGGCGCTCCGAACACGTCCGCGACGAGGAGGATTCTCAGCGGCAGGCTGAGGTTCGACGCCGGCCGGACCTCGATCTGCACGTGCTGGCCCGAGTCCTGGGTGTAGCGGGCGAGAGCCGAGGACTCGACCTCGGAGAGATCGACGACGCTGCCCACCTTCGTGCGGGCGGCTGCGACCGTCGAGCCGACGGTCAGCGCCTCGTCTGGCTCGAGGTTCGTCAGCGAGACGACGAGGCCGGGGCTGCCGGACGGCTGGATGTCGATGCGAACGCCGTACGGCTCGCCGCTGAGGATCTGATCCGAGATGGCGATGACCGTGCCGTCGACCGGCGCGTACACGTCGTTCCCGGCCGGCGCGCCGACGTCGAGGCCGCCGCGGTCGCGACCGCGCCGTTCCCCACCGAGGAGGTAGTAGCGGATCCCCGGCTGATCCTGGCCGAACAGCCGTCGTAGCAGGCGGGTGAAGACGCCGGCGTTCGCCTGGGTTCCGACCGGCTCGAGCGCGAGCGCGCCCTCGCCGACGGCCTGGTAGCCGACTGCGGTCACCCGGCTCTCGGAGATGGGCAAGAAGAGACGCAAGGCTCCCTGAAACGCGACCACCTGGGGCTGCGGGGGCCCGGCGGGCAGCAGGCGGTCGGACGCGGGCACCGGCACCGGGCCGTCGTGTCGGCCGAGTCGAAGACGAGCACGAGGATCGGAATCGCGAACGCCAGCGCGATCGCCGCGAGAACGAGCCGCCTGATCCATTTCGAGCGGCCCCGAGCCCGGGCGCGGACGTCCGTGCGCGCGGCGAAGCCGGAGGCCTGGGGCCGGGCCATCCGGGCCACGGTAGCGAACGCGCCGAGGGCCGCCACCTGGAAAGATGCCACGTGTGGCCTCGTTTCCCGCGACCCGTCTCCGTCGCCTACGGCGGACGGACGCGCTGCGCGAGCTGGTGCGCGAGACGCGCCTCGACGCGGGCGATGTCGTCTATCCGCTGTTCGTCTGTCCGGGGACGGACGTCGATCAGCCGCTCGAGGGCCTGCCCGGGATCGCGAGCCGGTCGGTGGACCGCCTCTGCGACGAGGCCGAGGAGGCGGCCGGGCTCGGCGTCCAGGCGCTGCTCCTGTTCGGCATCCCCGAGGAGAAGGACGAGGTGGCCACGGGCGCCTACGCCGAGGACGGAATCGTCCAGCGAGCGCTCCGGGCGCTGCGCGAACGGGTTCCGGAGCTCGTCCTCATGACCGACGTGTGCCTCTGCGAATACACGTCGCACGGCCACTGCGGGATCGTCCGCGACGGTGAGGTCCTGAACGATCTCAGCCTCGAGCTCCTGGCGCGCACGGCGCTGTCGCACGTCGAGGCGGGGGCGGACGTCGTCGCGCCGAGCGACATGATGGACGGCCGGGTGGGAGCGATCCGCGGAGCTCTCGACGGTGAGGGACACGAGACGACCCCGATCGTCGCCTACTCGGCGAAGTACGCGTCTGCCTTCTACGGCCCGTTCCGCGAGGTCGCGGAGTCGGCGCCGTCCTTCGGAGACCGGCGCAGCTACCAGATGGATCCCCCGAACGTCCGCGAAGCGATGCGGGAGTGCGCGCTCGATCTCGAAGAGGGCGCCGACGTGATCATGGTCAAGCCGGCGCTTCCCTATCTCGACGTCATCGCGGCAGCCCGGGCTCGCTTCGACGCGCCGATCGCCGCCTACAGCGTCAGCGGGGAGTACGCCATGATCAAGACCGCCGCCGCGCACGGCTGGCTCGACGAGCGTCGGGCAGCGCTCGAGAGCCTGACTGCGATCAAACGCGCCGGCGCAGACCTGATCTTCACCTACTGGGCGAAGGACGTCGCTGCATGGCTCCGTCCGTGAAGCAGACGGTCTCGGGCACACGCAGCGCCGATCTCTTCCGCTCCGCGCGCCGTCTGATTCCCGGGGGCGTCAACTCGCCGGTCCGCGCGATGCGCGCGGTCGGCCTCGATGCGCCCGTGTTCGTCGCGCGCGGCGAGGGCGCGTACGTGATCGACGTCGACGGCAACCGCTACGTCGACTGGGTTCTCTCCTGGGGGCCGCTCCTCTTCGGACACGCCGATCCGGAGATCGTCGACGCGGTGCAGCGGGCAGCCGACGGACGGCACGACGTTCGGCGCGCCCACCGAACGGGAGGTCGCTGCTCGCCGGCGAGATCTCGGCCGCCGTGCCGTCGGTCGAGATGGTGCGGCTCGTCTCGTCGGGCACCGAGGCGTCGATGAGCGCGATCCGCCTCGCCCGCGGCGCGACCCGGCGCGACCGGGTGCTGAAGTTCGCCGGCTGCTACCACGGGCACGTCGACGCGCTGCTCGCCAGCGCCGGCTCGGGAATCGCGACGCTCGGCATCCCGTCGACCCCGGGCGTCTCGACCGGATCGACGGCCGACACCGTGATCTGCCGCGTTCAACGACATCGACGCGGCGGCCGCGGCCGTCGAGCGCTACGGCGAGGGCCTGGCGGCGGTGCTCGTCGAGCCCGTGGCGGGGAACATGGGCGTCGTACCCCCCGAGCCGGGCTTCCTCGAGGCGCTGCGGGCACTGTGCGACGCGAGCGGCGCGCTGCTCGTCTTCGACGAGGTGATCACCGGCTTTCGGGTGGCACGCGGCGGTGCGCAGGAGCGGTACGGCGTCATTCCCGACCTCACGGTGCTCGGCAAGATCGCCGGCGGCGGGCTCCCGCTCGCGGCCTTCGGCGGCCGGGCCGACGTGATGGAGCGTCTGGCGCCGGTCGGCGACGTCTATCAAGCCGGGACGCTCTCCGGAAACCCGCTGGCGACCGCCGCCGCCCTCGTCGCGCTCCGGCGAACGGCCGAGCCGGGACTGTACGACGACCTCGAGCGCCGGGGCGCGCGCCTCGAAGCGGGATTGCGCGAGGCAGCAGGCTCCGAGCCGGTTTGCATCCAACGAGTCGGCGCGATGGCCACGCTCTTCTTCAACGCCGGCCCGGTCCGGAACTTCGACGAGGCCGCGGCGAGCGACACCGAGCGGTTCGCCGCGTTCTTCCGCCACATGCTCGAGCGTGGGGTGTACCTGCCGCCCTCCCAGTTCGAGTCGCTCTTCGTCGCCACCGCGCACGGCGACGAGGAGATCGATCGCACGGTGCAGGCTGCGGCCGAGTTCTTCGCGTGACGATCTGGGAGACGATCGCCTCGGAGGCCGCGGCCGAAAGCGCGCTCTGGGATGCGGCGTTGCGGCCCGCGTCGAAGCGCGAGCTCGATCCCGTGTTCTCGAGCCTCGGCCAGGAGCGTTTCGCGCTCGCAGTCGAGACGATCTACGAGGGCTATCTCCTCCACTACGGCCGGTCGCGCCTCTTCGGCCCGCCCGACGGGGACACGGCTGTGCTCCTCGGCGACTACCTCTACGCCCACGGGCTCGTGCGGCTTGCGCGGCACGGAGACGTCCGCGCCGTTGCCGACCTGGCCGAGCTGATCTCGCTCTGCACCCAGCTCCGGGCGGGCGGCGTCGTCGCGTCGCGGCTCGACGCCCCGGCCTGGGCGGCTACGGCATGTGCCCTCGGCTCCCCCGACGGCGATGCGCTCGACGAGGCGCGCGCCTCTCTCCGGCTGGAGGGGAACCCCGGACCGCTCAGGTCCCTTGCCGCTGCCAGCGCGGGCGCCGCCGCTCTCGAGCGCGCCCTCGCGGCTCACGCCGCCCGCGTGGAGTAAGATCGCCCGCGGATGGTCGACCTGTTCCTCACTGCGCTCCTCGCTGCGGAGAAGCCGCCGGATGTCGAGGGCCGGGACATCGTCCTCTCGATGCTGGTCGTCGGCCTGATCTTCCTCGCGGTGGTCGCGCTCGGCGAGCTCGCCAAGTACCTGGCACATCACCGCAAGCGGCCGCCCGAGTAAGGCACGCGCGACCGGGCGCCGTCCGGGCGCTGGGTAGACTCGGCGTCGTGCCCTGCGACGACCTGCGCGACTGGATCGCACTGCTGCGGCGTGAGGGCGAGCTCGTCGAGATCGCCGCCGAGGTCGACCCCTATCTCGAGGCCACGGAGATCGTCGACCGGACGGTGAAGACCGGGGGCCCGGCGCTTCTCTTCTCCAACCCGAAGGGCTCACGGCACCCGCTCCTCGTCAACCAGTTCGGCACCGAGAGGCGGATGTGCCTCGCCTTCGGCGAGCCGTCGCTCGACGCCGTCGCCGTGAAGCTCCAGGACGTGATCGAGATGCAGCCGCCGCAGGGGCTCGTCGAGAAGGTGAAAGGGCTCGGCAAGCTCAAGCGCCTCGCCGACTCGCTGCCGAAGACCGTTCGCAGCGGCGCCTCTCAGGAGGTCGTGCTGGAGCCCGACCTCGACAGCCTGCCGATCCAGCACTGCTGGCCGGGCGACCCCGCCCCGTTCATCACGCTGCCGGCGGTGATCACGAAGGATCCGCGCACGGGCACGCGCAACGTGGGCATGTACCGCATGCAGAAGATCGACGCGCGGACGACCTTCATGCACTGGCAGATCCACAAGGACGGCGCCGCCGACTGGCGCGGGATGGGCGACCGCCTCGACGTCGCCGTGGCGCTGGGGCTCGACCCGGTGACGGCCTACTCGGCCAGCGCGCCGCTGCCGAAGACGATCGACGAGTTCATGCTCGCGGGCTTCCTGCGCGGCAGCCCTGTCGAGCTCGTCCGCGCCAAGACCGTCGACCTCGAGGTGCCTGCGAACGCGGAGATCGTCCTCGAGGGATACATCGAGAAGGGCGAGCTGGGGACCGAAGGGCCGTTCGGCGACCACACGGGCTACTACTCGCCACAGGAGCCGTTTCCCGTCTTTCACCTGACCTGCATGACCATGCGCCGCGACGCGATCTACCCGTCCATCGTCGTCGGGGTTCCGCCGGCCGAGGACGCGTGGCTCGGCAAGGCGACCGAGCGCATCTTCCTTCCCGCGATCAGGATGACCGTCCCGGAGATCGTCGACTACGACCTGCCGGTGGCCGGGGCCTTCCACAACTGCGTCATCGTCTCGATCCGCAAGGCGTTTCCCGGGCACGCGCGGAAGGTCATGCACGCGATCTGGGGGCTCGGCATGCTCAGCCTCTCGAAGGCGGTCGTCGTCGTCGACGAGTTCGTGGACGTGCACGACTACGAGCAGGTGTTCTTCCACGTCTGCGCGAACGTCGACCCGAAGCGCGACGCAGTACTCGCCGACGGGCCGCTCGACCAGCTCGACCATGCGGCCGTCGCACATTGCTACGGCGGGAAGCTGGGCCTCGACGCAACCCACAAGTGGGAGAGCGAGGGCGCGCGTCCGTGGCCCGAGCGGATAACGATGAGCGATGAGGTTCGCGACCTCGTCGACCGGCGCTGGGGGGAGTACGGCATCCCTGTCGGTGACGGTGCAAACGGGCGTGTCGAGGCCGCCTTGCGTCAACCGTTACGTCGTTGACAGGGTGCGCTGCGCGCACGTTCAATACCGGTGTAAGGTCCGGCGGGCGTAGGCAGGGCGGCGAAGGGGAGACTCGTGGCAGGCGAGGACGAGGGTCAGCACGGAGGACCGCCCGAGAGCGGGCCTGCCGGGCAGCAACTCCCGACGCCCAGCATCGTCCCCATCGGCTTCGCGGTCGGGGTTGCCGTTCTCCTCGTCGGGCTCGTCCTCAACTGGGTGGTAGTCGCCGTCGGCGCCGTCATCGCCGTCATCTTCGGCCTCCTCTGGGTCGCGGTTGCCACGCGCGAGGTGCGCGGCCGGGCGATGCCGGCAGCGCCGGCTGGGCCGGCGCAGACAGAGGGCGCCGAGCTGGGGCCGACCGTGTACTCGGGAGCCGAGAAGGAGCTGCTCGAGGAGCATCCGGAGCGCTACACGCGCAACAAGTTCCTCGAGCTCTCGACGCTCGGGATAGGCGCCGCCATCGGCGCCGTGGTCACGATTCCGGTCGTGGGATTCGCGATCGCTCCTTCGTTCGTCGGCCAGGGAGACGAGGATGTCGATGTCGGGCCGCTCGAGAATTACCCGGAGGGCGAGTTCGTCGTCACCACATTTCAGTCGCGGGAAGACGGCGGCAAGGTCTCGACACGCACGGCCTACATCCGAAACAACGGGTTTGTGAACAGCGTGCCGAGCTTCACGATCCTTTCGAGCAGCTGCGTCCACCTGGGTTGCCCGGTGCAGCCCAGCGGGCCGCTCGGCGAGCCGAAGGACATCGAGACTGACTCCGGGAAGGTGACGCTGATCGGCGTGACGCCCGCGGGCTTCAGTTGCCCCTGCCATGGGGGTGCCTACGACACCGAGGGCAACCGCACGGCGGGGCCGCCCGTGCGATCCCTCGACCGCTACTACTTCAAGATCGACAACGCCAACTTGGTGCTGGCAGGCCGCTACAGCGTCGGCACCGTCGAGGGAACCGGCGCCGACGCGCAGATCGCCTCCTACGGGCTCCGCGACCCGGGGGAGCACGTCGACGGCCCCGAGGCCTGGCTCTACCCGTACGTGCCTTGAGGAACGGGAAGCAGACGTGGCAGCCGTAACCAGCAAGAAGCCGTCCGCCCGGGACAAGGCCACTGCGGCCGTGCTCATCCCCGCGAACTGGCTCGAGGAGCGCTCGGGCCTGATCGGCGGCGTGCGCTACTTCCTCTTCCGCAATGTGCCCTCCGACACCAGCTGGCTCCAGACGCTCGGCTCGGCGACGCTCACCGCATTCATCGTCCAGGCGGTCACCGGCGTCATCCTCGCGATGTACTACCAGCCGACCGCGGAGGGGGCATGGCCGTCGATCAACGCGATCACGAACGACCTGACGCTCGGCTGGCTCGTTCGCGGCATGCACCGCTGGGGCGCGAGCGTCTTCATCATTCTGCTCTTCCTCCATATGGGCCGCGTGTTCCTGTTCGGCTCGTACAAGTACCCGCGCGAGCTGAACTGGCTGATCGGCGTGCTCCTACTCGTCCTCGGGATGCTGGAGGGCTTCACCGGCTACCTCCTGCCGTGGGATCAGACGGCGTACTGGGCAACCGTCGTCGGCATCAACATCAACGGCACGGCTCCGTTCCTCGGGCCGTTCCTCTCCGACGTCCTGCGCGGCGGCAACGAGATCGGGACCGACACGATCGCACGCTTCTACTCGATCCACATGCTCTTGATACCCGGAGCGCTGATCGCGCTGATCGGGTTGCATCTCTACCTGGTCGTGCGCCTCGGGGTCACGTCCCCGCCGTGGTCCAAGAAGGCAGCCGGCCGTGACCGGCCGGACGTCGACACGCGGAAGCGCGGGCTCGTCGAGCCCCGGCCGCGGAACGGCAACGCTAGGCCAGGCGCATGAGCACGGTTCAGCGAGGCGCGCGCCGGCAGAGCGGCTCGGGGAACGGCAAGGGCGACCCGAACAGGGCCGAGTTCGCCCGCTACAAGCAGGACGTCAAGGAGCGCGGAAAGCCGTTCTTCCCTTTCGCGATGTTCCACGACACGGTGATGAGCATGGTCGTCGTGTCCGTCATCGCCGGTCTCGCCTGCATCTGGTACTTCACGTCCGGCGAGGAGCCGGGCGACGCAGGCCTGCTCGGGCCGCGCTACACCGAGGAAGCCAATCCGGCGACGATCTCGTTCGTTCCCCGGCCCGACTGGTACTTCTACTTCCTGTTCTACCTCCTGCGGATCTTCAAGTGGCCCGAGTCGGTGATCCTCGGCACGGTCGGGATCCCGACGATCTGCCTCATCCTGCTGTTCGCGGTGCCTTTCATCGACAAACGCCGGGAGCGGCGGCTGTCGCACCGCCCGGTCGCGGTAATCGCCGCGATCCTCGTCATCGCCTCGATGGCCGTCCTCACCTGGAAGGGGGCGACGGCCAAGGAGTTCGTGGCGAGCGAGGTGGAGGGCCTCGTCGACGACTGGATCCAGCAGGGCGCGCTCGACCAGAACGCCACGATGGTCGAGGTCACCGGCCTCGACAATGCGCAGAAGCAGCAGGCCGTCAACGAGGGAGCCGTCCTGTTCGCGCAGTCCGGTTGCCTGAACTGTCACGTCTACCAGGGGGCCGGCTCGCAGAACCTCGGCGCGCCCGACCTGACGGAGGAGGGCACGAAGGAGCGCGGCGTCCAGTTTCAGCTCGACCACCTGAAGTGCCCGAGCTGCGTCACACCCGGGTCGCCGATGCCCTCGTTCGCGTCGCTCAGCGAGGAGCAGCTCCAGTCGCTCGCCGTCTTCCTCGAGGCGTCCAGGGGCACCGGCGGCGGGTAGCCGCGGGCCCAAAGCGGGCGTCATGCGCGTTTTCCTCGGCATCACGGGCGCCTCGGGCGCGCCGTATGCCGCGCGGCTCCTTCACGAGCTGTCGGCCGCGGACGTCGAGATCGGCGTGTGCCTGTCGAAAGCCGGCCGCGAGGTGCTCGCCACCGAGCTGCACGGCGATCCGGAGCTTCCGTACGACGACGTCGTATCGCGCCTCACCGACGGGCTCGACGGGGTCACCGTGTACGGAGACGCCGACTACTCGTCGCCGTACGCGAGCGGCTCGGCGCGGGTCGACGGCTACGTGATCTGCCCCTGTTCCATGTCGACGGTCGGTACGATCGCGACGGGCGCGATGGCAAACCTGATCCACCGGGCCGCCTCGGTCGCCCTCAAGGAGGGCCGCCGGCTCGTGCTCGTCCCTCGCGAGACGCCGCTGTCCGTGATCCACCTCGAGGGCATGCTCAGGCTTCGCAGCGCGGGCGCCGTGATCCTGTTCGCCGCGCCGGGTTTCTACCACGCTCCCAGGAGCGTCGACGACCTCGTCGGCTTCGTCGTCGCGCGGATCCTCGATCAGCTCGGCATCGACAACTCCGTGTCCGGGCGCTGGGGCGAATGACGGTGACCGAGCCCGGGATCCGGTCCGGCCGCCTCGCACCGGAGCGGGTGCGCCAGATGTTCGACCGGATCTCCCCGGTCTACGACGTGATGAACCGCGTCATGACGGCCGGACTCGACCAGCGCTGGCGCGAGCTTGCGGCAACCTCCGTGGTGCGCCCCGGGGCCCGCGTGCTCGACGCCTGCTGCGGCACCGGCGACCTCGCGCTTGCCTGCCGGCGGGCCGGCGGCCGCGTAACGGGCCTCGACTTCTCGGAAAGGATGCTCGAGCGTGCGCGCGCGAAGTCGGGCGCTGTCGAGTGGGTCAGAGGCGACGTTCTCGATCTTCCCTTCGAGGATGGTTCCTTCGACGCCGTCACGGTCGGCTTCGGCGTTCGCAACGTTGCCGATCTCGACAGGGCTCTCGGCGAGTTCCGGCGCGTGCTCAGGCCGGGAGGCGCCCTAGCGTGTCTCGAGATCACGCAGCCCCAGGGTTTGGCCGCTCCCTTCTTCCGGCTCTGGTTCGACCGGCTCGTTCCGGCGCTGGGGCACATTCTCCCGGGAGGAGCGGCGTACGCGTACCTGCCGGCGAGCGTCAGGCGCTTCCCCGGGCCTCGAGAGCTCGCCGAGATCTGTGCGAATGCCGGGTTCCGGCAGATACGCTGGAGGCTGCTGGGCGGCGGCATCGTCGCTCTGCACACGGCGACGGCAGCACCGGAGCCACTGCGCGCGGGAGGTCTGTGAACGCGATCGCAACCATACGCTCGGCACCCGGCCTCGAGAGCTACCTCGAGCGTCTCGAGTTTCGGCTCGAGGCCGCGGTCGCCTCTCACCCAGGGCTTGTCGCCGAGGTCGGTACCGAGACGCTGGCCGCCGGCGGCAAGAGGCTGCGGCCCGTGCTCGTCTTTCTCGCGACACCGCCGGAGCTTCGCGAGCGTGACGGGGTGGTTGCGGCCGGCGCGGCCGTCGAGCTCGTCCACATGGCCACGCTCGTCCACGACGACATGCTCGATGGGGCCGATCTTCGCCGGGGACGCCCGACGGCCTGGGCGCTCTACGGCGAGCAGGCGGCGAAGGCCGCAGGTGACTATCTCTTCGCGCGCGCGTTCGCCGTGCTCGCCGGCACGGGCGACGCCCGCTCAGTCGGCCTGCTGGCCGAGGCGGCTCTCGCCCTCGCCCGGGGTGAGGCTCTGCAGCGCCGTCAGGCGTTCAGGCCCGAGACGACCGTCGAGGACTACCTGCTCCGCTGCTCCCTCAAGACCGGCAAGCTGTTCGAGGTGTCCTGCCTGCTCGGCGGCGGCCGTACCGAGCTCGGCGCATTCGGGCTCGCACTCGGTATCGCCTTTCAGATCGCGGACGATATCCTCGACTGCACGGGCGACTTCGACACGACCGGCAAGGTCGCGGGCGTCGACCTGCGGGACGGCACGCCGACGCTGCCGCTGATCCTGGCCGCGCGTGAGGATCCTCGTGTGCGCGACGCGCTCGCCGGCGAGCGCGTCGAGGACGCGCTCGAGCGGGTCGGTGCGACGGCTGCGCTCGACCAGTCGCGCGCACTGGCGCTCGAGTACTCCGAGCGAGCACGGGGTTCGCTCGACGGCGAGGCCGACCGCGAGGCCCTCGACGCCCTGACCTTCGCCGTGGTGGACCGCGAGCACTGATGGCCGTTCTCGACCGGAGCATCGCCACGCTCGACTCGATCCGGGACAAGGTCCTGGCGAACGTGCGCCTCGACCTGGAGGACGGCCTGACGCTGATGGAGTCGGACGACGTCCTCGCGCTGGGCGAGCTCGCGGATCTCGCCCGCCGCCGCCGCGGCGGCACGGACGACGTGTACTTCGTCCAGAACCTGTACCTGAACCAGACGAACGTCTGCCGCGTGAAGTGCAAGTTCTGCGCCTTCGCGCGCACGCAGAAGCAGGACGGCGCGTACACGACGACGGCCGAGGAGCTCGTAGAGGACGCGCTCCGTCAGCGCGAGCTGACCGGCTTCACCGAGATCCACATGGTCAACGGCGAAAGCCCGCACGTGACCTTCGACTTCTACCTCGACACGGTGCGGGCGCTCCACGAGGCCATGCCGGACGTCCACCTCAAGCTGTACACGGCGAGCGAGATCCACCACATGACGAAGCTGTCGGGCCTGACCCACGAGGAGGTGCTCGTCGAGCTGAAGCAGGCCGGTCTCGGGTCGCTGCCGGGCGGTGGGGCAGAGATCTTCGCCGACCGAGTCAGGCGGCTCGTCGCGCCCGGCAAGGAGCATCCGGACTTCTGGTTCCTGACGCACGACACCGCGCACCGCCTCGGAATCCCGACACACTGCACGATGCTGTACGGGCACGTCGAGACCTACGAGGAGCGGGTCGACCATCTCCTTCGCCTGCGCGACCAGCAGGATCGAACGGGAGGCTTCCTCGCGTTCGTCCCGCTCGCGTTCCATCCGGAGAACACGGTGTTCGAACGGCGCGGCTTCACGTTCACGCCCGGGATCGAGGATCTGAAGACGATCGCGGTCTCACGGCTCCTCCTCGACAACATCCCGAACATCAAGGCCTACTGGATCATGATGGGCATGCCGCTTGCGGCCGTCGCGCTTCACTTCGGCGCGAACGACGTCCAGGGCACCGTGGTTCGGGAGGAGATCTTTCATGCGGCGGGCGCGCAGACCGAGACAGAGCAGAAGGTCGAGGAGCTCGTCCGCTACGTGACCGAAGCCGGGCGGACGCCCGTGCAGCGTGACACGCTCTACAACGAGGTCCGCCGGTGGCAGTAGGCACCCCCATCCGGCTCGGGAGGATCTCCTACGTCAACATGGCGCCGCTCTTCTTCCGCCTCGAGGTGGAAGTCGAGGAAGTGACCGGGGTTCCGACAGAGCTCAACCGCCGGCTACTCGACGGAGAGGTCGACCTCGCGCCGATCTCGTCGATCGCCTACGCGCGAAACGCCGAACGGCTTCGCGTCCTGCCGCGGGTCTGTGTCTCGTCCGAGGGCGCGGTCGACTCGATCCAGCTCGTGTCGCGTGCCCCGCTCTCCCGGGTTCGCTCGGTCGCGGTGACGCCGGAGAGCGCGACGTCCGTCGTACTCGTCCGGATCCTGCTACCCGAGGCCGAGCACGTGCCCCTCGGTGAGGACGCGGATGCGACGCTCCTGATCGGTGACGCTGCGCTCCGCAGCAGCTTCGAGGATCCCACGCCGCATTTCGATCTCGGGCGGCTCTGGCAGGAGCGAACCGGCCTGCCGATGGTGTATGCGGTCTTCGCGTGTCCCGATCCGGCGCCCGTCGGGCTCGACGTCGTCGAGGATGCTCTCCTCGCCGCGCACCGCCAAGCGCGGGCCGAGCCGGAGCAACTCGCCCGCGACGCGAGCGAGCGCTACGGCTATCCGGCCGGGTTCCTCGCCCGCTACTTCGAGAAGCTCCGGTACCCCTTCGGGCCGCGCGAGCGGGCCGGCCTGATGACGTTCTTCGAGCTCGCCCGGGAGGCAGGCGAGCTCGAAGCAGTTCCCGAGCTACGGTTCGTCTCGGCCGAGGCGGTGCGGGCATGACGGTCGACCAGGTCCTCGACAAGGCGCTCTCGGGCGAGCGGATCAACGACACCGATGCCCTCGTGCTGCTCGAGAGCCGCGAGCTCGTGCCGATCGGCCGGGCGGCGGACGAGCTGCGGTCGCGCAAGACGGATCCCGGCCGGGTCACGTTCATCATCGACCGCAATCTCAACTACACGAACATCTGCTACACGGACTGCGACTTCTGCGCCTTCTACCGCTCACCGGGCGACAGCCGCGAGGGCTACCTCCTCCCGAAGCCGGTGATCTACAAGAAGATCGAGGAGACGCTCGCCCTCGGTGGCACCGGGCTCCTGATGCAAGGTGGCCATCACCCCGATCTCGGCATCGACTTCTACGAGGACCTGTTCCGCTCGATCAAGAGCCGCTACCGGGTGCACCTCCACGCGCTCTCGCCGCCCGAGATCCAGCACGTCGCGCGGCGTTCGAAGCTGACGATCCCCGAGACACTGACACGGCTGCGCGACGCCGGCCTCGACTCCATTCCGGGCGGCGGCGGCGAGATCCTCGTCGATCGCGTGCGGCGCATCATCTCGCCGAAGAAGACAACGTCAGACGAGTGGCTCGGCGTCATGCGCGACGCGCACAGACTCGGCATCTCGACTACGGCCACGATGATGTACGGGCACGTCGAGACGGTCGCGGAGCGGGTCGAGCACCTGCGCAGGATCCGCGAGCTCCAGGACGAGCAGCTCGGCTTCCGCGCCTTCATCTCGTGGACGTTCCAGGACGACGGCAACCGCCTCGGCGACAAGGTGCCGCGCGAGGCGATGCCGACCTCGTTCGACTACCTGCTCACGCAGGCCGTCAGTCGGATCTACCTCGACAACGTCGATCACATCCAGTCGAGCTGGGTGACCCAGGGCATGAAGATCGGCCAGGTCGCACTCGGCTTCGGGGCGGACGACCTCGGCTCGATCATGATCGAGGAGAACGTCGTCTCCGCCGCCGGCACGACCTACCGGGCGTCCGCAGACGACTTCGCGCGGGTGATCCGCGCGATGGGCAAGACCCCGGTGCAGCGCGACACGCTGTACCGCGACGTCCGCGTCTGGAACTGAGCTCGGGGCTCAGGTGACCTCGACGGCGGCCCACACGGCCCCGCCGCCGGTCGCCAGGTCGCGAGGCGCCCCGCCGACTTCGATCGTCTTCAGATCCGCAGATGCGAGGTCGTAACGCGTGAGCGTGCCGTCGCGGCTGGCCGCGACCCAGACCGCTCCCTCCCCGGCCGCGAGCCCTTCGGGGATGCGCCCGACCCGGAACGCCTCAGAGATCTCGAACGTCACCGGATCGATTCGACGGACGACGTCGTCGTCGAGCATCAGCGTCCAGACCGCACCCTCGCCCGCGGCGAGATCGGCAACCGTCCCCTTGAAGTCGATTGGCGGGCCCAGCGTGTTCGTCTCGGGGTCGATTCGCCAGACGTGACTCCCTCCGGGAACGGCGCCGACCCCCTTGTTGGCGGCGAACCAGACCGCCCCCTCGCCTGCGGCGACCAGTTTGCCCTGGGCGCCGGGATCGATCTGCGCGTCCAGATGTCCGGTGACCACATCGATACGGACGATCTGTTCGCACACCGACCAGAGCGCGCCGTGGGCGATGATGAGGTTCTCGGAGCTGACCCCGCCGAGATCGACGCTCGACCAGCGGTTCGTCCGGAGGTCGTACTTCGAAAGATCCTTCGCGGTCCAATCCGCGCCGAAGACCCACAGTGTTCCCTCGCCGACGGCGAGCGCTCCCGGGTCGCCATTCTCGGCCACGTCGATCTCGTCGACGACGGCGCTCGTGCCGGGATCGATCCGTGACACGACCTTCCGATCCTTGTCCGCGAGCCACACCGAGCCCTCGCCGAAGGTGATCGGGCCGCTGGCCCGACGGCACGTGCTACACGCTCGCGACCTGCCCGCAGGATCTATTCGGATGACGGCATCCGACGTCACCGGGACGAGTGGTGCGCCTCGGCGCGGGCCGGGGCCGCCCCGTCGCGGGTGACCAGGATCGCCGGAATCGCAGCAGCCGCAGCAACGCCGAGCGTCGGCGCCCCCTGCCGCGATCAGAAGCGCCCGCCGGCTGAACCGCGGCCGGTCGAGGTCCAGGGCGGTGCGGACGGCGGCGGTCAGGTCGCGGCACTTCGGGTAGCGCTCGTCGGGCTCCTTGGCGAGCGCGCGTCCGATCACGGAGTCAACAGCTTCGGATAGGTCACTCCGGCGCTCGTGGAGCGACGGCGGCGGGTCGTGCAGGTGTGCAAAGAGGGTCGCCGTGGCGGAGGCGCCCGTGAAGGGCGGCTGGCCGGTGAGGCATTCGCAGAGGACGCAGGCGAGGGCGTACTGATCCGCACGACCGTCGATCGGCGCACCGCTGATCTGCTCGGGAGCGTAGTAGGCGACCGTTCCCGAGATGCCGCCCTGCTCATCCGCGATTGCCGCCGCTGCTGGGCAATGCCGAAGTCGCACAGGTAGCAGTGGTCGCGACCGCCCTCGTCGGCGATCAGCACGTTGCCGGGCTTGACGTCGCGGTGGACGAGGTCGCGCGCGTGCGCGGCGTCGAGCGCCTCGGCGACCTGTTCGCAGAGATCGAGCACCCGGGCCGGTTCGAGCGGTCCCGCCTGGTGGAGGAGATCTCGCAGCGTCGTTCCTTCGACGTAGCGCATCGCGAGATAGAGCTCGCCGTCGGCCTCGCCCGCCTCGTAGATCGGGATGACGTGTGAGTGGTCGAGCGAGGCGGCGAGGCGCGACTCGGTCAGGAACCGCTCCCGGAACCCGGGGTCGACGGAGAGCGTCGGAGCGATGAGCTTGAGTGCAACCGGCCTGTCGAGACGCTCGTCGCGGGCGAGGTAGACGACTCCCATGCCGCCGCGTCCGAGGACGCTCTTCGATCCGGTAGCCGGCGAAGGTTGCGCCGACCGCGGGACCACCCTGGACGTGTTCCGTCATGTGTTTGATGGTACTTAACTTTCAGGGCCGTCTCAATCCCGCTTGGCGCGAGCCAGAACGCGACGAGCGGGCCGAGTGACCCGCTCGTCGCGCGTGTCTCAGTGGGTTAGGAGTGGGCCGTCGTCGGGCGGCGGCGGCTCGTGCCGATGACCAGCGCGGCCGCTGCAAGAAGGAGCGCGCCCATGCCTGCGGCGATGCCGATTGCGGGCCAGTCGGGTCCGCCGTTCGGCGCATCCGTGGTGACGGGCGTCGCATCTGTCGGTACCGTCGCCGGACCACTCAGTGGCGCGGTGATCGGGTAGAGGGGCTGCTTCACGACCGGATTCAGTGAAACCGGGCCATTGCCGCCGGGCACATCGCCGGGCCGGAAAACCGGCGGGTTGCCGGTCACGCCAATCGGTCCAGTCGAAGCTGAACTTCGTGAGCTCGGCCAGCGCCGTCGCCGTGACGACGGGGCTCGCCTTGTGGCGCTGCAGCATCTGGGCGATCGAAGGACCACCGACGAGCGGTCCACCCGCCGTGACCTGCGTCTCGCCGAACTGACACCCGGGATCGCACGGGAGAGCCCCGAGCGGGCGGGCGCCGGCGGTCGGAGCGGCGATCGCCGCGACCGCGAGGACCAGGGCTGCCAACACCAGCCAGCGACCAAATCGTTGACTCCAGACCTTCATGACTCCTCCATTCCTTTCGAGATCACCCTGCTGCGATCTCGTTGACCGAGGATCCGTGACGGCGCTAACGTCGTCCTTGACTGCCGCTTACCGACCGCTAAACATCCGAATAAACGAGGAGGCCCGGCGAGCGGGCCTCCTCGTCTGGTGGGCGCCTCGGAGCTACGCGGTGAGGACGTTGCCGTAGAGCCGCCACATCCACTCGTCGTCGGCGTAGGCGGGCTCGAGGCCTTCCAGACGGAAGACGTCGACGACTGCCAGATAGCGATCGATCTCGCCGAACAGCTGCTCGATGTCGTTCCGGTCGACGTGTGTGAGCTTCGTTCGCATGACCCCTCCCTTTCGTTCCTCCGGGAAGAGGATCGACCGCTCGCCTAAAGGAACGCTAAGTGCCGGCTTGAAGGACACTAGAACGCAGCCTTTAGGGCCTGGTCGCGGTCACCTCGCCAGGCGGCGATCGGATCCAGGGCGGCGCGGCGGCGATCGATCGTGAGGAGGGCCGGTCCCGGCGCGCCGTCAGAGCTCATGATCGAAAGCGTCTGCCGGCCCGTACCTTCCAGGTAACGCGAGAGGACGAGCAGCCTGCGTCCGTCGGGCGACCAGCCGAGCCCGAAGGTGTTCGTCGCGAGACGGCGTAGCTGCGAGCCATCGGGCCGGATCGTGTAGAGCTCGGGCCCGTGCTCGGCGAAGATCGCGCCGCGCACGATCCTCGTGAACATGAGCCGGTCGCCGCGGGGCGACCAGGCCGGCGCCACGTCAGCGGTACCGAAGTCGACGTTTCCCGAGAGCCCCCTGACCTCACGCGTGACGAGATTCACCGTGAACAGGTTCGAGGGCTCGAGTCGATCTCGCTGCGCAACGAATGCGATCGTCGTACCGTCGGGCGACCAGCGGGGAGACGAGATACTGGCTGCGCTGAAGAGAAGCTCGGACGGGCCGCCGCGAAGCGGCGCCGCGAACAGCCCGACGCCCCCGCCGACATCCGGTCGCGACATACCGCCGAGATACGCGAGCGTGTCGCCGTCGGGCGACCACGCAGGCTCCGAGTAGCCGAGCCGCGAGCTCTCGACGAGCGGGCGGAGATGCTTCCCATCCCGATCAGCCACAACGATCGTGTGATCGAAGCCCGCCTCCGCCCGCGTGCTCCGGACAAAGGCGAGCTGTCCGCTGGGTGACCAGGCCGGGTCGAAGTCCTCGGCGCCCGAGGCCGGAGCGACGCGGTGGAGGCCCGATCCGTCCGCCGCCATGACGAACACCGCGGTGGCTCGAACGAAGGCAACTTGGCGCCCGTCGGGCGACCAGGCCGGGCGTGAGTCGAGATCGCCGGAGCGACAGCTGCAGCTTCGCTGCGGACGAGCGACCTGGGTTAGCCGGTGGGCTCGTCCATCGGTCGGATCGAGGGTGAGCAGGCCGCCGCCTGCCGACGTAGCAAGTGCGACGACGACGTCGAGGCCGGCCGTGGCCGCTCCCTGCGCGGGGCGGCCGGACGTGTGTTGTGAGCCTGAGACCGAGAGCGCCGAGAAGGACACCGCCAAGAGAACCGGGATCAGGAGCTTGGTCATCGTGCACCTCCGCCTAGTCGTGTGCGGCGACGGTGCGCGGGGCCTCTCCAGCGCCCCTCGACAGCGGCTCTAATCTCCCTCTATGGAGTTCCGAATCCTGGGGCCGCTAGAGGTCGTGGACGAGGAGCGGCAGGTTGCGCTGCCGAGCGGTAAGCCGGCGGCGTTGCTCGCGGTCCTGTTGCTTCGCGCGAACGAGATCGTTCCGGCGGACGTGCTCGTCGACCAGCTCTGGGGGGAGAGGCCGCCGAAAAGCGCCGGGCACCTCGTCCACGTCTACGTGTCCCAGCTCCGCAAGGCGTTCGGGAGCCATGGGGACGTTCTGGCGACGCGGTCCCCCGGCTACGTCCTCGGTGTCGGTCCGGACGGCCTCGATCTCTACCGCTTCGAGCTGCGGTTGCGGGACGCGCGGGATGCGCTCGGTGCCGACGATCCGGCGAGGGCCGCGCGGCTGGCAACCGAGGCGCTCGCCGTCTGGCGCGGCCCCCCGCTCGCCGAGTTCGCCTACGAGTCCTTTGCGCAGGCCGCGATCGCGCGCCTCGAGGAGCTGCGTCTCGCAGCGGTCGAGCTGCGGCTCGAGGCCGAGCTCCGGCGCGGTTGCGGGGGCGAGCTCGTCGCCGAGCTCGAGTCGCTCGTCCGCGACCACCCGCTTCGCGAGCAGCTGTGCGCAATGCTGATGACGGCCCTGTACCGCTCCGGGCGCCAGGCAGCGGCGCTCGCGGCCTACCGGGATCTGCGTGTACGTCTGGCGGAGAACCTCGGGCTCGAGCCGGGCCCGGCGCTCCAGCAGCTCGAACGCTCGATTCTCCAGCAGGATCCGGGGCTTGATCCTGCCCGCGATCCCGGAGTGGGCTCACCGGTGTCGCTCTCCGGGGATCCGGCTGCGGCACGGTCGGTGCTCGTCTACTCGCGGAGTCCCGCTCGGATCGACGCGCTCGTCGCGATCGCGGAGCCTCTCGTGCGCCGGCCGGGCCGTGAGCTGATCCTGGTTTCCGTCGTCGAGGAGGCGGACGAGCTGGAGCGTGCGACGGGCTCGCTGCACCGGCAGCGCTCCCTGCTCGGATCTCGCGGTCTGCAGGCCCGCGTCGCCGCGTTCACGTCACCTGACCCGGGAGAGGACATCGTTCGTCTGGCCTCGCGGTACGGTGCCGATCTCGTGCTCGCCGACGGACCGGAAGGCTGGCCCGGCGGCGCGCTGCCGGCAGATCTCGCCGTGCTCCTCGAGCGCACTCCGTCCGACGTGGCGCTCCTTGTCGCGGGAAACACCGGCGGCGCACCGGACGGGCCGGTCTACGTGCTCTTCGGCGGTGCCGAGCACGACTGGGCGGCGGCCGAGCTCGCCGCCTGGGCCGCGAACGCGACCGCGGTCCCGCTCCGGCTCGTCGGAACGGCAGCCGACCCGGGGGTGGACACCCGGGACGCGAGCGGCCTGCTGGCGCACGCGTCGCTGGTCGTCCAGCACGTGGCCGGCATCGCCACGGAGCCCGTGCTCGCCCGTCGTGATGTGGGCGAGGTAGTGGCGGCGACCGAGGACGGAAGCCTGCTCGCGATCGGCCTCTCATCCAGCCACAGCAGCGACGAGGAGGGCTCGTTTCGCGCGCTCGTTGCGGCAAGCGCCCGCCCCGCGACCCTACTCGTCCGGGCAGGCGTCCGGCCGGGGGGCATCGCCCCCGCGGAGAGCCTGACCCGCTTCACCTGGACGATCGCCCGGGCGTCCGGCTGATCGCGGCGACCGCCGCGACACCCGGACGGGGCACTTCTCCGTCAGCGCGCCGCCGGCTCGGTCGGAGGCGGCTCGACCTCGGGCGGCGGAGCTTCGCGCAGAAGGTGCGACCAGAGGTTCTCGAGCATTCGCGGGACTGGGCCCTGCAGCGCTGACCCGCCTAGCGTGAACGCGCCGGCGGCGAAGACCCGGGCGCCGGACCGGTGCTGGTAATAGGTCATCTGGGCGGTCAGGCCGCGACCGAAGAGGTTCGGGATCTCGGCGACGACCTGGGTACCGGGGGGCGAGGCTCTCGCCTTCCTGTCGATCTCGATCCCGAAAGAGCCGAATGTCGCGCCGGGCTCGAGACCCGTGCCCGCGAACAGCCAGTCAGATGCAGGTGTCGCTCTGACGACGAAGCCTCTCCGGTGCTCGCCGCGGTCGTTGGCGATGTACTGCGTGCCGATGAGCGCAGCTTCCGGCCGTCCCAGGTCGCGCCACTTGGCCACACGCGTCATGCGGTCGCCGCGATAGTCCACGCGATAGAAGAAGTTGTTGGCTGACAGGAACATGAGGCTGCCGCCTCGATCGCGGTAGCCCGTCACCACGGCGTACTCGTGCCCGGTGACGTACTCGTGATGGCCCGGGAACACGATCAGGTCGTAGGCCCGACGCAGGCGGGCTCCGCTGGTCACCGTGCGCAGGTCGAGATCGCTGATGACATCGACCTCCTTCCCGCTCCTCCAGAGCCAGCGCAGGAACGGAAGGTCGTACGCGTTGAAGCGAGGAGGGACGCCTCGGTCGAGAAACGCGCGGGTGGTGTCCACGGTGGCGACCGTGTCGTCCTCGTACCAGGTGTCTCCGAGCCCGTCCCGGTCGGCGTCGCGGCGGTTGTACGCCTGCCAGGTGTTGGTCGGCATGACGACTGCCACGCGGTGCCCCCCGAGCACGGGCGGCCGGACGACCAGCGGCGCGTACCCGATGCGTCCGGCCCTGCCACGCACCTCGGCGAAGTACAGGCCGCTCTCCCAGTCCCCGACGCGTATCCGCAGCCTCTGGGGGATTCCGGTGGCAGCTCGGGTTCCCTCGCGGACGACCACGCCGTTCACCTCGTCCCGCCTGAGCCCGGTGATGGGCATGGTTCCTGCCCGGAGGACGCGGAGATTGACGGGGCCGCGGGCACCCGGGACGACGAGCGTCACGAGCGAGCGGGGCGCGGCACTCTGGCGCAGGAAGTAGGCCTGGACGCCGACTTGCGCCGACGTCGCACCGTCGGGGAGCCCGACGGCGGCGGCTGCGACGAGAAGAAATGCGGTGACCCTGCCGGCAACGGTCAAGTCGCCACGGTGCCACGATTGGCGGGCCACGTCCAGCGTGCTCCGAACGTGAGGCGGGCAGACACCGGTGGCGCCTGCCCGCCTCCCTCACGCTGCCGGCGTGAAGCTCAGAAAGCCGGGATCCGCTCGCGGCGGCGGCTCACGAGGAGGACGACCGCGACGAGGACGAGGCTCGCGGCGATGCCGATCGCGATCCCGACGCCGGCGTCGAGCCAGTCGAATCCGGACGGGCCGGTGAGCGGCTCGGCCTGCGGCAGGTCTACGGTGGCCGGGCCGGAGCGCGGCGCGTCGGTCGTGTAGTTGTCCGCGATCACTTCGCGGAGCTGAGCGGCCGAGGGGCCCGAGCGCGGGCCGTCGGTCGAGATGCGGAGCTGCGTCTCCGGGACGCCGCCGGCGCGAGGGCCGTCGGTCGGGATCGCGGACGGGACGCCGCTTTCCGCCGGGGGGCCGGTCGAGTACGTCTGGGCCTGCGCGGCGGCCGGAACGGCGATCGCCGCGACGGCAAGGCCGAGGGCGAATCGCTTGACGAGCTTCCGATGGGTGTGGGTCGAGCGCTTCATCTCTCCTCCTCGATTCGTGACTCAGGTGATGCAGAGAGGATCGAGGCGGACGCTTGAAAGGCTCTGGGGAACGGCTGGAGAGCTGCTGGACCGCGTGTCGGAGATCAGGCCGAGACGCTGACCCAGACGCCGTCCCGGGTGGCAGCGATGGCCCCGGGCTTCCCGCCCACGCGGATCGTTGTCACGTCGAGCGTCTCCGAGTCGATGCGCGACACCGTGCCATCTCTGGTATTGGCCACCCAGACGGTGCCGCCGCTCACGGCGATGGCGCCCGGAATCCGTCCCACGCGGACTGTGCTGCGGACAGCGCCGGTCTCAGGATCCAGCTGCACGACCTCGTCCGCGGACGGGTTCACGACCCACAGCGAGGTTGCATCGACGGCGAAATCGGCGGGTACGAAAGAAAGGTCGAGCCGTGCGAGCGTCGCGCCCGAGGCCGGGTCGATCCGCCAGAGCTCGTTCTTCGTCGAAGGGCTCACGTCGCTGGAACTCGCGAGGAGGACCCAGAGCCCCGTCTCTCCGATCGCCATCTTCGTCGAAAGCGTCCTCTGGACCGTCGATCGTTGCCGCCACCCCGACCGCGCCGGGCAGGATCTTGAGGAGCTTGGCGCCGCTGCTCCCGAGCCTCGTCAAGTCGTTGACCCATACCGCACCGCTGCCGACTACCACATCGCCTGCGTCGATCGCTCGATCGAGCTTGACGATCTCGCCGGTTGCGGGGTCGACCCGCCATAGCCACCGGCCGGACCGCCGCCGCTTGTTCCGGCGAACGCAGAGCCAGACGCCTCCCTCCCCTGCCGCGATCGAGGGTCGGGCCAGTCGCCTCCGGGAAGGGTTCATCGAGTCGCACTGCCCTGCGCGGGCTGTCCGGGATCGATCTGACGAGCTCGATGCTCCGACTGATCGATGACCCAGACGGATCCGAGCCCGGCGGCGATCGCTCCGGGATCCTGGACGGGCACTGCTGCCGTGACCTGGCCGGAGGCGGCGTCGATGCGGACGACGGAGTCGCCGGCGAGCGGCAGGATCGGAGTCTGGCCGGCGTGCTCTCCCCCCCGAGCGTCAGGACGAGGGCGACCGTCAGGGCCGCGATCGCGGCCAGTGCCGCCAGCGTGCCGGCGATGAGCGTCCGCCGGCTGCGCTGCGCGGTCGATGGCGGGGCGGGCAGGGCGACGGCCGTCTGGACGCCGTCGGTGAGTTCGCTCGCGGTCGGGTAGCGGTCGTCTGGGTTCTTGGCGAGTCCGCGCTGGAGGACGGGGTCGAGCTCGCTCGGGAGGTCGGGGTTAATGGCGCGCAGCGGGCAGCGGCGAGTCGCGAAGGTGTGCCCAGAGCTTGGCCATCGGCGAGTCGCGCGGGAAGGGCACCGAGCCTGTCAGGCATTCGTAGGTGACGCAGGCGAGGGAGTAGACGTCGGCGCGGCCGTCGACCGCTCGCCCGTCGATCTGCTCGGGCGCGGCGTAGTCGATCGAGCCGACCAGCTCGCCGGCTTCGGTCAGGCTCGCTCCCTCGTCGACGCGCCTGGTGAGCCCGAAATCGGAGAGGTAGACGGGCCCGTCGGCGGCGAGCAGGATGTTTCCGGGCTTGACGTCCCGGTGGACGAGGCCGTGCGCGTGGGCGTAGTCGAGCGCGTCGGCGACCGGACGGAGAACGCGAAGCGCCCGCTCTGGCTCGAGCTTCCCTTCGCTGAGGAGAAGCGCTCGCAGGTCGCTCCCCTCGACGTAGCGCATGGCGATGTAGAGCTGCCCATCGACCTCGCCGGCGTCGTAGATCGGGATCACGCTCGGATGGTCGAGGCTGGCGGCCAGCTCCGACTCGCGCAGGAACCGCTCGCGAAAGCGCTCGTCGTCCGCCAGCTCGGGCGCGAGCAGCTTCAGCGCCGCGGGCCGCTTCAGCCGCACCTGCTCGGCCAGGTAGACGACGCTCATCCCGCCCCGGCCGAGCAACCGTTCGACGCGGTAGCCCGCGAGCTCGCTCCCGACTTTGGGGTCAGGCTGGGTCCTGCCGCGCACCTGCTGAACGGTACGCCTTTGTGACGTGAGATTCGAACTCAGTGGTGACAGAGCGATACGACCCAGGTGTAGGGCCGCTGGCCGAAGCATCCGGCCCTGCCCTAGGGCGGCGCTGGGAGAACGCCCGAGACCGTGGTACGTTCCGCCCGGAGACGGCATGGAGTTCCGCATTCTCGGCCCGCTCGAGGTGCTCGACGGGGAGCGGCCCCTTCCCCTCGGGGGTGCACGGCAGCGGGCGTTGCTCGCGATCCTCTTGACGCGGGCGAACCAGGTGATCGGGCGCGACGCCTTGATCGACGAGCTCTGGGGCGAGAGCCCTCCCGACACCGCGACCAATGTCCTTCAGGGCTACATCTCCCACCTGCGCAAGGCCGTCGGGACGGATGTCCTCCAGACACGGCCGCCGGGCTACGTCGCGGTCGTCGATCCCGCATCGCTCGACCTGCATCGCTTCGAGGAGCTCCTCGCCGCCGGCAGCGATGCGCTGGCGCGAGGAGACGCCGGCCTCGGCGGCCGGGTCACTTCGTTCCGCCCTCGAGCTCTGGCGCGGTCCGGCGCTCGCCGACTTCGCCTACGAGCCGTTCGCCCAGGCGGAGATCGCGCGGCTCGAAGAGCTCCGACTCACCGCCGTCGAGCGGCGGATCGAGGCCGATCTTGCGCTCGGGAAGGACGCGGAGCTAATAGGAGAGCTCGAGGGGCTCGTCGCACGGCACCCGTTGCGCGAGCGCCCTCGCGCGCAACTCATGCTCGCCCTGTACCGGGCCGGTCGTCAGGCCGAGGCGCTCGACGCGTACCAGCAGGCCCGCCGCGCGCTGGTCGACGAGCTGGGCATCGATCCAAGCCCGGCGCTCCAGGATCTCGAGAAGGCGATCCTGCGCCAGGATCCGTCGCTCGCTCTAGCCGCGGCGCCCGAGCGCACCGCCGGCGAGGCGGGTGGCGAGCGCGGCGCGATCATCGTCGTTCCCTCGGCGGTCGATGCAATCGACGGGCTGCTCGAGCTTGCCGATCCACTCGTCGTGCGACCGGCACGCGAGCTGATCCTCGCGCTCCTCGTCGAGGGCGCCGATGGGCTCGAGGACGCCACCCGGGAGCTCGAGGCACGACGCGTCGCGTTCGCGGCTCGTGACGTGCCGATGCGCGCCGCTGCGTTCACGACGAACGACCGGGATGACGATCTGGCGCTGCTCGTCGCCGAGCAGCAGGGCGAGCTCTTGCTCGTCGACGCGCCGCCCAGCCTGCTCGACCAGGGACGTCTCCCGGAGGGACTCGCTGCCGCTCTGGCCGGCATGCCCTGCGATGTCGGCATCCTCGTGGCGAGAGCCGGGGGCTCGGATCCCGAGCTGCCGGTCCTCGTTCCGTTCGGTGGCGCCGAGCACGAGTGGGCCGCCGTCGAGCTCGGCGCCTGGATGGCGAGCGCGAGAGGAGTCCCGCTGCAGCTCGCCGGCGCGGCAGCCGAGCCGAAGGAAGGGAAGCGCGACGCGAGCAGGCTCCTCGCGCGTGCCGCTCTGATGGTTCAACGGGTGGCGGGCGTGCCGACCGAGCCCGTCCTGGTCCAGCCCGGTGACGAGGGCGTGGTCGCGGCAGCCGAGAAGGCCGGGCTCGTGCTGATGGGCCTCTCGCCCGGCTGGCGCCAGGACGGTGTCGGCCCCACGAGGCTCGCGATTGCGCGAAATGCGCCGCCGCCGGCACTCTTCGTCCGCCGCGGGCTGCGGCCCGGAGGTCTCGCTCCGCAGAAGAGCCTGACGCGCTTCACGTGGACGATGGCTGCGAGGGAGCGGTAGCCGACACGCGCTGGAGATCACCGTGGCTCAGTGACGACGATGGAGCTCGTCGTCAGCGCCCACATGGCGGTCTCGTCCGAAGCGAGCCCGTTCAGGAACGCCTTGAGGTCGGTGCCCTCGACGTAGCGCATGGCGATGAACAGAGTCCCTCGGCCTCGCCGGCCTCGTAGATCGGGATGACGTTCGAGTGGTCGAGCGAGGCGGCGAGCTTCGACTCGCGCAGGAAACGCTCCCGGAACCGCTCGTCCTCGGCCAGCGCGGGGGGAGCAGCTTCAACGCGACCTTTCGCTCCAGCCGCGGTGTCCTGGGCCAGGTAGACGACGCCCATCCCGCCCCGGCCGAGCAGCCGCTCGATCCGGTAGCCGGCGAGCTCCGTGCCGATCCGCGGATCCGCGCGAACGCTCATCCCGCCTGCACCGTGACCCAGACGCCGCCCTCGCCGACGGCGACGTGGTCGGGGCGAGGGCCGACGTCGATGGTGGCCTCGACCGTGTTCGTCGCAGGATCGATTCGCGACACCGTGCCGTCGTTGTAGTTCGTCACCCAGACCGAGCCGTCGCCGTAGGCGACTGCGATTGGGTCGTCGCCGACGGCGATCCTGCGCGTCACCTCGTTGGTTGCCGGATCCACTCGCGAGACCGTGTCGCCGACCGGGTTCGCAACCCAGACCGCGCCTGCGCCGACCGCAACCCCCGCGGCGCCGTCGCGAAGCGGAATGGTCGCGGCGAGGACTTCCGCGTCCGGGTCGAAGCGCGCGAGGTTGGCCAGGGCGTTGTAGTCGTTCGCTACCCAGACGGCTCCCTCGCCTACCGCGATCCCGGTTGGCGCCGCGCGCGGAACCTCGATCCTAAAAGCGCTGGACACGTAGAGTCCACCGAAGCTGAGGCGTACGACCCCGTGAGCGGAGAGCGGCGCGTTGGGGTCGCCGCACCTGCAAAGCGCTGTTCCCCAGACGGCGTCTTCGCCAACGGCGAGTAAGTTGGGACTACCGGAGACATTCGGGGGAAGCGTGTCAACGTGCGTACCCGTGTCGGGATTGAGGCGATCGATGGCGGTGCTGGTTTCGAGAACCCAGACGAGGCCGTCGGCTACGACCACGTCGCGTGGGCCCTTACTCGGGATGCGGCTCGTCGTCATGTCGTCGGCCGTTACACCGATGCGGGTGACGGTGTTGGCGAGATTGCTCGTTACCCAGACCGCGCCTTCGCCCGTGGCAACGCTTCCGGGATCCTCGCCTGCTCCGATCGTCGCGACGAGCGTGTTGGTCGCCGGATCGATGCGCTGGACGGAGTCGACCTCGGGAGCGAGCGTCGGTTCGACCGAGACCGCCGGCGGACTCGCAGCCGGGGCATCCCCCTGGGCGAGGACGATCGCTGCTGTGGCGACGCCAACGAGCGCAAGCGCGAGCCCTAGCAGGAGTGCGACGGTTCGCCTCCGGAATCGTGCATGGGCCGGGCGGGTGGCGACTCCAAGCGCCTCTCGCGTGTCTTCCATCAGCTCGTGGCCGCTTGGGTATCGGTCGGAGGGCTCCTTCGCGAGCGCCCGTTCGATGACCGGGTCGATCGCGTCCGGAAGCTCGGCCTCGCTTTCTCTGAGTGACGGCGGGTCGGCCTGGACGTGCTCCCAGAGAACGCCCATCGGTGAGCTGCTCGAAAACGGTGGCGTGCCCGTCAGGCACTCGTAGAGGACGCAGCCGAGCGAGTAGACGTCGGCCCGACCGTCCACGGGGTCGCCCTCGATCTGCTCCGGAGCGACGTAGTCGACGGTGCCGAGCGAGTTCCCGGCGGCCGGGCCGGCATCGGGATCCTCGGCGCGGCGGGTGAGCCCGAAGTCGGCGAGGTAGACGTGGTCGTCGGCGGCGAGCAGGATGTTGCCGGGCTTGACGTCGCGGTGGATGAGGCCGCGCTCGTGGGCCGCGTCGAGCGCGGCAGCGACCTGGGACAGCAGGGCCGACGGTGCGCTCGGCAGCGAGCGGCGCCTCCGTGCGAAGCAACTCGCGCAAGTCGGTTCCCTCGACGTAGCGCATGGCGATGAACAGGGTTCCGTCGACCTCGCCGGCCTCGAAGACCGGAACGACGTTCTGGTGGTCGAGTGAGGCAGCGAGCTTCGACTCCCGCAGGAACCTCGACCGGAACTCCGTGTCCTCGGCTAGCGACGGGCGCGAGCAGCTTCAATGCCACCGGCCGGTCGAGCCGCAGGTCCTGGGCCAGGTAGACGACCCCCATCCCACCCCTGCCGAGCAGCCGCTCGATCCGGTAGCCGCCGAAGTCGGCTCCGACCCGCGGGTACGCTCCCACTTCGCTGCTCATCCGGCCTCCACGCTCGATGAGGGCTTGCTGCGGATGATACGACCATCTCGGTGGCGTGTTCACCCTCGCGAACGCTGAAGCCGGGCGCTGGAGACCGGCTGGGAAGCGGCTGGACGCCATCAGCGGCGTGTTCGGAGTCTGTAAGGGAGCAGGGTTCGGGGGTTGCGCCGCGTAGTGGTCTTCTGCTTCCGTGGGTAACGGCGTGCGTAGATGCTGGGTGGTCGTGGCCGTTCTCGCGGCCCTGGTCGGCGCGCCGGGGACGGCCTCCGCTGCGCAGACGACCTCGCTGATGCCGGGTGTGACGTACACGCGCGACGTTCGCCAGATTCGCGGTGAACAGGTCGTCTTCCACGTCGTCACCGCTCCCAAGCCGGGTGGGCTCTACGCGCTGAAGCCGGTGCTTTCGAACGGCACGATCACCGGGCGGGAGACGGTCAGCGCGATGCAGAAGCGCATGTCCGGCAACGCGACGGCCGTCGGGGTGAACGCTGACCTGTTCAACTGGCAGATCGGGTATCCGTCCGGGATCTTCATGCGTGACGGGGTGCTGCACGGCCGTCCGACGAGCGGTCGTTCCGTCGCTCGGGATCGGCGTCGACGGGCTGCTCCGCATCGCGCGCGTCGGCTTCTTCGGCAACTTCGCGATCGGGGACGCGAACCGCCAGGGGCTCGACCAGTTGAACCGGCCCGTGGCCAAGGGTGAGGTGGGTCTGTTCACGTCCGCGTGGGGTGGGCGCACGCCGACGGCTTCGAATGCCGTCGACGTCGTCGTCAAGGGCTTTCCCGCGACGGCGGCGAACGTCGACCTGGCGGGGGTCGTCTCCGGCGTGAAGGAAGGTGGCGGCACGAGTATCCCGGACGACGGCGTCGTGCTCCAGGCGGTCGGCCCGCCCGGGACGCAGCTGCGAAACCAGGCGCTGCCGGATCTACCCTTCGTGGCGAAGCTGATCCTCAAGCCCTGGTGGGAGCAGGTGAGGGACGCGGTCGGCGGCGGTCCCGCGATCGTCCGCAAGGGAAAGATCTCGCTGCCGACGACCGAGGAGTTCAGCTCCGCCCAGCTCCTGCCACGCCATCCGCGGACGGCCGTCGGCCAGCTCTCGGGCGGAAAGATCGTGCTCGTGGCCGCCGACGGAAGGCAGTCCTTCAGCGCCGGCGTCAATCTCCATGACCTCGCCCGAGAGCTCATCCGTCTCGGCGTCGTGACCGGCATGGCGTTCGATGCCGGCGGCTCGACGACTATCGCCTTCGACGGCGACGTCCTCAACTCGCCCTCCGACGGCTGCCGAGCGAGCCGTCTCCGACGCGCTGATGGTTCTCTACTACGGCGTCTACGCGACGCCGCCCGCGAACGCCGTCGTGTCGCCGAACGGTGACGGCGTGGCCGAGAGTCAGCGGCTCTCGTACAAGGTCGTGCGGCCCTCGACGGTGACCGCGCGCTTGATCGGCCCGGGCAGCAAGGTGGTATGGAAGTACGAGGGACCCCGTGATTCCGGGAGGTACCCGCTCGAGCCGGCCTCGAAGGAGCTCGTCGAGGGCAGCTGGAGGTTCGTCGTGAGCGCAGTCGACGGAGACGGCAACCGCTCCCAGACCACGCGCCGCTTCACCGTCAACGAGACGCTCGGCTTCCTCAGGCTCTCGGCCGACAGCCTCGAGGTGACGAAGAAGCGCAGCGGGACGCTTCGCGTGACGTTCGAGACGGCGCGAACCGCGCGCGTCCGGGTCACTGTCGAGAACGGCGCGGGCGTCGCCGTTCGGACGCTTTTCAGCCAGAGCGGGCGGGAGCCCGGCGACGTCGCGGTGACCTGGAACGGTCGCGACGGGCGGGGGAAGATCGTTCCCACAGGCTCCTACGTCGTTCGCGTCCTCGCGACGAACGGCCTCGGCGCCGTCGAGCTGCGAGACGGCGTGCTGGTCAAGCGCCGCTGACGACCCGCCGATTACAGTCTTCTGATGGGCTGGGCCACAGGAGCGGCGGTCGGTGTGGCTCTCCCGATCGGCGGGATCACCGACGGGATCACGGACGCGCTGACGGGCGCGATCGGCGACGCGGGCGTCTACGCCGTCTTCCTGCTGATGCTGGTCGACGCGGTGTTTCCGGCCGGAAGCGAGATCGTCATGCTCTACGCCGGCGCTCTCGCGGCGGGCGCGTTTCCCGGACAGCCAGGTGACCGCTCTTCGGCTGGGAGGTGGAGCCCGGCATCACCGCGTACGTCGTCATGGCGCTGGCCGGGACCCTCGGCTACCTGGTCGGCTCGCTCCTCGGCTGGGGGATCGGCCGCTACGGCGGCCAGCCGCTGCTCGAGCGCCACGGGCGCTGGTTCCACGTCACGCCCGAGAAGCTCGCACGCGCGGAGCGGTGGTTCCAGCGCTACGAGATCTGGACCGTCTTCGTCGCCCGGATGCTCCCAGTCGTTCGGTCGTTCGTCTCGATCCCGGCCGGTATCGCGGAGGTGAAGCTGGTGCCGTACACGGTGCTGACCTTCCTCGGGACGCTGCCCTGGTGCTTCGGGATCGCCGGCGCGGGTTACCTGCTCGGTGAGCGCTGGGAGACGTTCCACGACCAGTTCCGCTGGATCGACTACGTGATCATCGCGCTGATCGTGCTCGCGATCGCGTACCTGATCTTCCGCGCGTGGCGCCGGCGGGGCCGGCCTGCGGCGGAAGAAGCGGGGTAGAACCCCCAGACGCCGGCAAGCTAGACTGGCCGTTCGTGATCCCGCTCGTTGACGTCAGGGCACAGTACGCCCCACTTCTCGGCGAGTTGAAGGAACGGCTCGGCGACGTGGTCGACTCCGGCCGGTTCATCCTCGGCCCGAACGTGGAAGCGTTCGAGCGTGAAGCGGCCGCCCACCTCCGGACTGCTCACGCGATCGGCGTCGCAAACGGAACGGACGCGCTCGTCCTCGCTCTCGACGCGCTGGAGGTCGGACCCGGGGACGAGGTGATCTGCCCCTCGTTCACCTTCTATGCGACTGCCGAAGCGGTTGCCCGGCGGGGGGCAACGCCGGTCTTCTGCGACATCGAGCGCGACTCTCTGAACCTCGATCCGGCCGATGTCTCCGCGCGGGTCACGACGCGTACGAAGGCGATCGTCGCCGTGCACCTGTTCGGCCGGCCGGCCACGCTCGACGGCCTGCCGGAGGGAATCCCGATCATCGAGGACGCCGCGCAGGCGTTCGGCGCGCCCGGGGTCGGGACGCACGGCCGCGTTTCGACCTTCAGCTTCTTCCCGACGAAGAACCTGCCGGCGCTCGGTGACGGCGGGCTCGTCACGACCGACGACTCCGCGCTCGCCGACCGGATCCGCCTGCTGCGCTTCCACGGTTCCCGTGACAAGCAGACGTTCGACGCGGTCGGCTACAACTCACGCCTCGACGAGCTGCAGGCGGCGGCGCTGCGCCTGTTCCTCACCCGGCTCGACGGCTGGAACGCGGCGCGGCGCGAGGCAGCGGCGCGCTATGCGGAGCTCGGTCTGGGCGACGCCTGCGAGCTTCCGGCCGACGAGCCCGGCCACGTGTACCACCTGTACGTCGTCCGCACGCCCGAGCGCGACCGGGTCGCCTCCGCGCTCGCAGAGGCCGGGATCGGTTGCGCCTCGTACTACCGGACGCCGCTCCATCTGCAGCCCGTCTTCGCCGAGCTCGGCTATGCCGCCGGCTCCCTGCCCGAGACCGAGCTTGCGGCTCGTCGAGAACCTCGCGCTCCCGCTCTGGGCGGGCATCTCGCGTGGAACAGCAGCAACAGGTGGTCGAGCGTGTGCTCTCCGCGGCGGCGGTCGGGGTGACCCGATGAAGTTCGTCAACCGCTATCGCATCTGGCAGGTCGTCGTCGACGCGGGCCTGCTCGCGGCCGCCTGGTACCTCGCCTTCTGGCTCCGCTTCGACAGCGGCATCCCGGTCTTCTACGAGAACCTGATGGTGCAGTCGTTCGCGATCGTCATCCCGGTCGGACTGTTCGTCTTCGTCCTCTTCGGGCTCTACAGCCACTGGTGGCGCTACGTCTCGATCAAGGACATGTGGGCGGTCGTCCGCGGCGTCACCGTCGCGTGCATCGTCGCGGAGCTCGCCATCTGGCTGATCAACCCGGTCCCCGACATTCGCGTGCCGCGCTCCGTCGTCGTTCTCGACTGGCTGATCCTGCTCGCCCTCGTGGCCGGCGCGCGCCTGCTCGCGCGCACGATCATCGAGCGACCCGGGCCCCGCAAGATCGTCGCCAGCGGCAGGGAGGCGCTGATCGTCGGCGCAGGCGACGCGGGCCAGCTGATCATCAAGGAGATGCAGAAGAGCACCGAGCCTCGGCTACACGCCGATCGGGCTCGTCGACGACGATCCGCGCAAGCAGAACCTTCGCATCCACGGCGTCCGCGTGCTCGGGCCGACCGACGAGCTGCCGACGCTCATCGCCGACTCGAAGCCGGACGAGGTGATCATCGCGATCCCGTCCGCGGCCGGCGAGACGCGACAGCGAATCGTCAACGCCTGCCGGGACGCCGGCGTCCCCGTCAAGACGCTGCCGTCCGTGTACGAGCTGATCGCGGGCGACCTCCATCTCGCGCGCCAGCTCCGCCAGGTCGAGGTCGAGGACGTGCTCGGACGCGACCCGATGCAGCTCGACCTGGAGGTGATCGCGTCGCTACCTCGCCGGCGAGACGGTCGTCGTCACCGGCGCCGGCGGCTCGATCGGCTCGGAGCTCTGCCGCCAGATCGCGGCCGTCCGGCCGGAGCGCATCCTCCTCGTCGAGCACGCCGAGAACTCCCTCGTCGAGATCGAGCGAGAGCTCATGTACGAGCGCGGCTTCAAGGCCGTCGTGCCGGTGCTCGTCGACGTGAAGAACCGGGCGAAGATCCGCAGGGTCTTCGAGCGCTACCGGCCGACCGTCGTCTTCCATGCCGCGGCGTACAAGCACGTGCCGCTGATGGAGGCGAACCCGCTCGAGTCGGTCCGGAACAACCTGGTCTCGACCCAGGTGGTCGCCGACGTGTCGGCCGAGTTCGGCGTGCGGACGTTCGTGCTCGTCTCGACGGACAAGGCCGTCAACCCGAAGAACGTCCTCGGCCAGACGAAGCTGCTCTGCGAGTGGATCGTCAACGCCGCCGCGCAGCAGCCCGGCACCGAGACCCGCTTCCTGGCCGTTCGCTTCGGCAACGTCCTCGCCTCGTCAGGGAGCGTGATCCCGCTCTTCCGGCGCCAGATCGCGCGGGGCGGGCCCGTCACGGTGACGCATCCGGGACATGACGCGCTACTTCATGACGATCCCGGAGGCGGTCCAGCTGATCGTCCAGGCGGGCGCGATCGGCCGTTCGGGCGACGTGTTCGTGCTCGACATGGGCGAGCCGGTCAAGATCGTCGATCTCGCCCAGAACATGATCCGGCTGTCCGGCAAGGAGCCGGGACGGGACATCGCCGTCGACTTCATCGGGGTCCGGCCCGGCGAGAAGCTCCACGAGGAGCTGTGGGCGGACGGCGAGGAGGCGACGCCCACCTCCCACCCGAAGATCTTCCGCTGCTCGTCGCAGAACATCGACACCGCATGGCTCGAGGGCGATCTCGCCGAGCTGATCCGGCTGATGGAGGCGGACGACACGCTCGAGGTCGTCGCCCGGCTCGGGGCGATGGCGCGTGAGCCGAAGCGCATCTCGACCGCCGAGCGGGACCTCGCTCGCTGAGCCGGCGCGAGTTGCCCAGCCCCGCCGACGTCGACGCGATCCTCGCGGACCTGAACCCCGAGCAGCGGCGGGCCGCGGAGGCCGTTCGGGGCCCGGTGTGCATCCTCGCCGGCGCGGGCTCCGGCAAGACGACGACCATCACGCGGCGGATCGCCCTACAGGTCGCGAGCGGGACGTTCCGGCCCGGGCAGCTCCTCGCCGTCACGTTCACCGACAAGGCGGCCGGCGAGATGCGCGACCGGCTGGCCGCGCTCGGCGTCTCCGGCGTGCGGGCGCGGACGTTCCATGCGACGGCTCTCGCGCAGCTCCACCACTTCGCGCCCGAGACCGGCGCCGATCCTGCCGTCGAAGGCGATCCTGCTCGCGCCGATCGTGCGCTCGCTGCACCAGGCGTACCGCTTCAGACCGCTCGCGGAGTTCGCGAACGAGATCGAGTGGGCGAAGAACCGCCGGCTGCCGCCCGAGCGCTACCTCGAGGGGCTGGACGGCCACCAGCCGCCGGTGCCCCCGGACGTGATGCTCCGCGTGTACCGCGGCTACGAAGAGCGCAAGCGCCGCGGGGACCGGATCGACTTCGAGGACGTGCTGGAGCTCCTCGTTCGTGTCTACGAGTCCTCGCCGGAGGCGATCCGGCAGTTCCGCCAGGCGTGCAGCGCGATCACCGTCGACGAGTACCAGGACGTCAATCTGCTCCAGCAGACGCTGCTCGACCTCTGGCTCGGCGAGCGCGACGACCTGTGCGTCGTCGGCGACGACTACCAGGCGATCTACTCCTTCACCGGCGCGACGCCCCGCTATCTCCTCACCATGCCCTCGCGGTATCCCGGTTCTGTCGTCGTCCGTCTCGAGGAGAACTACCGCTCGACCCCTGAGATCCTCGGTGCTCGCGAACGGCCTCGTGCCGCGTCTCGGCGGGGCCGAGAAGACCCTGCGCGCGGTGCGGCCCCCAGGCTCCAGCCCGAGCACCGATCCGTATGCCTCCATCGGCGAGGAGGTCGACGAGCTCGTCCGGCGCATCAGGCAGCTGCGTGAGGACGGCGTCCGCGAGGACGAGATCGCCGTTCTCTACCGCGTGAATGCGCGCTCGGACGACCTCGAGGGCCAGCTCGCCTCAGCGGGTATCCCGTACCAGGTTCGCGGCGGCGCCTTCCTCCAGCGGCCCGCGCGCGCGCGCCCTCCTGCGCCTGCTGCGTCGGGCGGTCGCGGGCCCGGCCGCCGAGAACGTGCGCGAGGCGGCGGTCTCGGCGGGCTTGACGAGCCGATCCCGGACGGGCTCGGCGACGAGGGCGTGACGTTCCAGGAGGACCTCCGGCGGCTGGTTGCCCTGGCAGCCGCGCTCCCGGAGGAGGCGACGGTCACGGACTTCCTCGCCGACCTCGAGGCCCGCTTCGGCTCGGAGGGCAAGGGACGCGGCGTCCAGCTCCTCACCTACCACCGCGCCAAGGGGCTCGAGTTCGAGGCCGTCTTCCTCCCGTTCCTGACCGAGGGCGAGCTGCCCTTCAAGCAGGCGAAGACGGACGAGGCGATCGCCGAGGAACGCCGGCTGCTCTACGTCGGCCTGACCCGGGCCAAGCGAACCCTGTTCCTCTCGTGGTCGGGAAAGAAGCCGAGCCGCTTTCTCGCCGAGCTCGGCGTCCACCGCCGGCCTCCGGCTCGCACCGCGCCGGATCCCGGGATTCAGGACGGCCCGTGTTCGTTGCCCTGCGGGCCTGGCGGCTCGAGCGGGCGAGGGCGGACGCGGTGCCGGCGTACGTCGTCTTCGACAACAAGACGCTGTCGGCGATCGCCGAGGCGATGCCTGCCACCCTCGGCGAGCTCGCGGCGATCCACGGCGTCGGGCCCGCGAAGCTCGAGCGCTACGGCGACGAGGTGCTCGGGGTGCTCCGCGGGCTCCCGGTGTCGAACCGGTCGTGAGCGCCGCGACGAGGGCGGGTCAGGCCCCGCCCCTACGGTCGCCGGGATGTCGTTGCGGCCGGTCACGACCGGCCTGCGCCACGACCACGCTGGGGATGGTGTAGGGGCCGGTCCTGACCGGCCCTCGGGATTCAGCCCAGCGCGGACAGCAGCAACTCGAGCATGACCGCTGGGTCGCGCCTGACACGTGTTCCGTCCCCGTTCCGCTTGACCAGCTCGAGGGCGCGCGGGTCGGTCAGCGGGCGAAGCCTGCCCTCGCGGATCAGCGCCTCGTCGACGCCGCCAAGGCGACCCCCGTAGGTCGTGTAGACGGGCACGCCGAGCGCTGCCGCCTCGCGGTTCATCGTTCCGCCCGCGGAGACGACGAGATCGGCGAGCGCGATCAGGCTCTGGGCGTCGACCGCGTGGGCGGGAACGATCAGCGACGGCAGCTTGAGGCTTCGGACGTAGTCACGCTGCTCGTGCGTCCGCGGCACGACGACTGCCCGCGCGCGGTCGTCGCGCCCTATGTGTTCGAGCACCTGAGGGAACAGCGGGTTGGAACGGCGGTGGTACAGCGACACGTCGGGCGGCGTGCGGATCGACGACCATCACCTTCGTCGTGTCGACGAGCAGCTCGTCGAGCGCCGTGCGGTCGGGCTCGAAGTCGGATAGGTAGTACTCCTCCTTCAGGCCGGGATAGCGCACCAGCTTCGGCGGGCGAACGCCGTACGGCGGTCAGCCGTTCGGGAGGAATCGCCTCCGGGACGACGACCTTGGTCGCGGCACGGCACCCGAGCTGGTGCTGGACGGTCGCGAACTCGTAGTCGAACGTCGTCGAGCTCGGAATCCCGAGCCGGCGTGCCGCCATGGTCAGCTCGTGCGAGCCGTGCGCCAGCGCCACGTCGAACCTGCGCCTGCTCGCCCACTTGCGCGAGGGCAGGCAGGCGGGACGTCAGCGCGCGCAGCTTCCCTGCGCGCGAGCGGCCGCCGTGCCGGCCGAGCAGCGTTGCGGGAATCCCGTGACGCTCGAGCAGCTCGACCGTCTGTGCGTACTCGCGCGCGGTGACCTCGATCTCGGCGCCCCGCTCACGCAGCAGCGCTATCAGCGGCCGGAACACGAGCACGTGCGCCGGCGCCGTCATGTCGATCCAGACCCGCACGGACGGCCAGTCTAGAGATACGGCGAGTCAGGCGGTGCGGTGCGTCAGCAGGCCCCAGACCGCCGCGCCCGACTGGCGTGCGACGCGCATGATCGTTGCACCGACCACGTGCAGGTAGAGCCACACCGAGCGGTCGGCGACGTACTCGAGGTCGTGCGCCAGCTTCTCGGCCCAGGACGGCTCCCGCCCCATGCGTGTCTGGGCGAACCCCGTCAGGCCGGGCCTGACCACGAGCCGCTGCCAGTACTGCGGTATCTCCCGACAGAGCTCCTCGAAGAACGCCGGGCGGATCGGGCGCGGCCCGACGATGCTCATGTCGCCTCTCAGTACGTTCCACAGCTGAGGCACCTCGTCGAGCTGGGACGCCCGAAGCCAGCGGCCGAGGCCGGTCACCTCGGATCCGGTGCGCCGGTCGAGGTCTGCGCCCCAGTACGGGCCTAGCCTCGTCTCGGCGTCCGCGGTGAGCGTCCGGAACTTCATCATCTCGAAGACCTCGCCGTAGCGACCGACCCTTGGCCCGCGATACAGGACCGGACTTCCAGACCCGAGCCGGATCGCGAGCGCGATCACGACCGCGAGCGGTACGAACAGCGCCAGGAAGAAGCCCGAGATGGCGATGTCGAGGCTACGGAGTGCTACGTCGACGCGCCGGTGACGAACGTCTTCGCCCGCGAGCCGGGCGTAGCGCTCCGCAAGGGTCTCGGCGCCCACGCGCCCGGCATCCTACTCCGTGACCCCGGTCGTCGTCACCGTCTCGCGGATTTCCCGAGGCCACGCTACGCTCGGCTACCGACGCGGTTCGAACTGCCTGTTCGCCATACTGACCCGCGATGTCGAAGAAGACTGCCCGCAAGGCTCGCGCGACGGCCAAGAGCCCGCCGCCGGTCGGCGGCCGGGCAGCCCGGAGCGCGAGCCGCTTCTGGCTGTACGTGAGCGTCGCGGCCGTCGTCATCATCGCCGCGGTCGCGCTGATCGTGGCCAGTGTGGTCGGGGGCAAGGACAACGGCTCGAGCCCGTCAGCCGTCGACGGAACGGCGACCGAGCAGCTGCTCAGCGGGATTCCGCAGGAGGGGACGACGCTCGGCGAGCCCGACGCACCGGTCACGCTCGTCGAGTTTGCCGATCCCCAATGTCCGTTCTGCCAGCAGTGGGACACGGAGATCCTGCCGAGCCTGGTCGACATGTACGTGAAGAACGGCGACGTCCGGATCGAGTTCAAAACCTTCCCGTTCATCGGCGAGGACTCGGAGAAGGCATCGCGGGCGATCCACGCGGCTGCCCCACAGGGCAAGGCGTGGAACGTCGTCGACCTCCTGTACGCGAGCCAGGGCGGAGAGAACGAGGGGTGGGTGACGGACGAGCTGCTCGCGGCGATCGGGGCGGCGATCCCCGGCCTCGACACCGCGAAGTGGCTCGCCGACACGGATGCCCCGGCGGCCGGCGACGCGGTCGCGGCCGACGTCGAGGCGGCACAGGCCGCGGAGGTGAACGGAACGCCGTTCTTCCAGATCGGGCCGACCGGCGGCGACCTCGAGACGATGGGCGTGACGAGCCTCGATCTGGCGACGTTCACCGACGCGATCGACGAACAGCTAGGGAAGTGAGGGAGTGAGCGAGCGAGGCATCCGCCTCGCGGTCGCGGTCGTCGCCGCCGTCGGTGCGGGCATCGCCGCGTACCTGACGTACGTTCACTATGCGGGCGGCACGCTCGCGTGCACGACGGGCGGCTGCGAGAAGGTGCAGACCTCGTCCTACGCGGAGGTCGCCGGTGTTCCGGTGGCCCTGGTCGGGCTGATCGGCTACCTGCTCATCCTGGCGTCGGCGTTCGTCCCGGGCGAGGTCGGTGCCGTGATCGGCGGGGCGCTGACGCTGATCGGCTTCGCGTTCGCCATGTACCTGCTCTACGCACAGCTTGCGGTCATCGACGCGATCTGCCAGTGGTGTATCGGCAGCGACGCCGTGATGACGATCCTGCTCGTGCTCGCGATACTGCGCCTGCGCACGGTCGTCCGGGGGCCGTCGCTCGAGCCCGAATCGACCGGATAGCCGGGTCGGCGCGGGGAGCATCGGCGATACGAGGCATAATGATCTCTTATGGACACGCGCCAGCTGGCCGCGTTCTGCAGCGTCGTCGAACGGAGGAGCTTCTCGCAGGCTGCTGAGCGCCTGGGCGTCACGCAGCCGGCGGTCAGCCTCCAGGTCCGGGCCCTCGAGGAGCGGCTCGGGACACAGCTCCTCGACCGCTCGGGCCGCCGTGTCGAGCCGACCGAAGCAGGGCTTCGGCTGTACGCCGGCGCTCGTCGCCTGCTCCAGGCCGAGCAGCAGCTCCTCGACGATCTCGCGGCCGACGGCGGCGAGCTTCGTGGCCGCCTGGCGATCGGATCGTCGACCGGGCCCGGCGGGCGGCTCGTTCCGAGGCTGCTGTGCGAGTTCGCCCAGGTTCACCCCGGCGTCGAGGTGCGACTCACGATCTCGGACACGCAGTCCGTCATCGACCGGGTCGCGGAGCGCGAGCTCGAGCTCGGCATCGTGGGTGCTGCGCGCCGCTCGCGGGCGCTCGTCTTCGAGCCGCTCGTGCGTGACGAGATCGTGCTCGCCGTGCCGGCGGGCCACCGTTTCGCCGGCCGGGAGGTCGCGATCGCGGAGCTCACCGACGAGGCGCTGATCGAGATGCAGGAAGGCGCAGGCGTCCGGCAGGTCGTCGAGGGGGAGCTGCGGCGTGCGGGTGCGCGCCTTCGTCCGGCCACTCGTCTGGAGCTCGGCCTCCAGGAGTCGGTCAAGAGCGCAGTCGCCGCCGGATACGGGGTTGGCTTCATCTCGCGAGCCGCCCTCGAGGACGAGCTCGAGGCCGGCACGATGGGCGTTGCCACCGTGGAGGGGCTGGCACCGGCGCGCCAGATCTACCTCGTGCGCGCGGCCGGCCGCGCCGCGACGCGAGCCGCCGAGGCGTTCGTCGCCTTTGCTGGCGAGCGCGTGGCCTGACGGCTGCGCCGCGGGCCGCTCGCCTCGTCGCAGCGCGCGGTAGGGCAGAATGGACGCGTCATGGCAGACGACTGGCGACTGACGATCGACTTCGACGACGAGCAGGACGGCGTGCAGCTCGTCGAGCGCCTCGGAGCGCGCGAGTTCGAACACGAGGAGCGCAAGCGCCTCGGCCACCGGGTCATCGTCAGCCGCGACTCGGCCAAGGTCTTCTTCTACGCCGACTCGGAGGCCGTCGCGCGCGAAGTCGAGCAGGTCGTCCGCACGGATCTCGCCGGTGAGAGGCGCGCGGCAGCGGTGGTGCTCGAGGTCTGGCATCCCGTCGAGGAGGTCTGGAAGGACGCCTCCGAGCCGATGCCCGACGACGCCGGATGCGCTCGACGCCGAGCGCGAGGCGCGGCTCGAGCGGCAGACGCAGGAGTCGCTCGAGAGCGGTCACGCAGAGTGGGAGGTCAGGATCGAGCTCCCCGACCACGCAGCGACGACCGGGGCGGCGGAGCGGCTCGAAGGAGAGGGCTATCAGGTCGTGCGCCGGTCCCGCTACCTGCTGATCGGCGCGGTCAACGAGGACGAGGCGGGCAAGCTCGCCGACCGTCTCGCTGCGGAGCTGCCCGGCTCGACCGTCCATGTCCAGCCCGGCGGCGAGATGGTCTGGGAAGTCACGCCGACCAACCCGTTCGCCGTCCTCGGCGGCCTCGGAACGTAGCGCGCACGCCTCTCCGGGCGGCGGGTCAGACGCTTCCGGTAGGCTGCCTGGCATGAGACGGATGCTCGTCACGAGCAGCGCTCGCGCCTTCTTGTAGGCGCTCAGAGCCGTTCCAGGGCAGGGTCAGAGACCCGGCCCATGCCGTCCGTCCACCCAGCAGCAGGCCAGTCCGCGCCGCGCTGCCAGCCGAGAGTCGAGCACACCCATGAGCTTCGAGAACACCGGATTTCTGCTGCCCGCCCTGCGCCGGGCGCCGCTGCTTCGCCCGCTCGCGAACAGGGACTTCGCCCTGCTGTTCGGCGGCATGACCGTGTCGCTCGTCGGAGACGGCATCTACACGGTTGCGATTGCCTGGCAGGTCTACCAGCTGTCGAATTCGCCGACCGCACTGTCGGTCGTCGGCATCGCGTGGTCGGTCCCGATCCTCCTCTTCGTGCTGCTCGGCGGGATCATGTCCGACCGGTTCGATCGGCGGAAGATCATGCTCGGAGCCCATGTCGTCCGCGGGTCTGCCGTCGCGCTCATGGGAGCGCTCTCGGTCGCGGGCGTCCTCGAGCTCTGGCACGTGATCGCGATCGTTGCCGTGTACGCGGTCGGCGAAGCGTTCTTCGGGCCGGCGTTCGGTGCGATCGTGCCGGACATGGTTCCGGCGAGCCAGCTCGTTCAGGCGAACTCGTTGAACCAGGTGATCGAGCCCATCGGGCTGCGGCTCGCGGGCCCGGCGATCGGCGGCTTCGCGATCGCGGTGGTCGGGGTGGGCCAGGCGTTCCTCCTCGACGCCGCGACGTTCGCGGTCGCCGCCGGGTCGCTCCTGCTCATGTCCGGCAGGTTCGTGCCCGACCTCGGAGGAGACGTGAACCGGTCGGCGCGGCGAGAGCTCGGGGAGGCGTTCCGCTTCGTCCGTGCCCGGCCGTGGCTGTGGGGAACGCTCCTGTCCGCCGCGGTCGGCCTGCTCGCATTCGTCGGCCCGGTCGAGGTGCTCGTGCCCTTCGTCGTCAAGAACGAGCTCGGCGGCGGCGCGGCCGATCTGGGCTTCGTCTTTGCGGCCGGCGGCTGCGGCGCAGTCCTCGCCGCGGTCGCTGATGGGCCACCGGGGCCTCCCGCGAAAGCACATCGTCTTTCTGTACGTCACCTGGACGCTCGGAACCTTCCTGATCGCCGGCTTCGGCGTCGCGACCGCCCTCGGCAGATGATGGTCGTCAGCTTCGCTGATGCAGGCGCTCTTCACGGCCGGTCTGATCGTGTGGGCGACGCTGATGCACAAGCTCGTCCCGACCGAGCTCCTCGGCCGCGTGTCGAGCTTCGACTGGCTCGTCTCCGTCAGCCTCATCCCGGTGTCGTTCGCACTCACCGGGCCGATTGCCGGCGCGATCGGCGCGGAGACGACGCTCATCGGTGCAGGCATCGTGGCGGGACTCGCGACGCTCGCCTTCCTGTTCGTTCCCGGCATGCGGGACACCGAGCGCAACGAGCAGCTAGCCAATAACGAACACTAATCTCTCGCATTAGCGTTATCTGCTACCGTTCGCCGCGTGGGCGAGCAGCTCTCGTTCGACGTGCTCGTGATCGGAAGCGGGGCCTCGGGTCTCGCCGCCGCGGTCACGGCGGCACGTCACGGCGCGCGGGTCGGGTTGGCGACGAAAGGCGCTCTCCAGTCGTGCAACTCGGCGAAGGCGCAGGGAGGAATCCAGGCTGCGCTCGGTGACGACGACTCGCCGGAGCTCCATGCCGGCGATGTCTGGACGAGCTCACACGAGACGGCCGACCAGGCTCTGGTCGAGGTGTTGACGTCCGAGGCGCCGTCTGCGATTGCCTGGCTCGAGCAGCTCGGAGTCGCGTTCACGCGCGAGAACGGCGGCTACCGGCTCGCCCGCTGCGGCGGCGCGACCCGCAAGCGTCTCCTCCAGGTGGGCGACCGGACGGGGCATGCGATCACGACGGCGCTCCGGGAGCGAGTTCGAGGCCTCGGACGGGCTGGCGCTGCCGAACCTCCCGCTCGCGGCGCTGGAGCAGACGGGAGCCGGCTGGGTCGCGACCTGCCGGGCCGAAGGACGGCACGGAGGTCGAGATCGGCTCGAGCGCCGTCGTCCTGGCCGCAGGCGGCCGCTGCTTCCGTGAGGCGAAGGAGAGAGGCGAGCTGACCGACGAACCACGCCGGCGCGACCGGCGAGGTGACACGGATCGCGCTCGAGCTCGGCGCGGAGGCTCGAGATCTCGACGCGCTGCAGTACCACCCGAACGGCGGCGCGTGGCCGGCGACGATGCAGGGCTACTCGATTCCCGAGACCACCCGCGCCTACGGCGCCGTTCTGCTGAATGCGGCGGGCGAGGAGTTCACGGACTCGCTCGGCCCGCGGGACGCCGTCTCCGAACGCCATCGTGCTGGAGGTCGACGAGGGCCGCGGCGTCGAGACCCCTGACGGCCGGCCGGCCGTCTGGCTCGACACGACGACGGATTCCCGAGGCCGACGCCGGCGTCTCGCTGCCGTACATGCTGCGGCGCTATCGCGCGGCCGGGATCGATCCGCTCGCGGAGCCGATCCTGACGTATCCCGTGCTCCACTACCAGAACGGCGGGCTCGTCATCGACGAGCACGGAGAGACGACGCTCGAAGGCCTCTTCGCCTGCGGCGAGATCGCGGGCGGGACGCACGGGCGCAACCGGATGATGGGCAACTCCCTGCTCGAGTGCTGCGTCTTCGGGCGCCGCGCCGGGCAGGCTGCCGCCGAGAAAGCGAGGTCGTAGTTGGCTGTAGCCGTCGACGTCCAGAAGGTCGTGGAGGACGCGGCCGCCCATCTCTACGTGTGGGCGCTGAAGGACATCCCGCAGGACCTGCGCGACGCGCTCGCCGCCGCCCGCGAACGCGAGACCTCGATCCCTGGGCGGCGCGTGCTCGACACGATCGTCCGCAACGTCGAGGTCGCGGACACGGAGAAGAACCTCGTCTGCCAGGACACGGGCATCGCCGTCTACTACTGCCGCGTCGGCGAGCGCTTCCCGCTCCATCCTGCGCGGATCTACCAGGCGTTGTACGACGGCACGGAGCGCGCCACGGTCGAGCACCCGCTCCGCTCGAACACGGTCCACACGCTCACCAGGCTGAACACCGGACAGAACGTCGGCTACCGAGTCCCGATCGTCCACTGGGAGTTCGTTCCCGACTGGGACGGCCTCGACGTGAAGTGCGTTCCGAAGGGCTCGGGCTCGGAGAACATGAGCTTCCTCAAGATGTGCGTCCCCGCGGACGGGGTGCGTGGGATCAAGGCGTTCGTGCTCGAGTCGATCGTCGGCGCCGGCGGCAAGCCGTGCCCGCCCGGCATCGTGGGCGTCGGCATCGGCGGCTCGGCGGACTACGCGATGCACCTCGCGAAGGAGGCGATCGCGCGCCCCGTCGGCTCGCGCAACCCTGATCCCGAGGTGGCGGTGCTCGAGAACGAGCTATTCGAGCTGTTGAACGAGACCGGCATCGGCCCGATGGGTCTCGGCGGCGACGTGACCGTCCTGCAGTGCCACGTGGAGCACGCCGACACGCACATGACGCTCAACCCGGTCGCGGTCAACTACCAGTGCTGGGCGGCCCGGCGGGCGTCCGTGCACATCGCGGCCGACGGCAGCGTCGACTACGACCGGGAGGCGTGATGGCCGAGCATCGGCTCACGTTCCCCACCACCGAGGACGTCATCCGCGAGCTACGGGCGGGCGATTCCGTCACCGTCGACGGGCACATCATCGGCATCCGGGACCGGACGCAGATCCGGATGTTCGACGATGGGCAGCGTCCGAAGATGGATCTCAGCGGGGCCTTGCTCCTGCACACGGCGCCGAACGTGCGCAAGGTCGGCGACCGCTACGAGAAGCTCTGCATCGGAACGACGACCAGCGCCCGAATGGTTCGCTTCACGGAGGGCCTCGGACGGGACTACGCCGTGCGGGCGATCTGCGGCAAGGGCGGTCTCCCAGACGAGGCGATCGAGCCGATGCGGCGGCTCGGGATGGTGTACTTCGCGATCGTCGGCGGTGCCGCGGCGCTCGAGACCACGCAGATCGAGGAGATCGAGGAGGTCGAGTGGGAGGACCTCATGCCCGAGTGCCTGTGGAAATTCCGCGTCAAGGACTTCGGGCCGCTGACCGTCGGCATCGACTCGCACGGCACCTCGCTCTACCACGATGTCCAGGAAGCGGCCAAGAAGCGACTGGAGGCTCTCTATGCAAGGCTCTGATGGATTCCTCGACGTTCCGGCGCGCTCTCCGAAGCCGCGGGTCCAGGGGTTGACGCACGTCATCGACAAGGGGCTCAACCTCCGCGAGATCGAGGGGCTCTTCGACACCGCGGGCCAGTACGTCGACATCGTCAAGCTCGGTTGGGGGACGTCGTACGTCACGAACAACCTCGAGAAGAAGATCGCGCTCTACCGCTCCCTGGACACTCCGGTCGTGTGCGGCGGAACGCTGTTCGAGGCGGTGGTCGCCCGTGGACGGCTCGACGAGTACCGCCGCTGGCTCACCGACAACCGTTTCTCCCACGTCGAGGTCTCCGACGGAACGATCGACCTCCCGCGCGAGCAGAAGCTCGAGCTGATCGCCGACCTCACGAAGGACTTCGTCGTCCTCTCGGAGGTCGGCTCGAAGGACTCGGAGACCGTCTTCGCGCCGTACCAGTGGGTCGACTGGATGAGGGAGGAGCTCGGCGCCGGCGCCTGGAAGGTCATCACCGAGGGACGCGAGGGCGGCAACGCCGGCATCTACCGGCGGGACGGCGAGATGCGCACGGGGCTGATCGACGAGATCGTCCACTCGATCGAGCTCGGCGACATCATCTTCGAGGCGCCGACGAAGGCCTCCCAGGCGTGGTTCGTCAAGCAGTTCGGGCCCGAGGTCAACCTCGGCAACATCCCGCCCGAGGAGGTCATCCCGCTCGAGACGCTTCGCCTCGGGCTCCGCGCCGACACGCTGAAGGAGGTGCTTCTTCGTGAGCACCCTGCCCTCGCGGACTGAGACGCCGGCAGCGGGCTCGACCTTCGAGGAGGTCGAGCGGCTCGCGGCCGAGGAGGTCGTCGGCTGGGCGGTGAGCGAGTTCGGCGACCGCCTCTGCCTGACCTGCTCCTGGCAGAAGCAGTCCTCGGTTCTCGTCCACATGGTCGCGGAGCTCGGCGTCGAGATCGACATCGTCGAGCTCGATACGCACCTCTTCTTTCGCGAGAGCTACGACACGCGTGAGCGCCTGGTCGAGCGGTACGGCATCAGGCTCATCCGGCCCGAGATCATGACGATCGCCGAGCAGCACGCCCGGGCGGGAGCGAACCTGTGGGAGCGAGAGCAGGATCGCTGCTGCCACATCCGGAAGGTCGAGCCCCTCATCCGAGCATTGCGCCCGTACGAGGCGTGGATCTCCGGCATCCGCCGCGACCAGTCGCCCTCACGGGCGGGGATTCGCAAGGTCGAGTACTCCGACAACTACGGTGTGTGGAAGGTTCACCCTCTCGCGGGCTGGACGGAGAAGGATGTCTGGCGATACATCATGAAGAACGACATTCCGTACAACCCGCTTCACGACGTCGGGTACCGCTCGATCGGGTGCATCCCGTGTACGCGGCCAACCAGCCCCGACGAGGAGGAGCGCGCCGGCCGCTGGGCCGGCTCCGACAAGCTGGAATGTGGAATTCACCCTGAAAGGAACGCATGACAGATCACATCCATCCGACCGAGCATCCCGAGTCGGACAAGGTCGCCGGTGGAGGCTTCACCCTCTGGTTCACCGGGCTCTCGGGGGCCGGCAAGACGACGATCGCCCATCTCGTCGGCCCGGCGCTCGAGGAGCGCGGCAAGATCGTCGAGTACCTGGACGGCGACGTCGTGCGGACGCACCTCTCGAAGGGTCTCGGGTTCTCGAAGGAGGACCGCGACACGAACATCGAGCGCATCGGCTGGGTTGCCTCCCGTCTTACGCGGCACGGCGCCGCCGTGATCGCAGCGGCGATCTCCCCGTACCGCGCGACGCGGGACGCTGCGCGGGCCATGGTCGAGGGATATGGCCCGTTCGTCGAGGTGTTCATCCAGGCGTCGGTCGAGGAGTGCGCGCGACGCGACGTCAAGGGCCTCTACGCAAAGGCCTTCGCCGGCGAGATCAAGGGCTTCACCGGGGTCGACGACCCGTACGAGGAGCCGGCCGACCCGGAGATCGTCGTCAGGACCGAGGAGCACGAGCCCGCCGAGAGCGCCGCGATCATCGTCGCGCGCCTCGAGGAGCTCGGCCTGGTCGAGAGCCGGGTGGGCGCGTGAGCGAGCAGCTGATCAGCCCGCACGGCGGCACGCTCGTCGACTGCACGGGGCTGCGCCCTGACGACGTCGACTCGCTCGAGGTGATCACGCTGACGTCTCGGGAGCTCTCGGATCTCGACATGCTCGCTTCGGGTGCATTGTCCCCGCTCACCGGCTTCATGGGCAGCCAGGACTACACAGGGGTCGTCGACGACATGCGCCTCGAGAGCGGTCTCCGCTGGGCCCTGCCCGTCTGCCTCGCGGTCACGGACGCGCCGAAGGGCGACCGCGTCGCGCTGGCGGACGAGAGCGGGCGCCGGATCGGCGTGCTCGACGTCGCGGAGGTGTACTCCTACGACAAGGAGCGAGAGGCGTCCCAGTGCTTCCGCACGACGGACGGCGAGCACCCCGGCGTCGCCCGGCTCTACGGTCAGGCGGACCGCTACCTGGCCGGGCCGGTGACGGTGTTCGAGCGTCAGCCGCCGGACTTCCCGGAGCTTCACCGGGATCCGCGCGAGACGCGGGCGTTGTTCACCGAGCGCGGATGGCGGCGGGTAGTCGGCTTCCAGACCCGGAACCCGATTCATCGGGCGCACGAGTACCTGACGAAGTGCGCGCTCGAAACCGTCGACGGGCTGCTCATCCACCCACTCGTCGGTGAGACGAAGTCGGACGATGTACCGGCGGCCGTCCGCGTCAAGGCGTACGAGGTCCTGGTCGACGGCTACTACCCGCAGGACCGCGTCCTGGTCTCCGCCTTCCCGGCGGCGATGCGCTACGCCGGGCCCCGTGAGGCCATCTGGCACGCGATCTGCAGGAAGAACTACGGCTGCTCGCATTTCATCGTCGGACGCGACCACGCGGGGGTCGGGAGCTACTACGGCACGTACGACGCGCAGCTGATCTTCGACGACCTCGAGCCCCACGAGCTCGATATCGAGCCGATGTTCTTCGAGCACTCGTTCTGGTGCAAGCCGTGCGGGCAGATGGCATCGGCCAAGACCTGCCCTCACTCCGGCGACGACCACGTCTTCCTGTCCGGGACGAAGGTGCGCGAGATGCTCGCGAACGGTGAGCTTCCGCCCGCCGAATTCACGCGGCCCCAGGTCGCCGAGGTGCTCATCGAGGCCTACCAGACGGCCGGATGACGACCGATCTCTCCCGGGAGCTCGGACGCCTGCTCCGTGCGGCGCAGGCCGACCGGCTCCCGGGGATGGCCGCGGCGCTCGCCCGCGGCGGGGAGATGGTCTGGCACGACGCGGTCGGTGTGGCCGACGCGGCTTCCGGCGAGCGGATGGCGAGCGGCCACCAGCACCGGATCGGCTCGATCACGAAGACGTTCACCGCGGCCGCGGTCATGCAGCTGCGCGACGAGAACCTGCTCGGGCTCGACGATCCGCTCTCCGCGCACCTCGACGGGGTTACCTCGGCGGCAACCATCCGACGCCTGCTCTCGCATCTCGCAGGGATCCAGCGCGAGCCTCCCGGAACGGTCTGGGAGACGCTCGACTTTCCGACCGGGCAGGAGCTGGTCGCCGCGCTCGAGCAGGCCGAGCAGGTGCTCGCTCCTGGCCGTCGCTGGCACTACTCGAATCTCGCCTTCGCCCTTCTCGGCGAGATCGTCGAGCGGCGCTCGGGTACGGCGTACGAGCGCTACGTGCAGGAGCGGATCCTCGATCCTCTCGGCCTCGAGCGCACAGGGTTCGTGCCGAGCGCGCCGGTCGCGACACCCTACGCGGTCGATCCCTACGCGGACGTCGTGCACGTCGAGGCGAGCCTGAACGAGTCGGGCAACCTGGGAGCCGCCGGCGCTCTCTGGAGCACCGTGCGGGATCTCTGCCGCTGGGGCTCGTTCCTCGCCGACCCCGACCCCGCTGTCCTCGCTTCCGAGACGGTTGCCGAGATGGCCGAGGTACAGGCCATGATCGATCCGGATTCCTGGAAGGTGGCCTGGGGCCTGGGTCTCGAGCTCGTCCGGTTCGACGATCTGATCCTCGTCGGCCACGAGGGGGCCATGCCCGGCTTCCTGGCGACGGTGCTCGCGTCGCGCAAGCACTCGATCGCTGCCGCCGTGCTCACGAACACCGGCAACCGCGGCTCGCCCGTGGAGCTGGCGACGAAGCTGATCGTCAAGGCGCTCGAGGTCGAGCCCGTGGACTCCGAGGAGTGGGCGCCCGGTGAGGCTCCCCCGCCGGAGATCGCAGGGATTCTTGGCCGCTGGTGGAGCGAGGGAGCCGAATTCACGCTCTCCTACCGTGCGGGGCGGCTCGAGGCCCGCAAGGCCAGCGACCCGGCGGCCAGGGAGCCGGCGTGGTTCACGCGGGAGGGTCCCGACCGGTACCGGACGAGCTTCGGGGACGAGCGGGGCGAGCTGCTCACGATCGTTCGCGACGACGCCGGCGAGCCGGTCAAGCTCTACTGGGCGACGTATCCCTGCACCCGCGCGTTCCGCACCTTCGCCGACACGGGCTCCTGAGCCCCGCGCGAGCGTACAATCCGCGCGGCTTGCGACGGTAGCCCCAGTCATCGTCACGCTCGCGCTCGTGGCTGCGTCGGCGGCTGCGTTCACGGTCACGGAGAGATTGAAGCTCGAGCGCTCGCCGATCACGGCCCCCCGGTTCGACCGGCAGTTCTCCCCAGTGTGCGACTGCCCGACCGCGGTGGCTCGTCTCCGGCTGCTCTTCCGAGAGGCCGAGACCGTCGACGCGACCGTCGTCGACTCCGAGGGGAACGCCGTTCGAACGCTCGCCTCGGGCGAGGCGGTTCCGGCCGGCCGTCACACGTTCCGCTGGGATGGGCGGGACGACGACGGAGAGCTCGTCCCTGACGGTGTCTATCGCCTTCGTCTGCGGCTGGAGCGGGAAGGAAGGACGATTGCCGTGCCGACGACGATCCGCGTGGACACGACTCCGCCGAGGGTAGTACTTCTCGCGGTGCGCCCGTCGGCGTTCGTCCTGGGAAGCTCGGGACGGAGATCCTATGTGAAAGTCGTGTTCCGCTCCAGCGAGCGCGGGCAGCAGGAGCTGATCGTCGACGGGGAAGTGGCCTCGACGAGCCCCGTACGCGCGAGGGGCAGGTCGTCGCTCAACTGGCGCGGGACCCTCGACGGGCAGCAAGTCGAACCGGGGTCGTACGAGCTCGCCGTTCGCGTGCGCGACCGGGCGGGCAACGAGTCTCGGCCGGCCGGCCCGGCGTCGGTGACGGTGGAGCCGGCCGCCTCGTGACGAATCATCCGGACGTCGCGCAGGTCGCGGCCGTCGTCGGTGGCCTCGGCGTCGCACTGGTGCTCGTTCCGAGCCGCCGCGTCCCGATACTCGCCGGGCTCGTCCTGATCGCGGCCGCGATGGGGGGGCTGGCCTACTCGTTGGTGCCGGGCAACGATCTGCGGGCGCTCGTCGACTCACCGGCCCGGCTGGCCGCCGTGAGCGCAGTCGCGCTCGCGCTGGCCGCCCTGGCCGTCCTCTTCGTCCGGTATCCCGCGATTGTTCCGGTGGCGGCTCTCGTCGCGGTCCCCTTCCGCGTTCCGGTGGAGATCGGGAGCCAGGAGGCGTTCCTGCTGCTTCCGCTCTATGCCGTTCTTGCCGGAGCGACGCTCGCGTTCGCGTACGTCGCTTTCAGCGGCGCGAGGCTCGTCCAGATCCCGCGCGTGCTGGCCTTGCCGGCCACCGCCTTCATCGGCCTCTCGGCACTGTCGGTGCTCTGGGCCGGCGATGTGCGACGCGGAACCATCGAGCTGCTCTTCTTCCTCCTGCCCTTCGCCTGTCTCGTGGCGGTCGTCGCCAGGGCGCCTGTTGCACGTTGGCTGCCGAAGGCGTTGATCGTGACGCTCGTCGCCCTTGCCTGCGCGTTCGCCTTCGTGGGGATCACCCAGCTCTGGACCGGAAGTCTCTACTTCGCCCCCGACCTCGAGGTCTCGAACGCCTACACGTCGTACCTCCGCACGACCTCGATCTTCTCGGACGCGAGCATCTACGGCCGCCAGCTCGCAGTCGCGATCGTCGTTCTCGTGTCGGTGCTCTGGGTGGCCCGGATCAGCCTCTGGGCTGCCGGGGCGCTGATCGCGTTCCTGTGGGTGGGGCTCTACTTCTCGTACTCGCAGTCGAGCATGGTCGCGCTTGCGGTGTCGGTGCTGGCTCTCGGCCTCGTGGCCGGAAACCGTCGCGACCGGCGCATCCTCGTGCTCGGTGCCGTCGTTCTGGGAATTGCGGCGATCGCCGTCACCGTCGTGACCGTCCGCGGCGACTCGGCGCAGAGGGCAACGAGTGGGCGGACGGCGCTGATCGAGGACACCTGGCGAGTCTTCGCCGCGAACCCGATCGCCGGCGTTGGCCTGGGCAGCCAGCCTGAGGCTGCCAGGGACGAGGGCGGCGCGCGAGCCAAGGACAAGAACGCCTCCCACACGACTCCACTGACCGTCGCCGCCGAGCTGGGCGTGCTCGGGCTCGCCGCCTACGTCGCGCTGCTCTTCGGCGGTGCAGCGCTGCTGCTTGCCGTCTTCCGAAACGATCGCGCCCTCGGGCTCGCGCTCGGGTCCGCCTTCCTTGTCCTCTTCGTCCATTCGCTGTTCTACGCCGGCTTCTTCGCGGATCCCTTGATGTGGGGAATCCTCGCCGTTGCCGCCGCGTGCGTGACGGCAACGCGGGGGCAGGTGGTCACTCAGGAGCCACCCGGCCGCCCGAGCGTTCCGTCCGCGGCGGTCGGCGAGGCAACGCCGGCGCCGTGACCGTGCCGGGCGAGGCGCCGCGCAGCCGATCTGATCGAGCGGCGCTGACCGAACAACGGCGATAGACGGTTCCCGGTCTCGCGTTCCGAGCCCGCTGGCAAACTCAAGGGGCTCGACGTGTATCCGCCGACATGCGAAAGCGAACCGTCCTCATCGTCGTGATCGTCCTCGCTCTCGCTCTCGTGGGCGGCGGGGTTGCATACGTCCTAGCCGGTCAAGACCGTCCGCAGGGAAAGCTGGATACCGAGGTCGCGGACGTTTCCCTGCTCGTACCGACGGACGCGGCGGCCACGACCGCCGAGACGGGCCCGAGCGAGACCGACACCGGTCCCGCAAGTCACGACGACCGGAGCAGCCGAGGCCCAGGAGGGCCCGTGCTGGCCTGAGTTCGGTGGCAATCCGGCCCGCACGCTGGCGCGCGTGGACATCCACCTCGGACGACCCGCGAAGAAACCGGCCTGGGTCCGGGGGCTGAAGAGCTACATGGAGTATCCGCCCAGCTTCTGCGACGGCACGCTCTACGTGAACACGTTCGGCGGCAGGACGCTCGCCCTGGACGCAGAGACGGGACGGATCCTCTGGGAGTGGAAGTCCGGAACCAAGGCGTCGACCCCGGCGATCGCAGGGGCCTATCTGGTAGTCAGCTCACACGACGGTTCCGTGACGGGCCTCGACCGTGTGACCGGCAAGGTGCTCTGGCAGCTGAAGACGGAGGCGAAGGTCGAATCGTCGCCCGTCGCGATCGAGGACACTGTCTACTTCGGGTCGACCGACGGCCGTGTATTCGCGCTCGACGTCGCGACGGGCAAGGTTCGCTGGGCATACGACACCGGGGGACGCATCAACTCGAGCCCGTCGGTCTGGCAGAACCGCCTCTGCATTACGACCTACGCCGGCTCCATCTTCTGCCTCGACCGGCGGGACGGCACAAAGCTCTGGAGTACGTACGTGAGCCGGAACACGTTCCAGGAAGAGAGCTTCTACGCAAGCGCGTCAACCGACGGACAGCGCCTCTTCACCGTCGCCCGTTCCGGGAAGGTCGTCGCCCTCGACGCCCGTACGGGCCAGGTCGTCTGGACCCAGGAGACCGGCGCGCTCACCTACTCGACGCCGGCCATCGCGGCCGGAAAGGTCTTCGTCGGCGGCTTCGACGGGGCGATGCATGCGTATGACGCCCGGACCGGCGCGCCCGTGTGGGAGGCCTACGTCGGGGGTCGAATTCTCGCGCCCGCCTTGGTCGTCGGTAACCTCGTCTTCTTCTCGACACTCGAGACCGAGACGTACGGCGCCCGGATCTCGAATGGTGAGGTGGTGTGGCGCTACAGACTCGGAAAGTACTCACCGGGCATCGCGACGTCCGAGCGGTACTACTTCTCCCTGAACGGGCTCTTGATGGCGTTCGAGGGGCGCGGCAGCTGAGGCCTCGCGGCCTGCTCACGAAAGTACGGGGTGTCGGCGGCGCCAGAGCGGCGATCGCTGCAGCCCCGAGGCGGCACTTCGCCAGGCGGCTCCCTTCGCGGCGTAGGCTGCGAGCGCCATGCGGGCGCCGAGGCCGGGCCCGCGGGCCGTCTCGCGGTCGGCGAGCTCGTAGTCGAGCTCGGCGAGTAGGTCGCCGGCGACGCGCCTCGAAAGCCGTGACGTCGGCAGCGTCCATGTCCGCCCGCCAGTCGCGGAGGCCCGGCGTCGGCGCCATCGTGAGGCTCCGCTGGTGTGGCTTCTCCGAAACGTCGACGGCGCCCACGTACTCGAGCATCGACGGCTCGTACGGAAGGCCGGCGAACGAGCACAGACCGCCTTAGCTGTCCTTCCGGATCACCGACGAACGACTCGTAGCGAAGCTCGAGGTACCGCGACGGGCCGACCGTTCGCCCGAGGGTCCTGGCGGCCGCCACCTCCGTGCGCCACTGGCAGGCGAAGCCCGTCACGTCGCGAGGATGACCCCATGACTCGGTCATGATTCCAGCGGGAACCGCGAGGTACGACATCGCAGCATCACGGCCGTCACGGATCAGGTGAGCGTACGTCGCCGTCGGGAACAGGCGGTCGAGCAGCCCGAGATACTGCATGTAGAGCGGCGTCTTGTCGCCCCAGCGCAGTCTTCCCCCGGCGCGCGGCGTAGACGTCGTAGACGGCCGCCGATCGCGTCTCCGAGCGTCGCGCCACGCCGACCCGATTCGCACGCGCACGTCCTCGACGGGGACCTCCCAGTCGCGGATCGTCGGCAATCGGCGGAGATCATCGACGAACTCGTCGACGTCCAGCCGGCCGCGGTGCCGGCTCGCGAGCTGCGGGATGAAGTAGGACTCGTCCGGGATCGCGAGCGCGGAGTTGCGATCGAGCATGACCCGGAGCAGGGTTGTCCCCGAGCGCCGGACGCCGAGGAAGCAGAAGGGGCGGCGCCATACGGCAACTCTATTGCCAGTCCCAGCAGGGCGAGCCATAGACTGCCCGGATGATCGAAGCCTGGCGCCGCGTGCTCGTCCTCGCGCCGCACACGGACGACGGGGAGTTCGGCTGCGGCGGAACGATGGCGAGGCTGGTCGAGGCCGGCACCGAGGTGCGCTACGTCGCCTTCTCGATCGCGACGAAGTCGTTGCCCGACGGGTTTCCGCCGGACACGCTCGCTCGCGAGGTCCGCGAGGCGACCGCCGAGATCGGAATTCCCCAGGAGGCTCTGGACGTGCACGACTTCGAGGTCAGGACGTTTCCCGAGCACCGCCAGGAGATCCTCGAGGTGCTGATCGGCCTCTGGGAGGAGTGGCATCCCGACGCCGTCCTGCAGCCCAGTCTCAGCGACATCCACCAGGACCACCAGGTCGTCGCCGCCGAAGGCCTGCGTGCGTTCAAGCGCACGACCGTGCTCGGCTACGAGATCCCCTGGAACACGCTGAACTTCAACTACCAGGCGTACGTCTCGCTCGAGCGTCCCCACGTCGAGCGGAAGGTCACGGCGCTGGCGCGCTACGAGTCCCAGCAGCACCGCAACTACGCGAATCCCGAGTACATCTGGAACCTCGCCCGCACGAGGGGCATCAACGTGGGCCGCGAGTTCGCCGAGGCCTTCGAGGTCTACCGGGTCGTCGAGTAGAGCCGGCGAGGTGGCCTGAGCGGGGTTGGCTCGCCGCCGCTCCGGCGAGCTGTACAAGCCTGCCGTGGTGCAGCCGGTGTCAGCGGCACTCCGGGCAGAGGCCGTTGACTTCAAGGCGGTGCCCCGTGGCGACGAAGCCGTGGGACGCAGCCACCTGCTGAAGGTTCGGCTCGAGGTCGCATCCCACGAGCTCGACCACCCGATGGCAGCCCGTACAGACGAGATGGTGATGGTGGTGATCGGGGCAGACGCGATAGCAGAGCTCGCCGGGATGATGGCTGAGGACGTCGACGACCCCCTCGTCGCGAAGGAGCGCGAGCGTCCGGTAGACCGTTGCGAGCCCGATCCGGTCCCCGCCGTTCCGGAGACGTCGATGGAGCTCCTGCGCCGTCACGTCGTCGGGCTCCTCGATGAGCTCGCCCAGAACCGCCACGCGCTGAGGGGTCGGACGAACCCCGTACCGCTCGAGCAACCGCTCGGGCCGCTCACGCCGCCGACGCGGCGGAACTGCTTGCTTCGCCGCCATGTGGTCGCTAGTCTAGCCGTCGATGGGAACGAGAATCATTCTCATTCTCGCGGCGGGTCTGAGCGTGGCTGCCCTGGTCTGCGGCGGCTGCGGCGGTGAGGCGTCCGGTTCGAGCGCGGAGAGTGCCGCAGGCGCGCAGGGAAGCGCAGATGCGGAGGGAGCCGCCGCCGAGGCCGGCGGGTCTTCCGGTGGGCTGGCCGCCGCGCCCAGCAAGGCCGGCGAGGCGCGGAAGATCGTCGTCACCTACGCCGTGCTCGGGTCGCTCGTCCGGGAGCTCGTGGGCGGGTCCGCGGACGTCGAGGTGCTGATGCCGAACGGCGTCGATCCGCACGACTGGCAGCCCTCGGCCAAGGACGTCGAGGCGATCGGCGAGGCTGATCTCGTCGTAGCCAACGGGCTCGATCTCGAGGAGGCGCTCCACGACGTGCTCGCCGAGGCGGAGGACGCCGGGATTCCTGTCTTCCGGGCGGCTGAGCACGTCGATCTCCGACCGATCGGCGTCGGAGAGGCGGGCTCCTCGGCGGAACACGCCGACGAGACGGCGGAGGAGCAGGCCGGCGAGGACACGGAGCCGGGTCGGACGATCCCCACTTCTGGACCGATCCGCTCGCCATGAAGTCCGTTGTCAGAGATCTCGCGACCCTGCTCGAGGAGCGTTTCGACCTTCCCGTCGCCGGGGCCGCACGCGAGCTCGAGGCGCGGCTCGATGCCCTCGACGAACGGGTCGAGGACACGCTCTCGGCGATCCCGGCGGCCGACCGCAAGCTCGTCACCGGCCACGAGTCGATGGGGTACTTCGCCGACCGGTACGGCTTCACGCTCGTCGGCGCTCTCATCCCCAGCATCAGCTCGCAGGCGGAGGCATCCGCCGCCGAGCTGGCCGAGCTCACGGAGCAGATCGAGGCTCTGGGCGTCAGCGTGATCTTCATCGAGATCGGAACGCCGTCGAGTGTTGCGGACGCGATCGGCGACGAGACCGGGGCGACGGTGGTCGAGTTGCCGTCACACAACCTGCCCGACGACGGCTCCTACTTCACGTTCATGCAGGAGATCGCCGACGGGGTGGCGGGAGCGCTGGCTCCCTGAGGGGCTTGATCTGAGATGACCGCGCGTCTGGACGGGGGCCTGCACACGGCGGATCGACCACGCACCCTGGTGCAGGGGGCTCCCCAGACGCTCGCACAGCTCAGATCAACCCACTAGAAACTCCCGTGGGCGCGCTCGTCGATCCATTCCTCGACAACTCGTTCATGACGCGGGGACTCGTAGCGGGCGTGCTCGTCGCGATCGCCTGTGCCGTCGTCGGAACCTACGTCATCCTGCGAGGCTTCGCATTCGTGGGCGAGGCGCTCGGCCACGGCGTGCTCCCCGGTGTAGCGGTCGCGATCCTTCTCGGAATCTCCGGGATGCTGGGAGCGGCGGTCGCCGCGGCCGTCATGATCGCGGGGGTCAGCTGGATCACCCGTCGAACCCTTCTCTCGTCGACGACCGCGATCGGCCTGCTCTTCGTGGGAATGCTCGCCCTCGGGGTGGTCATCGTCTCGAGATCGGCGACGTTCACCGGTGACCTGACGCGCATCCTGTTCGGCGACATCCTCGGTACGAGCTGGGGCGACATCTGGATCCAGCTCGGGGTCACCGTCTCCGTCGTCGCCCTTGCCGTCGTCTGCGCGAGGCCGTTCCTGATGCTCTGTTTCGACGCGGAGCAGGCGAAGGTCGCCGGGTTCGATCCACGCCTCTACGAGGGCGTGATGCTCGGCATGATCGCGGCTACCGTCGTCGTCTCGTTCCAGAGCGTCGGCACGCTCCTCGTCCTCGGCATGCTGCTGGCACCTGCCGGTACGGCTGCCCTGGTCACGAGTCGCATACCCACGGCGATGGTTCTCGCAGGCTCGCTCGGCTCGGCCAGCGTGGCCGCCGGCCTGCTGCTCTCGTACCACTTCGATCTCGCGGCCGGCGCGGCGATCGTGCTGGTCGCCATCGTTGCTTTCTTCGCCGTTCTCGTCGTTCGAACCGCGACCGCCGCTCTTCCGGCGTCAAGCGGCGGAGCATGAGCGCCGTTCGGCTTCGGGGCCTCGCGGTCGGCTACGAGGATCCACCGGTGGTCGATGGGCTCGAGCTCGAGCTGCCACCTGGTGCGACTCTGGCCCTCGTCGGAACGAATGGGTCGGGCAAGTCGACGATCTTGAGGACGCTCGCCGGCCTACTCGACCCCCGCAGCGGAACCGTCGAGGTTCTCGGAGGAAGACCCGGCCGCTCGCCGGAGAAGCTCGCCTACCTCGCTCAGTTCCACGTGAACGGGCTTCTGCTGCCGATCAGGGTTCGGGAGATCGTGAGCATGGGAAGATTCGCCGGCAAGGGCTTGCTCGGCCGGATGGGCACCGACGACCGAGTGGCTGTGCGGGAGGCGCTCGAGCGTATGGACGTGCTCGATCTTGCGAACCAGCCGCTACGGGACCTCTCCGGCGGACAGCAGCAGCGCGTCTTCGTCGCGCAGGCTCTGGCCCGGCAGGCCGACCTGCTGCTGCTCGACGAGCCTGCGGCCGGGCTGGACGCCGCGGGCCAGGACCTGCTCGCCGCCGCGCTCGCCGCGGAGCGCGACCGCGGCGCAACGGTCGTCGTGGCGACACACGACATCGGCGATGCCATGCGCGCCGACCTCGTACTCCTGCTCGCGCGCCGCGTGGTGGCGCTCGGCCCGCCCTCGGCCGTCCTCACGCCCGAGGCTCTGCAGGAGACGTTCGGCCACGCGCTGCGAACGCTTGCCGGTGGCGTGCTCGTGATGGATTCGGCACACGGCCACGGAGAACACGACCCTGTGGACGGCCACCACCACTGACGCCGCGTCAGGTGGTGCCGGACGGCGGGGCGCCCGCCGGGGCGTACGGTGCGCTCCGACGCCGGATCAAGCCCGAGTCTGCACGCAGGGCGCGGCCACCGACGGCCAGGCCGGCGAGAACGGGTACCGTCGCCGCGACGGGATCCGTGACGAGCAGGAGAAGCCCCCAGGCGAGCGCCGCCAGCGTCGTCGCGACCGCAACCTGAACGCGGACTCGACCGACGAACAGCGTGCCGAGAAGCGCAGGCGCCAGGAAGTCCAGCCAGCCCATCAACGCCGATCCGAACGTCCCGTCCTGGAGTGCGGGGAGCGGCTTCGGGGGAGCCCCGGGAATCACCGCGGCCGAGGGCGGAACCGCCTGGTGGACGGCGATCGTCGCCGGCTCGACCTGGTCGATGCCCCAGACGAAGATCACATCCACCGCCACGACGACGACGAGCCCGACTGCCAGCGCCCAGGGCGGCGTCAGCGCCGCGATGAGAGCTGCGAGCGTCAGGCAGGCGCCGCCGATGAGTACGAGTCCCGCAGCGTCCCCGCCGAGCGTGTCCGGATACTGCCACGCGATGACGTAGAGAACCGGGGTCAGAACGAGCGGGAGCCACGGCAGCGGCCACCGTCTCGCCCAGCCGGCGATGGCCGCGAACGCCGGCGTCGCCACGGTGGCGAGCATCGTCAGCGCATCGGCGCCGTCGGAGAACCCCCGCACGATCCCGACTCCGGCCGCCGTCGCGAGAACGGGGATGAGCAGGCCGGCCGCACGGGAGCGGGTGAGCGTGTACGGCTTCCACGGCGCGAGCACGAGGAGGCCCTGGACGAGGCAGAGCACCGCATAGGACGGCGCGAGCGGTAGATCCACGGGCTCACGGTAGCGGCGGAAAGGCGGTTCGTGCCCGGCACCGAAACGTTCTTAACCGCGCTTAACGGCAGCGCAATCCAGCACCTACTCGTCCCATTCCACCTGGTCGAAGTAGCGCAGAGCGCGCCGGGTCGGTCGGAGCCTGCGCCCGTGGATCGCCAGCTCCTCGGGAGCGAGCTCTCCAAGGGCGAGCTTGAGGCCGAGGTACGGGAGGTTCAGGTCCTCCTGGTAGACGATGGTCGAGATCCGCGGGTTGACCTCGATGACGACGTCCCCCACGAGCTGGACGTTGAAGAAGTAATCGAGCGAGAGCGCTCCCACCACTCGGCGCGCGACGTCGACGATGCCGTCGTCGGTGAGTGTCTCGAAGAACATCGCGAGCCCTGCCCGGAGGGCCTCACGCGTCTTGGCATGCCCGAGCAGGAGACGTCCGCCGCCGGCGATGCCGTCGATCGTCCGTTCGCCGCCGGCTGCGAGCTCCATGACGAGAAGCTCCTCGCCTCCGACCTCGGGAAGGATCTCGGTGACCTCTTCGAGCCGCATGGCCAGACTGCCTGGGCGCTCGTGCAGAAGCTGGTCGAGGCGGTCGGAGGTCACGTCGAGAACGCGGAACCCGCGCGAGCCCGAGCCGATGACCGGCTTGAAACAGACCGCCTGCTGCGGGTAGCCGAGCTCGGCCGCGGCACGAGCCAGCTCGCGGCCTCCGCGGACGCGTCGCCAGGCCGGCGTTCTCACGCCGGTTGCGTCGAGGAGCGCGAAGCACTCGGCCTTGTCCGTAGCCAGCCGGATCGTGTCCGGTGACGACACCAGCACCGTGGTTCCGGCAGCAGCGAACTCAGTGCGTGCGACGGCCAGCGCCGCGAGCTCGTGTGAGGACTGGGGCAGTACCGCGTCGACGCGCTCTTGCCTGCAGAGCTGCAGGAGCGCTTCGGGGAAGATCGGGCTCGATCCGGGCGGCACACGCCGGAAGGAGTCGCACAGCTGGCGACCGATCGCCCGCTCGCTCGCATCGCAGCCGAGTACGACGACCTCGCGCTCACCGTTCTCGCGCAGCGCCCGCACGAGCGGCGCCGTGCCCGGCGCCCCGGAGGCAGTGACGAGCACGCGCAGCGGACGCATGGCGCGGAGGTTACGTCAGGGTTTCGTCTGCGCGGCGAGGGCGTTCCAGCGGGCCGGTGTGCCGGCCCCACCCATGTGGGCCAGGCTGGCTAGCCCCGCTTACGAATCCGTGAACGAACGGCCCGGAGATCGTCCTTCGAGAAGTACCCGAATGCCAGCAGAACGAGCAGGAACGCCACCGTGATCGCGAGACGGACGGCGATCGACGGCCCGATGGGCACCTGTGAGTCCACCCAGAGGGACGCCAGGCAGAGAGCGGCCGTGAGCAGCGCGACACCGCCGATCCGCCGGTAGTCCCAGGGCACGGGGTAGATGCGGTTCGAGACGACGAGAACCATCAGGGAGAGCGCGGTCACCGCGGCCGTCGTCGCCCAGGCTGCCCCGACGAACGAGAACGGCGGGATGAGGAGGAAGTACAGGCCGACGGCGATTCCGGCGCCGATCACGGCGAGGGGCGGCAACAGCCGCATCCGCTTCGTCACGTTCATGCCGACCGCGAAGAGGGTGTAGCCGCCGGTTGCCGCGGCCGCCAGCGAGAGAGGGGCGACCGCTCTGGTCGCATCCCAGTAGCTCTCCGGCATGAGCAGGTGAAAGACCGGCAGGATCCAGGCCGAGACGACGACGGCCAGGAACCCTGTCGCCACGAAGTAGTAGTTCGCGCCCCTCGACACCATCTCCGGGTGGCGTCCGCTTCGCAGCCACGGGTAGTGCCACGGCGTCCAGCCCATACGGAACGCCAGCACGGCGACCACGACCACCTGGCTGTACCGGGCGGCCACGCCGTAGAGCCCGGTGTCGGCGACACCGTGGTAGTGCTTCACGAAGAACCGGTCGAGCAGGTTGAGCCCGTAGAAGGCGAGGCCGCCGATGATGCCGGGCCAGGCGAACGAGATCATCTCGCGTGCGACGCGCCAGTCGACATGACGGGTCAGGTCGTGGACGTACTCCCGCAGCGTGACCACGAACGCGACACAGACAGCCGACAGGGAGGCAATGAGAATCCCCTTCACGCCGAACTGCCAGACGGCGACGAGAAGGACGCTCATGACGATCTGAGTCAGGCCGCGGGTCAACGAGTAGGCGGCGAAGCGGCGGCGCTCCCGGCGGAGCCGCGTCAGGTTCATCGGCAGGTCGACGATGTTGGTCAGGTAGATGTCCACCAGTGCGATCGCGAAGAAGGCCGCATAGGTCTCGACGCCGAACACCCGGTCCGAGAGCTGCGCGGAGAGGATGACGAGCGGGAAGACGATCAGAGCCGGGTAGACCGACTCGATCACCAGGTAGAGCGTGATCGCCTGGCGGCGCCACTGCGGGTCGTCCCGATCGAAGTAGAAGCGGGCGAAGACGCCGTCCATGCCGGCGGTGATCAGGACGTCGACGAGAGCGACCGTGGCGAGCACGAGCTCGAGCCGGCCGAACTCGCCCGGAACGAGGAAGTGCGCGTACAGGGGGACGAGCAGGAACGCGAGCGACTTGAGGAGCGCGCGGACTCCGCCGTAGAAGGCCGCGTCGCTCGCGAGCGCCCCGATTCCGCGGCGCTGGGTCGCATAGTCGGGGCGCCCGGCGGCAGGAATTCCCTGCTCGACGGCGGGACCCTGGTCGCCCTCGGCCGAGCTCGGCTCCGGCCCGAGCGTGCGGTCGCTCACACGACGGAGGCTACTCGTAGCCCAGGTCGCGAAGCCGCTCGATCATGTCCTTCTCCTCTGTCGGCGAGTAGGCGGACCGGGGCGAGGCGGTTCTCTCGGCAGGGTCGGGGACGGTCAGCGCGTCGCCGTCTTCCGTCAGGATTGCCTCGATCGGGCTCCCGTCGAGACCGTCCGCGGTCGCTCCGAGCAGGCGGAGGAGCGTGGCCGAAAGCTGCGTGATCTCGCTGCCTTCAGGCACGTCTGCCGGCCGGATCCCCGCGCCCGCCGCGGCGAGTATCCCGGTCAGGCCGTGGTGTCCGGAGTACCCGTAGAAGTGCTCCGGATCGAGCCTGTCGTGAAGCTCGAAGGCGGCCGTCCATGGCCGTCGCGACGAGTCGACGTGGATCCGCTCGTCGCGCGGGAGGATGACTATTTCGGGCGCCTTGTCGAGGTAGGGCCCGTGGTAGAGCTCCTCCTTGCGACGGACGTCGAACGCCGGCTCGCCGGTGTCCGGATGGCGCACCGCCGACAGGTCGCCGACGAGCCGCTCCGCATAGCGAGGGTCGCGCCGCGCTCCGCTCGCTTCCCCCAGGAAGATCTGGCCTCCGGTCGCGAAGCAGTAGGCGCGGGTCGAGCCGAAGTCGATGTCGGCGAACGCACGATCCGACCGCGGTCGCGGTAGGCCCGGGACGAGGTCGAGAGCGCGCGCGTAGCCGCGCGTCGTGCGCGCGAGGCGCTGGTCGACCTTCGAGAGTGCCGTGAGCGAGCCGCCCTTGAGGGGCTGGAGGGAGCGGCGACGGTAGCGCAGGTGCCCTGTCTCCTCGAGCCAGCGATTCGCGTGGAACGTCCAGTAGATCGGCTTCATGCCGTGGTCGGAGAGGACGAGGGCGGTCACTTCCTCCCCGAAGCGGCGGGAGGCCTCGTCGATCAGCTCCCCGCAGGCGCGGTCGATGGCCTCGTAGACCTGAATCAGCTCGTCCCCGGCCCGTCCTGGGTCGTGTGCGGGGTGTCCGGGATCGAGGCGGTTGTAGCCGAGGTGGCCGGCGTGATCCGAGCTCATGAAGTCGACGCAGAGAAGCTGGAGGTCGGGCTCGAGCTCGAAGACGGTCCGGCAGATGCCGGCGGTCTCGTCGACATGCTCGACCAGGCGGCGAGCGTAGGCGTCGAAGTCCTCCCACCAGCGCTCGCCCATCGGGTGGTGGGCGGTGACGTAGCCGGGGTACGCAACGCGAATCCGCTCGGCTGCTTGCGGCGGGGTGATCTGCGGCCGCTCCGGGCCCCCGTAGCCCGTGACGACGATGCCGTCGATCGTCTCGGCCGGGTACGTGAACGGAATTCCGACGAACGCCGACCTGATGCCGAGGCTGTCGAGCCGCCTCCAGAGCGGTATGCCGGCGCGGCTGGCGGCGCTCTCGACGCGCTGCGGGCTCCGGTTCGGGTTGGTCGAAAAGTTGAAGATGCCGTGGCCGGCCGGGTTCAGGCCGGTCAGGAAGGACGACCACGCCGTCGGCGTGACCGCCGGTACCGTCGAGCGGAGCGGTCCGAAGGCGCCCCTGGCGGCGAGCCCTGCCAGCGTCGGCAGGCGCTCCTGCGCGAGCAGGTCGCGGACGAGGTCGTAGTCTGCTCCGTCGAGCCCGAGACAGAGGACTCTTCTCATGCCCGCCGGTCGCGCAGCCAGCTGCCGAGCGAGGTGAGCGCCTCCTGCGCCTCCGGGAAGGCGCCGACACAGACCTGGAAGAAATGCTGCATCTCCGGCCAGATCTCGAGCGTGGCGGGCGTGCCCTGCATACCTGCGCGCCGGACGACCCGGGCGGCGTCGTCGAGCAGGATCTCGTGGCCGCCGGCCTGGACGAAGAGCGGCGGCATGCCGGACAGGTCGGCATCCAGCGCGGACACGCGCGGATCGTGGGGATCGTGACCGTCCAGGTACTGGCTCGCCATCCGCTGGAGACTCTCGGTCGTGCAGGTGAGGTCGACGTCTCTCCGCGTCAGGTGCGTCTCGCCGGTGCAGGCGAGGTCGAGCCAGGGCGACAGGAGAAACGCCGCCGCCGGCAAGGTCTCGCCCGCCTCCCGGACGGCGACGAGTGTCGACATGGTCAGGCCGGCGGCCGACGACTCGCCGCCGACCACGAGCGCGCCGGGCGGCCACCGGTCACGCAGCCACCGATAGGCGGCGAGCGCGTCGTCGACGTCGGCTGGGAACGGATGCTCGGGCGCCAGCCGGTAGTCGGCGATCATGACCCGGCAGCCGGTGGCGCGCGCGAGATGCCCTCCGAACTTGCGGCGCGCGTGGATCGAAGTGATGACGTGGCCTCCGCCGAAGAGGTAGAGAACCGCCCGCTCGGCATCGGCTTCCTCGGGAATCGCCCAGAGCCCACACACGCCCTGGTCGTCGATTGGCTCCCAGGCGACATCCTCGGGCTCGGCGGTGAGATCCTCTGCGTGCTCACCGGCGGCGCGTTGGTCGGACAGTGTCATGTCGACCATCTTCGGGGCCGAGCGGAGCAGCTCCGCGTAGCGATTGGCGCCCGGGCTCGCCACTAGGCGCTCTCTCCCAGCAGGCGGAGGTACAGCGTCTCCAGCTCCTCTCCGGGATCGCCCAGGCGCTCGCGCACGACGCGCTCGTTTCGCTCGCCGTAGGTGCGCCTCAACTGGGGATCGCCGAGAAGCTCGACGAGGGCTTCGGTCACCGCGCCTTCGTCTCGGCAATCGACGAGTGCACCCCCGTCCCTCGGGCCGATCCACTCGTCGATCGACCATGTACGGCCGGCCACGACGGGAACGCTCGACGCCATGACCTCGAGTAGCGAGGCGGGGGTCGAGTCGGATCCGGCGATCGTGATCGCGACGTCTGAGGCGGCGGCGACGCCGGGCAAGTCCTCCCATTCCACCCTCTCGAACGCCACGAGCGGGCGGATGCCGAGCTCGTCGACCAGCGCCTCGAGCTCCTGCCTCGTCGGGCCGCCGCGGGCTGCCAGCAGGAGCCGCGCGCGCGGCTCCCCCTTCGCAGCGCGCGCGAACGCACGGATGACGACGTCGAGGTTCGTGTACGGGCGGTAGTTGCGCAACGAGAGGACGATCAGGGCGTCCTCGGGCCAGCCCAGCCGGGCACGCAGGCCGCGGTCGGCCCGGTCGGGAGCGAAGCGGTCGTTCTCCGAGTACCAGATGATCTGCGTGATCCGCTCGGGGTCGGCCCCGAGATCGATCGACGCGAGGCGGTTCGCCTCCGAGTTCACGACAAGGTAGTCGGACGCGGCAATCGCCTCCACCGAGCGCTTGCGACCTCGCCGCCGCTCGTTCGCGTCGACGAAGACGTCCCTGCTCCACGGGCTCATGACGAGCGGACGGCGGTCGGCCCGGGCCGCCCAGTACCCGTAGGGGAGCAGGTAGTGCGCGTGAACGAGATCGACCTCCAGCCGCTCGGCGAGCGCACCGATGGCCGGACCGATCGCCCCGCGCCGGAGGTAGGGAACGCCGGTCAGGCCGCCGAGAGCCGTCACGTCCTGCACGTCTACCCCCTCCGCGGTCTGTCCTCCGGGCGGAAGCCTATTGCTGATCAGGGAAACCGCGTGTCCGCGTTCGACGAGGCGTCGCGCCCAGCGGTGGACGTTGATCGAGCGGCCGTCGGCCACACCGAGCAGCCGAAGGCGCTTCCCGGGCACGGGCGGTGATTCTAGTCCGAGCTCGAAGTCGCCCCCGCGCCTGCCCCGAAACTGCACAGAACGCCCCAGGGTCTCGCCCAGGAGAGAGCGCGGCGAACGCGCCAACCGAGCGGATTTGCGGAGATTGATGGGTGCGAAGGGTGACGAGGGTGTGCCGATCCGCCCACAGGTACGATCGCTCGCGGCCGATGGTCGACCCGGCAACCCATCGTCTCGTCTTCGTCGGAGGCCTTCACCGCAGCGGCACGACGCTTCTCGGTCGCTGCCTGGCCGAGCATCCGGAGGTGAGCGGCTTCGTGGAGACCGGCGTGCCGGCGGACGAGGGTCAGCACCTGCAGACCGTCTACCCGACCGCCCGCACGTACGGCGGGCCAGGCAAGTTCGGCTTTGCCGAGGCGGCGCATCTCACCGAGGCATCCCCGCTCGCCACCGAGGAGAACGCGCGGCGGCTGCTGGCCGACTGGGAGCCGTACTGGAACGTCGACCGGCCGGTTCTCGTGGAGAAGTCCCCGCCCAACCTGATTCGCTTCCGGTTCCTGCAGGCGCTCTATCCGGAGGCGTTCCTCGTGGCCGTGACTCGTCATCCGGCCGCCGTCTCGCTGGCGACCCAGAAGTGGTCGAAGACCTCGGTTCGCTCCCTGCTCGAGCACTGGGTCACCTGCCACCGGACGTTCGCAGCCGACCGGCCGCTGCTCGCCCGTGTGCACGTCGTGCGTTACGAGGATCTCGTCGCGCGGCCACAGGCGGTGCTCGACGGCGTCTACCGGTTCCTCGGGCTCGAGTCACATCCGGTCTCGGTCGACATCAGGCCGGACGGCAACGCTCCGTACTTCGCGCAGTGGGCGGCGCTCGGGCGGGGTTCGCTCGGCCGGGCGCGCGTCCGACGCCTGGAGCGGCGTTTCGAGACCGATGTCGAGCCCTTCGGCTACAGCCTCGTGGCGCTGCCGACTGCGTAGTACCTGTTGCTAGCATCGAACGCCATGGCGCAGAGCGAGCTTGTGACCGATCCGGCTGCCCTCGCCGCGGAGACCGGAAGCCCGGAGATCTCAGTGGTCATCCCCGTTCTCGACGAGGAGCAGACGCTCGAGGACGTCTATCGGCAGAGCGTCGCGACCCTCGATGCGATGGGGCGCAGCTACGAGCTGATCGTGGTGGACGACGGCTCCACGGACGGCACGTGGCGGATCCTCGAGAGTCTGCACGCTGACGATCCGCACCTCAAGGCGGTTCGCTTCAAGCGGAACTTCGGGCAGCATCCGGCGATGCACGCCGGCCTCGTCCGTGCCCGGGGCGGCATCGTCGTCACGATGGATGCCGACCTCCAGAACGCACCGGCAGACCTGCCGAAGCTCGTCGCGGCCGTCGATGCCGGCTCCGACGTGGCGAGCGGTCGCAGGCAGGGACGCGAGGATTCATGGGGCCGCACGATCCCCTCGCGCCTCATCAACGGCATGCTTCGGCGGTTCACGAAGGCGGACATCTCCGACTTCGGCTGTGCGTTCAACGCCTACCGCCGGGAAGCGATCGTCCCGGTCCTCGGGTCGATCGGCAAGCAGAAGTTCACCAAGGCCCTCGTCCTCTCGGCCGGAGCGAGCGTCACCGAGGTCGACCTCTCGCACCGCGCGCGCCAGGACACCTCGCGCTACTCGCCTCTCCGGCTGACGCGGCTCGCGCTGCACGTTCTCGCCGGGTTCTGGCCTCAGCCGATTCAGCTCGCCGGCGTCGTTCTCGGAACCGCCTGCACGATCGCCGGCGTCGCGGTACTGGTCTGGGGCGTTGTCACCTGGACCCTGAACTCGAACTTCCCGGGCCTCCTCTTCCTGGGCGGTCTCGTCCTCGGTGTCCTCGGTCTGCAGGGGTTCATCCTCGCCCTCGTCGGGGAATACCTGGGCCGCATCCAGCGCGATGTCGAGGGACGCCCGCTCTACACGATCGAGAAGGAGCTGACGTGAGCGCGAAGCGCGTGCTCGTCACCGGCGGCTGCGGGTTCATCCCGTCGAACTTCATCCGGCACATCCTGGCTCGCACGCCGTACGAGGTCGTCTCGCTCGACGCCCTGACGTACGCCGGCAACACCGACAACCTCGCTGACGTGATGGGTCACGAGCGGCTCTCGTTCGTGCACGGCGACATCCGCGACCACGAGCTCGTCCGGGAGATCGTTGCGGGCGTCGACGTGATCGTGAACGCCGCGGCCGAGTCGCATGTGGAGAAGTCGATCACGGACGGTGCCTCGGAGTTCGTGACGACGAACGTCGAGGGGACGCAGATCCTGCTCGACGCGATCCGCACCACGCCCGTCGAGCGGTTCGTCCTCATCTCCTCGAGTGAGGTGTACGGCACGGCCGAAAGCGATCCGATGGACGAGGAGCACCCGCTCAACCCGCGCAGCCCGTACGCGGCGACGAAGGCCGGGGGTGATCGGCTCGTCTACTCCTACTTCACGACCTATGGACTGCCCGTCGTGATCATGCGCCCGTTCAACAACTACGGGCCGTTCCAGCATCCCGAGAAGGTCATTCCCCGTTTCATCACGCAGGCTCTCCGAGACCAGCCCCTCACGATCCATGGACAGGGGCTGGCGAGTCGTGACTGGCTGTTCGTCGACGACGACGCCGAGGCGATCGAGGCGGTCATCGCGGCCGACATCGACCCGATCGCCGGAGAGGTGATCAACGTCGCCACGGGCGTCGACATCACGGTGAACGACATCGCCGACATGGTGCTCGAAGGGCTTGGCAAGCCGGCCTCGCTCAAGTCCCACGTCGATGAACGACCCGGCCAGGTCGACCGGCACATCGGGTCGACCGACAAAGCGGAACGGCTGCTCGGCTGGCACGCGCGCACGGCGTTCGCGGACGGCCTGGAGCGGACGATCGCCTGGTATGCCGACAACCGTCCCTGGTGGGAATCGGTTCTCCGGGCCGGCGGGTCGTCCGGCGACGCAATCGGCACTCTCGAGGGCCGCTGAGCGAGGCGATGCGTGGCCCCCGGCCGCGTCTCCTCGTCCTGGGAGCGGGGCCGGCGCAGCTCGGGCTCCTGAAGGCCGCACGTGAGCGCGGTCTCTTCGTGATCGCCTGCGACCGCGATCCCTCCGCACCGGGCTTCGAGTACGCAGACCGACGAGCGATCGTCTCGACCGAGGACGAGGAGAGCCTCGACCGGCTCGCCCGCGCCGAGGAGGTCGACGGCGTCGTCTCACCGGGAAGCGACTGGCCGGTAGCCATCGCCGCCCGGATCGCGGAGCACCTTGGCGTTCCGCACCCGATCGACCCCGACACCGCTGCGCGCTGTGTGTCGAAGCTCCGCCAGCGCGAATGCTTCGCCGAGGCCGGCGTTCCGCAGCCTCGCTTCGCCGTTTGCTCTTCGCTCGAGGAGGCGAGGCCCGCCGCGCGTGAGATCGGCTTCCCGTGCGTGGTGAAGGCTCCCGACCGGCAGGGCCAGCGAGGCCTCTCGCTCCTCGAGAAGGCCGACGAGCTTGCCGAGGCGGTCGAGACTGCCCTCCAGGCCTCGCGGAACCGGATCTGCCTGATCGAGGAGCTGGTACCCGGGCGTGAGGTCACCGTGAACGCGTTCACGATCGGCGGACGCTTCGTCCCCCTCACCGTGACCGACAGGCTGACGGCAGACCCGCCTGCGTTCGGCGTCGCGCTCGCGCACGTCTGGCCGAGCGACGGAGCCGAAGCGGCTGCGGAGGCTGCCCGGCTCGCCGCAGCCGCTCTCGGGGTCGAGAACGGCCCGACGTACACCCAGGTCGTGCACGGCGAGGATGGCCCTCGGGTCGTCGAGCTCGCCGCCCGCCTCGGCGGCGGACACGACGCGGAGCTCTGCCTGGCCGCCGTCGACGTCGACCTGAACGCGTCACGCTCGCCGCCGCGCTCGGCGAGCCGGTCGAGCAACGCCGAAGCGCGGGGCAGAGGAGGCGCGTGCGTTCGCTTCCTGGTCGCGCCGGAGGGACGCCTCGTGCGCGTCAACGGGCTCGACGGGCGCGCTCGCCGTCGAGGGTGTGCTCGACGCCCGTGCCTACCGGCGGCCCGGCTGGGTGTTCGGCCCTCTCCGCCGCGGCGCCGACCGCGCCGGCTTCGTGCTCGCGACCGGGCGGTCGCGCGACAGAGCCCTCGAGGCCGCCGACGAGGCCGCACGGCTCGTACAGTTCGAGGTTGCGGATGTCGAGCAACGGCTAGGACAACGTTGCTCTCCTTCCAGCCGCCGGCTCTGGGCGAGGAGGAGATCGAAGCTGTCGCCGAGGCTCTACGCTCGGGCTGGCTGACGACCGGGCCCCGCGCTGCCGAGCTCGAGCGCCGCTTCGCGGACTACGTCGGCGCGAAGCATGCGCTCGCCGTCTCCTCCGGTACTGCCGCCATGCACCTGTCGCTCGTCGCAGCCGGCATCGGTCCTGGAGACGAGGTGATCACCAGCCCGATCACGTGGCCGGCCACCGCGAACGTGATCGTGCACACGGGCGCGACACCCGTCTTCTGCGACGTCCGGGGCGGCGATCTGAACATCGATCCCGACGCGCTCGCCGCGGCCGCGAGCCCGCGCACGCGGGCCGTCATGCCGGTCGACCTCGCCGGCCAGCCGAGTGACCTCGATCCGATCATGGCGATGGCGCGCCGTGAAGGCTGGCTCGTCGTCGAGGACGCCGCGCACGCAGTCGAGAGCGAGTACCGCGGCCGCAAGGTCGGCGCGATCGCCGACGCGACGTGCTTCTCGCTCTACGCGACCAAGAACGTCGCCGCGGGCGAAGGCGGCATGATCACGACCGATCTCGACGAGCTCGCCGACGAGGTGCGAGAGCTCAGGCTCATGCGCCGAGGCCACGGATCGCTCTACGACATCCGTACGGCAGGGTTCAAGACGAACCTCGCCGATGTCAATGCGGCGATCGCGCTCTGCCAGCTCGACAAGCTCGACCGGCATCGACAGATTCGGCTGGAGCACGTCGCTGCGTACGACGGCGCCGTCGCGGAGCTCGACGGGATCGAGCCGCTGGTGCGCGATCCGCGCGACACGCACGCGCTCCATCTCTATGTCGTGCGGGTCGACCCCGAGCGGGCAGGCGCGTCGCGCGACAAGTACCAGCAGGCGCTCGCCGACGAGCAGATCGGAACGAGCATCCACTTTCTCGCCGTCCATCGGCTGACGTACTACCGCGAGCGCTACCCTGACCAGCCGCGTCTGCCGGTCGCCGAGCGCGCTGCGGGCGAGGTGCTCTCGCTGCCGCTCTCGCCCGCTCACTCTGTCGGCGACATCGAGGACGCGATCGACGCCCTCCGCCGGGTTCACGGCCGATTCACGGCATGACAAGGCTGCCCCGTCTGGCTGTCGATCGGGCTGAAGGTCCTGCTCAGCGTTGCCGTGATCGGGTACCTCGTCTGGCAGATCGACATCGGGCAGACCGTCGACTTGATCGCGGACGCGAACGGGCTCTACCTGCTCGGCGCGCTCGCGATCTTCCTCTTGACCACGGCCGTAATGGCCTGGCGCTGGCAGCTCCTGCTCGCGGCCAAGGGGATTGCCGAGCCGCTCGGCTGGCTGACCAAGCTCTACTTCATCGGCAACGCCGCGAGCCAGGTGCTGCCGACCGGCATCGGCGGCGACGCAGCGCGGATCATCGAACACTCGCGGAGGCGGCCCGATCACAAGGGCGAGGTGGCCGGCGCCGTCATCATCGAGCGGGTCATCGGAGCTGCCGGCACGCTCGTCATGGTCGCCATCGGACTCGTCGTCGCGATCGGGCGTTACGAGGGAATCGAGTACCTGGTAGCGATCGAGGTCGTCTTTTTCGGCACTCGTCGCAGCCGGGTTCTTCCTCCTCTTCTCGAAGCGAGCCGCCACGTTGCTCCGGTGGCTCGCGCCGCTGGCGTCGAAGGTGCGCCTAGAGAACGCCGGCAGGGCGGTGTACCGCGCCATGCACGGGTACCGCGGGCACCCGCGCGTGTTGATCGTCGTGCTCGCGATCACCGTCGTCATGCAGTTCGTCCGCGTCGTCGCGATCTGGCTGTGCGGCCTGGCCGTCGGCGTCGACATCTCGCCGCTCGTGTACGTGATCCTCGGCCCGCTGCTCTTCCTCGTGATGATGGTGCCGTTCACGATCAACGGCCTCGGCCTGCGCGAGGCGTTCTTCGTCGCCTTCCTGGGCCGCTTCGGCGTCAGCGCCGATGCGGCGTTCGCGACGGGCTTCCTCTTCTTCGCCGTCACGATCGTGAGCTGCCTGCCCGGGTGGCGCGATCATGCTCTGGCGCAGCGCGCGGCCGGCCGTGGTCCGAGCCGAGCGCGGCGCGTGAGCCGGTCATCGCAGCGGGCGGATCTCGAGGCCGGCGACGATTCTCCGGAGCTCGCGGCGCGTGGCGTTGCTCGCCTTCGGGCCGACGCTGATTCCCAGGTAGAAGGCACGGCCTGCCTGCCGGAACGGGATCCACCTGCTCCAGCGGCCGTCGCAACTCGCCATCTGGCCGCGGGCCGGCAGATGGAAGAGCCCCGGTCGTCGCGGCGGGAAGCGGTGGAGGTAGCGGTGCGGCAGCGTCGTGTCCTCGAGCAGGTAGGCGTAGGCGCCGCGAGCGCCGCGCTGGCGGGCGACCCCCGCGAGGCACGGGCCGTCGTCCTGCGCTGTTCGGCGCGGAAGGAAGGTCGCTATCGCAAACCGGTAGGTCGGGCTGATGAGGTTCGACAACGGCTTCGTCGTGACGTGCCAGGTGCCCGGATAGGAGAAGGAGATGCCGTGCCGGTCGAAGTCGCGCGCTCCGGCAGCGGAGGCCAGAGCCAGGACGGCGGCGAGAGCGGCGAGCGAGCGCATCCGAAAGCGGTACGGGTGGGAAGCTCTACGAGGTCCGCGGTCTCGGTCGTCGTCGTGACGTACAACGCCCTGCCCTGGCTCGAGAAGTGTCTCGACAGCGTGAGCGGGTACGAGACGATCGTCGTCGACCACGGCTCGACCGACGGCTCGCTCGACGTCGTGCGGAGGCGTTTCCCCGCCGTGCGGGTGATCGAGCAAACGAACGTCGGCATGGGCGGCGGCAACAACGCGGGCATGCGAGGCTGCGGCAGGGGACTACTTCCTGCTCCTGAACTCGGACGCCTGGGTTGTCGGCGACGCGGTCGAGCAGCTGGTGGCCTGCGCGGACGCGAATCCAGACACGGCCGTGGTCGGTCCGCGGCTGCAGAACCCGGACGGAACGCTCCAGCGATCGGTGCGGCGGTTCCCGACGCTCTGGCGCCTCTCGACCGAATACCTCTTCCTGCGCAAGCTCGCGCCTGGTTCGGACTTCCTGAATCCGCTCTACGCAGGCAGCTTCGACCACACGGTCGTTCACGACGCCGACTGGCTCTCGGGCGCGTGCCTCCTCGTCCGGCGGGCGGCAACCGGTCAGGTCGGCCTGTTCGACGAGTCGTTCTTCATGTTCAGCGAGGAGACGGACTGGTGCTACCGCTTCCACGCGGCCGGCTGGCGGGTGGTGTTCGACCCGGCCGCCCAGGTCGTCCACGTTGGAGGCGCCGCGCACGGCGGCAGCCTCTATCGAGAGAACCTGCGCGGCCACCTTCGCTTCTTCGCCAAGCACTACGGCCCCGCCGAGGCGGAGCGGGCGCGGAAGCTCCTCGTCGCCGCTCTCGGGGTGAGGGGTGTCGTCTTCAGCGGCGAGCGCGGCCGAGCCTATCGGGAGAGCGCGGCCTGGCTGCGATCGGGCTCGGTCGGGCGACTCCTACAATCGGGCGAATGACCTCGGTGGAGGAGCGGGTTCGCTCGTACGCCGCTTCGCGTCCGATGCCGGCGGCGGTCGTCGTCGACGTTTCGTGGGTCAACGGCCTGGCGGCGATTCGTTCGCTCGGGCGCGCGGGAGCGCCGGTCGTTGCGATCGACCACCGCCGGAGTGCGCTCGGCTTCCGCTCGCGCTACGCCCTCGGTCTCGTCGGTCCGGACCCGGGGCGGACGAGGAGGCGCTCGCCCGGCTGCTCGTCGAGGTCGGCGACGCGCTCGGGCGGCCGTCGCCGATCTTCCCCACCCACGACGAGCAGATCAACGCGATCGCGCGGACGCGAGAGGAGCTCGGCGGCCGCTTCCTCTACCCGTTCCCTGCTGTGGCCGACGCTCGCGCGCATCCAGTCGAAGCGCTACCAGCTGGAGCGCGCCCGCGCCGCCGGCGTTGCCGTTCCGATCGACGGAGCATCCCGCGTCAGCTGCCGAGGCGCTCGCCGGCGGCCACGAGCTCGGCTTCCCGCTGCTCGTCAAGCCCTCGGATCCGACCGGGTTCAAGCGGGAGTTCGGCAGACAGGCATTCCGCTGTCGAGAACGCCGGCGAGCTCGAGCGCGCCTACGCGGCGGCGGAGCGCTATGCCCCGATGGTGCAGGAGCTGATTCCGGGCGGCGACGACTGCCTCTACACGCTCGGGAGCTACCTGACGGAGGACGGCGAGCCGCTCGGCCTCTTCTCGGGCCGGAAGCTCCGGCAGACGCCGCCCGGCGTCGGCACGTGCCGCGTCGGCGAGGCGGTGTGGGTCGAGGAAGTCGTGGATCAGGGCCTCCGTCTGCTGCGGGAGGTCGGCTTCCACGGAATCTCGCAAGTCGAGTTCAAACGAGATCCGCGCGACGGCGTCTACAAGCTCATGGAGATCAACCCGCGCCTCTGGCAGTGGCACGGGCTCGCAGCGGCGTGCGGCGTCGACCTACCGCGGATCGCGTATCGGGACTTGCTCGGAGTGCCTCAGGAGGCGGCGAGGATGAACGGAGACGGGAAGCGGTGGGCGATCAGCCTGATGAGCGGCAGCCCGGCGGCGTTTCAGCGGCTCCCGTACGTCGATGCGGTGCTGGCGCTCGACGATCCCTTGCCGGCGGTGGCCCAGGCCGCGCGGCTCGTCAGGGCGGTCGCTGCGCTGATACCCGCGGCCGTGGAGCGGCGCGCCCGCTGGGTGCTGGACACGATCGGTGCCCGCGACCTGGGCTTCGGGGACGACGTCGCCTACGACGAGGCCGCCTGGGAGCAGGTCGAGCGGGGCGAGCGGCCCGAAGGCGACGAGCTCGCCGAGGCGTTCTACCACCTGGCACGGGTCGAGGAACGGGATTCAGCAGTCCGGGATCCGCACGGGCGGTTTCCGGGATCCTCGTCGTGCCTCGATCCGCTCGACCCCCCTGTCGAGCGGCTTCGGCGGCGGCTCGGGATCGAGCCGCCGCGCTGGGGTGGCGCGCGCTTCGCCGTCGCCTTGACGCACGACGTCGACGTCCCCTGGCGCTGGACCAGGCTCGGCGTGCGCGGCGGAGCCGCTCGTCTGAAGGGGCACGTGCGCTCCGGCCGGCCGGCCGCGGCCGTGCGAGAGGCGCGGGCGCTCGCTGCCGTGCCGTTGCACAAGGTTCGCGGAACGGATCCCAACTGGCGCTTCGACCGCATTCTCCGCATCGAGGCCGCCCGCGGCGTCTCATCGACGTTCTTCGTGATGGCAGGTCACCATCACCCGGCCGACGGGCCCGTGCCGGCGGCGTACGAGCGCCTGCGGCCGCGGCTCGTGGAGACCTTGCTCGCAGGCGGCGGCGAGATCGGCCTGCACGGTAGCTACACGGCAGCGGAAGACCTCGAGCGGCTCGCGGAGGAGAAAGGGCGTCTCGAGACGCTCGCGGGACCGGTCGCAGGCCAGCGCTACCACTATCTGCGTGTCGATCCAGCGGCGAACCTCGCGCCGCTCGACGAGCTCGGGTTCCGTTACGACTCGAGCCTCGGGTTCTCGGATCGGCCCGGGTTTCGGGCGGGCATCGCCCATCCGTTCCGGCCGTGGGACGACGCCACGGACGGCCCGCTCGATCTCGTCGAGATCCCGCTGGCCGTCATGGACGTGACCCTTGCGGAGGAGAGGTACCTCGGCCTGTCGGCGTCGGCCGCCGAGCGCAGCCTACTCGCCGTCATCGAATGGGCGGCCGCGAACGGCGGCGGGTTCTCCGTCCTCTGGCATACGGATCGGTTCGATCCGGCCACGTCACGTGGCTGGGACCGCCTCTACTTCCGGTTCATCGAGGCCGTGCGTGCCGCGGGAGGCATCTGTCTCACCGGAGGGGCTCTCGCGCAGGAGGCGAACGCATGGCTTCCGTAACGGAGCGCGCCGGCCCGGGCCTCCGCCTGCCGTCCGTTCCGCTCGCGTTCTTCGGAGTGCTGCTCCTCGGGCCGGTGTTGCTCGGCATCTCCCGCCTGCTGCCCGAGGAGGGAGGGGGCCTCTGGCTCCGGCTCGCGGCCGCTTCGGCGTGCGTCCTGTTTCTTCCCGGAGCACTCCTTCTGCGTGCGTTCGACTGGCCGCGAAGGCTCGGGCAGGTGATCGCCGGCTCGCTTGCCTGGAGTCTCGTCGCCGTCGCGGTCGCGTTCGCGCTCACGTTCGCGGCGAGCGGCTCGCTGTCGTTGACCATCGTCGTGCTCGGCGTCGTTGCGGCCGGCGGCGCCCTGGCTGCGCTTCGGGCGGCACCCGCGCGGCTCGATCGGCGCGATCTCTATCCGGCTGCCGCCGTTGCCGTGGGGGGCCTCGCGCTCTGCGGCGTCGTCTGGTGGGCGTCGACCGTCGTCGGCGGCGATGCACTCTTCCATCTGGCTCGGGTCAGAAAGCTCGACGAGGTGCCCGTCCTGTACTCCGTTCACGTCGTCAACGAGTTTCGCGACGGCAGCTTGCATCCGCAGTACGCGTTTCCGCTCTGGGACGGCGTGCTCGCCCTGGTCGGCCGACTCGCGGGAGTCGACCCCTCGCTCGCCGTTCTCCACCTCTCAGCCGTGCTGACCCCGGTCGCGCTCCTGATGGCGTACGCGGCCGGTGCCGCGCTGTTCGTATCGTGGGCGGGAGGGGTAGCCGCGTCGATCGCCGCGGCCACGCTCGTCGGCTTCCAGCACGACGGCATCGGTGCGTTCGAGACGACGGCGCTGCCGGCCTCCGCCGCCGGCCTGCTCATCGTCCCGGCTCTGCTCGCGCTGGTCTTCGGGTACGTCAGGGGCGGGCCGCGCTCCCGCATCGCGACGATCGCGGCCGCCGCGTTCGGGCTGGCCGCTGTCTATCCGACGTTCGCGCTCTTCGTCGCGCTGCCGCTCGCAGGCTTCCTGCTCGGCCGGTTCGCGCTGGCTCGCTCGGATCTCGACGACCGGCGTCGGATCGCCTGGTGCCTCGCGGCCGTGCTCGTTCCTCTCGTCCTGTTCTTCGCCTGGCTGTGGCCTATCGTGCTCGACACGGCCTCATTCATTCCGTCGGCGGCCGAGCGAGCACGCGATCTCGCCGAGGCAGGCGGGTCGATCACCGATCGCGGCGGCTGGCTGAGCTTCTCACCGGGCGCGATCGCAGCGGGAGGGGCGGCCACCGTAGCCGCGCTGCTCTGCATCCCCGCTGCGGCGCTCGCCGGCCGGCACCGCTGGGCCGCCTACGTGCTCGGCGGATCGCTCGTCGTGCTCGCGGTACTGCTCGTGCCGCCGTTCTTCACCGCCGTCGCGGAACTGACCTCTCCGGCTCAGGCCGGGCTCCTCGTGCTCTTCCTGCCCCTCGCGTTCGCGCTCGTCGGCGCGGCGACGGTGGCGGCGCGGCTCCGCCTCGTGGGCTGCGGAGGGGCGGCGGCGCTCGGACTGGGCACGGCGCTCGCGTTCTCGAGCGGGACGACCGGGCAAGCGTGGGTGACCTGGATCGCCGTTGCCGGAGCGGTCGCCGGCCTCGTTGCGGCGCGCTTCGTCGGCCGGGAGGCGCCCGATCCGGGCCGCTTCGCCGTGGCGGTCATGGTGGCGTTCGCGATTCCGATTGCCGTGATGGGCTTTCGCGGAACTGCGCAGGACCCACCCGACCGGTTTGCGCTCACGCCGGGCCTCGTCGAGGCTCTGAACTCCGAGGTGCCGATGCGCTCGACGGTCTTCTCGTATCCGGAGACGGCGCTCCGGATCGGCGCCTCCGCCCCGCTCTACGTGAACGCGCTGCCGCCGGCTCGCTCGGCGAACACCGAGGCGAACATCCCGTACGACCGCCGCGACGAGGCGCACTCGTTCTTCGAGAACGAGGATCTCACCTACCTCGACAAGGCGCGGCTCCTGTCAGACCACGGGGCGTCCTGGCTCGTGCTCGACAAGACCCGGCCGATTCCGGGCTACGTCGAGTACCTGCCGGCGGCGGTCTACGAGGACGAGCGCTACGCGCTGATTCCGCTCCGGCGCTGACCCGGAGGGCGTCTTGCCACAATGTCGCGTCAGATGCGCGTCTTGATCGTGTCCATGTACTGGCCTCCCGCTGGCGGTGCCGGCGTCCAGCGGCCGCTGAAGCTCTCGGGCCATCTCGCGGAGCTCGGCTTCGAGGTGCACGTGCTGGCGCCCGACGATTCGAAGTGGCTCCATCGCGATCCGACCCTGCGCACGCCGCCCGGGGTGACCGTGCACCGGGCCACCAACCATGGGCCGAGGTCGCGCCGACCGGCGGAGGAGCTGCGAGGGCGGCGTGGGCTCGACCGGTTCCGGGTGCGCGCCTCGCTGGCGGCCCGGCAACTGCTCGTTCCCGACGCCGCAGTTCTCTGGAACCTGACCTCGGTCCCGGCTGCGCGCCGCATCGTGAGGAGCCACAGAATCGACGTCGTCCTGACGACGTCACCTCCCGGCTCGGTGCACTTCGTCGGCGCCGCGGCCGCGCGGACGACGGGGGTGCGCTGGGTCGCCGATCTCCGCGACTCGCTCGCGACTCACGTGCACCGCCGCCACGATGTGCGCGGGGAGCGGGCGCTCGCCCGGTTGGTGGCTCGCCGAGCTGACGCGGTCGTGTGTGCCTCGCATGCGATCGCCGAGGAAACGCGCTCGTTGCGGCCGCGCGGTCCGGTGGTCGAGATCGGAAACGGGTGCGACTTCGAGGACTTCGCCGGCCTGCCCTACCGTCGGGCGGACCGGTTCCGCGTGACGCACGCCGGAAGCTTCTTCGGACGCCGCGACCCGCGCCCGTTCCTCGATGCGCTCGCGCGGGCCGACGGTGATGTGCTTGCGCGGTTCGTCGGCGACTTCCGAAGCGCCGACCGTGAGTACGCCGAGCGGCTCCGTCTTGGTGACCGGCTCGAGCTGATCCCGTACCTTCCGCGCCAGGACGTGCTCGCCCTTCAGCGCGATTCCGAGGCGCTGCTTCTGCTGATCCCCGAGGCCGATGGGCGCGGGAAGGGGGTGCTCTCCGGGAAGGTGTTCGAGTACCTCGCGGCCGAGCGGCCGGTGATCGCTGCGGTGCCGACGGACGGCGAGGCCGCCGAGCTGCTTCGCTCGACCGGAGCAGGTCTCGTCGCAGCGCCCGACGACGTCGACGGCCTGGCGGACGCTGTCGGCGAGCTCGAGAACCGCTGGCGGGCCGGGGACCTCGACGGCGCGCCTCTCTCGCCGGATGTCCGCCGGCGGCTCTCGCGGCGGGCCCGAGCCGAGGAGCTTGCCTCGCTCCTCCGGGGGCTCGCGTGAGCGTCGCTCTTCCGGCGCGCAGGACTCGCAGAGGCGCGGCAGTCGTCCGCCTCTGCGACGGCCCTTGTCGACGGCCTGCTCTTCGCAACCGTCTTCACGATCACGTTCGCGAAGGTGCGCTGGGACGTCGGCGGCGCCGACCTGAACATCTCGGACGTGACCGCCGGCCTCTTCGTTCTTGCCTTTGCGGCGTCACGTCTCGATCGACGCGACGGCGCGCTGCCGGGCGCGTCGTGGAAGCTGCTCTGCTTCTTCGGGCTCTTCCTCGGCGTCTACCTGGTCGGCTTCTTCAACCTCGAGACCATCGACGATCGTGATCTCTTCTGGAAGGGGATGACCAAGTTCGTCGTCCACTTCCTCTTCCTCGTGGCAGCAGTCGCGTACCTCGCCCGCCGCGGCCCCTCCTTCTACTGGCGCACGCTCGGCTGGTTCACGGCGGGCGTCGTAGCGAACTGCGTGTACGGGATCGTGCAGCTCGCGGCAGCCGAGACCGCGGGGCGCAACCTCGACGAGACCGTGCTCTCGGCGATCGGCGCCTACCAGCGCGGCGGCATCAACGTGTTCGGGGCCGTGAACGGGGCGGACGTCTACCGCGTGAACGCCCTGACGCTCGACCCGAACCACCTGGGGATCATGCTCGTCGTCCCGCTCCTCGTGCTGCTGCCGATCTACCTGCGGCTCGAGCGCGGCCACCGGTGGCGATTGCCGCTGGCGCTGACACTGGCCTTTCTGGCCGTCGTCGAGCTGGCGACGCTTTCACGCAGCGGGCTCCTCGGAATCCTCGCCGGTCTTCTCGTCCTCGCGATCCCGTATCGCCGGTACCTCCTCTCGGCCAGGCTCCTCGTCCCGCTCGGCCTCGTGGTGCTCGTGATCGGCCTCGTCGTCGCCCAGCGCAGTGGGTTCTTCGAGACAGTGCTGAGGGCGCGGACGAGCGTGGGAGGAGGATCGACCCGCGTCCACCTCGACATCTACGAGCTGCTGCCTCCGGCGATCGGCCAGCATCCGTTCTTCGGCCTGGGCCTGAACACGTTCTCCACGTACTACGAGTTCGTCACCGGCAAGTCCAACTGGGGCCCGCACTCGTACTACGTCGCCCTCCTGACGGAGACCGGAATCGTCGGGACGGCGCTCTTCCTCGGGTTCCTCGTCTACCTGTTCCGCCGTCTCGCGACGCTCCGGCGGCTCGGCCGGTCGCTCGCAACGGCAGGCGAGGCGGCAGCGGCTCGCGTCCGCCCGCTCGCCTGGGGCCTTACCGCCGCGCTCGTCGGGACGCTCGTCTCGAACGCCTTCTACCTGACGATGCAGATGTACTACTTCTTCGCGCTCGTCATGCTGATCGTCGCGGCTCCCGCCGTCTTCGCGCGGCGACGCTGAAGCGGCACTCCCCGTTCGCCGGCCCGACTACACTCGGGCGCGTGCTGGGGAAAGCCGTGTTCTGGACGAGTCTCGGTGCCCTCGGCTGGACCCACGCCGGCTACCCGCTGGCTGCGGGCGCCCTGGCGAGGATCCGTCCCCGGCCGGTTCGCAAGGCCGACCTCCTACCGACCGTCAGCATCATCGTCGCGGCGCACGACGAGGAGGCCGTGATCCGCCGGCGGGTGGAGAACCTGCTTGCGCTCGACTACCCACCGGAGCGGGTCGAGATCGTCGTCGCGTCGGATGCGTCGGCCGACCAGACCGACGAGATCGTGCGCGAGCTCGAGCGGGCGGAGCGGCGTGTCCGGCTCCTGCCCTGCCCGCGAGGCGGCAAGGTGAATGCGCAGAACCTCGCGGTTCGGCGCACGACCGGCGAGATCGTCGCCTTCTCGGACGCGAACGCGACGTGGGCGCCCGATGCGCTCCGCCGGCTCGTGCGCAGCTTTGCCGACCCCGACGTCGCGTACGTCTGCGGCCGGCTGCGACTCGAGGATCCGGACGGGACGAACCGCGAGGGCTCCTACTGGCGATTCGAGATGTGGCTGCGCAGGCAGGAGTCGCTGCTCGGGTCGATCACGGGCGGCAACGGCTCGATCTACGCCCTGCGCCGCGCCGACTACGTCGAGGTCGACCCGCGGTTCGGCCACGACCTGGCGCTGCCCTATCTGATGGTTCAGCGGGGGCGGCGCGCGGTCTACGAGGGCGAGGCGGACGCGTTCGAGAAGCCGTCGCGCGACCTCGAGGACGAGTACCGGCGCAAGGTGCGGATGTTCGAGCACTGCTGGCTGATCCTGCTTCGAGGGAGGATGCTCGAGGACGTCGATCGCACGTATCTGGTCGAGCTCGTCTCCCATCGAGTGCTCCGCTACGGGAGCGGCCTCCTGCACCTCGGCCTGCTCGCCGACGAGCGCCGCGCTCGCCCGCCGCGCGCCCGTCTACCGGCTCGTCCTCGCGGCGCAGGTTGCCGGGCTGTCGCTCGCGGCCGCCGGCCGCATGCGGGCTCCCGTCCCGGGAGCCGCACTGACCTACTACTACTACCTCGTGACCCGGGCAACCGTCGTCGCGCTCGCCCGCTACCTCCGCTTCGGCGTGCCGGCGGTCTGGGACAAGGCCGAAGGCACGCGGTGAGCCGTACGCTCGACGTCGCCGGTTCGACAGCTCTGCTTCTCCTGGCAAGCCCGGTTCTCGGTGCGGCCGCGATAGCGATCCGGATCGAGGACGGGGGGCCGGTGCTCTACCGGCAGCGGCGGGTCGGCCTGGAGGGGCGCGAGTTCGGGCTGCTCAAGCTCAGGACGATGGTCGTCGGTGCAGAATCGATGGGCGCGGGATTCGCCGTCAACGACGGCGATGCGCGCATCACCAGGACGGGACGCGTGCTCCGCCGTCTCTCCGTCGACGAGCTACCGCAGCTCTGGAACGTATTGCGCGGCGAGATGGCTCTCGTCGGGCCGCGCCCGACGCTCGCCTACCAGGTCGCCCGGTACACGCCGCGGCAGCGGCGCCGGCTCGAGGTCAGGCCGGGAATCACGGGTTGGGCGCAGGTCAACGGCCGGGCGGCGCTCGCCTGGGCGGACCGGATCGAGCTGGACGTCTGGTACGTCGAGCACCGGTCGCTCTGGCTCGACCTGAAGATCCTCGCGCGCACCCCGTTCGCCCTTTTCGGCGGCACGTACAAGGGACAGACGGGCGGCTGGAAGGCGAACGCCTGATGGCAGCCTCTCAAGCGGTTCTCCTCACCTGCGCCGGCCAGCGGGTCGACATCGTCTGCGCGTTTCGCGAAGCCGGGGCGTTCGTCGTCGCCGCCGACCTGAACCCGCTCGCGCCGGCGCTGTACCACGCCGATCGGAGAGTCAAACCCCCCGCGAGTCGATGACCCCGACTACGTTCGCTTTCTCGCGGAGCTGGTCCGAGGTGTACTCGGTGTCGCTCGTCGTTCCGCTCACGGATCTCGACCAGCGACTGTTGGCCGAGCGGCGGGCAGAGCTCGACGCTCTCGTCCTCCTGCCCGCTCCCGAGGTGGTCGAGCTCACGAACGACAAGTACCGTGCGCACGAGTTCTTCGAGAGAACCGGGATCGAGTCGCCGCCCACCTGGTTGCCGGACGATCTTCCCGACGACCTCCGGTTTCCCGTCCTCGTGAAGCCCCGGCGCGGATTCGGCTCGCGGAACATCTTCCGCGCGTCCGACCGGCGGGAGCTCGACTTCCTGCTCGGCTATACGCCGGTCGACTCGATGGTGCAGGCGGTCTGTGACGGCGAGGAGTCCTCGATCGACGTGTTCTGTGACGTCGAGGGCCGCTGTCTTGCCGCCATCCCACGCACGATGATCGAGTCGAAGGGCGGCGAGTCGATCAAGGGCATGTCGATCCGAGATCCGGCCCTGATCGAGGTAGGCTGCCGGGTCGCAGAGACGCTCGGGATCGTGGGGCCGGCGACCGTGCAGTGCTTCCGCACGGAGGGCAGGAGACACGAGATCACCGACGTCAATGTCCGATTCGGGGGCGGCTTTCCGGTTCCGCATGCCTCGGGCGGTGGGTATCCGGAGCTCTCGCTCGCGCTCGCCCGCGGTGAGCGGCCGGAGCCTCGGCTTGGCGACTTCCGGGAGGGTGTCGTGATGACGCGCTACTTCTGGCAGGTGTGCTTGCAGGCCGACGAGGCCGGTAGCCTGGAGCCGTTGGCCGTCGAGCTTCCCGTTCCGTCCCCGGAGTGAACCGGCGGTTTCTGGCTCTCCTCGCCGTTGCGGCGCTGCTCGGCGCCTGCACGGCGGACACCTCCTCGGGCCCCGTTGCGAACGGCGAATCCGTCGAGGAGCCGGAGGCCCCCGCCGAGACCTCCGCCGGGGCGACCACGGCGCCACCACAGCCGGTCGAGGGGCGGATCACGGTCGTCGACGGTGACCTCAGCACGCGCGTCGAAGGCGCTACCGTCACGGTCGGCCGCAATGACGGCGTCTCGGATGCGACCGGCCTGGCCCTCGTCCCGCTCGCGCGTCGCGGGTCGATTCCGGTGGAGATCGCCGCTCCTGGCTACGTCACGCGCTCCTTCCGGCTCCAGTTTCGCGAGCGGCGGCGCTACACGGTGCGGATCTATCGCGAGAAGCTCCAGTGGCCGTACTACGGCGCAACGCTCTCCCGGAGGCAGGCTCATCCCGCGATCGCGCTGAGGCCGCCGTTCCGGACGGTCTGGAGTCGAGGGGTCGGGTCGCTCGTCGAATTCCCTGCGGCCGTCTGGGAGGGGGTCGCCTATGTGAACACGCTGGAAGGTGTCCTGTACGCGATCTCGATGCGGGACGGCCGCGTCCTGTGGACGCAGCAGGTGGGTACGAAGGCGGCGTCGACTCCCGCAGTCGACCCGGCCACGGGAACGCTTCTCGTCACGACGATGGCTCCCGGCGATATCCAGATCCGCGACCTGACGACGGGACAGCTCCGCTGGCGATACTCGACGGGCCTCACCGAGCCGTCGCCGATCGTCGACGGCGGAGTTGCTTACTTCGCGGCCACGAACGGCAACGTGTACGCGCTCGACCTCGAGTCCCGCGAGCCGCGCTGGGTGTTCGCGGGCGGCTCGAAGATCACGTCGAGCCCCGCCCTCGACGGTGGACGGATCTACGTCGGCGACTACTCGGGCAACGTCTTCTGTCTCGACGCGCAGACCGGCGAGCTCATCTGGACAGGGAGTGCCGGCGCACGGGTATACGGCACCGTTGCCGTCGCAGGCGGCCGTGTCTTCGCGCCGTCCGTCTTTGCGGGCCTGTCCGCTCTCGATGCCGGCAGTGGCGGCCTCCTCTGGCGGATCCCGACCGCCGCCTATCTGTACTCCTCGCCTGCCGTCTACCAGGGCAGGGTGTACTTCGGCGACTACACCGGTCGGGTCTCCGCCGCGGCGGCTGCAACCGGCGAGATCCTGTGGAGCGGGGATGCCGGTGGATCGGTTTCCGGTGCCATCGAGGTCGTTGCCGGTGTCGTCTACGCCGGAAGCTTCGGCGGCGTCATCACCGGTTGGGATTGGCAGACCGGCAAGCGGCTGTTCCGCTTCCCGCACGGTGAGTACGCTCCGGTGTCGGGCAACGGCGGTCGTCTCCTCTTCACGGCTACTCGCGGGTCTACGCGGTCGAGCCGAAGCGGTGAGGAAGCTGCTCGTCGCGGCGGGCGCGCTGGCGCTCGTCCTCGGTGGCGCCGCGCTCGGCGTCTGGCTCTGGGATCGCGGCACGACATCGGATGTCCGCGGATCCTCGACCACGAGTTCGTCGTGACCGATGAGCCGGGAACCGAGACGCGACCCGCCGTCGAGCAGAAGGAGATGCCGTGGCCGACGTACGGATACGTCCCCGCCAGGACTCAGGTCGGGGCCGGCATCGATCTCCGGCCGCCCTTCCGCAAGCGCTGGATGGTGCGCGGGCGCAACCTGATCGAGTTCCCGCCGGTCGGTCGCCTACGGGCGGCTGTACGTCGGTACGAACCCCGGGCGGTTTCTGGCCATCGAGGCGCAGACGGGCGTGATCGCCTGGGAGAAGGCGTTCAAACGCTGCATCGCCGCGTCACCGACCGTGGCCGACGGCGTCGTCTACCAGCCGCTCATGGATCCGTCACCCTGCGGAAACCCGGATCGCGCCGCTCCGGGCTACATGGTCGCGATGGACAGCCGACACGGGTCGCGTGCTCTGGCGCTTCCAGGCCGGCGTGATCGAGTCGTCCCCGGTGCTCGTCGACGGCGTCCTCTTCTTCGGGTCGTGGGACAGGAACGTCTACGCGCTCGACGTGGCGACGCACAAGCCGCGCTGGACCTTCGAGACCGGCGACGAGGTGAAGGCGGCGGCCGCGTACGCGAACGGGACGATCTACATCGGGTCGTACGACGGCAAGCTCTATGCAATCGACGCGAGGACCGGGGAGGAACGGTGGGCCTCCGAGGGTCGCTCGGGCGTCGGCGGGGGTGGCAACTTCTACGCGACCGCGGCTGTCGCGTATGGCCGTGTCTTCATCGGGTCCACCGACGGGAAGGTGTACGCGTTCGGCGCGAAGAGCGGCGATCTGCTCTGGGCGCAGTCGACCGGCGGCTTCGTCTACTCGTCGGCTGCGGTCTACCGCGAGACCGTGTATGTCGGCTCGTACGACGGGAATCTCTATGCGCTCGACGCCGCAACCGGTGACGTTCGCTGGACGTTCGCCACGGGCGGGCGGATCTCGGGTGCCGCGACCGTCATCAGCGGAATCGTGTACGTGTCGACGCTCGAGGAGAAGACCTTCGCGCTGGATGCGGAGACCGGTGAGCAGGTCTGGTCGTTCCCGGACGGGAAGTACACCCCCATCGTCGCCGACGCGGAGAGGGCATACCTCGTCGGCTACACGAGGGTGTACGGACTGGTGCCGAGGCGCCCGTGACCGCTGCTACAGTCGGGCGGCCGTGAGCCCGGAGACCGACCAGCGAGACAAGGACGCCGGACGCGCCGAGCCTGACGCCGAGCAAGAGGTCGACCTCGGACGCTACTGGTGGCGGATCGTCGGACACTGGTGGGTGGTCGTCGGGGCCGTCGTTCTCGGTGCGGTGATCGGGTACCTCGTGTCCCTCGGCGGCGGAACCGTGTACCAGGCGAGGGCGACCGTCTACCTGGGGCAGCCCCTGACACCGACCGGCAATGCGCAGATCCAGAGCCTTCAGACCAACCCCTCGACGGTGTCGCAGATCGTGAAGAGCCAGTCTGTCGTGGCGTCGACGGCGGCCAGGGTCGGCATACCTCCGAACGAGCTGAGGAACGGCATCTCGACCAAGGCTGTCGCCGGTTCACTCTCGAAGGTCGGCCAGACGCAGCTCGTCGAGATCTCGGTGCGCGGCCCGTGGAAGCGTCAGTCGGCCGAGGCGGCGAACGGGCTCGCAGAGACGGTCGTCGAGCGCGTCTCGGGCTACGCGAACGCCAAGATCGAGCAGTACACGCTCCTCCTCGACTCCTTGAGCGAACAGGTTGCCGCGAGCGACGAAGCGATCCAGCAGTACCGTGTCGCGATCGCTGCCGGCGCGGAGCTGTCGTCCGCAGAACGGCTCGTGCTCGTCGGGCTGCTGCAGACCGAGCAGCAGGCTCGGTCACAGCTCGTCCAGCAGCGCACCGACACCGAGCTCGAGCTGGCGCTGGCCGAGGACGTCGAGCGCGGGCAGGTCGTCACGCGCGCGGCAGCGTCGAAGGTGGCCGCCAAGAGCAAGCAGACCTCGATCATCGTCGGTGCAGTGATCGGGCTCGTCGTCGGGAGTCCTCGCCGCCGTCCTCTGGGAGCCGGCGAGGCGGAGGGTCGCACGCAAGGCCTGACACTTACGGACGGCGGAGTTCGTGCCGATACGGGCGATATGCCCGACCCCTTCGCTAGCATCGAGGCTCCGTGAGCACAGCGGTCGTCACCGGCGGCGCCGGGTTCCTCGGCTCCCACCTCTGCGACCTTCTCCTCGCGGCCGGCTATCGGGTCATCTGCGTCGACAACCTCGACACCGGGTCGCTGGAGAACATCAGTCATATCCGGGACGGCAACTTCGAGTTCCGCTACCACGACCTGACGCAGCATCTGCACATCGAGGAGCCGGTCGACGTGGTCTTCCACCTGGCGAGCCCGGCGAGCCCGATCGACTACATGCGCCTGCCGCTGCACACGCTGAAAGTCGGCTCCTACGGCACGCACAACGCGCTGGGCCTGGCCAAGTTCAAGCGGGCGCGGTTCCTGATCGCCTCGACGAGCGAGGTCTACGGCGACCCGCAGGTGCACCCGCAGCCGGAGACGTACTGGGGGAACGTCAACCCCATCGGCCCGCGTGGCGTCTACGACGAGGCGAAGCGCTACGCGGAGGCGATGACCATGGCGTACCACCGCCAACAGGGCGTGGACACGTGCATCGCGCGAATCTTCAACACCTTCGGACCGCGCATGCGCCCGCATGACGGGCGCGCGATACCGACCTTCATCCGCCAGGCGCTGGAGAACAAGCCGCTGACCGTCTTCGGGGACGGCTCCCAGACGCGGAGCTTCTGCTTCGTGGACGATCTCATCCGGGGGCTGTTCCTGCTCGCCACGAGCGGCGAGCATCTCCCCGTCAACATCGGCAATCCGGAGGAGCGCACACTGCTCGACCTCGCCGAGACCGTTCTGAAGGTGACCGAGCTCGAAGAGCGAGATCGTGTTCGAGGCTCTTCCGGTCGACGATCCGCAGGTGCGTGAGCCCGACATCACGAGGGCGCGCCAGCTGCTCGGCTGGGAGCCCGAGATCGGCCTGGAGGACGGTCTCCGGCGCACGATCGCCTCCCTCGGGCCCGTTCCGACCGGTTAGGCCTAGCCGACCGCGGCGGTGACGCGGTCGGCGATCAGGCTGATCTGCTCGAAGGCCACATGTGCCGCAACCATCGCGGTGATCCCGTTCGGCGTGTCCTTGCTCGGCATCAGGCAGACGACGTCTCCGCCGATGACGTTCAGACCGCGTAGGCCGCGCAGCAGCACGTTGACCTCGTCCACCGAGAACCCACCGACTCCCGCCTCGAGGTTCGAAACGGCTGGCGCGGCGGATGGATCGAGGCAGTCGAGATCGAACGTCACGTATGTCGGCAGGTCTCCGACGCGTTCGCGGATCAGCTCGATGCACTGCTCCGGGCCGAGCTCTCGGTAGCGCGCGATCGGAATGACCTCGTACCCGAGCTCGTAGCTCGGCCGGAGCCAGTCGAGCGAGCGGGGGTTGCCGCGGATCCCGATCTGGACGCTGTGGGCCGCATCGACGTGCCCTTGTCGGACGAGATACGCGGCCCAGTGGGCTGCCGACTTGCGCGCGCCGAGCCAGTGAGGAAGCTGTTCGTACGAGTCGGCGTGCGCATCGAAGTGCACCAGCGCTGCCGGACGATCCTCGGTCAGACGAGAGCCCGGGCCGGCGAGGCCCTGGAGGATCCCTCCGGTCACGCTGTGATCTCCGCCGATCGCAACGACGGGCGTGCGGGCGTCCGCGAGCCGCCGGAAGAAGGTGGTGATCCGCTCGATGCATGCTTCGTTGTCCATCGCCTCCGGGAGCGGCACGTCGCCGAGATCGTTGATCCGGCAGGTGTCCCAGGGAACGAGCTCGTAGGCGGCGTGAGCGCGGCGGTTGTGGGCCGACACGTGACGGACGGCGCGGGGGCCGAGATGCTGGTCACGCTCGGTCGAGCCGTTCCCGGAGCTGTGCGGCACGCCGGCGAGCGCGATGTCGCAGTGGGCGGGATCCGGGTCGTGGGGGCACCGAAACAGCGTCGGGACGCCCCACCAGTAGAGCGCCTCGAGCAACACCATGTCCTGATCGGTCATCGCAGGCTCCTTGGGTCTCAGGTGGCCGGGTGCGTCGGCGACTGTGCCGGGAGGACCCGGACGTCACCGGTCACCCGCGTGCGGTGTGACCGCGGGGCTCTAGTCTAGGGTCGTGACCCGGCCGCTTCTCGTCCGCGCTGCCCGGCTGGAGCCGGTCGAGCGCACGCCGGTCTGGTTTATGCGGCAGGCCGGGCGATCGCTACCCGAATACCGCAGCATCCGAGCGAAACTCGACCTGCTCGCTATCTGCCGCCGGCCCGAAGTCTGCGCCGAAGTGACATTGCAGCCGGTCGGCCGGCACGGCGTCGACGCCGCCGTCATCTACTCGGACATCATGCTGCCGGTGCTCGGAATGGGCGTGGACGTCGAACTCGTCGAGGGCGTCGGCCCGGTCGTTGGCTCACCGATCCGTAACGCGGAGGACGTTGTCCGGCTGGAGCCCCTCGACCCTGAATCGAGCCTGCCGTACGCGCTCGAGTCGATCCGGCTCGTCCGCCGAGAGCTCTCACCCGAGCAGGCCCTAGTGGGCTTCGTCGGTGGGCCCTTCACAGTCGCCGGCTACCTGGTCGAAGGCCGGCCCAGTCGAAGCTTCGTCGCGACCAAGCGATGCATGTATGCGGCGCCGGACGTGTGGCACGCGCTGATGGACCGGCTCGCCGACGCATTCGCGGGCTACGCCGTGGCCCAGGTAGACGCCGGTGCGGACGTGATCCAGCTCTTCGACTCGTGGGTCGGCAACCTCTCGGCGCAGGACTACCGGGAGTTCGTTGCGCCCTACTCCTCCCGGATCCTCTCCGCTGTCGACGTGCCGACGATCCACTTCGGTACGGGCTGCGCCCACCTTCTCGGGGACCTGGCCGCAGCCGGCGGGGATGTGATCGGGCTCGACTGGCGCGTCTCGATCGACCGAGGCTGGTCGGAGGCTGGACCTGGTCGCGGCGTCCAGGGGAACCTCGACCCGACGTTGCTGCTCGGTCCGTTCGGACGCGTGGAGGCTGAGACCCAGCAGATTCTCGACGCGGTGGCCGGTCGCCCCGGCCACATCTTCAATCTCGGGCACGGTGTCCTCCCGGAGACCGACCCCGACTCCCTGCGCCGGCTCTGCGACCTCGTCCACGACCGCACGAGCCGCAACGCGATCGCCTGAGCGGCTCGTAGCTTCGCCGCCCGGCTATTGACACAGATCCGCACGTTACTCGCGACAGGCTGCGCACCATCCCTGCGCCTACCGGCGATACGCTCATAGCGGGTGGAGGCGCGGGGTGGCCCCGGCGGGGGGAGCGTGAACTGGGGCCGGCCGACAGGGCCGTGAGCTAGTCTCGGGGCGATGCTGCTGTGGAGGATTGCCCATGCGTCGGTGCGGACTGGATGCCGCACGTGCCGGCACTCTCACGACACGGATGGGCCACGTGGGCGTCCCGCTGTTCGGCGCTTCGCCCGCCGATGAGCGCCCGCAGCTGCCCTGACTGGCCCATGCTTCTCGATCTCGCGCCGGATCTTCACTTCAAGCACTACACCGTGGCTGAGGCGCGACTCCCTTCCGAGGCGCTCGTCAACATCACGAACGTCCCGCACGAGGCCGTCGCGGTCTGCGCCGACCTCGACCACCACGTCTTCAACCCGGAGCACACGGATCCGACGGTGGCGCAAGCTCTACGCGAGACGCACTGGTTCGATCTACGGGAGTGGATCAAGGGCGGTCACGGGTAACGTTGACGCGATCCCGCGTTGGGCGCACCCCGAGCTGCCTCGTTAGTGCCTCGAGCGGAATCCGTCCTTCCAGCAGCGCGCGGCCGACGATCGCTCCCTCGACGGGGAGGGCGGCCAGAGCGGCGAGATCCGCCTCGGAACGAATACCTCCTGCCGCGAGTATCGGTATACGGGAGGCACGAGTCACTTGCCCGAGCAGGCCGAGGTCAGGGCCGGCAAGTGTCCCGTCGCGGTCGATCGCCGTGCAAAGGAGACGCCTGATCCCGGCTGAGACACAGCGGCGCACAGCGTCGGCGACCTGAAGCCCTGCGCTCGTTTCCCAGCCACCGACGGCAACCTCACCACCTCGAACGTCGACTGCGACGACGAGGCGATCGGCCAGCTCAGCGAAGCCGGCGAGAGCATCATCGCTCGCGAACGCTGCCGTTCCCACTACCACGCGTGCCGCGCCTGAGTCGAGCAGTCGCTCCGCGTCTGCGCGCGAGCGGATTCCTCCGGACGCTTGAACGGGAACACTCCCGGCCGCGGCGACCAGCCTGCCGACGATCTCAGGCCGCAGGACGCCTGAACGCGCACCCTCGAGATCGACGACGTGGATGAACGGGGGACCTGCCTCGGCAAGTCTGGCAACGAGCTCCTCCGGAGAGCCGGCCCGTAAGGCAACACGGTCGAAGCGACCTTGCTCGAGCCGTACGGCCTCATCGCCGAGGATGTCCACGGCAGGGATGACGTGGAGCGACGACCGTCCCCGGGTGAGGTCGCCTTGCCGAAGCTCCGCTGTCATGTTATCATGGTAACACGCTATGGCTGACGAGCCGATCACATCCATGGGCGAGTCCCGAGATCAGAGAGTTGTTCGAGGCGGTGCTCGGACTGGAAACGATGGAGGAGGCGGAGCGCTTCCTTCGGGATCTGTGCACGCTGTCGGAGCTGGAGGCAATGGCGCACCGATGGCAGGTGGCGCGCCTCGTGGACCAAGGGCTGCCGTATCACGAGGTGAGCCGACAGACAGGTGCCTCGACGACGACCGTGACGCGAGTAGCGCACTGGCTTCGCCATGGGGAAGGCGGCTACCGTCTGGCGATAGACCGCCTGGCGGCCAGCCCGCAGAACACCTGAAGATCGCCATCCCCGTCAAGGGACGGCTGCGCGAACCGGCGTTCGCGCTCCTCGAGGAGGCAGGTCTCGGGCCCGAGGCTCCAGGAGAGCGTGCACTGGCGTTCGCATGTCGAAACGCGCCGGTCGAAGTACTCCTCGTCCGCGCTGCGGACATCCCGGAATACGTGCAAGACGGTGTCGTCGATTGCGGCGTAACCGGTGCTGACCTCGTCCGCGAGCGAGGCGCACGGGTGCACGAGTTGCTGCGCCTCGGGTTCGGCCGGTGCACGCTCGAAGCCGCGGTGCCTCAGGAGTCGGACGCGACGACGCTGAACGAGCTCGCCGGATTGCGAATCGCGACGGTCTTTCCGCGACTCGCACGCCGGGTTCTCGCTGAGCGGAACATCGCCGTCGAACTCGTCGACGTGACCGGCTCGGTCGAGGTGGCGCCCAGGCTCGGTCTCGCTGATGCGATCGTCGATCTCGTCTCGAGTGGAAACACGCTCCGCACGAATGGTCTTCGTTCGCTGGGCGTGCTCTTCTCGTCGGAGGCAGTGCTTGTCGGCAACAGCGAGCCGGACGATGCCGCCCTGCAGCTCGCGATGGTGTTGAAGAGCGTCGTCAATGCTCGGGAAGCTCGTTATCTGATGATGAATGCGCCGGCGAGCGCGCTCGAGACGATCTGCCGTCTCGTCCCTGGTAGCCGTGCGCCGAGCGTCCTTCCTCTCTCCGAGGAGGGCATGGTGGCGGTGCACGCGCTCGTTCCGGCAGCCGATGTCTGGAGCCTCCTCCCCGAGCTCGAGGAAGCCGGGGCTTCGTCGATCCTGCTCGTTCCCGTCGAGCGAATGTTGGCGTGACCGGTGCCGTAGCGTCTATGCGGCCGCTGCCAGGCGGGTTCGTCCCCTACGGCTGGGCTCCGTCGACCGTAGAGCTCGCCGAACAAGCCGGGCTCGATGCATCGCAAGTGATTCGCTTCGACGGAAACACGTCGGCGCTGCCGCTCCCCTCGTCGCGACCGGGCACCCTGGCCGGGGCGCTTGCGGAGGTCAACTCGTACCCGCACGGCGGCTACCCGGAGCTCATTGCGGCGATCGCCGAGTACACCGGGCTCCGGCCTGCCAACGTCGTACTGGGCGCCGGAGGCGACGACTTGATCCTGCTCTGTGCGAGAGCGTTCCTCGGGCCTGGAGATCGCGCCGCGATCTCCGACGAGCCGACGTATCCGCTCTATCGCATCGCGGCTCAGCTCGCCGGCGCCGAGGTAGCGCAGGATGACCCCGCGGTAACGTTCGCGTGCCGGCCGAACAACCCGAGTGGCGCCCTGGAAGCTCTGCCGGAGGAGCGGCCGCTCATCGTCGACGAGGCGTACTTCGAGTATGCGGGCGAGACCGCGACCCGCCTGCTCGACGATGGTGTGATCGTCATTCGAACCTTCTCGAAGGCGTTCGGCCTCGCGGGTGCGAGAGTCGGGTACGCGCTTGCAGACGTCGAGACTGCCGCGGAGCTCAACCGCCGCCAATCACCCCTTGCGGTCTCGACGCTTTCTGCTGCGCTCGCGACGGCGGCACTCGCGTCACCACCCGACGTCGAACCCGTGTTGGAGGAGCGGGAACGACTCCGCGAAGCGCTCGTGGATCTCGGGCTCACTCCGTGGGCATCTCACGCCAACTTCGTCTTCGTGCCGCTTGAGGAACCAGGCCCCCTCGCAGCCGGCCTCCTCGGCGACGGCATCGTGGTGCGGCTGTTCTCGGACGGCATCCGGATCTCCGTCCGCGACCACGAGGACGACGACCTCCTTCTCGAAGCCCTCGCACGAGTGCTCGACCGGCCTTCGCCTGTCGTGTCCGCCGGGAGTCGGCGCGCTCGGCATCTGCGGGCGACGGCCGAGACACGCATGACCGTGCGGCTCTCGCTCTACGGGGCAAGTCGCGTTCGCGTTGCAACGGGCGCCGGGATCTACGACCACTTTCTCGAGCAACTCGCGTTTCATGGAGGGCTCGACCTCGTACTCGAGGGTACGGGCGATCTCGAGACCGGTGTGCATCACACGGCCGAGGATGCGGCGCTCGCGCTCGGAGAGGCGCTCGACCGAGCGCTTGGTGACCGCCGAGCGGTCGCGCGATACGGAGACGCCGTCGTCCCGATGGACGACGCACTCGCCCGGGCCTCGATCGACCTCGGCGGCCGACCCTGGTGCGAGTGTGACCTCGCACCGGATCCCGGCCTTGCGGGCCACCTTCTCCAGAGCCTTACGCAGGCCGGCCGCCTCGGACTGCATGTCGAGTCCTCGGGGCAGGACGCTCACCACGTGGCCGAAGCCGCCTTCAAAGCCGTGGGCCGCGCGCTTCGAGCGGCGCTTCGCCGCGAGACCGTGGGAGTTCCCTCGACGAAGGGAACCCTGTGATCCGGGCACCGTCTCATCCCGACCCCCGTGGGGGGCCACCCCTCGCCTCCTCCCGCTTCAAGCGTACGCCGACGAGTTGCGCGGGTGTGTCGACGTTCGTGTCGAGGGTGTGACGGAGACGTGACAAGTGTCCGGGTCTGCGACTACGGCGCGGGGAACGTCCGGTCAGTCGTGCTCGCCTTCGACCGGCTGGGCGTGGATTCGGCAGTCGCGAGCGATCCCACTGCCCTCCTGGACGCGGATCTGGTCGTGCTCCCCGGTGTCGGGTCTGCCGCGAGCGCCATGGAGCGGCTTCGTGCGACCGGGCTGGCGGATGCGCTTCGCGAGCGAGTCGGCCGGGGTGCCCCGACGCTCGGCATCTGCCTCGGGCTTCAGCTGGCGCTCGAGGGATCTGAGGAGGACGGAGGCGTCGCGGGTCTGGGTGTTCTACCCGGGCAGGCCGTTCGTCTTCGCGCCGGGCGCGTGCCGCGCATCGGCTGGGCGGACGTCGAGCCGCTCGGTTCCGCGTACTACTTCGCGCACTCCTACGCCGCCGAGACGACGGCCGCGACCGCCACGTCGGAAGGCATCGTCGCCGAGGCGCGCCATGGCAGCTTCACCGGCGTTCAGTTCCATCCGGAGAAGAGCGGCGCGGCCGGCTTGCGCTACCTCGAGAAATGCCTCTCCCGCGCTTGATCCCCTGCCTCGACGTGGCGGCGGGCAGAGTCGTCAAGGGCGTTCGCTTCGAAGGCCTGCGTGATGTCGGCGAGCCGGTCGAGCTGGGTGCCGCGTACTCGAACGCAGGCGCGGACGAGCTCGTGTTCCTCGATGTGAAGGCGACGCTCGAAGAGCGCGCTTCGCTCGTGGATCTCGTTCGGCGGGTCGCTGAAGAGCTGATGATTCCCTTCACCGTCGGCGGCGGGGTGCGCGGCGTCGACGATGCGGTGCAGCTGCTCGAGGCAGGAGCCGACAAGGTTTCGGTCAACTCCGCTGCACTGGCCCGCCCGGCGCTCCTGACCGAGCTTGCCGACCGCCTCGGCTCGCAAGCCGTCGTCGTAGCGATCGATGCAGCGGACGGTGATGTCTGTTCCCACGCCGGCACGAGGCCCGTCCCGCGCTCGGCGGTCGACTGGGCGCGCGAGGCCGAGGCGCGCGGCGCTGGAGAAGTTCTCCTCACCTCCATCGACACCGACGGAACTCGCACCGGCTACGACCTGCCGCTGACCAGAGCGGTGGCCGAAGCGGTCGACATCCCGGTCATTGCCTCGGGCGGCGCCGGCAACGCCCGCCACGTCGCGGACGCTCTCGAGGTCGCCCAGGCCGCCCTGCTTGCATCGATCCTGCACGAGAACCCGGCTCGCCTCTTGTCGTTGCGCGCCGAGCTGTCCGACCTCGGAGTGCCTCTCCGTGACGCAGCCTGAGTTGAGAGCGGCCATCGTCCAGGATGCCGACAGTGGTCGGGTCCTCATGCTCGCATGGATGAACGACGAGGCCGAACGCCTGACCCGTGAGACCGGCGAAGCTCACTTCTGGAGTCGCTCGCGCGGACGTCTGTGGCGGAAGGGCGAGACCTCCGGAAACGTCCTGCCCGTCGAGGAGATCCGCGACGACTGCGACGGCGATGCGTTGCTCTTGCGGGTGAGGCCGACCGGCCCCGCGTGCCATACCGGGGCAGTCTCGTGTTTCGCTCCCTGGCTCTGGCGACGGGTGGCGCAGCGGGCCGCCGACCGGCCGGAAGGGTCGTACGTCGCCCGCCTTCTCGACGGCGGGGTCGAGAGCTGCGCACAGAAGCTCGGCGAGGAGGCCGTCGAGGCTGCCCTTGCGGCGGTGGCCGAGAGTGACGAGCGGCTGGTCTCGGAGCTGGCCGACCTCTGGTTCTCGAGCTACGTCGTCCTCGCGGCTCGCGGGCTCGATCCCGTCGCTGTCGAGGAGGAGCTCGCGCGCCGGGCGGCGGTTGCGGACGGGCGCTAGCCGATGGCTGCGCGTGCGGACGCGACGTCCATGAGCGTCGAGAACCCGTCCGCCTGGGCAGCCAGCGTCGCCTCGTGGACAAGCGTGTGCGGCACTGTGCGGCCGCTCGGCCCATCGAGGTCGCGTGTGGCGGTTCCGTCGGTCAGGAAGACGACCTCGAATCCCCTCGCCTGGGCCTCTCGCGCGGTCGTATCGCAGCACATGTGCGTCATGAAGCCGCCGATGACAACGGTTTTTGTCTCCATTCCGGCGAGGATCTCGTCGAGATCCGTACCGTCGAACGCGCCGGGGAGATGCTTGACAACGACCGGCTCCTGGCTCTCCGGCGCCACCTCGTCCATCGTGTCGACCATCGGCGTACCAGTCGCGAATACGTCGGAGGTCGAATCCTCGTGGTGCTGGACGTGGACGATTCCGGCACCTGAGCGCCGCGCTGCAGCGAGCAGGTCAGCGAGGCGGGCCATTACTGCCGCTCCGTCCGGGATCCAGAGCGAGCTCTCCGGCGTGAAGTACTCACGCTGGACGTCGATCAGGAGGAGTGCCGGCTTCTCCACGGTGCTCGACACTACGCTAGCCTCCAGCCATGGGCAAGGGGTATGCGGAGGGCCCCGCGGCGGAGGAGCGCTTTGCGGAGCTCGAGCGGGCGGAGCGCGACGTCGGGCGTGAGGAGGATCCCTCGAGGCCTGCGGTCTACGGAGCGACCGTCGACAACCCGGACAAGCATTTCATCGGCTGGCTCGGCGAAGTCGACCCGGAAGCGCTGTTCGCGAGCGGGCGAGCGTGGGGCCTGTCCGTCGTTCGCCGGCGCCCCTGATCGGCCGATCCGTGTAGTAGTCAGCTGCGTTCCCGGAACCGTTCGAACCGAGCTTCGAGACGCTCCGGATCGGGAGACTTGCTGCGCGTAGGCAGGACGATCCTCTTCCCGTGGAAGCCGTTGAGGAGCTCAAGCATGGGACCGTCCTCCTCGTCTCTCAGGCGTGCCGATACGTGTACGCGATAGCGAGGGTCGATCCCTACGAGATCCTGGTCGAAGGCGCGGTGGTGGATCGTGCACAGGCTGAGCCCGTTCCTGACCGCAGGAGTGCCGATCGGGTCGCGATCGGGAACGATGTGTGCCGGCGTCCAAGAGGCGTACCTCTTTCAGGCGGCAGATCGCGCACTGCTCGCGGTAGGCGGGAATGACGATCCAGCGGAATCTGGCCTGATGGAGACGCACTTTGACCTCACGCGTCGAGTAGCGCCGCTCGAGGTCGTCGACGGGCGGCGCGTAGATGCGGTGGGGACCATGGTCGTCGACAAACCCACGTGAGACCAGCACCCGTCGCTCGGCGCGGTGATCCTCTACGACGAAAGCGGGATACACAGTCTGGTACCAGCCCGGCTTCACTCCGACGAAGTAGACGAGAGGTACCTGGAGCTGCCAGGCAGCTAACAGTGCCCGGTTGTCGGCTTGGTCCACCGGGCCCTCACGGTAGGCGTACAGGAAGCCTTCAGGCGTCACTTCATCGTCGTATGGAGAGTTGCTCGACGTGTTGATCGAGAGTGCCGCGGGGCCCCGTTGCACACGGGCGCGGTAGATGCCCTTCTGGTAGCTGAGGAATGGGACTCGGCTACCGCGAAACGAGAAGCCACGGTCGAGCGCGCCAGAGTACGGGAGATCGTCTCCGAACTGCGCGCGGATCGCATCGAGCGCCAGGAAGCAAGCGGTCCTGAGCTCAGCGTCGGGTTCCACCGCGCGATTCTACGAATTGTGTGATCGACGTTACACTCGCCGCCTCTCGATGACGAAAGGAGCGGCGCCTGGCGCGACTCGGTCGGCTAGGGAGCCGATGAGTGATGAGCCGCCCTTCCGGGCGGCTCATCGATCACCTGGCGCGGACAGCCCTAGCTAGCTACAGCCGGTGTTCTGGCCGCAGTCACGGCACGTGTAGCAGGAGCCGGTGCGCACCATTCGGCCGCCACATTTTGCGCACTCGACCGCATCCTCCCACGCGTTGAAGAGCGCTGTCTGGCCAGGCGAGACAACCGGAGCGGCCGCGACCTCGCCGCCGTTTCCGTCGAGGATGTCGTTTGCCTGTGCAAGGCGCGCCTTCACCTCGGGGCTCATGATGCCGAGCTCCTGCTGCGTCTCGGTGTCGAGGAACTTCTTGCCGAGCCAGCGGAAGATGTAGTCGACGAGTGACTTCGCGATCCGGATGTCCGCGTCGTTGGTCGGGCCCGACGGCTCGAAGCGCATGTGGCTGAACTTCGAGACGTAGACCTCGAGCGGTACGCCGTACTGGAGGCCGAGCGAGACGGAGATCATGAACGAGTTCATGAGGCCCGCGAGCGTGGTGCCCTCCTTGGCGATGTCGACGAAGACGTCGCCGGGCGTCCCGTCCTCGAAGAGACCGACGTGGATGTAGCCCTCGTAGTCGCCGACGCGGAACTTCCGCCCGATCTCGGTGCGGTCGTCCGGGAGGCGCCGCCGCTTCGGCTTCGCCAGCAGGCCGGCGGCCGCCCCGTCACCCTTGCCCGAGAGCGGCTGTGCGACCTTGCAGTTGTCGCGGTAGATGGCGATCGCCTTGACGCCGAGGCTGCCACGCGTCGACGAAGAGCTGCGAGACGTCGTCGACGGTCGACCTGCTCCGGCAGGTTCACCGTCTTCGAGATCGCACCGGAGATGAACGGCTGCATCGCGCCCATCATCTTCACGTGGCCCATGTAGTGGATCGCCCGCTCGCCGATCGCGCAGTCGAAGACGGGGTAGTGCTCCGTCTTCACGTACGGCGCACCGACGATCGTGTTGCGCTCGTCGATGTAGGCGACGATCTGGTCCGTCTCGGCCGGCGCGTAACCGAGCTTCTCGAGCGCCATCGGGACGGTCTTGTTGACGATCGTGATCTCGCCGCCGCCGACGAGCTTCTTCGACTTCACGAGCGAGAAGTCCGGCTCGACCCCGGTCGTGTCGCAATCCATCATGAAGCTGATCGTCCCGTCGGAGCGAGCACGGTCGCCTGCGCGTTCCGGAATCCGTGCACCTCGCCGAGGTCGAGCGCGTCGTCCCAGGCCTGACGCGCGGCAGAGAGGAGGTCGGCCGGGACGGAGTGGGCGTGCTCGATGTTGCCGACCGCAGCGCGATGCTTCGCGATCACGCCGAGCATGGCGGCCGCGTTCGGCCGGTAGCCGGCGAACGGCCCCATGCGGGAGGCAGACCTCGGCCGACTTCCGGTAGCCGCGGCCGGTCATGAGCGCGGTGATGGCGGCTGCGTAGGCGCGGCCCTCGTCCGAGTCGTAGGGCAGCCCGCGCGCCATCAGCAGCGCGCCGAGGTTCGCGTAGCCGAGGCCGAGCTGTCGGTAGGCGCGCGCGTTGCGCTCGATCTCCGGCGTCGGGTAGCTCGAGTAGCCGACGATGATCTCCTGCGCGAGGAACACCGTGTCGACGCGCATGGCCGAACGCCTCGACGTCGAGCTCGCCGTCCTCGCGCCGGAACTTCATCAGGTTGAGCGACGCGAGGTTGCACGCCGAGTCGTCGAGGTGCATGTACTCGGAGCACGGGTTCGATGCGTTGATCCGCCCGGAGTTCGGGCACGTGTGCCACGCGTTGATCGTCGTGTCGTACTGAATGCCTGGATCGGCGCACTGCCACGCGGCTTCCGCCATCTGGCGCAGGAGGCTCCGCGCCCTGACGGTCGCCAGCACGCTGCCGTCCGTGCGGGCGGTCAGATTCCAGTCGGTGTCCGCCTCGGCCGACTCCATGAACGCGTCCGTGACGCGGACCGAGTTGTTCGCGTTCTGGTACTGGATCGATGCCCAGTGCGGTGAGTCGAGCGACATGTCGTACCCGGCTGCGGCGAGGACTCGGGCCTTCTCCTCCTCCTTCGCCTTGCACCAGATGAACTCCTCGACGTCCGGATGCTCGACGTCGAGGACGACCATCTTGGCCGCACGTCGCGTCTTGCCGCCGGACTTGATCGTGCCGGCCGACGCGTCGGCGCCGCGCATGAAGCTGACGGGGCCCGAGGCGTGGCCGCCCTTCGAGAGCTGCTCCTTCGACGAGCGCAGGCGGGAGAGGTTGAGGCCGGAACCGGAGCCTCCGCGGAAGATCATGCCCTCGCGGCGGATCCAGTCGAGGATCGACTCCATCGAGTCGTCGATCGAGAGGATGAAGCACGCGGAGCACTGCGGCTTCTCCTCGAAGCCGACGTTGAACCAGACCGGTGAGTTGAACGACGCGAGCTGGTTGACGAGGATCGCCTTCAGCTCGGCCCGGAACGTGTCGGCCTCCTCGGCATCACCGAAGTAGCCGCCCTCGACGCCCCAGCCCGAGATCGTCTCGACGACCCTGCCGATCATCTGCTTGACGCTCCACTCGCGCTCGGCCGAGCCCATGCGGCCGCGGAAGTACTTCTGGGCGACGATGTTCGTCGCAGTCTGCGACCAGAACTTCGGAAACTCGACGCCCTTCTGCTCGAAGACCGGGCCGTCCTTCCCCGGGATGTACGCGTCGCGGAGCTCCCATTCGATCTCGTCGAAGGGGTCGCGACCGGGAATCGTGAAGTAGCGGCCGACGCCGCAGCCGCGTTCGGGGTCGACGACGGCGTTCACCAGCGCCGCGTCGTCGATCTGGGGTGCACTCTCTGTCCGTTCCACGGCCGACATCGTCACATTCCTCCCCGAAAGACTACCGCTTGCCAACCCGCTGAAAGGCGGACTGCGGAAGGTAGCGCGGGGGTCGGACGGAGGCCATTTGCAGGCATTTTATCAGTCGAGCGCGGTGCCTCGACCGCCGTTCGCGCGCCCTTCGGCACGTCACGAACGACCTGCTGAACGCCGGGCTCAGCCGCCGATGACGAGCACGAGCTCGGCGCCCATGAGCTCCGACTGCCGGATCCCGTCGAGTGGCGCCGTGCGCTTCGCGGTCAGGTCGAGATCACGTGCGAGCCTGACCGCCGCCGGTCGCGACCCGTTGCGATACATGACGATCGTTCGCTCGAAGTCCTTGCGTGACGCGTCGGTGACCTGGACGACCGGGTAATCGAGGCGCCGCACGGTCTTCGCCGCCTGCGATGCGGCGCCGGCGACGCCGTTGCCGTTCAGGACGAGAACCGGCGTTTGCGCGCGGACGGACACGTCGGCCGTCTCGATTCCTGCCTGCTTGCTGCTCGTCGCCGACGAATCGGTCGCGAACGGCTTCGCGATGAACGCGAGGGTGACGACGACGAGAATCGACGAGCTCGACGGCCGCGATCGCGGCCGTGATGATGGCGGCCTTCTTCCACGGCCGCTGGCCCGCGTCGAGATCCGAGTAGCCGGTTGGTGCCGGTGCCGGGAAATCCACGCAGCCGAGTTTCGCCGCTAGCCGCGCCCTTCCTTCTCGAGCACCCACTCCCAGGTAGAGCGCAGCCCGCTCTCGAGCTGCGTGCGGGCGGTGAAGCCGAGCTCTCGCTGCGCGAGCGAGGGGTCGAGCGCGCTCCGCTGGAGCTCGCCCGGCCTTGCGGGAGCGAGCTCGGCCGATATCTCCACCCCCGTTACTCGCCTGCAGGCGTCGAAGAGCTCGACGACCGAGGTCTCGCTGCCCGTACCGACGTTGAAGACCCCACCGGGCCGCTCGAGCGCCGCCAAGGCTGCCAGGACGACGTCACCTACGTAGACGTAGTCGCGCGTCTGGAGACCGTCGCCGAAGATATGGGGCGTCTCGCCGCGGGCCAGCAGCCCGAGGAAGATCGCGACGACCCCGGCCTCGCCGTGCGGATCCTGCCGGGGCCCGTAGACGTTCCCGAGGCGCAACGCCGTGTGCTTCGTCCCGTGGAGGCGGTCGTAGGTCGCGAGGTACTCCTCGCCGGCGAGCTTCGACGTGCCGTACGGGGCCAGCGGCCTCCGCTCGGCATCCTCGCCGGCAGGACGGTCGCACTCGCCGTAGATCGCTCCGCCGGTTGATGCGAACACCACCCGCGTTCCGTGCCGGCGCGCCGCTTCGAGGATGCGAATCGTGCCGAGGACGTTCACGTCGCAGTCGTAGTCCGGCCGCTCGACCGAGACGCGCACGTCGGCCTGGGCGGCCAGATGAATGCACGCTGCGGGCTCGACGCGTTCGAATAGCTCGTCGACGGCGCGGCCATCGCGAATGTCTGCCTCGACGAGATCCGCGCCCGCCGCGAGGTTTTCGCGCCGTCCGCTCGAAAGGTTGTCGATGACGAAGACGTCGTCGCCGCGCTCGAGGAGCGTATCGACGACGTGCGAGCCGATGAAGCCAGCCCCACCGGTAACCACCAGACGCATGACGGCGAATCGTAGTGCGAGCCCCGGCGACACCTGCGTCCGGCCGCGCCTGCCACAATTGACCGTCGTGTCGCGGTTGCGTCTCCTGCTGCCTGTGCTCCTCACGGCCCTCGCGGCCGGCTCGGTCGTCGTGGCCTCGGGCTGCGGGGGCTCCGCACCCGGTGTCGACGAGGCCAGCGCGGCAGCAGGCTCCGGTTCGGAAACGACGGCACCCGAGGTCGACAGCCCCACCGCTACGCGTCCGCCGGAGCGTGCGGAAGGTGCTCTCCTGTACGGCGAAGGCGCCCGTGACGTGCGGTTCAAGCGCCCGCTCTCGGCCGACGCCTACATCGCCATCGATGCCGAGACAGGCGAGGTGCTGATCGCCCGCCGCGACCGGCAGCGTCTGCCGATCGCGTCGTTGACGAAGACGATGACCGCGCTTCTGGTAATCGAGAAAGGACAGCTTGCGCGGAAGATCCAGGTGCCGAAAGCTGCGACGCTCGTCGAGCCGAACAAGGAAGGACTGCTCGCGAACCGCTGGTATCCACGCAAGCTGCTCCTCTACTCGGCGATGCTCGCGTCGGCCAACGACTCGGCGTACGCGCTCGCGGCCGACGCCGGAAACGGCTCTCTCACGCGCTTCTACCGGAAGGCCGACAGGCGGGCGCGAAAGCTCGGGATGAGCGACACGCGCTACCGGAGCCCCAACGGCCTGAACGACGACACGAACCTGTCGAGCGCACGCGACCAGGCGATTCTCGGTCGTGCCGCCCTCGAGAACCGGACCTTCGCCGCGATCGTCCGCACGAAGGTGAAGAACGTGAAGTGGCCGCCGCCCACCCACCGCAAGGAGTGGGTGAACCACAACGACATGCTCTGGACCTACAAGGGCACCTACGGAATCAAGACCGGCTGGACGACGCGCGCCGGCGGATGTCTCGCGACAGCAGTGCGGCGAAACGGACACCGGGTGATCGCCGTGATCCTCTCCTCGGGCGACATCTGGGGCGACATGAGGCGCCTCGTCGACCGGGCGTTTCGCGAGATCGACGCCTGAGCCTTCGCCTGGGTACGCTCCGACTGTGTTCGTCTCCTTCGAGGGGATCGACGGATCCGGCAAGTCGACGCAGGCGAGACTGCTCGCAGACGCCGTTGCGGCCGAAGGCCGGGAAGTCGTCGCGACGCGCGAGCCGGGAGGAACCGAGCTCGGCGAGCGGGTGCGCGAAATCCTGCTCGGCGACGGTGACGTCGCACCCTGGGCGGAGGCCGCGCTCTTCGCGGCCGCGCGCGCGCAGCTCGTCGAGGAGGTCGTCAGGCCCTCGCTCGCCCGCGGAGCCTTCGTCGTCTGCGACCGCTACGTCGATTCGTCGCTCGCCTACCAGGGAGTCGCACGCGGGCTGGGCCTCGATGCCGTTCTCGATCTCAATCTGCCTGCGATCGGCGGTCTGCTGCCCGACCGCACGTTTCTCCTGACGCTGCCGGTCGACGAGGCCGTTCGCCGGTCGACCAGGCGGCCGGACAGGATCGAGCGCGAGGGCCTGGCCTTTCTCGCACGCGTCGACCGGGCGTATCGTGAGATCGCCGCGCGCTTTCCTGAGCGAATCGTCGTGGTCGACGCCCTCGAGGCACCGGCGTCGATCGCCGAGCTGATCCGTGGAGAGCTTCGAGCACGTGCCTGAGCAGGGGGAGGCCAAGCGCCTCCTGAGCGCGGCGCTGGTCGACGGCCCCGCGCATGCGTACCTGTTCCACGGGCCGCGCGGGGTGGGCAAGCGAACTGCCGCTGTTGCCTTCGCAGGCGAGCTGCTGGGTGATGCCGAGCGGGTCGCCCGCGGTTCTCATCCAGATCTCTACGTTCTCGAGCCGGTGGGCGACCAGATTCGCATCGACGCGATCCGCGAGCTTCATCACGATCTCCACATGCGCCCCTTCGAGGCCGGCCGTCGCGTGTACCTGGTCGCCGGGGCCGACCTGATGAACGAGGACGCCGCTGACGCGCTCCTGAAAGATCTCGAAGAGCCGCCCGAGTACGCCGTGATCATCCTCCTCGTTGCCGAGCTGCCGCGGCTGCCCGAGACGATTCGCTCCCGCTGCCAGCTGGTGCCGTTTCGCAGGCTCTCCCCGCGAGCGCTCGAGGCGGTGGTCGAGGAGCGCCGTCCCGACCTCGGGCCGACAGAACGCGCCGCGGTCGCTCGCGTCGCCGGCGGCCGGCTCGACCGGGTCGAGCGCCTGCTCGACCCCGAGAGCGCCGCACGCCGTACGGCGCTGATCGACCTGGCTCGCTCCGTCTACCTCGACGAGGCGTTCGAGCCGCACGACGCTGCCCGGGCGGTGCTCGATGCCGCTCGCACCGCCGGGGAGCAGGCTGCCGCCGCGGACGCCGGAGGCTCCGAGGGAACTGCGCGTGAGCAGGAGCAGCGAGCGCGACGGGTGGCGCGGGGGGCCGAGCGCGAGGAGATCGTCGAGGCTCTCGACCTGCTCGCCGGCTGGTACCGGGACCTGCTCGCCGTCGGGGCGGGCGCAACCCGGGCCGTCCTCAACTCAGACCGGGCCGCGGACCTCGCCGAGGACGCCGCGCGCCTGGGCGCCCTCGAGGTGGAGCACACGGTCGAAGCCGTGCTCGAGACGCGTCGCAGCTTCGAGCTGAACGTCGCCGCGTGGCTCGCGCTGGAGGCACTGTTCCTTCGTCTGCGGCAAGAGCTTGGTTCCTTCGCCGCGGCTTCCGTCAACGTGTCACGATGAGCCCATGCCAGACGCGGTAGGAGTCGTGTTCTCGCCCGGAGGGAAGGTCTACTCCTTCGATCCCGGAGGGCTCGAGCTGCTTTGGGACGAGCGTGTCATCTGCCAGACCTCCCGCGGGAAGGAGCTCGGCCGCGTCGTCCAGGCGAACCACGAGATCGACGGCGCGGAGCTTCGTGGCCGGCTCAAGCGGGTCGTCCGGCGGGCGACCGAAGCAGACGAGGAGCAGGCGCGCGAGAACCGCCGCGAGGCAAAGCGGGCAATGCTGCTCTTCCGGGAGCTCATCAGAGCCCACGACCTGCCGGCGAAGCCGATCGGGGCCGAGGTCGTGTTCGACGGCTCTCGCCTTGTCTTCTCGTACGGTGCCGAGGGGCGCCTCGAGACGCGCCGGATCCAGGAGGAGCTCGCCCGCCGACTGCGCAGGCGCGTCGAGCTGCGCGCGGTAGGCCCCCGGGAGCAGGCACGGCTCTGCGGCGGCTACGGCCTGTGCGGCACACAGCTCTGCTGTACGCGGTTCCCGTCCCACGAGGAGCCGATCGTCCTCCGGATGGCGAAGGATCAGGACCTGCCGATGAGCTCGGGTCGGATCACCGGCCTCTGCGGGCGCCTGCGCTGCTGTCTCGCCTACGAACACCCGATGTACCGGAGCTTCCGCGACCGCGCACCCCGCGTCGGCGCCCGTGTCGAAACGCCGGAGGGGCCCGGCCTGGTCAAGGCCTACGAGGTGCTGAGCGACGCCTGCGTGGTCGAGCTCGACGCCGAACGGCGGGCCGTGGTCAAGATCGACGACTGTCGCGAGCTCGAGTCGCCCGCGCGTGGCGGCTAGGTGGTAGGCGGCGGTGTGATCGACCTGTACTACATGCCGGGCGCCGCGTCGATGGCGCCGCACCTCGTGCTCGAGGAGATCGGAACGGACTACCGGCTCGTCCGCGTCCGCCGCGACAGCGGGACGAGCGAGCCGCCTGAGTTCGCCAGCCTGAGCCCGCACGGTCGCGTTCCCGTCATGGTCGACGGAGACCTCGTCATGTACGAGTCGGCCGCCTGCGTCATGCACCTTTGCGACACCCACCCGGACGCCGGCCTTGCGCCCGGGCTCGGGACGCCGGAGCGGGCGCTCTGGTACCGCTGGCTCACGTACCTGACGAACACCGTGCAGGCGACGTTCATCCACGCGTTCTATCCGGTTCGCGGCACCGCCGATCCGGCCGGCGAGGAGGGCGTCAAGGCGAAGGCCGAGGCCGATCTGGCCGGGATGCGCAGCCACATCGAAGGCGAGCTCGAGCACGGCGGGCCGTACCTGCTGGGCGAGGCGTTCTCGAGCGCCGACATCTACCTGTTCATGCTGACCCGCTGGGGCCGGCGCATCGAGCCGAAATGGTGGGATCAGCCGGTGCTCGGGGCGCACTTCCGCAGCATCTTCGAGCGGCCGGCGGCCCAGCGAATGTGGGAGCAGGAGGGGCTCGACCCGTGGCCGTAGCAGCCGGCGCTCAGGTCGTACGCAGGCCGTGCCGATAGCCGCGATGATGCGAGACCGCGCGCGGATCAGCGTTGCCCTCCTCGTCACCGCGGCGATACTCGTCGCCGCAGCCTGCGGCGGTGGCAGTGACAGCGGCGGCAGCGACGACGAGCAGGCCTATGCGAGCGCGTTCGCAGCCTCGCTCCAGGGAGCGATGTCCGACAACAACGTCACGGTCAGCGGCGGGGAGGCCCAGTGCGTCGGCGACCGCATCGTCGAGATCGTCGGTGTGGAGAAACTGGCCGAGTCGGGGCTCACACCAGAGGAGATCCGCGCGGATACCGCTGACCTCCAGTCGTCGCTCGGCGACCCGACGCCGGAGCAGGCGAGTCAGCTGAGCGACGCGATCTTCGACTGCCTGAACGTGGCCGAGATCTTCGTGGCCGGGTTCGAGCAGAGCGCGCAGGATGCCGGCTTCGTGCTCACCGACGAGAAGGTCGAGTGCCTCGGGAAGAACTTCGAGCAGAACCAGGAGATGCGGGAGCTCATCGCCCAGAGCATCATCACCGGCAAGGCGCCGAACTTCGAGGGCGCCAACGCGAACCTCCTGATCGACATCCTCGGCACCTGCCTGTCGGTCGAGGATCTCCTCAAGATCGGCCAGGCCGTTAACCAGAACGGCTGATCGCGACGTCCGCCCGCTCTAGCCTGGGGTGGCGCCTGCGATCGCCAGCCTCGCTGCGATCGCGCGACGCGGCGACGGCGTCGAGTGGCTGCAGCACGAGCCGAGGACGTACATCGAGCTCGAGCCTTGCGAGCTCGCAAACTCCTGGAACCGGCTCAAGGGAGCCGGGCGCGATCGCGATCCCGGCCGAGTATCTGGAGTCGGTCGGCGTCCGGAAGTAGACGCCGCTCGCGTCGCGCGGGCCCGAACGGCCGGCCCGCGCGACGCGGCTAGAATCAAGGCGCTTCGCCGACGTAGCTCAGCTGGTAGAGCACATCACTCGTAATGATGGGGTCCGGGGTTCGAGTCCCCGCGTCGGCTCTCGGTTTTCGGTCACGCTAACGATCTGTTGCGAATGTCCTGCGAACATCAGGAGCGCGCGCCTGGCGCACTCTTCGGCGCGCCTTGACGGCGGGCGCTCGGATGGGAGAGGGTCCGCTGATGGGGAGACGGAGTGCTTGTCGGTTCGTGGCCGCACTCCTCGTAGTGATCGTGGTCATGGGTGCGGGTACCGCGAGTCCGGGTACGGAGGCGCGTGCCGGGAAGTGCGCGCGGGGCCAGGAGAAGGCCACGGGGGGAGACATCTGCGTCGCGCGTGGCAGCGCGATGGCGGAGGAGATTCTTGCCGGTGTCCGTGACGTGGTCGATGCAAACCCGATCCGCGGTGTCGTGTTCGGGGTGTGGATTGATGGCAAGGCGGTCCTCACGGGCGCATTGGGCGAGGCGCTTTTTGGGGTGCCGGCGACCCGGCGGGTGAACTTCCGCACCGGCAACGCGGGCGAGGCGATCATGACGACGGCGCTGCTGCGAATGGTCGACGAGGGTGATCTCTCGCTCGACGACCCGGTGGCGAAGTGGTTCCCGGACCTTCCCGAGGCCGACGCGGTGACAGTGCGTATGCTGGCCTCGAGCACGAGCGGCTACGCCGACTTCGTGACTACCGAGGAGTTCGACTCCGCCTTCGAGGCCGACCCGTTCCGGAAGTGGACTCCGGATGAGGTTCTCGCGATCGCGATGAAGCAGCCGCCCGTGTTCGCGCCGGGAACGAGCTGGGCGTTCTCCGACACCAACTTCGTGCTGCTCGGCGAGATCATGACAAAGGCCGGTGGGATGGCGTACGGGAAGTTGATCCGCTCGTTGGTCCTGGACGATGTCGGGATGCCGGGCACCCGCTACACGACGACGACCGCGATTCCGTTCCCGGTCCTGCACGCCTACAGCAACGAGCGCGGCAAATACGAGGAGACCACCTACTGGACCACGTCGCCGTTCACATACTCCGCCACGCTAACGTCCAACCTCGCCGACATGGGTCGCTTCGCGCGCGCCCTCGGGGAAGGCTCGCTGCTCACAGAGGAGTCGTATGAGCTACAGGTGGGCGACGGGAATGTCGGCCTCGGCCCGCTTACGGAGGAGCTCACCTACGGGATGGGCGTCGGGATCGCCCACAACTGGATCCTCGCCAACCCACAGAACAACGGGTGGACGGGCATCGTGAGCTATCTCCCGCAGAAGAAAGCCGCGATCGTTGTGTTCGCGACGTTCGCCCCGGCTGGTGACATCGGCACGCACTACGCGGGCAAAGTCTTCAACCGGATCGGTGAGATCGTGGCGCCTGACAGCCCGCCGAACCTCACCGTCTGCCCACGCGGGGACTGCTGAGCGGCTTCGACGCCTAACTCAATGAGATCTGGCTGAGGTCTGCGGAGTTCACCCGGGTGTCTAGCTGCGGATGCGGCCGGGGCGGAGTGGGCGGGCGTGCGGCGCTCGTCGCGCAAGGGCTCCGTAACGCGGAGATCGCCGATCGTCTCTTCCTCGCACAGAAGCCGGTCGACCATGTCTCGGCGATCCTGCGCAAGCTCGAGGTACCCACGCGAGGCCACGCAAGCGCCGAGGCAGTGCGGCTCGGCCTCGCGGGCCAAGATCGGTAGCGGCCCCCTCCAATCTAGGGAGGCCTCCCGATGCGCCTCTGGGGGTCGGCCCTTACCCTCGAAGAAGGCTTCCATTGAAGCCTGAAGACCGAAACCAGCGGTCGGACGGGTACGGGGAAGGAGCACCGATGAACCACGACACAATAGTCCGATTGAGGCGAGCGATTGTGCTCGGGCTCGTCGTCACCACCGCGATCGTCACGACATCTGCGGTTGCCGCGTTGGAGCAGCCAGTGCTGCCGCCTGGAGCCACGCTCGAGCCGGCCACCCCGTCGGCGGTCCAGCCGGCGCTGCCGCCTGGAGCCACGCTCGAGCCGGCCACCCCGTCGGCGGTCCAGCCGGCGCTGCCGCCTGGAGCCACGCTCGAGCCGGCCACCCCGTCGGCGGAGCAGCCGGCGCTGCCGCCTGGAGCCACGCTCGAGCCGGCCACCCCGTCGGCGGGGCCGCTGGGCGGCGTCCAAGTCGCCCCCGTGCCGTCCAGCCCAGGGGCCCTGGTGCAGGGCGGGTTCGACTGGGCCGATGCAGGTATCGGAGCGGGAATCGCGTTCGGAAGCATCTTGCTCGTTGGCGGCGCTCTGCTCGTGGTTAGAGGGCAGCGCCACCGCCTGGCAACGCACTGAGGTGCCTTCGCAGAAAAGGTGCGGGCGGGTCCACGGCCCGCCCGCACAGGGAGCCGATCCTGGCCACGCATCGCTCGAACGTTCAGGGGCCGGTAGACTGTGTGGCTGTTGGTACGAGGGGAGCGCCGAGACTCATGGGCGTAGTCGCAGCGAGTTCGTCCGATAGGCGGAGTGAGCTGCTCGAGCGGTCTCGTCAGTTTGCGGAGCTCGGTGAGTCCCTGGGCGCCGTCCTCGGTAGCTCGCGCGGGCGGCTTGTGCTCGTGGGGGGCGAGGCGGGAGTCGGCAAGACGGCGCTCGTGAGCCGGTTTTGCGAGGAGCGCGGCCCGTCTCCGCGGATCCTGTGGAGCGACTGCGACGCGCTGTTCACGCCGCGTCCGCTCGGGCCACTGTTGGACGTCGCGGAGGTCACGGGCGGTGAGCTCGAGGAGCTGGTCGAGAGCGGCGCCAGACCGCATGAGGTCGCTGCGGCGCTCATGCGCGAGCTGCGGATGCACGAGCCGACGATTCTGGTCATCGAGGACCTGCACTGGGCGGACGAGGCCACGCTCGACGTGCTGAAGCTGCTCGTCCGCAGAATCGAGGGCGTGCGCGCTCTCGTTCTCGCCAGCTACCGCGACGAGGAGCTCGACCGCGACCACCCGCTTCGGCTCGTGCTCGGCGAGTTCGCGAGCGGCCAGGTGGTCGAGCGGCTCAAGCTCGAGCCGCTCTCGCCGGCGGCGGTGGCGACCCTTGCCGAGCCCCACGGCGTGAACCCGGCCGAGCTCTACCGCAAGACGGAGGGAAATCCGTTCTTCGTCACGGAGGTATTGGCGGCGGGCGAGGGTGAGATCCCGGACACGGTCAGGGACGCCGTGCTCGCCCGCACCGCGCGGCTGAGCTCGGGGGCGAGCACGTTGCTCGAGGCGGCGGCGGTCGTGCCGCCCCCGGTCGAGCTCTGGCTCCTCGAGACGATCGCAGCGGATGTCGTCGACCAGCTGGACGAATGCCTGACCTCCGGCATGCTGACGGCCGCCCCGGCAAGTGTGGCATTCCGCCACGAGCTGGCGCGTCTTGCCGTTGAGGAGTCGCTCGCGCCGAACCTGAGGGTCGCTCTTCATCACAAGGCGCTTGCGGCGCTCGCCGACCCACCCAGCGGCGCGCCCGAGCTTGCGCGGCTCGCGCACCACGCCGAGGCGGCCGGCGACCGGGAGGCGGTGCTCGAGTTCGCGCCGAAAGCGGCGGCTCAGGCCGCTGCGCACGGCGCGCACCTCGAGGCCGCCGCCCAGTACACGCGGGCGCTCCGGTTCGCAGAGGAGCAGCCGTTGGAGGCGCGGGCCGAACTGCTCAAGCGCCGCGCGTACGAGTGCCACCTGACCGACCAAGCGGACGAGGCCGCCGAGGCGCAGAAGGGCGCCATCGACTGCTACCGACGACTTGGCGACCAGCGCAGAGAGGGGGACGCGTTGCGCGGACTCTCGGCCCTTCTCTGGTGTCCCGGTCGGGTAGCAGAGGCGGCGCAAGCCGGCCAGCAGGCCGTGGCTCTGCTCGAGCGGCTCCCGCCCGGACACGAGCTCGCGATGGCATACGGCACCGTGTTGCGGCTCTGCACTCTCGCCGAGGACGACGAAGCAGCCCTGGTCTGGGGCACAAGGGCGATCGAGCTCGCGCAGCGCCTCGACGATACCGAGGTCCTCAGCCACGCCCAGATCAGCATCGCTTCGATGGAGTTCCTGGCAGGGGCGCCCGGGGGTCGCGAGAAGCTGGAGCGGAGCCTCGAGCTCGCCCAACAGGCGGGCCTCCACGAGCACGTCGTGCACGCCTACCAGCTTCTCGTCCGGGTTGCCCTTCACCACCGCTCGTACGCGCTCGTGAACCGTTACCTCGAGCCTGGGCTCGAGCAATGCAACGAGCACGGCTTCGATATCGCGCGCCTATACCTGCTCGCCTATCGTGCGCGGGCGGAGTTCGACCAGGGCAGCTGGAGCGAGGCGGCCGCCTCGGCAGCCTTCGTCTTCCACGAGCGGTGCATCTCGACGACGCCCCGCATATTTGCCTTCGCCGTGCTCGGGCTGATTCGAGCGCGCCGCGGCGATCCCGAAGTCTGGCCGCCGCTCGATGAGGCGCTCGTGCTGGCGGAGCCGACCGGAGAGCTTCCGCGAATCGCGCCGGTCGCAGCCGCGCGAGCCGAGGCCGCCTGGCTCCAAGGCGAGCTCGAGGCGGTCGCAGAGGCGACGGATGCTGCCCTCGAGCTCGCTGTGCAGCGACAGGCTTCGCGGGTGATCGGCGAGCTCGCCTACTGGCGCTGGCGGGCGGGGATCCGGGAGGAGATCCCAGCTGATTCGGCGGATCCTTATGCCCTCCAGATGCGGGGCGAGTGGGCGCGGGCGGCAACGCTCTGGTCTGAAATCGGCTGCCCGTACGAGGCTGCCCTGGCGCTGGCTGACGCAGACGACGACGATGCCCTGCGCCGCGCGCTGGCTGAGTTCCAGCGACTGGGCGCCCGTCCCGCAGCGGCGATCGTCGCCCGCCGGCTACGCGAGCGCGGCGCCCGCGGCCTACCGCGAGGACCGCGTCCCGCGACGCGACAAAACCCTGCGAACCTGACCGCACGCGAGCTCGAGGTGCTCGCGCTGGTCGCGCAAGGGCTCCGCAACGCGGAGATCGCCGAGCGGCTCTTCCTCTCGCCGAAGACCGTCGACAGCCACGTCTCGGCGATCCTGCGCAAGCTCAGCGTGCCCACGCGAGGCCACGCGAGCGCCGAGGCAGTGCGGCTCGGACTCGCCGGTCAAGATCGGTAACGGCTCCCTCCAATCTAGGGATTTGTCTCCCGATGTGCCTCGGGGCTCGGCCCCGTACCTTCAAGCAAGGCTCCCGCTGGAGCCACGAAGACCGCAACCGCGGTCGGAAGCGTACAGGGAGGAACTCCGATGAACCGCGAGGCCGTGGAGATCTCGCTTTCGACGCCCAAGCTGGCGATCGAGCATCCGCATCAGGGCACGGCTGCAACACCCAAGCGCAACGGTCACCGCGGATCCGGATCGGTCAGATCCTCAAGCGCTGCTATGAGCGGGTCTGCAGCCTGATCTTCGACGGCGACGGCGACTGCATCCGGCTCTGAACGCTGGTCGCTCGGGCGGCATAGTGCCGGCTTCGGGCACTCGGCCGCGATGTGTTCAGCACCCGGAACGGTTCGCAGTCTCGACGGGGCAGATGCAAGAAAGGCATACCTATCTGTCCCACGCTTCGGCGATCCGTAAACCTGAGTGACCTGAATGTCTCAGCGAGGGCAGGAGAAACCCGCTGCCAATTAGCGTGCCGCTCTGTGTTGATGGCGATTGATCGCTCGACAATCAGACAGCAACCTATGGCGCGTGAGCAACGCGAGATCGTAAAGCAAGAACATCTCTGTTTACAGGGAAAACGTGCCCTTGCTTGTCCAGCCGACGACGCTGAGGATGGCACCGACACCCGCACCACCGGCGAAACCCGAAAGAGCTGCGACCTGGGCCTCCTTGCTCCTTCTCCGTGAGCGGCCTACGCCGCGAGTGCCACCGAGTGGCCGACCGAAGAGGGAGGCGGCCGACTCTCAGCGCTCCTCGACACGGTTCTGCTCGAGCCACGCCTTGGCGAGTCGCTTCTGTGCCCGGCTCAGCCAGGCCTCGGCCACATGATCGTGCAGTTCGTCCCGGTCGAGCGCCGCCAGATCGGGGATGCGGATGAGGACGGCCGGGTAGCCACGGAAATGCGACGTTGTGAAGAACACGCCGCGGTCGTCCGAGAGCAGCAGCTCCTTCACGTCGAGATCGCCGACCCTCAGCATCAGCACGTCGTCGAGCCGCTCGCCCGTTTCGGGATGGATGGCGTCCGCCCTCGGGGCCCGATGGAGGCAGAAGATCTTGCCGTGCACGAGGTATGAGGGCCGACCGTCCGAAGACAGCTCCTTCGTCACCAGGGGCATGGCAAGGGCCAGCTCGTCCAGGTCGGTCATGGTCGCCACGTTCCAATGAGATTGTGGGGGAGGGGTTCGGCCAGGGCCCGAACCCCTCCCCCCGGAGAAATCTCGAGGTGACGGGTCCCTCCTGGGGGACCTCCGCCGGCTGCCGGCGGCTGGGGTGAGCCTGCTCCGTCGCCGGTTCCGCCAGTCATAGTCGTCCCAGGGGCGACCGTCGTGCGCGGGGAAGAACTTAACGTCGGGTTCTTCGAGGGCGGCCAACTTCTCGAGCGCCCTGGGCCTCCTTGCTCCTTCGCCGTGAGCGGCCTACGCTGCGAGGGCCACCGAGTGGCCGACCGAGGGGAACGAATGTGGAATCTGCCGCCCGAGCGAGGCGCGCCCGGGGAAGGAAGCAAGAGCTTCTCCGTGCCCGCCAGCCTCGTGTTCGTAGCGCTACTGATCGGATTGAACGTTCTCGTCGCCTGGCTCGTGGGAGACTGATGGCACACCAGCGTCATACGGACTGGCTCTTCTGCCGGCCCGGGCGCTGCGCTCTGATCGTCCTGCTTGTCGTCTCGGCGCTGTTCCCTGTAGCAGCGTCGGCAGCCGCCGATCGCACCTCTCTTCATCGAGTCACTCGCAACGGCTACTCGATTTTCGTTCCGGACGGCTGGCAGTTCCGAAACGCGAGCAAGCCATCGGACCACCTGACACATGTCTATCGCGACCCACAACACCCGAACCGCAAGCTGCGCGTCATCGTCTCCCTCTGCGCCGGCTGCGTTCTCGCCGACGCGGGCGACGTGAACGACCGAACGCTCGACCTCGAGCAGCTGCTACCGCCTGGCGTCGTGAGCCACGTCGAGCTCGACCGCTGGACGCTCGCCTACAAGGCGTTCCGTGCGGGCCACCCGCTCCCGGATAACGGCGTGATCAAGGTCTGGCACCACGGAAACGACATCGAGGGCTACGCGCAGGTCGACCTCTGGCTGCCTGGCTCGCAGCGCGCGACGGCCACGATGGTCTTGAACAGCTTGCGGCTCAAGTGAGGCGACCGGCGGGCTATCGGAGCGAAATCGGTCTTGCCGATGTCCAGGCCGCATACGCAACCTCCGAAGCCGACATTGCCGAGCTGATCATGGGCGAGCAGATCCACATCGGCGGCATGCTTTCCTCCCAAGAGCTGGCCGAATCCGCAGGCATCGACGCAGGCATGGTCGGAGTCGATCTGTGCTGTTGCACCGGGGCCGGGATGCGCTTCCTCGTTCGTTACCGCGATGTCGCCCGAATGACGGGTGTCGATGCAACCGAGGTGATGCTCGAGCGCGGCCGGGAGCGCACCGCGCACGAAGGGCTCGCCGACCGGATCAGCTTTCTTCGAGCCGATGCGTGCGCGACCGGCCTTCCTGAGCGGAGCGTCGACTTTGTCTGGGGTGAGGATGCCTGGTGCTACGTGGCTGACAAGGACGCGCTGATCGCTGAGGCCGTGCGGCTCGTTCGTTCCGGCGGCGTGATCGCCTTCACAGACTGGCTCGAGGGACCCGTGCCCCTGAGTCCACGCGAAGCCGAACGCTTTCTGCAGTTCATGACCTTCCCCGGGGTCCTTGATCTCGCAGGCTATCGCGGGCTCCTCGAACGTCACGGCTGCCAGGTCGAGGTGGCACGTGATACCAGCCGCTTTGCCCGCTACATGAACCTCTACCGAGACATGATCACGATGCAGCTCACCTACGACGCCCTACGGGTGATCGGTTTCGATCAGGAACGGATGAGCGCGCTCGAAGCAGACCGGCGCTTCATGCAGGAGCTCGGACGGGCGAACAAGGTGATCCAGGGCATGCTCGTCGCCCGCCGCCAGTAGCGTCATTCCGGCGTCCGGGCGCTATCCTCGACTCGTGGCGAGTTGCTGCCACCGTGACTGCAGCCGCTTCTTCAACGAGCGATTCGCCTCCAGGGTTGCGCGCAGGTACCGCCGGCGCGGACTCGACAAGACGGCGCAGAAGATGGTGGACTTCCTTCGCGAGCGTGGCATCGCGGGCGCCACCGTCCTGGAGATCGGAGGCGGCGTCGGTGAGATCGGCATCGAGCTCGTGAGGGCCGGCGCAGAGCGGGCCGAGAACCTCGAGCTCTCTCCCGCCTACGAGACCGAGGCCCGCAAGCTCGCCGAGGAAAAAGGCGTCGCCGAGCTCGTCGCCTTGCGAATCCACGACATCGCGGAGAACCCGGAGATCGTCGAGCCTGCTGACATCGTGGTCATGCACCGAGTCGTCTGCTGCTACCCCGACTATGAGCGCCTGCTGAGAATCACTGCCCGCCATGCGAGGCACACCCTCGTCTTCAGCTATCCGAGACGGAACGCCATCTCCCGATCCTTCGTCGGCGCTGCCAACCTCCTTCAACGCCTCAAGGGAAGCACGTTCCGCGGGTTCACCCACCCGCCGGCTGCGATGCTGAATGCGCTCGAGCGTCAGGAACTGCACCTAGCGTACGAGCACCACGGTCCGATCTGGCAGATTGCCGGACACCAGCGCGAGACGGAACGGATGCCTTAGGCTCGCGCACGTGGAGATTGATCGGTCTGCGCCAGTGGTTGCTGACAAGCAAGTTGAGATCTCGGCGTCGCCCGAGTTGGTTTGGAAGGTTCTTACCGACGTGGAGCGCTGGCCGGCCTGGAATCCGGATATCAAGGCTGCCAAGCTCGAGGGAGACGTCGCTGAGGGGAGCCGGTTCCGGTGGAAAGCAGGGCCGTCTACCATCAGCTCGACGTTCGAGCGAGTCGATCAGCCGCGTGTCGTCGGCTGGACAGGGAAGACATTCGGCGCTCAGGCGGTTCACGTATGGAAGCTTGAACCGACACCCACCGGAACGCGTGTGAAGGTGGAAGAGTCGATGTCCGGCTTCGCTGTGCGCCTCATGCGTGGCTCGATGCAGCGGACCCTCGAGAAGTCACTCGATACGTGGCTGCGGGAGCTGGCCACGACAGTCGAGAGCGAGGCCGGGAACCCTGACGCGCTGCCGAAGCAACAGAACCCGGGCCTCGACACGTGACGTGCGCCATCCATCCAGCTGGCGGTGCCTTTACGCGGCGGGACGTCAGGAACCGTGGACACGAAGGGGGGGATCAGCATGGCAGGTCCGATCCACATCGAGGAGTCGGTGAAGATCCGAAGGCCGCCCGAAGTTGTCTGGTCGACGGTGTCCGACTACTCGGCGGATAGCGTGTGGCGGCCGGGCATCACCGAGATGACGCCCGACCCGCCCGGCCCGCCCGCCGTTGGCACGCGGGTTCGGGAGGTGCTTCACAAGGGTGGACGTGACTACGTGACCGATTCGACGGTTACCGAGATCGGCCCGGGCATGTCGTATCGATTCTCAGGCTCGGGCACGACCGGCAAAGTCGAGGGAGGTCGTACCGTCGTCGCTTCGGGCTCAGGGTCCGAATCGATCTTTACGTACCAGGTCACGCTCACACTGACTGGTACCACTCGGTTTCTCGGCCCGATTCTTGCCGGCTCGCTGCGACGCGGGCTACGCGGTGACCTCGAGCGCCTACGAGACAAACTCGAAGCAGGAGAACTCGGCGGTCCACTGACGTCGGAAACGACTCCATCCGCCGGTCTGCCGCCGGACAACGCGTAACACGCGCTCCCGGCTCCCCGAGCGCGGGAACGCCCCCGGTAATCGGGTTTCTCACTCTGGCAGCACTCGACGGCTGCCGCGCCGCAACGCAACGCCTCCGTGGCGAGCAGTTGGAACGGTTAGGTCTTGGACGGAATGGGTATCCATCGAGCTCATCCTGGTTCCATGCGAGGAGGAGCATTGGCAATCTTCACCAGGCGGAACGCGCTGCTCGGCTGGGCTGTTTGGCGTCTCGGGAAACGCCGACTACGGCGTACCTGGGCATGACCGCTGCGAGGAACCCCGTCCCGACGGATCCCAACTGGTACCTCCGCGTCAAGACGCTGTCCGAGGAGTACCTCGTCGACGTAGGTCCTGACCCGCAGCGTGCCCAGGCTGCGCTGCAGAAGGCGAAAGGGCTGATGAGAGAGACCGGGGCCGTGACGATCGGAGATGCCCTCGTCGTGAACGCGAGCGACATCGAAGCGATCGTGTTACAGGACGCGGCTGCTGCGTCAGGTCGCCGAGTCTCCGAGAAGTAATCTCGATACAGGTCACGGGTGGGCGGCCCGAGCGGCTCCGTGGGCTCTCACCGGCTAGGCTGCCGGTGAGGGCCCAGCGACTGCGACGGTGGTCAGGAGGACACGATGACGCTTCCGTTTCCCGTCTACGAGGTCGGCGCGGAGTCCGCGTTCGAGCGTGGATTCCAGCATGGGTCGAAGGCTCGCGACCAGGTCGCCGCAACCATCGATACCTATCGCCAGATCTTCCGCGATTTCGTCCGGATCGACTGGGACGAGGCGAAGCGAATCGGTAAGTCGTACGAGGGCCCGATCGAGCGCTACGACGCCGAGATCGCCGAGGAGATCCGCGGTGTCGCCGAGGGGAGCGGCTTCGAACACGCGGAGGTCCTCGCGCTGAACTCACGCTCGGAGATCGCGTTGAGCGCGCGGTTCGTCGACGGCTGCACGGCGTTCGCGGCGTTCGGCCGGGCGACCCGCGGCGAGACGACCGTTCTCGCTCAGAACTGGGACTGGAGGCCCTCGTTATCGGACTCGATGGTCGTCCTGAGGATCGAGCAGCCCGGAAAGCCGTCGCTCACGATGCTGACCGAGGCCGGCATCGTCGGCAAGCTCGGATTCAACTCTGCCGGGCTCGGGGTCTGCCTGAACGCGATCGTCACCGATCGGCTGGAGCCGGCCGGGACGCCGCTGCACGTCGTGCTACGCGCCATTCTCGACTCGCGCACGCTAGGCGACGCAATCGGCGCCGTGGCGCGGGCAGGAATCGCCTGTGCGGCGAACTTCCTGATTGCGCAGCATGGCAACGGGAGCGTCGACATCGAGGCGGTGCCGGGCGAGCTCGACGTTCTTCTGCCTGATCACGACGTCGTAGCCCACACGAACCACCTTCTGAGCCTTCGTCTCGCGAACGTCCGCGATCTCGGTTCGTCGGCGTTCCCCGACACCTACGTACGCCTGGCCAGAGTCCGGCGACTCCTCGAAGAGAACCATGGCCGTCTGGACGGCGACGGCGCCCGGTCGATCCTGCGTGATCATGCGAACGCGCCGGACGCGATCTGCCGCCACGTCGACGAGATCGTCGACCCGGAGGGGAAGCGGATCCACTCCGTGTTCTCGCTGGTGATGAACCTCGAGGACCAGAAGCTCGAGGTGACGAAAGGGCCGCCGTGCTCGGGCGAGTACGTCGACCCAGTCGCTGCGGCCACCCTGGCCGCGCTGCCGGCATGAGCGAGCGCTGGCGGCCCGAGCTCGTCGATCTGTCGCACCCGTTGACCGAGGAAACCGGGGTGATGATGTTCGGAGACCTCGCGACGGACGACTACAACCGCGTCGACATCACCTACCTCGCTACCTGGGAGACGGCCAACGGGATGGTCGCACGCTTCTCCATGTTCGACCATCTCGGCACGCATATGGACGCGCCGAACCATACGAACGAGGACGGTTACGCCCTCGAACGGGTAGACATCTCACGGCTGATCGGCGAAGCGGTAGTCCTGGATCTCTACCGGGGCGATGTCGACTACGGATACACAGCCGACGACCTCGCGAAAGCGGAGCCGAGCATCGAAGCCGGAGACATCGTTCTCATCCACTCGGGCTTCAAACCGGTCGCTCGCCGAGAAGACCGAACCAAGCAGACGTATCTCACCGTCGAGGCAGCCGAGTGGCTCGTCGAACGCGGCGTCCGAGCGGTGGGCTGCGAGCCGGCAGGGATCGAACACCTCCCCGACGGCTACTTCGTGCATCGCTGGTACGCGAAGGACACCCCGAACCCCCCGTCCTGGCCCGCACATCGCGTGCTGCTCGGGAACGACGTCTACATCATCGAGGGGCTGACCAACCTCGACCGCCTGAAGGGGAAGCGAATCCGCTTCGCTGGACTGCCGCTGAACGTGCCCGGCCTCACCGGCTGCCCGATCCGAGCTGTCGCCTGGATCGACTCCTGATCGCAGGAGCGCGGCCACGCCGGCTGTACGAGGCCGGAGATCCTCGCACGACTCATCACGAGCACAGCCGTCATGATCGCGGCGTTGGGCTTCCAGCGCATCGTCGAGGAGCATGCGTCGTCAGGCTGTCATTCGGATGGCAACGTCGTACTTGGTGACCGAACTGCGCCTCCCCGGGGTGTCACCGGCCGGCATCGCGTTCAGGGCATCGTCGCCGCGCCGGTAGTCGTCCTCCGTCTCGAAGAAGACGATCACGAGCGACTTCTCTGCCTCGGCGTCGTGAAGCACGACGATCTCGCTCGCCGGGATGTCCTCCGGCCGGTCCTGCTCGCTCATCTCGCGCCGCATCTCCTCGACGCGTTCCTTGCTGACCCCATCGAACATCACGACACGTGCCAACGCCATCAGAGCCTCCTGAGTCGATTGGACCGACCCTACGCCATCTGAGGGTTTCGGCGCTTGACATATGCCGATATGAGCATATAATCCATTCATGGCACGAGCAGCAACCACGGCCGACGCGTTCAACGCGGTTGCCGAGCCCCGGCGGCGGCAGATACTGGACACCCTGGCCGAGGGCGAGCTACCAGTGAACGACCTGGTGCGCCGGCTCGGGCTGGCTCAGCCCCAGGTGTCCAAGCACCTCCGGGTGCTGCGCGAAGTGGGAGCGGTCAACGTGCGCGACCGCGGACGCCAGCGGCTGTATCGGCTCAACGGCCGCGCGCTCAAGCCGATCCACGACTGGGTGAAGGACTACGAGCGGTCGTGGTCGGAACGGTTCGAGCAGCTGGACGTCGTGCTGGAAGAGCTCAAGCAGAAGGAGGAAGGAGATGGCAGTGACGAGTAGTGGGACCGCGACGGTCACGCTCCCGACGGATGAGCAGATACTCATCACGCGGGAGTTCGACGCGCCCAAGCACCTCGTGTATCGGGCGTTCACCACGCCTGATCTGGTCAAGCGCTGGTGGAACGCCAAGCGCGGCGAGGTGACGATCGCCGAGATCGACCTGCGGGTCGGCGGCAAGTGGCGGTACGTGATGGTCGCCGACGGCGGCTTCGAGGTCGGTTTCCACGGCGAGTACCGCGAGATCGTCCCCAACGAGCGGATCGTCTCGACCGAGATCTACGAAGGCCTGCCCGAAGGCGTGTCCGAGGAGGACGGAGCGACGGTGAACACCGCGACGTTCGTCGAGGCGGACGGCCGCACGACGCTCACGATTCTCGTTCAGGCCGCGAGCAAGGTGTCCCGTGACGCGATCATCGACTCCGGGATGGAGGCCGGCCTCCAGGACGCGCTCGACCTTCTGGAGGAGGTCGCAGTCGGGCTTCGCTGAGGTACTCGGCCGGCTCGGACCACCGGGACGTCGCTCCCGGTGGTCCGGCCGGTCGGGGCTAGACTCGCACGAACTGCGGCTGAGAAGCGCTCCTACGCAGACGATGCAGATCGTGTCCTTTCCAGAGGCGGAGGTACCGCTCGAGCTTCGCTCGCAGGCGCGTCTTGTCCGGAACCAGGTCTGGCCGGACCTCGAGGGTGCCGGAACCGGCCCGATTCACGATCCTGCGCTCTGCCCGGTGTCGATGCTCCTGCTCACGGGCGGCCGCGTCGTCTCGACGCTGGACGTCCTGTCGAAGGAGATCACGCACGGAGGCCATCGGTACGGTGCGAGCGGGCTCAGCACCGTCGCCACTGATCAGGCCCATCGGGGCAAGGGCTACGGGCGTGCCCTCGTGGAGGCCGGCCGGGACGCGGTCGCGGCGAGCGGTGCCGATCTCGGCATCTTCACCTGCGATCTTCCGCTGCAGCGCTTCTACGAACGTGCCGGATGGGAAGCGCTCCCCGGAACGGTGCTTGTCGGTGGGACGCGGGAGGCCCCGTTTCCGAGCGACCAGTTCGAGAAGGTCACAATGGCGCGCTTCTTCTCGCCACTGGCGCGTGAGGCCGCTGAGACATTCGTCGGCGCGCGGATCGCGCTCTATCCCGGCGAGATCGACAAGCTCTGGTGAGTGCCTCTATCGAGACGGAGAAAACTTCAGCCTCTCGTAAGGGACAGGCGCGTGCAGCGGTGCGATCATTCTTCCCGTCAGCACCCTCCGGAGGTCAACGTGACAATCACTCGGATTGCCGCCCTCGGGCTCCTGGTCGCAGCTCTCGGGATCGTTGCCCCGACGGTGACAGCCACGCCGCAGGCGCCCGCTGCGAAGCCGCTGGTCTCGAAGCTCAGGGCGCCGAACCTCGGCGCCACCGTGCTGGCTCGAGCGAACAAGCAGGCGCTCTACTACTGGAACCGGGAGAAGCGGAACGGGCCGATCCGCTGCACCGGAGCTTGCGCGCGGGCTTGGCCGCCGTACATCCTCGGGAAGGACCGCGTCGTGCCGGCGAAGATCGCCGGATACAAGGGTCGCTTCGGCGTCGTCAAGCGTCCGGACGGCCGGCGCCAGCTGACGTACAACGGGCGGCCGCTCTACACGTACGCGAACGAGGGGCGCGGAGTGGTTCTCTGCGACAACGTCGACGGCTGGTTCGCGATCCGGCTCTAGACTCCCGCGATGGCCAGCAGCGACGCCCCGAGCGTCGAGGAGTACCTCGCAGAGCTGCCGGAGGATCGCCGGCAGGCGATCTCGCGCGTGCGCGAGGTCATCCTCGCCAACCTCCAGGAAGGCTTCGAGGAGACGATGCAGTACGGGATGCCGTCGTACATCGTCCCGTTCGAGCGCTACCCGACGACGTACAACGGCCAGCCGCTCGCGGTTGCGTCGCTGGCGAGCCAGAAGAACTACATGTCGCTCTACCTCATGAGCGTCTACGGGGAACGCGATCAGCAGTTCCGCGAGGAGTACGAGCGGACCGGCAAGCGGCTCGACATGGGTAAGTCGTGCGTCCGCTTCCGGTCGGTCGACGACCTTCCGCTCGATCTGATCGCACGGACGATCGCAGCGACCTCCGTCGACGACTTCATTCGGACGTACGAGGCGTCTCGGTCGCGATAGAGGCGGTCGCCCGCCTGGGAAGCCGAGATTGCCCGCCGAGGTACTCAGCAAGCGTGCCCTGAACCGAGCGACGCTCGAGCGGCAGCTCCTCGTGAGACGGTCGAAACGTTCCGTGCTCGACGCGGTCGAGCACCTCGTGGGCCTACAGGCGCAGATACCGCTCAACCCGTATACGGCTCTCTGGTCGCGCCTGGACGGCTTCCGGCCCGCCGAGCTCTCGGAGCTGCTCGAGGCGCGACGGGTCGTCCGCCTCGTGCTCATGCGCGCGACGCTCCACCTCGTGAGCGCCGCGGACTGCCTGCTGCTCCGGCCGCTGGTGCAGCCCGTGCTCGACGGAGAGCTCTCGCGACACCGCGACCACGCGCCGGTGCTTCGACGTGTGGACCTGGAGCCGGTGCTCACGTTTGCCCGGGCGTTGCTCGCGAAGCGGCCGCACACCGGGCCCGAACTGCGAACGGCGCTCGCGGAGCGGTTTCCCGGCGCCGAAGCTTCCGCCCTCGCCTACGCGTGCCGCAACCAGCTCGCTCTCGTGCAGGTGCCCCCACGTGGTGTCTGGGGCCGGACGTCACAGGTAACCGTGACCACCGCCGAGGCGTGGCTGGGCCGGCCTCTCGCCGCGTCGCCGTCGCTCGACGACCTCGTTCTGCGCTACCTGGGCGCGTTCGGACCGGCGACTGTCGCCGACGTCTCCGCCTGGTCGCGTCTGGCCGGGCTGCGCGAGGTGCTCGAGCGACTTCGTCCCGCACTGCGTACATTCGAGGACGAGCGGGGCCGCGAGCTCTTCGACCTTCCTGAGGCGCCTCGGCCGGATCCGGACACGCCCGTGCCGCCGCGCTTTCTCCCGGAGTACGACAACCTGCTCCTCTCGCATGCAGATAGGAGCCGCTTCCAGCACGAGCGAGCGAAGCTGTCGGCAGTAACGGGCCCGGTCCGCGGGACGGTGCTCCACGACGGCCTCGTCTGTGGCATCTGGCGGATCGAGCAGGAGCGCGAAGGCCCGGCCGTCCTCGTGATCGAGCTCGTCGTCCGCTTGCCGAAGCGGGCGCTCGCCACCGTCGCCGCCGAAGGCCGCAGATACGTGCGCTTCGCCGCGTCCGACGCCGACGACCACGACGTCCGGTTTCTGCACGCAGCATGAGACGAGCTCAGGCGGGCCGAAGGTCGGGAGCCCGCCGGTTTCCGATCAGCACAGTCCCGAGGGCGAGAACGACGAAGCCGCCGGGTTCTCAGGCATTCCCCAGCGCGGTCTCGAGCGGCGTCGGGAACCGCGGCTTCGCTCGGGCATCGCCGAGCCATTCCTCGAGGCGCGCGGCCTCGGCGTGGATCGCGGCCGAAACGTCCGAGCCCACGTCCTCGAGCAGCCGGCAGGCCACCTCGCCTGTCGGGCGCTGCATCCAGCCGCCGACGACCCGCCCCTCCCACCAGATCGTCGGGCCGGCGTTGCCGGTCCGGTCGAACAGCTCGGGCTCGTGGGAGCCGAGGTACCACTCGCGCTGCTTCCAGCCCATCGTCGTCGGATCGAGCGAGGGCAGCAGCGCCGCCGCCGGCTCGACCGCCGGTGAGGGGTCGAGGTCGTCGGGGAGGACAACGCCCGGCTCGCCGTCCAGCTCGACCTCGACGGCGCCGATCGCGGCGAGCGCCGCCCGCACCTTCCCGACGCCGAGCCCGGTCCACCACGTGAGGTCACGCAGGGTTGCCGGACCGAACGCGGCGAGCCACCGCCGCACGAGCTCCGCTCGTGCCTCGCTCTCGTCCATGGACGCGATCGGTTCCGGCGAGAGCGTCCAATGGTGCTGACTGCTCGTCCACGATCCCGACGGACGGCCACGACGGATGCGACCCTCCGCGGCGAGGATCGTGTAGACGCGACCGGCGACTCCCACCTGGCCGCCCCAGGGCTTGCCCTCTGCATACGAGAGCTTCGCCTGGATTTCCGGCACCGCGCGGGAGAGCCTCGCGCCGGTCGCGCTGCCGAGCTCTTCGAGCGCCTCGAGCGTGGCCTCCTCTGCGCGCCTGAGCCAGACCGCGCCGTCGGCCGTGAGCCCGCCTCGCTCGACGTCCCTTACGAGCCGCTTGCGCTCCGTCGCGACGATCGCGTTCGTACAAGCCGCCTGGACGACAGGCAAGAACGTGGCCGGCAGGACGAACAGCGTTCTCCGCATGCAGAGGTGCTTGACGAGCGTCCGGTCGTCGTAGAGCAGTCGCTCCAGGCTCTCCACGGTCAGGCCGGGCACTCGCGCTCGCGCAGAGAGGAACACCGTCGCCGGGTCGGACGCATGCAGGCCAACCAGCTGCTCGGCGGCTTCCGCGGCGTCGCCGGCACGCGTCGCCGGCGCGAGCTGATGGCGGCGGAGCAGACGCGCCCTGCGCTCGGCGGCGGAGACTCGGAGCACGAGCCCATCCTGCCAGTACCCGAGAGGATGCTTGCAATGGAGAGGACTCCCCGAATAAGATGGGTCGACTGGCCCACTTCCGGTGGGCGGAACGAAAGGGAGCCGAGATACTGCGAGATCGACTCTTTGCGATCGCGGCGATCGCGACGCTGCTTGTTTGCGCTCTGCTGATAGCCGGGTGCGGCGGCGACGACGAAACGACGACGACTAGTCCACGTCCCCCGGCGCGAGTGCACAGGCGAATATCGACACGGCGGTTCAATCGTGCAGTGACCAGGCCCAGCAGCTAGGCGGTGCTGCGGGAACCGCTCTCGCGAGCGCGTGCACCTCGGTCGGCAATGAGGCCAAGCAGGCTGTCAGTACCGGCGGCGAGCAGGCACAGCAGGCGCTCACGCAGGCTGCGAGCTCGTGTGAGAGCGCGGTAGGTCAGCTTCCTGCTGAGGCTCAGAACGCGCTGTCGAGCCTCTGCGACGCGATCAAGAGCGCTGGATAGACGGCGTCGATCCAAGCCGCGGCGCGTGGGACACCGCGATCACCCATGAGCCAAACGCTTCCCCGCGACAGCTGCGGGCCGGTCGGGCTTGTCGATTCGTGGAATCCCTCGGATAATTCGGTTAGACCCCTTGCAGCCGCGGGCGAGCGTGGCTGGGAACCCGAGGAGACAGGTAGAGGTGACGACGACCGCCAAGCGTGCCGTCTGGAAGGCTGCGCCCCGGGCCCCCGTGCTCGAGGACGGCGAGGTCCACGTCTGGCGCGCTTCGCTCGCTCGACCCTTCGCCTCGCTTGGCCGCCTGCGCGAGGCCGTGTCCGAAGACGAGCTCGCACGGGGCGCGCGTTACGCGTTCGACCGGGATCGGGGGCGGTTTCTCGTCACGCGAGCAGTCCTCCGGTCAGTGCTGGCGCGTTACCTCGAGACCAGCCCGTCGGCGCTCGAGTTCACCTACGGCGTGCGGGGGAAGCCCGCGCTCACCGGGCGGTGTGGCAGTGCTGCGCTGACCTTCAATGTCTCCCGCTCGCACGATCTTGCGCTGCTCGCCGTCGCCCGGTCGGATCACGTCGGTGTCGACCTGGAGCGGGTTCGCCTTGTGGCGGACAGCGACCTGATCGCCGGGGGATCGTTCGCGCCGGCGGAGAACGCTGTGCTGCGTCTGCTGCCGCCGGCCGACCGGCGGCGTGCGTTCTTCGCGTGCTGGACGCGGAAGGAGGCATACCTCAAGGCGATCGGCGAAGGCCTCGGCTTCCCGACCCAGGCATTCGCCGTCACGGTCGATCCGAACGAGCCGGCACGGCTGCTCCAGGTGGACGGCGATCCCGAGGCGCCCCTGCGCTGGACGCTCTGCGAGCTCAGACCGGCGACCGGTTACCTCGGCGCTCTCGCCGTCGAGGAGCCCGAAGCCGCTGTACGAACATGGAGCTGGGAGCAGACGCGGGTCGCTTAGCCTGACGTCGCTCTGGCACATCCGCTCGACCCTCTGACGCCGGAGGCCGAGGACTGGCCCGTGATGCCGGTCGACACCGTCTCCTTCTGGCTGAAACCGTTCGGTTTCTTCGACCGGAACCCGTCGCTCGACGTCGCGCCGAGCAAGGGACACTGCCACACGCCCTGACGTAGACTCACGCGCCATGCGGATCGCGGTCATCGGTGGGGCCGGCGGGATGGGGCGCGTCACCGTGACCGATGCGGCGCGAAGCGAGGGCGTCGAAGAGGTGCGGATCGTCGATCTCGACGCGGCCGGCGCCGAGCGGCTTGCCGATCAGTTGGGCGACCCGGTCGTCGTCGGCAGCGGCGAAGGCGGATTTGCCGAAGCGATTCGTGGCGCCGACGCAGTCGTCAACGCCGCCGGGCACGCGTTCAACCTCCGCGTGATGCAGGCGTGCCTCGAGGTCGGAGCGCACTACACCGACCTGGGTGGGCTCTTCCACGTCGCGCTCGAGCAGTACTCGCTCGACGAGCCGTTCCGGGACGCGGGGCTGGCAGCGGCGATCTCGATGGGATCGGCGCCCGGTGTGACGAACATGCTCGCCGCAGCGGCCGCGGAGCAGCTCGACACGGTCGAGTCGATCGAGATCGCCGACGCGATCATCCCGGGCCGCGTAGCTGATCCGACCGAGCCCTACGTTCCGCCCTACGCGGCGTCGACGCTGATCGACGAGTTCACCGCGCCCGCATTCGCCTTTCTCGACGGTGAGATGAGGGAGGTGCCCGCAGACTCGGGAGCGAAGCTCTACGAGTTTCCCGAGGCGACGATGGAGTGCGTCTACACGATCCACTCCGAGCCGGCCACGCTCTCGCGGTCCTACGCGGACCGCGGAATCCGGACGTCGAATGGCGGCTCGGGCTCCCACCGCTCGATGTCGTCCGGCTGCGTTCCTTCGCGGCGTCCGGGCTCACCGCCATGGAGCCGATCCGCATAGGCAGCCAGGAGGTCGTGCCCCGAGACGTGCTCGCCGCTGTTCTGATGCGCCAGGAGGGAGCCGTACCGGATCCGGACATGGTCGAGTACCTGCGTGTGATCGTCTCCGGCACGCGCGACGGGTCGGTCGCGACTCTCGTTGCCGAGCTGAAGGTCGTCGACCGGCCGGAGTGGGGTGATGCCGGCCTGTCCTTCGTCACAGGCGCGCCGCCGTCCGTCGCTGCGCAGATGCTCTGCCGTGGCGAGCGTCTTCGGGTCGGAGTGGCCGGCCCCGAGCTGATGCTGCCGGTCGGCGGGTTCTTCGCCGAGCTCGACCGGCGGGGGCTCCCGGCGACGCTCGACGGCGAGCCGATCGCGTAGAGGCTTGATGGACGACGCCTCGCTGCGCGAGGAAGCGACTGCGCTTCTCCGCGCGCTCATCCGCATCGACACGTCGAACCCCCCGGGGCACGAGACACCGGCAGCGATGGAGATCGGTCGCTACCTCGAGGCGTCGGGCGTCGAGTACGAGCTGCTGGCACGTAACCCCGACCGCGCGAATCTCGTCGCCCGGATCCCCGGCACCGGCGAGGGGCCCTCCCTCTGCTTCCTCGGGCACACCGACGTCGTTCCGGCCGAGGCGGCGGACTGGGCGCATCCGCCGTTCTCGGGCCATCTCGACGCCGACGGGTTCGTCTGGGGCCGCGGGGCCGCCGACATGAAGAACGAGACCGCGACCCGAGCGGTTGCGTTCGCGATCCTCGCTCGGTCCGGCTTCCGGCCTCGCGGAGACATCGTCCTCGTCTGCCAGGCCGACGAGGAGAACGGTGACGAGAAGGTGGGGCTCCCATGGCTTGTGCGGCAGCGACCGGATATCGCCTGTGACTACGCGATCGACGAGGGCGCCGGCATGCGCTTCGAGCTCTCCGACGGGCGGGTCGCCGTCAGCATCTGCGTCGGCGAGAAGGCGACGCTGCCGGCGCGAGTCACCGCCAGGGGCGAGGCCGGTCACGCGTCGAACCCGGAACTCGGAGTGAACGCCGTCCTTCGGCTCGCGAGCCTCGTCGAGCGACTCGGGCGGCACCGGACCGAGCGCATCGTGCACCCCGCGACCCGGAGGATGTTCGAAGCGCTCGGCGTATCGCTGGACGGCGGCATCGACGCAGCAATCGGGCAGGTGGCCACGCTCAGCCCGGCGATCGCCGAGGATCTCCCACCGCTCTTCGGCACCACCATCGCGCCGACCAGGCTCCAGGCATCGAGGGCGCTCAACGTGATCCCGTCCCGAGCCAGCGTCGAGTGCGACTGCCGGCTCCTTCCGGGAACGACGGCCCACGACGTGGAGCGCGAGCTGCGCTCCGCTCTCGGCGAGGACATCCCCTACGAGCTCGAGCTGACCGGGTCGCCGGTCGGAGGGTCCAGCTCACCGCTCGATACGCCGCTGTATCAGGCCTGCCAGGCCTTCCTGGACGAGCACGACGCCGGCGCGAAGCTGTTCCCGATCCTGCTCGGCGGCTTCTGCGACATGCACTTCCTTCGTGAGGCGTTCGGCACGGTGGCGTACGGCTTCTGGCCCCAGCGGACGACACCGCTCGACGTCTACCTCGACGGCGTCCACAACCGCGACGAGCGGGTTCACGTCGACGACCTCGTCTACGCGGTGCGCTTCCACCTTCACGCAGCGCACAGCCTGTCCGCAGCCGGCTGATCCGCCCCGGTAGCCGCGCTCAGCTCGCTGGTTGCGCGACGCGGCCGAGCCCGAGCCAGAGCCCCAGCGTCGACTCGACGTGGCACGCCATCGCGTTCCGGGCCTTCTCCGCCTTGCGCGACACGAGCGCCCGCAGGATCTGGCGGTGCTCCCCGTTCGCGAGCTCGAGCACCGGGCCCGGGCGTCGGTAGGACCTGGGAAACGCGGTAGACCTCCGCCCGGATCCCCGCGACCTGCTCGATGACGCGCGGCGAGCCGGAGGCATCGGCGAGGATCAGGTGGAAGAGGGTGTCCCGCTCGCTCCAGCTCCCGAAGTCGTTCACGGCCTCCATCTCCGTCGCGAGACGCCTGAGCTCGTCGAGCTGAGTAGCGCTGGCCCGCTCCGCGGCGAGCGCTGCGGCTCCTCCCTCGACGACGGTGCGGAAGTCGGCGAGATCGCGCAGCTCGGCCTCGGTCGGCAGGGTCCGATCGGCCACGAACGACGCCGCTTCCGCCCCGGCGGCCACGGACGTGCCGCCGACCCGGCCCCGCTGCGTCTCGAGCAGCCCCGCCTCGCGCAGGATCGTCAGCGCGTTCCGGAGCGTGACGGGGGAGATGCCGAGGTCCTCGGCGAGCCGCGCTTCCGGTCGGCAGGCGGTCGCCCGGCCGTAGCAGGCCCATCCCGATCGCCTGGCCGAGCCGGGCGACCGTCTCGGCAACCGTGCTTCCCTGCCTGACAGGCGTGAAGACGGTTCGCTCGACGAGGCTTCGGACGAGCTCGGGGGAGACCTCAGTCGCCGCCGTCGTCGACCTCCACGGCACCGGCGACGATGACCTCTTCGAGCTCGTAGGAGTCGTGCGCCGCCCGGACGTGCTCGTTCACCTTCTCGATCAGCTCGTCTTCGTCCTCGGCCATGACGACCGCGTCGCAACCCGCCTCCATGCACTCCCAGCGCATCATCACAGCCGTCCTAGCCGGCCTGGACGCCGGTGACGAAGTCGATCGACGGGTCGAGGATCTGCTCGACGAGCGTCTCGTCGGCCGAAATCCCCATCTCGCGGCAGCGGTTGCGGTAGTGCCTGACCTTCTGCCGCTGGTACTTGTCCAGGTCGAGCCCGGGGACGTTTCGCTGGTACTCGAGCATGCCGACGGCGTTCCCGCGGTACTCGTCGATGATCTCGTGGACGAGCGCCTCGTACTCCGGGTGCTCGTCGATCAGGATCCGGCAGGCCTCCGTCCCGAAGGTGATGTGCCTGCCCTCGTCGGCGAGAATTCCCTTGAATCCGGCCTGCAGCGTCGGAAGAACGCCCCAGGCACTGGTCGTATCCATGACGATCTCGTAGGTCGGCATGGTGAGCACGCCCTTCGACCCACGCGTTGTAGAGGGTCGAGAAGCGCATGAACGCCTTCTCGACCTCGCTCGCGGTCGCCCGTCTGGACGGCAGCCATGACCGCGTCGTCCGTACCTCGGGATGCCTTCGTAGACGGGCTCGCCGACCTGGAAGCGCCCGCTCGGGTCGACGGTGTGGTCGCGGAGCGGCCAGTGCGACGCCTTCTCGGCCGGCGTCGTGATCCCGCAGACCTCGCGGTGCCAGATGTTGAAGAACTCGGAGTGACGTGCCTCGTCGAGCATGAACGTCGAGAGGAACATCACCCAGTCGAAGCGCCCGAGCGCGTGGGAGGCCGACAGCATCGGCAGGAGCTCGTCGGTCACCGCCTCCTCGCCCGCCTCGATCCGGACGGTGATCGTCAGGATCCCCTCGCGCTGCTCCTTCGTCATGCGCTGCCAGTCGGCAGCGTCCGCGGTGTAGTCGAAGGTCCTTCGGATCCCAGAACTTGCGGGTCGCCTTCTCGTACTTGCGGTAGATCGACCCGGCCATCAGCTCCGGGGTCGAGCAGGAACCTTGCCTCCGCCGAGCTCTCGGTCGTCGCTGCCATGTGTGCCTCCTTCCGTCGTCGCCGCACAAGACTATAACAGATAGAACTGTAGTTTTTAGCCGCACTCGGTTCCCCCAGGCGGGGGGCTGCTCCGGGTCCGGCTCGTGCCGATACCAGACTCGTGGCAGTCGTCGAGTGTCTCAACTGCGGCCGGCTCCGCACCGTCCGCGGCTCGACCGATCACGCTCTCGGCGCCGGCCACTGTCCGCCGCTGCGGCTACGTAGGCTGGGCGCGCTCTGCCGAGCTGACCGAGGACGTCCGCCGCGAGCTTCGCGACGTTCCGGTCGAGCGACGGCGCAGCATTGCCGCGTCGCGGCGCCGATCGTCCTGCGCTGAGCCGCGTACGCATGGCGCCCGGCTTGGGCCGGCCGCTCCTCGTCCAGCACGCGCCACACTCGGGCCTCGGCGCGTACGGCGAGGTCCTCGATGAACGGGGCGACGAGCTCGTGTGGCTTCGCCTCCACGAGGGTGAACGACTTCCCGGAAGCCTCCGTGGCTACGACGGCGTGATCCCGCTGGGAGCGGAGATCAGCGTCTACGGCGGGGGCCGGCACTGGCTCGAGCCCGAGCTCGACCTGCTCCGCGCGGCACTGGACGCCGAGCTACCGGTCTGGGGCATCTGCTTCGGCGCGCAGATGCTCGCGGCCGCCGCCGGCGCGAGCGTCTGGAGAGGAGATGTGCCCGAGGTCGGGGTCCACCCGCTGCACCTCACCCCCGCCGCGCGCCGGACGATCCGTGTTCGGCGGGCTACCGCAGAGCGTGCCGATGTTCCACTGGCACGGTGACAGCTTCGATCTGCCTCCCGCCGCGACTCTGCTCGCAGGCACGGACTCCTACCCGCACCAGGCATTTCGTCTCGGTGGCCGCGCCTACGGCGTCCAGTTCCACGCCGAGACGACGCTCGAGCTGCTCCGAGGCTGGATCAGCTTTCCGGCCACGGCCGAGCAGCTCGAGGCCGCCGACGGCCCCGGCGCCGCCGCCCGGCTTGCCCGGATCGCGGAACGGCGCCTTCCCGAGATCAACGACGTCGCCCGCCGGCTGATGCGAGCGTGGCGAGACGCTGCGTAGACGGCCGGATGAAGATCGCACGGCTCAGCCGCGGCGACGAACAGATGGTTCTGGCCTGCGCCGACCTCTTCGATGCTCCCCCCGACGCGGCCTGGACCGACAGATTCCTGGACAACGAGGGCCACCACCTCCTCGTGGCCGTCGAAGACGGAGCGCCGGTCGGCTTCGTCACCGGAGTCGAGACGACGCACCCGGACAAGGGCACGGAGATGTTCCTGTACGAGCTGTCCGTCCACTCGGCCCACCGGAATCGGGGGATCGGCACGAGCCTCGTGCGGGCTCTTGGCGAGCTCGCGCGCGATCGTGGCTGCTACGGCATGTGGGTCGCGACCGACTCCGGCAACGCGGCCGCCCTCGCCGCCTACCGCGCGGCGGGAGCCGGTGCGCCCGAGCCCTGCGTCGTCCTCACGTGGGCGTTCGGTCCGGCGGGTCGGCCGTGACCCCTCCTACGGGTCAGCGGCCGAGCGAAGGCCAGTCCTCCGGCCCGAGGGTCCGCTTCTCGACAAATGCGGACATGCCCTCCTGGGCATCGGCGTCGAGGGCGTTCTCGGCCATGACGGCCTTCGCGAGCTCGTAGGCGCGTCCCTCGTCGACCTCAACCTGCGCGTAGAACGCAGCCTTGCCCCTGGCGATCGAGACCGGGCTCAGAGACGCGATCGTATCGACGAACGCCTGAACCGCGGCGTCGAGCTCGGCCACGGGCACGACCCTGTTGACGAGTCCCCACGCCAGCGCCGTTCGGGCATCGACGAGCTCACCGGTCAGCAGAAGCTCGAGCGCGTGCTTGCGGCCCACGGTGCGGGCGACGGCGACTCCCGGCGTCGTGCAGAAGAGCCCGGTTCGGACGCCGGACGTGCCGAAGCGCGCATCGTCGGTCGCGACTGCGAGGTCACAGGTCGCCACGAGCTGGCACCCGGCGGCGGTCGCGATGCCGTGCACCTTCGCGATGACCGGCTGGGGAAGGCGGTGGATCGCCTCCATCATGTCGGTGCAGACGTCGAACAGCTCCCGGTAGAAGCGGGGCTCGCGGTCGAGCATCTCGGCGAGGTCGTGGCCGCCCGAGAATGCGGGGCCTGCCCCCTCGATCACGACTGCGCGGACGCTCGCGTCCGAGCCGAGCTTCTCGAGCGCGCCGATCAGCTCGCGCATGAGCTCGAGGCTGAGCGCATTGCGCTTCTCCGGCCGGTTCAGCGTTACGACGGCGGCCGGGCCGTCGCCGCGAACGAGCAGGTTGTCGAGCTGCGTCACGGTGCCTTCGACCATCCGAGCCTCCTTCCGTTCGTCAGCCAGTCCGAGATCTGCGGGGCCGCGTTCACGATCGCGACGCCCGCGATCGCCAGCGCCATCCCCAGCAGAACGATCCCGTCCGGGGTGTTTCCGTAGACGATCTCCGTGATCACTGCCACGACCGGAGCGAGGAACTGCCAGGCGGTCACCGTCGTCGCCGACATCCGCTTGAGCGCACCGAAGAAGGTCAGCGTCGCGATCGCGGAGGCGCCGATGGCGATCCAGGCGACTGCAGCCCAGAGATCGCCGGAGCTCCAGTCCGTCGAGCCCGAACCGCTGATGACGAACGCCAGCACGACCGCGGCACTCCCGCCCACGACGTACTGCGCGGTCGTGAAACCGAGCATGTCGAGGTCCGGATGGCGGGTGAAGATCGACTTCGTCATCAGCACACCGACTGCCCAGCCGACGGCGCCGAGGAAGGCGAGGGCCATGCCGAGTGCGAAGTCGCCCGTGTCGGGGATGTCGCCCAGCTGGCTCGACACCATGACGACGATGCCGGCGAAGCCGACGAGCAGGCCGAGGACGGCGGCCGGGCTCGCCCGCTCGCGCAGGAAGATGCTGCTCAGAATGAGGACGAAGAACGGCGAGGTGTTGAGCAGCACCGCTGCGTTGGCCGCGCCCGCGCGCGCCGTCCCCTCGGAGATGCCCTCGAGCGTCAGCGTGACCATGAGCAGGCCGGTGATGACCGTCCAGCCCCAGAGGTCTCGCTGGGGGAGCCGGCTCCGCAGCACGGCGACCGCGAGGAGCAATGCGAGCGCGCCGATCCCGGCTCGCAGTGCCGTGAGCATGATCGGCGAGGTGTACTCCGCTCCGATCGCGCTCGCGCGGAACGCGGTGCCCCAGAAGAAGATCGTGACGACGAGGTAGACGGCAGCCATCGGGTGTCCGTAGGATCGCCCCCGTGGAGAGCTGGCGCAACCGCAAGACGCTCATCCTGGGACGCAGCGACATGATCGGGCTGCTCACCCCGTCCGAGTACAACGACTGCGTCGAGCATGCCTTCCGCATGCACGGCGAAGGGCGCGTCTACATGGAGCCGAAGGGGCACATCGTCCTCGATCGCTACCGGGGCGAGTGGGAGGTCATGCCGTCGTACATCGAAGAGCACGGGGGCGCCGGGCTCGCGGGAGTCGACGCCGCGGCCTGCAAGTGGGTCTCGATCCGCGAGGACAACGCTGCCTACGAGCTTCCGGCGGTGTTCTCGATCCTCGTCTACACCCATCCCGAGACGGGGTTTCCGCTCGCCATCTGCGACGGCTCGTACCACACGCTGATGCGCACCGGCGCTTCGGCGGCCGTGTCGGCCAAATGGCTGGCGCGCAAGGACTCACGCGTGCTCGCGATAGCCGGGACGGGGAGCGTCGGGGAGGGAACGCTGGCGACCTGCGAACCGGTCTTCCCCTGGGAGGAGGTACGCATCTGGAGCCGCACCCAGGCTTCGCTCGACCGGTTTCTCGACGCCGAGCGTGCCCGGTATCCCCACCTCGCGATCACCGGCTCGACCGACCTCGAACGGGTCGTGCGCGGAGCCGACGTCATCGTCACCGGCACGCACGCGCGCGGCTGGATCGTGGACGACGAGTGGGTCGGGCCGGGCGCCCATCTCGCGGCCCTCGGCGCCGACCTCGAGGGCGAGCAGGAGCTCGACCCGCGGATCCTGACCCGCGCGCGCATCTTCGTCGACGACATTCGCCAGTGCGCGCCCGACGGAGAGATCAACGTCGCCCTCCGCGAGGGGGTGATAACGGAGCGCGACATCGCCGGCGAGATCGGCAAGGTGATCTGCGGCGAGCTGGAAGGCCGTCAGTCGGAGGACCAGGTCACGGTCTTCGACTCCACGGGGATCGCGCTTCAGGACTCTGCGACCGTTCCGCTCGAGGTCGAGCGGGCGTACGCCGCCGGCGTGGGCGTCGAGAAGAAGATGATCTCTACCTAGGGGTTTGTCAGCCGGGATTCGGCTTGTTGAGCGGTGCCGGGTCGTCTGAAACCCGCTCAGACCCGCTCAGATGGGTAGAACTTTCTACCCCGTGTCGAGCAGCCTTTCCAGCGCGGCGGCTTCCTGGCGGAACACGACCCCGGCGAGATGCAGGTAGGTCTTCGTCGTGGCCATGCTCCGGTGGCCGGCCTTCGCCATCACCGCGATCTCGCACGAGCCAGCCGCGGCGTCATGGGTGATCGCCGAGTGGCGCAGGTCGTGGAACGGTCGCACGTACCCGTCGATCCCGGCCTCGCACAGCGCCGCGTCGCAGAGCTTTCCGGTGGCGTTCGATCCCGTACCGGCCACCCATCTGCGGGTGGCAGAAGACGTACTCGTCGTCGCCCTGGAACGCCGAGCGGCGACGGTGCTGCCATAGCTCCTCGGCGACCGACGGGGGCAGCGCGATCGACCGGACGCCCTCGTCCGTCTTCGAGTCGGCGACCCTGAGCGTGTTCTCGATCAGGTCGACGTCGCGCCAGCGGAGCGCACGCAGCTCGTGCTGGCGCAGGCCGGTGAGCATGAGCGTCAGGAACGCGAGCCGGTGAGTGCTCATGTAGTCGCGGCCGAGGTCGTCGTCGGCCTGCGCGGCGAGCGTGTCGTAGGCGGCGAGCGTTGCGCGGGTCTCCTGCGGGGTGAGGATCCGCCACCGGTTCCTCGGCCGCTTCGGCCGCTCGACCGCCCTCGTCGGGTTCGCGTCGACGAGCTCTTCGCGCACCGCCGAGTTGAATACGTCGTGCAGGACGGAGATGTGGACGATGACGGTGTTCGCCGCCAGACGGCCGGATGCCTCAGCGACGTACTCGCTGACGTGGCGGGGCCGGATTGCTGCGAGCGGGAACGGGCCGAAGTGCTCGCACAGGTGCCGGATGACGTTCCGGTAGCGCCTGAGAGTGGCAGGCTTCCACTGGCGACGCTGCCGTCCTTCGGCGAGCCAGGTCTCGGCGAACGCGCCGAACGTGAGCGGGCCAGGCTTCACGTAGTCGTTGCGGTCGACCCGGACGAGCCGTTCCCGCAGCTCGGCCTGCGCCTTCCGTTCCGTCCATCCTTCTCGTTCCGGGCCGAGCGTCTCCATGACGTGCCGGCCGTTCGCGTCGACGTACTTGACTCGCCAGACGACGCCGCGCTTGCCCTGGTAGCGGACGACGGATGCGCCTCGGGGCATCAGATCACCTCCTGGTGGGGGACGGGGACATTAGCGTCCGTCGGTACGCGGCCGGGGTCTTGGCCAGAAGGAGCACGCGTCGATGAAGGCCAGGAGCGCGTCGCGCCGGTAGCGCCGGTAGCGGCCGAGCTCGACGTATGGCAGCTCGCCTCGGCGGGTTTTTTCGCGCACCCATTCTTCTGTCATATTCAGGAGGTCGGCGGCCTCGACGGCGGTGAGCAGCCTGTCCGGCGAGCCGGTGCTCGAGGCCTCCTCGGGCCGCGGCGGTGCGGGCCGATCGGTCAGTGGGGGCTCCTCACGGTCACGCTGAGGCCGACGCCTCGGTCCCTGCCCTCCACTCGAGCTCGACCAGGCCGCGCCGCTCGAGCCGGCGCAGCGCCCGCCGCACCTGCCGGACGTTCAGGCTGGCGAGCCCGCCGATGCCGCGCACGTTGAGCCGGTCGCCGTCGGCGCGCAGGCGGCCGAGCGCGGCGAGGACGCGCTCCTCGTGGCCGGTGAGATCGGGCTCGTCGCGCGTCGCCGCCATGGCTCTCCTCCTTCGGTCGGGGGTTGGTCTCGGAGCTCGGCGGCAATCTCGAGCAGCTCCAGGCGGCGCGGCGAGGCCTCGAGCCAGTCGACGAGGCAGGCCATCTCGGCGTCGCTGAGGACGGCTGAGATGATCCGGACGCGCCCCTCGAGCGGCAGAACGATGAAGACCGCCGGGGTGCCGGCCGGAAAGCTCACGATGGCTGCCCGCCCGGAGCAGCATCCGTCGGCCCGAAGGGCTTTCGCGGCGGCGGCCGGCCTGCGCCGACGAGTGGATCGCTCAGAACGAGAGCTCATCGAAGTCGTCCGCGCGGTCGGGCTCGACGAGCACGCGCTGCAGCGATAAGCCCGGGGAGCTCGTCCTCGAGCCGCGGCCCGGGCGTCGCTCGGACGAGCTCCCCGTAAAGGCCGACTAGCTCGAGCCACCGCTCGCCGGTGAGACGACCGGCCCGGTAGTCGTCGCGAATCAGCGTCAGGAAGCCTCGCTCGCCGGGGACGGGACCGGATGCGGGCTCATCCACCGCGCCCGGCAGGCGGTTGGATGCGACTCGATCGGGAGACTCCCTCGAGGAGGTCGAGCACCTCGTTTCCCCTTGAGGTCCCGGACAAGCCGGACTACCGGACTCGACCGCGAGATGGCGCATGGTTGAGCAAGAATCGAGTCCGGTTCGGGTATCGGACTCGGATCCGACTCGCATCTGACTCACCGCCTCCGCGGATGGGAGGAACTCCCGGTTGTCAGGGAGCGGCGTGCCGAGCACGAGCTTCTGCCCACGCTCGTCCTTGCTGGCGGCGTTCACGAGGTAGCCGGCAGTGAGCGCGCGTCGTACCCGGTCGTAGGCGGCGCTCTTGCCGACACCCAGCTTGTCTGCCACAGCCTTGCCGGTCGTGAAGTCGATCCGCGGGTCGTCGAGGAGCTCACGGACGGCCTCGACTGTCTCCCGGATTGCCGGTGAGACGGTGGCCTCGACGCCTTCGCCGAGTATGTTGCTCGACGAGGTCGCGGACGGCCTCGTAGTCGCCGAGCGTCGCGACGATCCGCCCACGATCGTCTGTCGCTCGCGTCGCACGGTGCAGCGCGGCATGCGCTCGGATCAGCGAGAGGAGGGTCACAAAGTCGCGGCGGAGGCGCGCGGCCGAGGTCGGCATCAACCCCGCGAGCGCCGTCACGTACGGGATCGTCACGAGTGCCGGCCCGTGGCTCGCAAGCCACGCTTGCAGCTGAAGCCATTCGTCGAGAAGGCCGTTCGGCATCTCCTCGTTCTCTAGCCGGGCGATCGTCTCGAAGATCGCCCGCGTCTGTTCCGGGGAGTCGTCGGTTACGAACGAGAGGCAGCGCGTCTCGAGCTCGGGATCGACCAGGGCAGCCGTCGTGGTGATCAGAAGACCCGGTCGGTCCCTCCTTCTTGATCGTCCGCGCCTCCCGCCGCTTCCCCTCGGCGTCGACCGTTCCGTGTACCACCTGCCCCTCAGAGAGCAACGTCCGCATGAGCGCGACGAGCTCCTCGTCCTTGGCAAACAACTCCCACTCGGGGATGACGATGATTCGGTGGGCGAACGGCTCCTCCGTGTAGAAGAGATACGCTTGCTCATCGAGCCGAGATCGAGGTACGCGTCCGGGGGAAAGAACCGGAGCACCGTCTTGGTTGTGTGGGACTTCCCTGTCGCCGAGGCCCCCTTCGGGATCACCGAGACCGGCCGCTCGCCCGGGTTCCCCCAAGGAAGCAGACGGCTAGTCAGCGCCAGATAGATCAGGCAGGCGGCCGTGGCCTCGCCGGCCAGCCCGAGCCGCGCCACATCACGGCGAAAGACGGCCAGGATGTCCGCCTCGAACGCCAGCCCGGGCGGGGCCGTCTGACCGGTCAAGTCAGTCCGAGTCTGATCCGAGTCAGATGAGGTACCCGGACTCGATTTCGGCTCAGCAATACCGTTTGTTGCGGCGAGTCCGGGTGTCCGGCGTGATCCGGCTACCCCGGGGAAGCGGCGGCTCGCGGCTGGGTTGGTCGAAGCCTCACGGATCGTCCGGTCGTCAAGCTGTGGCACGGAACACCTCTTCGCCGCGCAGCAGCGCCTCCGCCTCCGAGAGCGACCCCGCGAGGCGGAAAACCGTCCAGACCTCAGCTTGTGGGTCCGCCCGCGCAAGAAACCCGTCGAGAGCACGTGCGCCGTCGCGTTGCAAGATCGACCGGGCATCCTCACCCGCAGGGAGAACAACGGGCCGCGCCCATCGTATGTCCCGCCAGACTGTGTCGATCATCCTCCTGCCCGGCGCGTCGCCGTCACCGATCACGTACACGCGGTCGAACGGCTCCACATACCGAGCCCACTCCGGCCGCCACGTTCCCGCACCGGGAAGACCGAGCTGTAGTAGGCGGCGACGGATTCAGCGCGGTGGTGGCGGCGAACGCCTCGCGCAACGCGAGCGCGTCGCTGTCACCCTCACCGATGAACAGGGCGCTCCGGCGGCTGCCTTAGCCGATGGTAAGAGGTCGAGACCGAGCGGGATCAGCGCCGGCGCCCGGGGTCCACCACGTCCGACCGCTCTCGCCGAACAGATGCTCCCGGTGGACCTTCCCGTCCCGGGTGCGGTACGGCACGTGAACGACCCCGGTGTGGTCGCAGTAGACGCCGGCTTCGTCGAGGACGAGCCAGCTGATTCCCTTCCACGGCCGCTCCGCGTGAGGGTTCCACCAACGGCTCACGGCGTTCTCCGAACGTGTTCACGGGCCTGGCTCCCCCGCGGCTCGTTCGTAGCCTGGGGTGCGCTGGTCGTTCTGGATCGGCGAGGAGCGCGTCGAGGCGCTTCCTTGGAATGACGAGACGCCTGCCTAGCCGCAACGAGGGAAGTTCGCCGCGGAGGGCGAGGGCGTAGGCGAGGTTTCGACCGATTCCCAGGATCCGCGCGGCCACGTCGATGTTCACCGTTTCCCTGTCCGCTTTCGTCACGTCTGCTCCTGGCACGGGTTGGGTACGTCCTGCCCGTACCGTATGGTTCGCCTTATGGGATTCGATGAGGCAAACCAAGAGACATGCGAACGTCTCCGGCTGGAGGTTCAACGACTCGAAGCGCGGCAGATCTCAGAGATGGAGTGGGGGGCCGCTTATGGCCATGCGATCAGCTCCGTCTCCTACCAGGACGAAGATCTCGTCATCGAGGAAGCCCGGGAGTACCTGAGGGCGAAGTGGGACGGCCGCCGTCCCAAGTCACAAAGAACACAAGTGCGGGACAGAGGCGCCGATCCGCGCTTCGCCGCCCTCGCGGACGTAATCGCGGAAGAGGCATCCCGGGACCCTGAAGTCCGCTGGTGGCGAGACATCTACCTTGGCACGCGACTACTCGAACCACGAGAGATTCATGCTTACTTCGAGAACGCGCAGCGCACCGCGCCACCGCTGCAACGGGTGACCGTCTGGGCGACTGCTACCGATGGTCGCGAGTACACCGGCGACGGAAGAACGGTGACCGTCCACGGGCATCTCGGGGAGGTGCACGCCGGCCGGTTGCCTCCTACGCCGACGCGGCCGGGAACCAACACGACCTCGATGTCCACGGCGAGGCCCTCGCCGAACTTGTGATGTTGGCCGAATACCTCGAGGACAAGTACGGCTGGGCGCAGGCGGAGGCGACGCGATTTGTTCTTACCGGCATGACGCCGCCACGATGGTCGCAGTCGGTCACTCATGCATTCAGACGCTGGTGATATGTTCGAATGGCTATCGATGCCCGGACACCGTGTCGAGGTTGCGCGGTTCTATGAGCAGGCTCGGAAGCGCAGCGGTGTCGGTCATCCAAGAAAGATTGATCGAAGACCGCAGACCTGTTGTGTTCGCGAGTCGCCACCCAGGCGCCTCGTGGCCGGAAATGCGGCAAGCCTGGAACTCGGCGAATCCGAATCTGCCTACAGCCGGGCATAAGCGATTTGTCGGGACGTGATTCGGGCATGGAAACGCATTGTCGGTGAGGAGCTGCCGCGTCCGAAACAGTCGCCTGCTGTGCCCGGATCGAGACCCTAGACACGCGTGAGGCGTTCGAGGACCGCATCCACAAACGGCATGTGCTGGGCGCGCCACACGTGTCGTGAGCAGAGGGACCCGCTGCCTCGAGATCTTTCAGGCGGGAGGGGGTTGCATAGGGTCGCGCTCGGGCAGCAGCCCACCCGCGGAAACCCTTTTCGCGCCCAGTGCCGAAGACCCCGCGCGCGAGTGCGCCAGCCCGCCTGAGGAAGGTTCCTGCTTTCTTAGACGCGCACGTGCGCGAGGCGGAGGGCTCACAGTCCAACGGCCTGGGCGCGTGACTCGGCTACCACCCATCACGAATGTTCATTGAGCGTGGAGGCGGGCGAAGTATTTGAGCGCCGTGCTTGGTCTCATCCGGCCGTGTCGGGCGGGATCGATGCCTCGAGCTGAAAGGTAAAGCTTCGTCTCGGCCAGAACTTGCAGTGCCTCTCTCGGCGGGCAGACCGTCGAGAGGTCGAGCAGTCGCGAGCCATCGGGAAGAAACGACAACTCGCCGACCATGCGGCCGTCGTAGCCCTCGGGCGTGAACTCGATCCAGGCCATGTTGATCGGTCCGAGTGGCAGGAGCCGGTCGAGATCGAGCTCATCCGGCGCATGCTTGCTGTAGAACGAGCGCTGAATCCGTGAGAACAGCTTCTTGATCGGCTTCTTGCCAGCTACGACCGCCGCTACGTCGGCGTTGTCAGCTTTGCCTGTGAGCGACCCCGAGCAGGTGAGCACATTTGAATTCGCCTCGGCGACGATCTCGAACCTCCTCAATCTCCGGTACCGCCAGGGCACGTCCTCGGGAACGACCTGTCGGAGCTTGATCTCCGAGTCGCCCCCACCGCGAATGCGGCGTGCACGCACGACCACGCCAGCCTTGTGCAGCCGGAGATCAGGTGTGTCGAAGTAAACGATCTGGCGGATCTCGGCGTCGAGAACGTCGACACCAAGTGCCGCAATGGTCGAGCTCTGGTCGGTATCGGCCAGCGTCATTCTAAGCTCGACCAGGTCGGCATCCTTGACGATCTCGAGCGCCTCAGCAAGCTCCTCGTCTGGCACGCCCATCACGAGTCACCCATCCAATCGCGCATCGTCGACTCCCAGTCCTCGACCTGAGAGTCCGGTGCTCTGCCAGCCACCGACACTGTCGTCCGGAGTGCGCTGCGACACTGGCCGGGGTGTCGCTCCGAGGTGACCCGGCGAAGTCCCAGCCTGCTTCCTTGACCCCGGGCGGCGAGCTTACCATCTCGTCGGCCGGCAGTCATCGGAACCTCCTTGCTTAGGCATGACGATGTAACGATCATGTAACGAGAGACACGAACGCTGGAAGCAGCATCATCAAACCCGGAGCCATCGCTGTCAACCCTGTAGGTGCAAACTAGGTCGCGACTGGGGAAGACGCGCAGCGCCTCGGCGCCGAGATGCGCACCAAGGGAGAACTCGGCGTCGCCAGCAGTGTAGAGAGCGCTGGTGGACTGAACGTGTCATCATGATGCGGGGTCGTACCGCAAGAAGGGAGCGAATGCGATGAGCGTTTCGGAAAAGCTGATGAGCGCTTCGGACAAGCTCGCGGAGCTTGCGTCGCGCGCCAAACAGGCGGAGGACAGGGCCGTGGCGGCGCGGAGCCAAGCGCAAGCCGAGATCGAGCAGTCCGCCGAGAAGGCAAGAGCGGAGGCACAGGCGCACGCTGAGAAGCTGCGCGCGTCCGCGAACGCGAAGGAGGCCACGTCTCCGAGTCGTGGATGGACATGCAGAAGACGTTGAACGCGCATATCGCGAAGGCGCGCCAGAATATCGGCGACAAGAAGGCGGAGATCGACGTTGATAGAGCGGAGAACCGCGCCGAGCGTGCGGAGGACGACGCGCTGTTCGCGATCGACTATGCGTACGTGACGATCGAGGAGGCGGAGTCCGTAGTGCTCGACGCGATCGTCGCGAGGAATGACGCCAACGAACTCGCTGCGCGCTGAGGCGGCAGCACAGTCTGATCCACTCGGGGGGTCAAAGCCGGAAAATCGGGGCCGGTGGATTTGGCGTACGAGCTGGTGGGATCGGGGTTGGGTCGGGGGCGGCTTGGCCGGGTTGTGCGTGGTCGTGCCGCCCCCTTGCTGTCATGGTTAGGCGTTCGCCTTGATGGTTTCGTTGATGAGCGCGTTGACGAATTCGGCGTAGTTGTGTGCCTCCCACTCGACTAGGCCGAGGATCCACCCGTGCCCTGATCGCCACGCTGGCCGGCCTTCACCGCTGTGGGAGCGTCCTGGGGCCACTCTAGTCTGGTGGCGTGACGGAGATGCTCTCCGGGTTGGACGCCGCCGTGCGAGAGCGCGTCGCTGTGCTGCGCGAGCAAGGGTCCTTCTTCTGGCTCGACGTCTCGCTCAGCGAGACCAGCCGTGATGATCTCGTCGATGCGCTGAGGGTTCCCGAGCGCGTCCTTCCGGCTCTGGCTCTTTCCGGCGATGCCTCCGCATCACGGTCGTTCCATGCCGACGGAGAGTCCGTCGTCTTCGCGATCCGCGGCTATGTCGAGGCGGGGGTGCCTGCGGCCGAGGACGCATACGGCTTGCGACCTGTCGAGGTCCGTGTCCTGATCACCGGCGACTACCTCCTGACGCTTCACGAGGAGCGAGTCTCGCTGCCGACAGTCCTCGCGCTCGACCTGCCGGAGGAACGAAGCAAGCAGTACGTCGTCTACGCGGTGCTCGAGGCGATGCTCGAGACTACCTCCGACGCGCTGGTGGAGGTCGAGCGAAGGCTGGACGCCCTCGGCATGGCGTGGGCCGGGAAGAGCGGCGGGCGCGTACCGTCGAGGGCGAGGCTGCGCGAGACCGGCCCGAGGCTCTCGTCAATGCGGCGCTGGGTCAGCGCCGAGCAGGCCGTCGTCGCGCGCGTTGGAGCAATGCATGGTTGGTGTTTATGCCTTCGACTACAGTTGCGTCTGCTCCTGGCTTGGCAATCCCCGAACCGTTCCTGCTGATCGCTGACGAGGTCATTGAATGACCGGACCTCCCCGACACCTACGACTACATCGTCGCCGGCGCGGCGGCGCGGGCTGCCGTGATGGCGAACCGGCTCAGCGCGTCCGGAAGCCCCCCGCGTGCTGCTGCTCGAAGCCGGTCCGCCCCAACACCAATCCGTGGCTGCACATCCCGCTCGGCTACGGCAAGCTGTTCACCAACACGCGCTGACAACTGGTGCTACCAGACCAAGCCACCAACCGGAATGCCACGGCCGCAACATCATCGCGCCGCGCGGCAAGACGCTCGGCGGCTTGAACTGGATCGAACGGGCTGATCTACATCCGTGGCCAGGCAGCAGGACTTCGATCACTGGCGTCAGCTCGGCAACGCCGGCTGGAGCCATCAGGACGTACTGCCGTACTTCCGCAAAGCCGAGAACAACGAGCGCGGCGCCGACGAGCATCATGGCGCCAGTAGCCGCTCAGCGTGTTCGGACGTGCGCGACAAGCATCCGCTTGGCGCAAGCCTTCATCGATGCGGCGGCGCAGTGCGGCTACCCAAGGAACGACGACTTCAACGGCGCGGCGCAGGAAGGCGCAGGGCTTCTACCAGACCACCATGAAAGAAGGGCGTGCGCGACCTCGACCACCGCGGCCTATCTCAAGCCAGAGCGCAGTCGCGTGTAAACCCCAGGTGTTACTTCCAGAACCCGCTGGCCTCGCACCATCCTGTTCGACGGACGCCGCGCCACTGGTATCGAATATCTCGTCGGCAACGAACCGCGCACCGCAAAAGCCAACGTAGAAGTCATCGTCACGTCGGGCGCATTAAAGTCGCCGCAGCTTCTGCAATTGTCCGGCCTCGGCCCGAGCCGAAACTAGCTGCGCTCGTTCAACATCCCGGTGATCGCGGATCTGCCCGGCGTCGGCAGCGATCTCAACGACCACTACTTCGCGCGCATCATCCAGCGCTGCCGCGAACCGATTACGCTTGAACGACGCCGCGCACAATTGGCTGCGTAGGCACCCAAGGCGGTTGCGGACTACACGCTGTTCCGCCGCGGCTACTTCGCAATCCCGGCGATCTCCGCCAGCAGCCTCATCAAGGCGCCATACCGGCGTCGGGCGCCCGACATCCAGTGCTCGATCGCGCTCTATTCGATCCACAATCCTCGGCGACTCGGTCAATTCTCTCCGGCTTCACCATCACCGCGACGCTGCTGCGGCCGGAAACCGCCAGGCCACGTCCGCATCAAGTCCGCCGATCCGCGGCAGGCGCCGGCGATCCATCGATTTCTCGCCACCCAGAAGGACCGCGACACGCTGCTCGCCGGCGTGAAGACGCTGCGCCGCATGGCCAAGGCGCCGGCGCTCGCCCGCCACATCGTCGACGAGGTCGATCCCGGCCCGGCCTGTTCGGCGACGACCACCTGGTGGATTTCGTCCGCAGCCGCGGCTCGACGGTCTATCACCC
>CAWCQC010000006.1:0-33435 GCA_963797645.1 uncultured Thermoleophilia bacterium | reverse complement strand
GGGCACTTATCGCAGGTGGTGGCATGGCGGGGCTGATGACCGCTCTGGCGCTGCGGGAGTCGGGCGTCTTCACGACGATCGACGTCTTCGAGCAGACGCGACGCCGAGCACCGCGGGAGCGGGCCTGAACATCCCCCCGAACGGCGCAAGGCTGTGCCGGTGGCTCGGCGTCGACCTCGACGGCGGTGACCCCAAGGGCCCCGACGGGGCAGTCGACGGCGGCAGGGCGGCGATCCTCCACGAGACGCGGATGGTCTGGGAGGACGGCTCGATCACGCGGAAGCCGCTCGACCACAACACCTCGGCCGGCGACAACGCCGGCTTCCACCACATGCACCGCCTCGACCTGCTGATGGCCCTCCACAAGCGGGTCCTCGAGTTCGCGCCGGAGACGGGCGTCAACTGCCCGATCCAGGTCCACATGGCCAAGCGCCTGGAGGCCGTGAGCCAGGACGACGAGTCCGTGACCGTGACGTTCTCCGACGGCACGATGGAGACCGGCGACCTGCTGATCGGTGCCGACGGCGTCAACTCCCGGGTGCTGGATGCGGTCTGGCCCGGCGTGTCGACCAAGCGCTGGACCGAGGTCGTCGTCTACCGCGGTCTGGTCCCGAGGGACAAGGTCGCCGCGGCGCGCAAGCCCGACGGCAGCCCGCTCGACCACAACCCCATCGAGACGATGTCGATGGACACCCGCGAGACCCCGACGGCGCAGACGCTCACGTACTGGGTCCGCGGCGGCGAGCTGCTCAACGTGTGGCTCGCCTACTACGAGCCCAACGCCGACGAGTTCGAGCGCGAAGAGGGCGACTGGTTCCCCGCCGACCGCGAGGAGATGGTCGGCAACATGAGCACGGCGTTCGAGGGGGACCCCCGTCACGACGACGTCGTCGCACTCACGAGCCTGATGGAGAACCCGACGAAGTGGGGGCTCTACGACCGGGACGCGCTCGAGAACTGGACGGAGGGTCGCGTGGGCCTGGTGGGTGACGCCGCTCACCCGATGCTGCCGACCTTCGGCCAGGGCGCCGCGCAGGCCTTCGAGGACGCCGCGGCACTGGGGAAGTGCTTCGAGCTCCACGGCAGCGACATCTACCGCGCGCTGTTGCACTACGAGCGCGTGCGCTACTACCGCGCGACGCGCTTCCAGTTCGCGTCGAAGTTCCTCTTCAAGCACCTCGAGCCGGCGGACTCGCCTCAGCGCCGGCAGATCCTCGCGGCGGTCAACGAGCGAGACTACCCCGTCTTCGATCACACCGAGCGTGCGGGCAGCGACGACTCGTGGATCTACGCGTTCGACGCGCGCGAGATCGGCGACAAGCTGCCGCTCAGGAAGCTCGGGCCGTGGGACTTCCGCTCGCGGACCGAGGCGCTCGGCAGCGCGCGCCAGGAGATCGCCCGCAGCCTCTGGAAGCCGGCGAAGCCGTTGACCGGCGACCGGCCCGTCACACGCGAGGAGCTCGCGCAGCACACGTCGTTCGACGACTGCTGGGTCGTCATCCGCGGCAAGGTCTACGACTTCACCGAGTGGAAGGACCACCACCCGGGCGGGCCTTTCGTGGCCCGCATCTACGGCGGCAAGGACGCCACGGCGGAGTTCGGCGAATACCACAGCCGGCTCGCCGAGCGGCACATGGAGCACTTCTGCGTCGGGCCGCTCGTCGGAGCCCCCGCCGAGCGCGCCGGCGACGCCGTCTAGGTCGAGCCGCGTGTCGCTCCAGGACGAACGCACGATCTTGGTTAGCGCCGGCTCCGCCGTTATCCGGTAGATCGCCGCCCGGCCTCGATCGCGAGCGACTCGATGTGGTCGATCGCCGCATCGAGCGCGGCTTGCAGTGCGCGCCCGTCTCGATGCGCTTGCGTGAGCAGGTAGCCGCCCTGCGCAGCCGCGATAGCGACCGGACAGGAAAAGTGCCGAACGAGCAGGCACTTCGTTGTGATTACATCTATGACGGGCCAGTTAGCTCAGGCGACGCAACCTGCGATCGGGCCGCCGCAACTCACGCAGCGTGAGCACACATGGGTCGCGTGACGTCTTGGTCAGGCGGGGCTCGGGCATGTCGTCAGGGTCGTCATACGGAGTCGCCGGCGAAACAGGACGAACCTCAGACCTCCCGGACTGCGGCTCCGTGCACGCTCGATCTCGGGAGGGCGACCCACGCTAAGCGGGCTGACCGGCCTCGCCCCAGGCCCCACCTTCAGGGCACGCTCGCGAGCTTGAACCACGACGACGAGACCGGCAAGGGACGAGGCTATGCCTTAGAGCCGCACTCGCCTAGATGGCCGTTCGGGACGTATCCCTCCGGGGCGAGCACCGGGGGAGCACCGGGGGGAGCATGATCTCGCGCTTCTCGCCCATCTCGCCTACCTCACTTAGCTTAACCAAGCGGAATCCGGATGGGCACTTGGCCCGGAATGGGCGGTACTGGGCTCGAACCAGTGACCCCCAGCTTGTCGAGCTGGTGCTCTCCCAACTGAGCTAACCGCCCCTGCGGAGTCGGATTGTAGTCGACGCCCTCGAGCCGAGCGGTCGCCAGCAGACGCCTCTCTTGACAGGAGCTACATTGATCTGCGAGATTCGTGACGCGTCCGCATTGGCCCTCCGCCCCGAGGAGCCGGGCACGGCCGCTCCGGCGAGGGGGGACGGATCCGGACAGACGGGTCCGTCCCTCTCGCTCTACGGTCCGCGGGCAGCGCCTAGGGCTGCGTGGTGTCGAGCCTGCCCTTCAACCCGGCCATCGCCTCCCGGCCCATGCGGTCGAACGTCCCGCGGAGAAAGGGCTCGACCAGGCGGTACGGGCCCTTCATCCTGAGGTCGGCGCGATAGGTGATGCGAGTGCCGCCGCCCGCCGGCTCGAGGACGATCTCGTCGGTCGAGCGCGCCTTTGCGCCCTCGCCCTCGAAGAGCAGCCGTGCGTCCATCCTCCGCCTCGGCGATGCGGTAGCGAAACGGCACCTGCGTTCCGCGGAACATCGCGACGACGTCGTAGACGGCGCCGGGCGCCCGGTGCTCGCCCTCGACGAGGCGGGACTCGGCCATCCCCGGATCCCACCTCGGAACGTTCGTGAAGTCGGCGAGGTAGCGGAACGCCTCCGCGGGCGGCGGCGGCGACGTCGATCGTCTGCTCGAAGGTCGGCATCAGGTGAGCGACAGGGTAACGCCGCCGTCGACGACCAGCGTCTGACCCGTGATGAACCCCGCCTCCTCGCTGGCGAGGAAGACGAACGCGGCGGCGACGTCCTCCGGGGAGCCGTTCCGGCCGACCGGCACGCGCGAGGCGAAAGCGGCGACGCCGTCCGGCCCGAGCGAGTTGACGGGGTCGAGGCTCTGCGGCGAGGGGATCACGCCGGGGGCGACGGCGTTCACGGTGATCCCGTGCGGACCGAGCTCGAGCGCGAGGCTCCGGATCAGCCCCACGATCCCGGCCTTCGCGGCCGCGTAGTGGACGTGCCGCGGCCAGCCCTGCACCGCTCCCGCGATCGAGCTCGTCGCGAGAAGCCTCCCCCAGCCCGCCTCCGTCATCGCCGGGATGGCAGCACGGAAGCAGCGGAACACGCCCGTCAGGTCCACCTCGAGCAGCCGGCGCCAGCGTTCGTCGTCGAGCTCGCCGGCGGGCACGTCGCGCGCGATCGCGGCGTTGGCGAGCACGACGTCGAGCCGCCCGAAGCGTGAGACCGCGTCCCCGACCATTCGCTCGACGACCTCGGTCTCGGCAACGTCGCCCTCGACGACCAGGCAGCTCCTCCCGTGCTCCTCGACGCTCGCAGCCACCGGGCGGATGTCGTGCGGATCGGCCCTGTACCAGCAGAGAACGACGTCGGCGCCGGCCTTCGCGAAGGCGACGGCGGACGCAGCGCCGATTCCGGACGCAGCCCCGGTGACGAGCGCCACCCTGCCGTCGAGCCGGAACATGAAGGGAGGCTAGCTCCCGGAGGCGAGCCCGCCGGCCCGGGTCATGCGCAGCAGCGTCTCCCGCGGGAAAGCGGACTCGAGCCGCTCGGCCTCGGCGGCGACCTCGCCGTCGAGATCGTCACCGCACGGCCGGCTCTCCCGGCGCCACTCCTCGAGATAGGCGTCCATCTCGCTCAGGCCGGCCTTCATGGCAGCCGCGTCGATTGCGTTCTGAAAACGATCCGTGAGCTGCATCCTGGCCGTCGAGCTTCCGTCGGTGGCCGTCACCTGCGCCGGGATGTCCCGCCAGAGGATGACCGTCAGCTCAGGCAGCCCGGGCCTCCGCGAAATGGGCGAGCGACGCGCCGAGCTCGCCGTACCCGGTGCGTCGCCGCTCGAAGTCGAGCCCGAGCGTTGCGGCCAGGGCGCGGGCACGAGCGGTGAGCGCAGGATCGTCGGTCTGCGCCAGGTACACGACGCGGCGGTAGTTGCCGAAGACGTCGTCGACGAGCTCGGGGAAGCGGTCGAGCCCGAGCGGCCGGAGGACGAGCGCCTCCGCGTGCCGCGCCAGGAAGTCGGTGAGGTAGAACGTGCCCGGCTCTGCCTCCTGCATCGCCTCCCAGGCGTCCTGCCCGGCGAACGTCGCATAGCAGTGGAGTCCCTCCAGGCGTTCGGCACCGTGAGCGGAGAGGACCGCGTCGAGGGCGCCGTGCGTCCCGCAGTCGGCGTAGGCCACGAACACGCGCTCGTATTCGCCGGCCGCCGCGCGAAGCTTTGCGTCGACCGCGCCCGGAATCTCGGCCGGCACGAGATGCAGGCGGGCGGGGAGGCAGCGCACGTCGACGTGAGCCCACCCGTTCAGGGTGCGGATCGCCAGGATCTCCCTGGCGAGGGCGCCGCAGGCGAGGACGAGAATGCGCTCGGCGACCACGATCTAGCCGGGGAACGCGAGCAGGTCGACGAAGCGGTCGTTGAAGTCCGGTCGATCCGACAGCTCGACGTAGTCCACCTCGCCGAGCATCGCGTGCGCGGCGTGGCGCTCCTGCATCGAGAGCAGAGCCATCTTCGCACCCTCGCCGGCCACGTTGCCGGCGGCGACGATTCGCGTCCGGGGCAGCTTCGGCACGAGCCCGATCCGAATCGCGCTGGCCGGGGAGAGGTACGAGCCGAACGACCCCGCGAGCAGGACCTGCTGGATCTCGTCCGGATCGATCCCGAGCTCCTCGACGAGCAGGTTCCAGCCGGTCGCGATCGCCGCCTTGGCGAACTGGAGCTCCCGTACGTCTCTCTGGGACAGGTAGATCGCGTCCTCGGCGTCGCCTTTCTCGCCGTTCCAGTGGAGGACGAAGATCCGCTCGCCGTCCGGTCGCGCGACGAACCGGTCGGCGAGACTCGGGGCGACTTCGGCCGCCCGCTCGTCGGTCGCGAACCGGCCGGACGAGTCGAGCAGGCCGGTGCGGACGAGCTCCGCGACGGCGTCGACGAGCCCCGAACCGCAGAGCCCGAGCGGCGCGGTGCCGCCGATCACCTCGAGCTCGAGCCCCTCGTTCGTGACCCTGACGGCCTCGATCGCGCCGTCCGCCGCCCGCATGCCACAGCGGATCTGCGCCCCCTCGAATGCAGGGCCCGCGGGTGCCGCCGTACAGACGATCCCGTCCGAGGAGCCGAGCGCGATCTCGCAATTCGTGCCGACGTCGATGAACAGCCGGAGACGCCGGTCACGGGTCATGCCGGTGGCGAGCAGCCCCGCCACGATGTCACCGCCGACGTACGCGCCGAGCGCCGGGAAGACGTTCGCGCGTGCCCGGGGATGCAGCCGGAGACCGAGCTCCGTCGCCGGCATGTCCGGGAAGGAGCGCGCCGCCATGATGAAGGGTGCGACCCCGACCGGTTCCGGGTCGATGCCCAGCGCGAGCTCCGTCATCGTCGCGTTGCCCGCGAGCGAGACCTCGTAGACCTCGGACGCTTCGATCTCCGCCTCCGCGCACACCTCCTCGACGAGCTCCTGCATCGTCTGGGCGGCGAGCTCGGTCAGCCGCTCGAGCGCGGCGGGATCGAGCATCGTCGCGGAGATCCGGGAGATGACGTCGGCGCCGAACGGCTGCTGGCGGTTCAGCATCGACCGGACGGCGAGGGGCGTACCCGTCTCGAGGTCGAGCAACGTGGCGACCACCGTCGTCGTCCCGAGGTCGAAGGCGATGGCCGGCAGCCGGCCGGTCGTGTCGCCCGGCTCGACGTCGATGAGCAGGTCGTCCACGACCACGCAGGTCACGCGAAACGCCGAGCTACGGAGAACTCGCGGCAGGCGGCGGAGCACGCCCGGCTCGATGCGCAACTCGAGATCGTCGAGCGCGTCGGCGATCCGCTCCAGATCCGTGCGCTGATCCGCGAGGGTCGGCTCGTCGAGCTCGACGTAGCGCTTCTGGAGCGCCGGACGGAGGAGAACCTGGCGGCCGACACCTGCGGTCGAGGCCTTCGGCCGCGTGACCAGCGGCGGAACGTCGACGGTCAGCGAGTCTGCGGCCTGCGCCCGGCAGGCGAGGCGCCAGCCGTCGGCGAGCTGCGCCTCGTCGAACGCGCGGGCGTCGAGAGGAGTCGCGGGCAATTCGCCCTCGACGATCCGTACCTTGCACTTCTTGCACGTACCGTGGCCGCCGCAGGTCGAGTCGATCGCGATGCCGTTCCAGGAGGCGGCGTCGAAGACGCTCACGCCCGGCGGGACGCGCACGGACGCGTCCGACGGCTCGAAGCGCAGGGTCACCCGAGCGGGGTGATGCGCGGGAGCTCCGTCCGACTCCGGAAGGTCCGTCACGGTGCTCACGTCGCGGCTGCCTGCTTCTCGCGGTGCGCAGCGATCCAGCTCATGCCCCACTCGTCGCGGCCGAACAGAAGATCGGCGGAGCGGCAGGCGTCCACGGTCTGGTCGGTTCGCGCGTCCATGATCGCGCTCGTCAAGCCTGCCTGTGAGGCCGCCACGAGGAATGCGGCGTTCAGCGCATGGCGGCTCGGAAGCCCGAACGAGATGTTGGATGCGCCGAGGGTCATGTTGAGGCCGAACTCGTCCCGGATGCGGCTGATCGTCTCGAGCGTGATGACGACCGCCTGCGGATCGGCGCCGACCGTCATGGCCAGAGGGTCTATCACCATGTCCTCGAGCGGGATCTCCCAGGTCCCGTGCACGGAGTCGACGAGCCGCTTGCAGACCTCGAGGCGCTCGTCCGCCGTCTGCGGGATGCCCGTCTCGTCGTTCGTCAGGCAGATGACGGCCGCCCCGTGCTCCTTGACGAGCGGCAGAACCCGCTCGAGCCGGTCGTCCTCGCACGTGACCGAGTTGACGAGCGCCTTGCCCTCGTACACCTCGAGACCGGCCTCGAGCGCCTCGACGACGGACGAGTCGATGCAGATCGGCAGGTCGGTGTGCTCCTGCACGAGCCTGATGGCACGCCTGAGCAGGTCGGCCTCATCCGTGAGAGGGACGCCCATGTTGACGTCGAGCACGTGAGCGCCGCCCGCGACCTGATCCTCGACGTCCGTGACGATCTCGGACAGGTCGCCTGCTCGCAACGCCTCGGCGAACGCCTTGCGGCCGGTCGGGTTGATGCGCTCGCCGATGATGCAGAACGGCCTGTCGCGGCCGATGACGACCTCGCTAGACCGTGAGCGGAGAACGGTGTGCATGCGTCTCTCTCTCCTCCTTGGTGGGGATGCCGAGGTCGCGCATGAGGCGCGACACGGCACCGTCGTGTCGGAAATCGGTGAGGTGCAGACCGCGCACCCCGGGCAGTGACAGCGCGTGCCGGGCCTGCTCGAGGGCGAGCTGGTAGGCGGCCTCCGACGGGTCGCTCGCGTTCTCGACGCCTGGCGATCGTGTCGTCCGGGACGTCGATTCCCGGAACACGCTCGTTCATGAACCCGAGGCTGCGGGCGCCCTTGACGAGCACGATCGCCGGCAGGAGCGCGACGCGTGCGGCGAGTCCGGCCTCCTCGAGTGCGCGGACGAAGGCCTCGAGCCGGTCCGGGTGGTAGCAGATCTGGAGCTGCAGGAAGCGCGCGCCGGCCTGGATCTTCTTCGCCGCCCGCTCGCGCCCGGTGCTCGATCGGCGGCGCGGCCGCGTTCTCGACGGCGCCGACGAACAATGCCGGCGCGGGCTCGATCGGGCGTCCCGAGAGGTAGTGGCCCTGCGAGAGGCCGGTCGCGACCTCGATCAGCTGCGGGCCGTCGAGGTCGAACACGCGCCGCGCCTCGGGCTCGTCACCGGCGGTCACGTCGTCGCCGGTCAGGCAGCAGATGTTCTCGACCCCGTGGAACGCAGCCCCGACGATGTCCGCCTGGCAGGCGATCCGGTTCTTGTCGCGGCAGACGACCTGGAGGATCGGCTCGACACCGGCCTGGGCGAGGGCGATCGCCACCGCGACGTTCGAGGCGTGCGCGTGAGCGGCCGTGTTGTCGGTCGCGTTCATCGCGTCCGACCCAGCGCGCCAGCTCGGCGATCCGCTCCCGGAACGCCTCGCTGGCTGCCTCCGTCGACGACCGGCGCCTCGGCGGTCAGGATCGGCCGGTCGCCGGCCTCGACGAGCTCCCGCAGCCGCTCATGCCGCGCTCCCCTCCGGGCCGGCCGCCAGCCGGCCGGGCGGGCCTGATCACGTTTCGTGAGCGCGTTGCGCCACGACGACGTGCCGGCGAGCCGGTTGTCGACCGGCGGGCGGAGCTCGTGGAAGTGCTCGCGCCAGGAGCCGGGCAGCAGCGGGAGCGTCCTCGAGCGCTGCTCGGCCTTCACCCAGACGCAGCGCATCTCGGGCTTCACCTCGCAGTGGCCGTCCTCGCGCACGCCGCCGCAGGGCCCGTTGCGAAGCGTCTTCGGGCACGTCATGGGGCAGGTCATCCCCGTGTCGTGCAGAACGCACTGGCCGCACATGCGGCAGCCGAAGACCGGCCCCTTGACCGCGTGCTCGACGAAGGCGACGGCACCCATGCGGCTCCTCAGACAGGCGCCAGCGCCCGGCGCTCCTCGAGGAGCTCCTTCGCCCGTTTCGTCGCGCCGGCAGCGTCCGCGGCGTAGCCGTCGGCGCCGACGACGTCCGCGTACTCCTGCGTCACCGGCGCGCCGCCGACCATGATGATGACGTCGTCGCGCAGGCCCGCCTTCTCGATCGCCTCGATGTTCACCTTGAACATCGGCATGGTGGTCGTCAGGAACGCCGAGAACCCGACGACGTCGGGCTTGTGCTCCTGGATCGCCTCGATGAACGTCTCGGGCGTGACCTGCACGCCCAGGTCGACGACCTTGAAGCCGGCGCCCTCGAGCATGATGTCGACCAGGTTCTTGCCGATGTCGTGCACGTCGCCCTTGACGGTGCCCATCAGGAACGTTCCGATCGACGGGGCATCGGTCTTCGCGAGCAGAGGACGCAGCAGCTCGAGCGCACCGGTCATCGCCCGGCCCGCGATCAGCATCTCCGGCACGAAGAAATCACCGCGCTCGAAGCGCGCACCGACCTCCTCGAGCGCCGGGATGAGCGCGTCGAACAGCATGGTCGTGGGCTCGATGCTCGTCCGCGAGCCCCTGCTCGGTGAGCTCGACCACGGCCGGCTTGTTGCCCACCAGCGTGTTGTCGTAGAGGCCTTGCAGGATCTCTTCCTCGGTCATCCTTCCCTTTCTCCTCGGTCGGAACGGCAGATGGTGTCGGTCAGCGCGTCCGCCTCCTCGACGACGCGCACGGAGAGCTCGGCCAGGCGGTCGCGCGACGTGCGCACCGTCGGCGCGGAGACGGAGATGGCTGCGATCACGGTTCCTCTCGATCCCCGGACGGGAGCCGCGGTCGAGCACAGACCCGCCTCGAGCTCCTCCCACGTGGTCGCGTAGCCGAGCCGCCTGACGCGGTCGAGCTCGTCCAGCAGGTCGTCCATGCTCGTGATCGTCCCCGGGCCGAGCTTCGCCAGCCGGCCGAACGGGGGCTGCGCGGCGCCGAACGCCATGAAGACCTTGCCCATGCTCGACGCGTGGATCGGGATGCGGCTCCCGACCCAGTTGCCTGCGCCGAGCGGGTGGCCGCTGTCCACCTGTGCGACCCGCGCGACACCGCTCGGCGTCGGGATGGCGACGTTCGCCGTCTCGCCCGTTCCCTGTCCCAGTCGCTCGAGGAACGGCCAGGCGAGGCTCGCCAGGTCGCCCACGCTCGTGTCGCGGCGTGCGTACTCGACGAGCACCGGACCGGGCCGGAACCCCCCGCCGCGCCGCCTCTGGGCCAGCCCGTTGCGCTCGAGCGCGCGCAGGAGCCGGGCGGCAGTCGACTTCGGCAGCTGCGTCTCCTCCATCACGCCGGAAAGCGTCACGGCCTCGTCCGACTCCACGAGCCGGAGCAGGATCTGCGCAGCGCGGTCGATCGCCTGGGCGCCCTCCTCGACTCTCGCCATAGTGCCGCATTATGGCACCTGCGCCAGCTCGTTGTCAACCGGCATCGGGCTTTGCCATGCGATATCATCCCAGCTCAGTCCCGCCTCATGGTACTTCATGCGATCGCTACGATTGCCGGGAAGCATCGCCGACCAGGAGCCACAAGGAGGAACCGTGAAGACCGCCGAGCGCACACGAATCGCCTTCGAGCGGGGGACGCCTGACCGGGTCCCCTTTCACTGCTGGCTCGGGTTGCCGCTGATCAAGCAGCTCCGCGAGCCCGATCAGTCGTTCCTCGACCTGTTCGAGCTCTGGATCGACGATCCGATGGGCTCCATCGTGAAGATGCAGCAGGACCTCGGCCTCGATCCGATGATCACGACGTACAGCCAGCACATCGGCGAGCACGAGATCTGGCCCCGGATGCTCTTCCCGCGGCCCTTCGAGACCGACACGTGGGTCGAGACGTTCGAGGAGACCGATCGCGGGCCCAGCTGGCGCCACCACCACCACTACATCCGCACGCCCGACGGCGACCTCGACTACTCCTATCGCACGGAGGACGGCTTCGGCACGTCGTGCCACGACTTCATGCTCAAGGGCGACGAGCCCGAGAAGAAGCTGCCCGCGCTCCGGCACTTCCCCTCTGCCGACCTCTACGACATGACGGTGATGAAGGGCATGGTCGAGAAGGTCGGCGACGACGCGTGGTGGCTCCACCACGTGATCGGGCCGTGGGACATGGCCGCCGAGATCCGCGGCCTGGTCGACCTGTCGATGGACATCTACGACCGGCCGCAGTTCGTCCACGACCTGATGCGGGTCTGCACCGACTGGCTGATCGGCTTCTACCGCCGCCTCGGCGAGACGGGGATCCACTCGATCTCGCTGAACGAGACGTGGACCGGCGTCGGGGTCGCGCGCGACCACTTCGTCGAGTTCATGAAGCCCTACGACGCCGAATGTGTCACGGCGGCCCACGAGGCGGGCTACCTCGTCAGCTTCCACAACTGCGGCCGAGCGACGCTCCTGCTCGAGGACATCGCCGACACCGGGCCGGACGCCGTCGAGACGCTCACGTCCGACCGCTCGTCGGGCGACGTCGACCTCGCCGACGCAAAGCGCCGGATCGGCGATCGGGTCTGCCTCTTCGGCGGGTTCAACGAGCACCTGCTCCACGAGGCCGACGCGGACGCCGTGCGCGAAGAGGTCAAGCGCTGCCTCGACGCGGCGATGGCGGGCGGCGGGTACGTCCTCCGCTCGACGGGTCAGCTCTTCGACGCGAAGCCCGGCCTGATCGAGGTGGCGGGCGAGACCGTCCGCGACCTCGGCCGCTACAACTAGCCGCGTGCCCGCATGACGGGCGACGATCTCTTCGAGGTACGAGACCTCGGCCGACGGTCCCTCCGGGGCCCTGCCGCTCACCCCGGAGCTTCTCCGCGACAGCCCGTCGGGTGACGTGTTCGGCCTCACCCAGAACGCCGGGATGGGCTGGGAGGCGTCGAAGGTGGGCCGTGACCAGTTCCTCGTCCTCTCGACCCAGGGTGGGGTGAGGGCCGACGACGGCACGCCGGTCGCGCTCGGCTACCACACCGGCCACTGGGAGGTCGGGCTGCTCGTGCGCGAGGCGGCCGAGGAGATCGACCGGCTGGGCGGGCTCCCGTTCGCGGCTCACGTCTCCGACCCCTGCGACGGCCGGTCGCAGGGAACGACCGGCATGTTCGACTCCCTCCCGTACCGCAACGACGCCGCGGTCGTCCTGAGACGCCTCGTCCGCTCGCTGCCGCGGCGCCGCGGCGTGATCGGGATCGGCACGTGCGACAAGGGCCTGCCCGCCATGCTCATGGCCGTCGCGTCGTTCGGCTCCCTCGCCGGGGCGATCGTTCCGGGAGGCGTGACCCTGCCCCCGACGAGGGGCGAGGACGCCGGGGCCGTTCAGACGCTCGGCGCCCGTTTCGCCCACGGGCTGGTGACCCTCGAGGACGCGGCCGATCTCGGCTGCCGGGCGTGCGCCTCACCGGGCGGCGGCTGCCAGTTTCTCGGCACTGCCGCGACAGCTCAGGTCGTCGCCGAGGCGCTTGGCCTGACCGTGCCGCACGCAGCGCTCGCCCCGTCGGGACAGCCGATCTGGCTGGACGTCGCTACGCGTACGGCGCAGGCGGTGCACGGACAGGTCTCGGCGGGCCGTACGCTCGACGAGGTCGTCACGGAGGAGGCGATCGAGAACGCGATGCTCGTGCACGCGGCCTTCGGCGGCTCGACGAACCTCCTCATCCACATTCCCGCAATCGCGCACGCGGCGGGGCTCCCGCGCCCGAGCGTCGAGGACTGGCGTCGTGTCAACCGTGCCGTCCCACGCCTCGTCGACGCCCTCCCGAACGGCCCCCGGAACCATCCCACGGTGCGGGTCTTCCTCGCCGGCGGCGTTCCCGAGGTGATGCTCCACCTACGCCGTCTCGGCCTCCTGCACACGGGCGCACGTACGGTGCTCGGCCGCACCTGGGACGACGTGCTCGACGAATGGGAGACGAGCGAGCGCCGGGCCCGCGTGCGCGAACGCCTGCTCGACGCCGACGGCGTCGATCCCGACGACGTCATCTCGCCGCCCGACCGCGCCCGCGAGAAGGGCATGACCTCGACGGTATGCTTCCCGGCCGGCAACCTCGCTCCGGGAGGCAGCGTGATCAAGGCGACGGCGATCGACCCCCGCGCACTCGACGAGGACGGTGTTTACCGGCTGACCGGCCGCGCGCGGGTCTTCACGGCGGAGCGGGATGCGATCGCGACGCTCAAGGGTCTCCGGGGAGAGCCGATCGAGTCGGGCGACGTCATCGTGCTGGCCGGGCGGGGGCCGCTCGGCACCGGCATGGAGGAGACCTACCAGCTCACGTCTTCGCTCAAGTTCCTTCCGTTCGGTCGCGAGGTCGCGCTCGTCACGGACGCGCGCTTCTCCGGGGTCTCGACCGGCGCCTGCGTCGGGCACGTCAGCCCGGAGGCGCTCGAGGGCGGCCCGATCGGGCGTCTCCTCGACGGGGACGTCATCAGCGTCGTCGTCGACCCGGAGCGGCTCGAGGCCTCGGTCGACCTCGTCGGGCACGGAGACGAGACGTGGACGCCGGAGGAAGCGGCCGCCGTGCTCGCCGAGCGCCCCGTGCGCGAGGACGTCCAACCCGACCCCGATCTGCCGGCGGACACCGTGCTCTGGGCACGCCTCCAGTCCGTCGGCGGCGGCCTCTGGGGCGGGTGCGTCTACGACAGCGAGGCGATCGTCGCCGCGCTCGAGGCTCCGCAGCGAGACGCGGCCGCGCGGCCGGTGTGATGGAGCTCGAGGCGCTCGACCACGTTGCGCTGACGGTTGCGGACGTGGCGAGCTCCGCGGAGTGGTACGCGGAGGTCCTCGGTCTGCGGCGCCTGTTCGAGGAGGAATGGGGCGAGCACCCGGCGGTCCTCGTCGCCGGCTCGACCGGCGTCGCACTCTTCCCCGCCTCGTCGGAGCGCCGGCCCGGCAGACGGCAGCGCCGGCGACGGGAACCGGCACCTCGCGTTTCGCACCTCGCGCGCGGGGTTCGAATCGGCGAAACAGGAGCTCACCGAGCGCGGAATCGAGCTCGACGAATGGGATCACGCGGTTGCCTGGTCCGTGTACTTCCGAAGCCCCGACGCGCACCTGATCGAGATCACCACGTACGAGCCGTCTCCGGCCCGGACGTAGCCGCGATCTCCGCGATCGCGGCAGGCCCGATGCCGCAGCAGCCGCCGATCGCGCGTGCACCGAGCCCGCGCCAGCGCGCGACCAGCTCGGGCGCGAAGCGCTCGACCCCGGCGCCGCTCCACGTGTAGGTGTCGCCGTCCCACACCCGACCCGCGTTCGGGTAGACGACGAGCGGCAGGTCGGTCGCCTGGCGGGCTGCGACGAGCAGCGAGTCGACGTGCTGCGGTGCCGTGCAGTTGACGCCGAAAGCCGCGACGCGCCCGGTCCGGCCCGCGGCCCGGATCGCGTTGCCGATCGGCGTGCCGTCACTCAGCCGCTCGCCGTCCAGGCAGCAGAACGAGACCCACGCCTCGATCTCTGGGAACTCCGCGAGGAGCTCCCCGACGACGGCCGCCTCCCGTCCGTTCGGCACCGTCTCGATCGCAACCACGTCGGCTCCCGCGCCGCCCAGCTCGGAGATGCGCTCGCGCTGCGTCTGGGCGATCCGGTCGTCCGGCGTGCGCGCATAGTCGCCGGTGTACTCGCACCCGTTGGCGAACACGACACCGTAGGGGCCGACGCTCCCCGCGACGATTCCCTTACCCCCCGCCCGTTCCCTGGCACGTTGCGCGAGCTCGACGCTCAGACGGAGCAGGCGCCTGCCCTCCTCCCGGTCGATTCCGACAGCCTCGAACCCCTCGAGCGTCGCGTGATAGCTCGCGGTGATCGCGACGTCCGCTCCCGCCGCGAAGTACGACACGTGGACATCTTCGATCGTGCGCGGATCGTCGCGCAGGAGACGGGCCGACCACAGCGCGTCGCGGAGGTCGTGACCTCGCGCTTCGAGCTCGGTCGCAAGGCCGCCGTCGAGGACGAGGTCGCGCTCGGCGAGAACGCTCGAAAGACTGCGCACGTCTCTACCCTATGGGCATGACGACGCTCCGCGAGCTGCTCGGCCCCAACGTCCGTGTTGCCGACGGCGGCGTGGGAACGGGCCTCCAGGGGTACTCGCTCGAGGCGGGCCAGCCGCCCGAAGAGCTGGCCGTCGACGCGCCGGACGAGCTCGTCGAGCTCCATCTCTCGTTCGTCCGTGCAGGATCCGACATCCTGCTCACGGACACGTTCGGGGCGAATTCCGTCCGTCTTGGCCACTCGAAGTACCCGGAGGTCGAGCGGGTCAACCGCGCGGCCGTCGCATGCGCGCGGCGGGCGGCCGAGCTGTCCGGCCGGGACGTACTCGTCGCCGGCTCGATCGGGCCGACCGGCGAGCTGCTCGCGCCGCTCGGAACCCTGGAGCCGGACGAGGCCCGCGCCGCCTTCGCCGCTCAGGCGGCGGCGCTCGAGGGCTGCGACCTGCTCGTGATCGAGACGATGTTCTCGCTGGACGAGGCAAGAGCGGCTGTACTCGGCTGCCGCGACAGCACCAGCCTGCCGATCGTCGTCTCGTTCTCGTTCGACGCGGGCGCCGCCGAGGCGAGGACGATGATGGGCCATACGGTCGAAGAGGTTCTGCTGGCGATGGCGGAGCTCGGCGTCGACGGGATCGGCCTCAACTGCGGCAAGTCCCTCGAGACTGCGCGGGCGACCGCGGAAGAGTTCGTCGCGCAGATGCGTGCGCACGGCCTCGATATGCCGCTCTGGGTCAAGCCGAACGCGGGGCTACCCGAGCCCCTCTCCGGCCGGTACCCGGCCGAACCGGACGACATGGCCTCGTTCGCCGTCTGGGCGGCGGGCCTTGGGGCCGCGGTCGTCGGCGGCTGCTGCGGGACGACCGGCGCGCACCTGCACGAGATTTCGACGAAGCTCGGCTAGGTCGAGCGTCTAGAAGGTGTCCGGGCACCAGGGCGCGCGATCGGTTCGGAACAGCGCGTCGGCGCGTGCGACCGCGCCGTCGGAGACCTCCTCGACCCGTCCGGCCCGTTCGAGCTGGGCGAACGTGAAGCCGCCGAGGTAGACGGCCCCGAGCTCCGTCGCGGAGAGAGAGATGTCCGGGCGGCTGTCGACCCGGGCGACGGCCGGCGTTCCCGACTCCGCGTCGAGCCGCCACCGGCCCGCGTTCCAGGAGCAGAACCCGTCGACGAGCTCGAACGTGAGCGACCCCCGTGCGGCGTAGGAGCGGGCCTCGAGCGCCCTCGGCCACATCGAGGATGCGGACCCAGAGCCCGTCTCCGAGCCGGAACCGCAGCCTCGCCTGCTCGGGTGCGAGCAGGAAGATCGGATCGTCGGCTGCCACCGAGCGCGCCTTCACGCGGGCGACGAGGTCGATCCCGAACACGAACCGCCAGACATCCCGCCACCCCGCCGCATCCGCCGCGAGCAGCTCCTGGATGTGGAGCGTCCCACCGGGAAAGCCCTCGGGCCAGGAGTGCTCGAGGCGGTAGAGCGCATATCCCTCCGGCCGCCCCTCACGCTCGAGCACCGCGCGGAACTGCGGGCCGGAGCCGTTGCGCCAGTGCTCGAGGTCGGCTAGGCGTTGTACCTCCCACCAGATGCGATCGCGTGCGATGAACCCAGGTGTCGAGGCCCGCACGCGGTCGTAGACGCTCGGCAGGACGTCGAGCGCCTCCTCCTTCGAAACGAGCCGCACGCTGCCGCTCGTGTCACCCTGGAGGCCGGCCATCGTGCGGTCGCGGTCGGCGTCGATCCGTCCGTTGATCGTCCCGAGCCCGTAGCCGAACCGGCCGTAAATGGGCGCCTCCGCAGCCCACAGGACAGCCACCGGTTCCTCGCGGCCATGAGCCTCGTCGTGCAACCTGCGCATGAGACTCGACATGATCCCGCGCCGGCGATGCGTCGGAGCGACGCCGACGGCGGATACGCCGGCCGCCTTGACGTCGCCGCCCGGCACCTTCAGCGAGAGCGAGTATGAGGAGGCTGTGCCGACGATCACGCCCGCCTCGTAGGCTGCGAGGTCGCGAGAAGGGTCGACGATCTTGCGTGCGAGCTCGAGCTCGTCGTCGCGGAGCTGCTCCGAGAACGCTGTGGAGACGGCCTCGCCGAAGCGGGTGAACTCGTCCTCGCCCGGTGTCCTGATCTCGATCTTGCTCATGCGATCAGCTCGAGCGGCGCGTACTCGAGCAAGAGCCGCCGTTCGACTCCGTCCGCCTCGAAGCGCACGGTGACGACTCCATCCGCCTCGATCCGGATGACGACGCCCTCGCCGAGCGTCGAGTGGCGGACGGAGTTACCGGTCGCGAGCGCCGGAACGTCCTGGCGCGGGGCGGCCGCCTCCGTCCGGTGGCCGTACGACGACCACGAGGCCGGCCGCAGGCGCTCGCGCTCTGTCGCCGCGCCGAGCTCGTCGAGGAAGCGGCTCGGAAGGTTGTACCCGCGCGTTCCCCAGAGCTGCCTCGCGGTGGCGTGCGTCAGCATCAGCTGCTCCTCGGCGCGAGTGACGCCGACGTAGAAGAGCCGGCGCTCCTCCTCGAGCCCCTGCTCCTCGATCGAGCGGGCATGGGGGAAGACGCCCTCCTCCATACCCGCGATGAAGACCGCCCGAAATTCCAGCCCCTTCGCGTTGTGGAGGGTCATCAGCGTGACGAGGCTGGCTTCCTCCTGGATCGTGTCCTGGTCGGAGACGAGCGAGATGCCCTGCAGAAAGGACGAGAGCGACGGGTCGTCGGCCGTCTCGTGAAACTCGCGCGCGACGCCGACGAGCTCCTGCAGGTTCTCGAGCCTGCCCAGCGCCTCGATCGTCCTCTCGGCCTGGAGGGTCTCGATCGTTCCGCTGCGCTCGAGCAGACGCTCGAGCAGCTCCGGTACCGAGAGCTCGGGCGCGGCTCCCATGAGCCCCTCGACCATGCTCCGGAAGCCCCTCACGGCCTTTGCTGGTGCGGCGCCGAGGCCCGCTTCCTCCGGCCTCGCAAGGGTGTCCCAGAGCGTGCCGCCCATCGTGTCGGCGTGCGAGCGCAGCCGGACGAGGGACGTGTCGCCGATGCCGCGGCGTGGCCGGTTCAGGATTCGCGCGAGCGAAACCGCGTCAGCCGGGTTGTCGATCACCTGCAGGTACGCGACCGCGTCCTTGATCTCTGCGCGCTCGTAGAAGCGCGGGCCGCCGATGACCTGGTAGGGGATCTCCTGGCGCTGGAGGATGTCCTCGATGACTCGCGACTGTGCGTTCGTTCGGTAGAAGATCGCGATCTCGGCGCCCGAATACCCCTCGTCGATCAGACGCATGATCTCGGAGGCCAGGAGCCGTGCCTCGGCGTGCTCGTCCTCGACCTCAACGATCCGGACCAGATCGCCGTCGCCGAGCTCGCTCCAGAGCTCCTTCGGCTTGCGCTCACGATTGTTCGCGATGACGGCGTTCGCGGCCGCGAGGATGCGGTTCGTCGAACGGTAGTTCTGCTCGAGCGCAAGCACCTGCGCCTCGGGGAAGTCGTCCTCGAACTCGAGGATGTTGCGGATGTCGGCGCCGCGAAACGCGTAGATCGACTGGTCGGGGTCGCCGACGACGCAGACGTTGCGGTGCTCGCCGCCGAGCAGCTGCAGCAGACGGTACTGCGCGTGGTTCGTGTCCTGGTACTCGTCGACGAGGATGTAGCGAAATGCTCTTCTGCCAGCGTTCGCGAGCCTCGGGAAACTGCTCGAGCAGCCCGACGGTGAGCATCAGCAGATCGTCGAAGTCGACCGCGTTCGCACCCGAGAGACGCTGCTGGTATTCGCCGTACGCCTGCGCCACCGTCTGCTCGTAGAAGGACGCGACCCGCTCGGCGTACTCCCCTGGGCCGACGAGCGCGTTCTTCGCATTCGAGATCTGCGCGTGGATCCCGCCCGGCGGGAAGCGCTTCGGATCCTTGTCGAGCGCCTCGAGGCACTGCTTGACGAGGCGAACCTGGTCGGCCTGGTCGTAGATGGTGAAGTTCGAGCGGTAGCCGAGCCGAGGCGCCTCCCGGCGGAGGATCCGGCCACATGCGGCATGGAAGGTCAGCACCCACATCGTCCGGACGACGCCGCCCAGCAGGGCGCCCAGCCTCGAGCGCATCTCGTTGGCCGCCTTGTTCGTGAAGGTGATCGCGAGGATCTCGGACGGCTTCACGCCACACGCGGCGACCAGGTGCCCGATTCGATACGTGAGAACACGCGTCTTCCCCGACCCGGCGCCGGCGACGATCAGCACCGGCCCCTCGGTCGCGAGAACCGCCTCGCGCTGCGCCGGATTCAGGTCCGAGAGGTACTGCTCCGGAGAGAGAACGGTCACCTAGCGATAGTAACGACGACGCTCACGGGTAGCCCCGCGAGGCTGCGTTGGCGCTTGCGAACCCTCCGTTCAGGCCGGGAGAACCGTCCGGAGAGCCGCTTCGACCCAGGCCGTCGCGGCCGCCAGCGCTCCCGGGTCGCTCGACTTCAGGACGACGTCGACTTCCGGCCCGTCGTCGAGAAAGCGAGGGTAGCTCCCGACCGTGACGGACGGGTAGCGGCGGGTCGCCTCCTCGAGGACCTGGACGATCTGCCCTTCTCCCGTCCGGTAACTGCGGCGCCAGCTGCCGATCGGCGACCCCTCGAACGCCTGCGCGACCGAGTCGAACATCGCCTCCATCTCGGACGGCAGTCCGGGCAGGACCCAGACGTTGCCGAGCTGGAATCCCGGGGCGCCTCCGAGAGGGTTCTCGAGCGGCTCGGCGCCGGCCGGGAGGCACGCCCACTTCGCGGCGTACTCGCCGAGTCCCTTGCGCGAGAACCGGTCGCGTAGTCGCGCGGCCAGCTCGGGGATCTCGACGCAGTCGACACCGAAGGCAGCCGCCACCGCCTCGCGGGTGAGGTCGTCCGGAGTGCCGCCCAGGCCGCCGGTCACGAAGACGTAGTCGAACCGATGACGGTCGGCCAGGAACATGGCGACCGTCTCGACGTCGTCCTTCAGAGCGGCGAGCATGCCCACATCGACGCCGAGCTGCGCCAGCCGGCGTGCGATCCAGGAGGCGTTCGTGTTCTCAACGTCACCTGAGACGATCTCGTTGCCGATTGTGAGAACGCAGGCGGTGCGCGTGGCCGCGTCCATCGTCCGAGTATACGGAGCCGTTCGAGGGCTTATCGAAGCGGAAACGGTCGCCTGGAGAGGGCCGGGAGAACCTGCGCGGTCACCCAGACCGGAGTTGTCGCGTACCTGGCGCTGTAGCGGTAGCTGCCGTCCTGACGGCGCAGCCGGGCGAGATAGCCGAACGCTGCTTCGCCGGGCTTGCGCCCGGCCGCGAGGAACGCCTGGATCGACCAGGCGGTCGACTGCGCATCAGACCCGCGCCCTCGCGAGAGCTCGAACCCGCCGTCCGCGTTCCGGAGGGTTCGCAGGTAGCTGAGCGCGCGACGCACGGCTCTGGCGTTCTTCGCGACACCCGCGGCCCGGATCGCCTGGATGGCAGCCGCAGTGTCGTTCGAATCGGCCGCGACGCCCTTCTGCCAGGACCAGCCTCCGCTCGCGGTCTGCGCGGCCAGCAGGTAGCGGAGTGCTTTGGTGCCGACCGGCCGTCCCACGGACCGCAGCGCGAGAATTCCCCAGATCGTCGAGTTCACACCCGGGCCGATCGCGCCGCTCGGACGTCTGAGACTCTCGAGCTGGATCGCCAGCGACCTCGCCTCCGACGCCTTGCCGAGCGCGTCCAGCGCCAGGATGCGAAGCTCGAGGTCCGTGGCCGTCGGGTACGGCTTACCTGCCAGGTAGTCGGCCGGGGACTTGCCGTTCCGCTCGATCGCCGCCGGATCCCGCCCTGCCGCAGCGAGGGCGAGCACGACCCAGGCCGTCAGCGACGGATCGGCCGATCGCCCCGGCTCGGCGAAGCCTCCATCAGCGGTCTGACGGGCGGCCAGATACTCGGCGCCGCTGCGTGCGGCGGCCGCGGGGGAACCGTGCACGGGAACGGCGCCGACCGCGAACAGGAGCGTCGCCAGCAGAGCGACCGCGGCAGCTTTGGCCGCGCCCCTCACCCGGGCCCCGCCTGCCACACTCCCGACACGATTCCGCGATCCTCCTGTGACACCGCACGCATCTCCCGCGCGGTTTCCGCGACTACGATCTAGTCGGGAGGAGGCAAGGGGTGGCCCCCCGGGGGCAGGCGATTGTCGGGTATCGACTCCGCCGTTCATGTCCAGGCCACCTCCGTCCGGGTCCGGCGGCCGTAGCGGTCGAGAACGCGTTGCAGCTCGGGGCCGATGGCGAAGCCGATCACGAGGTTGCCCGCTGCGTGCGCGACGTCGAACGGGAGCCCGCGGGCCATCTGCACCGTGAACGCCTGCCACGTGTGTGGGTAGAACGTGAACCACTGCCAGACGTCCATCAGGCCGCTGAACGCGAAGCCGAGGATGCAGCAGACGACCGCGAACGGGAGACGCCGTTGCAGGAGCGGCGACAGGAGCGCTCCTGCCGCGCCGCAGGCGCCCCAGGCGAGCATCTGCCACGGCGTCCAGACCCCCTGCCCGAGGAAGAAGTTGGACGCGAGCGCGGCGGTCGCTCCCACGCCGATGCCGGCGCGAAGGCCGAGCGCGCTCCCCGAAGCGACTGCGATGACGGTCACCGGCTGCACGCCGGGAACGGCGGCGAAGAGAACCCGGCCGGCGGCCGCGACGCCGCCGAGCGTGGCCACGATCGCGACCTCCTTGGCCGTACCCGGCGAGGTCTCGAGCCAGGCAGCGCCGGCGACGATCAGGGCGCCTGCAACCAGTAGAAGCGACACGCCTGCCCGGCTCGGGTCGAGCGCCGCCCAGGCGCCGGCCCCGAATGCGCAGAGCGCCGCCACCGTGAGCACGGCACGGGGACGCCGCGACAGAGCCGCCTCAGGACGCAGCAAGAGTCACCTCGCCGGACCGCAGACGGATCCGCCTGCTCGCCGGGAACGTTCGGTCATGAGTTGCGACGAGAACGCCGCGCCCGCCTGCCGCGTACTCGCCGAGCCACGTTGCGAGGGCACGCTTTCGGTCGGGATCGACGCCGCGCGTCGGCTCGTCGAGGACGAGGAGGTCGGGCTCCGAGACCGTGACCGCAGCCACCCCGAGGCGCTCGCGCTCGCCGCTCGAGAGGTCGCGCGGGTGCATCGCGGCTGCCCAGCCGAGTCCGACGCGCGCCAGCGCAGCGCGAGCTTGGACGATGTCGCCGCCGACGGCGAGGGCCACCTCCTCGTCGACCCGGTCGCGGACGAGATATCGCCCCGGATCCTGGGACAGGTAGCAGGCCCGTCCGTCGCGCCTGACCGACCCGCCGGCGGGCTCGAGCAGACCGGCTGCGAGCTTGGCGAGCGTCGTCTTGCCCGATCCGTTCGGGCCCTCGAGAACGACCACCTCACCTCGGCGCACGAAGAGATCGACCGCCTCGAGAACCGGTACCCGCGAGTACGAGAACGAGACAGCGTCGATCTCCAGCACCGGCCGGCCGGCCGAGGATGTCGGGCCGGCGTCGGCGAGCAGAGGCTCGACCCACCCCGGCCGGTGCTCCGCGAGCCACGTCTGCGCGGCGTCGCGGCTGCCGTCGAAGCGAACCTGCCCTTCGTCGAGGAACAGCGCGCGATCGGCGAATGCCAGCGCGCGCTCGACGCGCTGCTCGGACAGCAGCACGGCCGCTCCGAGGTCGCCGAGCCGTTCGACGAAGGACTCGGCAGCCTCCGGGTCGAGCTGCGAGGTCGGCTCGTCGAGCAGCAGGAGACTCGGGCGGAGGGCAAGCGCCGAGGCGAGGCACACGCGCTGTAGCTCGCCGCCCGACAGCTCCGCCGTACGGCGATCCGCGAGGTGAAGCGCCCCGACGAGCGCGAGCGCCTCTTCCGCTCGTGCTTCGATCTCGGCAGGCCGCGCACCGACGTTCTCGAGACCGAACGCGACCTCGTTCCGCACGACGCCCATTACGATCTGATCCTCCGGATCCTGGAACACGGTCGCCACGCAACCGGCGATGTCGGCTGGGCGGGTCCGCCGTGTATCGAGCCCAGCGACCGTCACCCGGCCGGAGAAGGACCCACCGTGAAAATGCGGGACGAGCCCACCGAGCGCGCGAACGAGCGTGGACTTCCCGCAGCCGGACGGCCCGAGGAGCGCCACCTTTTCGCCCGCCTCGAGACGGAGGGACACGTCGTCGAGAGCCGGCCTGCCGGCATGCGGGTAGGAGAACGACACCCGCTCGGCGACCGCTACAGCCACAGCGCTCCCGCGACAATCAGGAGGATTGCGAGGCCGGCGGCGGCGATATCCCACCGACCCCAGGGGGCGTGCGGCGCCCGCGTCCGCCCCGGACGCCCGAATCCCCTGGCCTCCATCGCTTCTGCGAGGTTCAGAGCCCGCTCGAGCGAGCCGGCGACGAGCGGGCTGACGAGCGCAGCTCGCCCTCGCACGCCGCGCACCTCGAGACCGCGTCCTCGCACCGCATCGGCAAGCCCGGCCGCGTCTCGCTCGAGCGTCGGAATCAGGCGTGTCGCCAGCGCGGCCGCGAGCGCCGAGCGGCGCGCGAAACCGACCGAGGCGAGCAGCCTGTCATGGTCGAGAGCGACGGCGTACACGGAGAACGCGAGCGCCACCGCCGTCAGGCGGAGAGCTGCGAGCGCGCCGAGCCAGATCTCCTCGCTCGTCACGTCGAGAGGCCCGAGCACGGGCACGGTGGGCCCGGACCAGAGGACGTCGGTACCGACCACCGCGACGAACGGCCAGACGAGCAAGACGCCCAACCCGGACACGAGAGCGCCGTAGAGGTAGAGACGTCGTCTCGACCCGCCCGTCACGACGAGCGCAATCAGGAGAGCGGCGGCTATCGCGGCGACGGAAGCGAAGTGCTCCGCAAGCAGCGCGGCAGCCGCCGCCGCGGCGAGCAGAAGCGCCGCCGGGACGGGCCCGAGCCTCATCCGACCACCGCCCCGGTTTCGTCGAAGCGCGCCGCATAGCGGTAGCGCACGATCGCCGGATCGGCGGCGAGCTTCCGCGCCGCGGCGCGAACAGCCTCGAGCGAGCCCTGGAGCGTGAACGTCACGGGCGCGCCGGTCTCCGCCCCTCGTGTCCCGGACAGCTCCGCGCCCTCTGCGCCGTCCTCGACGACGAGCTCGAAGCGGTTCGGACTGCCCGTGCCGGTGGCGGCGAGAGACGCCTCGAGCGCGGCCGCCTCGCCGGCCAGCTCGGGCGGCGCCACGACTTCGAGGGGCCGGGTCCTGCCGTCCCAGCCGTGCCGGAACGGCTCGGGAAAGGCGCCGACGACGACCGGCTGCTGCATCTCGCCGCTCCAGGAGCGGAAGTCCCACCAGGCTACGTCTCCCGCGCGAAGCCTTACCTCGGCCGCACCGACGTCCGGCTCGATCCCGTTCAGGAAGTAGAACCAGTCGCGCCTGCCGGCGAGGCTTCCCTCGATCCCTTCGATCGCCTGGACGAACCTGCCGCCGTAGCGGGTCTCGATGTCTGCGACCTGATCGAGCGCCTGCAGCACGGTGAGCCCGGCAGGCACCTCGGCGGTCAGCACGAGCTCGGCTCCCCGATCGCGGGTGACCCAGAGCGCTGCGGTTCCAGCCTCCCCACCCTCGCCGGCAGACGTACCGCCGCAGCCGGCGAGGGCGAGGAGGACGAGCAGGAACGCAAGCAGGCGCACCGGCACGACTATCCGCTATCGCCGGCGGAGCACCTCGGAGCGGATGGCGCCGTCCTTCGTCGCGCGGATCTCACGCCACACGCCTCTCGGGCAGGTGCGGCCGCTTGCGGACTCGACCCTGCGCCCGTCGATCACGAAGACGGCGCCTCGCGCGACGGTGCGGGTTCCGGCATCGTCGAGAGCGTCGGCACGGAAGCAGCCGCGCCGGGTGCGAACGAGGTCGAGCGTCGGGGGCCCGCCGGGAACGTCACCGAACTGGGCGAAGTACCACAGGACCTCGTCCCCCTCCTCGAGCACGACTGCGTCGGCGCCCACCGGAGGCGACACGCCGTTGACCTTGAACACCCAGCCGGTCGTACCTTCCGCCGGGTAGCGACCGATCCGGCTGACGTAGGGCCCGAACGAGAACTGCTGCAGCTCGTAGAAGAACTCACCCGTCTCGCTGGCCGCCTCGAGCGCGCCGAGCGCGGTCGGTTGGGACAGCTCGATCGAGGAGTCGCCGATCGGCAGTGATCCCGTGAACGGGGTCAGGAGCGGCTGCGTCGCACCGAAGATGGTGGTGGTCTTGCCTTCGACCCGAACGTGCACCTTGACGCCGAGCGCCGAGGCAGGCAGTGCAAAGGCCACTGCGAGCGCAGCAGCGAGGACTACGAGAATGGTGCGACGTCGCACGATTCCTCCTTCCGCGAGGGGACCGGATGCGGGGCGCGCGGAAGGTCTTCTGACTCGGGGCTCCCCCGTCCGCCGCCTTCCCGGCCGGGGCCAGTGGCGTCGTGGCGGACGGGCAACTCCCCTCACAGCGGCGGGACCGTGCCGGAATCGCACCGGCTTCCCTCTGCCGCTCGCCCTATGTACGAGGGCGCAACGCTACCACAGCGCCTGGGTAGGCTGTTCGTCCGTGACCACGACCCGGATCTCGCTGTGGGCGCCCGTCATCGTCTGGGCCGGTGTGATCTTCGCCTTCTCGACGATCCCGAGCCTCGGCACCGGCCTCGGCACCTGGGACCTCGTCCTGCGCAAGCTGGCGCACGGCGCGGAGTTCGCCGTCCTCGGCGCACTCCTGTTCCGGGCGACGCGCTCGTGGCCGCTGGCACTGATCGCAGGCTCCGCCTACGCCGCGACCGACGAGGTGCACCAGATGTTCGTCGACGGCCGCGTCGGGTCGCCCGTCGACTGGGCAATCGACACCGCCGGCGTGGGCATCGGGATCGCGCTCTACCTGCTCTGGCGACGACGGCCGTGAGCACGGCCGTCGCGGTCGACCTCGACGGCGCGCTCGGGGACACCCACCGCCTCTGGGACGCGTTCCTGGCAGACGCAGCCCGACGGTTCCGCTCGATCGCCGAGCTCGACGTCGCATCCCTCCCGGACGACCGCGGCGCGGCCGCGCTGGAGCTCGATCGCTGGGCCGACCAGGGAATCGGTGACTGGCGCAGCGCGCTCACGCGCTTCGCAGAGGATCACGCGCCCGTCTACGTACGCCCCAGCGCCGACGGCGAATGCCGCGCTGCGCGCGCTGGTCGCTTCCGGCCGGACCGTCGGCGTCTACACCGATGCTCCGGTGGAGCTCGCCCGGGTCGCTCTCGCCCACCTCGGCGCCGGCCGGCGCGTCGCCGACCTCGAGGCCGGCGCCGGAGCGCGCCAGCGGCTTCTCGAGCGCCTCGGGCCTGAGAGTACGGAGCTCGCCGAGACCGAGGAGGCCCTGGTTAGGATAGGCGACGGTGGAGCGGAAGCCCCTCGATGACCGCCAGCTCGATGCGATCCTCGAACGGCTCGACCGGCTGTGCGAGGAGATGCACGTGCTCAACTCGCGGCTCGACTCGGCCGAGGCGCTCCTGCGAATCGCACACGAGCTGAGGACGCTGAACGAGTCGCTCCAGGCCCTCGCCTACGCGGCTCTCGGCCAGCAGGGACCGCAGGTTCGTCGCCGCCGCGCGACGTGAGGGCTCAGGCGGGGGCGGCCGCAGACTCGAGCTCGGCGTGCTCGGATCCGGAGGACACGAGCTCGACCTCGACGCGGTTGTCGTGGAACGTCGGGCTGCCGCCGAGGTCGGCGTCCCGCTCCGGCGTCGTCGCGTTGACGTTGGCGCCGCCGGGCGACAGCTTCGGCCACTGGACCTTGTAGATGCACGCGACCCCGGGGCGCGCGCGCCCGTCCACGGCCGCTTGGGCGAGGAAGGAGCCACGATCGTTCCAGACTCGTACCTGGTCACCGTTCTCGATTCCGCGCGAGCAGGGCATCCGCGAAGCTCAGGTGCAGCAGCGGCGGACCCGCCTTGCGGCGATGCCAGGGGAGCGACGCGAAGCTCGAATTCACGAAGAAGCGGCTCGCAGGCGCGATCAGGACGAGCGGGATAGCGCTCGGCCAGCTCGCCGTCGCCCGCCTCGTGAGGCGGCACGTAGCCGACGAGAGGATCCGCGCCGCGGGCCGCCAGCGAGTCGGCCAGGAGCTCGACCTTGCCGGACGGCGTTGGAAAGCCACCCTCTGCGAACGGCGCGGTTCCCTGCTCGAACGACACTGCTCGCATGTACCCATGCTCGCGCAGGCGCCCGAGCGTGATCCCGAGCCGGCGGCAGCCCGGGTTGTCGAGCAGCTGCCGGGCGAGCTCGAGTATCGGAGTCCCCGAGGCGCGGATGGTCGAGGCCGAGGGCGGCGGCCAGCCGGCGGAAGATCTCCGTATTCGGCAGGCATTCGCCCGGCGGGTCGACGGCCGGCTCGTTCCAGGACAGGTAGAGGTGGCCGTAGGCCCAGTGCAGATCGGCGTGCTCCGGCTGCATCGTCGCCGGGAGCACGACGTCCGCGAAGTCGGTCGTGTCGGTGAGGCGATGCTCGAGAACGACGGTGAACAGATCATCGCGGGCCAGGCCCTCGCGGACGCGCAGCTGGTTCGGGTTCGAGGCCGCCGGGTTCGCGTCGAAGACCACCAGCGCTGCGACGGGCGGCTCGTCGAGCTCGGTGAGCGCCTCGCCGAGCCGTGACATGTTGATCGTCCGCGCCGGCGGCATCGGCAGATCGGGTGGAAACGCGACCGCCGCGTCGTCCACGGGAAAGAACCCTTCGGTCATGCAGAGTGCGCCGCCTCCGGCGTGCCGCCAGTCGCCTGTCAGCGCCGGTATCGCCGTGATCGCCCGGATCGCGGCGCCACCGCCACCGTGCCGCTGCAGGCCGAGCCCGAGCCGGATCGCGGTGGGGCGGGTCGACGCGATTCGCTCCCCGAGCCCGCGGACGGCGGACGACTCGAGCCCGCACACCTCGGCGGCACGCTCGACGGGCCACTCCGCCAGCCGCTCCTCGAGCTCCGGCCAGCCGACCGTGTACCGCGCCGAGCCACTCACGATCCTCCGCCCCGGCGTCGAGGACGGCGCGCATCAGGCCGAGCGCCAGCGCGGCGTCCGTTCCCGGCAGCGGTGCGACGTGCTCGTCCGCGCGTTCGGCGGTCGCCGTCCGGATCGGGTCGACGACCACGACGTGAGCGCCCTGCTTTCGGGCCTCGAGGACGAACCGCCACTGGTGGACGTTCGTCGACAGGGGGCTCGCACCCCAGCAGGATCACGAGCCGTGCCCGCGCGAGATCCTCCGGGTCGTAGCCGACGACTCCGGTCGTCGCCGCGAGCGCGACCTGGGCCGCGGCGTCGCAGATCGTCGTGTCGAGCCGCGACGCGCCGAGCGCCGCGAAGAGCCTCGGGCCCATCGTCCAACCCTGGATCTTTCCCATCGTGCCCGCGTAGTAGAACGGCAGCACCGACTCGGGCCCGTGTTTCGCGACGGCGGCGCTCGAGGCCGTCGGCTGCGAGCGCGATCGCCTCGTCCCAGCCGATGCGCTCGAACCGGCCCGACCCCTTCTCGCCGACCCGCTTGAGCGGGTGAGTGAGCCGATCAGGGTCGTGCAGGGCATCGAGGTAGTGGTCGACCTTGCCGCACAGGGCGCCCCGCGTGAACGGGTGATCGCGGTCGCCGCGGAGATCGACCGCGCGGCCCCTCCTCGACGGTCACGAGCCACGAGCAGGTGTCCGGGCAGTCGAGCGGGCACGCCCCTCGAACGACAGAGGTCACGCCGCTGACTGTAGCGGCTCGGATCGGCCGCGCGCGTCGCAGACGGCGGCGGACTCTGCCGAGAGCTCGCCGGGAAGCCGGCGGCCCTCTAGCGTTTCCTGGGCGCCGGCTTCTTCGGCGCTGGCTTCTTCGCGGCCGGCTTCCTTGCCACCGGTGCCTTTGCGGCAGGCTTCGGCCAGGCAGCGCTTCTCCGCGCCGGCTTCGTCGGCTCGACCCGGTACGAGCCGGGCAGGGGGCGATCACGGTCGCGCGCCCGTCGCCCCAGCGAACGAGGTAGCGCGGCTGCGTCGCGTCGAGAATCTCCTCGATGACGCCCACTCGCTGGTTGGGTGCCAGGCGCTTCGTCTTCGCGCGTCATCACGCAGGGTGTCTCCGACCTTGGCAGTCATCTCGCTACCCGTGGATCGAGATGATCAGCGGGATCATCAGGATCGCGACGAGGTTCGTGATCTTGATCATCGGGTTGATCGCCGGCCCTGCCGTGTCCTTGTACGGATCGCCGACGGTGTCGCCGGTCACGGCCGCGGCGTGTGCGTCGGATCCCTTGCCTCCGAAGGCGCCGTCCTCGATCAGCTTCTTCGCGTTGTCCCAGGCGCCGCCGCCCGAGGTCATCGCGATGGCGAGGAAGATGCCCGTCACGATCGTGCCGATCAGCAGGCCGCCGAGCATCTCGGGCTTGATGATCCCGATGACGATCGGGAAGAGCACCGGGAATCGCGCTCGGCAGCATCATGTTCTTGATCGCGTCGCCCGCGACGATGTCCACTGCGGGCCCGTACTCGGGCTTCGCCTCGCCCGTCATGATCCCGGGGATCTCGCGGAACTGGCGCCTCACCTCCTCGACCACGCGGCCGCCGACCCGGCCGACCGCCTGCATGGCGAGCGACGAGAAGAGGAAGGGCATCAGGCCGCCGATGAACAGCCCGGCGATCACCCACGAGTCCTCGAGCTCGAAGGTGACGGTCAGCCCCTGGTTGCCGAGCTCCGACGTGAAGCCGTCGAAGAGGACCAGGGCGGCAAGGCCGGCCGAGCCGATCGCGTAGCCCTTGGTGACGGCCTTCGTCGTGTTGCCGACCGCGTCGAGCGGGTCGGTCACGCCTCGCACCGACTCGTCGAGCTCGGCCATCTCCGCGATGCCGCCCGCGTTGTCGGTCACCGGGCCGAAGGCGTCGAGGGCGACGATCAGGCCGGTCATCGCGAGCTGCGCCATGACGGCGACGCCGATGCCGTAGAGGCCGGCGAGCGCGTACGCGCCGACGATCGCGGCCGCGATCACGACCACCGGCAGAGCGGTCGCCTGCATGCCGACGGCCAGGCCCTCGATGATGTTCGTCGCGTGGCCGGTCGTCGACGACCTTCGAGATCGACTTGACCGGCGGCCAGCGCGTGCCCGTGTAGTACTCGGTGATCGCGACGAGCAGGAAGGTCACGGCGAGGCCGATCAGCGTGCAGCCGTAGAGCTCGCCGAAGCGTGAACGTGTCGTTGTCGAACGCGAGTGTGACGGGGATGAACCCGACGGCCGACAGGACCGTCGCGACGAGCACCGACCCGTAGAGGGCGTTGATGATCGAGCCCCTCCGGCCGATGCGGGCGAAGAACGTCCCGATCACCGACGCGACGATCGCCACGCCGCCGATCGCGAGCGGGTAGGTGACGATCTCGAGCGACGGGAAGTTGACCGCGCCGAGGAACATGACCGCGACCGCGGTGACCGCGTAGGTCTCGAACAGGTCGGCGGCCATGCCCGGCGCAGTCGCCGACGTTGTCGCCGACGTTGTCCGCGATGACGGCCGGGTTGCGCGGGTCGTCCTCGGGGATGCCCGCCTCGATCTTGCCGACGAGGTCGGCGCCGACGTCGGCGGCCTTCGTGAAGATGCCGCCGCCGAGCCGGGCGAACACCGAGATCAGCGAGCCGCCGAACGCGAGGCCGATCAGGTCGCGCGTCGCGTCCTCGGCGCTCTCGTCGAACCAGCCGGTGAGGATGCCGTAGTACGCCGCGACGCCGAAGCAGGCCGAGACCGACCACGAGGAGGCCGGTCACCGTTCCCGCGTTGAACGCGACCTTGAACGCCGGCCGGACGCCGTCCTTGGCCGCCTCGGCGGTGCGCACGTTGGCACGGACGGCGACGTTCATCCCGATGAAGCCCGCCGCGGCCGAGAGCACGGCGCCGATCAGGAACCCGAACGGCGACGCCCCAGCCGAGGTCGTTCCAGAAGCCGATGCCGAGGAAGAGGACGACCGCGACGACGGAGACGGTCAGGTACTGCCGGCGCAGGTAGGCGGCGGCGCCCTGCTGGATGGCCCGCGCGATCTCCTGCATGCGCTCGGTTCCGGCGGGCTTGCGCAGCAGCCAGAGCGTCAGCCCGAGGCCCCAGGCGATCGCCGAGCGCCCGCGCAGAGCAGGGCGAAGAGCACGCTGTGGTTCTGGAAGAAGCTGGTCACGGTCCCCCGGATGTCGCCCTCACAAACTCGGCGCCTTCGGCCTCGCCAGGCGGCCCGAAGCCCGCCTGTGAAGCCAAGACGCCCGGCGCGCAGTTGTATCACAAGCAGCCGGCGAGGGGCAACGGAGAGCCGCGGCGCGGAAGGCTCGTCACGGACCGAACGTCGCGCCGCGAAGCGCGGTCGAGCAGAGGTGCTCGGCCGGCTGCGGCGGGATTCGCGGGAGCACGGCGAGCAGCAGCTCGTGGAGCTTCGAGAGGTTCTCGTTGAAGACGGCCATCACCGCCTCGTTCGAGGCCGCGGGCACGGCCGCCGTCGATGCCGACGTCGTGGTCGGTGACCATCGAGACGTTCGCGTAGCAGAGCTCGAGCTCGCGGGCGAGGTGGCACTCCGGGTAGGCGGTCATGTTGACGACGTCCCAGCCGGCCGCCTGGAACCAGGCCGACTCTGCCCGGCGTCGAGAAGCGCGGCCCCTGGATGACGACGACCGTGCCGCCGTCGCGCACGCGAATGCCGAGCTCGCGCGCGGTCTCGACGAGCAGCGTTCGCAGCTACATCGGCTAACCAATCGTCAACTTGGATAGATTCTTTTGATTGGAGAATTTTGATCTCACCTCAACTGGAGCAAATACCTACTTCATTCTAAACGGGATACCAACTTGTCCTAAAGGTCAAGAGGATTGACACCGATACAGATGACGATTACAGTTTTGAATGAGAAAAAACTAGTGAACGGAACAGAAACTAGAATTGTAGAAGAAAGGACAATTGAGGACGGTAACTTGGCCGAGATATCTGACAATTATTTTGCAGTGTGCAACCAGACTAAGGACATATTCTACTTTGGGGAAAACACTGACTTTTATAAAGACAGCAAAATTATCAGCCATAACGGGTCTTGGCAAGCTGGAAACGATAATGCTAGAGCTGGGATGATCATGCCTGGTAAAGTTGAGGTAGGATTAAAATATTATCAGGAACTTGCCAAAGGGATAGATGAGGGCAGAGCGGAAGTTGTAAGCCTTGATGATGTTATAGATACCCCTGCTGGAAAATTTCAGCAGGTCTTAAAGACTGAAGAAACTACCGCTCTAGAACCTGGTGAGAAAGATACAAGTTCTATGCGCCAGGAATAGGACTGATCCAGGACGACATGCTAAAGCTTGTCAAATATAAGCTGCCTAATACTAGCTGAGCTCGATTCAAGATTGTTGACAGCGATCTTACCTCATCGCTTCCTCACCCTACTTCGTCTTAAGTTAGTGACGAATTCGTGCATTGAATCGTAGGTATAGCATAACGGACAAGGATAACTGAGTGACACACTCTCGTTTACATATCTTCATGATGTATCAGGAACGAAGCTGCATCAACATCAGCATTGTGTTAAGCTACCAATTTGTCAAGTTGCAAGATCGTAGCGATGGTCAAATTAGTTATGGATGCCATGTATTCATAGTCTAGCGTATCATGGGTATCGCTACTTCTATGATAATTCGGATTCTTTGTCACCCCATCATCATGAAAACCTATCACGGTATATCCTAACGCTTCAAAAGGTAGATAATCAGCATTTCCTAATATACCTAAGGTCGTGTTTAGGCCAGTATATTTTAAGGCTATATTTTTGATGAATTGGGCAATACTTTGAGATACACATGTCATTGTCTTGCACAACATTCCCGTTATCATACTCTACTAGGAAATTGTTCGAACCTTCGATTGGAATCCAACCATGTCTAAATTAATTAATAGTTCAAAGATCTATGTCTGCTTCATCGACATCGTCTGCATCATACTTTGAATCCCATTTCCCTTGTTTTTCGCCAGGAGAACAGTAAGAAGCTAATGCTATGCTCCAGACTAAGGTTCAAAAGATTCGTTGCAACCTCCAATAATATAGAAACACCACTTCATTGTGAGTCTGCACTGGCGCACTGCCTTTAAGTAGTTTCAAATCTCGTTATACTATCATAATGAGCCAAACTATTATTGTATTGTTTGTTGAGCCAGGCTTTACACATGCTATATTTTTCAGGTTATAGGAAAAAGGTTTTTGGCTATGACTACCATTAAAGTCCTCATCGTCATAGTCAATTGTCTTGTCTGGAATAATTTTAAAATTTTGGAGAAACACATCCGTCCCAAATACCTTGAAGTTTTCAGCTAGCCAGTATGCACATCATCTATGAATTCAGATTCACTGTGACGTGTGTGGAAAAGGGAGTGAGTTTCACGAACAGTGTTTTCAAGATTGTATGGTTGCACTTTGGCTATTGCAGGATGAGGAATATCTGAGAGGCACCTTCCACTTCTTCTTCAATGCTCTTCGAGATGGAGATTTCTGATAAAATCCTAGTCTGCAATGCTGATGAGATCAGATATCAGAATTAACTGCACCAGCTAAATGAAGAGGATAGG
>CAWCQC010000005.1:0-48764 GCA_963797645.1 uncultured Thermoleophilia bacterium | reverse complement strand
GGTATCATGCTGGCCGCGCGACGCTGGGGCAGCCAAGCGCTGGGAGGAGGCGTCATACCCTTCTCGTTGTCGAATCCGTTGTCCAGGCCGGCACGGACGCCCGCCGTGTATCCCAGTCGCTGGGCGCGGCCGGCGGCGCTTGTTGCGCTGCTGGCCCTGGTTGGCTCAGTTTGGGTCTTTGCTTCCGAAGTAGCGTGGGAGATCGGCGGCCTCGTCGCCGCCTTGCGATGCGTCTCCATCGTTGCCTTCTCCGGCTGGTTCGTCTTGACGAGACGCGGCCTGGTGCGCGGACTTGGCACCTTCGGTGTCCTCTTCGGGATCTCCGGTCTGGTCGCGTACCTCGTTGCTGAGCACCAGCCTCTGCTGATTGTGCTCGGCGGCATGGCGGTGTTCGTCTTCGCCAGCCGCTACGCGGTGCGCCACGACCAAACGACCGTTCGTGCCCTGCATCGCAGCTGGCGGCGTGAGGCCCGCTCAGACGGGAGTCCTGATCATCAATCCGAACTCCGGTGGGGGGAAGGCGAATCGCTTCGATCTGGTAGAGGAGGCAAGGAAACGGGATGTCGAGCCCTTGCTGCTCGAGCCCGGCACGAACCTTCGGGAGTTGGCCACGACAGCGGTCACAAACGGTGCCGACGTAATCGGGATGGCCGGAGGGGACGGTTCGCAGGCAACGGTTGCGAGCGTCGCCATGGAGCACGACGTTGCCCATGTCTGTGTCCCCGCGGGTACGCGCAACCACTTCGCCCTCGATCTCGGGCTCGACCGGGACGATGTCGTTGGGGCTCTCGATGCCTTCACGGACGGGGTCGAGCGGCGCATCGACCTCGCATCCGTGAACGGGCGCATTTTTGTCAACAACGCCTCCATCGGCCTGTACGCGGAGGTCGTGCAAGAAGCCGCCTATCGTGATGCAAAGATCGGGACCTGGCGGCGAAAGCTTCCCGAGATGCTCGGGCCGGACACGAGCTCGATCAACGTCCAGTTCCAGGTACCTGACGCCAGAACGTGGCCCGACGCCGCAGTCGTTCTTGTCTCGAATAATCCTTATCAGCTGAAGCACCTCGCGGGGGCCGGGACACGACCTCGTCTCGATACCGGGCGGCTGGGCATCCTCGCGATGCGCATCCAAGGCGCACGGGACCTCGCCAAGCTGGTCACGCTGGAGACTGTGGGCCAGTCGCGGCGCTTCAAGGGCCTGTTCGAGTGGTCCTGTCCGGAGTTCGAAGTCGCCTCGAGCGCCTTGATTCCGGTCGGCCTCGATGGCGAAGCGCTCCTACTTGCGCCGCCCCTGCGGTTCGTGTCGCTGCCGTGCGTACTGCGTGTCCGGTTGCCGCGACACGCAAGCAGGCTTTCTCCAGCGGCGACCGCAGTTGCACTAACCCGAGCCGACATCACTGCGTTGCTTCGCATCGCAGCGGGAAGGCCATGAGAGCGGAAGGAGGTTGACGTGTCCGAGGCTGACGGGTCCCAAACCGTTGCTCCACCAACGCCGACAGAGTTGAACGGCCTAACCTGGCAGAAGGTGATCCTCGGTGACTGGACGCCGGTCATTCGGGATCCGCTCGATGTTGCCCGGATCGCCTTCATCGTCGCCACCATCGTGTGGATCTCGCTCGGCCATGCCTGGACCGGCCTCGTGGCTGCATCGCTCGTCATTCTCTTCGGCCGGGCGATCAGCCTGCCCCGCTTCTACGACGCGAGCGTCATCCTCGTCATGTTCCTGCTCGCCTGGGGCTCGGCGCTCTCGTGGTACGGATCGTGGGGCTTCTACGACAACCTCGTCCACTTTCTCACCCCACTAATGACGACCGGGATGTTCTACCTCCTGCTCGTTCGCCTCGAGGTCATGCCTGAGTTTCGCGTTCTCACGCAAGTGCATCAACGGCTCGGGTTCTTCCTTATGGTGACGGCGCTGGGGATGGCCATTGGCACCGGCTGGGAGATCATCGAGTGGGCGCTGGACCAGGTCACCAACGTCGGACGGGTGGCAAATGCGGACGATACGGCGACCGATCTCATCTCCGACACGCTCGGCTCGGCGGCAAGCGCGCTCATCCTGCTGGTCTGGAGCCTCGGCAATCACTCCATCAAGCGCCGTCCGGGCGCGGCGCTCGCGAACAAGAAGTTCGCGAGCTTCCTGACCGTACGCCGCGTGAGCCGAGCCGCGCCAGTGGGCTAGCGGATTGACCGCGGCTCACCGATCGGCTCGTGGCTTCCATCATCCATCCTCAGGACGCCGCCGACTGCAGCCGACACACCTCCTCAGGCGCTAGGCGACCTTGTTCCGCGGCGGTTCACTGGCAACGCCCACGGCACCTGCAGCTGAGTTTCTCCTGGCTCGTTTCTCGCCCGGGCGAGCTCCAAGAGGTCGTGGACCTGGAACGGGTCGGGGCGGCTTTGGCGGCGCCCAGGTACAAAGGGGCCCCGGCGCGCAAGGTGAACGAGGGGGACCGGGGTCGGGCTCGATCTCTCGGATGCGGATCTCCGTCGGGTGGCGGGTGGGGCGTTCGATCGGTCGAGGATGTCCTTCGCCGCCGCAACCCTGGCCGCCCTTGCTGGCGTCCTCCATGGTCAGGCGGTGTGCCGGCACCCCGTTCTTCAAAAGATGGATTGCAGGTGTGGTGGCTTCCTTGGTCATGCTGTGGTCAGCCTTCCTGGTCCGGCGGTTAGCGGTGGCACACTCGACCGTCGGGCCGAGGATGTCGCAGTCGACGATTGTTCGGTAGATCGTGGACAGCGTGTACCTTTCGATGCGAGCGTACGGGCGGCGTCGGTCGACATCGGTGGCTCATCCGCGGTCATGTGGAGTCTCCTTTGGTTGTTCCTGGCTTGACGGGATCGCGGGAACCAACCCGCACCACTGAATCCGTGCGCCCCCTCGTGCGCCCCTCGTGCGTCCTAAACAGGGGTTTCTCCACAGACGTCCGTGGACAAGGACGGACTGAAAGCGTAGACCAGGCGCCGCGGTTAAATACCCCGTTTACAGGGATTTCGCTTAACGGAGCGGCGCAGGAGTCGAACCTACCCAGCCTGGGGCTACCAGACCTCACCGGTTTTGAAGACCGGCTGGGCCACCGGGCCCGTGCCGCTCCGGGGCCAGCGTAGCGCCTGCGCCCGGCCCGGCCGGCGGCACTCCGTCACAGGACGTTCACCGGATCGAAGCCCACGGCTGGTTGCGGACGGCAGACACTGGCAGTGCCCTCATCCACCCCTCGGCGCCTGCTCGAGCCCCCACCCGAGGCAGGCGTAACGGGTAAGCGGCGGTCCCGTTTCGGCGGGACCGCCGTCCGGGCCGGCGGAGGGCGGCGGCCCCGCGTAGCAGAGGGGCCGTCGTGGTTGGACGTCAGGCGGTAGAGGCCCGTCCGCGCCGGCGGAGCACGCGTTCGTCGCCGACCCGTCGAGTGACGCCGTCCGCGTCGAGGCGTTCGAGCAGGAGCTGGGCGGTCTTGCGGCTGATTTCGGCGAGGTCGCGAAAGCGGGCCAGGGTGACCTTGCCTGCGGTCTCGCACTCCTCGACGACGATCTGCCTCGCCTCGTCGTAGGCGGCCGTGCCGATCGTCGAGCCGTCGCCCAGCCGGATCAGGCGGCCCTCGCGCTCGAGGAAGCCGGCGAGCTCCCGGTCGCTTGGCTGCGTCGGGTTGAGGCCGGCGGCGGCGAGCTCGCTCTCGAAGGCCTCGGCCTCGGCGGAGCGTGCGCCGAGGACGGCGCTCGTTCCCGGTGCGAACGCTTCCGCGCCGCGCCGCTCGAGCGGCAAGAGTGGCAGAAATGCCGATGCCCACGGTCGCTTCGGCAGAAGCTCGGCGACCGGTATGCCGGGGTCGAGCGGAGCGGAGGCCGCTCGGGCCGCGAGAGCAACCGCTACGCGTTCGCGTTCGGCTTCGAGCCACTCCGGCGTCGTGTACCAGTCGCCGGCCCGGATCGCCCCCGCCAGGCCCAGGTCGAGCTCGCTGGGAACGAGGAGGCCGCGCCGGGCGAGATCGTCTCGCCGCAACGGCTCGCGCGAGGCGGCAAGCGCAGCATGGACGATCGCCTCCGGCTCGCCCCGCTCGAGGATGGTGAGGCGCTCCTCGCTCGGCTTCCTCGGCGGGGCGGGATCGAGTACCGTCCCGCCGCCGACCGTGGTCCGGTCGCGGAGCACGACACGGTCGCCGCGCGCAGCCACCGCCGGGGTGGTGAGCCTGAGCTGTGCATGACGCTCGCCCACCCGGACGAGACGGGCGTAGTGCTCGGCCGTCCCGTGGTGTACGTGCACTGCCATCCGTTCGGGGATCGGCTCGAGCTCCTCCAGAGCGATGTCGAGGCGGTAGCTGACCGGGTAGGCGCCGGGCGCGACGAGCACGTCGCCGCGCGCGAGCTCCCGCCGCTCGACCCCGGGGAGTGAGACAGCCACCCGCTGACCGGCTTCCGCGCGGGCTACCGGGCGGTCGTGCACCTGCACACTGCGCACCCGTACCTCGAGCCCGCCCGGCTCGACGGTCAGCGTGTCGCCGTCGCCGATCGACCCGGACCAGAGCGTCCCGGTGACGACCGTGCCAATGCCCCGCAGGCTGAAGGCCCGGTCGACGAAGAGTCGCGTCGCCGCCAGCGCCGGCCGTCGTTCAACCCGGCCGGCAGTCTCTTCGAGGGCTTCGACGAGCTCGGGCAGCCCCTCGCCGGTGCGTGCGCTCGTGGGAATCACGGGAGCACCGGGCACGAGCTCCGCGACCTCCTCGACCGCGAGCAGGCGCGTCTCCTCGTCGACGGCGTCGACCTTCGTGATCGCCACGACGCCGGCCTCGATTCCGAGCAGGCGCACGATCGCGAGGTGCTCGAGCGTCTGCGGTCGCACTCCCTCGGCCGCGTCGACGACGAGCAGAAACATGTCGATCCCCGTCGCCCCGGCGACCATGTTCCGGACGAACCGCTCGTGACCGGGAACATCCACCACCGACAGCCGGCGCCCGCTCGGCAGCTCGAGTGGGGCGTAGCCGAGATCGATCGAGATCCCCCGCTCCTGCTCCTCGGGTAGCCGGTCGGTGTCCTTGCCGGTCAGCGCGCGGACGAGCCAGGTCTTGCCGTGGTCGATGTGGCCCGCCGTGCCGAGTACGAGCGGAGACCGGCTCACCCTCGAGCTGCCGCCACGGCCGCGGCGACCTCGTCCACCTCCGCGTCGGTCAGCGTGCGGCAGTCGAGCAGCAGCCTGCCGTCGCGCACGATGCCGACGATCGGCGGGTCACCGGCTCGCAGCGGCGGGCCAAGCTCCTCTTCGAGCGCGCAGGCGAAGCTCGCGATCTCGGCGAGCGGGAGCGCGCCGCCCCCGACGCGCGCGACGGTGCTCTCGACCTCGCCGCCGGTTCGCTCGGCGAGTCGTTCGGCGCGGGCCCGAACGCCCTCGGGCGGTTCCGTGAGGATGCGCAGCACCGGGATCGCGGCGCGTGCACGCCGGGGGTCGCGGTACAGAGCAAGCGTGCCCTCGAGCGCGGCCAGCGTCAGCTTGTCGGCGCGCAGCGCCCGCTGGAGCGGATGCCGCCTCAGTCGCTCGACCAGATCGGCGCGACCGACGACGATTCCCGCTTGCGGCCCTCCGAGAAGCTTGTCTCCGGAGAAGCAGACGAGATGCGCCCCGGCCGCGAGGCTGTCGCGGGGAGAGGGCTCGCCGGCGAAGTCGGCCAGCGCTCCCGAGCCGAGATCGTCGACGAGCGGCAGGCGGTGGCGCTCGGCGAGCTGCGCGAGCTCCGCGAGCGGGGTCTGCTCGCTGAAGCCGACGATCCGGAAGTTCGACTGGTGGACGCGCAGCAGGGCCGCGGTCTCCTCGCGGATCGCGCGCTCGTAGTCGCCGATCCGGGTTCGGTTCGTCGTTCCCACCTCGACGAGCCGGGCGCCCGAGCGCAGGAGGACGTCCGGAATGCGGAAGCCGTCGCCGATCTCGACGAGCTCCCCACGGGAGACGACGACGTCCCGCCCTTCGGCGAGCGCCGCGAGCGCGAGCAGCACCGCGGCGGCGTTGTTGTTGACGACGAGAGCTTCCTCGGCACCTGTGAGGTCACAGAGCGCACCGGCCAGGTGGGACTGGCGCGAGCCGCGGGCTCCGGCACCGAGGTCGTACTCGAGATTCGAATAGCCACGCCCGACCTCGACGACACGGGCCAGGGCGGCATCGGAGAGCGGCGCGCGGCCGAGGTTCGTGTGGACGACGACGCCCGTCGCGTTGATCGTCCTGCGAAGTCGCGGACTCGAGCAACGTCGCGAGCTCAGCCTGGACGCGGTCGGCGGGATCGCCCGGCTCGCGCCCGGCCCGGATCTCCGCGCGTGCGCGGTCGATGGCCTGCCGGCACGCCTCGAGCACGGGGGCGCGGCCGTGTTCCTCGACGAGCGGCGTGACGCGCTCGTCGGCGAGCAGGCGATCGACCGACGGGAGATCTCGCAGCCTTTGCTCCATGGTCAGATGGTAGAGCGGAGCCGCCCCGCTATGATCCCCGCCCGTGACCGCGAACTCCGCCACCCTCAGCCGCGCGGTCTTTCCGCGGGCAGGCGTCCTGACCGACGTGCTGCTGGTTCTCGCCGGGGCCGGCCTCGTTGCGGCGGCCGCGCAGGTGTCGTTGCCGCTGCCGTTCACGCCGGTGCCGATCACGGGACAGACGTTCGCGGTCGTCCTGGTCGGGGCGGCGCTCGGGCCGGTGCTCGGCTTCGCGAGCCTGTTCCTGTACGTCGCTCTCGGGATCGCGGGGGCGCCGATCTACGCTGACGGAACCGAGGGCTGGGAGACGTTCCTCGGGCCCACGGGCGGCTACCTGATCGGATTCGTGGTCGCAGCCGCCGTGACGGGCATGCTCGCCGAGCGCAAGTGGGACCGGAAGTTCCCCTCCTCGCTGGCCGCGATGCTGACCGGGAACGTGCTGATCTACGTGCCCGGGCTGATCTGGCTGGCCGCGGAGATCGACACGAATCTCGAGGACACGCTCGAGGCCGGTCTGTACCCGTTCGTGATCGGCGACCTGATCAAGCTGTACCTGGCGGGGGCGCTCCTGCCGCTGGCCTGGAAGGGCGTCAGGAAGGTACGTGGAGAGGAGTAGCGCTCTTGCGTGGGCGTGATCACGAACCGCGACCGATCCACTCCTCGCCGTCCTCGTAGATCTCCTTCTTCCAGAGCGGGACGGTCTCCTTGAGGGTGTCGATCGCGTCCTTGCACGCGGCCAGCGCGTCGGCGCGGTGCGGCGCGGAGACGGCGATCGCGATGCTCGCCTCGCCGATCTGAACCGGCCCTACCCGGTGCGCCATCGCGACGTCGCAGAGGTCGTAACGAGCCTTGAGGTCGTCGGCGATGCGCGCCATCTCCTGCTCGGCCATCCCCTCGAACGCCTCGTACTCGAGGCGGGCGACGGTCCGGCCTCGTGAGTTGACACGGGTCGTGCCGACGAACGTGGCGATGGCGCCGGCCTCCTCACGCGCGACTTCGGCGACCACGGCCCCGAGGTCGATCGGGCCGTCGGTCAGCCGGACGTCGCCGCCGGACACCGGGGGTATCAGCGCCAGCTCGTCGCCGTCGGCGAGCGGGTGGTCTTCGTCGACGTACTCCCTGTTCAGCGCGTAGAGGACGCCGGGCGGAGCGGTACCCAGGGCGGGCTCGAGTCGCTCCCAGACGTCGCAGACGAGGCTCCCGTCGGGCAGATCGACCTCCTGCGACGCGGTGCCCGCCTGTTCTCGCAGGCCGGCAAAAAGCCTGAGCCGGATGCGCACGGGCCTAGCGTAGCCGCCTCGGTAGACTCGGATCCCGTGGCTGCGATCGAGGTCGACGGGCTCACGAAGACCTATCCGAAGGGCGTCAAGGCGCTCGACGGGCTCAGCTTCTCCGTCGCGGAGGGTGAGGTGTTCGGCCTGCTCGGCCCGAACGGCGCGGGCAAGTCGACGACCGTCCGGATCCTCGTCACCCTGTCGATGCCCGACGAGGGACGGGCGGTGGTCGCCGGCCACGACGTCACGCGCGACGCAGACGCCGTGCGCCGCTCGATCGGCTACGTCCCTCAGAACTCGGGGGTCGACGTCAACGCGACCGGCCGCGAGAACCTGATGCTCCAGGGGCGCGTGCAGCAGGTGCCGCTCGCACGAGCTGCGACGGCGGGTCGACGAGCTGATGGAGACGTTCGGGATCGGCGAGTTCGCCGATCGGATCGTGCGCACGTACTCGGGCGGCATGAAGCGCCGCCTCGACGTGGCGCTCGGGCTCGTCCACCGCCCGACGGTCCTCTTCCTCGACGAGCCGACGACCGGCCTCGATCCGGAGGCCCGCGCCGCGATGTGGGAGGAGCTCGAGCGGCTGGCCGGTCAGGAGAAGCTGACGATCCTGCTCACGACGCACTACCTCGAGGAGGCCGATCATCTCGCGCGGCGCATCGCGATCGTCAGCCGCGGGAAGGTCGCGGTCGAGGGGACGCCCGAAGCGCTCAAGCGTGGGCTGCTCGGGGACTCCGTCACGGTCGAGCTCGAGAACGGGCGGATCGACGAGGCGGCGCGGATCGTGACCGAGCTCGGCGCGGTGGAGGAGGCGGTGCCGGACGGGCGGCACCTGCGCGCTCGCGTCGAGCACGGCGGCTCGGCCGTCCCGGGCATCCTGTCCGCCCTCGAGGCCGAGGGCATCACGGTCGCATCGGTGACGGTCGCGCGACCGTCCCTCGACGACGTGTATCTCCACTTCACAGGGCGCGACTTCAGGGCCGAGGACGAGGAGGGGCTCCAGCCGTGAAGGAGTGGACGATGGACACCCTCGCGATGCTCGTCCGGCACGGCCGGAACTTCCTCCGGCAGCCGATCTGGATCGTGTTCGCGCTCACGCAGCCGCTCTTCTGGCTGCTCCTCTACAGCCAGCTCTTCCGCCGGGTCGTCGATCTGCCCGGGTTCGACACCGACTCCTACGTCCAGTTCCTGACGCCCGGAATCGTGGTCATGACGGCGTTCTTCGGCGCGACCTGGTCGGGCATGTCGATGATCGACGATCTCGACCGTGGCGTGATCCAGCGCTTCCTCGCGACACCCACGCGACGGAGCGCTCTGATCGTCTCGCAGGTGCTCCACACGGGCATCGTTGCCGTGATCCAGACGATCATCATCCTCGGGATGGCCTGGGTGCTCGGTGCTCGGATCGACCGCGGCATCCTCGGCTGGCTCGTGATCATCGCGGTCGCCTCGCTCGTGGCGGCCGGCTTCGGCGGGATCTCACACGCGCTCGCCTTGCTCCTCCGCCGCGAGGAGACGCTGATCGCGGTGCTCAACTTCTTCGGGCTGCCGCTGATCTTCATCTCCGCCGTCCTGATCGCCGAGTCGCTGATGCCCGGCTGGATGCAGTGGGCTGCCCGCTTCAACCCTGTCAACTGGGGCGTCGTCGCTTCCCGCGAGATGTCGGGCCTGGACACCGATTGGGGTCGCGTGTTGGCTGTATCTCGGGCTCCTGCTCGCGTTCGTGGCCGCGACGAGCGCGCTCGCTACGCGCGCCTTCAGGGTCTACCGCCGGACGCTATGACGCCAGGTCGTCGCCTTCCGCGACGACGACGCAGACCACCTGACCCGTCTTGACCGGTTTCCCTGGAGCGACAGACAGCGCTCCCACGACGCCGGCGCGGTGCGCGATTATCTCGTTCTCCATCTTCATCGCCTCGACGACGCAGACGACCTGACCGGCACGCACCTCGTCGCCGTCGGCAACCTCGACCGCCAGAACCGTTCCCTGCATGGGGCTGACAATCGCCTCGCTGCCCGCACCGGACGCATTGCCGGCTCCGCGTTCACGCCTGCGGCGGGCGAGCTCAGCGTGGAGCGGCTCGGGCTCGAGGAGCTTCACCTCGAACCGGCGTCCGTCGACCTCGGCGAGCACCACGCGCTCGAGGGCCCGGCCGTCCCGTCCCGCCCTGCCCACGGCGGTGTCCGGCCGAGTCGTCAGCTTCCGTGCGCGCTCGGCGATCAATTCGCTCTCGACGACGCCGTGGCAGGTCGCTCCCTCGACGAAGCACGCATGATCGAGTAGCGCCATGTGGAACCCGACGAGCGTGGAGACACCCTCGATCACGAACTCGTCCAGGGCGCGCAGCATCCGTTTTCGCGCGCTCTCGCGGTCGGTATCCCAGACGATCAGCTTCGCGATCATCGGGTCGTAGAGCGCCTGGATCTCTGAGCCCGCGGCGACGCCCGAGTCGACGCGGACGCCGGGGCCCGCGGGCTCGCGGTAGGCGGTGATCGTTCCGGGTGACGGGAGGAACCCGTTCGAAGGATCCTCCGCGTTGATGCGGCACTCGATCGCGTGCCCGGCGAAGCGCACGTCCTCCTGACGGAAGGAGATCGGCTCGCCGGCCGCGATCAGGATCTGCTCGCGTACGAGATCGATCCCCGTGACCATCTCGGTCACGGTGTGCTCGACCTGGATGCGGGTGTTCATCTCGAGGAAGTAGTAGTTCCCCGCTCGATCGAGCAGTCCCTCGACCGTCCCGGCCGACCGGTAGCCGACGGCCCGCGCCGCCTCGACCGCGATTCCGCCGATCCGGCCGCGCAGCTCGGCTGTGACCGCGGGCGAGGGGCTCTCCTCGATCAGCTTCTGATGCCTCCGCTGGATCGTGCAGTCGCGCTCGCCGAGGTGGAGAACGGTGCCGTGGCCATCGGCGAGGACCTGCACCTCGACGTGGCGGGGATCCTCGACGTACTTCTCGACGTATACCGTCGAATCGGAGAAGTAGGCCTCGCCCTCACGCCGCGCCGACTCGTAGGCGCGCTCGGCTTCGTCGCGAGTGCGTACGACCTTCAGGCCCTTGCCCCCTCCGCCGGCCGCCGCCTTGATCGCGACCGGCCAGCCGTACTCGTCGCCGAGCCGGACGACCTCGTCTGCGCTCTCGACGGCCTCCGTGGTGCCGGGAACGATCGGAACCCCGGCCGCAGCCATGAGCTCGCGGGAGGCGATCTTCGAGCCCATCGCCTCCATCGCCTCGGGCGGCGGCCCGATCCAGACGAGACCGTCCGCTTCGCAGGCCCGGGCGAAGCGAGCGTTCTCGGCCAGGAACCCGTAGCCGGGGTGAACAGCTTCCGCGCCCGCGCGTCGTGCCGCGTCGAGGATTCGCTCCTGGGCGAGGTAGCTCTCGGCGGCTGGGCCGGGACCAACGAGGAACGCCTCGTCGGCAGCCCGCACGTGGAGCGCGTCCCGGTCGACCTCCGAGTAGACGGCAACCGTCCGGATGCCGAGCTCGCGCAGCGCGCGGAACACGCGGATCGCGATCTCTCCCCGGTTCGCCACGAGGACTTTGCTGAAGGAACGCACGACCGGGCGTATTCTCCAAGGAATGTCGACCGCCGACCAGCTGACCGTCGCTCGTGCCGTAGCCGTGCCGGTGGTCATTGCGCTGTACGCGCTCGACTTCGAGAACCACTTCTACTGGGCGACAGCCGTGTTCGCGGTGGCGATGCTGACCGATCAGATCGACGGCTGGCTCGCCCGTCGCTCAGGGCAGAGCACCGATCTCGGCCGGATCCTCGATCCGATGGCGGACAAGATCCTGGTGATCGCCGCGATGATCATGCTCGTGCCGCCGTTTCCCGGCTGGATGGTGGCGTTGATCGTCGCTCGCGAGTTTCTCGTCTCGGGGTTGCGGCTGGCGGCGATCGAGCGCGGCATCGTGCTCGGCGCACGCGACCTCAGCAAGGTCAAGACCTGGGCGCAAGGGCTTGCCGTCGTGATCGGCGGGCTCGCGGCAGCTGGCGCCTTCTCCGACGGCGTCGCCTGGTGGGCTCTGCTCGTTGCTCTCGTATTCACGCTCGTCTCCGGCCTCGAGTACGCGCTTCAGGCGCCGAGCCTGCTCCGTGGACGACAGCCTGCGTAGCTTCGCAGACAGCGATCGTGACGCCGTCGTCGCGCTCTCCCGCCATGCGCTCGCCCGGGTCGAGGAGCAGGTCGGCAAGCCGCTCTGGGCATCTCGCAGCGAGCTCGACGCCGACCTCGCCTCCTGGTCTGTGCCGCCGTCCGAGCAGCTCCGCGTGATCGAGGAGGACGGCCGGCTTGCAGCCTTTGGCGGCGTGCAGCTCGACGGTAACGGTACCGTCGTCGGTCCGCTCGTCTCGCCGAGCTTCCGAGGGCAGAAGATGGGCAGCACCCTGATCGACGCCTCGATCGAGGTTGCCCGCGATCGCGGCGCCGCGTGGCTGAGCGCGGCGGTGGGTGCCCGCAACGTCGCCGGGCGCCTCCTGCTCGAGCGGCGCGGGTTTCGCCCGCGGGTGGATGCTCTCGACGCCGTCTACCGGCTGTTGCCCGCCGATCACCGCCCGGCAGGGCCGGCACCACCTCACGTCACCGTCAGAACGGGTGTACCTGCAGACGCGGCGACCGTGTGGACTCTTTATCGCGAGGCGTTTCCCATCGGCCGGCGTACGCTCGAGGTCTGGGAGCGATGGCTCGACGCGGGCGAGGTGACCGTTGCCGAGCTCGACAGCGCCGTCGTCGCCTTCGTACACGTCGAGCCCGGCAGCCGCTGGATCACGCACGTCGGCGTGGCCGAGGGCTCCCGCGGCCTCGGTGTCGGCGGCTACCTCTTCAGCCGGGCGCTCGACGACTACTGGCTCGGGCACCCCGCGCAGGAGCTGCGCCTGACGGTGATTCCGTCGAACACGCCCGCTCTCCGGCTCTACCGTCGCCTCGGCTTCGCGCCGTGGCTCCTACTCGAGGTCTACGAGCGGGAGCTGTAGGGGCCGGACCTGTCCGGCCCCTACGGGTCCGGGCGGGAGAGGTCCCGCCCCTACACCTCCGGGCGGGACGGGTCCCGCCCCTACATCTCGGGGCGCTCAGGATCGTCCTCGTCGAGACCGACCGCCTCGTGGACGCCGTCATGCCACCACGGGCCCCGTGGACGTCTGCGGTTCGCCTGCAATGCCGCGAGCGCCTGCACGATCGCAGCGCGCTCCTCGGGTGTCGGGTCGGGAGTGATGTCGATCGCCACGAACGGCCAGCCTAAAGGCATTCGGGGCAGGCGTCGATACGGACCGGGCAATGCGTCGAGCACTTCTCGTCCTTGTCTGCCTGGCCGCGCTGGCCATTGCACCCGCTGCGGAGGGCAAGGCGAGCTGGGCCAAGCACGACATCCAGGCGGTCGTCGCGGCAGGCTTGATGGCGCCGTCCGTCGCCGAGTTTCGCGCAGAGGCCACGCTCACCGAGGGCGAGCTCACCGACATCCTGGTAGGGCTCGGGAAGAACCCGGTCGCACCCGCCGACCCGTCCTTGCCGGTCAAGCTGTGGGAGCTCGATGCCTCCTTCGTCAAGGCGCTCGGCCTCGGCAACGCGGCGAAGCAGTTCCGCTCGGCGCTGGTCGCCGCCGGCCTGCGGCCTCCGAACCGCACCGGCACGGAGGTGGTCGCCCGCCTCCTCGGCCTGCGCCTCAACCATCCCCAGGAGCGAGACGGGATCGAGATCCGTCCCGACGATCCGATCACGCGCGCCGAGACGGCGTACTCGCTGGCGCGCCTGCTCGAGCTGCGAGGCGGGGAGGGCGTCGCCGCCGTTCGCGCGAAGGCAGCGGGGTTCAGCGTCCCCGAGCTGAGCGACTGGCAGCGAACGGTGCTCACTCGGGCGGTGAAGTTCGTCGGCTACCCGTACATCTGGGGAGGTACCTCCGAGCAGTCGCAGTTCCTGTTCGGCCGGCAGGCCTCGGGCGGATTCGACTGCTCGGGCTTCGTCTGGCGCGTCTACAAGACCGAGCCGTTCGCAGGCGCCCCCGGGCTCGCGGCGGTTCTGCGGGGCCGGACGACGTACGAGATGAGCGGCGAAGTCAAGAAGAAGGCACGGATCGGCTTCGAGTCGATCATCCCCGGAGATGTCATCTTCTTCGGGTCGAACGGGCCGGAGTCGAGGCCGGGTCAGGTGGGGCACATGGGCATCAATCTCGGGGACGGCTGGTTCGTGCACTCATCCGGCCGCGGAACGACGATCGCCGAGCTCGCCGGGTGGTACCGGGACACGTTCGCCTGGGCCCGGCGGCCCCTGGCCGAAGCCGGAATCGAGTAGCTCGGGATCCCGTCGGCCGCCGGGGGGCAATCCCCCGTCGGTGGGATGCTGCCACGACCCTTTCGGGCCAAACTCCGGAAGCGCGTGATTGTCTCCCGCCTTCCCTGGCCGGCTCCTGCGGCCGCTGCCGGGATCGCGGTGACGGGAATCGCGATCTGGGCGTCCTTCAGCGCCAACAGAGCGCCGCTTCTCGCCGCCGCGATCCTAGGCCCGATCGTGTCCGTGCTCCTCTGCTGGCGCTACTGCGCGGCGCTCGCGGAGACCGCCAGGCTTGCGACCACCGATCGCCTGACCGGCCTTGGCAACGATCGCGGCTTCGCGGAGCAGCTCGAACGGGATCTCCGGCGCACAACCACTGCCGGCGACCCGCTGACGCTCTGCATCATCGATGTCGACGACTTCAAAGAGGTCAATGACCGTTTCGGTCACCCGGCCGGGGACGAGGTGCTGCTGGGCGTCGCAGCCTGCCTGACGCACGGCAGTCGAGCCTTCCGGATCGGCGGAGACGAGTTCGCCCTCATCCTGCCCGGACTCGACGAGGCAGAGGCGCGCGGGATCGCCGAGGGCGTCCTCGAGCGGATCGCCACCGCTGCCTACCACTGCGGCCGCGTGACTGCCTCGGCAGGCATCGCCTCCTTCCCGTCGCAGGGAGTTGACGCATCCGATCTCGTTCGCCGTGCCGACTCGGCTCTCTACCGAGCCAAGGCCGACGGGAAGAACTGCGTCCGGTCGCGCCGGGGCGACGGGGACGCGCCCGAGCTCACCGGTCAGGAGCTGCGAGCGGGGCTGCGGCGCACCGCGCTCGCTCTGGCCCGGGCGGTCACGGAGCGAACTGCGGAGAGCGCCCGGCGAATCGCCGTTCCCGATCTCGCGGCCCGCGTGGCGCGCCGTCTGGGACTGGACGCGGAGGAGCAGGAGCTGATCCGGGTGGCAGGCGGCCTGAACGACATCGGAAAGCTCGCTCTTCCGGACGACCTGCTCGCGAAGCCGGGGCCGCTCGACGAGGCCGAGCGGCGCACGGTCGAGCAGCATCCGCAGATCGGCTACCGGATCCTGGCCTCGCTCGGGGTCGACCCGGTAGCCACCTGGGTGCTCCACCACCACGAGCGCTGGGACGGACGGGGGTATCCCGCGCGCCTCTCTGGCGACCAGATCCCGCTCGGCTCGAGGATTCTGTTCGTGGCAGACGCCTTCGAGGCGATGACCTCGGATCAGCCCTGGCGGCGAGCGATGCCCCCGGCGGCGGCGATTGCGGAGCTCCAGCGCTGCGCCGGCACCCAGTTCGACCCGCATGTGGTCGAGGCATTCGCCGCCGAGGTGGCCGGGCCTATCCGCCTCGTCGGCTAGCGGCCCGGCTACAGCGGGATGTTGCCGTGCTTGCGGGGCGGACGGCGCTCCCGCTTCTCGAGCGCCGTCTCGAGAGCCCCGATCAGAACCGGTCGGGTGCGGCGCGGCTCGATGACGTCGTCGATGTACCCGCGCTCGGCAGCCGCGAAGGGGTTGGCGAACTGATCCTTGTAGTCCTGGATCAGCTCGGCGCGACGGGCCTCCGGGTCGCTTGCCCCCTCGAGCTCCTTGCGAAAGACGATGTTGACCGCGCCCTCGGGGCCCATGACCGCGACCTCGGCCGTAGGCCAGGCAAAGTTGAAATCAGCCCGGATGTGCTTCGAGCTCATGACGTCGTAGGCTCCGCCGTAGGCCTTCCGGGTGATCAGCGCGATCTTCGGAACGGTGGCCTCGCAGTAGGCGTATAGGAGCTTCGCGCCGTGGCGGATGATGCCGCCCCACTCCTGCGCGGTGCCGGGCAGGAAGCCGGGAACGTCGACGAGCGTGACGAGCGGGACGTTGAACGCATCGCAGGCGCGGACGAAGCGGGCTCCCTTCACCGACGAGTTGATGTCGAGCGTTCCGGCAAGCGCACGCGGGTTGTTCGCGACCACGCCGACGGGGTGGCCGCCGAGACGCGCAAAGCCGCAGACGATGTTCTCGGCCCATTGCGCCTGAACCTCCAGGAAGTCGCCGTCGTCGACGACCCTGGTCACGACGTCGCGGATGTCGTACGGCTTGTTCGGATTGTCCGGCACGATCGCGTCGAGCCCCGGGTCTTCCCTGTCGGCCGGATCCGAGGTCTCTGCGAACGGCGGCGGCTCGAGGTTGTTCTGCGGGAGGAAGGAGAGCAGGTAACGAGCGTCCTCGAGCACCGCCTGCTCGGTGGGCGCGGTGAAGTGGGCGACGCCGGACTTCGACGCGTGGGTCGAGGCGCCGCCGAGCTCCTCGAACGTGACGTCCTCGCCCGTGACGGTCTTCACGACCTCGGGGCCGGTGATGAACATGTAGGACGTCTCCTCCGTCATCAGGACGAAGTCGGTCATGGCCGGGGAGTAGACGGCACCACCGGCGCAGGGGCCCATGATCAGGCTGATCTGGGGGATGACCCCCGAGGCCTGGACGTTGCGCCAGAAGATCTCCGCGTAGCCGCCTAGCGACACGACGCCCTCCTGGATCCGGGCGCCGCCGGAGTCGTTGACGCCGATCAGCGGGCAGCCGAACTTGAGCGCGAGGTCCATGACCTTGCAGATCTTCTCCGCGAACGCCTCGGAGAGCGTCCCGCCGAAAACCGTGAAGTCCTGCGAGAAGACGAACACCTTGCGGCCGAGGACCGTCCCGTAACCGGTGACGACAGCGTCACCCCAGGGGCGCCGCTCCATCATCCCGAATTGCGGGTTGCGGTGGCGCACGTAGCGGTCGAGCTCGACGAAGGTGCCGGGGTCGAGCAGGAGCTCGAGGCGCTCGCGGGCGAGGAGCTTTCCCCGCTCGCGCTGCCGCTCGACCGAGCGCTCGTCACCGGGATGGGCCGCCTCGTCCCGCAGCGCGGCGAGCCGCGCGAGCTTGTCCGCGGTCGTGTCCGCGGGCATGTCGTCCGTGGTCGCCATGCGGAGGGAGCTTATCGCCAGGAGACCGGCGCCTTCTCGGGGCGCCGGCGGCGGCATGGCTGGGCCTCGTACCCGGGCGTACGAGAAACGGCACACATGGCGCCGACAACGGCACGAAGCCGTTCCACTTCCGCGCGGGCTCCGAGTGTAGAGTCGAGGCGGGTGGCGGGATGGATCTCTGGCCCCACCCTGGGTGGGGCTGTGGGCGGTGCGGAGCGGCGGCGATGTGGGTCATGGGGCCGTCGCGGTTCTTGAGCTCGGGTCGGGCCGCGCTGACCCGAAGGCCGCTCGCCGCGCCACGACTCGCGGACGGCGCGATGGAGGGCGACCGGACTACGCTCTGGTTGCGTCGAACGTGCCGAATTCGGCCCGAAGCGCGTCGCAGATCTCTCCGATCGTGCAGTACGCAGCGAGCGCCGTCGCGCATCGACGGGAGCAGGTTGTCGGTGCCCCGTGCCGCGTCCCGTACCCCGACGAGGGCGAGCTCGGCCGCCTCCGGGTCACGATCCGTGCGCAGCTGCCGCGTCCGGTCGACCTGTCGAGCCTCCAGCTCAGGGCCGATCCGGAGAAGCTCGACCTCGGCCTGCTCGCCTGCGTCCGCGAACTCGTTGACGCCGACGATGATCCGGTCGCCGCTCTCGAGGCGGCGGGCATCTCTGAACGCCGAGTCCTCGATCTCCCCCTGCACGAACCCCGCCTCGATCGCCGGCACCGCCCCGCCGAACTCGTCGACGCGCTCGATCAGCTCCCAGGCGCGCTCTTCGAGCTCCTTCGTCAGCGACTCGAGGTAGTAGGAGCCTCCGAGCGGGTCGGCCGTGTCGGTCGTGCCTGCCTCGTGCTGGATGATCTGCTGGGTTCGCAGCGCGATCTGCGCCGAATGCTCGGTCGGCAGCGCCAGAGCCTCGTCGAACCCGTTCGTGTGCAGCGACTGGGCGCCGCCGCAGACCGCCGAGAGAGCCTGGATCGCGACCCGGACGATGTTGTTCTCGGGCTGCTGGGCGGTCAGCGTCGAGCCGCCGGTCTGCGCGTGGAAGCGAAGGGCCTGCGCCCTCGGGTTCGCCGCGCCGAAGCGCTCGCGCATGATGCGCGCCCAGAGCGTTCTTGCAGCACGAAACTTCGCGACCTCCTGGAAGAAGTCGTTGTGCGCGTTGAAGAAGAACGACAACCGCTCGCCGAACTCGTCAGGAGAAAGTCCGGCGGCGACCGCCGCCTCGCAGTAGGCGATCCCGTTCGCGAGTGTGAACGCCAGCTCCTGCACGGCCGTCGAGCCCGCCTCGCGGATGTGGTAACCGGAGACCGAGATCGTGTTCCAGCGCGGGAGTTGCTCCCGGCAGTACGCGAACAGATCGGTGGTGATCCGCATCGACGGGCGGGGCGGGAAGATGTAGTTCCCGCGCGCGACGTACTCCTTGAGGACGTCGTTCTGAACGGTTCCCCTCAGCTCGGCTCCCGGGACACCCTGGCGCTCGGCCGTCAGCTCGTACAGGAGGAGCAGGAGAGCCGCCGGGGCGTTGATCGTCATCGAGGTCGACACCCGGTCGAGGGGAATCCCGTCGAAGACGCGCTCCATGTCGGCCAGCGAGTCGATCGCCACGCCCGACCGGCCGACCTCGCCCGCGGAGCGCGGGTGGTCCGAGTCGTATCCGAGCTGCGTCGGCAGGTCGAACGCGACCGACAGTCCCGTCTGCCCCCGGTCGAGGAGGTAGCGGAAGCGCGCGTTCGTCTCCTCGGCCGACCCGAAGCCTGCGTACTGGCGGATCGTCCACGGCCGTCCGCGGTACATGGTCGGGTAGGGGCCGCGTGTGTACGGCCACTCGCCGGGCAGCTCGAGGTCGATACCCGCCACGTCCCCGGACGTGTAGACGGGCTTTACCTCGATGCCGCTCTCGGTCTCGCGCCGGTCCGGGGCCGCGCTCACCCGGCCCTCAGTCGACGACGAAGGTCAGCTTCAGGTGCACGTGGTACGCGGTGACCCGGCCGTCTTCGCAATGCGCCTCGAGGGCGTCGACGTACACATGCTGGATGTTGCGCAGAGTCTCCGATGCTTTCGCGACGCCGTTCTCGACAGCGTTCTCGACGGTGTCCCCGGTGGCGGTGAGCTCGACGATCTTGGCGACGGACATGGTCCCTCCCTTGTCGATGGTGCCGGAAGGATAGACCGGGGTAGACTCCCGCCCGGCGTGGATCTCTACGAGTACCAGGGGAAGCAGCTGTTTCGCGACTTCGGCATCCCCGTCTCCGAAGGAAAGCCCGCCTCGACGCCTGCGGAAGCCGCGCACGCCGCCACGGAGCTCGGTTGCCCGGTGGTCGTCAAGGCCCAGGTTCTCACGGGCGGCCGCGGGAAGGCCGGGGGGATCAAGCTCGCCGAGACGCCCGAGCAGGCCGAGGCCCACGCGCGGGACATTCTCGGGCTCGACATCCGTGGCCACGTCGTCCGCCGCCTGTGGATCGAGAAGGCGTCCGACATCGCGAAGGAGTACTACCTGTCGCGTCACCTTCGACCGGGGCGAGAAGCAGCCGCTCTTCATGTTGACGACCGAGGGCGGCATGGACATCGAGGAGCTCGCGGAGCGCTCTCCCGAGGCGATCGCGCAGGCTCCACGTCGATCCGCTGATGGGCTTCCAGCCGTTCCACGCGCGCGGGCTCTGCTTCCACGCCGGCGTGACCGACCCGGCCGAGCAAAAGCAAACCGCTGTGATCATCGCGCTCCTCTACGAGGCGTTCGTCGGGAGCGAGGCGATGCTCTGCGAGATCAACCCGCTGATCGTCACTCCGGAGGGCGAGGTGCGAGCGCTCGACGCGAAGGTCACGATCGACGACAACGCCCTGTACCGGCATCCGGCGCTCGCGGAGCTGCGCGACGTCGCCGGAGCCGATCGGCAGGAGTCGCTGGCGCGTGAGAAGGGCCTGGCCTACGTGAAGCTCGACGGCGACATCGGCATCCTCGGAAACGGCGCCGGCCTCGTGATGTCCACTCTCGACGTTGTCGCCCAGGCCGGTGGGCGCCCGGCGAACTTCTGCGACGTCGGAGGCGGCGCGCAGGCGGAGGTCGTCGTGGGAGCGCTCGAGGTCATCACCGCCGACCCGGTCGAGGCGATCCTCGTCAACATCTTCGGCGGGATCACGCGTGGCGGCGAGGTGGCCAGGGGGCTTCTCGAGGCGCTCGGCGAGATGAAGATCGAGATCCCGGTCGTGGTCCGTATCGACGGCACCGAGGCGGACGAGGGGCGCCGCATCCTCGCCGAGGGCGCCCCGGACAACGTTCACGTCGAGGACACGATGCTCACTGCGGCCCGGCGCGTCGTCGCGCTCGCCGCGTAGAGATGGCGATCATCGTCGACAGCGGAGACGCGTCTCGTCGTCCAGGGCATCACCGGGCGCGAAGGCACCTTTCACACGCTCCGCAACCGCGCCTACGGCACCAACGTGGTCGCCGGCGTGACGCCGGGAAAGGGCGGCGAGGCCGTCGAGGGCATTCCGGTTTTCGACTCGGTGCGCGACGCGGTCGACGAGACGGCTGCCAATACCGCGATGGTGTTCGTCCCGGCGCGCTTCGCCGCCGACGCGGTCTACGAGGCCGTGGACGCCGGTATCGAGACCGTCATCACGATCACGGAGGGCATCCCGGCTCACGACATGCTCCGCGTCTACAACTACATCCGCCCGCGGGGCGTCACGATGGTCGGGCCGAACTGCCCGGGCGTCCTGTCGCCGGGGAAGGCGAACGTGGGCATCATCCCCGCCGAGATCTTCTCCCCGGGCCCGGTGGGCCTCGTGAGCCGTTCCGGCACGCTCACGTATCAGATCGGCAACGAGCTGACACAGTTCGGTATCGGCCAGTCCTCTATCGTGGGAATCGGGGGGACCCCGTCGTCGGGTCATCCTTCATCGACGTCCTGGCGAGGTTCGAGGCCGACCCGGAGACCGAGTACGTGGTCATGGTCGGTGAGATCGGCGGCAGCGAGGAGGAGAAGGCGGCGGCGTTCATCGCTGAGCGGATGACGAAGCCCGTCGTGGGCTACATCGCCGGCTTCACGGCGCCTCCCGGGAAGACCATGGGCCACGCCGGCGCGATCATCTCGGGCTCGTCGGGCACGGCCGCCGCGAAGAAGGAGGCGCTCGAGGCTCATGGCGTGCGCGTAGGGCAGAGCCCGACCGAGGCGGCGCAGCTCGTGGCCGATCTCGTCGGCGTCCAATCCCCGTCCTCGACGAGCTGATCGTGCCCAGGTCGTCCCGCGGCGTGCCTACGCCTGACGGGAAAGCCCGGCGCTAGACTGACCCGCCGTGGACGTGATCTCCTTCGCGCGCGGCAATCCGTCGCCAGACATCCTCCCCGTCGAGGCGCTCGGTGAATGTGCGCAGGCGGTCATCGCACGTGACGGCCGGACGATCCTCAACTACGGCCCGGCCGGCGGGTATCCGCCTCTGCGCGAGTGGATCGCCGCCCAGCACGGCGTCGAGCAGTCGCAGGTCGTCATCTCGACCGGCTCGCTCACGGGGTTCAACTTTCTCATGCGCCACCTGTTCGCCGACGGCGGGCGGGCGGTGATCGAGGCGCCGAGCTACGACCGGACGATCGTTGTCTTTCGGAGTGTCCGGGCAGAGATCTCCTCGGTGCCGTTGACCGACGCGGGCCTCGACCTCGACCGGCTGGAATCCGTCGTCTCCGAGGGCCCGGCCCCCAAGGTCGTCTACACGATCCCGACCTTCCAGAACCCGTCGGGCCGGACGCTCCCGCTCGAGCAGCGCCAGGCCCTCGTCGAGCTGGCGCAGGCCAAGGGCTTCATGATCTACGAGGACGACCCCTACCGGCTCGTCCGCTATTCCGGTGAGCCGCTGCCGAGCATGTACGACCTGGCCGAGGGAAGGAACGTCGTCTTTTCGACCTCGTTCTCGAAGACCGGCGCGCCGGGCCTGCGGGTCGGCTACATGATCGTGCCGCCAGAGCTCACGAAGCCGATCGAGGCGATCGCCGCGTCGACGTACATCGGCCCGCCCCAGCTGCCGCAGGCGATGCTCCACGAGTTCATCCAGCGCGGCCTGTTCGAGCCGAATCTCGAGGTGGTCTGTACCGAGCTGCGTCGGCGGCGGGACACGATGCTCGACGGGCTCAGGGCTGAGTTCCCGAAGGGCGCCTCGTGGAGCCGGCCGGACGGGGGCTACTTCCTGTGGGCAGATCTGCCCGCCGGCGTCGACGTCGACGCGCTCTTCGAGCGAGCCGCCGAGGCGGGGGTCCAGTTCGTGAAGGGCACGGATTTCTTCGCCGGCGAGGGCGGACACGAGTCGATGCGACTCGCGTTCAGCTTCCCGTCGGCGGAAGAGATCGCCGAGGGCGTCAGGCGGCTCGGCGCGCTCGTGCGCGAGGCTGCGGCAGTCCCGGCCTAGCCCCGGCGCTTCAGTCTGTGACAGGCTCTGCGCCGAGGTCGGCGAGCGCCTCGCCGAACGTCTCCACGGCGACGATCTCGAGCCCGTCGCCGTGCTGCTTCGCCTCCTCGTAGTTCTCCTCGGGGACGATGAACAGATCCGCGCCCGCCTGCTTCGCACCGATCGTCTTCTGCTTGATGCCGCCGATCGGCTCGACCGAGCCCGTCCAGTCCGAGCTCGCCCGTGACGACGATCCGGCGTCCCTGGTCGACGTCCTGACCCAGCTCGTCGACGATGTCGAGCGCGAAGGCCAGACCGGCCGAAGGCCCTCCGATCGCCGCCCGCGTCGATCGAGATCTTCACGGGTAGGTCGATCGTCGCCGCCTGCTGGACGAGGACCCCGATGACCGCCCGCGCGGGGTCGTCCTCGGCGGCGCGTGTCGCGAGCGTGACGTCCTTCGTTGCCCGGGAGCGGCGGTAGGAGATCGTCACCTCCTCACCGGGTTTCACGTCCGCCATCGCGTCCCGCAGGTCGTCGGGCGTCTTCACGGGCGATCCGTCCGCTTCGACGATCACGTCGCCCGGCTCGAGCTTGCCGGAGGAGGGCGAGTCCGGCACGACGAGCGAGATCTCGGCCCCGCTCGGCGTCGCATCGACGTGCGTAGCCGAGCGACTCGAGCGCCACCGCCGCCGCGATCTGCTGGGACCGGGTCATGTCGAGGCTCGAGCTTTGCTGGCGCTGCTGTTCGCTCACGCCTACGGGGTTGAAGACCTGTCCGGGCACGAGGGTTGCGCCGTCGTTCAGGCCGGGAAAGATCCGTTCGAGGAGGTTGGCCCTCCGCACGAGTATGTCCACCATGTAGATGCCGCCTCCGTTCGCGCCCGTCCTGCCGGTCTCGTTGTCGATCGAGACGAGCGGCTCGACGGGCCGGGCCTTGTCGGGGAGCAGCAGATACTGGCCGGAGGGCACGAACCAGAGCACGGCCAGCGCTCCGCACAGGACGATCGCAGCCACGAGGAGCGCGCGCGGCCACGTAAGACGAGGGCGGCGGCGCATCGACGGATGGTAGCCGTGCGCCGGAGCTCGGCCGTGCAGTTACTCAGGCGAGAACGGCGACGACCTCGCGCACGGCGTCCGCGGAGGAGTTGAGCTCGGCTTGCTCGTCTGCCGAGAGCTCGAGCTCGACGACGCGTTCGACGCCGTCGGAACCGAGAACGACGGGGACGCCCATGTAGAGGCCGTCGATGCCGTACTCGCCCTCGAGCAGCGCGGTGCACGGGAGCACGCGCTTCTCGTCGAGCATGATCGACTCGACCATCTGGGCGACCGCAGCTCCCGGCGCGTACCAGGCCGAGGTGCCGAGCAGATTGACCACCTCGCCTCCGCCCTTGCGTGTCCGCTCGACCATCGCGTCGATGCGGTCTCGATCCACGAGCTGCGTCAGCGGCACGCCGCCCACCGTCGTCGCCGAGACGACCGGAACCATCTGGTCGCCGTGGCCGCCGAGCACCATCGCCTGGACGTCGCGGTCGGACATGCCCGTCTCCCAGGCGATGAACGTCCGGAAGCGGGCCGTGTCGAGGATGCCCGCCATGCCGAAGACGCGCTCCTTCGGGAGCCCCGACACGGACTTCGCGACGTGACACATCGCGTCGAGCGGGTTGGTGACCACGATGACGATCGCGTCGGGCGAGGCGTCGACCGCAGCCTTGGTGACCGCGCCGACGATGGCCTGGTTCGTCGTCACGAGGTCGTCGCGGCTCATGCCAGGCGAGCGCGGCTTGCCCGAGGTGACGACGACGACGTCCGAGCCCGCCGTGTCCTCGTAGCCGTTCGTCCCGACGACCTTCGCCTCGTATCCGAGCACGGGCCCGGCCTCGTTCATGTCGAGCGCCTTGCCCTGGGGGAGGCCCTCGACGATGTCGACGAGAGCCACGTCTGCGTAGTCCCTTCGCGCGATCTCCTGGGCCGCCGTCGCGCCCACGTTGCCGGCTCCGATGACCGTCACCCTGCGTCTCATACGTTGGTGCTCCCGTCTTTGCCTGTGCCGTGAACGGCAGTGACTCTAGCCGGTTCCGAATGTCGGACGTTCAGGTAGATTCCGCGCGATGAACGAGTTCCGAGCCGGGCTCGAGGGGATCGTCGCATTCCGAACGGAGATCGCCGAACCGGATCGCGAAGGCGGCTCGTTGCGGTACCGCGGCGTCGACATCGAGGAGCTCGTCGGCCGCGTTCCCTTCGAACAGGTCTGGGGGCTGCTCGTCGACGACTCGCTCACCCCGGGCCTCGCTCCGGCCGAGCCCTACGCCCTCCCGGGGGCGACGGGCGAGCCGGTCGCCGACCTGCAGGCGGCGACGGCCCGGCTCAGCGCCGACTGGGGTCTGAAGAAGCTGATCGACGTCTCCGACGAGGGCGCCAAGGAGGATCTGCGTCGCCTGTCGTCGACGATGATCTCGATCGTCGCGCAGTCCGCCCGCCTGCACGACGGCGAGACGGCGCCGGTCGACGCCGCCACGGTCGCGGCCGGCGAGACCGCCGCCGAGCGCTTCCTCCTCGAATGGCGAGGAGAGGCCGATCCGAAGCACGTGAAGGCGATCGACACGTACTGGATCTGCACCGCCGAGCACGGGATGAACGCCTCGACGTTCACGGCGCGGGTCGTCGCGTCCACGGGAGCCGATTGTGCGGCCTGCCTCTCGTCGGCGGTCGGCGCGCTCTCGGGCCCGCTCCACGGCGGAGCGCCGGCGCGCATCCTCCCGATGCTCGACGCCGCAGCCGAGGCCGGCTCGATCGACGAGTACGTCGCCGGCTTGCTCGACCGCAAGGAGCGGCTGATGGGCTTCGGCCACCGTGTCTACCGGGCCGAGGATCCGCGGGCGCGGGTGCTCCGGCGAACCGCCCAGGAGCTCGACTCGCCGCGGTTCCAGGTCGCCGAGGAGCTCGAGCGCGCGGCCCTCGCCGCCCTCGCCGAGCGCCACCCCGAGCGCGTCCTTGCGACGAACGTCGAGTTCTGGTCGGCCGTCGTGCTCGACGTCGCCCGGATCCCGCCTCCGATGACGCCGGCGATGTTCGCATCCTCGCGAACGGGCGGCTGGTCGGCTCACATCCTCGAGCAGAAGCGCACCGCACGCCTCGTCCGGCCCTCGGCCGAGTACGTAGGCCCGCCGGCGAGGGCCCTCACGAGCGTCTCGTAGCTTTGGATCTCGCACAGGTCGCGGCTCGGGCAGCCGAGGTCACCGACGAGCGGGAGCTCGCCCAGCTCCGCCATGCCGTGGACGAGGAGATCGAGGAGGCTGCCCGCAGCGAGGACTTCCGCCAGCGGGCAGTCGCGTTCCGGGCGGTCGGGCAGATGCGCTACCGGCAGAAGACCGAGCTCCTTCGCCGCGGGCTCGAGGACGACAGCCCGGCATGCCGCGGCTCGGCGCTCCTCTCGCTCGAGTCCCTCTCGCGTGACCACGCCGGCGTCGTCAACGCCCAGCGCTCGCTGCTCCATCAGCTTGCGAACGCCGATCCGAACGCCGCCGTTCGTCGCCTCTCGATCCTGGCGCTGAAGAACGGCTCACCTCATGCCGACACGCTCGTCCTCCTCGACCACATCGCCGAGGCGGACGACGAAGACGCCGAGCTCCGCCAGACTGCGCGCAAGGTCGCCGACGTGCTGAAGAAGAAAGCGCGCGCCCGGCGGGCAGCCCGGTAGGGCGGCCGGCCGGCTCAGGCGAGCCGGACCGAGCCGTCCGCGCTCAACGTCCAGTGCGGGTTGTGAGCGACCTCCCACGGATGGCCGTCCGGATCGACGAAGACCCCTGAGTACCCACCCCAGAACGTCGGCGCACCTTCGCGGGCGACGTGTGCCCCGGCGGCCTCGGCACGCGCCAGGACGGCGTCTACCTCGTCGGGGCTCCGCACGTTGTGCGCCAGGGTGATGCCTCCCCAGCCTCCGGGATCCTCGACGCCGCTGTCCTCTGCCAGCCGGCCTCGATCCCAGAGCGAGACGACGAGCCCGCCGGCCTGGAAGAAGACGACGTCCGAACCGGGGTCGGAGTCGGTCTGCCAGCCGAGGGCCTCGTAGAACGCACGGGCCTGTCCCAGGTCGGAGGTGCCGAGCGTCACGACGCTGACTCGCTGCTCCACAGCTCGATTATCCATCGTCAGGCACCGGAAGGAGGGAACCGCCGCCGCCGTGGCTCGCCCTGCAGGCGCTTCGGGATCTCGGCGAGGCCGCGGTATCGAGCCTTCGTCACGAGCTGGCGGGTCGAGCTGCGGTGGCGATCGACGAGGACGCCGCTTCCCAGCCGGGCGAGCACGGACGGCGCGTCGAGGGGGCCGGGCGGGATCGCGACCGCGCACGTGCCGATGACAGGGGGCTCGTGGGCATCGCTTCCTGCGCCGAGCGGCAGCTCTGCGGCTGCGGCCCAGGCGCGGGCTCTCGCGTCCGGCGCGGCCGTGAACGGACCGCCGTTCAGCCCCTCGACGATGTCCACGAGCCCGGCGGAGGCAAGCCCCTCACGGACACGCCCGGCCAGCGGATGGCGGACCATCAGGTAGAACGGATGCTGGAGGTAGACGAGGCCGCCCTGGTCGCGGATCCGGCGCGCCGTCTCGTCCGCGGGCAGGCCCGTGGGGATCCGATCGCGGAGGAAGAGGCCGATCAGCTCGCCGTCCGCGGTATCGAGCTCCATGCCGACGATGACGGGGAAGGAGGCTTGCTCGGCCACCTCGACGGCGCCGTCGATCCGGTTGTGGTCGGTGATCGCGAGGACGTCGAACAGCCCCTCGCCGAAGGCCCGCTCGTAGTCGGCGAGCGTGTTGACGGCGTCGTAGGAGCGGTCGGTGTGGTTGTGCAGGTCGAGCAGCGGCCAGCCGGGCGGAACGCTCATCGACTCCCATGATCGCCGCGGACCGCGTGCGGGTGCGCGCGGAAGTAGGTCTCCCGCCGCCTCCGGTCGGAAACGTGCGTGTAGAGCTCGGTCGTCGCGAGATCCGCGTGGCCGAGCATCTCCTGGACCGAGCGCAGGTCGGCGCCGCCCTCGAGGAGGTGGGTCGCGAACGAGTGGCGCAGCAGGTGCGGATGGACGCGCTCGGGATCGAGGCCGGCCCGCTCGGCGAGCTTGCGCAGGATCAGGAAGGCGCCTGCGCGAGTGAGCGCGCCACCCTGAGCGTTCAGGAAGAGCTCCGGACGGTGGCGCCGGTCGAGGTGCGGCCGGCCGCGGGACAGATAGCGGCGCAGGGCCTCCGTCGCCTCCCGCCCGAGCGGTACGACGCGCTCCTTGCCTCCCTTTCCGAGTGGGCGGACCAACCGGTTTTCGAGATCGACGCGCCCCCGGTCGAGGCCGACAGCCTCGCTCACGCGCAGCCCGGCGCCGTAGAGCAGCTCGACGAGCGCCCGGTCACGGAAAGCTCGGGGGGTGACGCCGTTCGCAGCCTCGATCAACCGCTCCACCTCGCCCGGCGAGAGGGAACGAGGGAGCCTGCGCCGCCGCCGCGGCAGCGCGACGTCGGCTGCGGGGTTGTCCGAGCGAACGCCGAGCAGGACGAGGTGACGGTAGAAGGTTCGCGCTGCCGCCGTGCGCCGCGCGATCGAGCTCGGCGCGAGCCCGCGCGCGCGAAGGTCGGCTATCCAGGCCTCGATGTCCCCAGTCGTCGCTGCTGCCGGAGCTGCGCCGAGAAAACGCGTCAGGTCGGCGAGGTCTCGCCGGTAGGCGTCGACCGTCCGCGGCGACCTGCGCGCAGCGAGCAGGGCCAGGAAGCTCTCGGTGGCCGGGTCGAGCTCAGGCACGGGGGTGCGCCCGGTCGTAGACGCGGCGGAGGCGGCGGCCGTCGACGTGGCTGTAGACCTGTGTGGTCGAGAGCGACGAGTGGCCGAGCAGCTCCTGGATCGTCCGCAGGTCGGCGCCGCCCTCGAGCAGGTGGGTCGCGAAGGCGTGGCGAAGCCGATGCGGGTTGGGGACCAGCCGACGGAGCGTCGACGTGTCGAGCGGCCGTCCGCGGACGGAGAGAAAGACGGCGTCGATCGCGCTCCGGGCGAGCTGCGGCCGGCCGTCTCGCAGGTATCGGTGGAGCCGGTAGGCGGCCTCCTCGCCGAGCGGAACGAGTCGCTCCTTGCCGCCCTTGCCGCGGACGAGCACGGACTCCTGCTCGAAGTCCACATCGGGAAGCCTCAGGTCGACGACCTCCTGCGAGCGGAGGCCGGCCGAGTAGGTCAGCTCGAAGAGCGCGCGGTTGCGAAGCGAGATCGGATCCTCGCCGTCGAGGCCGCGCAGGAGGGCATCCGTCTCGCCCTGTGTCGGAGCGTGCGGAAGCCTTCGCCCCGCCCGCCCGCCGAGCTGGAGGTCGGGCACGAAGGCCGCACCGCGCGTCTCCCTGAGGAGCGATCGGACGGCTGCGAGCTTCCGTGCGATCGTCGACTGCGCCAGCTTGCGCGGTTTCCGGCCCGGCCGGTCCGAGCCGAGCTCGGCCGCGTACGCTGCGAGCAGCCTCGCGTCCACGTCGTCGAGGTCCCGTCGGCCGGCGGCGAGCCACGAGGAGAACTCGGCCAGGTCCGATGCGATAGCTTCGGCGAGTGGCGTCCGCGAGGCTCGGGCCGGCGAGGAAGCGGTCGATGGCGGCGCGCGTGTCCACCTCCGGCCGTTCGGCTCCGGGCGGCCGCTTCCTGCCCCGAGGTCCGGCGGCGGATAGTGTCGGCGGATGCTGCTGACGCTGACCGCGCGCGATCTCCTGCTCGCCTCCTGGGAGGTCGACCCCGAGCGCGTCGAGCGCCCGCTGCCCGCGGGCGTGCGGCCGCTCGTGACGGACGGCGGGAGCGCGGTCGTCTCTCTGGTCGCGTACCGCAACGAGGACGTACGGCTCGACGGCAGACGGACGCCGTCGTTCGCGCAGGTGAACGTGCGGACGTACGTGGAGCGGGATGGCGAGCCGGCGATCTTTCTCCTGTCCATGCGAGTCACAGCGGCAGGGCTGGGAGGCGTCCTGTTCGGTGCGCCGTACCGTCCGGCGACGATCCGGGCTCGTCCCGGAGAGGTCGCGCGCCAGAGGGCTCGGGCTGTCGGTTCGCTACCGGTCCGGCGGCCCGGCGGTCGACGTGCCGGCGTTTCAGACCGGCGCGGTCGGCTCGCAGACGGTCGCCTACTACTGGGCCGCCGGGCTCCGCCGTGTCCCATCGGAGCACGACGCGTTCGCCTGGCAGGCCGCGGAGCTCGAGGAGCGACCGCGGGTCGAGCCCGTGCTCGCGCTCGGGTTCGACCTCGACGCTCCCGACTCGCTGCTCTACGCCGAGCGGACCGCCTTCAGGGTCGTGCTGCCGCCCGAGAAGGTGGCATGATGGCGCTCGTGGCCCCGGTGGCTCACTGGGATGACGCCGAGCCCGAAGTCGGCGAAGTCGGCCATCTCGGCGGCACGTGGAGCGATCTCGGCCTGGCCGCCGGCTCGGTGACGCTCGGCGTCAACCGCATCCAGGTACAGCCGGGAAAGTGGTCGACCCCGGCCCACGTCGAGCTCGCCGAGGAGGAGATCCACTTCGTTCTCGGCGGGACGGGCATCTCGTGGCAGGAGGCAGAGACCTACGAGGTCGGCGAGGGTGACTGCCTCCTCCATCTCGTCGAGGAGCAGACGCATACGCTCCGTGCCGGGCCCGACGGGCTCGACGTGCTCGCGTTCGGGACCCGCCGGCCCTCGGGCGGCACGTACCTGCCCCGGGCCGGCGTCGTCCGGATGGGGCCGGGAAACGCAGTCGCCCGGGACGACAAGCATCCCTGGGAGCTCGAGGCCGAAGCCGGCCCGCCGGAGGTCGGCGATCCCAGCGAGCGTCCGCAGCGGATCGTGGCGCTGGCGGATGTCGTGCCCGAGCAGTACGGAGCGGGGCTCGTCCGCGAGCTGGGCCTCGCTCGCAGGCTCGGTCTCGACGGGCATCAGCCACGTCGAGCTCAGTCCCGGGAACGAGGGCTCGCCGCCGCACTGCCACTCCGCGGAGGAGGAGCTCTTCGTCGTCCTCGACGGGGACGGCGTCTGCCTGCTCGGTGACGAGGAGCACCCGATCAGGCGCGGCTCGATCGTCTCCCGGCCGCCGGCAACCGGTGTACCACACTCGTTCCGGGCGGGCGAAGCGGGCCTGACATACCTCGCCTACGGCTCGCGCGAGGCGAACGACATCGTCTACTACCCGCGCACCCGAGAGGTGAAGCTCCGCGGAGTCGGCGTCCGCTTCACCGTCCCCGAGAGCTAGCGCCTAGTCCGCAGCGCCGTTGTCGCCGCCGACCTGCCAGTGCTCGGGCGAGCGGAAGAGCGAGGACAGGAGCAGCTGGCGGACGAAGATCATCTCCTTCGGCAGGCGGTCGTAGAGGTTCGAGAACAGCTGCTCGTGGGCGAGGAGCTCGTCCGCCCACACGTCGCGGTCGATCGACATCAGGTCGACGAACCGCTCGCGCGGGAAGTCCTCGAGGCCGCGCCAGTCGATGTCCTCGTAGCGCGGCATCCACCCGAGCGGGCTCTCGATTCCGACGGCCTGGCCGTTCGCCCGCTCGACGATCCAGCGGAGAACGCGCATGTTCTCGCCGAAGCCCGGCCAGAGGAACTCACCGTCCTCGCCGCGGCGGAACCAGTTCACGCCGAAGATCCGCGGCGGGTCCGGCACCTCGCGCCCGAACTGCAGCCAGTGGTTCCAGTAGCTCGCCATGTGGTAGCCGCAGAACGGCAGCATCGCCATCGGGTCGCGACGTACCGCGCCCGTGGCTCCCGCCGCGGCGGCGGTCGTCTCCGAGCCCATCGTCGCGCCCAGGTAGACGCCGTACGTCCAGTTGTAGGCCTGGTAGACGAGCGGGAACGGTGTCGCGCCTGCGCCCGCCGAAGACGAACGCCTTGATCGGGACGCCCTTCGGGGTTGTCCCACTCCGCGTCGAGCGACGGGCACTGGCTGATCGGAGCCGTGAACCGCGCATTCGGGTGAGCTGCCGTGCGGCCGGCGTCAGGGCTCCACGGCTGTCCCTGCCAGTCGATCGAGCTCCGGCGGCGGCTCGTCGGTCATGCCCTCCCACCAGACGTCTCCGTCGGGCGTCAAGCGCGACGTTGGTGAAGATCGTGTTGGCGGCGCACGAGGCCATCGCGTTCGGGTTCGACCTGTCCGAGGTGCCGGGCGCGACGCCGAAGAACCCGTACTCGGGATTGATCGCGTACAGGCGTCCGTCCTTGCCGAGCTTGATCCACGCGATGTCGTCGCCGACGGTCGTCACCTTCCAGTCGCTCATCGCCTCCGGCGGGATCAGCATGGCGAAGTTCGTCTTGCCGCAGGCGCTCGGAAACGCGGCGGCGACGTAGGTCTTCTCGCCCTCCGGAGACTCGACTCCGAGGATCAGCATGTGCTCGGCCAGCCAGCCCTCGTCGTGCGCGATCTTCGACGCGATCCGGAGCGCGAGGCACTTCTTCCCGAGCAGCGCGTTGCCGCCGTAGCCCGCAGCCGTACGACCAGATCGAGCGCTCCTCCGGGAAATGGACGATGTACTTCTCGTCGTTGCACGGCCACGGCACGTCGTCGTCGCCCGGCTCGAGAGGCATCCCCACGGAGTGCATGCACGGTACGAACTCGCCGTCCGCTCCCAGGACGTCGAGCACCGGCGATCCCATGCGGGTCATGATCCGCATGCTCGCGACGACGTACGGCGAGTCGGTGATCTCGACGCCCGCATATGCGATCGGCGAGCCGAGAGGACCCATGCTGAAGGGCACGACGTACATCGTGCGCCCGAGCATGCAGCCGTCGAACAGCCGGTCGAGGATCCCGTGCATCTCGTCGGGGGTCCATCCAGTTGTTCGTCGGGCCGGCGTCGCTCTTCGCCTGGCTGCAGACGAACGTCCGGTCCTCGACGCGCGCGACGTCGCTCGGGTCGGACCGCGCGAGGTAGCTGTTCGGCCGCTTCTCCTCGTCGAGCTTGATGAAGGTGCCCGACGCGACGAGCAGGTCGCACATCTCGCGCGTACTCCTCCTCCGAGCCGTCGCACCAGCGTACGGCGGAGGGGCGGCACAGCTCGGCCATCTCGTCGACCCAGGCCCGGAGGCGCTCGTGACGGAGGTTGTCCGGCTCCCCGTTCGTTCGGGTGGACGGATCGTCGAGTTGAGTCATGCCGGCTCAGCCTATAGCCCTGTGCAGGGGTATGCGGGGCGGGGGCTCCGTCGTTTTCGATAGGGTCAGGGGCAGTGGAAGCGAAGCACGACGTCCTCGTCGTCGGGGCCGGCTGTCGCCGGCATGCGGGCGGCTATCGAGGCATCACGACACCGGCGCAGACGTTGCCATCGTCTCGAAGCTGCATCCGACGCGCAGCCACTCCGGGGCGGCCGAGGGCGGCATCAACGCGGCGCTCGGGAACGCTGCCGACGACAACCCGGAGAAGCACGCCTTCGACACGGTCAAGGGCTCCGACTACCTCGGTGACCAGGACGCGATCGAGATCTTCACCGCGGAGGCGCCGGGCGACATCTACCAGCTCGAGCACTGGGGCTGCGTCTTCTCGCGAGCGCCCGACGGCAAGTTCGCGCAGCGCCCGTTCGGCGCCGCCGGCTCGCCCCGCACCGTGTTCTCGGCGGACATCACGGGCCACGTCCTGATCCACGTCTGCTACGAGCAGGTGATGAAGCGCGACATCCCGACGTACGAGGAGTACTTCGCCTGGCAGCTCGTCCTCGAGGGCGACCGGTGCCAGGGAGTCATCTGCTGGGACCTCCTGAACGGCGGCGTGAAGGCGATCGGAGCGAAGACGGTGATCCTCGCGACGGGCGGCGTCGGGCCGGCTCTACCGGGCCACGACCAACGCCTACGCCTGTACGGGTGACGGCATGGCCATGGCCTTGCGTGCCGGCGTGCCGCTGAAGGACATGGAGTTCATGCAGTTCCACCCGACGACGCTGTACCCGAGCGGCATCCTCATCACCGAGGGATGCCGCGGCGAGGGCGGCTACCTCGTCAACAAGGACGGCGAGCGCTTCATGCAGAGATATGCGCCGAACGCAATGGAGCTCGCGAGCCGCGACGTCGTCTCGCGGTCGGAGCAGACCGAGATCGACGCAGGGCCGGGGCATGAACGGCAGCATCTTCCTCGACCTCCGGCACCTCGGGGCGGAACGGATCAACACGCGGCTTCCGGGCTCGCGTGAGCTCGCGATGACCTACGCGGGCGTCGATCCGATCTACGACCCGATCCCCGTGCGACCGGGCGCCCACTACCACATGGGCGGCGTGAAGACGGACGAGTGGGGCGCGACCGAGCTGACCGGGCTCTACGCGGCCGGCGAATGCGCCTGCGTCTCCGTCCACGGCTCGAACCGACTCGGCGGGAACTCGCTGATGGAGACCGTCACCTTCGGCCGCCGTTCGGGGAAGGCCGCCGCCGAGTGGGCGATGTCCCACACGACGGTCACCGTTCCCGAGTCGGCCGAGCGTGACGCCGAGCGAGAGGTCCAGACGCTTCTCGACCGCACCGACGGCGAGCGGCCGTATGCGATCCGCGACGAGCTCGGCGCCTCGATGCTCGAGAACTTCGGCGTCTTCCGCCGCGAGGACGAGATGCTCCGGCAGACAGGAGGTCATCGCCGGGCTCCGCGAGCGGTACGACGAGCGTGCTCGTCGAGGACAAGGGCGACGGTCTTCAACAGCGACCTCACCCAGGCGATCGAGCTCGGCTGCATGCTCGACCTCGCCGCCTGCATGCTCGAAGGCGGGATCGCCCGCAAGGAGAGCCGTGGCGCACACTCGCGCCCCGACGACTTCCCGACGCGTGACGACGAGAACTTCCTCAAGCACTCGATCACCCGCTGGGTCGACGGCGCAGCCCGAGCTCAGCTACGAGCCGGTTCGCATGACCAGGTGGGAGCCCGAGGAAAGGAAGTACTGATGAGACGCTTCGTCCGGATCCTGGATCGCTCGCGCTCGCGGTGCTGAGCGCGCTCGTTCTCGCCGCATGCGGCGGCGAGGCGGCTCGTCGAACGAAACGCCGGACGGTGGCAGCGCCGTTCTCGCCTCCGCCGCCGAGACGACGCGGGACGCGGGCAGCTCGAAGGTCGCGTTCACGCTGACGACCGAGCTTCCACCCGAGGTCTCGGAGGAGCCGGTGACCCTCACCGGCGAGGGGGTGTTCGACTACGCCAACCGCACCGGGCAGGTGTCCTACGACTTCTCGCGACCTCCTGGCCATCGCTTCGGCCAGACGTCCAGCGACCCGGTCGAGATCCGCTTCCTCGACAACGTCTTCTACATGAAGTTCCCGCTCCTCTCGGCATTCATGCCCAATGCGAAGGAGTGGATCGAGTTCGACCTGGAGTCTCTCGGTGCGGAGGCCGGCATCGACCTCAGCCAGCTCGAGCAGCTCGGCCAGGGCGACCCGTCCCAGGCGCTCGACTACCTCCGTGCGACCGGGTCGGTCGAGGAGGTCGGAACGGAGGAGATCGGCGGCGTCGAGACGACGCACTACCAGGGCTCGATCATGCTCGACTCGGTCGTCGAGCAGGTTCCGGCCGAGCAGCAGGAGGCTGTCCGCAAGGCGATCGAGAAGCTGAAGAAGCAGACGGGGCTGACCGAGATCCCGGTCGACGTCTGGGTCGACGGCGACGGCCTCCTTCGCAGGATGAGCTTCACGTACACCGCCAAGGTGCCGGTCGGCGGCGAGACGCAGGACGCTTCCTCGACCGTGACGATGGAGTTCTCCGACTACGGCATCGAGGTGGACGTCGAAGCTCCGCCCGCCGACGAGGTGACGACCTCGCCGAGCTGATGGCCCAGGCGGGCGACTCCACGAGCTGAGAGCAGAGGAAGGGACGATCACGTGCAGGTAGGCCTCAAGATCTGGCGGTTCGATCCGGCAAGCGGCAAGCGGGCGCTTCGGGAGTACGAGATCGACGCTCCCGAAGAGGCGACGCTTCTCGACTGCCTCGACATCGTCAAGGACCGCCACGACGGCACGCTCGCGTACCGCAAGAGCTGCCGCATGATGATCTGCGGCTCGTGCGGCATGCGAATGGACGGGGCCGCCGTGCTCGCCTGCAAGACGCGAATGCTGGACATCGCCGAGGCCGGGCACGTGCCGGTGATCTCCGCGATGGGGAACCTCCCTGTCGTCAAGGACCTGGTCGTCGACATGGGGCCGTTCTGGTCGAAGATGAAGGCCATGAAGCCGTGGCTCGACACCGGCTACGAGGAGATTCCCCGAGCGCGAGTTCCTCGCCACACCCGAGCAGATGGCGCCGATCCACAAGGAGTCGCTCTGCATCATGTGCGGCTGCTGCGTCTCCGAGTGCAACTCGATGGAGTCGGATCCCGAGTTCTTCGGGCCGGCCGCCCTGGCCAAGGGTTTCCGGTTCGTCGGCGATCCGCGCGAGCGAGACCAGGTCGCCCGGCTCGAGGCCTACAACGACGAGCACGGGATCTGGGACTGCACGCGCTGCTACTTCTGCAACGAGCGCTGCCCGAAGGGGGTCGATCCGCGCGATGCGATCGCCAAGCTGGGTGCCGAGTCGATGCGGCTCGGGATCGACCGCGACATGGGCGCGAAGCACGCGAAGTGGTTCGTCGTTTCGGCGAAGACGACGGGCTGGCTGCGCGAGACCGAGCTCGTGCCGAAGACGCAGGGGATCGTGCAGGCGCTCAAGGAGACCAAGTTCGCGTTGTCGCTGGCGAGGCGCGGGAAGGTGCCGATTCCGTTTCCGCCTCACGTGGCCAAGGACGTCAAGGAGTCCCGCGGGCTCTACGAGATCGTCAAGGAGCAGGGCGTCGACGGCGCAGCCGGCATCGTCCAGGGCGAGCACGCGCTGAACCAGATCGAGCTCGACCACGACTCGGACGCCGCCGAGCGCGGGCCGTACGGCCCGGGTCCTTCCCGCTCCCGTATCTGCCTGAGACCGAGTCGGAGCCTGCCGGGAGCGCGTCGTGACGCGCGTCGCCTACTACAAGGGGTGCCTCGCGTCTCTGTCGGCGAAGGAGCTCGACGTCTCGACCCAGGCCCTGGCGCCGATGCTCGGGATCGAGCTCGAGGAGCTGGAATCGGTCACCTGCTGCGGCGCCGGCGACATCCACGAGGCCGAGCCCGACTACTACCTACACCTGAACGCTCGCATCCTGGCCTACGCCGAGGAGACAGGCTGCGACACGCTGATGACGATCTGCAACGTCTGCACGCTCAATCTCCGCCAGGCCAACTTCGAGCTGCAGAAGGACGACGCCCTTCGCGCTCGTGTGAGCGAGAATCTCGAGGCCGTGGGCGCGCCGCCGTACTCCGGCAGCGTCGACGTCAAGCACCTCCTCTGGATGATCGCCGAGGGGGACGGCTACGAGCAGCTGAAGGCCGTCGCCCACAAGGGCCTGAAAGGGCTCAAGGTCGCGCCCTTCTACGGTTGCCAGATCCTGCGCCCGTCGAAGCTGCTCGGCTTCGACGACCCTGATCGACCGTCGTCCCTCGAGGCGATCATCGAGGCCTGCGGAGGGGTCGCCGTCGACTACCCCGCAAAGATCAAGTGCTGCGGGTTCCCGATCATCCAGGCGCGCGAGGAGCTCGCGCTCGGCGAGTTGATCCAGCCGATTCAGCAGTCCATCGAAGCGGGGGCCGACGCGATGGTGACGCCCTGTCCGCTCTGCCACCTCTCCCTCGACGCGTGGCAGCAGAAGCTCGAGGCGCAAACGGGCCGTGCCTTCCAGATGCCGATCTTCCACCTGTCGCAGCTGATCGGGGTCGCCGCGGGCCTCGAGGAGTCGGAGCTCAAGTTCAAGCGCCACGTGGTCTCGATGCAGCCCGTCGTCGACAAGCTCGAGACTGTCTGAGGTGGGCAGGAAGCTCTTCCTGGTCGCGCTCGGCGCTGCCGCTGCGGCGATCGTGCTCGCGTCTCGCCGCCGGCAGCGGATCGTCGACGTATCCGGAAACGGCGGTTCAGAGGGGAAGAACGAGGACCTCCGCCGGCTCGTCGGCCAGGCGCGCGGGCAGCTCCGCGCCGAGAGCGATTAGCAGAGCGCGCCTGGCATGCCTGGCCGGCTGGGTCGCCGGTGTCGGCCTCGCCTGGGGTCTCTTCGAGTCGCAGTGGGTCGAACGCAGGGTGCTCGAGATCGTCGTGCCGCGGCTTCCGCTCGACCTCGACGGGTTCCGCATCCTGCACCTCTCGGACTTCCACCTCGGGATGCCGTCGCTGAACGTGCGGGCGTTTCGAAAGGCCGTCGAGTGGGGTGCCGGCCAGACCCCCGATCTCGTCGCCGTGACGGGTGATCTCGTCTCGAGCCCGCGGGGGGAGCCGGCCCTGCTCGAGCTGCTGCCGCGGGTGCGGGCACGCCACGGGACGTACGCCGTGCTCGGCAACCACGACGTGGCGGTCACGCGTGACCCGTTCAGCGGCGCGCGCGAGCTCGAGGACCTCGCCAGGGCACGAGCCGTGCTGCTGCGGGACGACGCCGTCACCCTCGAGGTCGGCGCTTCCCGCGTTCAGCTCGTGGGAGCGTCGCCTCGCGCCTACATGGCAGGGCGGGCGAGACCCGCCGATCTCGCCGACCCGGCCGTCGGGCTGCGCATCCTGCTCTGCCATTTTCCGAACGTCGTCGACCAGCTTCTCCCGGAATCGTTTCAGCTCGTGCTCGCCGGTCATCATCACGGCGGCCAGATCTGCCTGCCCGCGCCGGGGAGGAGGATCCCGTTCGCCCACCCGAGAGCACGCTATCCCGACGGGGTCTTCGAGCTCGAGGGAACGACACTCGTCGTGTCCCGCGGCCTCGGCACGACCTTCGTGCCGTTCCGGTTCTTTGCCCGCCCCGAGGCAGCCCTGCTCGTCCTGCGCCCCTCGGGCGAGCGACAGCCGGCGCCTACAATCCGGCCGTGAGCTTCCACCTACGACCGCTCACCGGGGCGACCCGCGACGATGCGCCCCAGGTCTGCGTCGACTGCGTCTTCTGGCAGTCGCCCCGAGGTCGAGAGATCGACAAGGCGGCCTGGACCGAGCGGATCGAGGAGGACTGGGGCGCGTGGGGAACGCTCTACGTCCGCGACGGAGATCGCCTGCTCGGTTCGATCCAGTACGGGCCGGCCCCCTTCTTCCCCCGGGCGTACGAGCTCCCGGCCGGCCCGCCCTCCGACGACGCTGTCCTCGTGACGTGTGCGTACCTCGTCGACGCGTCGAGCCCCTGGGTGATGCAGAGCCTGTTTCTCGCCGTGATCGGGGAGGCCCGCTCGCGGAACGTGCGGCTGATCGAGACCTTCGGCTATCGCTACGCCGACGGTCAGAGCTCGTTCGAGCGCTTCCAGGTGCACCGAACGGTGTTCCCGTCGGACTTCCTGCACGACTTCGGCTTCTACACGGCACGCGCGGACGGGCGGGTCGAGCTCGCCCGGCTCGAGCTCGGCGGCCTCGTTCCTGCTCAGGAGTCGGTGCTCGAGCGGGCGAAGCAGAAGGCGGCCGAGCTCCTGGCGCCCGAGCCCGTGCCGGGCCGCTTCTAGCCTGGCCGGCCGTAAGAAGGGCACGCCGGCGCGGTGATGTCCCTATCATCAGAGGCGTCGAGTGAAGGAGGCTGCAATGCCCGACGTGACCGACCTCCGCGATCCGAAGCCCGTCAGCGACGAGGCCGCCGAGATCGAGCGACTGCAGGCGCTCTGGGAGCTTCCGGTTCCCGAACTCGAGCAGCCCGTCCGAAAGCCTGGGCTTGCGCGGACCCTCCTGGCTCGCGTCGACGAACGCCTCGGTTCGGTCGTCGCGACCGGCTGGCTCGTGTTCGTCGCCTCGGTCTTCTTCGAGCCGGCGCCGCAGCCCGGAACGGAGACGCCGGTCTGGGCCCAGGGGTCTGATCGCCGGCTTCTTCCTCGCGCTCGGAACGGCGGGCATTCTCGGCTTCATGAAAGGCGGACGGTTCGCGTTCGGTGCTGCGTTCGTCGCCGGGCTTCTCGGCCTCGGGCTCGCGGTCGGCTGTATGGCCACCGACCACCATCCCGGCGGCTGGTGGGCCTGGGAGCTCGTCGCCACGGGCGTGCTGACCGTTCTGGCCGCCGCCGGCCTGCGCCGCTCGCGCGGGCGATCGTCAGACGGGTAGCAGGCGCCGCTCGAGCAGGTGCTCGGCGATCTGGACGGCGTTCAGAGCCGCGCCCTTGCGAAGGTTGTCGTTCACGATCCAGAGCGCGAGCCCGTTCGGCTCCGTCGTGTCGCGGCGGATGCGGCCCACGAGAACCTCGTCACGTCCCGCCGCCCGAAGCGGAGTCGGCAGGTCGGCGAGCATCACGTGCGGCGCGGCGTTGACCGCTTCAGCGGCCTCTTCGGGTGAGAGGGCGTCCTTCGTCTCGACCCAGACAGCCTGGGCGTGCCCGACGAGCACGGGGACGCGCACGCACGTCGCATGGAGCGGCAGCTCCGGCAGCGCGAGGATCTTCCGGCTCTCCGCGCGGAGCTTCCATTCCTCGCTGAACTCGTCCCCTTCGAGGTCCCAGTCCATCCCGAGGTCGGCTCTCAGCGGGTCGAGCGCCTTCTGCTTCTCGATTCCGGCGTCGCCCGCGCCCGACATCGACTGATACGTCGCGAGCCGGACTCGCGCGAGGCCGGCCGCGTTCTCGAGCGGCTTGAGAACGCATGTGAGCTGCATCGCGGAGCAGTTCGGGTTGGCGACGATCGAGTCGCCGTTCAGGGTGTCCTCGTTCACCCCGGCGACGACCAGCGGGATCCCGTTCGTGAGGCGATAGGCGTCCGACTTGTCGATGACGACCGCGCCGCCGTCGACGGCGTGCGGGACGAGCTCCCGGCTCGTCTCGGTGCCGACCGAGAAGAAGCACAGGTCGAGGTCGCCGGCCGAGAGCACCTCGGGAGTCGCCTCCTCGACGACCAGCTCGCGGTCGCCGAACCGAACCGGCTTGCCGGCCGAGCGGGCGCTCGCGAAGGCGCGGACGTTGTCGAAGCCGCGCTCGGCGAGCAGCTCGAGGGTGACTCCGCCGACCGCGCCGGTGGCCCCGACGACGCCGATGCGTACCTCAGCCATTCCGCTCGTCTCCGAGCTCGAAGACCGCGTGGAGCCTGCTGACGGCGCGCTCGACGTCCGCGTGGGGAACGTAGAACGCGATCTTGATCGGCGACGTTGAGACGAACTGCGGCTCGATCCGGAGCTCTCGCAGCGTCGCGAACGTCTGCGCGGCGATGCCCGGGTGGCTCTTCATGCCGGCACCGACGACGCTCACCTTGCCGAGGTCGTCGTGCTCCGACCACGACGCGCCGAGCCCGTCGAGCGTGGCGGCGGTCGCCGGTCGGTCCTCGAGCGGCGCCGAGAAGACGATCACGTCGGCGCTCGTCTGGATGATCGTGTCGACGTTCACCTGCCGGAGGGCCAGTGCCGAGAAGAGCTCCGCCGGAGCAGCGCCATGCACCCGGTACACGGCCTCCTCGACGGTGTGCGTGACACCGGAGATGATTGCCTTCTCCATCCGCTCGTCCTCCTCCATGATCCACGTGCCCGGCTCCTCGCTGAATGTCGAGCGCACATGCACTCGGACGCCGTGGTTCCGGGCGAGCTCGACTGAGCGTAGCTGAAGCACCGTCCCGCCCGAGGCGGCCATCTCGAGCATCTCCTCGTACGTGACGGCATCGAGTTTCCGGCACTCGGCGACGACTCTCGGATCGGCGGTGAACACGCCGTCCACGTCCGTGTAGATCTCACACGCGTCCGCGCCGAGGGCCGCGGCGAGCGCGACCGCGGTCGTATCGGTTCCGCCTCGCCCGAGTGTCGTGATGTCGAGGTCGGTCGAGACGCCCTGGAAGCCGGCGACGAGCACGATCCTGCCCTCGTCGAGGGCTCCGTGGATCCGGCGTGCGCGCACTTCGACGATCTTCGCCTTCCCGTGCACGGTGTCGGTGACGATGCCGGCCTGGGAGCCGGCGAGGGAGACCGCGTCCCGGCCCAGATCGTTGATCGCCATGGCGACCAGTGCGCACGAGATCCGCTCCCCGACCGTCAGCAGCATGTCGAGCTCGCGCGGATCGGGGCTCGACGAGACCTGGCCGGCCAGGGCGATCAGCTCGTCCGTGGTCTTGCCCATTGCGGAGACGACGCCGACGACGCTCGCGCCTGCCGCTCTGGCCGCGACGAGCCGGCGGGCGACCCGCTTGATCCGCTCCGGATCGCCGACGGACGTCCCGCCGAACTTCATCACGACGACCCCCGTCGTCGGCGGCTCGTCGGGCGCGACCGCCGTAGCGGTCTCGAAGCGTAGGCGGTGTCCGTCACGTCGTGCCCTACATTTCCCTGCGGCCCGACAGCGCCCTGCCCAGTGTGACCTCGTCTGCGTACTCGAGATCGCTGCCAACCGGGAGGCCGCTCGCGAGGCGTGTCACGCGTGTTCTGCCCCGCAGGTGCTCGGCGATGAACGCGGCCGTCGCCTCGCCCGTCATCGTCGGATTGGTCGCGAGCACGACTTCCTCGACCCCGTTCTGCCCGGCGCGGCGAAGCAGGAGATCGATGCGGAGATCCTCCGGCTCGACCCCGTCGAGCGGCGAGAGCGCCCCGCCGAGCACGTGGTACACCCCCCGGTACTCGTGCGTGCGCTCGAGCGACCAGAGGTCGGCAGGCTGCTCGACGACGCAGATGATCGTGTGGTCGCGCCTCGGATCGAGGCAGATCGGGCAGACGGGCTCCTCGGTGAGATTGCCGCACTCCCGGCAGAACCCGATCCGCTCCTTGGCCTCGCGAATCGCCTCGCCGAGCGCAATTGCCTCCTCCTTGGGCGCGCGCAGGATGTGGAACGCGAGCCGCTGCGCTGTGCGGGTGCCGACACCCGGAAGACGCGTCAGCTGAGCGATCAGGTTGTCGACGACCGGGCTCTGCACGCCGTCAATCGTACGGAACGCGCAGGCGAGATCGCCTACATGCCGGGCAGGCCGAGCCCACCCAGATCGCCGCCCACGGCGCCGCCGAGCTTCGACTGCATGAGCTCCTGCACGTTTCGAAGCGCCTCGTTGACGGCTGCCAGGACCAGGTCCTCGAGCATCTCCGGGTCGTCCGGGTCGATTGCCTCGGGCGAGATCTTGACCTCGAGGATGTCCCCGGCGCCGCTTGCCTTGACCCGTACCATTCCGCCGCCGGCCGAGGCCTCGACGGTCTCGTTCGCGAGCTCGTCCTGGGCCTTGGCCATCTGTGCCTGCATCTCCTGAACCTGTTGGAGCATCTTGTTCATGTCCATCTTCATGGGGCGGGTTCCTCCACTTCGCTGGCGTCGAACGTGTCCTTCAGCAGGGAGACGAGATCCTCCTCGCTCGTCGGGGCGTCGGTCTGAGCGGCCTCCCCGTCCTCGTCCGGCGCTGCCTCGCCGATCGTGAAGGCGGGTACCAGGCGATGGCCGGTGATCTCGTAGAGCACGTCGGCGAGGATCGCAGCGTTCTTCGTTTCCTCGGCGAGGTTCCGGTGGAACGAGGCGAACGGCGGGAACTCGATGATCAGCCGCTCGCCCGTGAGCTCGATTGGCTGCGCCTCTCCCAGCATGGTGGCCACCGGAATCGAGCGCTCCTGAACGGCGGGCAGGACGGCGTGGCGCCAGGCCTGCTGCACGTGCTCCAGCTGAAGCTCCTGCTCGGCCGGTCCGGGGCCCGGGTCTTCCGCGGCCGGAGCGGGCGACGCCGAGCTCGGCGGTGAAGCAGCCGGCGCGCTCGCGGGCGGCTGAGCCGCCGGACGGCTACGCGCCTCGAGCTGCTCGAGACGCAACAGCACGGCTTCGCGTGCCAGGTCGGCCTGCGGCCTCGTGACCTTGACGAGCGCGAGCTCCAGCGGGAGGCGCGGATCGCCCCCCTCCCGGATCTCGTCGACGGCGAGTGCCAGCAGGTCGATCAGGCGCAGCACCTCGGACGCCCCGAGCTGGTTGGCCTGGGCCTGGAGCCGCTCGCGTGTCTCCTCGGTCACGGGCAGCGAGTCGGGCGGCTCGCCCATGTGCTGGACGAGGAGGACGTGGCGCAGATGCTCCAGGAGATCGGTCACGAGCCGCGCGAGGTCCTGCCCCTGCTCGGCGAGCTCCTCGACGAACGTGAGAGCGCCGGCGGTGTCGTGGTCGACGATCAGGTCGCAGAGACGGAAGAGCGCCTCCTCCTCGACCGATCCGAGCAGTTCGAGCACGGCGGCTACCGTCACCTTCCCGTCGGTCGCGGAGGCGATCTGATCGAGCGTCGAGACCGCGTCGCGGAAGCTGCCGCGCGCGTTGCGGGCGATGAGGGCGAGCGCCGCCTCAGGCGTGTCGATCCCCTCGCCGTCGGCGACGCGGCGCAGGAGCCGGGTCAGCTCGGCGAGGCGCGGCCGCTGGAAGAGAAACGTCTGGCAGCGTGAGCGGACGGTCGGCAGCATCTTGCCGACGTCGGTGGTGCAGAAGATGAAGACGAGGTGGGGTGGGGGCTCCTCGATCAGCTTGAGGAGCGCGTTGAACGCAGCGTCCGTGAGCTGGTGCGCCTCGTCGAGGATGTAGACCTTCGACCGCCCTTCGACCGGCTGGAGCACCACCCGCTCGCGGATCTCCCGCACGTCGTCGATGCCGCGCTGCGAGGCAGCGTCCATCTCGACCACGTCGAGCGACGTTCCCGCTGCGATCGTCCGGCAGGAGTTGCACTCCTTGCACGGCGTGGCCGTCGGCCCGTGCTCGCAGTTCAGTGCCTTCGCGACGATCCGGGCGAGCGAGGTCTTCCCCGTGCCACGCGGGCCGGCGAACAGGTAGGCCTGGCGGACCTGGTCGCGCTCGATCGCGTTGCGCAGGGTGCGCACGACCGCCTCCTGACCGACGACCTGATCGAAGTCGAGCGGGCGGTACTTCCGGTAGAGCGCGGTCACGAGGTCATGCTACGCGAGCCGGCGGGGCGGCTGTTCTGCCTCGCCGTGCAGATGCCCGGTCGCGCACCATCCGTCGACGGCGCAGCCGAGGCGGTGCCTGCGTCGATCGCTCGGGCCAGGCAACTCCGCGGCGCCTGGGAGGCTCCGCTTAGCGCTGCTTCCTCCCGGACCTGACGCGGTTCACGGTCTCCCATCGCGCGGAACCTGGCCGTCCACGCTCTCGAACGCTAGCCCTACCTCGCCTGCTACCTCCTCGAGATGGAATTCAGCCCCGCTGTAGCGGATTGCGGGTCGAGGGAACCGCTAGCTCCCCGCCTAGCGCGACCGGGCATCGCCGAGGATACCAGCGAGGTGCTGCTATTCTCGCGCCCCTGGGCGCATAGCTCAGCGGGAGAGCGCCCGCTTCACACGCGGGAGGTCGCTGGTTCGATCCCAGCTGCGCCCACTTGGAAAGTCCCTGGAAACCGGCCTTTTCTGTTGGGGACTAATGGTTTAAGCGGGAAATATTCGGCCACTTGCAACCATTCTGCAACCGTCTCGCCGCTTGGCCATACTGGTTGCATGGAGCGAGCCGAGAGGGCCTGCGCGGTGATGGGGCCGGACACGCGTCCGCCGGAGCCGAACCGGCGGCATGGTGCGAGGTCGCGTAACCCGCTTCCGTACGACGAGTGGGCGGTCGAGATCGAGCAGGAGCTTCTCGCGTTGCCGCACATCAATGGCATCGACGCTCCGGCCTGCCGGGAGATCTCGAAGCTGATGTCGCTGATCGAGCGGGTGGACGTGGCGCTGTCGGACGGTCGAGAAGTACGGTCACGCCCGCCGTCTGATCGACACGCGCCGCTCCTTGTCGCGCGAGTTGCGGGAGTGGCTGCGGGAGATCGGCGGAACCCTTGGCGCGTGCGACCTGGACGCGCACGCTGGCGGCGCTCCGCTGGCTCGCCAGTCCCAAGACAAAGAACCCTAGACATGGAGTAAGCGGCCCGAATGAACGATGAAAACGCCAGCAAGAACCCTCACGACGTGATCACGGCGCCGACACGCCGGCTGAAGTACGGCAACATGGCGCACGGGCTCACACGGGAGGAGGCCCGTCGGGGTGCCGAGGCCACAAACCGTCTGAAGGCGGAACGTGCGTTGGAGGCTGAGCGTGCGGCGCGGGAGCGTTTACGCGAGGAGGTTCTGAAGTCGGTGGAGACGTACATCCGGCTACGAGACGACCCGGAGACGCCGGCTGCAACGCGTCTGGCGGCGGCTGACCGGGTGGTTGATCATGTGCTTGGGAAGCCGACGCAACGCGTTGAGACGGAGGATGTGACGGAAAGCCGGCCGTTGCGTGACCTGTCTGATGCCGACCTTCGTCGGCTGGCGGGAGGTGCGTTTGACCGGTTGCGTGCGAGTAAGGCGCCGTAACCGCTCTCGCTAGTCAAGCGGCTCTTGAGGAGCTCGCCGCCCGTGAGCTGATCCGTCGGGAGGCGGAGGCTCATCCGGTCGGGATTCTGCGGCATGTGGCGTGTATCGACACGGAGTCGGGTGAGGAATTCCGCTTTCATCTCGATGACCCGGGAGCGGCTGGTACTGGCAGCGCGATGTTCTCGATTGGTGGATGGGCGGCCGCAAGACGGTCGTGCTGAAGGCCCGGCAGCTGGGGATCACCTGGCTGGCCGGCGGGTTCGCCCTCTGGCATCTCCTGTTCCGCCCGGGAACCAGGGTGTTGGCCGTGTCGATCAACGAGAAAGAGGCGTCGAAGCTCGTCCGGCGGATCTGGGCGCAGTACAGGAGCCTTCCCGCCGGGTTGTGTGAGGTGAAGGTGTTGAAGCCGGCCCGGGGTGCGGAGCCCTCAGACACGATCGAGGTACGCCATCCTGACGGGCGTATCTCGACGATCCTCGCCTTGCCGTCGACGAAGACGGCCGGTCATGGTGAGACGGCGGCCCTGGTGATTCTGGATGAGTTCGCCCGTCAGGAGTACGCGTCGGAGACCTGGAAGGCGGTGTTGCCGACCGCGTCGAAGGGCGGCCGCATCCTTGTCATCTCGACCGGGAACGGGATCTCCGTCGGCGAAGGTCAGGGCAACTACTTCCACCATGTCTACAAGCACGCGGAGGTGCTGGGTATCGAGTCGAAGTTCTTGCGTTGGGACTTGCACCCGGACCGGGACGACGCCTGGTATGGGCGGGAGGCGATGGCGTTGCCGTCGGTGGATCGGGGTGAGCAGTATCCGCGTGACGAGGACGAGGCGTTCATCCTCAGCGGCGATCCGTTCTTCGACCGGGACGCCCTGGCCTACTACCGCTCAAGGGTGCGCGAGCCGTTGTACCGCTGCGAGTTCGCCCCGGGCCGTGGCGAGGCGAGGCTGCGCAAGCTCGAGAAGGGCTGCATCCGCGTCTACGAACAACCGGGCCCGGACGGGAAGTACGCGATCGGTGCCGACACCGCCACCGGCCGGGGTCTGGACTACTCGGCCGGGTTCGTGATCGACCTGGCGACGATGGCACCGGTCGCCGAGGTCCACGGCAAGCTCGACCCGGACGTGTACGCCGCCCAACTCCACTTCCTCGGCCGCTGGTACGGGACCGCCAGGATCGCGGTCGAGTCAGCCGGCGGCTTCGGCGAACCGGTAACCATCTTCCTCCGGGACGGCAAGGACGGCCGGCCCGCTTACCCCAAGCTGTACCGGCACCGCCAGTTCTCACGCCCCGACCAGCAAGAGCACAAGCCGTTCGGGTTTCCGATCAACGCGAAGACCCGCCCGCAGGTGATCGCCTACCTGGAGAAGTGCTTGCGGGAGCGCGTGTTCCCGTATCTGCCCGCTGATCTCCTCGGCGAGATGGGAACGTTCGTGAGACGCACAACGAACCCGTCACCGCGAGCCCAGGAGGGAACGAACGACGACCGGGTGATGGCCTGGGCGGTCGCCTGCGAGATGTTCCGCCAGTACGGCGAACACCCCCACCGATACCAACCGAAACCGCGCAGACGAAAGAGCCGGGAGCTGAATCCGGACGAGATGACCGCCGCGCAGCTGGCCCGGTTCGACCGGGAACGCTACGGCCTCTAGCCCAAGCGTTCTCGGTGAATAGTCACGCTTAGTCAATCCTGCACCTCGGTTGCCACGCGGATCGCTTGGGCGCGGGAGGGCGGCTACCTCCGGAGTTGACGTGACCACCATTCTGTGAAAGGGTCTGCCTCGCAGGGGTCCCCGGCCTCCTGCTAGGAGGGCTCTGCGGTAGTCGAGGCGCACGCCTCGGCCAATAGTGAGGGGGGATTCATGGGCCAGTGCTACCTCGAGCGCAGGTCTTAGGGTGCACAAGGGGCAATCGAGAGAGAGGGCTAGAGAGATGAAAACTGCGGCGACGTCACGACAGGAGTCAGTCCTCTGGCTAATGGGGTTGGCTGCTGGCTTGATGCTGGCTACTGGCTGGGACCGCTTGGGCTCAGCCACCGATTACCGGCACAGAGGTGTCAAGGTTCTCGGAGAGCTTCTCCGATGAGCCGTTCCCTGTGCCAAGACGAGCTATACACCCAAACCGTCAGCGGCCATGCGCTGGTGCACTTCGCCTTCTTCCCGGATACCGGGGCGTTTCACTTGCACGATGTTGTTCACGGCAAGGTCGTCGCGGTTCCTCTCGACGGGACCGGTCCGACCTACACGGGGAACTTTTGGTTTAGCGATACGGAGAGCATCAGGGCCGTCAAGAGCGGCGACCTGCTCGTAGAGCAGGAACCGATTGTTCGAGATCATTCGTCGTCGTCACCGGGTCGGCGATGGGTCCAGGGTGTTCTCCAACTTCCATAGCGCCTTCACCGTGAACGCCAACGGCGGTGCTGGCGGTTGAGTTCGACAGGGAACCGAGGAGGCGGTATCGGGGGGGGGCCACCCTGACGGTGATGCGAGCGGCGGGCAGCTGGCGGGCGGTTCGACCGGACGATGACGGCCTTCGGCTACTCTAAGCTCGGCGACTCTCGGTGAATAGTAACGCTTTCACTTGGCACCCCATCGGAGTGCCAATATAATCACGCTATTCCATACTAGCGTGATTATCCGGTCAGGAGGCATGAGATGGGCGAGCCGGCGAACAAGGGTCAGAAGCTGCCGGGCGAGGTTCTGACGGCTGACGAGGTGAGCGCGCTCATTCGGGCGTGCGGGAGAGGCCCGAGCGGGGTCAGGAACGCCGCGATGATCGCCGCGATGTTCGGCGCCGCGCTACGGGTCAGCGAGACGCTCGCCCTACGACCGTCCGACCTCGACCTCGACGTGGGGATGGTCCGTGTCCGCCACGGGAAGGGAGACAGGGCGCGCACGGTGGCGATCGACCCGACCGCTCAGGTGTATGTCGAGCGGTGGTTGGCCAAGAGGGATGCGCTCGGGCTGAACGGACGCCAGCCGTTGTTCTGCACGATCACCCGGAACGACCGGTTCGGCGCTGCGCTCGACTCCTCCTACGTCCGCCGTCTCTTACCGCGGCTGGCCGACCGAGCGGGCATCGAGCGTCGTGTCCACCCGCATGCGCTGAGCCACTCGCTTGCCACCGCGCTGGCGCATGAGGGGAAGACGCTGCCGGCGATCAGCGCACAGCTCGGGCACTCGTCGACCGCAGTGACCGACCGCTACCTACGGCGGATCGCCCCGACCGAGCTCGCCGCCGCGGTCCGCGACCGAGGACGCCTCGCCTAAACGGCG
>CAWCQC010000004.1:0-110591 GCA_963797645.1 uncultured Thermoleophilia bacterium | reverse complement strand
ACCTCGGCTCTGGCTGCGCCGGATCCACGACGGGCTGTGGGCGTGAAATTGACCTGTTCGGGTCACCGACCGGGCGTCTGAGCGGCGGTACCGTCGAATGAAGTAGGAGGACCCACGACGTCACGACCCGTCGAGACGCGCTAGCCGCGTCGCATCGGGGTCGGACGTTGCGCGGTCTCAACACGGCGGCTCGGGGTGAGGAGAGTTTCGATGCGGCGCTGGTTGTGGTTCGTAGTGTTGGTCGCGCTCATGGCGCTTGTTGTTGCTAGCTCGGCTGGTGCGGAGAGCGTGAGCGGAACGGCTGGGTCGAACAAGAAGCTGCCGCGGGTGAGCCGGGTGATCGACGGCGACACGATCAGGCTGACGAATGGCAAGTCAGTGCGGCTGTTACAGATCGACACGCCCGAGCTCCAAGAGAGCGAGTGCTACGGGACGCAGGCCAAGCAGGCGCTGGCCCGGCTGCTTCCGCGCGGAACTCGAGTGACGCTGCAGAGTGACCCGGGGCTGGACAAGGTCGATCAGTACGGTCGGCTGCTGCGCTACGTGATCAAGCGTGGTACGAACCTGAACATCCAGCTGGTTCGCCTTGGCGCGGCGAGTGTCTGGTTCTATCAGGGTGAGCAGGGCCGCTACGCAAGCCAGCTCCTGGCCGCGGCCGAGGCCGCGCAAGCGTCGAGCCGTGGCTTGTGGGCGTCCTGCCCGGGCACGGTGTTCGACCCAACGCAGGCGGTTGACACCCGGCCCGGCGAACCCGCAACCGGTCTCTGCATGCTCTGACGGAATCGACAACGACATCGACGGGTTGATCGATTACCCGGCCGACCCCGGCTGTGCGAGTTCAACCGACACTGACGAGACCAACACGGCCGCCGCTGCATGCGCGGACGGGCTCGACAACGACACGGACGGGCTGACCGACTACCCGGCGGACACGGGCTGCTCGAGCGCGACCGACACGCTCGAGACGACCTCGAGCTACCAGTGCGACGACGGCCTCGACAACAACGGCAACGGACTCATCGACTACCCCGACGACTCCACCTGCTCCAGCACGACCGACACCACCGAAGCCACGACCGGCAACTGCGACCCCGCCTACCCCGGCGTCTGCATCCCCCCGCCGCCACCCGACCTCGACTGCGGCGACATCTCCTACACGAACTTCACCGTTCTCGCCCCCGACCCGCACAACTTCGACGGCGACCACGACGGAGTCGGATGCGAGACATAGCGGGGACTCAGGATGCCCCTGACGGCGCGGGCGGAGTTGGCTGCGAGGTGGCACCGGCGTTTCTTCGACCGATTCGGGCGTCGCAACAGGTAGCTCTCGGATCTTTTCGAGTGCCCACTCGTCTTTCCGTCGGGGCTGAGATCGTCCCAGGTCTCGATTTCTGCGAGGGTGCGTTCGGCCCATGCCTCGACGGTGTTCAGGAGGCTGATGAAGAAGTCGACGACAAGGGCTCTGACGTAGACCTGGTCCTGGGTGACGTTGATGCCGTCGATGAACTCCTGTTTGACCTTGCCGGCGAATTCGAGCATCTCGTGGGTATCGGCGCGGACCTGTTTGAGCGTGCCCATGATGTCGTTCTTTGGTTCCCAGGGGGACGACGAACAGGCGCAGCATCGCCTCGAAGTCCATCGAGAACGGAGATATCGGTGTTCCCAACCACTCCCGTAGCGCTTCTTTGCCGTCTTCTGTGATCGAGTACACCGTACGGGACCCTTTCCGGTGTACTCCTTCGTGCCCTCCAGCAGTCCCATCGAGGACAACCGCTTCACCTCGCCGTAGATGGCACTCTCGGCCCGCGGCCAGACGTATCGGAAGTAGCGAACGCGCTGCTGAGCCAGCTCGTACGTGGACCAAGGATGCACCGCTACCTGTGCCAGCACCGCGTACGAGGTCGTCGTCAGTCGCTTCCATCTCCGACCTCTTGACATACTCCAGATTGCTAGTATAAATTCACTCCGATTTGGAGTATAGGCGATCCGAGCGCGGGGCGAAGCCAAGGAGGTGACGAGATGACCGAACGACCTGCAAGCTCTGAGTACGTGGAGACCCTCGTGATCGGCGGTGGCCAGTCCGGGCTCGTCGATCGGCTACCACCTCTCCCGGCGCGGCCTCGCCGTTCACGATCATCGATGCCAACGACCGCATCGGCGACGCCTGGCGCAACCGGTGGGACTCGCTCCGGCTGTTCACGCCCAACCGCCTCAACGGGCTGCCCGGCATGCCGTTTCCCCGGTACCACTGGGGGTTCCCGAGCAAGAACGAGATGGCCGACTATCTGGAGTCCTATACCCAGAGGTTCGACATTCCTGTCGAGACCGGTGTGCGGGTGGACGGACTGTCTCGGGAGGGCGACCGCTTCGTGGCGGCCTGCCGGGAGCCGACGTTTCGAGGCCGACAACGTAGTAGTTGCGATGTCGAGCTGGCAGCGACCCCGGATACCCGATTTCGCCAGCCAGCTCGATCCGAGGATTGTCCAGCTTCATGTCGCCGACTACCGCAATCCCGGCAGCTCCAAGCCGGAGGTGTCCTGGTGGTCGGAGCCGGCAACTCGGGCGCAGAGGTCGCCATGGAGGTGGCGAGAACCCATGACGTCTGGCTGTCCGGACCCGAGCACCGGTCGACCTCCCATTCCGCCCGGAGAGCGTTGCTGGCCCGCGTTCTTATGCCGTTCATCGCGCGGATCATCTTTCACCGCGTGCTGACCACCGGTACACCTCTCGGAAGAAAGTCCCGGCCCAAATGGTGTCTACCGGCGAGCCTCATGATAGCGTCAAGCCGAAAGACCTCGCAGCGGCGGGCGTGGAGCGTGTTCCCCGCGTCACCGGCGTGCAAGCACGGACACCCCCAACTCGAAGACGACCGCGTCTCGATGTGGCCAACGTCGTCTGGTGCACCGGGTTCCATCCAGGGTTCTCCTGGATCGATCTACCTGTGATCGAGAAAGCCACGGCGGGCCGGATCATCGGCGTGGTGTCGTTAGCGGAGATACCCGGTCTCTACTTCGTTGGTCTCAAATTCCTCACTCGGTCTCATCGGAGCAGATCCACGGCGTGGAACGGGACGCCGCTCACATCGCCGAGAAGATCGCGGCTCGCGGCGGAAAGGGTAGGGGGGCTCGAACTGGAGAGGATTCCGAGGCGCAGCGAGAGCCACAGCAGATGCAAGCGACCAACTAACTACGGCTAGGCGTCAGCCGAACGCCCCGTGCTTCTCGTCCGCGGCGGCATCCGGCCGGGCGGTCTCGCCCCCACCGAGAGAGCGAGCCGCTACACCTGGTCGCTCGAGCACCCAACGTGACGCCGTCTCCTGCAGGCACCGGACATCGAGCGAGTGGAGCTAGGGGGACTCGAACCCCCGACCTCCTGGGTGCGATCCAGGCGCTCTCCCAGCTGAGCTATAGCCCCGCGGGCAGGCATTCTAGCCGAGGCACGAGCGCGCTCTTACGCTGCCACGGCAGGCTCGGCCGGCGCCGCCGGAGGCGCGGGCCGCCCGAAGCGCAGGTAGAGCGCCGGCAGGACGAGCAGGTTCAGGAGCGTCGAGGTGACGAGCCCGCCCAGGACGACGATTGCGAGGGGATGCTCGATCTCGTGGCCGGGGATCTTGCCCGCTATCACGAGCGGCACGAGCGCGAGCGCAGTCGCCAGAGTCGTCATGAGGATCGGCGAGAGCCTCTCCTTGGCGCCCCTGAGGACGAGCTTCGGACCGAACGTCTCGCCCTCGAACTGCTCGAGATGCTGGAAGTGGTTGATCATCAGGATCCCGTTTCTTGCCGCGATCCCGAGCACGGTGAAGAACCCGACCAGAGAGCCGAGCGAGATGATGCCGTCGCCGAGCCAGACCGCGAGCGCGCCGCCGACGAGCGCCATCGGAAGCGTCAGGAACGACAGCGTCGCCAGGCGCCAGCTTCTGAACGAGGCCTGCAGCAGGAGGAAGATCCCGATGCCCGCGACGATCCCGGCGACGAGCAGCCGCTTCTGCGCGGTCTGGCGCTCCTTGTACTCGCCCAGGACCTCGGCGCTGGTTCCGAGCGGGTAGTCGATGCTGCCCACCGCCGCTTCGACATCGCGCGCGACGGAACCGAGATCCCGCCCCTCGACGTTGGCCTCGACGTCGATCGTCCGCGTGAGATCCCAGCGCTCGATGACGTTCGGGGTCGGCTGGATGCTGACGTCGGCGACGTCGCCGAGCTGCACTTGCTCCCCGGCCGGAGTGTCGATCGGGAGCTCGGCGATGCTCGTCAGGCTGCTGCGCGTCTCGGGCGTGCTCCAAACGTTCACGTCGTAGGCGCGCCCGCCGAAGAACAGGTCGCCGACCTCCTCGCTCGCCATCAGCACGCCCGACGCGCGACGCACATCGCCGGGCTTGAGGCCGTACTGCTGCGCCCTCGCGAGGTCGACCTGGACCTGCACCTGCGGGACGTTGTCCTGGAGATCGACGTGTTCCTCGACTGACGCCGTCGACCTGGCCGATCGCCTTCTCGACCTTCTCGGCCGTCTCGCGAATCGTCTCGAGGTCGTCGCCCTTGACCCGGATGACGAGTGCAGTGCTTCCTCCCGTCAGCACCTCTCGGATCCGCTCCTTGAGGTAGGTCTGCACATCCCGGTAGATACCGGGGTAGCCCGCGACGACCTCGTTGACCTTCGCGAGGGTCTCGTCGTAGTCGACGGCCGGGTCGACGCTGATCCAGTTCTCGCCGAAGTAGATACCGACGACCTCGTCGGACAGCAGCGCCTGGCCGATATGCGACCCGCAGTTGCGAACCCCCGGGATCGTGCGAAGCTCCTGACAGGCCCGGACCGAGACCCGCGTCTCCTCGGGCCCGGACGTACTCGGCTGGGTGAGCCAGTGCATCAGGAAGTCACGCTCCTTGAAGTCGGGCAGCAGCGTCTGCCCAAGGAACGGAACGACGGCGGCGCCGGCCGCTACGACCGCACCCACGGCGATGTAGGACTTGAGCGGTTTGCGGATGATCCGTTCCAGAAGGCGCTCGTAGCCGCCTTCGAGCCACCGAGCGATCGGGGACTCGCGTCGCTCGAGCGGCGCCTTGCGGAGCAGGATCATGCTCATCGCAGGCGTCACCGTGAGCGCGACGAGCAGCGACACGAGCACGGCCAGCGCGTAGGAGCTCGCGAGCGGCTGGAAGAACGCACCGGTAAGCCCCTCGAGGAAGAAGACGGGCACGATCGCGAGGACGACGATCAGCGTTGCGTAGACGATCGGGCCCCGCATCTCGAGCGACGCGTCGAGGACGATCTTCGCGGTCGGCTCGTCGCTGCCCTCCCTGCGCCGCTGGCGCAGGCGCCGCACGATGTTCTGGACGTCGATGATCGCGTCGTCGACTATGACCCCGAGCGCGATCACGATCCCCGCGAGGACCATCACATTGATCGTCTGCCCCCGCCAGTAGAGAACCAGCCCCGCGGCGACCACCGAGAGCGGGATCGCCACGAGGCTGATTACCGCAGCGCGCCACTCGAACAGGAAGGCGGCGATTACGAGAACCACCAGGATCGAGCCGATGATGAGCGCCATCTTGAGGTTGTCGATCGAGTCCTCGATGAAGGTCGCCGGCCGGAAGATGGTGGTGTCGATCTCGACGCCCGGGAAGACCCGGCCGCATCTCGTCGATCGCCTCTTCCACGCCCCGCGTCACGTCGAGCGTGTTCGCCCAGGGAAGCTTCTCGACGATGAGCATCAGGCCAGGGCCGTCGTTGATGACGGCGTCGCCCGCGAGCGGCTGGTGGTCGACGACGACGTCGGCCACGTTGCTGAGCAGGACCGGGGTGCCGTCGGCAGACGGGACCGTGATCTTCGAGAGCGCATCAGGCGTGACGATCGGCTGAACGTGCTCGACCGTCAGCCGCTGGTTCGGCGTGTCGACGAACCCTCCGGTACCGATCACCGATCCGCTCGAGAAGAAGAGGAGCCCCGAGTCCAGCGCCTGTGACGTGCTCTCCATGACCTGGTTCAGAGAGACCTGATTCGACGCCATCCGCGCGGGATCGACCTCGACCTGGAACATGTGAAGCCGCTCGCCCCAGATCGGCGCGTTCGCGACGCCCGGGCACCGTGAGCAGCCGCGCCCTGATCTTCCAGTAGGCGAGCATCGACATGTCGATCAGCGACACGGTGTCCGACGAGAGGCCGATCTTCATCACGCGACTCGTCGCAGAGAGCGGCTGAATCATCACCGGCGGTGCCGCCCAGGTCGGCAGTCCCGGGGTCACGTTCCCGACGCGCTCGGCGACGAGCTGCCGCGCCTTGAGCTGGTCGGTTCCCCGCTCGAAGTACAGCGTGATCGACGACAGCAGCGGCACGGACTTGGACCGGATCGTGTCGAGGTCGGGGAGCCCCTGGAGCGCCTGCTCCAGCGGCACCGTTACCAGCTCCTCGGTCTCGGTCGCCGACAGCCCGAGCGTGATCGTCTGGATCTCGACCCGGGGTGGCGCGAACTCGGGAAAGACGTCGACCGGCGAGTCGCGGAGCTGCAGGACGCCGACGGCGATCAGAGCCGCAGCGCCCGCCACGACGAGGTAGCGGAACTTGATGCTCGATCCGATGATCCAACGCATCATGGCCGGACGACGTCCTTTCGAGTACTCAGTGGTCGTACGCCGAGTTCGGTGCCGAACAGCTCGGCGCGCTCCGACGGTCACGACGGCGGTCCCGCTCGGCGGCCCCTCGGTCAGGTACGCGACGTCTCCGTCGATCCGGTCGATCGGTGATCGGCCTGCCTGACGAAGACGAGCGGCTCGGGGCTCGTGTACGTGAACGTCGCGCCGTCGGGGTCGTAGAGCACGGCGGCGTACGGAATCGCGATCGACGCCGCGCCACTCGCAGCGCCTCCTCGACCTGGACGGTCTCGATCGCGATTCGCTCGGCCGCTTCCTCGGTCAGCGTGATCCGCATGAGCGTCCGAGCCTTCGATCTGCCTCCATCACGGCCGGCTCGGCCGCTTCCTCGCTCTCCGGACGAGCTGCCGCCACACGCCGCGAGAGGCAGCGCCGCGACGTCCAGCGCCAGAGCCGACGCAATCCAACGCTTCCTGTGCTTCATCTCACTCCCCTCCCCGACGCCTGCGAGTTGCTGTTCCGCAGCCCGGTCATGCGCTCGGATCCGAGCTCGGCAACGTCTCGGTCGCCTTACCCGCCTCCTGTCGATCGCGCGCTCGCCGCTGGAGCAGCGCGGCCAGCCGCCGCGATGCCGCCGCCGTCTCCGCGCGAGCCTCGAGGCCGGCGCCGAATCGCGCGTACAGCGCGGGGATGACGAGCAGGCGCGATCAGGGTCGAGGTGACCAGCCCGCCCAGGACGACGACGGCCATCGGATGCAGCAGCTCGTACCCCTGCCCGCTCCCGAGGAAGACGAGCGGCAGGACCGCGAGCACCGTGCCGACGTGCGGTGACGATCAGGGGCATGACGCGCTCGCTCGCACCACGCAGGATCAGGCTGCGGCCCGAAGGTCTCGCCCTCCTCCAGCTCGAGCCGCTGGAAACGCGTGATCATCAGCACGGTGTTGCGAGCGGCGATGCCGAGCACCGCGATGAACCCCATCAGTGAGCCGATCGAGACGTCGCCGCCGGCCGCGAGGGCGCCCAGCGCGCCTCCCGCGAGCGCCAGCGGCAGCGTCACGAACGCCACCGCTCCCATCCCCCAGCGGCCGAACGCCGCCTGGAGAAGAAGGAAGACCCCGATTGCCGCCGCGACCCCGAGCGCGATCAGCTGACCCGTCGGCGTCTCCTCCACCGGAGCAAGCACCTCGGCGTGGTACGCGAGCGGGAGGCTGATCCCCTGGAGGCGGCTCTCGACGTCGTTCGAGACCGCGCCGACCCCGCGGCCGTCGACGCCTGCCGTGACGTCGACGTAGCGCGAGATCGCCTGGCGGTTGATGACGTTCGGGTTCGGGCTGATGCGGACGTTTGCGACGTCGCCGAGCCGCACGGTCCCGCCGTCGGGCGTGTCGATCTGCGAGGTCGCTCACGGTGTCCGACGCTCTGGCTGATGTCGGGCGTGCCCTTCACCACGACGTCGAAGACCTTCTACTCCTCGAAGAGGTTGCCGACGAGGATGCCGGTGACCAGGGTCGCCGCCGCCCGGCGCACGTCGCCGGGCTTGATCCCGTACTGCTGCGCCTTCGCGAGATCCGTCTCGACCTCGATCGTCGGCTCCTCGGCGGGGAGCTGCACCCGCGGATCGACGACGCCGTCGACCCCGGCCACGGCCTGCCGCACCTCGTCCGCCTTCGTCTGCGAGCAGGTCCAGATCCTCGCCGTAGACGCGAACGACGAGATCGCCGTCCCGCCCGGACAACACCTGGTTCGACCCGGTCGTCCGAGTACGTCAGCACCTCGCTCGCGACCCCCGGGTAGCCGTTCGACGACCTCGCGGATCGCGGCGACGGTCCCGTCGTAGTCGGCCGACGGGTCGATGCTGACCCAGAGCGCCCCGGAGTTGATGCCGACGACCTGGTCGGAGGTGATGGCCCGACCGACGTGAGTACCGACGTTGCGTACGCCGGGGATGGACCGCAGCTCGGTGCTCGCCTGGTTCGTGATCCGATTCATCTCGGGCAGGACGTGCCCGGCGCCGCGTTCCAGGAGACCAGGAGCTCCGTCTCCTTGAGACTCGGCGACATCGCCGGAGTCAGGAAGGGCAGGGAGATGAGCCCGGCCAGCACGATCGCGCCCACGCCCTGCGTACGCCCAGAGCGGGCGGTGGAGAACGCCGCCGAGGAGCCGCTCGTATACCCGCCTTGGATCCAGCGCGGCACGGCCGGCTCGCGGCGGCCGAGCGGAGCCTTCGAGAAGAGCAGCAGGCTCAGCGCCGGCGTCAGCGTCAGCGCCACGACCATCGACACGGCCGCCGCGACGAGGAACGCGACGACGGCGGTCGGCAGGAACGCGCCCACCACGCCCTCGAGCACGATGACCGGAATGCAGCGCGACCGCCACGATCAGCGTCGCGTACGCCATCGGTCCACGGATCTCACGCGAGGCCGCGAGGACCGTGTCGGACACCGAGACGTCAGTCGCCGTCCGCCTGTCGGCCTCGCAGACGCCGCAGCGCGGCGTCGACGTCCGCAACGGCGTCGTAGACGACGCAGGCCGAGCGCAGCCGCCAGGCCCAGCACGACCATCGCGTTCACGGTCTCGCCCGAGCAAGTCGACGACGAGCCCGGCGGTGACGAGCGACACCGGGATGGCGACGATCGCGATCAGCGCGGCGCGCCACTCGAAGAGCAGCAGGCCGAGGCCGACCGCGAGGAGCACGCCGCCGATGATCAGCGCGAGCGTGATGTTGTCGATCGACTCCTCGATGTACGACGCGGGCCGGTAGATCGTGCGTGTCGAACGTCACGCCGGCGAGGCCGGGCTGCCATCTGCGCGAGCGCATCCTCGACCCCCTGCGTGACCTCGAGTGTGTTCGCCTCCGGGAACTTCTCGACGACGAGCACGAGCCCGGAGCCCGCGTTCGCGTCGCCGATGAGCGGCTGGTGATCCTCGACCACGGTCGCGACTTCGCCCAGGGTCAGGTCGGTGCCCTCGACGCTCACCTGCGCGAGGTCGTCGGCGCTCTTGATCGGCGAGATGTGCTGGATGCCGAGCCGCTGGTTGTTGGTGTCGATGAAGCCTCCGGTGCCTGGCGTGGACGCCTCCACGAAGGTGAGCGGTGACACCCAGAGCGCGTTGCCGGCCGTCTCGAGCAGCTGGACGAGGGAGACGTTCTGCGCGCTGCAGCTGCGCCGGATCGACCTGGACCTGCAGCTGCCGGTCGCGCATGCCGAAGACCGCCACGTTCGCCACGCCCGGGAACGCCCGTCAGTCGGGGCTTGATCGTCCAGCGCGCGAGCACCGAGAGCTCGATCGCCGACAGGGTCTCGGACGAGAGACCGACCATCATCACGCGGCTCGTCGAGGACAGCGGCTGGAGCATCTCGGGCGCCCTCGACACGTGAGGCAAGGCGTGCGCCTGCGTCATGCGCTCCGCGACGACCTGGCGGGCGGCCAGGAGATCGGTGCCCGGCTCGAAGATCGCAACGATCGACGAGAGGCCCGGAACCGACTGGGAGCGGATCTCGTCCACGAACGCCACGCCCGCGAGCAGGTCCTGCTCGATCGGGACCGTGATCAGCTGCTCCACCTCGCTCGCCGACAGGCCCGAGCGCCTCGGTCTGGATCTCGACCGTCGGCGGCGTGAACTCCGGCAGCACGTTCCACCGGCGCGTCGCGGAGCTGCACGACGCCGTAGGCGAGGAGCCCCGCGGCGAGCGCGACGACCAGGCCTCGGAACCTCAGGCTGGAGCCAACGATCCACCCGATCATCGCTGCAAACCTCCCTGCGCAGTGGGTCCGACACCGAACAGCCCGGCCTCCGCGGCCCGCGGGGCCGAGGGAGGCGTGACGACTGGCGCGGGAAATCCGCCGGTGTCAGAGGTCACGGAATCGAGATCAAGAACGGTCCGCATTGCGTTCCTTGATCGCAGGTTTCCTGGCAACGCTCGCCAGGTTTATGTCCCTCGGCGCTCTCGCCCCCCCCGTAGCAGCTGGAGCGCCTTACCTACGCTGTAACACAGATCACATCCCTCTGTCAAGGGATCGGGACGTAACCCCTATGGGGGAGAGGCGTTCCTCAGCGTGATGATGCTAGGACGCGCCGTGAGATCGGCGGAGCCGGCGCAGGGTCCGCCGATGGAGACCCGCCCGGCGAGGGAAGGCAATGCGATCGTGCTCGCGGCAGAGCTGTCCGGGCTCGTCCTCGCTCAGCGCGTCGGCGTAGCCCTTCGCGTAGGCCGCGCGCATCAACGCCAGGACCCCCTCTTCGCACCACTCGTCGACCTCGAGGACGTCCTCCCATAGCCCGGCCATGCGCAGATCGACGTCGAGCTCGAGCAACTCGATGGGCGACGGGCCGGAAGTCATGGTGATTCCATTCCTCGGCGAGCGCCGCGCGAAACTTGAGGCTCGGATTCGACGCAGTCCCGTATTCGAGATGGGATTGCTCCTATCGATGTCTCACTCGATTTCTCCTCGTGACATCGCGGGGCCACCGTAGCCGGGCCCGATGAAACGGCGATGAGAGGATCCGCCGACCGGTTCTGCTGGCGATCCGCGGGTGCGCGCGAGGCTTCCATGCGTCTCCTCGTACCGAGCAACTCGGCCTGAGGAACTTGCGTCCTCGTGTCAGGTCTGACAACGCGTGCTTGCCGGCTGGTGCATAGGGCGGCTGTCGGAAACGCCAGCTCCGACGCGACGGAAACGGGGGGCGAGCACTGAGGCTCGGTCGCTCGTCATGCGTCGGGCTGGCGTTTCCGGTGACCGCCCGCGATCACCGGCCGGAGCAGGAGGGCAAGCAGGAGCAGACCGCACACCCACGCGATCGCGACCGCGAAGCCGCCGAGCGCGTCGGATGGGTAATGAACACCGAAGTGCATCCGCGAGACCGCGACCAGGCAGGCGAAGAGCGATGCCGCCACGAGGGTCGCGTACCGATGTGGCGTGCTCCATGCGAGGGCGATGATCACCGCCGCGAGAGCGGCGGCGCCGGTGGCATGGCCGCTCGGGAACGAGTCGAGGCCTGTCGGCGGGAGACACCGCGGCGTCGAGGAGCGATGGACACCCCGAGCAGGACGCCGAACACGACGGCGACAGCGATCGCGTAGCGCCGCCACCGGGTGAGGAGCGCGATCCCGACGACAATGGCCACGGCCAAGGCGACCTCCCGCATGCTCACCGTCAGGAAGCTGCGGTCGTAGGCGGTCGTGAGCTCGGGCCGGGGTCGGGCGGTGACGTCCTTGAGCACGCGGGTGACGACGCCGGCGCCGAGCACTGCGGCGACCGCGAACGCCGCGGCGCCGTAGCGCCGCCGGAGCAGCAGAAACGCGACGAGCCCCGACAGCAGGACGACGAGGCCCGCCCCGCCGCCGACGATCGAGAAGAACTGCATCACGTGGTCGAGCGGGCGCCAGTCGAACCCGTGCACGGCTCGCGCCACGGTCGCGTCGCCCGGAACGAGATCTCCGGCCGCGGCCAGCCCGGCGAGCTGGGTAGCCAGAGCGAGAGCCACCCAGAGGATGACTCCGAGCGCGAGAGCGCGCCGGAGAGCGGCAGGCGGAGCCTGGGTGCTCGCCGGCGAGGAGAACTGTCGCCGGCAGGGGTCGCTCGACGTCCGTCGATGCCATGCACCGACGCTACGCCCGGCCGATGAGACGGGAATGAGAGCCGGGTCGCCCGGCCTCGTCACGGTCGGGGCCGTTGACAGTCCCGAAAGGCCTCCCTACCCTTCGATTCGATGTGTCAGCCTGCAACGCGCACGTCGGGAGTCGCGACACCGGCCCCGCAGCGCGCCAAGGGCGCTCATGTTCTGCGGCGATGATTGCAAGGGGTGATTCGGAAGCACGAGTCGCATTCCGGCGATCTGATCGACCGGCCGTTTTTCGTGCACGTTCCGGAGATCAGGCGATCAAATCGAAGGAGTAGGAGATGAGGCGGTTTCGCGGTTTCGTTCTCGCAATCTCGGTTCTCGCGGTACTCGGAATCACGTCGGGCATGGCCGGGGCAACGCCGCTGGCGATCAGCGGCGGGGAGATCTCCGCGGACGACTTCGATCCCAGCCTTTTCGACGAGAACTCGGCCAACCTGACCAACGAGTGGGTCGCCTACGACGTCGGCAAGCGCTTCAGCTGGCGTGGCATCGACCCAGGAGGACGGGGAAAAGATCCCGCACGGCATCGTGTTCACGATCACCGATCTCACGAAGGTGATCAACGGCGTGCGGACGCGCATCGGCTGGGACCGGGACTTCACCGCCGGAAAGCTCGAAGAGATGGAGCTCATCTACCTGGCGCAGGACAAGAACGGGAACGTCTGGCACTTCGGCCAGTACGCCGAGATCTACGAGGAGGGGGACAGGCTCGTCGGAGGCTCGCCCTGGCTCGTCGGAGGCCTGGAGGGCGCCAAGGCAGGCATTCACATGAAGGCGGAGCCGAAGCTCGGAGCACCCGCCTACTCCCAGGGATATGCACCGCCTCCGTACTACTGGGACGATTTCAGCAAGGTGCGGAAGCTGAACGCCAAGACGTGCGTGGCGACCGGGTGCTACGAGAACGTCCTCGTCATCGACGAGTTCGAGCCGACCAAGCCGGGGGCCTTCCAGGTCAAGTACTACGCCCGCGGCGTAGGGAACATCCGTACCGGCTGGAGGGGTAAGACCGACGACCACGAGGTCCTGACGCTCCGCAAGATCACGCAGCTCGACGCGCCGGAGCTGGCGGAGGTTCGCGAGATCGTCTACGCGATGGAGAAGCGAGCGTACGTCTACGCCTCGACGCCTCCTGCCGAGCCGTGGCCGGCCAGAAGCTCGGACTGACGTCTCTCATCTTCGTCTCATCTTGTCTGCGCGCGGTATTTGCTACTTCGTTGCTCGAGGAGGCCCCCGCATGAGACTGCGTCCCAGATCCCTGCCTTCGCCGGCCGGCTCGGCCGGTTCGGAGGCGGCGTCGCGCTCGTCGCCGTCGTCTGCCTCCTCGCCGCCGGCTGCGGCGGGGGTCTCCGGCTGCGACGCGAGGTCGGCGGCGGCCGCGCCGGCGACGGACGCTGCTCGAGACCGCGACGAGCGCCGGCACGTCACCGGACGGCCGGGGACATGGGACCCTGGAGTTCGGGATGACGGACGAGGAGTTCGCGACCCGCGTCGAGGCGGTGCAGACGGCGATCGCGTCGTGCATGACCGAGGCCGGCTTCGAGTACATCCCGGCGGACGTGGAGACGATCCAGGAGCGCAGAAGGCGGTTGCGCAACGAGCCTGGGATGACCCGGGAGGAGTACAAGAAGCGGTGGGGCTACGGCGTCACCACGCGCTTCGACAACCCGGTCAAGGAGATCGAGCTCGGGCTCGCAGAACATCGCCTACTTCGAGGGTCTCTCGGAGGCCGACCAGGAGGCGTACGAGCGCACGCTCTGGGGCGACGACCCGGACCAACTTTCACCTGGGCCTTCGACGAGGAGGACTTCTCGGGTACCGGTGGGTGCACCCGGCAAGGCGGTCGAGCAGGTCTTCACCGAGGAGGAGCTGAGCGAGAGCTACACCAACCCGAAGGACATCCTCGTCGAAGCCGATCCGAGAGTCGTCGAGGCCGACGCGAACTGGGTCTCAGTGCATGCAGGACGCCGGCTACGACGGGTATCTCGACCAGGACGACATCATCGGGGAGTACGAGGAGCGGCTCGACGAGCTCACCGAGGGCGAGGATCCGCAGACGCTCACCGGCGCACGGGCCGGCGAGCCCTGAAAGCAGCTCCAGCAGGAGGAGATCGCCGTCTCGCTCGTCGATCTCGACTGCCAGATCAAGTACCTCGAGGGCCGTCATCCGCGAGGTCGAGATCGAGCTCTTCGGACACGAGGTCAGCGGCTGAGCGGACGGGCGATCGGCTCAGCTCACAGACCGGCGCGCAGCGCCTCGACGGGCTCCATCCGGGCTGCGCGCATCGCCGGGTAGGTTCCCGCCAGCAGCCCGACGAGCGCGCCGACGAGCGGCGCTGCAAGAGGAACGTAAGGATCGAGCACCGGCGTCCAGGACTGGTACGCGGATACGGCCACGACGACGAGCGTGCCGAGCGCGGCGCCGAGAATGCCTCCGAGGACGCCGATCGTGGCGCTTTCGAGCAGGAACTGGAGCGAGATGTGGCGCCGTGTCGCGCCGAGCGCCCGCCGCAGGCCGATCTCGCCGGTGCGCTCCATGACCGAGACGAGCGTCACGTTCGCGATGCCGATCGCACCGACGATGAGCGAGACCGCGCCGAGCGTGAGGAAGAGCAGCGTCAGATCGTTCTGCACGTTCTCGCGCACCCGTTTGGGATCCGGTGCATACGTCACCTTGATGCCCTTCGGCGCCTGGGGTGCGAGCGCCAGGGGCGCCTGCCTCGCGATCAGCTTCGTCGCGCCGAGGCTCGTGTCGACGACGACCGACTCCGGGCTCTCGAGGCGGTACAGGTCGCGAGCGGTGCCCTCGGGCATGATCACCGCCGCGAGCAGGTCGTGCTGGCGGGCGACGTCGTCCAGGATTCCGCTGACGAGGAAGATCTCGTCCCCGATCGCGACGGCCGGAAGGTTCTCGACGCCGGTGATCCCGAGCCGTTCCGCCGCGATCGGGCCGAGCACGACGAGACGATCGCCGCGCTCGGAATGCCCCTCGTCGAACAGCCGTCCTGACCGCACGGTCGCCCGGACCGCGTCGAACAGCTCGGGCGAGGCAGCCTGGACGGCGAGCTTGAAGTCGGTGCGACGCTGCGGATCGTTGACCGGAGTCGTGGTGACCAGCGCGTCGCCGACCTCGACGTTGCTCAGCGTCCCAGCGGCGACGACGCCGTTGAGGCGCTCGAGGCGCTCGGGGGCGTTCCAGGGAAGCCGGTTCGGCTCCGCGTTCTGCGACACGGGCCTCGTGCCGACCACGACCTCGGTGGCGATGACCTCGTCGAAGCGGGTGACGATCCGGTTGTTCGCCGTCCGGGTCAGCCCGAGCGTCGCCACGAGCGCCCCGAGGCCGATCACCGTACCCAGAATCGTTAGGCTCATGCGGCCCGGGCGGCTGAAGAGGCCCGCGACCGCCTCGTCGCCGAGGTCGACGGCCGACATCGCCGCCGGGCGGACCGACTGCTCGGCTGGAGTCGGGCTGGTCGTCGCTCGCCCGCCGGTCTCATGCCGCCTCCGTGAGCGTCCCGTCGACCATGCCGACGTGCCGGTGCGCCCTGCTCGCGACCTCGCGGTCGTGCGTGATCATCAGGATCGTCAACCCTTGCTGGTTCAGCTCTTCGAACAGGTCGAGAATCGTCCGCGACGTCGCAGAGTCGAGATTCCCGGTCGGCTCGTCGCAGAGCAGCAGCGTGGGCGAGCCCATGAGCGCCCTCGCGATGGCAGCTCGCTGGCGCTCCCCTCCCGAGAGGCGGGTCGGCAGAAAGTCCTCGCGGTGGCTGAGGCGGACGCGCTCGAGCGCGGCCTTCGCACGCTCGCGACGGCCGCGACGCGGCTCGTGCCGGTACACCTCGGAGATCATCACGTTCTCCACCACCGTCCGGTGCGACAGGAGATGGAAGGACTGGAAGACGAACCCGAGCTCACGGCTTCGCAAGCCGGCGCGCTGCTTGTCGGTCAAGCTGCGCGACGTCGACGTCCTTGAAGCGATACGAGCCTTCCGTCGGACGGTCGAGACAGCCGAGGATATTCATCAGCGTCGACTTCCCCGATCCCGGATGGTCCGACGATCGCAAGCCACTCACCCGGCCACACCTCGAGGTCGACTCCTCGCAGCGCGTGGACCGGCGAATCGACGCCGAACCGGCGGCTGACGCCGTGCAACTCGACGACGGGAGTCCCGGTGGGCTCAGCCACCGGACGACGATCCGCTGTCGAAGCCGACGACGACGAGATCGCCCGGCTCGAGCGTGCCGTCGGTGGGCGTCACCTGTACGAAGCCGCCCGCCGAGAGGCCGGGCTCGACCGTGACGAACTCGAGCCCGGCGTCCGTCGACCGCTGGACGCGCGACGACCCGTCGGCCGCCAGCGAGACCGCGCTGACCGGAACGCTCAGCACCGGGCCCTCGGTCGACTCGACCGGAACGGTGATGCGCACCGATGCGCCGACGAGCGCCGGCGGTGCCCCGTCGACGGTCACCTCGAAGTAGACGTGGAAGCCGTCGACGTCGTTCGTCCCCGGCTGCTCGGCGACCTGGCTCACGACTCCCGTCTCGTCGATCCCGAGATCCGGCTCGTCGATCACCGCCTTCATCCCGCGTCCGGAGCAGCGGCGCCTCCTCGATCGGAACCGAGCTGTCGATCGCCACGACGACGTCGGTCACCGTCATGATCGGCCCGCTCGGCTGGTCTCCGGGCTCGACCTGCACCTCGGTCACGCGGACCGGAGCGCTCTCGACGAAGATCACCTCGTCCGCCGGAAGCTGGACGCCCGCGCCGGCGCTCGCGTTCTCGACCAGCTCCGCCTCGAGCGGGCGGATGGCCGAGAGCTGCTCCTCGGTCGCTCTGGACCGGCTCGTAGCTCGCAGCGCCGTACAGCTCGGCGACTGCGGCCTCGGTACCCGCGTCGTAGACTCCGTCCGCCGGGCCGGGATCGAAGCCGAGCCGCTTCAGCGCCCGCTCGAGCTGGCGCACATCCTCGCCCACGATGCCCGGGCCCAGGTCGCGGTATGACGGCTCGCCGCCCTCGAGAAGGAAGACCGGCCTGCCCGACACGGTCAGCACGACGTCGCCTTCGGCGAGCTCGGTGCCGTCCTCCGGCAGGCCGGTGACGATCTGGCGACCGCTCTTCAGCTCGCTCGGCACGAGCGTCAGGACCTGCGCGGAGCCGAAGCGCGCGGTACCCCGCGTGACGATGTCGGTCGAGAGCAGGCGCTCCTCCGCGGGAACCAGGATCGGCGACGCCGGCGGCGCGCTTCGGCGGGCCGCGGCCTCCGCCGGCGACTGGATGAAGTGGCCCGCTAGCCAGCCCGCGAGCGCGGCGACGACCACGACGGCGACAACGAGAATCGCGATCGTGCGGCGTTTCATCCCGAGGTGGCCCTAACGGTCATCCCTCCCTCTTTGTACTCGCTTTATGGCTCCTTTGCGAGTCCATCCCCGCCGCTCGGCCCGTCTCTCACCTATCTCTCATCTCACCGACTATCGTGAGTGGGAGGTTTGCGTACGAGGAGGCTGACCGCGTGACGAGTGGCGCTTCGACGGAGCGGGCGGAGGTGCAGAGGAGACCGGGACGCCCGGAGCCGGCGAGCGGCGCGGTCGAGGCTCGCGGGCTCGTCAAGCGGTACGGCTCGACCGTCGCCGTCGACGGGCTCAGCTTCACGGCGGAGGCGGGTGAGATCCTCGGAGTGCTCGGTCCGAACGGAGCCGGCAAGACGACGGCGATCCGCATGCTGACGACGGTGCTCGCCCCCACGCGCGGGCTCGTTCACGGTTGCCGGGATCCCGCAGCACCCGCCCGATGGAGATCCGCCGGCGCATCGGCGTCCTTCCCGAGAGCGCCGGCTACCCGGAGCGGCAGACCGGCGAGGAGTTCCTCCGCTACCACGCGCGCCTGTACGGCCATGGCCGAGCGAGCGCTCGAGCCGTCACCGCGACGCTGCTCGCCGAGGTCGGCCTCGAGGAGCGCCGGCGCTCGCTGATCGGTCACTACAGCCGGGGCATGCGACAGCGGCTGGGACTTGCGCGGGCGCTGGTCAACGAGCCGCAGGTCGTGTTTCTCGACGAGCCGACTCTCGGGCTCGACCCGGCCGGACAGCGACAGGTGCTCGTGCTCGTTCGCCGGATCGCGGGAGAACGCGGCGCGACGGTGCTCCTCAGCACGCACCTGCTCGCCGAGGTCGAGGAGATCTGCACGCAGGTGCTTATCCTCAACCGGGGCCACGTCGTCGCGGCGGGCACCGTCGAGGAGGTCGCGCGCCGTGCGGCGGCGCCGCGCAGCGCCCGGCTTCGCGTGCCTCCGGATCGCACCGGAACGGCCATCGAGACGCTCATGGCGACGGTTGGGTTCGAGCGCGTCGAGGCGGTCGAGGGTCAGCCCGGGGCGCTCGTCGCAACGCTCGACCGCGCCGGCGCGGCCACGATGAACGACGGGTTGCGCGCGCTCGCCGACGCGGGTGTCCCGATCGTCGCGTTCGAGCTCGAAGGCGCCCGTCTCTCCGACGCCTTCCTGGCGATGACCGGCGAGCCGTCCGCCGCCGCGGAGGGGCGCTCATGAGCGCGCAGGCTCCGGCAGCAGAGAGGGGTGCGCCCGCGGTGGGCATCGTCGCCGGCCAGGAGCTCCGTGATCTGTGGCTCGGGGGCAGGGCGCTCCTGATGATCCTCGGCTTCAGCGTCCTCCTGAGCGTGATCGCGTACCTCACCGCGACGAACACCGCGCTGAACTTCCTCGAGCAGCGCGAGTCCGTAAGCCTCACCCTGCAGGTCGCGATCGGCGTCGGCTCCCTCCTCGCGCTCCTCGTCGCCGCCGACACGTTCAGCGGCGAGCGCGAGCGCGGAACCCTCGAGAGCCTGCTCCTGACCCCCGCGTCGAGGCTGCAGATCACCGGCGGGAAGCTGCTCGCGGCGCTGTCTCTGTGGTTCGGGGCCTTCCTCGTGACGATCCCGTACGTCTGGTTCCTCGGCAGGGGCGTCGGAGTGACCGGGGACGCGCTCCTCACCGGCTTCGTCGTCGGTACCCTGCTCGCGATCTTCCTCGCGTCGCTCGGGCTGGTCATCAGCGTCTTCGCCGGCTCGAACCGCGTGAGCCTCTCGCTCAGCCTCCTGATCCTGCTCGCGCTGTTCGCACCGACCCAGCTGCCGGCGGGAGCGCAGAAGGGGTGGGGCGAGACGCTTCTCTACTTCATCCCCGTGACGGCCGGTGAGCGCTACGTCTCGAGGATCGTCGTCGATGGCCACCCGTGGGACCAGGACCTCACCTGGCTCATCTCGTCCATCGTCGCGGCCGTGGTGTTCGCCGTCCTCGCACTCGTCGTCGGGAGCCGGTTCGTCCGCCTGCGAGGAGGCGTCTGATGGGCCGTGCGTTCGCAGCCGGCCTCGTGACCGTCGTAGCCGGGCTCGTGCTGGCGGTTGGCCCGGCCGCTGCGGACACCGTTCCGGTCACCGTGACCGCCGAGCCCGCGCAGATCTCGACCCGGCTCGGCGACTCGTTCGTCTTCGACACGACCATCACCAATCCGGGCGCGTCGGACACCGAGCCGCTGATCGCCCACCTCAACCTCCTCAGCCTGAAGAACGACGTCTACGTCGATCCCGAGGACTGGTCGCCCCAGCGGACGCGCTACCTCGGGTCGATTCCGGCCGGCGAGTCGCGCACGCTCACGTGGAAGCTCAAGGCCGTGAACGGCGGCAGCCTTGCCGCCTTCGTCTCGGTCCTCCAGGAGGTCAGCCCCACCCTGACGCCGGCGACGAGCCCGGCGATCCAGATCGACATCGCCACCCGCGACACCCTGAACTCGGGAGGGATCCTGCCGCTCGCGCTCGGCATCCCGATCGCGCTCGGCCTGGTGGCGGGCGGCATCCGGATCAGGCGGAAGCGGCGCTAGCCGTTCCGGCGACGCTAGCCGTTCCGGATCGGAGCGGGAGCGAGAGCCAGACGTCGGCACCACCGCCGTCGACGTTCGCGGCGTGAGCGCTCCCGCCGTGAGCACGGGCGATCACGTCGACGATGGACAACCCGAGCCCTGCGCCACCCCGGCCTCGCGCCGTCTCGCCTCGGCTGAACGGCTCGAATGCGGTCTCGAGGAACGAGTCCGGGAAGCCCCCGCCCTCGTCGACCACGTGGAGATCGACGCGATCCCCGTTCGGCGTGGCCCGAAGCACGATCCGGCCGCCGCCGTGGCGGAGGGCATTCTCGACGAGGTTCCCGAGAGCCTGCTCGAGCCGAAGCGGATCGCCGATGATCGTGACGTCCGCCTCCCCTTCGCGCTCGATCTCCCGTCCGGCTTCGGCGGCGCGGTGACCGAATCGCGTTGCCACCCGCTCGAGCAGCTGGTCGACGTCGCACGCGGACGGTCGCAACGGAAGCTCTCCCTGGTCGGCGCGCGCGAGCACGAGCAGGTCCTCTGCGAGCTGTGAGAGCCGGTCGGTCTCCTCGGCGGCAGAGCGAACGGCAGCCTCGAGCTCATCGGGCGTGCGGGTCCGCCGCATCGCGAGCTCGAGCTCGGTCCGGAGCATCGCGAGCGGTGTCCGTAGCTCGTGGCTCGCATCTGCGACGAATCGCCGCTCGCGCGCGAGCGCGGCCTCGAGGCGGCCGAGCATCTCGTTCAGCGTCTCGCCGAGCCGCGAGACCTCGTCGTTGGCCGGCGGTACCGGCAGGCGCTGACCGGGCGTGGAGGCCGAGATCTCGGCCGCTCGGCTCCGCATCGTCTCGACCGGACGCAGGGCCGCGCGCGAGAGGAGATACCCTCCGAGCGCAGCCAGAATGAGCACGATCGGGCCGCCGATGAAGAGCTCGCGGCGAAGCGTCTTGAGCGCGTCGTCGCTGTCCTCGAGCCCTGTGCCGACGACCACGACGACCCGCTCGCCGCGGGCCCTCGCGGGCCTCGCCAGGAGCTTGACGGCGTGGTCGAAGCCGGGCAGCGTCACGCGGTCTACGAAGAGCGTGGCTCTGCGGGCGCGCTCGAGCTGATCCGCAGTCAGGAGCTGCTGATCCCGAACGAGCGGGGTGCTGTCGAGGACCGTCCCGTCCCGGTCGAGTACCTGAGCGAAGTTCTCCTCGGTCTCGACGAGGCGGCCGGGGGCTCCTTCCGCGAGCGCCGACTCGGAGTCCTCGGAGCGGACGAGCGTTGCGATGTTGTCGGCGCTCGCGCTCAGACCTTGATCCAGGATCTTTCCGAGCTCGCGATCGAGCCGGATGTAGAGGAACGCCGCCAGGCCGGCGAGCACGAGCGCCATGGCGAGCGTGAAGGCGAGACTCAGGCGTACCCGGATCGGCAGCCTGCTCAGCTGTCCTCCCTCCGCAACCGGTACCCGACCCCCCGCACGGTCTCGATCGAGGCACGGCCGAACGGGCGATCGATCTTCTCGCGCAGGTAGCGCACGTAGACGTCGACCACGTTCGAGCGATTCTCGTACGCGTAGTCCCAGGCGTGCTCGAGGAGGTCGTAGCGCGAGAGCACCTGGCCCGGGCGGCGCATGAAAGCCTCGAGCAGCGCGAACTCCTTGACCGACAGCTGGACCTCGGCGTCACCTCGCCACACCTGGTGCGTCGCCGGGTTGAGCCGGAGATCGCCGACCTCGAGCAGGGCGGGCCGCTCGACGGCCCCCCTGCGCGCGAGCGCGCGCAGCCGCGCGAGCAGCTCGGCGAAGGAGAACGGCTTGGTCAGGTAGTCGTCGGCTCCCGTGTCGAGCCCGGCCACGCGATCCTCGACGGCGTCGCGAGCGGTCAGCATCACGACCGGCGACCAGACCCCTTGCTGGCGGAGCTTCCGGCACACCTGGAAGCCGTCGGCGCCCGGGAGCATGACGTCCAGGACGATCGCGTCGTAGTCCGTGGCTCCCGCACGGATGAGCGCCTCGCTCCCATCCGGCGCGACGTCGACCGCATGGCCCTCCTCGAGCAGCCCCCTACGGAGGAGCCCGGCCATCTTGACTTCGTCCTCCACGATGAGGATCCGCATGTCCAAACCAATTGTGAACGCTTCTGTGAGAGTTGCATGAGAGGCGGCCGGCCGACGGGACACATCCTTCGGGCACAATCTTCCTTCGTGCGACGAGCCGTCGGCCTTCCACCCCGTTATCGCATCATCGAGCCGCTCGGCAGCGGCGGCATGAGCGAGGTGTACCTCGTCGAGGACGAGGTACTCGGCCGTCGAGTCGCCGTCAAGCTCCTCTCCGAGGCGTTTACGGAGGACGAGGCCTTCAAGGAGCGCTTCCTGCGCGAGGCGCGAACGGCCGCACGGCTGGGGCCGCGCCGGCGGGTGGTGACGGTGTACGACGTCGGTGAGTGGAGCGGGCGTCCCTACATCGTCATGGAGCTCGTCGAGGGAGGAACGCTCGCCGACCGGCTCGCGGACGGAATCCCCGATCGGTCGACCGCGCTCCGCTGGCTCGCACAGGCCGGCGAGGCCCTCGACGCTGCTCACGCCGAGGGGATCGTCCACCGCGACGTGAAGCCGGCGAACCTGCTCCTCGACGGGCACGACGACGTCCGGATCGCCGACTTCGGGCTGGCCTGCCCCGAGCTCGCCGGCAGCGGCTTGACCCCACCCGGAGGCCTGGTAGGCACGGCCGGGTATCTCGCCCCCGAGATCGAGCTGGGGGGCCGGCCGACGGCAGCGAGCGACCTCTACGCGCTCGCCGTCGTCGCCTGTGAGCTGCTGGGCGGTGACCGGCCGAGCGGCGGGCGAGCCCCCGCATCGATTCCTGCACCGGCGGCGCGCGCGATCGAGCGCAATCTCTCCGCGGACCCCAGCGCGCGGTACGGGAGCGCGAGTGCGTTCGTCGACGCTCTGACCGAAGCCCTCGAGGGGACCCAGGACACGCGCGTGCTCGGGCCCGGCCCCGCGGCCGTGCCGACGCGCTTCCTCGGGCTGCGCGGCCGTAGGCGTACCCGAACGTGGGTCGCCGTGGTGACCGGTTGCCTCGTCGTCGGCATAGCCGGAGGCGCGACGGCCACTGCGATCGCGACGGGGAGCCTCGGCGGTTCGCCCGAAACCACCGCGAAGCCGAAGCCGAAGCCGGCCGTGCTGCGCTGCACGGTGTCCCCGACAGGTCACGATGCGAATCTCGTGGTCGTCGGAGTGCGGGCACACGCCTTCTGCGCCGACGAGGCCGACCTTCTGACCTCGCAGGGCACCGGGACCTGGGTCTTCCGCAAGGGAAAGAAGCTGCGCGCGCCGGACTACGGCCGCCCGGAGGAGCTCACGGTGGTCTGCTCGCTCCGGTTCGACCGGTTCGACCTGACCGTCTACGACGACGGCGCCCAGGAGATCGGCACCGCGCTCTGCCAGCGCTACGCGGCCGGGTAGCCGGCTTCGAGATACGGCGCCGCGAGCAGTACCGCGAGCGCGGTTTGCCCCTCGGCGAGCCCTCCGGCACGCGCCCGCCTGACCGCCTCGGCGACCGGGACGAGAGCGACGTCGACTTCCTCCCCGGCCTCCGGGCGGGCCGTGTCCAACGTCACCCCGGTTGCGAGGAACGCGTCCGAGCGCAGGCTGAGGTGCGCGCTCGACGAGTAGAAGGTCGTCAGGTGCCGCCAGCCGGCGGCTGTCCCACCCGCTTCCTCCGCGAGCTCCCGCGCCGCCGCCTCGAGCGGTGATTCGCCGTCGTCGACGCTTCCGGCGGGCACCTCGAGCGTCCAGTCGCGCACCGGGTGCCGATACTGACGGACGAAGACCACGTCGCCCTCGAGCGTCACCGGCACGACGAACACCGCGCGCGGCGTCGCGAGATACGTGTACGAGGTGTCCGTTCCGTCGGACGTCACGAGCCGGTCGTGCACGACAGCGCGCCAGGGCGTGCCCGAGACGAGCTCGCTCTCGACCAGCCGCAGGCCGGGCGGGGCACCGACCACGCCTTCGGAGGCAAGCTCACGGAGCAGGCGAGCGGTTCGCGGAGCGATCAGCCGCTCGGCGTCCTCGAGCAGAAAGTCGAGATCCACGAGCGTGTCGGCGTCCCGCCAGGGGGTCAGCGAGCTGACACGCAGTCCCGCCTCCTCGCAGCGCCGCAGGGTCACGCCGTACACGGCGGGCGTCGACCACGGCACATGCCGGAACGGTGCCTCGTGCGCTTCCCGCATGGCGATCAGCCAGTACCCGCCGTCGAGCGCCGGGCCGAGGACCACATCCGCGCCGTCGTCGAGCGCGGCCAGCGCCTCCCGCAGCGAGCCGGACGGCAGTCCGGGGATGTCCGAGGAGACCATCGCCACGGGCCCGCGCCGGACGTGAGCGGCGATGCCCCCGGCGAGGGCGCGCTCGAGGCCCCGTCCCTCCTGCACCACGAGCGGCGTATCCGCTCCTGCGAGCTCGGCGAGCGCATCGGCGTCGCCCGGATCGGCGCAGAGGATGCGGACGTCTTCGATCTCGGCCCGGCAGGCGTCCAGCGTGTCGAGGAGGAGCGCCCGGTGGAGGTCGGCAGCCTGCCCCGCTGAGAGCGGAGGCACGAGCCGCGACTTCGAGCGGCCGGGCACCGGCGCCTTCGCGACGACGAGGACCGTCGGCGTCACGACGCGTACCTGACCAGCGCGAGCGCCTTCTCGGCCCAGCGCGTCCGGTGCGTCTCGCCTTCCGGGGCAGCGCTACCCGCTTCGCGGTACCAGTCGTAGGCGCGCGTCAAGGCGCCGGCGCTCGAGCGTCGCGGCTCCCAGCGGAGCATCCGCCGTGCTTTCTCGACGGACGCGACGACGTCCCGGTCGGCCGTCCGGTAGTGCCATTCGGAGAGCGGCGAGAGCCCCGCGAGATCGAGGGCCCGGAGCAGTGCGCGGGCCGGGGCTGCCGGGACGGCGGTGACTCGGCTCGCCGACCCCGCGTGCCCGATCAGGGCGCCGAGATCCTCCGCCACGGTTCCCGTCTCGGCAGCCCCCAGGTTGAACGTCTCGCCCGCGACCGGCGCGTCGGCGGCGAGCACGACGGCGGCGACGAGATCGTCCACGTCGAGGAGCTGATATCGGTTCGTGCCCGGCCCGAGCGTGTAGACGCGCAGGCCCTCCCGCACCCAGTCGAACAGGATCCCGAAGATGCCGAGGCGCTCCGGGCCGACGAACGCGCTCGGGCGGAGAACGACGACCTCGAGGCCCCGGACGCCGAAGGCCCGGCAGACGTCCTCGGCCTCGACCTTCGACGCCCCGTAGGGCTCGATCGGAGCGAGCCGCGTCTCCTCCGCGCTCGGTCGACCGCCCGCGAGGCCGTAGACGACAGCCGACGAGACGAACACGACCCGCCGGACGCCCGCCTCGGCCGCAGCGGCGAGGATCGTCGCCGTCCCGCCGACGTTCACGGAGCGCAGCTCGCCCGGGCGTCCGCGGATCGGCAGGGCCGCAGCGGCGTGGACGAGGACGTCGGCATCGCTCGCGAGGCGCGCACACGCGCGGGCGTCGCGAACGTCGCCGAGGATCGCTTCGACGCCGGCGGGATGATCCAGGACGAGATCGAGTGTGCGAACGGTGTGCCCCTCCTCGATCAGGCGGCGCGCCAGATGCGTGCCGAGGAAGCCGCTTCCGCCGCTGATCGCCCACAGCGCCACGCACCGAGCTTAGATCGATCCCGCCCGGAGATCGTGCCCTTGGAATTTGTTATTGACTAATTACTTTCATGATGCTACGGTGGCCTCCATGACACCCGCGACTGACCGGATGAGCCACGAGGAACGCCACGAACAGATCCTTCGCGCGGCTGTCGAGGAGATCGCGGCGAGCGGCTTCACGGGAGCGACGACAGCCGAGATCGCCAAGCGCGCGGGCATCTCGCAGCCCTACGTCTTCCGCTTCTTCCCGACGAAGAAGGATCTCGCCCTGGCCGTCATCGACCGGTGTGTCTCGCGCATCATCCACGACTGGGAGAGCGCCCTCCCGAAGCCCGGCGAGACGCGCCTCCAGACCCTCGGCCGGACATACGTGGAGTCGCTTTCCGGGCGGCGCGCCGAGCTGATGGTGCACCTGAACGCCTACGCTGCCGCCGACGATCCCGACGTCGCAGCCGCGTTGCGACACCATCTCGCCCGGCTCTACCGCTACGTGGTCCACCTGCTCGAGCGCGACGGCCGGCCAGACGCCTACGAGGAGGCCGGGGCGTTCCTCTCGCGCGGGTTTCTGATCAACGCGTCGATGGCGATCGGGCTCGAGAGCGTCCTCACACCCGAGGAGTGGGCAGGCATCTGCGGCAAGCCGGCGGTCGCCCGGATCGAAGACCGGCTCGAGCACGACGTCGCCTGACAGTTCTCTTTTTTTGAGACTGAAGTAAGTAATCGATCACAAAGGAGCAGAGATGAGAGACCGGCTCGAAGACACTCTGGACGTTCGTGATCACGTCGGTGGCGCTCTTCATGGTCACTCTGGACAACCTCGTCGTGACCATGGCGCTCCCCGTGATCCGGGAGGATCTCGGCGCGTCGCTCTCACAGCTCGAATGGACCGTGAACGCCTACACCCTCACGTTCGCCGTCTTCCTGCTCACCGGAGCGGCCCTCGGCGATCGTTTCGGACGCAAGCGCATGTTCGTCGCCGGGCTCGCGATCTTCACGGTCGCGTCGGCCGCGGCGGCGCTCGCACCGAGCATCGAGACGCTGGTCATCGCGCGAGCGATCCAGGGCCTCGGCGCCGCGATGGTGACTCCGCTGACCCTGACACTCCTCAGTGCGGCTGTCCCGGCCGAGAAGCGCGGCCTCGCGCTCGGTGCCTGGGGCGGAATCGGCGGCCTCGCGGTCGCGCTCGGCCCGGTGGTCGGCGGCGCGATCGTCGAGGGGATCTCCTGGCAGTGGATCTTCTGGCTGAACGTGCCGATCGGCCTGATCCTGGCCCCGCTCGCGCTTCGCCGTCTGACCGAGAGCCGTGGCCCCGACCGGGCACTCGACCTGCCGGGCCTGGCCTTCGTGAGCGCGGGACTCTTCGCGCTCGTGTGGGGCCTCGTCCGCGCGGAAGGCCAGGGCTGGACGAGCCCCGAGACCCTCGGGGCGTTCGGGGCCGCGACGATCCTGATGGTGGCGTTCGTGCTCCGGGAGCTTCGCACTCCCGCTCCAATGCTTCCGATGCGCTTCTTCCAGAACCGAACGTTCGCAGCGTCGAACGTCGCGTCCCTGTTCATGTTCTTCGGGATGTTCGGCTCGATCTTCCTGCTCTCCCAGTTCCTCCAGACCGTGCAGGGCTATTCCCCGCTCGAGGCCGGCCTGAGAACGCTGCCGTGGACGGCGATGCCGATCTTCATCGCCCCGATCGCCGGGTCGCTCTCCGACCGGATCGGTGGACGGCCGCTGATGGCCGTCGGGCTGGCGATGCAGGCCGTCGCGCTCGGCTGGCTGGCGCTCGTCACCGAGCCTGACGTGGCGTACTCGAGCCTGGTGCCCCCGTTCGTGATCGCGGGAATCGGCATGGCCCTGTTCTTCGCGCCGGTCGCGAACGTCGTCCTCTCGGCCGTTCGGCCGATCGAGGAGGGCAAGGCGTCAGGCACGAACAACGCGATTCGAGAGCTCGGCGGCGTCCTCGGCATCGCCGTGCTTGCTTCGATCTTCGCAACCTACGGCGGCTACGAGAGCGCCGTGGCGTACGTCGACGGCCTGACGCCGGCGATCTGGGTCGGCGCAGGCGTCGTCGGGCTCGGCGCACTGGCCGCACTCGCGATCCCGCGCCGCCGCCGTCAGGCGGAGCCGGCGCGGCTGCAGCCGCTCGCCGAGACCTCGTAGGAATCCGCATTCGTTGGAGACGCAGGGCAGGAGCCGAGCTCCGTGCCCTGCGTCTTCAGCGAACCAGCTCGCATGCCGATGTAACTCCTCACACATGGCGGCAGTCGAGGTCGAACAGGCGGTACGGCGGGTCGAGACAGAGGCGGAGCGCGTCTTCGGATGGCGCTACGCGGAGCTTTGCCGGGTCGGCTTCGACGAGCGCCTCGCGTACAAGCTCGCGCTACGCACAGACGTCGACCTGCATCGGGCGGCCAATCTGGTTCGACGTGGGTGTCCGCCCGCAATGGCGGCCGAGATTCTCCTCTAGATCGCCTCAGGCGTACCGAGCTACCACTGCGAGCATCTGCGCGCCGGCCCTCGCGGAGGGCAGTACGCGTCCGGCGATCTTCGACTGCCCACCGCGTCGCTGCCGGCACGGCACCTCCAGCTCGACGATCGGAAGTCCGGCCCGCGCAGCCTTGACGAGCATCTCGGTCGGCCAGCCATAGGTCATCTCGCGCAGATCGAGCGCCTCGAGAGCACTGCGCCGGATCGCGCGCATCGGGGGCACGTCGTGGACCCGCACGCCGTAGACGGCACGCACGAGAAACGCGACGAACCGGTTCCCGAGCCGCTGATGGAGCTGGAGAGCGCCGCGTTCCGGATGGAGCCGAGCGCCGAGCGCCAGCGCCGCCTCGCCCTCGAACACCGGACGAATCAGCGCGGGCAGCAGCGCCGGGTCGTCGCTCCCGTCACCGTCGAGAAAGACGACGATATCGGCGTCCGTCGCGGCCGCTCCGGCGGCGCATGCCCGTCCGTAGCCACGCCGGGTCTCGGTCACGACGCGCGCCCCGGACGCGGCCGCCGCCGCGGGCGTTCCGTCGCGCGAGCCGCCGTCCACCACGACGACCTCGTCGACCACGCCGGCCGGAATCTCGCGCAGCACCGCGGGGAGCGCCTCCACCTCGTCCAGCGCCGGGATCACGGCCGCGACACGGCGGCCGCGCGGGCGGCGGGAGCTCGACGGTCGGGCGGCGTCGCACCGAGAAGATCTTCCAGACGACCCACACCGCAAGGGGCCCGTACGACGACCGGCCGCACCCAGACCGGGAGCTCGAGCTCGAGCCCGAAGAGGTAGAGGAGCGGCAGCGTTCCGCTCAGCCACAGCCAGCCGGGCGCGACGACGACCGCGAAGAACGGCAGCAGCCAGAGCGCGTGCCACGGCTGCACGTACGAGACGACGAGCAGGAGGCTGCCGAGGACGAGCAGGCACGAGCGCGCGACCTGGTCGATGCGGACGTGCTCGCGGAGAGCCACGAATGCGACGAGGAGCGCGAGGCCCAGGCCGAGGAGGATGGTGGCACCGTTGTGGCCGAGAGTCGGAGAGACCGCCCACCACAGGCTGCCGCCGAAGCGCTGGCGCTCGACGTAGTCCTTCAGATCGCCGAACACCGCCGTCCCTACCGAGAGATACGGGCACGTAGGCGAGCACGCAGAGCCCGAGCGCGGTCGCCACGAACCACCGCCCGCCCCGCCGGGCGAGCGCCGGGACGAGCAGGATCGGCCCGAGCTTCACGAGCGCGGCGAGCGCGACCGCGACGCCGGCGAGCGCGAAGCGGCGCGCCTGCCAGGCGGCGAGGAGCCCGGCGAGCGCGAGCACGGCGAGGCGCGTCGACGTGGCCGTTCGCCGCGATCTCGGCGATCGCGAGCGGGTGCCACGCGTAGGCGGCGACCCGCTCGAGCGGTGGCCGCGAGCCCATGCGGGCGAGGACGAGGACGAGCAGACCCGCCGTTGCCGCCTCGGCGGCCAGGAAGAGCCACGTCGTCGAGCGAAGCCGGTCGCCGAAGATGCCTCGCGCGGCGAGGAAGCTCGCCTCGGCCCCGGGCGGATAGACCGTGTGCCAGCGCGGCAGGTTGATCTGGGGCCACACGACCTCGTCGCGGAGAGCCGCCAGCTCGAGATCGAGCGGTGTGTAGCGATACGGGTTGATGCCGTTCGCCTGAACGCGCGCGTCCCACGCGTAGCGATGGATGTCGGTCGAGAGCGGCGGCGTCTCGGCCGGGACGAAGGCGGCGGCGCGGAAGGCGATCGGCGAACACGAGCACGAGCACGAGGCCGGCGACGCCGAGCCGCAGCCCGCGCCAGCAGAGGACGAGCGCCGGAACGAAGAGCGCGAACGCGACGAGCTGGCCCGCGACCTGCGTCCACGTGTCCGTGTCTCCGCGCAGCCGCAGCTGGAGGGCCAGCATGAGACCTCCGAGGACCAGGAGGCCGGCGGCGGAGAGCGAATCGGCGGCGCTCGCTCCCCGACCGGAGAGCCCGCCTCACGCTCACCTGATGTTGCGAACGACGTCAGCGCCGGCCGGCTGGTCGGCGGCGACGCGCAGGAAGCGCTCCGTCGGCGGCATCGCAGCGGAGCGATCTGGCGGCTGACGAGGAGATCGAGGTCGGTACGCCCGTCCAGGACGGTCGGCGCGAAGGGATGCAGGAACGCGCCGTCTGCCGTGATCGTCAGCTCGGGAAGCACGTCGGTCGGGCCGAGGTCGACGCCCATCTTCTCGGTGACCGCCCGCCCGCGGCGGACGACCGAGCGAACGACGTGATCGTCGTCCGGGATCCCGAGGGCCCGATGGAGCTCGCACAGCCGCTCGAGCTCGTCCGGCGTCTGATCCTCGACCGTCGTCGCGATCCGAACCCGGATGCCCCGCTCACGCAGCCGCGGGATCGACTCCATCACCTGCGCGAAGTTGCCCTGGCCGCGGTACGCGTCGTTGCGGCGCGGGATCGTCCGAGTCGAGTGAGATCTGGAGCGCCGCGTCGAGCTCGGCGAGCGGCTCGAGCCGGCGCAGCAGCCTGTCGGTGAAGAGCGTCGCGTTCGTCAGCGTCAGTGTCGGCAGGATGCGTCGACAGCTCGACGAGCGCCTCCGCGAACCACGGGAGCATGAACACCTCGCCGCCGGTGAACCCGACGCACCCGTAAGCCGAGCTCCTTCGCCTCGCTGACCGCGCGCGCCATCGTCCTCGCGCGACAGCGTGCGCCGGTTCGCGATCCGCGGCGAGGACTCGGTCAGGCAGTAGACGCAGGCGAGGTTGCAGTGGTAGGTCGCGTAGACCCACAGCCGGTCGCCGACGCGGCCTTCCGCGACGGCACGCGTCGAACGCACTCCGTCATGCGAGCGTCCGGCGGTGGGATGTCGAAGGCCGTGCAGTACTGGTTCAGCATCGTGATCGTCCCCGCGAGCACCGTCAGCTCGATCGAGCTGGTCGTCGCGCAGGTGATCGAGCGTTCGCGCCACGAGCTCGTCCGTGACCCCGCGCGGCGTCCAACGTGACCTGGTCGACCCAGGCGACGATCGCCCGTTCGCGCTCGGGCAGACGCGTCGAGCGGGGCCGCATCGCACACCGCCTCGACGTCCGCCTCGGGCACGCCGGCCTCGAGCGCGATCGGCCGGTGCGCGGCGAGGCAGTACCGGCAGCCGTTGAGCTGCGAGACCCGGACGATGACGAGCTCCTTCGTCGCCAGGTCGATCGAGCTCTCGCCCATGATCTGGCCCAGAAACGGCATCAGCGTCTCGAGCATGTCGGGCGCGTTCGCGAGCGAGCGCGTGAGCGGCGACGCGGAGCCGTCGTTCCGATACCAGACGCGGGCGAGCAACGGCGCCTCGGCCCGCGTCAGGAGCCGCACGCGGCTAATCGTTCCTCGCCCCCTCGAGAATCCACTGCTCGATCACGGCCCGGTCGGCATCGGTCAGCAGATTCTCACGCGACGGGTCGGGAACGTGCGTCAGCAGGTACGACAGAGCTCGGGCCGGCCGGGCAGCACGCGCTCGAACGCGGGCTGGAGCGCCGAGGAGACCCGCACGAGGTCGTCGTACGGCCGCACCGCGGCGCAGGTCGAGGTACTCGATAGCTCGTCGGATGGCACACGGCGCACTTGCGGTCGAAGATCGGCTGGACGTCGTCGGCTGAACGACACGCCCTGCGCCTCGCCGCCCGGCCGGAAGAGGAGAGCGAGCCCGAGGCCGGCCGCTGCGAGCAGCACGGCGCCCGCGGCTACCCGCCGACGGTGATGAAGTCGGAGACGTTGCACGTCTTGTCCACCGCCATGAAGATCCACTCCCCGCCGAGCTGCTGGTCGATCTCGGCGCTCCACACGCCCGGCTGCTCGGGGCTCTGCCGGTTCGCGAGCTCGAACACGAGCCCCGACTCCGGGTTGACCGCCAGTGTGTAGTTCGGATCGAGGTCGGAGCCCTGGACGTTCATCGACGAGCCGCAGGCCCGACTCCGGTCTGCTGCGACCTTCGGCCGGGAGATCGTCGGGTTCTCGACCACGCGGTCCGGCAGCCCGAACTGGATCGTCTCCGTCTCGCCGTCGTCGAGCGCGACGATGCGCGAGACGTAGATCGTGTTCGGGCGCGTACGCCTTGAGCAGGAACTGGCCCGCTCGGTGCGTCCGGCAGCGTGAAGGTCCCGCTCGCGTCCGTCACGGCAACGCGGTAGTGCTCCTCACCTCCCGGGAGCTCGGAGCCCTTCAGGAGAAGCGTCACGAGCGCGCCCTCGATCGGGCTCGCGGTCCTGGCCGATGACCGAGCCCTCGATCGTCGCGGTGCCTTCCGTCTCGGTCGCAGCCGCGACGTCGAGGCCGGTCGGCGGTGCTCCCGGGCTCGGCACCGTCGGCCCCTTCGTCTGGCCGTCGACGTCCTTGGCGCCCTGGAGGATCCAGCGGCGGACGAGATCGAGGTCGGCCGGATCGGGCGGTGGCGCGCCGGGCGGCATCCGCGTTCCGATCGCCGGGATGTCGGCGACGGGCGGGTCGCCGCCCATCTTCAGGTAGAGGAAGCTCTTCTCCGGATCGCCCGCGACGACTCGGTAGAGCGTCGGATCCTCGAGCGCCTGGATGCCGACGAGCTTCTCGTACGACTTCCCCTCGGTCAGGTCGAGCGAGGGGTTGACGCCCGGGTGGCAGCCCGTGCAGCCGTACTTCTCGAAGACGGCCTGCACCTCCTGATAGCTCACCGGCGCCCCGAGGTCCTGCGTCGGCGTCGCGCCGACCGATTCCGCCCGACGCTCGCCGACCCTGACGACCCGCCACCGCAGGCTGCCGAGCGGCCCGATAGCTGCGACGACCAGCAGCCCGAGAAACGCGGCGCCACGCATGTCTGCCAGCTTAGTGTCACGCTCGAGGCGAGTCATTACGCCTTCCTTAAGCGGCCAGCGGGATACGATGCAGGCTCCCGATCAGGAGGAGACATGGCAGGGCTCTTGAGCAGGACGATGACGGTCATCAAGGCGCGCATCTCGAAGATGCTCGACAAGGCCGAGGATCCGTCGATCACGCTCGACTACTCCTACGAGAAGCAGATCGAGATGCTTCAGCAGGTCAAGAAGGGCATCGCCGACGTGACGACTGCGAAGAAGCGCCTCGAGATGCAGACGGCGAAGCTCGAGGGCGACGTCGCCAAGCTCGAAGGCCAGGCCCGCCAGGCGCTCGGCCGCGGGGCGCGAGGATCTCGCCCGCCAGGCGCTCGAGCGCAAGGCGTTCGTCCAGCAGCAGCTCCAGGGCCTCGACCAGCAGATCGCCGGCCTGAAGGCGCAGCAGGACAAGCTCGTCGAGAACGAGAAGCGCCTCGCGGCGAAGGTCGAGAGCTTCCGCACGCAGAAGGAAGTCATCAAGGCGCAGTACGGAGCTGCCGAGGCGCAGGTCAAGATCGGCGAGGCGGCGAGCGGCATCGGCGAGGAGATGGCCGACGTCGGGCTCGCGATCCAGCGGGCGAAGGACAAGACCGAGGACATGCAGGCGCGCGCGGCCGCGGTCGACGAGCTCGTCGAGGCGGGAACGCTCGAGGACTTCACCACCGGCGAGACGGCGCTCGACCGCGAGCTCGCCGCAGGTCTCGGCCTCGGCAGGCGTCGACGCAGAGCTCGAGAAGCTGAAGGCCGAGCTGGGCTCGGGCGGCGAGCCGTCGAAGGAGCTCGAGGAAGGGAAGACGTCGTGATCGTCCGGCTGATGGGCGAAGGGCAGTACAGGGTCGACGACGAGCTCAGCGCGGCGCTCGAGGATCTCGACGACGAGGCGGTGGCAGCGCTCGACCGCGAGGACGAGCCGGAGCTCGACCGCTTCCTCGACGAGATGTGGGAGCTCGTCCAGGCGCGCGGCACGCGGCTCGCCGACGACGAGATCGCGACCTCGGACGTGGTGATCCCGCCGAGCGACCTGACGCTCGAGGAGACACGCGAGCTGATGAGCGACGGCCGAGCCTGACATGCCCGTAACGACGTCGCTCGCCGGAGCCGACTCGCCGCTCCGTGAGATCGACTCGAGCGGCTGCGAACGGGTCCGTCGAGCCGGCAGCATCCTGCGCGATTCCCCTACAGCGGCGCGCCGAAGAGCCCGAGCCAGCGGGTCAGGTCGGGCTCGATCGGCAGCTCTCCCTCGAGCTCGTTCTTCAGCCGGAGCTCGGCGGCGTTGTCGCGCTGCTGCTCGTCGCCGGCGGGGATGAACGGCCAGAACGCTCCGCGCTTGTAGCCGTAGATCAGGTACACCGGATGCTCACCGCCGTCGAAGCGGAAGGCGGCGGCGAGAAGGCGCTCGCCGAAGCCCTTGGCATGCAGCTCGGAGCTGATCAGGTGGACGGCGGTGACGAGGTCCTCGAAGTCCCGGTCGCGGATGACGAGCCACTCGAACCCGTACGAGTCCGAGCGGCGCTCGACCTCCGAGCCGGCCTCGCGCGCGGTCACGTGCAGGAGCTCGCGCATCTCGTCGTGCGGCCATCGAGAACTCCGCGGCCGACAGGGGCTTGAACACCACCGCGGCGACGCCGCTCGGCTTCAGCTGGAGCTCGACGTCGAGCGTGATTCGCGCGGTCGAGAGCGCGAACAGCCTGTCGAGGTTCGCGCCTTTGAGCTTCTTCTTGCCGAACAGGATGTCGCCGAGACCCACGGCGGGGATGCTACGACGATACGGGCCGGCCCATCTCCTGGGCGATCGCAGCGAGCCGGGCGAGCCGCTTCTCGAGCGGCGGATGCGTTTGGAACAGCTCGCCGAACGAGTGGCGGAAGTTCGTCGGGACGATGAAGAACGCGTTCATTCCCTCGACCTCGCGCAGGTCGCGCTGCGGTATCTGCGTCATCCGGCTCGCGATCTTCTGGAGCGCGCTCATCAGGTTTTCCGGTGCACCGGTCATGAGCGCGGAACCGCGGTCGGCGGCGTACTCGCGGTAGCGCGAGATCGCCCTGATGAGGATGAAGCTGATCGCATAGGTGACGATCGCGACCAGCATCACGATCAGCCAGACGGGAACCTGGTTGTTGTTGTCCCGGTTCCCGCCGCCCCCGAACATGCTCGAGAAGATGCCCATCCGGACGAGCATCGCCGCCACCATGGCGAAGAAGCTCGCGACGGTCATGATGATCACGTCGCGGTTTGCGATGTGCGAGAGCTCGTGCGCGAGCACGCCCTCGATCTCCTTTTGCTCGAGGCGCTCCCACAGGCCCCGAGTGACCGCGACAGCCGAATGCTTGGGGCTCCTGCCGGTCGCAAAGGCGTTCGGAACGTCGGTGTCGATCACGGCGATGCGCGGCTTCGGGAGATCCGACAGCGCGCAGAGCCGCTCGACCATGTCGTGCAGCTCGGGCGCCTGGTCACGCTCGACGACCTTGGCCCCGGAGGCGGCGAGAGCCAGCTTGTCCGACGTGAAGAGCTGCAGCAGCAGCAGGCCTCCCATGAGCAGGATCGCGAGGCCGATGCCGAGGTTGAGCAGCTGGTAGAGGACGACGAAGAAGACGACGTACAGGAGGCCGAGCATGAACGTGGTCACGACCATCCGTACGGACAGTCCGGCGTCCCGACCGAATGTCTTGCGTCTCATCGCGTCCGATACTCCTTTCGAGGGCCTCTCTGCGATTGTAGCCAGGGGGCTGTTGAGCCCCGATTAAGCACGCGGGTGGCGGTGTTGGCCGCCTGGGCCGTCGTATAGACTCGGCGACCGATGCGCCGCCAGCTGCTCACCGGGCTCGCGATTGCCGGCTTAGCCGTTGCCCTGGCAGCCGCGGGTTGCGGAGGTCACCGAGATGACTCCGACCCCGGAAACGGTCATCGGCACGTTGCCCGAGGACACCAGCGCCGCGATCGAGGTCCCCGCGGGAGACGCTGCAGCCGGCGCAGCCGTGTTCGAGTCGGGGGGCTGCGGCGGCTGTCACGTGCTCTCCGCGGCAGGAACGTCGGGCACGGTAGGCCCCAACCTCGACGATGCGCAGCCCTCCCCCGAGAAGGCGTACGAGCAGATCCTGAACGGCGGCGGCGGAATGCCCGCATTCAAGGATCAACTCACCGAGCAGCAGATCGCCGACGTGACCGCGTACGTCGTCGAGTCCACTTCCGGCTGATCCTCCCCGACGACTTCCCGCGCGACGTCGAGGTCATCGCGTGCGACCTCGATCGGACGCTGATCGCCGAAGATCTCATCCTGCGTGAGCGGACGAAGCGAGCCGTCGTGCAGGCGCGCGCCGCCGGTATTCGCGTGCTGATCGCGACGGGGCGCATGTTCCAGTCGGTGCGGCCCTACGCCCGCGAGGCCGGCATCGCCGATCCGGTCATCTGCTACCAGGGCGCGGCCGTCGTCGACCCGGCGACCGGCGAGTTCCTGCGCCACGAGCCGATTCCCCTCGCGCTGGCGCGCGAGGCCATCGACGCCGTCGAGGCGGAGGGGTACATGCTGAACGTCTACGTCGACGACGAGCTCTACGTCCGTGAGCTCACGCCGGCTGCCGAGCGCTACGCGACGTTCCAGAAGTTGCGCATCACCGAGGTCGGCAATCTTGCCGCCTGGCTCGACCGGCCGCCTACGAAGCTCGTCAGCGTCGCCGACTCGGACGAGCTCGACATCCTCCAACCGAGGATGAAGGACCGGTTCGGCAACCGCCTGCACATCTCGAAGTCGCTGCCGATCTTTCTCGAGTTCTCTGCGAGCGGCGTCACCAAGGGCTCGGGGCTCGACTTCCTCGCCGAGCGGCTCGGCTTCTCGCCGGAGCAAACCGTGGCGTTCGGAGACGGTGAGAACGACGTCGAGCTGCTCGAATGGGCCGGCTACGGCGTGGCGGTCGCAAACGCTCACGAGCGCCTCCGCGCCCTCGCAGACCTCGTCTGCCCGCCTGCGGACGAGGAGGGCGTGGCGCAGGTCATCGAAGCCGTCCTAGACTCACGTTCGTGATCGACATCCGCGCCGCCCGGAGCGACCCCGATGCCTGGCGCGCCGCGCTCGATCGCAAGGGGGCCGGCGACGCGTTCGACGAGCTGATGGCCGCCGACCGTGCCTGGCTCGACCTCGTCCCGCAGGTCGACGACCTGCGCGGCCGGACGAAGCTGAAGGGCAAGCCGACGCCCGAGCAGATCGAGGAGCTGAGGACGGTGAAGGAACAGCTCGGGCGGCTCGAGGATGAGCTCGCATCGGCGGCCGCCCGTCGCGACGAGCTGCTCTCGATCGTTCCGAACCCACCCGACCCGACGGCCCCTGACGGCTTCACGGAGGAGGACGCGGCCGAGGTCCGCCGGGTCGGCGAGCAGCCGCAGTTCGCGTTCGAGCCGCGCGACCACCTCGAGCTCGGGTGGATCGACATGGAGCGGGGTGCGCGCATCTCCGGTTCGCGTTTCGCCTACCGGCTGGGCGACGTCGCGCTGGCCGAGCTGGCGCTCTACCGGTTCGCGCTCGACGCAGTTGCTGCGAAAGGCTTCGTTCCTGTCATCCCGCCGGTGCTCGTCCGCGAGGAGGCGATGTACGGCACCGGCTTCTTTCCGACCGAGGAGGTCAACATCTACTCGGTCGAGCGCGACGGTCTCTATCTGACGGGGACCTCGGAGGTCGCACTCGCGGCGCTTCACATGGGCGAGATCGTCGAGGAGGAGGAGCTGCCGCTTCACTACGCGGGTTACTCGACGTGCTTTCGGCGCGAGGCGGGCGCGGCCGGCAAGGACTCGCGCGGCATGTTCCGCGTGCACCAGTTCGACAAGGTGGAGATGTTCGTCTTCTGCCTGCCGGAGCGGTCGGCTGAAGAGCACGAGCTGCTCCTCTCGATCGAGGAGGAGCTCGTCGGGCAGCTCGCGATCCCCTATCGCGTCGTGAACGTCGCGGCCGGAGACCTCGGCGCGGCGCCCACGAAGAAGTACGACATCGAGGCGTGGTTTCCGTCTCAGGGCCGCTACCGCGAGATCACGTCGACCTCCAACACGACCGACTTCCAGGCCCGACGGCTCGAGGCCCGCTTCCGCGGTCTGCGCGGCGTGCAGACCCTGCACACCCTGAACGGCACGGCTATGACTGCACGCACGCTCCTCTCGGTGATGGAGAACTGCCAGCAGGAGGACGGCTCGGTCGCCGTCCCCGAGATCCTGCGGCGCTACGGCGCCCCTGCCCGCATCGAGCGGTAGCCCGCCGGGCTGCGGATCGCGGGAACAAGCACCAGGATGGAGACGAGTCGGCGATACGCAAAGGGCATATCGGCGCCCCCGGAAGTTCTCCCGAACGGGGCTAGACTGGCCCGCGGGCGGGGTGCCCGAGTGGTTGAAAGGGGCGGTCTTGAAAACCGCTAGGCGAGTGACCCTCGCCTCGTGGGTTCGAATCCCACCCCCGCCGTTGTCAAGAGCCGAGAAACGGCCGTATGGCTACAGGGTTTCCGATGTCCCAAGCGCGTTGGGATCGGGTGCGTGTTGAGTCTCCGAGGGTCTGGAAGTCGTCCCGAAGCGGGGTCAGGGCCGACGGCCTAGCGCCGGACGGATCAGCAGGGCTGTAAGGCGGGGTTCCGGGCACGCAGTCAGCGTATGAGCTGGGCTCCCAGTAACGCAGCCCGCCACCGCCAGCAGATACCGCAGCCGTTACGCCACGCACGAGCACGCGCCGGCTCTCATTGCTCGAACGAGAACCTGTAGAGACATCTCCAGACGATGGACGGGACAATCGCACCGAGCGCCTGGTCATTCGTGTCTCTCCTTTCGTCGCCTCCCAAGGCTGGGGGGCGACCGTCGTGTGTCACCTAGCGATTCGTCTCCCGTGGATTCGGAAGACGGGCTAAATGACGACGATACCGCCGCTCAGACTGGCCCGGTCGGTGACCCGAGCGGGTCAACTTCTCGCCGGAGAGGGTGGTCGACAATCTCTAAGCGCTCGCGAAATCTGCAGTTCCCGCCGGGGGCACCCAGGGCACCCCACCCAGGGCACCCCGTTTACGCGCCCAGGTGGAGCAGGGACACCCCGAACTTCAGCGGAGGCAGCCGCAGGGGGTTCAACCTGTGGGCACGAAGTCCGGGGGCGGCTCGATCGGCCCCGAAGCGCCAGTCCGCCGCCGTCGGTCGGGGTCCGGCGGGCTGATCGTCGTTCGGGTCGAACGGGTATTTCGTGTCATCCTCTGGAGCGGGTGGAGCCGGGAAACGTTCACGAGCGACGACCGAAGGCGACGTCTCGATGTGGGAGAGGTCGGCGGCGTAGGGCGGAGCGTCGAGCGGTGTCAGCTGCCGCTGCCTGCCGGGGCCCCGACGACGTCGGCGGAGAAGCGCTCGTGGACGAAGCGCACGACCATCGCCCCCTCGCCGACAGCGGTGGCGCAACGCTTGACCGACCCCGAGCGAACATCGCCCACCGCGAAGACGCCGGGCACGCTCGTCTCGAGGATGCCCTCGGCACCGGCCCTCTGGCCCGTGAGGACGAAGCCGTCGTCGTCGAGCGCGACCGTGCCACCGAGCCAGTCGGTGTTCGGTGCGGCTCCGAGGAAGAGGAAGAGGGAGGAGAGCGGAATCCGCTCGCCGTCGCGGAGCGTCGCCGCCTCGAGCTGGCCGTCGGCGCCGTGCAGCGCGGCGATCTCGCTGTGTCCCCGGACGAGGACGCCGGCGCGCTCGAGGTCGTGGATCAGGTAGTCCGACATCGTCTCGCTGAGGTCGGCCCGGCGGTGGAAGAGCGTCACGAGCGCGCCACCGCGGGCGAGCCAGATCGCCGCCTGGGCCGCCGAGTTCCCGCCGCCGACGACACCGACCCGCGTGGCGCTGCAGCGCCGGGCCTCCTGTGGCCCCGCGGCATAGAAGATGCTGACGCCTTCGTACGACTCGATCTCCGGGATCGGAAGCCGGCGGTACTCGGCGCCGGTCGCGAGAACGACGGCGCGCGCCCTCATCTCCTGGCCGCTCTCGAGCCGGACGAGGTGAAGCTCGGCGCCGGGCTCGAGCGCGACGGCGCGGTACGGCGTGGCCATGCGGGCGCCGAACTTCCGCGCCTGGCCGACGGCGCGAACCGTCAGCTCCGAGCCGCTGATGCCCGCCGGGAAGCCGAGGTAGTTCTCGATCCTCCGCGACGTTCCCGCCTGGCCGCCGAGAGCGCTGCCCTCGACCACGAGCGTGTCCAGCCCCTCCGACGCGCCGTAGACGGCGGCGCCGAGCCCGGCCGGGCCGCCGCCGACGACGAGCAGGTCGACCGTCTCCGCCTGGTCGAGCTCGAGCCCGATGCCCAGCGCCCGGGACACCTCGCCGGCGGAGGGATTCCGAAGCTCAGGCCCTCCCGGCAGGCGCACGAGCGGGATCTCGTTGTCCGCGAGCCCGGCGATCTGGGCGAGCGCCTCCGCATGCTCGGGGCGGTCGGTGTCCAGCCACGTGAACGGCAGGCGGTTGCGGCGCGCGAACTCGACGAGCTGTCGCGTCGCCTCGGACGAATGCGGCCCGACGATCTCGGCACCGACACCGTCCCGCGCCTGAAGCCCCTCCCGGCGAGCCATAAAGGCCCAGAGCAACAGGTCGCTGAGCGCGCTGTCCTCGAACAGGAGCGTTCGCAGCTCCTCACGCTCGACGGCGATGTAGCGCAGCGGCTCGGTCACCACGGCCGTGAAGAAGACGGTCTGTCCCGAGAGCAGGTTCGCCTCGCCGAGGAAGCCGCCCGGGCCGTGGCGGTTGATCTCCGCACCGGTCTGGTCGAGGACGGCCGCCTCGCCTTCGATGATCGCGATCAGCGGATAGCGTCGGTCACCGACCCGAAAGAGCACGTCGCCGACCTCCGCGCGCCGCTCCTCGCCGTGCTCGGCAAGCAGGGCGAGCTGTCCCTTGGAGAGCACCGCCGTCCGGGCTGCCATGCGCGCAGACTATCCCCCACTCTGCGTGCCGGTGAGCGCCGGAGCGATTGCATGGCTGTCTCCTCGCCCGATGCTCTTTAGCCCAGACGCACACAAGACACGCCGTCGAGCGACTTCCCGAACTCACCGGCCCAGGCGAGCAGCACCGCTGTTGAGGTCATCTCTTGGTTGCCCTAGCCGCCCGGTCCTCGGGAGAAGGTTCCGGCAGGAACTGCCTGTAAAGCGCGATAGTCGGGCGGGAGTTCTTAGGAGACAGGTCCTAGGTGCCGCTCTCGAGTCGTCGCTTCAGGTTCCGCTGATTCCTAGGCATCTCCGTGCGCGCCTGCCGACGCACAACGAGCGGCACGAGCAGCTTGCCGATTCCGTGCCCTTCGAAGTCGAGCGCAATCGTCACGCGCGAACGCTCGCCGTCCCCAAGCTCCTCGATCGTGCCTTTGACGATCCCCCTGACCGGGCCGTCGATGCCGCGAATCGCCCAGCTGCTCGGACGGTTCAGCTCGGTCAACTCCACGGTCATCGCGTGGTTACGGCGACCGACCCGCCGCGTGACCACCATCCGCGAGCCCGGGCCCAGAGCGGAATCGCCCTCGCGACGCACACTCACAGCGCTCTCCTGCCACTCGGGAAGATGTGCCGGATCAGTTACGTACGAGAAGACATCTTCCGGGCTACGGGATATCTCAATGCTCTCCACTATCGGCGCCATTTCTCGCCTCCTTCGTCAAATGCCGTCGGGCAGCTTGCCGCGACGGAGGCTCACTCTTGGCGGCAGGCTAGGCCTCGCCCTTGCCCTCGAACGGACGGGTCTCATCCGGCGAATCGAAGTTGTTGATCTCCGGCGCCGCCATGATCCACTCCCTTCCTCGAATGCCGCCATGCTATTGCGCCCATCCTTTGGCGACAAGCGGTCTCCCTGCTTCAGGGCGAGCAGCGAAGATGAGCACATGCTGCTGTGGCGCGCCTCGTGACGCTGCTGTGAACCCAGTTCCTTCCTCTCGCGCGCCGACGCGAAGATGCGAGTCGAAGGCAATACGTGCGTCCACGCCTGACGGGTGTCGGACGATGCGCCATTGCCCGGGGTGGCCGGCCTGGTTAGGATCAGGGGCCGATGGTGCTGCGGGTTGTCTCTAGGCGCTGGTCTCGTCTCGTCTTGGTGCTTGCGGGGCTTGCCGCGCTTGCCACGTGCGGCTCTGCTCAGGCGCACGCGGTGAAGGCTGATTCCGCTCGGCAGATCGAGTCGCAATCGGCTCGGCGGATTACCGTCGGCGCGGTGCTCGATCTCTCGGCCGGCTGGACCGCGTTGGGGCAGTCGAGCAGGGTTGCGCTGCGGTTGGCCGTTTCCGATGCGAATGCTGCTCTTCGCCGTCGTGGTCTTGCCGATCGGGTCGTGCTGCGGATCAGCGATGCCGCCGGGAGTCCTGCGGAGGCGGCTCGGGCTGTGCGGCGTCTGGCTCGTGCCGGGGCGCGAATCATCGTCGGGCCGGAGGGGAGCTCAGAGGTGGCGGCAGCCAAGCCGGTCGCGGATGAGTTGAAGGTGATCCTCGTCAGTCAAGGCTCGACGGCGCACTCGCTGGCCGTCCGTGACTGGGTGTTTCGCTTCGTTCCTGACGATGTTCAGGAGACGCAAGCTGCCGCAGCCCTGATCGCCCACGACGGGGTAAGCGCGATCGTCCCGATCTGGCGAGACGACGCGGGCAATGCCGGGCTTGCGAGTTCGATCCGCCCGGCGGTCAGCGCCGAAGGAGGCACGGTCTCCGAGGGTATCCCCTACGCAAGCGATGATCCCGATTTCCCCGCCGCTCGTTCTGTCGCTCTCCGAGCAGGTTGGGGCGGCGATCGCGGCGAACGGCGCCGAGAAGACTGGTGTGTACCTTGCCGGGTTCGACGAAGTCGTCGATCTGCTCGTGCTCGCCGCAAACGATCCTGTGCTCTCGTCGGTGCGCTGGTACGGGAGCGACGGAGTCGCGTTGACACCAGCCTTGATCGCGAACGAGGCGGCTTCGGCGTTTGCGGCCAAGGCCGGGTATCCGAATCCGACACTCGGGCTCGACGAGGCGGCCGAGCGGCGCTCAGCCGCCCTTCGGGCGAGGATCGAGGCCGAGCCTCGGCCGACAGGCGGACGCGTTCACGCTCGCCGCCTACGACGCGCTTCGCGTCGGCGTCGACTCGATCGTCGCCACCGGACGGAAGGCCTCGAAGGTACGCCTGAGGAGGGCCTTCATTGCGCGAGCGGACGGCTACCTGGGCATGAGCGGTCTGATCGAGCTCAACAGCGCCGGGGATCGCGCCTTCGGAAGCTACGACTTCTTCTCCGTCTGCCCGACAGACTCGGGGTATGAGTGGCTTCGCACCTGGAGCTTCCTCGTCCCGCGCCCGGGCAGCGGCACGCTCGTCGAGCGCTCCAACTGCACGATGTAGCGCCGAGCTCGGTACCGCAGGCGTCCCCAGCCACCCTGCTCTCGCCGCTACCGCTATTCGCGTGGGCCCTCCGGCGTTGCGTCTTCCTAAAGCACGGGGTAAGGTCGCGAGGGTGGCCGCGACGGCAGTCGAGCGCGAGCACCGCGTCACGCCGCGAGAGCTCTTTTTCGACCTCGTCTTCGTGTTCGCGTTCACGCAGGTCGCGACGTTGCTCGCCGACGATCCGACGTTCGCTGGGATCGGCCGCGGCGTGCTCGTGCTGGCCGCGCTTTGGTGGGCGTGGTCGGCCTACGCCTGGCTGATGAACACCGTTGACCCCGAAGAGGGCGTGGTCGGTGCCGCACTGCTCGTCGCGCTGATCGCGATGTTCGTAGCGGCACTTGCGGTGCCAGGCGTGTTCGATGGCGAGGGCGTGCTCTTCGGCGCCGCCTTCCTCGTCGTCTGCGCGATGCACGTAGCGCTCTACGCCCTCGCCGGTCGCGGGACCCGCGACCTGCTCGGCGCCGTGCTCCGACTCGCGCCGTGGGCGCTGCTCGGCGCGACCTTGATCCTCGTCGCGGGCTTCACGGACGGCGCGCGCATCTGGCTCTGGCTCGCTGCGCTCGCGTGCACGTACGTCGGCGCCGGGCTGAGCGGGTCGACGGGATGGCGACTGCACCCGTCGCATTTTGCGGAGCGCTACGGCCTCGTGTTGATCATCGCGCTCGGCGAGGCGTTCATCTCGATCGGGATCGGACTGACTGGGATCGGCATTGGGCTGGGCGAAATCATGGCCGCGATCCTAGGGCTCCTCGTTGCCACCTCGTTCTGGCTCGCTTACTTCGACTTCTTCTCGGTCCGCGGCGAGCGGATGCTGGGCGACCTCCAGGGCGCGGAACGCGTGGCGCTCGCCCGCGACATTTACACGTACGCGCATTTCCCGATGATCGTGGGCATCGTGCTCTTCGCGTTCGCGATGAAGGACATCGTCGGGCACGTCGGCGAGGAACTCGACTCGGCCGCGGCCTTCGCGCTCTGCGGCGGGAGCGCGCTCTACCTGCTCACGTACTCGGCGATCCGGACGCGGGTCGAACGGCGGGTGAGGGTCAGCCGCGGCCGCTTCGTCGCCGCACTGGTGCTATTGCTCCTGCTCCCGCTCGCGATGGTCGTCCCGGCACTCGCCGCGCTGGCGCTCGTCACCGCCGTCTGGCTCGCGTTGCACACCTACGAGCTTGTGTGGTGGCGCGAGGCCCGGGCGGAGTCGCGCTCGATGCTCGCCTCGTCCTAGGGCGACGTCGGCTACAGGTCGCCGGCAGGCACCTCCCCCGCGCGAACCAGCTCGATCTGAGCCTCCGTGAACGGGCGATCGAACAGCAGGCGATCCTGCTGCTCGCAGCGGAAGAGCGCGGCGATGAAGCACATGCGCTCGTCGAGGTCCGACCAGTCGCGCGCGCCGCTCCCGGTCAGACTGCCGGGCGCCGACTCGACCGGCGCGAGCAGCGCGACGAGGTCCGCGTTCGTCAGCGTCTGGAGCGCCGCCGGGAAGGGCAGGTCGAGATCGCGGGCGAGCGGCAGGATCCGGTCGGGCGGCAGCATGATCGACAGCAGGTGCTGCCTGGCAACGTCCTCTGCGATTCGAGCCGACTCGGCAGCGATCTCGCCGGCCAGTGCCTCGTAGCGCCGGCGGATCCACGGGAGCACGAACCGAAGCAGCCGCCCGAAGAGCGGTAGCTGTTCAACGATTGAGTCGTAAACCAGGCGCCGCAGCTCCGCAGGCGGGACCACGGTCGCGTCGAGCGCTTCGGCGATCTCGGGCTGCAGCCGGGTCTGCTCGTGGAAACCGATCTTCAGGTTCGCGAGCAGCATGAGCTGGGCGCCCTCGTCCGGGTCGGGGTGGAAACGTGCCCGGTAGTAGGCGCGAAACGCGTCGCCCAGGAGGTCCTGTCCGTCCGGCGGCGGGCCGGCTCGAAGCTCGCCGCAGAACCCGTCGATCGCCGCCTGGGTCTCCTCCCGGCCCTCGGCGATCAGGGGGAGAAAGCGCGCGAACTCCCGTCCGATCTCCTCGAACACCTTCTTGTTCCCGCGGGCCACGGCGTCCGACGAACGTCGGAATGGCCCGAGATCGACTATCAGCTTCGCCAGGCGCTGCACCTGCTGCTCGATCGATCCTCCGACGAGCTCGATCAGTCTCAGGATCGGCCCTTGCAGGACGCTGGATCGTGCGAGCCGCGCCCTGAGCGCGCGGACGAGATCCTCGTCGCGAATCGTCACCCCGGCCTGCTTGGACGCCCACACGGCAAACGTGCACCAGTTCGCGTTCCCGGGCACGAGCATCACGCCCGAGAGGTCGGAGTAGCAGAGCGTGATCTGGAGGTTCCTGAGCACCGGTTGCGCCCCGCCCGCGATCTGCTCGACGTCCTGAACGGTCGGGAACGATGTGACGGTCACGCGAGGCCGATCATAGGGCGCTCCGGGGCTCAGGCGGGGTCCTTGCCCGTCTCGTAGGATCGGGCGGTGCACACGCGCGACGCCGTTTGCAGCTGCGGGCAGCTTCGCCTGACGGCGGAGGGCGATCCGATCCGGATCTCCATGTGCCATTGCCGTGCCTGCCAGCGGCGGACCGGCAGCGCCTTCGGGATCCAGGCACGCTTCCCGGCAGATCGGGTCAGCGTCGTCGGCCGCTACGCCGACTACGTCCGCAGCTCGGACTGGGGCGAGGAGAGGACGTTTCACTTCTGCCCAGACTGCGGCGCGACCGTCTTCTACACGACCGCGGCGGCGCCGGACGTGGTCGCGGTGCCGGTCGGTACGTTCGCCGATCCCTCCTTTCCGCCGCCGACCGTCTCCGTCTACGAATCGCGACGGCATCCCTGGCTGCGCCTGCCCGACGGGATCGAGCACGACGACTACTGAGACCCCGCACGCGCATCGTGACCCCGCAGGGCCAGCGTGATCACCCGGTCCGGATGATGCCCAGCACTCGTGGTTCGGCCACCCTCGTCCTATGATGATGCGCCGGCGTTCGAGCACGGCGGTAGGCTGGCCGGAGCCGTGACGACCCCTGGATTCGACGAACGCGTTTCGTAATCCATACGCTCGAACGAGTCAGCGGAGGCGACACTGAAACCGGAGAGCGCGAAACCACCCGAGATCCCACACGAGACGAGGCTCGAACGGCGGCTCGAGAGGTGGGTGGCCCGCGCCGTCACACCGCGCGGGGCCGCCATCGTGATCGCCACTGTGTCGATCGTGGTGACGTTCGGGGCCGGCATCCTGATGACGGTCGCGGATCACGAGAACTATCCGTCGATCGGATCAGGCCTCTGGTGGGCGATCCAGACGATCACCACCGTCGGGTACGGCGACAACGTTCCGACGACCGCCGCGGGACGGTTCGTCGCCGCGCTCGTCATGCTGTTCGGGATCGGCTTCCTGACGGTCATCACCGCCGCTATCACGAGCACGTTCGTGGCGCGCTCGCGCCTCGAGGAGATGCGCTCGGATGCAGACACGCCGACGGCAGAGCAGTTTCGTGAGCTCGACGGGCGGCTCGAACGTATCGAAGCCGCCCTGAGCGGTTCCTCGCAGGAGCGCGCTCCCTCGGATGCCGAGGCTCGGACGGCGGAGCAGTTTCGTCAGTTGGACAGGCGGCTCGAACGGATCGAAGCCGCCCTGACTCGTCCTTCGTAGCGCTCGAAATCACGCTCGGCTACGACGCCGAGACGCGGCCAGGGCGAACTCGCCCTCGATCAGCGACGCCGAGGATCGTCGATCCGTTCCGGCGGAGCGTAACGACGCGATCCTGCGGCGCCGGGCGCCAGACTGCCCCGGTCTTGACCCTCCAGAGGCTCCTGGGACAGTGGAGCGACAGTTCGAGTCCGCGAGAGGGCTTCGCTCAACCAACTCGAATCAGTGCATTCGTCGTGTGGAAAAGGAGGAACTGAGATGGCATCACAAGACTCGTGGGGTGGGTGGATCGTCTTCGCCGGCATCGTGCTGCTGGTCGTCGGCGCGCTCGACGTGCTCCAGGGTTTCGTCGCGATCATCCAGGACGAATACGTCGTCGCTACGACCAAAGGCCTCGCGATCGTCGACGTGACCGGCTGGGGCTGGATCACGCTTCTCTGGGGCGTCCTGCTCGTCTTCGCCGCGCTCGGCTTGTTCGGTGGGGCAGGCTGGGCACGCTGGCTCGCCATTGTCGGCGTGGCCCTGAATGCGATCCAGCAGATCATGTTCCTGGCGAACTACCCGAATGCGTATCCGCTCTGGAACATCTTGATCGTCGCCCTCAACCTCATCGTGCTCTTCGCGCTGACGGCACGCTGGCGGGGCTACAAGGATTCCGTAGCCTGACGCCTGACTCTGGACCGGATCGAGGGGCTAGGCCCCTCGATCCGCGTTCCGCCGGGGCCATTCGGCCGGCGGCATTGCTGCAGAGCACCGACCGACGCCTCCCCCAGTCGGGCGGCTAACGTCGTGTCGACGTGGCTGCCGGTGAGACCGTTCTCGTGGTTGGCGCAGGCCCGACCGGGTTGCTCCTCGCGTCGGAGCTCCACCGCCGCAACGTCTCGTGTCGCCTCATCGACGCTCATTCCGGCCCGCTCCACTGGGACCGAGCGACGGTCGTGCATCCGCGCTCGCTCGAGGTCTTCGAGTCGCTCGGCCTCCTCGAGCCGTTCCTGACGGCCGGCGTCAAGCAGCGGGTAGCACGGCTCCACTCCGGGGGAAGTGTGCTCGGCGAGATCGACCTGTCGGGCTGCGGCAGCCGGCACGGGTTCAACATCGGCGTCTCGGAAGAGGTGACCGAGGAGATTCTGACCGACTACCTCCACCGGCAGGGCGGCGAGATCGTGGGCTCGTCCCGTCTCGTCGACCTGAGGGCCAATGAGAGCGACCTCACCGCGACGATCGCACGTGACGGCCGGGCGGAGAAGGTCGCGGTCGACTGGGTAGTCGGGTGCGACGGCCTCCATAGCACCGCCCGCGAGTTGAGCGGCATCGCACTGGCGGGCCACGATATCCCGGAGCCGTGGGCGGTATTCGACGTCACCCTGACCGGCTGGTCGGAGTCGTACGAGGCGATCTACGGCTACCTGGACGAGATTCCCGTGATCCTGACCGCGCTTCCGGACCGGCGCTGGCGTGTCTACCTGCGGCCGAGCTCCCCGGACTCCGACCTCGTGGTCGACGCGGCATCGACCGTCCGCGGCTATCACCCGGCGATCGGCTTCGACGCCGTCGCGAACCCGGCACGATTCCACTGTCACACGAAGGTGGCGACGCACTTCCGATCGGGTCGCGTCCTGCTCGCGGGGGACGCGGCACACGTCTGCTCTCCTTTCGAGGGCCACGGGATGAACAGCGGCCTGCAGGATGCGTTCAACCTCGCCTGGAAGCTGGCGCTCGTCTGTCACGGGCATGGCAGCCCTGCGATTCTCGAGAGCTACGAGGCCGAACGGCGCCCCGTCGCTGAGATGATCGCTGCCTCCGGAGACGCGATCGAGCACAACCAAACCGTGTCCGACCCGGCCGAACGACGCGCGCGCGACGAGACGCTGCGCGCCGTTCTCGCCGACCCGGAATCGCAGCACCACGAGGCGGTCGCCGAAGCCGAGCTCAACATCGACTACGGAGATTCACCGATCGTGATGGGGGACGCTCATCCGGCTCTCGCGCCCGGCCAGCGGCTGCCCGACACCATCGACGTGTACGCGGCCGGCGGCGAGCCACGCGGGCTGCACGAGCTCACGCACCGCGCCGGCCACACCGCCCTCCTCGTCGGCGGACCCTCGTCTCGTGACGATGAACTGGCGCGGCTCGCCGGCTCGATTCGGGCTCGGAGCGACGGGGCGCTGATCGAGACGACGATCGGGCTCACGACGCGATCCGGCAATCGGCACCCGTGGGGACGGCTCGCCCCCGCCGCAGCCGATCAGTTGGGCGTCGGCGAGGTCTCGCTTCTGGTAGTCCGGCCCGACGGGCACGTCGGCCTCCGCGCCGACCGCGACCATCTCGGAGCTCTCGCTGCCTACCAGTCCCTGTTGGCGCCCGGCCGCGGCCTTCGGTGACGTCATCGGCCGGCGCTCCTCGGTGGCGGCGAGCCTTAGCTTCGGCGTCGTCGCTGCCGATCAATGGGTGAGGGCCGGGGCGGGTTGCCGTCATCCCCGAGAGCTCGAGGGAATGGCCCGATTCCCGGCCCTCACACCTGAACCTCGCCGAGTGCCCTTCGCTACGCAATCGCCCCCTTGAGGGAGACAGGCGCCCTAGAGGGTCTAGCCGCCGGCCTCCGGCTTGTAAAGCCCGAAGAGCCCTCCTGTGGGATCGAGCAACATCGCGAACCGGCCGATCTCCGGCACGTCCATTCCGGGCATCAGTACGGTCGCGCCGAGGGCGCCGGCACGGGCGACGGTGGCGTCGACGTCGTCGGTCGCGAGATACGGGACCCAGGCCGAGGCCGGCATCTCGTCCGGCCTCTTCATCAGCCCGCCCGCATCGACGCCGCCTGCGCGCTTGAAGATCGTGTAGGTGCCCATCTCGCCCATGTCCATGTCACTCGTCTCCCACCCGAACACGGACGAGTAGAAGCGCTTCGCCTCGTCGACTGCTCCCGTGAGGAGCTCATCCCAGAGGAACACGCCGGAGGCGAACTCGCCGTCGCCTACCGGGGCATAGGCCGACAGGACAGCTCCCTGGGTATCACGGATCAGACCGAAGCGCCCGACCTCGGGCATGTCCATGATCGGCGCCGCCGAGCCGCCCCCGTTCTCGGCGGCCCGCGCCACCGCCGCATCGACGTCCTCGACGACGACGTGGGCGATCCACTGCGTCGCCTCGCCCTGCGAATCCATGAAACCGCCGTGCGTGCGCCCGTCGACCTGGATCATCGGATAGTCCGCCTCGCCGGGCTTCCAGACCTCGATCCCCCAGCCCAGCAGTTCCGTGTAGAAGCCCTTCGCCCGCTCGACGTCCGGCGTCATCAGCTGATGCCAGACGACGCGCCCAACCTGAGTGTCCACGCTCGTACTCATTCCAGCCTCCTGTCGCACGATTCCCGAGCCCGTAATCGTACGACTGATACTTGCTTTGTGCAAGCTTCCACTTTGTAACAGCAAGTTGACCGGCTAGACTCGCTTCGATGACACATCGGAGCTACGGCCAGTACTGCGGGATCGCCCGGGCCCTCGACCTCGTCGGAGAGCGCTGGGCGATGCTCGTCGTCAGGGATCTCATCCTCGGCCCGAAGCGCTTCACGGATCTCGAGCAGGCGCTCCCCGGCATCGGCACGAACGTCCTCTCCTCGCGACTGAAGGAGCTCGAGCGGAACGGCGTCATCAGCCGACGCGTCCTGCCTCCCCCGGCCCCGGCGACGGTCTACGAGCTGACCGACTACGGCCGCGAGCTCGAGCCCATCCTGCTCGGGCTCGGGCGCTGGGGTCTGCGTTCGCTCGGTGATCGGCGACCGGAGCAGTCGCTACGCACCGGCTGGATCGGTGTCGCGCTCCGCGCCTTCTCCGATCCGGCGCCATCGACAGGCGTCCGGGCCGCCATCGACGTCTGCCTCGACGACGGCGCCTTCCATATCCGGCTCGACGACGGCAGCGTCGACGTACGGAGCGGCCCCGCCGAGGACCCCGCGCTCGTCATCGAGGGCGGCAACGAGGCCTTCCTCGCGCTGCTCACCGGAATCGCGACGCCCGACGACCTGGCCGCAACCGGCGAGCTCGAGCTGACCGGAGACAGCAACCTCGTCGGCGTGCTCCTCGAGGTGTTTCGCTTCCCGCAACCGTCAGCGCCGAGTGCGGCGGCGCACCCGGGCGAGCTGGAAGGGCAGTAGAGCGAGGCACGCGAGCTCGCGGGCGAGCAAGACCGGCTTTCGTGGGCCCTCTGCCCCCTCGACCGAGATCCGCACAGCCTGGTCGCGGAGCGCGATCTGGACGAGCCTCCGGGCTCGCCGCCGGTGCCAGCCGGACGTTACGACGACGAGCTCGTCCGCGTCGAGGGCGGTAACGGCGGCCGCGACGTTCGCGGCGTTGCCGACCGTGGTACGCGCGTCGGGATCGCAGACGAGCGGGACATCCGGCCCTCGCCACGCGGCACGCATGAGCTCGGCTTCGGGCTTCACCTTCGACCTTCGCGCCCACCCCGAGAGGATGACGGCGCGCGCATCGCCTGCGAGCTCCTCCGCCCGGACGAGTCGGACGGCGCACACGGGGTGCAGGTCCCTGCGCCAGCGGCTCGAGTAGCCGAACACCGCCACGACGCGGCCGCCACGTCGGACCGGAGGCTCAGCCACCTCGCCGGCGCCGGCGTCGCACGTAGCCCGCGGTCACCAGCGTGCCAATCACTGTCGCCACGAGGACGATCGCCTTCTTTCCCTGTAGCTTCGACTCGCCGCTCGCACGCTCGCGCATGTGAACGGGGACCTCCTCGACTCTGAGGCCCTCGTCATGGAGCCGGATGACGGCCTCGACCTCCGGCGCGCCGCTCGTGTACGGCCGCGCGAGAATCGGCATCGCCTTCGCGTTCGCGGCGTAGAGGCCGCTGGTCGAGTCGTGGAACGGCCGCCCGAGCACGACCTTCATCGAGTTGCGAAGCAGGTCCGTGCCGAACCTTCGCGCGGGCGTCGGCTCGTACCGGTCGGCGGCGTACCCGTCACCGGCCGCGAAGCGCGACCCGACGGCAACGTCGCACGTCCCGGAGCGAACGAGATCGAGGAGGCGACGCAGCTCGTCGACCGGGTGCTGGCCGTCGGCGTCGACGCGGCCGCAATAGGCGTAGCCGTGATCGGCGGCGTACTCGTATCCCGAGGCAATCGCAGCACGCAGGCCCCGGTTCTCGCCGAACGACAGCACGTCGGCCCCCCCGTCGCGGGCAAGGGCGGCCGTACGATCGGTCGAGCCATCGTCGATGACGACGACGTCGGCCGTCGGAAGCCCGCGGCGCAGTTCGTCCAGGACCGCGGGCAGATTCTGCTCCTCGTTCCAGGCAGGGACGAAGACGATGGTGTCGGCCCGGTCGCTCATCCGCGCGACAGCGTACCGGCACGGTCACGCAGGCCACGGCCTCGGAAGCTCCCTCAGCGCGTCAGAGGACCACGCCGTAGGACTCGGTGAACGCCGCCGCCGCATAGTCAAGCGACGCATAGCCGAAGCCGCCGTCGCCCCAGGACGTCCCCCAGCTGTTGCGTACGACGAAGCGGTCGGGCGTGTACCCGACGAGCGCGACGGCATGGCCTCCGCGCGCGGTCGCCGGGAGATACGTGTCGAGATTCCCGGCCGTCGCCTTTGCCTCGTCCCACGTCTCGTCGACGTCGAGGCGCGTCATGATGGGACCGTGGGTTGCGAGCCAGACCCGCCAGTCGGTCAGGCGTGAGCCGATGTTGAAGTACATGGCGATCTTGAGCTGCGCGGCGATCGCGTAGAAGGTCTGCGACTCGCCGGCGTACAGCCTCCCGCTGCGGAACGGCAGCACCGAGTCGCGCACGACGCCGAACTTGCGGGCGACGTCGAGCGCCGCCTTGAGGCTCGTGCCGTCCGACTCGATGAACGTGGACGGGCGGTCGGTGAACCGGTCGGTCTCTTTCGACGCCATCCACACGTAGCGCGGCGACAGCGGCTGGGTGGTCGTGATGCGACGGGCCTTGACGAAATGCCAGCGCAGGACGCTGTCCGCGGCCGCCCAGCCCACGCACGACCCGGTGCTTCCCTGGTCGCCGACGCTCCACCACGCTTCCCGCAGATCCTTCGAGGCGGGAATCGCCGGCGCAGCCGCGACGACCCTCGAGCGTCTCGCGTGCTCGACGCCCCAGTCCCGCTCGGTGTCACGGGACGGAACGCAGTTGAGCACTCGCTTCACGCGTGCGCGCTTTCTCGGCATCGCATCTCCTTGGCGTCGAGGGCACGGTCAACTTACCGCTTCGTGCCACGAGGTACGTGTGCGCACCGGTGTAGCAGACCACCCGCGCTGCGACATCGCCCGGATAGGCATACTCGCCGGTTCGAAACAAGGACCGGTCTGCAGTGCCGCGCTCGGCCTGCGGTGGCGCCAGAGCGGCACGAATCCGCGAGGTGTGGCACAGTTCCCGCTTCCGGCGACAACCAGGGACTCCGCACCCGACGCGGCAGGCGGCATCGAGCTCGGCTCGAGGTGCGAGGGGCTCCCGGGAGGAACTGCTCGTGAGAATCCGAAGCCTCGTGCTGTGCACGCTCGTCCTGGTCGGGCTGATCGCCGCGCCCGCCGAGAGCGGCGACCGGGAGGCGTCGTCGGTGATCCGGAGCATCAACGGGCTGCGCTGGGAAGCGAATACGGCGCGGAACGAAGCCGGCTTGAGGCCGTACAAGGGCGACACGAGCTACCGTCAGCTCGAGAACGTCGATGCGCTCGTACGGATCGAGACGCTGTGGGCGAGGCGAGCGGTCGCCGCGAGGAGGCTCGACCCTCATCCGAGCAGCGTCTGGGTCGCGCTGGCCGAGTGTGAGGCCGGCGGGAACTGGGCACACAACCAGGGCACCTACGACGGTGGGCTGCAGTTCCATCCACGGACCTGGAGGAATTACAAACTGTCCGGGTATCCCCGTTACGCCTGGAAGGCGACACCGATGCAACAGATCCTCGTCGGTTACAAGATCCTCGCCGATCAGGGCTGGGACGCCTGGCCGGAGTGCTCGAGGAAGCTCGGGCTCCGGTAGTTCGAGACACTCGAACGGAGGGGAGGCATCGTGGCGCCGCTCGTGCACTCGGTCGAGATCGACAGAAGGCCGGAGGACGTGTTCGCCTACGTCACGGACCCGTCGCGCTTCACCGAATGGCAGGACGCGGTGGTGCGGGCGAGTCGCCCGGAAAGCGGGCCGATCGGGCCAGGCTCGAAGCTCTCGCTGACCCGCCGGATGGGTAAGCGCGAGCAGACGATGATGAGCGAGCTGACCGAGTACAGCCCCCCGCGGAGCTACGCGTTCCGCGTCCTCGACGGCCCCGTGCGAGCGGTCGGCAACGGGCAGTTCGAGCCGCTGGACGACGGCCGGCGGACACGCTTCACGTTCGAGCTCGACTTCGAGGGGCACGGCATAGGGAAGCTCCTCGTCCCACTCGTCGTGCGCAGACAGGCTGCGAAGGAGCTCGAGCAGAGTCATGCCAACCTGAAAAGGCGCCTCGAGAGCGGGGCGCCCGGCGGCGACGCCGCCTAGGCTTTCGCGAGCGGCGACCGGCGTCGCGCCGGGAGAGGGAAACCGAGCTGCTACCCTCAGCCCATGCCTATCGGCCCCTGGGAGATCGCCCTGATCGTCGTCGTGATCCTGCTCCTCTTCGGCTCGACGAAGCTGCCGAAGATCGCCCGCTCGATGGGGCGCGGCGCGCGCGAGTTCAAGGAGACGGTGACCGACCAGGCGGTCGAGCTGAAAGAGGCGACCGTCGACGTGCCGAAGCAGTTCAAGGACGGAATGAACCCGCTCAAGCCGACCGAGACGGACGAGGAGAGCGAGCAGCAGGCTGCGGCGCCCGAAACCGCGCCGGTCGCGGCCGGAGGCGCCGATACGCCTCCCGAGCAGAAGCCCAGCGCCTAGGCGCAGCCCGTCTTCAACGTCTCGAGCCCGCTCTCCGCATCGAGTGCCGGAGCTCGCTTCAGCGCCTGCTTGACCGTGCCGCGGATCAGCTCGACGTCGGGAACGGGGTACCCATCGTGCCAGCCGGAATCGAAGCCGGGCGGTGCGAAGCTGACGGCGACGGTCTTCGCTGTACTCAGCTGCGTAAGCAGCTCGATCAGATCCGGCAGCTCCTTGATCGGAACGTCCGTCAGCATGAAACGCTTCACGACCGAGGCGAGCTTCGGGAACGAGCGCAGGATCCTGGCGGGGCTCGCCTGCTGCACGAGTGCGCCGAGGATGCAGCGCTGGCGCCGCATGCGGTCGTAGTCGCTCGTCGCCCAGCGCGTGCGGGCGTAGCCGAGCGCGAGGCGCCCGTCGAGGTGGTGCTGCCCGGGCTCGAGGTCGACGACGATCCACGGCTCGTCGTCGTACGGCGGCGACACTCCGGCGTCGTACACATTCTTCTGCACGTTCACCGTGACGCCGCCGAGCGCGTCGATCACCTCCACGAAGCCGCGCAGGTCGACCGCGGCGTAGTAGTCGATCCGCAGGCCGAGCAGGTTGCCGATCGTCTCCTTGAGCGCGGTCGCCCCGGGCACCCTGCTACCGGGGAAGAGCTCGGGACTCGCCGTCGCGTAGCCCCAGAGCGCATTGAGGATGCCGGGGAACGTGTCGAGGTCGGTGTGCGCGGTCTTCGGGAAGGGGACGTTGGCCAGGTTGCGGGGTATGCCGAAGATCGCGGCCCGCTCGGTCTTCGGGTCGACGCTCAGAACCATCATCGTGTCGGTGCGCAGACCGCTCCGCCCCGGGCCGGCGTCGCCCCCGACGAGGAGGAACGTGACTCGGCCGCGCTCCCTCCAGCTCGACTGCTCCACGGGCTTCACCGGCAGCGGGTCGTCCGCGCCGGCCGGCGCCTGCGGCCCGCAGATCCGGGCCGGCCGAGCCGGCGGACGGTGAAACCGAAGGCGCCGGTGGCAGCGGCGGAGGGCGGCTGGATGGCCGCCGCGAGCAGCGGGCTCTCGGGCGCCTCGTCGGCGAACACGCTCGTCAGGAGGTCGTAGGCGCGGTAGTCGTAGTAGCCGGCGACCACGTGCGGAACGGCCGTGGCCATGAGCAGCGCCGCCACGACGGCCGCTCGGGCGGCTGTCCCCGCGCCGCCTCGCCTGGGCGGGAAGTCCGGCCGGCGGGCGCCACGGTACGCGTCGACGACGCAATGAGCCCTGAACAGGAAGACGAGCGCATTCGCAACGAGCAGTACGAGCAGGACATCCGGGCTGACCAGAAGCCGAAGCACGAACACGGTCCCCTGCAGCCAGACGACGAGAGCGGCGCTGGTGATCGCGACGGCGATCGCGAGCATCACGAGGCCGCGACGCCAGCGGCCCGCGTAGATCTGACCGCTTCCCGGGACGAGAAACGACAGCAACCCGGCTACGAACGCAAGGGGCGCGCGGCCTGCCCGGTAGAGGGTGTACGGCTGCGCTGGGATGGACGGTTGGACTGCTCCCAAACCAACCAGGTTCATCGACCTCGGAATCGCTCCTGCTTAGCCCCCGCCCGCCCAGGCCAGTGCACCCGCCGCAACCGGCAGGGTGTACACCGGCTCGTCACGCGTGTCCCCGTACACCTCGATCCGATCCCCGATCGCGACGGCCAGCCAGTCGCCGTCCGGCGACCAGGCGAAGCCCCGCTGCTCGACCTGCGCCATCGTGACGTCCGAGAGCCGCAAATCGACGATCGAGACCTCCCCGGCGCCAGCCCGGAAGCCGACAGCGAGCTCGTTGCCGTCGGGGCTGAAGGCGAGGAACTGGCCGAGACGGCTCGATCCCGTCCCGTAGGCGGTCGGCAGGCGGAACGACCCCTCCAGCGAGCCGTCCTGCCACAGCTCGAGGAACATCACGCTGCCCAGCGCCTCGAAGACGAGCACGCTGACGGCTATCTGCCCGGTCGGAGCGACTGCGAACGCGGCGACCTGAACGGGCGCCTGACTGGCCCGCTCGATTCCCGCGAATCAGCTCCTCCGTGCCGAGCAGCGTCTCGCCGTTCCGGAGAATCCGCGCGTCGAGCGGGTCGGCCGGAATCGTGAGCACTGCTCCGTCCGGGGCGAAGGCCGGAGCGCAGCCCGGCAGACGGCGCTCGTTCTCCTGCCCGACTCCGCGAACGACCGTCTCGCCGCGCGCGGTGCACCACGCGACCTGGGTCCATCAGGCGCCCAGGCGGGCTGCCCGAGCGCCTGACCGAGCTCGCGGTCGACCTCCGCCGATCCCTCTCCGAGCCGAACCAGCGAGAGTGGGCGCGGGTTTCTCGGGTTCAGCGTCGACGCCGTCGACGCCACGACCCACGCCCCGGCCGGCGAGGCCCAGAGCTCGCAGCCCGTCGTCGGTCCGGCATCCCCGACGACGAGGGTCTCGAGCGAGAGCGTCCGCAGACGGCAGTTTCCGCGGCTCGGCGAGGACGATCGCGCCGGGAAGCGCGCCGGCGGCGGGAACGTCGGGGCCCCGGCAGGCGGTCGTCCGCCTGCGCGGCCTGCGGCTCGCCCGTCAGCCGCAGCAGTGGGAGCAGCGGCGCGTCCGCGCAGCGCGTCCACCGTGGCCGCACCCGCAATCGAGGAGGACCGCGCCGAGCACCACCACGTTCCACCAGCGCACAGCATCTAGTGTGGCGCTTCCGGACGCGCCGCGTGGGCTCATGCCGCCGCGCGGGCGAGCTCCTGCAACGACGGCCCGATCGTTCCCCGGCCGTAGGCACTCGAGCGCCCGGCGGCACGCAGCGCGCGGCCGTAGGCCTCGGCCGCCGTGTCGCCGCCCGCCATCACCTCGCCGGTCGAGCGCATCTCGGCAGCGCGGTCGGCGGCGCCCGGGAACCGGTCCGACGGGAAGATCGCCTCCTTGGCCCACGCCCTCGTCGGGCGGGCGACGTCGGGCAGGTCGAGGTCGGCGAGGCGCTCGCCGAGCATCAGCCGGCAGGCGAGGTCGACGAGATGGACGCCCGGTCGCCTTCGCGACGAACGGCACCGTCCGCGACGCGCGCGGGTTCGCCTCGATCACGTGCAGCCGCCGTCGAGCAGGGCGAGCTGGAGGTTCAGCAGTCCGCGCACTCGAAGCGCGCGAGCGAGGCTCGTGGCGATCGAGCGTATCTCGACCGTCGAGCTCCTCGGTGACCGACGGCCCGGGGACCACGCAGGCCGAGTCACCCGAGTGGATCCCGGCCGGCTCGATGTGCTCGAGGATCCCGGCCACCCAGCCGATCTCGCCGTCGCAGAGCACGTCGACGTCGAGCTCGATCGCGCCCTCGAGGAACTCGTCGACGAGGGAAGGCTCGTGGATCTCGAGCTCGTCGTGGCCCTCGGACGACGCGCATCCTGCGCCCGCCGAGCACGTAGTGGGGGCGCACGAGTACCGGGTAGCCGATCCGCTCCGCTACCTCGAGTGCCTCCTCGCGCGTCCCGGCGACACCCCAGCGCGGCGCGCGGATCCCCAGCTCGTCGAGGACGAGCCCGAACTTGCCCGCGGTCCTCGGCGGCGTCGATCGCCGGGAGGGGGTCGCCGAGCAGCTGCGACGCCCTCTGCGGCGAGCCCGTGGGCCAGCGCGAGCGGCGTCTGGCCGCCGAGCGTGACGACGACGCCGAGCGGGCGCTCGAGCCCGCAGACGTCGAGCGCCCGCTCGAGCGTGACCGGCTCGAGGTAGAGCCGGTCGGAGGTGTCGTAGTCGGTCGACACCGTCTCGGGATTCGAGTTCAGCAGCACCGCCTCGTAGCCGAGCGCGTGGAAGGCCTGCGCGGCATGCGTGCAGCAGTAGTCGAACTCGATCCCCTGGCCGATCCGGTTCGGGCCCGAGCCGAGGATCAGGATCGAGCGTCCGCGGCGCGCTCTCGTCGGAGTCGCCCTCCTCGTAGGAGAGGTAGTAGTACGGCGTACGCGCCTCGAACTCGGCCGCGCAGGAGTCGACCGCGAGCCGCCCGGGGACCGGCCGGCGCGCTCGAACCTCCGCCTCGGTGATCCCGAGCGCGCGCGCGATGCGCGAGTCCGGAAGCCCGAAGCGCTTCGCCGTCTCGACATCGCCGTCGTCCGCCAGACGCCGCTCGGCCTCGTGGATCGACTCGAGCTCCGCCTGGAAGTACGGGTGGAGGCCCACGATCTCGGGCAGGTCGTTCCCGTCCTCCCGCCCCTCGAGCGCCTTGAGAAAGGCCTCCGGGAACGTGCGGCCGAGCCCGAGCGACTCTCCGACGGCCCGCATCTCCGTGCCGAGCTCCGGCTCGACCCACGGGAACTTCGCAAAGTCGAAGCGCGGCGCCTTGACGGCGACGTAGTCGAGAGCCGGCTCGAAGGCGGCGCTCGACGTGCCCGGTGATGTCGTTCGGCAGCTCGTCGAGCGTGTAGCCGACCGCCAGCAGAGCCGCGAGCTTGGCGATCGGAAAGCCCGTTGCCTTCGAGGCGAGCGCCGAGGAGCGCGAGACGCGCGGGTTCATCTCGATGATCACCAGCCGGCCGGTCGAAGGCTCGTACGCGAACTGGACGTTCGCGCCGCCGGTCGCCACCCCGACGGTGCGCGCGCAGGCGAAGGCCGCTTCGCGCAGCCGCTGGTACTCCGTGTCGGGCAACGTCTGCTGCGGCGCGACCGTCCACGAGTCGCCGGTGTGGACGCCCATCGGGTCGAGGTTCTCGATCGAGCAGATGACGACGCAGTTGCCGGCTCGATCGACCATCACCTCGAGCTCGAACTCCTGCCAGCCTTCGACCGACCGCTCGACCAGGGCTTGCTGGATCGGGCTCGTCAGGAGGCCATGAGCGAGGCGCGTGCGCAGTTCCTCCTCGGTACGCGCCAGGCCGCCGCCCTGGCCGCCGAGCGTGAAGGCCGGCCGGACGACGGCCGGGGCGAAGCCGGCCGGAAGCTCGTCGAGGCTGCGAACGACGACGCTCTCCGGCACCGGCAGACCGGCCGCCGTCATCGCGTCACGGAACGCGAGCCGGTCCTCCGCCCGCCGGATCGCCTCGAGGTCGGCGCCGATCAGCTCGACTCCGAAGCGGTCGAGCACGCCGGCCTCGGCGAGCTCGACCGCCAGGTTGAGGGCCGTCTGGCCCCCGAGTGTCGGCAGGAGCGCCTCCGGCCGCTCCCGCTCGATGATCGCCGCCAGCGCATCGGCATCGAGCGGCTCGATGTACGTCGCGTCCGCCCACGAGGGATCGGTCATGATCGTCGCCGGATTCGAGTTCACGAGCACGACCCGGTAGCCCTCGGCTCTGAGCACGCGGCACGCCTGGGAACCGGAGTAGTCGAACTCGCAGGCCTGTCCGATCCGGATCGGCCCTGAGCCGACGATCAGGATGCTGCGAAGGTCGGTGCGCTTCGGCATGACTCGGCGATCCGGTCGAAGAAGGGCAGAGCGTCGAGGGGGCCGGGCGCGGCCTCGGGGTGGAACTGGAGCGAGAAGAACCCGTCGCCCTCGAGGCCCTCGGCGGTTCCGTCGTTCAGTGAGACGTGGCTGACCTCGGCACCGTCGGCCGCCTCGACGGCGAACCCGTGGTTCTGGACGGTCACGAGCACGCGGCTCGTGTCCCGGACCCGCACTGGGTGGTTCGCGCCGCGGTGGCCGAAGGGCAGCTTGAACGTCCGCATGCCGAGCGCCAGGCCGAGGAGCTGATGCCCGAGGCAGACGCCGAAGAGCGGCACCCGATCGAGAAGCCCGCGCACGGTCTCCACGGCCTCCGTGAGCTGCGCCGGGTCTCCCGGCCCGTTGCCCACGAGAACCGCCCTGGGGTCGACCGAGAGGATCGACTCCGCATCCGCGGACGGTGGGAGCATCACGACCTCGAGGCCGCTCTCCACGAGCCGCCGCACGATCGAGCGCTTGCAGCCGAAGTCGACGACGGCGATCCGTGGGCCCGCGCCGACCGTGTACGGCTCCGGCGTGCCGGCGAGCAGAGCGAGCGGTGGTGTCGCCAGGTGCGGCTCGATCAGCATGCGCTCGTAGTCGAGGTGCGGCTCCGCGAGCGCCAGCTCATGTAGCTCGCGGGGCGCCGCGTCGCCGAGCGCGCAGCGCATCGCTCCCTCGGAGCGTACGTGCCGGACGAGAGCCCGCGTATCGACCTCCTCGAGCGCCACGATCCCGCGTCGCTCGAGCCACGCCGACCAGTCGTTGCGCGCCCGCCGCATGACCACCCCGCGCGTCCACACGCGGTCGGATTCCATGCGGCCGTCGTCGACGCCGTAGTTGCCGACGAGCGGGTAGCTGAACGCCAGCACCTGCGCCGCATAGCTCGGGTCGCTGACCGTCTCCTGATAGCCGGCCATCGCGGTCGTGAAGCAGATCTCACCGGCCGCGACCCCGGTTGCGCCGACCGGCCGGCCGGAGAATGTCGTGCCGTCTTCGAGGACGAGATACGCGGTCTGCATGAGGGTTGCGAACTGTACGGGAATTCTGCATAATACGCAACTGAATGGCATATACTGCGATAATCGGGGCGTCCGGGTACTCCGGTCAGGAGACGATCGACCGCGTCCTCGCGCACCCCGAGCTCGACCTGTTCGCGCTCGGGTCCGACTCGCTCGCGGGGCAGCCCGCGACCGCCCTCGACCCGCGGCTGGCCAGGAACGGCGCTCGCCTCGCGCCACAGTTCGTCACGAACGCAGAGGCGCTCGCGAGCCGCGCCGACCTCGTCTTCGTCTGCCTCGACCACGAGCGGGCAGCCGAGCTCGAACCACCGTCTCGCGGCGTGGTCGTCGACCTGTCGGGCGCGCACCGGCTGGCGGACGCGAGCCTCTACGCCGAGTGGTACGGCTTCGAGCACCCGCGGGCGGGCGAGCTCGAGGACTGGTCGTACGCGATTCCCGAGCTCTGCCCGTCGCAATCGCGGCTGGTGGCAAACCCGGGCTGCTACGCGACCGCGGCGCTCCTGGCGCTCGTGCCCCTCGCCGGGATCGCCGATCCGTCGAGCGTCGTCGTCGACGCGAAGTCCGGCGTCTCGGGCGCGGGCCGGGCCCTCCGGCCGAGCTCGCACGCCAGCTCGGTGCTCGAGAACGTCTCCGCGTACAAGGTGGGCAGGCATCAACACGAGCCCGAGATCGAGCAGGTGCTCGGCTTTCCCGTGTGCTTCGTCCCCCACCTCCTCCCTATCAGGCGCGGCCTGATCGCGACGTGCTACGTGAAGGCCGATGCCGCCGAGGCGCGCGAGCTGCTCGAGGCCGCGTACGTCGCCTCATCCACGGTGAGCGTCCTGCCCGAGGACGTGACGCCCGAGCTCTCGCGGGTGCAGGGGACCGACGCCGCCGAGATCGCCGTCTTCGCCGACCGCGCGACCGGCACGACCGTCGTCATCTGCGCGATCGACAACCTCGGCAAGGGCGCAGCCGGCCAGGCCGTCCAGAACGCGAACGTCGCCCTCGGCTATCCCGAGACCGCGGGCCTGCGCCTCTCCGGAGTCCTGGTATGAGCGTCACCGCGCCCGCCGGGTTCGTCGCAGCCGGAGTCAGTGCGGGATTCCGACGCTCGGCGAAAGATCTCGCCGTCGTCCGCTCGACTCTTCCGGCCACCGGCGCGGCACTGTTCACCGTGAACCGGGTGCAGGCGGCTCCCGTGATCGTCTCTCGCGCACACCTCGAGGCGGCTGAGCCGCAGGCGGTCGTCGTCAACTCCGGCTCGGCGAACGCCGCGACCGGCCCGCGCGGGGAGCTCGACGCGATCGCGACTGCGGCCGAGGCCGGACGTCTGCTCGACCTGCGTGCCGAGCAAGTCCAGGTCATGTCCACGGGGGTGATCGGCGTTCGCCTGCCGCTCGACCGGATGCTCTCCGGACTGGCGGAGGCAACCGCGACGCTGTCGCCGGACGGCGGCCAGGCGGCCGCGGAGGCGATCATGACCACCGACACGACGCCGAAGGAAGCCACCGTGACAACGGGACGGGTTCACGGTCGGCGGCATGGCGAAGGGTGCAGGGATGATCCACCCGGTGCTCGCGACCATGCTCGCGGTCGTGACGACGGACTACCCGCTCGGCCCCGAGGAGACGGACGTCTTCCTGAAGCCGGCGGTCGGAGAGAGCTTCAACCGCATCTCGGTCGACGGCGAGTGCTCGACGAACGACACCGTCCTCATGCTCGCGAACGGCGCCAGCGGCGTGAGGCGCACTCCCGAGCTCGATGCGAGCTTCGCGGCCGCGGTGACGGAGGTGTGCTGTGACCTGGCGAGCAAGATCGTCGCAGACGGAGAGGGTGCGACGGTGCTCCTCGAGATCGACGTGAACGGTGCGGCCAGCGACTGCGAGGCGCAGGCCATCGCCCGTCGCGTGGCGACCTCTCCCCTCGTCAAGACCGCTGCGTTCGGACGTGATCCGAACTGGGGTCGCGTGCTGGCCGCCGCCGGGTCGGCTACGTCGAACGGAGGCTTTGCACAGCTCGATCCGGAGCGTGTGTCGCTCGCGTTCAACGGAACGACGGTCTACGCGAACGGTGCTCCGCTCGTCGCACGGCCCGACCTCTCGGGCGCTTCGTGCCGGATCTCGCTGCAGCTCGGGCTCGGCGACGGGCACGCCGCGCTACCTCGCCTCCGACCTCACCTACGACTACGTGCGAATCAACGCGGAGTACACGACGTGAGCCGCCTCGTGCTCAAGTGCGGCGGAGCGGTTGCCGCCGACGCCGCGGCCGGCATCCTCGCGATTCGCACGACTCCACGACGTCGTCGTCGTCCACGGCGCCGGCCCGCAGATCTCGCAGGAGATGGAGCGGCGCGGGCTGCCGGTGCGCGTTCGTGGACGGAAGACGCCACACGACGGCCGAGGCGCTCGAGATCGTCCGCGCGTCTCTGGCCGAGGTGAACCAATCGCTTTGCGCGGCTCTCGGGCCGCGCGCAGTCGGTCTCATGGGCGACGAGATCGGCCTCGAAGCTCGACGGAACCACAAGCTCGGCCTCGTTGGTGATCCCCAGCCGAGTCGCCCCGCGCTCGTTCTGAGCGCGCTTCGGAAGGGACGAATCCCGGTCGTCGCTCCCCTGGCGAAAGGTCCGCTCAACGTCAACGCCGATGAGGCCGCGGTAGCCCTCGCTGCCGGCCTCGAAGCAGAGCGGATCCTCTTCGTAACAGATGTACCGGGGCTCCTGGTCGACGGAGACGTCGTCTCCTCGATCGGGGCTGACGAGGCCGATCGTTTGCTCGACGACGGCACGTTCCAGGGAGGGATCGTGCCGAAGCTCCAGGCAGCCGTCCGGGCCGCCAGGCTCGGAATGCGCGCCGAGATCGGCGAGACGGCGGTGATCCGGTGACGACCGTCGCCGAGAGCCGGGTCCTACCGACCTACGCGCGCCAGGACGTGACGTTCGAGCGAGGGGAGGGCGTCTGGCTCGTGGACTCGAGCGGCAAGCGCTACCTCGACTTTCTCGCGGGTATCGCGGTCGTCGGGCTCGGCCACTGCCACCCCGGTGTCGCGGCCGCCGCCCACGCCCAGCTCGATCAGCTCTGGCACGCCTCGAACCTGTTCTGGACGAGGCCGATGCTGGAGCTTGCAGAACGGCTCTCGGCGAGGTTCGGAGGCGCACAGGCGTTCTTCTGCAACTCGGGAGCGGAGGCGATCGAGGCGGCTCTCAAGTACGCGCGCAAGGCCAGCGGCAAGCCGGCGATCGTCGCACTCGAGAACTCGTTCCACGGCCGCACGCTCGGCGCGCTCTCGGTCACGGGCCAGCCCGCGAAACGCTCGGACTTCGAGCCGCTCGTCCCCGAGGTTCGCTTCGCGACCCTCAACGACGCGGAGTCGCTCGCGGCCGTATGCGCCGACGGCAAGGTCGGCTGCATCCTCGTCGAGCCGATCCAGGGCGAAGGCGGCATCAACCCGGCGACCGCGGCGTTCCTCGAAGCAGCGGCCGACATGGCAGCCGCCTACGGGGCCTTGCTCGTGTTCGACGAGGTGCAGTGCGGTCTCGGGCGAACGGGCACGTTCTTCGCACACGAGCAGCTCGGGGTCACTCCGGACGCGGTCGCACTTGCGAAGGGCCTCGCGAACGGCCTGCCGATCGGAGCGCTCCTGGTAGCGGACGACGCCGCCCGCGGCTTCGTGCCCGGCGACCATGCCTCGACCTTCGGCGGCAACCCGGTTGCGTGTGCAGCGGCCTGCGCCGTGGTCGACGCGATCGACGACGCGCTGCTCGAGCGGGTCTCCGCCACCGGTGCCAGGCTCGCCGCCGGGCTCGAGCGCCTGCCCGCCGTTCTCGAGGTGCGAGGCGCCGGGCTCCTGCTCGGCGCTCAGCTCGATCGGCCGGCCGCCCCGGTCGTCACGGCGTGCCTCGAGGCGGGCCTCGTGGTCGGGTCGGCGGGCGAGGCGGTCCTTCGCCTGACTCCTCCGCTCGTCGTCTCCGAGCCCGAGGTCGACGAGGCGCTTGCCATCCTCTTCGAGGTACTCGCATGACTCGCCGCGAGCGTCAGGGAACGATTCTGCGGCTCGTTCGCGAGCGAGACATCTCGACACAGGCCGAGCTCGCCGAGGCGCTGCACGATCAGGGTTGCGACGTCGTCCAGACGACCGTCTCGCGCGACATCGCCGAGCTGGGCCTTCGCAAGGTTCGCTCCACGAGCGGCAGGCTCGTCTACGCGCCGCCCGGGGTTGCGAACGGCGACCGCTTCCGCGAGATCGTCCTCGCGCTCCGGCGCTGGGCGCTGACGTTCGAGGCCAGCGCGAATCTGGTCATCATCACCACGCCGTCCGGCTACGCGAACGCGCTGGCACAGGTCATGGACGAGGCCGGGCACCCGAAGATCGCCGGCACGATCGCGGGCGACAACACGGTTCTCGCCGTCGCGCGCGAGGGCGTCACGGGCGCCGAGCTGCGCGACGAGCTACGACAGCACCTGATGGAGGGAGCAGCCTAAGTGAGCAGTAACCGCACCGCAGTCCTCGCCTACTCCGGAGGGCTCGACACGACCTGCGCCATCGCCTGGCTCAAGGAGGACTACGGCTTCGACGAGGTCGTCGGCGTGCTCGTCGACGTCGGGCAGGCGTTCGACCTCGACGAGGCGATCCTGCGCGGTACTGCCGCCGGCGCCGACGACGTCATTCTGCTCGATCGCAAGGACGCCTTCGCCGGCGATCAGGTCGCGAAAGCCATCACCACGAATGCGCTGTACGAAGGCAAGTACCCGCTTGTCTCCGCTCTCTCGCGCCCCGTCATCGCGGAGGGCATCGCGTCGCTCGCGCTCGAGCTGGGCGCCGAGGCGGTCGTCCACGGCTGCACCGGCAAGGGCAACGACCAGCTCCGGTTCGAGCTCGCGTTCAAGGCGAACTACCCGGGCGTTCGCGTGATCGCCCCGCTCCGCGACACGGTCTGGACTCGCGAGGAGGAGATCGCCTACGCGCTCGAGCGCGGCATTCCGATCACGGCGAAGAAGGGCTCTCCGTACTCGATCGACGAGAATCTGTTCGGCCGCTCGATCGAAGCCGGCCTGCTCGAGGATCCCTGGAACGCTCCGCCCGAGGAGCCGTACAAGCTCACCGCCGACCCGGACGAGGCTCCGGCGCCGAGCGACGTCGTCATCGGCTTCGAGCGGGGGATCCCGAGCACGCTCGACGGCACGGAGCTCGGACTCGCCGATCTCGTGGCGGAGCTGAACGCGCGCGCCGGCGCCTACGGGATCGGGCGGATCGACATGATCGAGAACCGAGCGGTCGGCATCAAGAGCCGTGAGGTCTACGAGGCCCCGGCGGCGATGGTGCTGATCCAGGCCCATCGCGCGCTCGAGGATCTCGTTCTGACGAAGGCGGAGCTCCAGACCAAGCGCAGCCTCGAGGCTCGCTGGACGGAGCTCGTCTACGACGGGCTCTGGTTCAGCCCGCTCCGTCAAGCGATCGACGCCTTCGTCGCGACGACGCAGGAGCCCGGTGACGCGGCGAGGTGCGCCTCGAGCTGCGGGCAGCGGCGGCGATCGTCAACGGCCGGCGCTCGGAGAACGCGCTCTACGCCGAGACCCTGGCGTCCTACGGGGCGGGCGAGACGTTCCCGCACCAGGCCGCCGAGGGCTTCATCCAGATCGCCGCACTCGAGACCGAGCTCGCTGCAGCGAGAGCACGGAAGCGCGCGGCGGTGTGACCCTCTGGTCGGCCCGCACGGGCGGCGGCGGCCTCGCTCCTGAGGTCTGGGACTTCCTACGCGCCGACGACCGCGAGCTCCTGGCCTACGACTGCGAGGCGACGCTCGTCCACGCACGGCGCCTCCACGCCGCCGGTCTCCTGACCGAGGCGGAGCTCGCGCTCGCGGAGACGGGGCTCGCGGAGATCGGAGCCGGCGGCGAGGCCTCGGCGGAAGACGAGGACGTCCACTCGACGATCGAGCGCCGGCTCGGAGAGGTCGGCCGCAAGATCCACGCCGGCCGCTCGCGCAACGACCAGGTCGCCGCCGCGTTTCGCCTCTACGTCGAGGCCGCGTGCCGCGAGGCGATCGCGGCATCGAGTCCTTCGCCGGCGCCGTCCTCGAGCTCGGCGGCCGCGAAGCGGAGACGCTGATGCCCGGTTACACGCACCTGCAGAGGGCGCAGCCGGTGACGATGGCCCACCACCTGCTCGCCTGGGTCGAGATGCTGGACCGGGACCGGGCCCGCTTCCGCTTCGCCGCCGAGGCAGCGCGGGTCAGCCCGCTGGGCGCCGGGGCGCTCGCCGGTTCGACACTCGGCCTCCCGGCTCCTCCCGGCGAGGTGACGAGGAACTCGCTCGACGCGGTAGCCGACCGGGACTTCGCCCTCGACTACCTCTACGCTGCGGCCGTCCTCTTCGCTCACCTGTCGCGGATCGGGGAGGAGCTCTGCCTCTGGGCGTCGGCGGAGTTCGGCTTCGTCCGCCTCCCGGAGAGCGCGGCGACCGGCTCGTCGATGATGCCGCAGAAGCTCAACCCGGACGTGGCCGAGCTGGCGCGCGGCAAGGCCGGCACGGCGATCGGCAGGCTCACCGGGCTGCTGGCGGTGGTCAAGGGGCTGCCACTCGCCTACAACCGCGACCTGCAGGAGGACAAGCCGCCCGTCTTCGCCGCGCGACAGGGACATCCGCGGCGCGCTCGGCGCCCTGGCCGTCCTCGTCGGCGGTCTGACCGTCGACCGGGATCGGGTGGCTGCCGCCGCCGCCGACCCGCTGCTCCTGGCAACGGACGCGGCCGAGGCGCTCGTCGCCGCCGGCACGCCGTTTCGTCAGGCTCACGAGGAGGTCGCGGCGAGCGTCCGCGAGCCGCACGTTCTCTGCGCCGCGGCACCGCTTCGGAGAGCGTCGCCGCCCGGCGGGCGCCTGGCCCCGGCGATGTCGCCGCCGCGCTGGCCGAGGCGCGGAACCGCTTTACTCCCGCCTGAGCGTGGAGATCCTCTCGGAGATCGCGGCTGACGTCGGGACGCCGCTCTACGTCTACGACGCGGAGGCGTTCAGAGCGCGGGCGGCGCTGCTCGAGCGACTGCTCGCGGACGCACCGCACGTCGTCTGCTACGCGGTCAAGGCGAACGACGCGCTCGCAGTGCTCCGGGTCGCTGCCGACAACGGGCTCGGCGCCGACGTCGTCTCCGGCGGAGAGCTGTTCAAGGCGCTCCGCGCCGGGATTCCGGCCAGGACAGATCGTCTTCTCGGGTGTCGGGAAGCGCCGCGAGGAGATCCGGGCGGCCCTCGCGGCGGGAGTTCGCTCGCTGAACGTCGAGTCGCCCGGAGAGCTCGACCTGATCGCTGAGGAAGCCTCCGCGCTCGGCGCCCCCGGCCGGGTATCCGTGCGCCTCAACCCGGGTGTCGAGCCGGACACTCACGCCTACATCTCGACCGGGCGGACGACGAGCAAGTTCGGGCTCGCGCCCGAGCTCGCGCTCGCCGAGCTTCGCCGTGCTGCTGCCCATCCCGCCCTCGAGCCGGTCGGCATCTCCTTCCACGTGGGATCGCAGCTGCATGACGCGGCGCCGGTTCTCGAGTCCGCCGAGAGGGCGGCCGCGCTCTGGCGGGAGCTTGCGGCAGATGGGATCCCGCTCCGCGATCTCGACGCGGGCGGCGGGCTCGGAGTCCCCTACGAGGGAGGCGACCCCGTGGACGTCGAGGCCTATGCCGAAGCGCTCGCCGCAACCGCGCGAAGCGTCGGAGCGACGCTCGTGCTCGAGCCGGGCAGGTGGCTCGTCGCGCCCGCTGGAACGTTCCTGACACGCGTCCTCTACGTCAAGGACGTGGCGGGACGGCGGATCGCCGTCTGCGACGGCGGTATGAACGACCTGATCCGCCCCTCGCTCTACGAGGCGTTCCACCCGATCGAGCTCGTCGGAGTCGACAGCGATCGGCCGCTCGGGCGCGTCGACGTCGTGGGGCCGGTCTGCGAATCGGGCGACTTCTTCGCGCGCGACCGCGAGCTGCCGCTGCCGGAGCCCGGCGACCTCGTGGCGATCGGCTACGCAGGCGCGTACGGCCGCGTGATGTCCTCGACCTACAACTCCCGGCCGCTCTGTGCGGAGGTGCTGGTCGAGGCCGACGGCTGGCGGCTGACCCGCGCACCGGGCACCCTCGAGGACCTCGTCCGCGGCGAGACGCTCTGACCTGTCGCTACGTGACGTCGCGCTCTGCGCGCTCGACGCCCGCTTCGCCGACGCCGGTATCCGGGCGGCCGATGACGCTGATCGGACGGTCGAGGTAGAGCAGCGAGTACACGCCGGCTCCAAGCGCCCCTCCGACCAGCGGCCCGATCCAGTAGATCCAGGCGTCCGACCAGGTCCCGGAGATCAGCTCCGGCCCGAACGCCCGCGCCGGATTGAGCGCCGCTCCCGTCAGCGGTCCGCCGACGAACACCGCAAGCGTGATCACCAGGCCGATCGCGAACCCGCCCACGATCTTGAACGAGCCGCGCTCGTCTACCGCGGTAGCGAAGACGACGAAGACCAGGAAGAACGTGGCGACCATCTCGAACAGCAGACCCTCGGCCGCTCCCACTCCGGCGGAGAGCACCGGCGCACCGCCGTCGAACTGGTCGTAGATACGGTCGTCGAAGATGCCGCGGAGGAAGAGCGCCGCGACGACGGAGCCGAGGAGCTGGAAGCCGATGTAGGCGCCTGCCATGGCGCCCGTGATGCGGCCTGTGACCCAGAAGCCAAAGGTAATGGCAGGGTTGAAGTGACCCCCCGAGATGTGGCCGAGCGCGCAGACCATGATCGCGATCGCGAGGCCGTTCGCGAGCCCCACCACGAGCAACGACGGCGACTGGACCGCCGAGAGGACGATCGGCGCGCCCGCACCGAAGAACACGAGCGCGCCCGCGCCGAGAGCCTCGGCGATGCCGCGCCGCGTGACGTCGCGCTGATCCACGGGCCCGAGCCTACAAACGACCCCGGACGGTACAAACGGGTCGGCGAGCTACTCAGCGGAGCTCGCTGAAGCTCTCCGCGCGACGCGTCTCGCCGGCGACGACGAGGATGTCACCTTCCTTGACGACCGTGTCCGGCGTCGCGTACGTGAACGTGCCGCCTTCCGGCTTGACGCACACGACGGTGATCCCGTACCGGCGACGCACCTCGGCCTCGGCGAGCGTCTTCCCGACGATCCGCTGCGGTGCCGGCGTCTCGACGAGCGCGAAGCCGGTGTCGAGCTGGATGTAGTCGATTGTCCGTCCCGTGACGGTGTGGGCGACGCGCACGCCCATGTCCCACTCGGGGAAGACGACGCGGTGCGCGCCGACCCGCTCGAGGATCTTCCCATGGGCCTGCGTGATCGCCTTCGCGACGATGTGCCGGATACCGAGGTCGACGAGCACCGAGGTCGTCAGGATGCTCGCTTCGAGGTCGGTGCCGATCGCGACGACTGCGGTCCCGAAATCGGCTGCCCCGAGCTCACGCATGGCGACCGGATCGGTCGTGTCCGCCTGGACGACGTGCGTCAATGTCCCGGCGTGGTCCTGCACCTCCTTCGGATCGGCGTCGACGCCGAGCACCTCGTGCCCGAGCGTATCGAGCTCGACCGCGAGCGCACCGCCGAAGCGGCCCAGCCCGCAGACGAGGAACTCGTTCTCCCTAGCCAATGATCGGCCTCCCCTCCGCGTAACGGATCCGGCGCGCGCGCTCTCGGAGCGCGAGCGCGACTCCGAGCGTATGTGGCCCGATGCGTCCGAGGTACATGAGCACGATGAGCGCGATCTCTCCTGGGCTCGTCACGTCAGCAGTGATGCCGGTGGAGAGGCCGACTGTACCGAACGCCGACGCCGCCTCGAAGACGCTCTGCGTCAGCGTGAACGGGCTGACCGACGATCAAGACGAGCGTGCACACCCCGACCCCGACGAGCGCGAGGAGCGCGATGGTGAGCGCCTGACGCTGGGTCGACGCAGGGATCCGCCGTCCGAAGGCGTTCACCTCCGGCTCGCCGCGGATCTCTGCCCAGATCATGAGGGCGAGCAGCGCCAGCGTCGTTACCTTGATGCCGCCGCCGGTACCCGCGCTGCCGGCGCCGATGTACATGAGCCCGGTCATGATCAGCTGGGTCTCGTCATGCATCGCGCCGTAGTCGAGCGTGTTGAAGCCGGCGGTTCGGGGTTGCACGCCCTGGAAGAAGCCGGCCAGCAGCTTGCCAGGCACGTCGAGCGGCCCCATCGTGGCAGGGTTGTTCCACTCGAAGGCCAGCATTGCTCCGAGACCGACAGCGAGCAGGATCAGCGTCACGATCGTCGTGATCTTCGTGTGCAGTGACCACGCTCTCGGTCGTCGCATCTCTCGACGCAGCTCGAGCCAGACGGGGAAGCCGAGCCCACCGGCAATGATCGCGAAGCAGATCGCAAGCGAGATCCAGCCGTCGGTGACGAATTGCTCGAGGTTGTCGGTCCAGAGCGCGAAGCCCGCGTTGTTGAACGACGACACAGCGTGGAAGATCCCGCGGTAGATGGCAGACCCGGGCGAGTAGTCGTAGTGGGTCGCGAGCCGGACAGCGATGACGAAGGCAGTGAGCAGCTCGAAGAGCAGCGTGAGTACGAGCACGCCCTTGAGGATTCGTCGCACGTCGCCGAGGTCGAGCGCCCCGGTCTCGGCCTGAGCGAGCAGGCGCGTCTTCAGGCCGAGTCGCCTGACGACCACCAGGGCGAGAACGGAGGCCAGCGTCATGATGCCGAAACCCCCGATCTGGATCAGCCCCATGATCACGACCTGGCCGAAGTGCGTCCAGTAGGTCGGGGTGTCGACGACGATGAGACCGGTCACACAGATCGCGGACGTCGAGGTGAACACCGCGGTGAGGAAGGACGCGCCGCCCGGTCCTTGTGTTGCGACCGGCAGCATGAGGAGACCGGCCCCCACGAGGATCCCGACCGCGAAGGCGACTCCGATGATCCTGGCCGGATGGTCGAGGTGGAGGCGCTTAAGCACGCCAGTACCGTCGGGTCAGAAGCACCGCGATGGGGATGATCTCGAGGCGGCCGGCCCACATGAGCACGATCATCACGGATTTCGCGAGCGGGCTGAAGGGGTCGAACGATCCGAAGGGGCCGGCGAAGCCGAACCCAGGCCCCACGTTCCCGAGCGTCGTCGCCGACGCTCCGATTGCATCCAGCGTGGTCACTGGGAGGCCGGCCCGCGCGGACTCGATGGTCAGGATCAGGGCGCCGGCCATGAAGAGCCCGACGTAGATGACGCCGAAGGCGAGAATCGCCCGCAGCGTGCGTTCGTCGACGGTTCGGTTGTTGAGCCGGACAGGCACGACGGCTTCGCGGTGGACAGTCTGGTCGAGCTCGCGCCGTAGCAGCTTCGCGATCGCGAGATGGCGGCCGACCTTGATCGCTCCGCCTGTCGAGCCGGCGCAGCCGCCGATCAGCATCACGGCGACGAGTGTCAGCGACGTGAGGACAGTCCAGTCGACGAAGTCTGCGCTTCCGTAGCCCGTCGTCGTCATCATCGAGACGATCTGGAACACCGACTGGCGCACGGCCGTCTCCCCGGCCGAGTAGATGTCCGCCCGCAGAAGCTCGAGGAACAGGATCAGCGACGCGGCGAGGATGATCAGGATGTAGGTCCCGAAACTCCTCATCGCGCAGCGGATTGAAACGCTTCCTGAGCACCCGGAAGTGCAGAGCGAAGTTCGCGCCGGCCAGCACCATGAACGCGACCATCACCCACTGGCTGGCGGCAGCGAATGGCTCGACCGAACGTGCCTGTGGCGAGAAACCTCCGGTCGGAAGCGTCGTGAAGGCATGGGCGGCCGCCTGGTACGGCGTCATCAGCGAGTCGACACCGGCCCAGCCGAAGATCGAGAGGATCAGGATCATCAGCGCCGTCAGGCCGACGTACAGCAGCCAGAGCCTGCGAGCGGTCACTCGGATCGACGATGCGAGCGGCTCGTACTCGGGGCCCGGCATCTCTGACTCGACCAGCGCTCTGGCCCCGCCGACGCGCAGGCGCGGGAGGATCGCGAGGCTGAGGACGACGATGCCCATACCGCCGAGCCACTGCGAGAAGCAGCGCCATAGACCCATCGTCTGGTTCAGCGCCGGAATGTCCGTGAGAACGCTCGCACCCGTCGTCGTCATGCCCGACATCGACTCGAAGTACGCGTCGATCGGGTTACCGGAGCTGCGACTCGCCGAACATGTACGACACGGAGATCGAGAGCGCCGCGAGCGCCCAGGTCAGCGAGACGACGAGGAACCCTTCCCGTGCGCCGATCGTCTCTCCACCCTTCGTGAGCCGTTCGAGGCCCCAACCGAAGAGCGCAGTGATCACGCCTGCCGCCACGAACGGCCAGATCGGGTCTCCGTACCCCAGCCCGAGCACAACCGGAAAGACGTAAGCGAGGCTGAAGTACTTGACCATCCGCGCCACGAGGTTGAGCGCCCCCGAGACGTCCACTCCCATGGGGCGGAAGGAGGTGACGCGAGCGTGGGCGACCGTGGTCACGGCCGCCAGTAGTTGCGGGTGAGCAGGACGGCGATCGGGATGATCTCGAGGCGGCCGAGCCACATGAGGCCGACCAGGATGCCCGTCGAGAGGTCGCTGAACTGCGCGTAGGAGCCGAAGGGGCCTGCGAATCCGAAGGCAGGGCCGACATTGCCGAGGCAGGACGCGGCCGCTCCGATCGCGTCGAACGACGCGACCTCGTCCGCCGCAAGCTTCTGGTCGATGACGAGAGCCAGCGCCCCGAGGCCGAAGAGCACGACGTAGAGCGCCACGAACGTCACGACCGACCTGAGCGCCCGCTCGTCCACGGTGACGCCGTTGAGCCTGATCGGCGTGACGATCTCCCGATGCACCGTCTGATCCAGCTCCCGCCGCACGATCCGAGTCATCAGCAGGTGTCGCACGACCTTGATCGACCCACCGGTCGAACCTGCCGACGCGCCGACGAACATGAGGGCGAGCAGCGTCATCTCGGCGAGCGCGCTCCACTCCGTGTAGTTCGCCGTCGCGAATCCTGTCGTCGTCATGATCGACGCCGACTGGAACATCGCATGGCGAATCGCCGCCTCCCCGGCGAAGATCCCCTCGCCGAGGAGCTCGATGACGAGCAGCACCGCTCCGACCGCCAGAAACAGGAGGTAGAGGCGGAACTCCTCGTCCTGGCGTGACCGCGCGCGGATGGCGCTGGACGATCACGCGGTAGAGCCGGAGGAAGTTGATGCCTGCGATGACAATCACGGCGAGGATCGCCCACTGAGTCGCCGCTCCGAATGAGGCCAGGGAGTCGTTCTGCGTCGAGAAGCCGCCGATCGCCGTCGCCGAGAACGCGTGCGCGACGGCCTCGAACGGCGTCATCGCGTCGTCGAAGCCCGCCCAGCCGATGACCAGCAAGGTCGCGATCGCGACGATGGTGAGCCCGAGGTAGAGCACCCACAGCCGCCGAGCCGTCTCGCGGATCGTCACGGTCAAGCGCTCGACCTCGGTCGGGCCCGCGAGCTCCGATTGCAGGAGCTGCCGACCGCCGACGCGCAGCCGCGGGAGGATGGCGATTGCCAGAACGACGATCCCCATCCCGCCGAGCCACTGGGTGAACTGCCGCCACATCAGCAGCGACTCGTCGACTCCCTCGATATCGGTGAGGATCGTCGCACCGGTCGCTGTGAATCCCGATACGGCCTCGAAATACGCGTTCATCGGATTCGCGAATTGAGGCTCGTCGGAGAAGACGTACGGCAGCGCCCCGAACGCCGGCACCAGCAGCCAGAGGAGGGCGATGACCAGGAATCCCTCACGCTGGCCGACGCGCTCGCGGCCGCTTCCGGGGCTCCGCTCCAGTGCGATGCCCACACACGTCGTGATTGCCCCTGCCGCGAGAAACGGCCAGAACGACTCGCGGTAGCCGACGGCGACACCGAGGGGGACCAGAAATGCGAGGCCGAGGAACTTGACGATGCTCCCGATCAGGCTGGTGACGGCGCCGACGTCGACGCCGATCCGCAACCCGCGGGGAGCGCCCGGCCGAGCGGCGATGCCGCCCGTCACAGAGCGCGCTCGACCTGGGAGACGCGCGCCGCCTCGGCGAAGATGATCGCTCGGTCTCCGGGCATGAGCATGTCGTCCCCGTGGGGGAAGATCGCCGTCTCGCCCCGGACGATCGCGCCGATCAGGGAGCCGGTCATCGGCAGCTGGCGGAACGGCTTCCCGATCGAGTTCGCGAGTCCTCGCGGACGGTGATGTCGAGGATCTCGAACCGGTCGCCCTCGATCATCGCCATCTGCCGGATCCGTGGATCGTGCGCGAAGCGGACGATCTCCTCGGCCGTAACCATGCGCGGGTTGACGACGATGTCGACCCCCGCTCGCTCGAGCACGGCCACCGAGGCCGGCTCGGTCACCACCGCGATCGTGAGTTGTACGCCGTGCAGCTTCGCCATCGTCGCCGCGTAGAGGTTCTGCTCGTCGCTCGGCCAGCGCGATGATGGCGGCGTCGGCGGTTCCGATTCGCTCCCGCTCGATGAACTCGGCGTCCGTGGCGGTGGCATTGAAGACACGGGCCTCGGGCAGCTCCTCGGCGACGAACCGCGCACGCTCGGTGCTCGCCTCGACGATTCGCACACGCGTGCCCTCCTCCAGGAGGACGCGCGCGATCGTCGTGCCGGTGTCGCCGCCGCCGAAGACGACGACGTCGCTCGCCCTGCCCCGGCCTTGCGAGAGGATGGCGCTCCACGCGCGGGCCGCCTCGGGTGAGCCGATCATGATCACCCGGTCGCCCGGCTCGATCGACTCGTCCCCGCGCGGCGACGATCATCCGGTCGCCCCTGATGATGCTCGCGACCTTCGAGTCCGGGGGGATCACCGCGTCGCGCAGCTTCTGACCGACCGTCGCGTCCGATCGGCGAGCCCGGCGGGACGTCGAACTCGACCATCAGCACCTGGCCCTCGGCGAACACGTCGGTCTGCCGCGCGGCCGGGATGCCGACGAGCCGCGCGATCGCGTTGGCCGTCTCGAGCTCGGAGGAGACCACGAAGTCGACGTCGAGCTGGCGCTCGCGCCAGACCTCGAGGTACTCGACGTTCTGGGTTCGCACGATCGTGCGCGCGTCGGGCGAGAGCCGCTCGGCGAGGATGCCGGCGACGATGTTCACCTCGTCGCGCGACGTGCAGGCGATGACGAGATCGGCTTCCGCGATCCCTGCCTCCTGGAGAACGCGTCGGCTGGCCCCGTTGCCCTCCATCGTCAGGACGTCGTACCGGTACGAGAGCGCGCTGAGCCTGGCCGGATCGGTGTCCACCACGGTGATCGAGTGCTCGGCGCCGAGCGCCTCGATGATCGTCGTCCCGACCTGGCCCGCCCCGATGACGAGGATCTTCACGGAGCGGTGATTGTGCATCATCCCGAGGATGGCGACCGACGACCTGCTGCGGCTCATGAGCTCCTTCCCGTCGGGCGTGGCCGTCGTCACCGTCGAATCGGGCGCGCAGCGCCTCGGGCTCACGGTGTCCAGCCTGGCGCTCGTCGCCTCCGAGCCGCCCCTGGTCGGCGTCGCCGTTCGACGAGCGGCAGCCATGCACGAGCTCCTGCTCGACGCGCCCCGCTTCTCGTTCAGCCTGCTGGGAGCGGATCAGGAGGCGGTCGCCGAACACTTCGCGCGCGGCGTCCCGCCGATCGCGTTGTGGGAGGGAGTCGAGCTGAAGATCCGTTCCGCGCCGGGGCCGCCACTGCTCGCCGGAGCCCTCGGCTGGCTGGACTGCCGGCACGAGACCCGCGTGGGGGCGGCCTCACACACGTTCGTGGTGGGGCAGGTCGTGCGGGCGGAGGCGGGGCCGGCGGCGGAGGGGCTGATCCGGTCCCGAGGGCGGTGGCAGGCGGCTTGATCGAGGCAGTCGTCTTCGACATGGACGGAGTCCTGCTCGACTCGGAGGCGGTCTGGGACTCCGCGCGCGAGGAGCTCGCGCGCGAGCGGGGCGGGCGCTGGCACGAGGGCGCGCAGCGGGACATGATGGGGATGAGCTCGACCGAGTGGTCGGAGTACATGCACGAGACCATCGGCCTCCCCGAGTCGCCCGACGAGATCAACGCGGAGGTCGTGCGCCGGATGAGCGTGCGCTATCGCGAGCGCCTCCCGCTCGTGCCCGGCGCAGTCGAGGCCGTCGAACGGCTGGCGCCGCACTGGCCTCTCGGCCTCGCGAGCTCGTCGAACCGCCCGCTGATCGACCTCGCGCTCGAGCTGGCCGGGCTCGCGTCACACTTTCGCGCCACGGTGTCGTCGGAGGAGGTCGGCCGTGGAAAGCCTGCCCCGGACGTCTATCTGGAGACAGCGAGGCGTCTCGGCGTCGACCCGACACGCGCGGCGGCCGTCGAGGACTCCCACAACGGCATCCTCTCGGGGCGCGCAGCCGGCATGCGCGTGATCGCCATCCCGAACCCGGAGTTCCCCCCGCGGCCTGAGGCGCTCGACGCAGCGGACGTCGTCCTCGGCTCGATCGGCGAGCTCACGCCCGCCGTTGTCCGCCCTCTCTGATCCGTCTACTCGACCCGGCCGAGCAGCACGCAGCCGTTGTGGCCGCCGAGGCCCATCGCGTTCGAGAGGGCCACGTCGATCTCCGCCTTGCGAGGCTCGTTCGGCACGTAGTCCAGATCACACTCGGGATCGGGGTTGTAGTAGTTGATCGTCGGCGGGATCACGCCCTCGTGGATCGCGAGCGCGCACATGATCGCCTCGACCGCGCCGGCCGCCCCGAGCAGGTGCCCCATCGTCGACTTCGTCGAGGAGACGGCCAGGTCGTAGGCCCGGTCGCCGAACACGTCCTTGATCGCCTTCGTCTCGGCGGCATCGCCGAGCGGGGTCGAAGTGCCGTGCGCGTTGATGTAGTTCACCCGCACCGGATCGACACCCGCGCGGTCGAGCGCAGCCCGCATCATCTCCGCAACGCCGACCGAGTCGGGATCGGGCGCGGCCATGTGGTAGGCGTCGTTCGATGCCCCGTACCCGAGCACCTCGGCGTAGATCGTGGCGCCGCGCGCCTTCGCGTGCTCGAGCCCCTCGAGCATGACGATACCCGCGCCCTCGCCCATCACGAACCCGGCGCGCGTCGCGTCGAAGGGCCGGCAGGCTCTGGCGGGATCCTCCTCCTCGGCGACGAGGCCGCGCATCGAGCAGAAGCCGGCGAAGAAGAGCGGGTGGATGCAGGCCTCCGTCCCGCCCGCGACCACGGCGTCGGCATAGCCGTGGCGGACGAGGTCGGCACCCTCGCCGATCGCATGCGAGCCGGTCGCGCAGGCAGAGACCACTGCGTAGTTCGGGCCGCGGATGCCGAGTGCGATCGCCACCTGACCGCTCGCGGAGTCGGGCAGGACGTTCGGCATGAACGACGGCGACACGCGGTCCGGGCCCCGCTCACGCAGCACGTCGTACTGGCGCAGCAGCTCGTGGAGACCGCCGATCCCGGAGCCCAGAACCACTCCGACCCGCTCGGGCTGGTAGCCGTTGATGCCGGCGTCGCCGAGCGCCTCATTCGCCGCCGACAGGGCGAAGAGGATGTTGCGATCGAGCCGCTTCATCTCCTTCGTCGAGGCGAGGCCGTTCGGATCGAAGTCCTCCTTCACCTCGGCAGCGATGTGCACCGGGTACTCGGAGGAGTCGAACGTCCGGATGAAATCGACGCCGCTGCGACCCTCGACCGCGCTCTGCCAGGTCGTCGTGGCAGTGTTCCCGAGGGGCGTAACCGCACCCATTCCCGTAATCACAACTCGCTGCATTGTTCCTCTGACTGTTAGACGGGCGACGGCTCCACCCGGTTGCACGCGGAACGTCTACCCCGCCGTCCGGTGCTTACAATCGAGTCCGTGGAGGAGACGAAGCCGATCACCATCTCTCTCGAGCCGCTCGACGACTATGTCGTAGTCGAGCCCGTCGACGAGGAGTCGGAGACCCGCAGCGGACTCATCATACCTGCGAGCTCCGAGACCGGCTGCCGCTCGGGAATCGTCACCGCGACAGGCCCCGAAGCAGGCGGGGTCGTGCCCGGCGACAAGATCCTCTTCCCGAAGGGCGCGGGCTTCGACGTCCGGCTCGGCGGCGTCGCCCAGAAGGTTATCCGCCGCCACGAGCTCATCGCCCGCGTGCACGACTGACGGTCGGCGTCCGTTCCCTCGATCGAGGGGTGAACCGGCCTGGCAGCGCGCCGATCAAGGTGTCACTGCTTCCGTTCGGACTCGACCCCGGGAGCGGAGAGACCCGTCACCTCGCGCGTCCCCGAGCGCGGCGAGAGGCGGGTCTCGCCTCGATTACGGAGGCTGTACCATGGGCACCCACGGAGAAGTGGCCGAGTGGCTGAAGGCGGCGCCCTGCTAAGGCGTTAAGGGGGTAATAACCTCCTTCGAGGGTTCGAATCCCTCCTTCTCCGTATCGCACGCGGAGCGTTCGCCGGAGGGGTGGCAGAGCGGTCGAATGCGGCGGTCTCGAAAACCGTTAGGGGCGGTTCCGTCCCTCGGGAGTTCAAATCTCCCCCCCTCCGCTCCACTAGCCGCAATCCCGCTCCCCGTGCGGGTTTGCGGCGCACCATGCGATGGCAGATCTCAGTCCGTCGCCTAGGCTTCGACCTGCGCGCCACCGAACCTATTTCGTTGCCGTCGGGATCGACGGAACGTCGCCTTACACACGCCGTTGTCGTAGGTCTCGCGTTGCTCCGCCCCGAGGTAGGCTCGAAGCACGCGTCCGTTAACGTCGGTTCGACGCGGGAGACGTCGGGCTGATCGGAAACCGCCAAGTCACGACCGGGAGGCGAGTCCCGTGCAGAACCAACCTGACCCGGATACTCCAGTTCACAAGCGGCGATGGCTCGATCGGCTTCGAGCGGCATGGGAGGAGGTGCGCCGCAGCCCGAAGGACACGGCCAAGGCTGGGGCGCTCGAGGAGGTCGCGCAGGAGCGCCCCGGCGAGGCGAGCTACCGGATCGATACGTTTGCTGCCGATTCGGCCCGCCGCGCCGACTCGACGCCGGCGGAGCCTGAGGAAGAACCCGCCGAGCGCGAACGTGAGAAATCCGAACGACCCAGGAAGGAAGCGACGCCAGATTCCGACCGCTTCGACGACGAGGCCGGACAATGAGACCCGCCGATGGCGAACCTCCTAGATAGCCGAGCCGCAGGTCGCTTCCGTCTAGCCGCCGGTCGCTTCGGTGTAACGCTCCAGAGCGTGTCTGAGCTGGATACCGTTCTCGGCCATCTCCTGGTCGAGCGATCCAGGAACGAGCTGGCCCGCGCGGCGGTGCCCGCGCGCCCGCTCGTACGCTGCTTGGCGACGCTGCGCCAGGACCACAACTCGATCGCCGAGGCTGTCGGTCAGCGAGATGGCCCGCATGTCGGTCTGGAGGATGGTGGACTCGCTCGAACGCCCGTTGTCCCGATCACTCGTGTTCGGCATGCAAAGACTCCGTTCTGATTCTTGTACGCCGACCACGCGTCGGAGGGTTCCGACAAATGTGGCGCCTGTGACAAATATAGCCGCCGGGCTCAGATTTGCGGCCGAGCGCGAGGAGATGGAGCTCATGCATCGCTCAGCGGCGGCCAAGATCTCTGGTGCACGAACGCCACATCGTCACTGACCACGTGACGCTACGCGAAGGTGAGCGGGTCGAATTCGACATGCGCGAAGCCGGCATGGGAGCGGAGGCGATCAACGTCCGTCCGCTCACGCCGTTCGAGATGACGAACCAGCCTGTCTAGGATGCCGTGTGATACGAGGGTGCCATCACACCTCGACAAGGACATGAGGAGGCTAGGGAGGTGATCTCCAGAGCGCCGTTCGGAGCGACGGGACACGACAGCAGCCGTGTGATCTTCGGGGCTGCGGCGCTGGCACAGGTAGGGCAACGCGAAGCCGACGACGCGTTGCCGCTACTGCTCGAGCACGGCATCAATCACATCGACACGGCCGCGAGCTACGGCGACTCCGAGCTGCGTCTCGCGCCGTGGCTGCGCCAGCACCGCGACGACTTCTTCCTGGCCACGAAGACCCTCGAAAGGACGTACCGGGCGGCGCGCGAGGACATTCGTCGCTCGCTGGAGAGGTTGGGCGTCGACCATGTCGATCTGATTCAGCTCCACTACCTTGTCCATCCGGGTGAGTGGGACGAGGCGATGGGAGAGGCGGGCGTCCTGGAGGCCGCGGTCGAGGCGCGCGATGAGGGGCTCGCGCGCTTCATCGGGGTGACCGGGCACGGTCTGACGGTGGCAGAGATGCACAGTCGAAGCCTCGCTCGGTTCCCCTTCGACTCGGTTCTGCTGCCTTACAACCTTGCCGTGATGCAGGACACGCAGTACGCTGCCGACTTCGACCGGCTCCTCGACCTATGCCGGGAGCACGGTGTCGCGGTGCAGACGATCAAGGGCGTCTGCCGGGGCCCGTGGGGGTCGAAAGAGCCGACCGCCGCGACCTGGTACGAGCCGCTCGAGGAGCAGGACGACATCGATCTGGCCGTCCACTGGGTCCTGGGTCGCCCGACGTCTTTCTCAACAGCGTGGGAGACCTCCGGTTGCTGCCGGCAGTGCTCGACGCGGCCGAACGCTTCGAGGCGCGCCCGAGCAACGAGCAGATGGCCGGCCTCCTCGAAGATCGCCGGCTCACGTCCCTGTTCGCCTGACTCGCAGGTTCACCCCCTGTGATCGAATCGCCGGCGTGACTGCCGATCGCGCCAACCTGCTGAGCCGTGTTCAACTCCTCTCTCGACAGGACGATCTCGAGCGCCTTGCGCCACGATGAGCGAGCTCGAGTCGGGGCGGCTCGGTGATCACACGTGAGGCGTCCGACGGTGACTGACGGGTTCGCCGGCTCCCGGCCGGCCGGGCTGGCGCTCCTGAGCGCGCGTCTCCCGTGCGTCCCAGCCTGGGGGCCGTCCCCGGGTGGCGGCAACCGAGCGGGAGGCCGTGTGCCGGGCCGCAGGCTGCCATTCTTGACTTGATTCGCGCCAAGTCGCACACTCGTGGCTTCTCAGGAATGACGAGGAAAGGAGAGCCTCATGGCAGTCGTCGTGACGGTCGTTGCTCCAGTCACCCCGGATATGTATGACGCGGTCTCGGCCAAGACGATGCCCGCCGGCCAGCTTCCTGAAGGCTGCAGCTTCACGTCGCAGGCCCCGTCGAGCAAGGATGGCGGGTCATCACCGTCTGGGACGCGGCCGAGCGTTCCACCGATTCCGCGAAGACACGCTCCGACGATCCGCGAGCAGTCCGGCAGTTCTGAAGACCGCCCTCCGCAGATCGACATCAATCCCGTTCACAGGCTGATCATCTGTCGCGCAACCCGGTAGGTCGAACGCTCCAGGAGCTCAGAACGGCTCCTGCGGGCTCGGTCTTCGTACAGGTCGCCCCGGGCTTGATCTCGACGACGATCGCGGGGCGGGACGAGCCGGTCGCGGTGGTCGAACAGCTGTTCACCCGATGCGTGACGCGATGTTCGTCACGACGTGGTCCGCATCCCTTGCGACGCCGGGAAGGAAGCCGGACGACATCGCGTAGAGGAAGAAGAGCCCTACGAAGTAGAGCCCGGGCTGGCCCGGGACGATCCCGCGTCGGTGGATCGGCTCGATCGGCTCGTCCTCGTCGCCGAAGACGGGGAGGTCGATCCAGGAGAAGTCGGGCCGAAATCCCGTGCACCAGATGACGTTCGCCGTTTCGAGGACGCGGTCGTCCTCGAGCAGCGGCAGTCCGTGCCGTACGCCTACGACGCGAGGGACGCGCTCGATGCCGGCGGCGGCGAAGTCTTTGGGCTTCACGCGGACCAGTGGCGCGCCATGGGAGAGGAGCTTCGGGCGCATCCTGCGCCCGATCGGCGTGCGCACCGTCAGCACCCGGTGGCCGATAACACGGAACATCAGCGGCAAGAAGACGAACCGTGCCGGCGCGCCCTCGATGCGGAAGGGGACATGACCGCTCTCCTTCCCCGCGAGCCACGTTCGGGTGCTCCTTCACCACCTCGATCGCGATCTCGGCGCCGGAGTTCCCGACTCCGACGACGAGTACCGGCCCTTCTTGGAGCTGCGAGGGGTTCCGGTACTCGCTGGAATGGAGCTGGCACGATGCCCGGGTCGAGCTCGTGCGCGAACGAAGGCGACTCGGGGGACCTGATGGCTTGCCATCGCGACCACCACGTTCTCAGCCGTCGAAGAACCGGTCGCCCGCTTCGACGACGAAACGGCTGCCGTTCCTGGACAGCCGATCGACTCTGATGCCGGTTCGAACCGGGAGCGTCGAACCGCGCCGCGTAGGCCTCGAGGTAGTCGGCGACCTCGTCCTTGGTGGAGAACGACTGAGCCGGGCCGGGGAAGGCCATCCCCGGCAGGGCGTTGTAGCGCGCGGGCGTGAAGAGGCGCAGCGAGTCCCACCGCTTCCGCCACGCGTCGCCGATCCGCTCGTTCGCGTCGAGGATCACGAACGGGAGATCCCGCTGCGCGAGGTGGTAGCCGACCGCGAGACCGGCCTGGCCGCCGCCGATGACAATCGTCTCGACGCGCTCGCGTTCGCATGGACCGCTCGCACCGCCGCTCATCGCCGCCTCCTTTGAGTCTCCTGGCGAGGAAGCTACGAGCGGTCGCGTCTGGCGCGCTATTGGGAGTTCTCCCAATGTCGCGAGCCCGTGCTCCATCGCGAAGAGCGCGGCGGCTGCACGCGTCGACACGCCGATCTTCCTGTAGGCGTGCTCGATATGGCGGTCGGCCGTCTTGGCGGAGATCCCGAGCAGCGCCCGCGATCTGCTTGGTCTGCAGCCCGCGCGCGAGCAGGGCGATGACCTCTGCCTCGCGCTCGGTCAGCCCGGCCGGCCGTTCGATTCGCGGGACCGGCTGCCCGGCCGCCTCGAGCACCGCGGCGACCGCGTCCGCGTCGAAGAGCCCGGCGCGACACTCCTCACCCAGAGTCTCTGCGGCCTGCTTCGGCGAGAGCGGCGCGCGGTGTGGTCTCGGCTCGTTCATCGCGTGGTAGGCGTCGGCGGCGGCGAGCAGCCGCGCGGGCGGCGCGAGCGTCGCGGCGGTCAATCCGCGGTGGTAGCCCGAACCGTCGAGTCGCTCGTGGTGGATGCTCGCGACCGGCGCGAGCTCCGACAGGAACGGAGAGTGGGTGAGCACACGATCCGTGTAGTACGGAATGCAGCCTCACCCGCTCCCACTCGTCCGCCGTCAGCGGGCCCTGCTTCTGCCAGATTCGCACCGGAACCGCGACCCGTCCGAGGTCGTGGACCAGTGCTGCGCGCCGAACGAGAACGACCTCGGCCGGGCCCAGGCGGCACCGCTCGGCCGCCGCGGCCGCGAGCTCGGCCACGCCTGCCGAGTGACCGACGAGGTACGGGGAGACGAGGTCGGCGAAGTCGCCCATCGCCGCCAGCGCTCTTTCGATCGCCTCGCCCTCCAGGATCAAGTGCGGCCGGGCTCGACGGCGAGCGTTTCCTCCCACGCCGATGCCGTGGCGTCGAGTGCGAGGATGCTCCGCCGCCTCGTCGACGAAGACGGCGCGGCTATCGCGGGATCGAACGCGTGGCCTGCCCGCTCGCGGATCACCTGGGCGGCGAACTCGTCGCCGCCCAGCATGCGCTGGAAGGCGGCGTCCCGGGCGACGTGGACGATGCGCACGGGCAGCGGGATCTCATCGTGCTTCGCACGACCGGGCTGGCCCTTGCCGTCCCAGCGTTCGGCGACGTGACTGAACAGAGCCCCGACCGACCTGGGAAGACCGAGTCGGTCGGTGAGCATGTGCGCGACCTCGCAAAAGGCCGCGAGATGTTCCTTGAAGACCAATGCGACCCTCGGAATACCGTGGGCAAGCTGGCGGGCGCGCACGAGCGGCGTGCTGCCCGGCGGGGCGACCGCGCGTAGGAATCCGGCGACCATCTCGGCCCGCGACCCAAAGCGGACGGGAGTCGCGTACCGCGTCAGCGAGTCGTCGGCGCCGAAGATCTCGGCGGCGATGTCGGCATCGGCCGTGCAGCCGACGTAGAACAGCAAGCACGCGTAGTACGTCTGCGAGGCCGCTTCAGAGTCGACGCCCAGATGGTCTGCAAGCCGCATCGCGAACAACGTGCTGTGCAACCCGTGCTCGAGAGGAACCGCGATGCCGAGGTCCGTCGCCAGCGAGAGCGCAGCTATCACCTCCGCGGTACGGACGGATCCGTCGTCGGGCGAAGGATCGCCGGGCACGCGACGACAGTAGCCGAGCGGCCGCCCCCTAAGCCGGTCGGCTCCGCGGAGATCGACGCGCCCGAACTTCAGGAAGAACGAGGGTTACGGGGCCGCTGCACCTTGGCCTCTCGGTTCCCCTCGATCGTTTTCAACGAGCGCCGTCAGCGACGCATGCGCTGCGGTGCGCCGCCGCGCCTGCGGCGAGCATCACCTTGCTCGGCCTGCTGCCAGCGAACCAGGAGACCGGGGCAGCCGCGACTTAGGGAGGTAGCGCCTTGCCCCGATCTCCGAGCGGTGGGTGCGGAGAGCCCGCGCTGTCCGGCGGACGCTCCAGACGGTGTGCTACCCGGCTACAGCGCCGCTAAACCGAGATCCGAGGCCCCTGATCATCCAACTGAGGCCGGTCGGCCGCAGAGAGGGGTTTTCGTTCTTGCCGCCCCGACCTCGCAATCAGCTACCAAGCCCGACCGGCTCGCAACCACGTAGAGACCACACCGACGCGAACACCCGAGACCGGGGTGGCCACAGATCGGGGAGTCGCTTCGTCACCCCGGCCTCGCACCTACGTTACCGGGCAACCGAAGACCCCGCGACCAAGAGCCCCGGGGCTGGCCCCCGCGCACAAACCGACCGTCTCAAGCCGCGTAGGCCGAAACCTACCTGTCCGCCATCCTGTTGTGTTCGCAGAGTTGACAACAGCCTCTAGCCGAACGCGCACCTTTGCCCGGGTTAGGCGTGTGCATTTTTCACGCAGAAGCGGGGTACACTCAGTTTTTCCGACGTCCGAAAGGGAGCTGATCTCATGAAGAAATTCCTTGTGATAGCCGCAGCTGCTATTGGGCTCGCGATCCCAGCCAGCGCTTCGGCCGCCACCCCGGTCGCCTCGCTTCCAGGCTTCTACGAGCAGACCTTCGGCCAGATGGGTCTCGGGCTCGAGATCAACATCGAGGCCGACGGCACCTGGGATGCCGGGGAAGACGGCGTCTTTTTCACGGGCGGCACCTGGGTCCTCATCTCGGATCGAGCAAGATCGTCTTGCTCGGCGACCCGTCCTGTGACTTCCTGCCCGGCGTCTATCAGTGGCGCAGGAGTGGGATCTACCTCTATCTCAAGCCGACGAACGATCCGTGTGGCGAACGGGCCGCCGCGATCAACAACCCGGGCAAGTTCCAGCGCCTCGGACCGGCGATACCGACCCTCACTCAGACGGCGACGGCGGCAGCAACGGTCGGAGGCGCCTGGTAGGACAGAACGTGATCGACGAAGATCGCGCCGCCCGCCTGCGGGCGGTTCCCCTCTTCGAGACCCTCGACCACGACGATCTGGAGCGCCTCGCCGCCACCATGCACGAGCTCGAGTTCGAGACGGGCTCGGTGATCACGCGTGAGGGCGAGCGGGGCGCCAGGGTCGCGGCGTTCTTCCTCATCCTCGAAGGAGAGGTCGTCGTCGCCAAGCAGGGAGCGGAGGTCGGCCGGCTCCACGCCGGGGACTTCCTCGGCGAGACCGCGCTGCTGCTCGAGCGCCCTCGCACGGCGACGGTGACCGCCTCGACGAACGTCCGCTGCCTCGCAACGAGCGCAGCCGAGTTCCGGACGTTCGTCGATGCCCATCCCGAGGTGGCCTGGATCCTGCTCGAGGCGATGGCCGAGCGTCTCACGGACGACGGCTGACGACGCGACTTCGAGCGGGGCGAAGCAACGAGCCTTCGTCTAGCCTGGAAGTTGAATGGATCCGCTGTACGTGACGCTGCTTCCGTTCGCGATCCTGAAGATGGCAGCGGTCGGGCTGGTGCTGTGGTGGGCGCTGCGGCATCCGCCACACGACGGGTGGCAGGACGGCGGCGACGACGGCGGCCGCCCGCCCGATCCGCCGGCACCCCGCCGCCCGCGCGGCGGTCGCACCCGGAGAACCGGGCCGCACGGCTCCCCGCCCCGACGCGCGGCGTTCGTACGCGTGGAGGGCGGTCGAGCGGCGAGACGCGCCGCCCGGTAGGCGGGTCAGCTCAGCTCGTCCGACCGAACCGTGAGGCGCACGACGCCGTCCGTGATGGTGCCGACGTCGTCTGCCGGCACGTAGTGGGGCTCCCGGTGGCGATCGGTGGTGACGGTGAGCCCGTCGAAGATGTCGCTTCCCGTGTCGCCCAGAACCTCGTAGACGTGGCCCACCGCCTCGCCGTCGGCGGCGAAAACGTGCCAGCCCTCCTTGATCAGGAGCCAGGAAACGGGGTCGGCCATCGCGGGCGATCGTACAGTGCTATACAGGAGCAGGCGAGCGTGAGGTGACTCGCCGCCGCGGAGAGGTGTCCGAGTTGGCCTAAGGAGCGCGACTGGAAATCGCGTACCCGGTCACAAGCTGGGTCGCGGGTTCGAATCCCGCCCTCTCCGCCTCGCCCTCCGTTCGGGGCCGGGCGTCTCCGGCCCCGGCGGATCGCCTTACCCGGACGTCGACTGGACGACGTACGCTGCGACGTCCTGGATCTGCTGGTTCGTCAGTGTTCCGTCATTGCCGAAGGCAGGCATCGGCGGGGCGCCGTTCGTCACGAACTGGACGACGGTGTCGAACGTCGGTGCGGCGTCGTCGAGGTCCGGCCCGATGGTGCCGGTGGCGCCCGCCGCGGCGAGCGTGTGGCAGCTGCCGCATCCGGCCGTGACGAAGACCTGCTCGCCCGCGACCGCGTCACCCTCGAGCGCCGTCCCGGTCTCAGGCGGTGCTTCCGTCTCGGCCGCGCCGCCGGTCTCCGCGGGGGGCGCCTCTCCCCCGGTCTCGGCCGGCGTCTCGCTGGCAGCCGTCTCCTCGTCCTCCGAGCCGAACAGCTCCACCGAGACCAGCATCGCTGCCACGAGGACGATGCAAACCCCGAAGAACAGGCCCAGGCGCTTCCCCGGGAAGTCGGGGTTGCGGCGCGGGACGACCATCGCAACCGTCAGGCTGAAAACCACGAGGACCGCGGCCACGACCGCGATGATGGTGCGGTTCTCGTCCATGTGCGGTCGTTACGATACTGCCTCACGTGGGCCGCGTCCCGATCTACATCACGGCGTTCGCGGCCCTCGCCGTTGCCGCTCTCCTCGCCGCGGTGTCCTTCGGTGAGACGCCGGGGGCGCTCAGCGACTGGCAGGCGCTCACGCTCGGAGCCTTCCAGGGAGCGACGGAGCTGCTCCCGATCTCGTCCTCGGGGCACCTCATTCTCCTTCCCTGGCTCGCGAACTGGACGTACCTGGAGACGCACGAGGAGTTCAACCAGACGTTCGACGTCGCGCTGCACCTCGGGACCACGGTGGCCGTCGTCGCCTACTTCTGGCACGACATACTCGCCCTCCTGGCCGCGCTCGGGCGCTCGATCCGCAACCGCCGGATCGCCGACCGTGAGGAGCGGATCGTCTGGTTCGTCGTCGTCGCGACGATTCCGGCGCTGATCATCGGGGCCGCGCTCGAGTCCGTCCTCTCCGACCACCTCGGTGAGCCGTGGCAGATCGCGATCTTCCTCGCGGCTTTCGGGATCCTCCTCTGGGTCGCCGACCGCAGCCCGCAGCGCGTGGGGATGGGCGATCTCGGTCTGAAGCAGGCAGTGATCATGGGTTTCGCCCAGTGCCTCGCTCTCATGCCAGGCGTGTCGCGCTCGGGTATCACGATCACCGCAGGCCGTTTCATGCAGCTCGACCGCGACTCCGCTGCGCGATTCTCCTTCCTGCTCCTCGTCCCGACCACGCTCGGAGCGATCGTCTATCGCGGCGTCAACGACGTGCTCCTCGGAGACCTGCCGCAGGGCTGGGAGGGCCCGTTCGTCGTCGGCACGCTGGCGGCGCTGGGGGCCGGGCTGCTCGCCATCGACGCCCTGCTCGGCTACGTGCGCCGGCACGACTACACGCCGTTCGTCATCTACCGCCTGATCGTCGCGGCGATCATCCTGCTCCTGATCGCCACGGGAGTCCGCGAAGCGACCTTCTGACGGCCGAGCCCGCGGCTAGCCTCGGGCGATGCCGTTCGTCCGCCGACCGATGCCCGCCCCGGCGAGCGAGCCCGGCCGAAGCCGGAGGCTCCCGCCCGGTATCTCACGGCTCTTCATCCTGTGCGTCTTCGTCGTCCTGATCGGAATGGCGCGGCCTCGACTCACGCCGGGTCAGGCAGGACTCGTCGTGCTCGTGTGCGGGCTCGTCACGCTCGCGGCGGCCCTGTCGCTCGTCATCGGGACATGGTGGATCGCCAAGGGTCTGCCGCTGGGTCTGGAAGGCCGACGAGTGGTCGCTGCGGTCAGAGTGCTCCTCCGGCGCGTGGGCCTGCCGCTGCTCGGGCTGGCCTTCTTCCTGTTCTGGACGTTCTTCTACGTCGGGCTCTGGTGGTACCGGCCGGAAGCGACATTCGCCGGTCTCAGCGTGCATCCGTACTTCGCCGATTTCTTCTACTACGCGGTCTCGACGTCGTTCATCGCTCCGCCCGGCGACATCATCGCCAGCTCCCGTGGCGCACGGACCGCCACGATGATCGAGATGCTGACCGGCTTCGCTCTCGTAACGGCCTACCTCGCGAGCCTGTTCGAGTGGCGCTCCTACGCGAGCCCGCCCAAGAGCTGAGCAGCGGGCCGTGGCCGCGCGGCGGATTCGGGGTCGCCGCCCTCTGTCGAGGAACCGCCGATCCCGTCTAGCCGGAGAGCTCGACGGCGAACTCCGCCTCGGTCGCAGCCTCGACGTCGGCGAGGCTCGCTCCGCCGAGCAGCTCGGTGAGCACGAGCCGTCCCTCTCTGACCCGGAACACGGACAGCTCGGTGATCACGGTCTCGGCCGCCGCACGGGCCGTGAGCGGATAGGTGCACTCGTGAACCACCTTCGGCTCGCCGCTCGAGCTGAGGGCAGTCATCGTCACGACGACGCGCTTCGCGCCGACGACGAGGTCCATCGCCCCACCCACTCCCAGCACGCTCCGGCCGGGAACCGCCCAGTTCGCGATGTCGCCGGACGAGCTGACCTGCAGCGCGCCGAGCACAGCCACGTCCACGTGGCCGCCGCGGATCATCGCGAACGAGGACGCGCTGTCGAAGTACGCGGCCCCGGGCAGCGCAGTCACCGGGAGCTTCGCAGCGTCGATGTCGTCGGCATCCTCCTCGCCGGCCGCCGGGCGAGGCCCGACACCCAGCAGCCCGTTCTCGGTCTGGATGACGACACCACGCTCGCGGTCGAGCAATCCGGGGATCAGGTTCGGAATCCCGATGCCGAGATTGACCACCTCTCCCGGTCGCAGCTCACGGGCCGCCCTCGCGGCGATCAGCGTCTTCGGATCGGAGGTCAAGAGCCGGCTACCAGGAGGTCGACGTACAGGTGCGGCGTGTGGACATCCTCCGGCGCGATGGCCCCCATGGGCACCAGCTCGCCGACCTCGGCGATCACGAGATCGGCAGCCGTCGCCATGAGCGGGTTGAAGTTCCGCGCCGTCCGCCGGTACCAGAGGTTGCCGAGCTCGTCCCCGCGGGCCGCGTACACGAGCGCGACGTCGCCCCGGATCGGCCGCTCGAGGACGTGCGCGACGCCGTCGATGACGCGCTCCTCCTTCCCCTCTGCGAGGAGCGTCCCCGCGCCCACCGGGGTGTAGAAGCCGCCGATGCCGGCGCCCGCCGCTCGGATCGCCTCGGCGAACGTGCCTTGTGGGAGCAGCGTGGCTTCGATCTCACCGCGGTGGACGGCCTCGACCGCCTCCGGGTTCGACGTGAAGTACGAGGAGATCCCGCGCCTGATCCGGCCCTGCCTGAGCAGCTGGCCGAGACCGCGACCCGGCTCCCCGATGTTGTTCGAAACTACGGTCAGATCTCGCGCCTCGGAGATCTCGGCCAGTGCGTCGAGCAGGGCGAGGGGGGCGCCGACGAGCCCGAAGCCTCCGACGAGGATCGTGTCGCCGTCGCCCACCCGTGCAACCGCGTCTTCCGCCGAGACGAGCTTCCCGCTCACCGCTCCTAGCCTACGCGGGTTGGTTCACGCCGGGCGGCGGGGCGCTAAGCTGGCCCGAGCTCATGTGGATCGTCGTCACGCACGAGAAGGTGGTGCCGGAGAACACGGAGCCGAGGGTCGACGGTATGCCGGTCGGGATGTCGTGGGAGCCGAGACGATACGTCGGCCCCTTCGAGACGAAGGAAACCGCCGAGGCCTGCAAGGACGCGCTCGACGACGGCCGCTACGAGGTCCGGCAGTCGTACCTCGTCGAGCTCGAGGCCTGGGACGAACCGACACGCATTGCCGAGCCCTGGTCGCCGGGTGGCCCGCGCTGAGATAGGGGCTCTCCGTCTCCTACGAGCAAGCGGGTCGCCGACCCGCGCTGGCAGCTGATCTCGAATGGTCGTCCGGTAGAGCTAGCCGTACACGGAGACGGGAGCCAACACCCGACATGGACGGGTACCAGCACGATCGCGCCTGCCTGCGGCGACCGCGATCCTGGTCCGGTAGTTCGAACGTTCTCACACCATGCCGGACTGGAGGTCCAGCAATGACGGCAATGCATCTCAGGTGGTCCTTCCGGAGCTTCGAGGAGAAGGACGCCGACACGAAGACGGACGGGCGACCCAACTTGTCTGCCCGGATCAGCGATCAGTCGAGGGTCGAGACCAGCTGGCTTGCGACCGCGATCGACTCCAGCGTCCTGCGCGGCGCGTTCGGCCTGGGCTCGACGTCCAGCAGCCGGGCGTAGTCGCCAATGAGGCCCGCTCCGGTGACTGACGGTGGTTGGTTGCCGGAGCGGGCGCGCGAGTTACGCACCCGGGCACAGCGCGAACGGCTCGCGAGCCGGCAGATGCTCCTGCCACTCCGCGGTGGTGAGGTCGCGCCCGGCGACGGAGCACGCGGCGCGCAACCATTCCTCGGGACGGAGGTCCCATAGCGCCGCCGCGCCGCCGGCGCCGGCCGTCGCGAGGTGGGTCCCGTCGGGTGCGAAGGCAGACCGGCTTCGCGCGAAATGCGGGATCGAGATGGTTCGCGTCGTGTACGGCACGTGCCCGCCGACGAGATCGCCGCCGATGGACCGACCGGCCGGCATCTCCCACAGGCGGGTGGTCGAGAGACCGAGCGTGGTCGTGGCGAGCATTCGCCCGTCGGAGCTGTACGCAACGCCCGCGACAGGGCCGGTCGGGCCAACGAGGGCGGGTTGGACCTGCCGGCCGGTGCTCGCGTCCCACTGGCGGGTCACGCCGCTCGCGGTTGCACCGATCACGCGCTCGCCGTCGGGACTGAACGAAACGTCCGTCACCGGGGCGTCGACGTTGTCGATGTCGGGCGCGACGGCACGCCGCGTCCGCGCGTCGTGGACGTGCAGCACGTTGTTGGCCGTTGCGACCGCGAGTCGTCGACCATCGGGACTCCACGCGAGCGAGATCGGCGGGTCGAAATAGGAGATCGGTGCACCGACGTCACGGCCAGTATCGAGATCGATGAGACGCACGAGCCCGACGCCGGGACCGAACGCCGACTCGAACTCGCCCTTGCTGTGATCGACCGCGATCGCGAGCACCCGGCCGTCGGGCCGGAAGGCGACCGAGTGCACCCAGGCGTCGCCCACGTCGATGCTCGTGCCGGCCGCGTTCGAATCGAGGCGCCAAGTACGGACCTCAGAGCCCGTGCCGCCTGCCGCGATGCGTGGCCCGGTCGGATCGGATGAGACGGTGAGTGCCTCGCCCGCGAGCCGGAAGGTACGAAGGATCCGGCCGCTCGACCCGTCACGGAGCGCGACGGATCCGTCGGCAGCGGCCGTCAGCAGCTTCCCGTCGGCCGTGTACGCGACCTCGGCGACGAGCCCCTGCTGGCCCGTGAGCGGGACGGCGATGCTACGACGACCGTCGAGCGACCAGAGCGCACCGGTGCGGTCGAGCCCCGCGGTGGCGAGCAGTGACCCGTCCGGGCTGAAGCTCACGTCGTTGACCGCCGACGCGTTTGCCGCGAGCGCGTCGCCCAGTGAGCTCGCCGAGGCGCGGTCGAACAGCTGTGTTCGCCCGTCGGAACGCGCTACTGCGACCACGTCGTCGCCGGGCGAGAACTCGATGCTGCTGGCCAGGTCGTCGGAGAGTGTCAACACCGAGGACACCGTCGCGTGCGCGGTGTCAACGAGCAGGACCGGACCGGCGGCCGTGCCGATCGCGAGCAGCGCGGCGTCGTTCGAGAAGGCGAGCGCGGTGACCTCCTGCGGATCCCGCCCGAGCAGTGCCGCCGGCCGCAGCGGCGGGCCGACGGGTGCGCGCGTCGCGAGGTCCCAGACCTGCACCGACTGGTCGGGGAGCGGGAGCGCGAGGCGGCTGCCATCGTCGCTCACTGCGAGTCGACGGTCTCCCACGTACGTGTCGGCCAGGTCGAAGGTGCGCGGCTCCCATGTCGCCGTGTCCCACACGATCGCCGTGGTCGGCGGCGCCGCGTCCGAGATCGTCACGCCGCCCTCGGCGACGAGAACCGTGCCGTCGCGACTCCAGGACGCGCTGGTCAACGATCCCGCCGGACTCGCGAGGTAGCGTGCCAGCCGGCGCGTCTCGAGGTCCCAGATCTCCATGCCGCCGCTCTCGTCGGCGGACGGGCCGGTCAGCGCCGCGGGAACCGCGAGCCAGCGTCCGTCGGGACTGAACGCAGCCCCGAGGTTGACGCCGCCGTCGCCGCGCCGGAGGGTCGCGATCCGTCGGTGGGTGCGCGTCTCCCACAGGATCGTCCCGGTGCCGTCGGACGTCGGCGTCGCGAGGGTCGCGCCGTCCGGGCTGAACACGGCCGCCTCCAGCCCGGACTCGGCTCCGTGGAGGACGCCGAGCAGCAGGGGATGGGCCGTCAAGGCAGCCAGCAAGGTGCTGCGCGTCTCGGCCGTCCGGTCGAGGCGGTAGGCCGCGGCCGCGAGCAGCAACCCGAGGTCTGCTTGGCGGTCGATGACGCTGCGCGAGACGGCCGCGACTCGGGCGACATCGGCCCGGTCCCGCGCATCCGCCGTGCGCCCGCGCTGCACGAAGGCGACCGCGCCGGCGGCGAGCGCCACGACGAGCACCACCACCACCGCACCGAGGAGGAGACGCAGGCGGCGGTTCGTTCGTATCTGGGCGCGCAGCGCACGATCCTGTTCGGCGACGCTCGCGTCGAGGAACTCGTCCTCGGTCGGCGAGAGCACAGGACCGGACGCGCGCCATTCCGTGGCAACTGCGAGACGCTGTCCCCTGTACAACTCGCCCGCGTCTCGCCCGGCCGCGAGCCAAGCCTCGGCTGCCGTCGTCAGATGACGGTGGACGCGCAACGCGGCGCGGTCTTCGTCCAGCCAGCGTCGCAGCTGAGGCCACTCGCGGATTAGCGCCTCGTGCGCGAGCTGCACCGATCCCTCGTCGACGGTGACCAGCCGCTCCTCGGTCAGTCGGGCGAGAACCGCCGCCACCTCACCCTCGTCGGGGCCGGCGAACTCCGCCGGCGCAGCCCGCCGACGCGTGTCCTCGACGCCTTCGCTCGGCTCGACCAGCCGCAACAGAATCCGACGCGCGAGCAGCTGCTGGTGCGCATCGAGCGACTCGAGGACGCGATCGGCCGTGGTCGCGATCGCCGCCCGCACGCCGCCCGTGCTGCGATACGCCTCGAGCGTCAGCGTGCGGCCGTCACGCGCCGCCCACGTCGCCAGCAGCGAATGGGAGAGCAGCGGGAGCGCGCCGGGTTCGCCGGCGACCTCGGCCACGAGATGATCGACGAGGGCCGCCTCGACGCGCAGCCCGCAGGTGCTCGCGGGTTCGACGATCGCCTCGCGCAGCTCGTCTTCGGTCATCGGCCCGAGAAGGAGCTGGTTCGACGCGACCGCGGCGGCGAGCTCAGGATGGCCGGCGCAGCTGCCGTAGAAGTCTGCGCGGATCCCGATGACGACCGGTCCCGCGTACGCGAGCACGCCGTCGATGAAGCGCCGGCGCACGTCGTCGTCGTGACACAGGGTGAAGAGCTCCTCGAACTGGTCGATCACGAGCAGCGACTGACCGTCGGGAATCGGCGGCGGATGGTCGCCGGGCGTCGTGACGACGCCGTCGCCGAACGCGGGGAGGAGCCCGGCCCGGAGGATCGACGACTTGCCGCTGCCGGAGCTGCCGACGAGGGCGACGAAGCCGACGTCCTGCACGCGTTCCACGAGGTCCTGCACGACGGCCGAACGGCCGAAGAACCGCGCGCTGTCGCCGACGTCGAACGACAACAGACCCTGGTAGGGGCACTCGCTGGACGACGGTGGCGCGTCGACGCCCGGCGCTGCGATCGCGAACACCGGCACGCGTTCCGTGACGCCGCGGAGCCGGTGTGGGCCCAGCTCGACGAGCGTCGCTCCGGAAGGCATGGTGTCGGCGACCACAGCGGCCGTGACACCGCTGACGAACACCTGGTTGCCCTCCGCGAGCCCGCGTATGCGCGCGCCGATGTTGAGCGTCGGTCCGAAGTAGTCGCCCCCGCGCTGCTCGGCCTCACCCGTGTGCAGCGCCATGCGCACACGGATGGCGAGGTCGCCCGGCCATGCCTCGTCTCCGAGGCGGCGCTGGCAGTCGATGGTGGCCGCGACCGCCCGATCGGCCGCGCTGAACACCGAGACGGTTGCGTCGCCCTCGCCCATCGACTTCAGGAACCGGCCGTCGTGCGACTCGACGGTCTCGGCGATGATCTGATCGTGGCGCACAAGCGCACGCGCCATGGACGAAGGGTCGCGTTCCCACGCCCCTGTGGAGCCCTCGATGTCCGTGAGGCAGAACGTGAGCACACCGGTCGGCAGAGTCGAGCCCCAACCGGCGCGCAGGCGCTCGACGAACTCCCCGGGTGTCGCCGGGCGGCGCGCCGGGCTCGTCGCCAGCCCGGCTCGGATCGCGGTCTCGAGGGCGGCTGCTTGCTCGGGGTTGATGCCGTTCCACGTCGACGGCGTGCCGTTCGGAGGCGCCCCGGTGAGCAGCGTGAACGCCGTCGCGGCGAGCGCGTACACGTCGGACGCGCGGCCCTGGCCTTGGGTGAGTAGCTCGGGGGCCGCGAATCCGGGCGTGCCTAGGCGCTTGGCACGCGAGCCCGACACGGTCGACACGCCGAAGTCGACGAGCACGATGTGGCCGCCGCGTGTCAGCACGAGGCTCGCGGGCTTCACATCGCCGTGGATCACAGGAGGATCCCGCGTGTGCAGATGCGTCAGCGCGTCCGCGGCCTCTGCAAGCCAGCCGACGACGCTCGATGGTGAGAGCCCCGGCCGACCCCTGGTCTGCAGAACGCGACCCAGATCGACGCCGTCGACCCAATCCATGACGATGACGTAGTTACCGTCCTCGAAGAAGTCGTCGCGGACGAGCGCGAGATTCGCGTGCGGCGGCACGGCGAGGAGGACGCGCGCCTCGCCCAGCATCAGATCACGGTCTGCGTCCGTCGCAACGGCTCGGAGCTTCAGCGCCACGAACCGGTCGTGCTGGAGATCGAGTGCCTTTACCAGACGCCCCTCTCCGCCTTCGCCCACGACCTCGAGCGGCTTGTAACGGTCACGTATGAGCTCGGTCATGTCCACCGTCTCATCCTCGCACCGTCGGCGCGCCGATGCGAGACAGGCCGCCGAACCGCAGTGGCGCCCGATGTCTCGGTTCCAGAAACGGACCCGTCGCACGGTCTCCGACTGCTGTTCACCTCGGAGCTACGCCACGCGAGGAGCGGCGCACGAGCGCCCGTGCGGCCGAGGCACACGTTGCACGGGCGGCGCTCCACCTTGGGCTGTGGGCTGCCAGCGAGAGCGCCAGGATGGCGGCAACGAGTGTGCCCGCGCCGACCGCGCACGTGAGCACCAAGAGCAGATCGGACCCGTAATCGACAAGCACGCTCATCGCGGGCAATGTCTCCATTCTTGGTTGGTGCGTCTCATGCCGGGACCGTTCCAGTGGCGGTCGCCGCTTCGGCCAGAGGTGGGCGGCGGATGAGCAGGGCAGCAGTCATGGCGCCGAGGAAGGCGATGAGCGCGGCGACCTCGAGCGACGTGGAGAAGCCGTCGATGAACGCCTGCGCCTGGTTCGCACCGTCGCTGAGGGCCGAAGACTCTCGCGAGGTCAGGATCGCACCCATCACTGCGATGCCCATCGCCCCGCCGACCTGTCGGAAAGTGTTCAGCACGCCAGACGCGACGCCTGCCTTGGCGACAGGAACGCTGCGCATCGCCGCCGCCGTCATCGGCGACATCGTCGAGGCGATGCCGATCCCCCCCACAACCAGCCCCGGGAGCAGGTTCCAGAAGTCGGAGCCCGTCCCGAGCCTCGAGAACAGCAGGAGCGACAGGCCGACGAGGGCAAGCCCTCCTGCCATGAGCCAGCGCGAGCCGACGAGGTCGGAGAGCCGCCCTGCGAGCGGCGCGACGACTACGACGAGCAGCGTCATCGGCAGAAAGATCGCCCCCGCCTGGACCGGCGAGTAGCCGAGGATCGTCTGAACGTAGAGGGACATGAAGAAGAAGACGCCGAACATCGCCAGGGAGACGAGCAAGGCGACTATGTTCGCCCCCAGGAAGGTCGTGTTTCGGAAGAGAGAGAGATCAAGCATGGGGACTCTCCGTCGCCGCTCGATGAGTAGGAACAGGGCGAGCCCTGCCCCCGCACAGACGAAGAGGCCAATGATCGCCGCGGAGCTCCAGCCATAGCGGTTCGCCTCGACCAAGGCGAACGTGAGCGCGAAGAGCCCAACACCCGCTGAGAGCAGTCCCGGCAGGTCGAGGCTCTGGACGGCCGAGGTATCGCGCGACTCGGCGATTACGGCCACGCCGGCGAGCATGCCCAGTGCTCCCACGGGGACGTTGACGAAGAAGATCCAGCTCCAGTTGATGTGCTCCGTTATGAGCCCGCCGACCAGGGGCCCGACTGCGAGGGCCATTGCGGAGACTCCGGCCCAGATGCCGAGAGCCATTCCTCGCTGCCGGGGCGGGAAGGCGTCGGAGATGATCGCGAGTGTGGCGGGGAGCATCAATGCCGCCCCAGCGCCTTGGAGGGCACGGAAGGCGATCAGCTCTGCGGGCGAGGCAGCGAGGCCACATGCAAGGGACATGCCCGTGAAGAGCCCAAGCCCGATGAGGAAGATCCGGCGTCTGCCGAGCAGGTCTGCCAGCTTGCCCCCCGTGAGCATGAGAGCGGCGAACGAGAGCGCGTAGGCGTTCACGACCCACTCGAGCTCGGGGAGGCCGGCGCCGAGGCCGCGCTCGATCGACGGCAGCGCGACGTTTACGACGGTGTTGTCGAGCATGATCATGAACAGAGCGAACGCAACCGCGCCAAGCGTCCACCACTTGCGATGCTCGCTGCTGGCGATTCGCGTTCGGAGCTTCTGGGTGAAAGGCAAGGTATGGCCTTCGCTCTGCTAGCTGGTGCGCCGCTCGGCTTCGGCCCTCAAGCGCTGAAGCCCGTCTTCGAGCGCTCCGTCGAGCGTCGTCTGGAGCGGCCGACGGAAGAGGCGGGCGACGAGCCCGTCGTACGACTCTGCGGTCCGTACGAACGTGCCGCCATCCCGTGGCTCGAGCTTCCCAAACGTGGATTGCCTTGATGCCGAGCGTTCTTCCGGTCCAAGTGATCAGTCGCGGCGCCTCAACGAACCGGATGGTCGATGTGACCGTGCCAGGCCCCGCCTTCCAGCGGAAGACCGATCCCTCGGCGACGCCTCCCTGAACAGACATCGATCGTACGTCGGGGTTCCAGTTCGGCCAGCGGTCGAAGGCTGTGAGCACGTCCCACACGATCTCCGGGGCGGCAGCGACCTCGATCTGGCTCGACGCGACCACAGGCGCCAGCTTGTTGACTTGCGCATGCGACTCGTTGATCGAAGCGCGAATGCTGAGTTCAGCCATCGTCTACTCCTTGCTCGTACGTCTGTCCTACGGGAGTAGCCTCGCGACTGAGGGCTCGGCCGTCATCACAGGTAGCGGCCGAATCCCACGGCAGCTACCCCGAATTGACGCCCACCTGCTGGCTTCAACGCCGGTCGTCCGGTGCGGACTACAGTTGGGTCGTGAGGCGCCTGATCGGACGGGTTCTCGTGCGAGTGCCGCGCTCGGGCCCGAGTCGGGTCGCCTTCGATCTCGCCGTGGCTGTCGCCGCCGTCGGCCTCAGCACCGGTCTCATTGCGCTGCTCGACCGCTTCGCCGATTCAGAGAGCCTCGGTGACGTCTACCTGCTGGCTGTCGTGACTACCGCTGTTGTCTCTGGCCGCGCTTACGCGGTTGGGGTCTCGGTCGTGAGCGTTCTGCTTTTCGACTACCTCTTCCTCGAGCCGCACTACACGCTCAACTTCGGTAACGGGGACTGGCTTACGCTCGCCGTCTTCGTCATCGCCGCCTTCGTGATCACAAACCTCGCGGCGTCCCGCGAGCGGATCATCGCCGCGCGGGACGTCGAGCGCAGGCGTCTCGAGCGCAACCTCCACGATGGCGCCCAGCAGCATCTCGTAGCTCTCGGGATGCGCCTGAATGCCGTTGAGGGAACGCTACCGAACGAGCTCGAGCCGCAGAAGAGGGAGCTCTCCGCGATCACTCATGGGCTCGATTCCGTCCTCGAGGAGCTTCGTCAGATCTCGCGCGGCTTGCACCCGGCGATCCTGTCCGAGGCGGGTCTCGGACCCGCCGTTCGTGCACTCGCTCGGCGCTCGCCTGTGCCGGTGGAGGTCGACGTGCAGGTCGATGGCCGCTTGTCCGAGCGGGTCGAGATCACCGCCTACTACACCGTCGCCGAGGCGCTGGCCAATGCTGCCAAGCATGCAGAGCCCTCGGTCGTCCATGTACAGATGAGCACATCCGGGCGGGTTCTGCGCATTGTCGTGGCCGATGACGGGATAGGCGGTGCCGACCCTCGGGGGTCTGGCCTTCTGGGACTGGCTGACCGGGTCGCAACCCTGAACGGGCGCTTGCTGATCGAGAGCCCGGAGGGCGAGGGCACGAAGATCATCGCCGAGTTGGCGGTTCGCTGATACGCGAGATACCCGCTGGCTTCAATGCGTATCCCGCTCCTCATGCGCAAGCATGAGCTCATGGCCACGCGGTGTCTCATCGTCGACGACTCCGAGGCATTCCTCGATGCGGCGCGAACGCTGCTCGAGACGGGCGGGATCGAGGTGGTCGGGGCCGTGTCGACCGGGGAGGACGCGCTTCGCTTGGCGGATGAGTTGTGCCCCGACCTCGCGCTCGTCGACGTGCAGCTGCTCGGAGAGAGTGGGATCGCCCTCGCCCGGCGCCTGGCCGGGGGGGTGTGCTCGCCGAATGTGATCCTCATCTCGATGCGCCACGAGGAAGACCTGGAGGAGCTGATCGCCTCGGTGCCCGTCGCTGGGTTCATCGCGAAGAATCGGCTGTCGGCTGGGGCGATCCGCGAGCTGCTCGCGCGCTGACGGCCTTCCCCTTGCTCACGGCCCTTCCCTCTAGCCGCGCTTGGTGTCCCACCGCTTGGTGTCCCGCCGGTAAGCGGGTGGCTAGACGGAGTCGAGATAGGTGATGACGGCGAGGACGCGCCGGTGGTCGTACTCCCCCCCGACAATGCCCAGCTTGCCGAGGATGCTCTTCACGTGCTTCTCGACCGTCCCCTCGGTCACCCATAGGCGCTTGGCGATCCCGGCATTCGATCGGCCCTCGGCCATGAGCGCAAGCACCTCCCGTTCGCGATCCGTGAGGACGTCCAGAGGATCCCCTTTGCGCCGCTTGCCGACGAGCTCCTGGACGAGCGATGGATCTACGACCGAGCCTCCAGCGGCGACCCGCTGTGCAGCCTCGACGAAATCGTCGACAGCGCTGATGCGGCTCTTGAGCAGGTAACCGACGCCGCCGCCGGCGCCGAGCAGCTCGAGAGCGTGCTCGACCTCGACATGTGCCGAGAGGAGCAGGATTCCAACATCCGGCATCTCCTCGCGGATCGTTCCGGCAGCACTCAGTCCCTCGAGCGCAAACTCGGGCGGCATGCGGATGTCGACAACGGCGAGTGCGGGATGCTTTGAACGAACGGCGGCGAGGAGCTCAGATGCATCGCCTGCCTGCGCTACTACCTCGAAGCCGTTGGCCGTGAGGACGCTCGCCAGTCCTTCGCGAAGAAGGACCTCATCGTCGGCAAGCACGACCTGGGTTTCGGTCATGTCGCGATTATCGCGTCTTGCAGCCAGCGGGTAGCCGTCGATTCCGGCTGGCGGCAGCCGAACTCGGCCGCTAGCCACGATGACGGGCGGGCACGCCGCCGCGACGCTTTCCGTCGTGAGCGATACGGACGTCAGCGAGGAGGTGTGGGAATGACCGCGATGATGCTTGCCGACCGAGCCGCCCCGCCAACGACCGGGGTGGAGCTACACGCACTGGTGAAGTCCTTCCGGACACCGCAGGGGCTCGTCCGAGCAGTGCGGGGCATCGACGTCTCGATCGCGGCCGGTGAGACGGTCGCATTGCTCGGCCCCAACGGCGCCGGCAAGTCGACGACGATCGACATGCTGCTCGGTCTCACCGAGCCCGACGGTGGATCGGTGTCGCTCTTCGGGATGCCTCCGGCGGAGGCGGTCGCCACCGGTGCGATCGGGGCGATGCTGCAGACGGGCGGGCTGATCCGCGACCTCACTGTGGTGGAGCTCGTCGCGATGGTGGCCTCGTTGTATCCGGCTCCACTCGGCGTCGACGAGGTGCTCGACGTGGCCGGCATCGAAGAGATCGCCGGCCAAAGGACGCAGAAGCTCTCCGGCGGCCAGACGCAGCGTGTGCGCTTCGCGGTCGCGCTCGTCAGCAACCCCGATCTGCTCGTCCTGGACGAGCCGACGGTGGGAATGGATGTCGAAGCCCGCCACACCTTTTGGACGACGATGCGCAACTTCGCAGCTCGCGGGAAGACGGTCGTGTTCGCGACCCACTACCTGGAGGAGGCTGATACCTACGCCGACCGGGCGGTGCTGATGTCGAACGGGAGGATCGTCGCCGACGGGCCGACAACCGAGCTCAAGGCGATGGTCGGACTGCACACGATCCGAGCCACCCTTCCGGACGCCAACCTCGGCCTACTCGCCGAACTGCCCGGCGTGACCAACGCCGACCGGCGTGGACAGGCAGTGATCCTGAACTGCTCCGACTCGGACGCCGCCGTCCTGGCGTTGCTTTCGGAGTTCCCCGCCGCGCATGACATCGAGATCAGCAGCGGCAGTCTCGAGGAGGTCTTCCTCCAGCTGACCGGGAACGACCACGAGCGGAAGACGATTGAGCGACAGGAGGTGAAACGATGAACGTTGCCTACGCCCGCTACGAGCTGATCCGCGCGTTTCGCAACTGGCGCTTCCTCATCTTCTCGCTCGGGTTTCCGCTGGTGCTCTACCTCGCGATAGCCGTGCCCAACCGAAACGAGCACGACCTCGGCGGGACGGGCATCGCAGCGCCCTTGTACTTCATGGTCGGGCTTGCCGCCTTCGGGACGATGAACGCGGTTATCGCGGCCGGCGCGCGCATCGCGGCTGAGCGGTCGGTCGGCTGGAACAGGCAGTTGCGGCTCACCCCACTCTCCGCCCGCGCCTACTTGCAGACCAAAGTGCTCACCGCGTACCTGACGGCGCTCGTGACGATCGTAGTTCTCTACGCTGCGGGCGTATCCCTCGGGGTCCGGTTTCCCGCCGGCCGCTGGCTGGAGATGACGGGACTGATCCTGGTTGGTCTGATCCCGTTCGCGGCTCTCGGGATCCTCATCGGTCACCTGCTCAACGCCGACTCGATCGGCCCTGCGCTGGGTGGCGGGACAGCGCTGTTCGCGCTGCTCGGCGGCGTTTGGTTCCCGATCGGAAGCGGCTTGATGCACGACGTCGCCCAGGCCCTGCCGTCGTACTGGCTGGTGCAGGCAAGCCGAGTGGCGGTCGGCGGGGAGACCTGGGGACCGCGGGGCTGGCTCGTCGTCGCCGCCTGGAGCGTCGTGCTCGCCGTGCTCGCGGCGCGCGCATACCGGCGCGACACCCACCGCGAGTAACAGCGCGCAAGTGCCTCGTCGGCGCCGACGAGGCTCGGACGGGACACGAGGCAAGCCTACGCGGCCCTGGAGACCCCTCGCCCGAGGGAGTATCACCGCGAGATCGACCACCGCACGGGCGGCACGCCCGACGGCGCAGGTAGCGTATGTGGGCATCCTCGCGCCTGCTCCCGACCGAGTAGGTCGCCGGACTTGTATCGCCAGCCACATGGTGCGGCCAGCGGCGAAGTTCTGGGAATGACGGGGAGCATCGACCGAGGAGGTGAGCTCGATGAGTGCGAACAAGCGCCAGCAGACGATGGCGAAGATGCGGCGAGAACAGGCGGTCAAGGAACGGCGGGCACTAAAGCAGGAGAAGAAGGAGGCTGCCCGCCGGGCGAAGGCCCATGGGGGTGCACCGCCCGAGGCACAGCCGACCGAGCCGACGACGTGAGCCCGCTTGGCTGATTCCGGCATGAAGATCGCTGTCATAGGACGGGGCAACGTCGGCGGCGGCCTCGCTCGGCTGTAGGAGCAGGCAGGCCGACGCGTCAGGATCACCGCTGGCGCGCCCGACGAAATTAGCCATGTTTCCAGGGCCTTCTGAGTGGGCGCAGCTGGGATCGAACCAGCGACCTCCCGCGTGTGAAGCCGACGCAGCCTCAGCCGCTAGCCGCCACTAGTGCGGAAATCGGCCAGCTGAGCCACATTGCCGCCCCCGGCCGCAGCGCGCTTCCGCCGCTCGCCGCCACCGTTGGGTTGCAAAACGGTTGCAAACCGAGCCTCCAGCGCCGCCTTCGAGCGGGCCGCCGACTGCGCCTTCCCGAACTCGTCCGCGTACACCCTGAGCGTGATGTCCGGCGACGAGTGCCCCAACTGGCGCGACACATACACCACATCCGCGCCCCCGGCTATCAGCATCGACGCGCAGCAGTGCCGAAGATCATGAACACGCATCTTCGGCCGGTTGCCCGCGTTCAACCCCGCCGCCTCCGCCGCCCGATCCAAGCCACGACGCTCCACGTTCCGATGCTGACAACGGCGTCCCGATCTCACCCGCGAACACGAAATCATCCGGCCGCGAAGCAGGCGATGCTGCCCGATGCTCCCGCAAGATCGCCACCAGGAACGGCGGCACATCCACATCACGCGTCGCCCGCACAGTCTTCAACTCCGCCAACCGCCCACGCCGGTCAAAGCTGCCGACCCACATGGATCGACTCGCCCGCCAGATCGACATCTGCCCACTTCAGCGCCAGAAGCTCCCCCAGCCGTAGCCCCGCGAAGGCCGCCGTCGCCAGCAGCGCCCGGTACAGCGGCCGCGCCTCATCGAGCAACCCGACAAGCTCCTCCTGCGACAACACCGCTGACGCGACGCGCCCTTCGGCAACACCCGGCCCCGGCCCCGCCGCTTCTCCTCCGCCCGGAAGTCATCCATCGGATCACGCACTATCAGCCTCCGCCTCGCCGCGTATCCGAGCACGCCGCCGAGCACACCAACGACACCCCGGATCGTCCACACCGCATAGCCGACCTTGCCCTCGCCACGATCCGCCCGCTTCATCTCCCGGATCAACCGCTCCACATCCTCGGCCGTGATCGAACTCACGCGGCGACGACCGAGACGCGGAAGCAGATGCACGCGCAAGGCCACGTCGTACCACTCCCGCGTCCGGTCGCGAAGCTCGATCTGCTCGAACCACTCCAGCGCGACCTGCTCGAACGTCAGCGTCGTCTTGCGCGGCTTCGACTCGCCCCCGCGTGCCTCCGTACGGAGCTTCTCGCGGAGCGCGATCGCGTCCCTGAGCTTCCCGTGAACGCGCTCCATCCGGCGGCGTCCTCGCCGTCGTAGTAGCTCACATCGAAGACCTCGCGGCCGTCCCGGTCGAGGCGCTTCCAGATACCGCGCTCTCCCTCGACCCGCGTCCGCCTCGGACTCGTACCCTTCGCTTGCACGACGACCTCCAATCGTTGTGCCGCGCCCGGAGATCTCGGTCTCGCGGGGGCACTTCTCGTGTCCTGGACAACCCCACTCTACCCGACGGGACCGCCCGCGCTGGTCCGGCAAGCGCCCCCATCAGGTGCAGGCGTTTTCGGGCCGTGCAACCATTTTGCAACCACCCCGCCCGTAAACGGACGACCTCATCCGGCCGGGGGACCCCGGCAGGGCGAAAGGCAGGGGGCGAGTCACAGCCCCGCGCACTGACCCTGTTTGTACGCCGCTGTGTTGCCGCCGCCCGTCGGCGCAGGCGTATTGTCCTTGCACTTGGCCGCCGGTAATCGTGTTGTCCGAGATCGTGATCGTCGAGGCGCTCGTGTTCCCGTAGAACTCGGCACATGCCCTCGCCATGGGGCTCGGGCGTCGGGTCATCTGGCGTCATCGTGCTGTCCTTCCTGTCGTCGCTTGCCGAGCTTCTCGTCGAGGCGGGCCAAGATGCGCGCCTCGACCTCTGGGTCGAGGGGCTTCGAGTAGTCGGGCTGCGCCTGGCGCTGCTTCCTGGCCCGGAGCCGTCGCGCGGCGCGTCTGCTGTAGGCGGCTCGTCCTCCGGCGAGCTTCATCGCTTTGCGTGATCGTCGGGAGCTGGCATCGGTGGATGGTTCCTTTCTGGCATGGGGTTGCTTGCCCCTGTCTGGAGACCCCGAGACCCCGGATATTCGGATGGCTTTGCCCTCCGGGGGGGTTGTGTGGCTCGGGCGTCCGCCTTGGCCGTTCACCTGCCCCTGCGGTTGTGTGCGTCCCAGGCCCCTGCGTGTCGCGGCTTGCGGCGGTGTTCCCGTTGCTGGGTCACCTTGCCCCCGTAGCCTGTCGGACGCGCGTGCGAGATGACCCCTCTCTGGGTCTCCATGTGCTCGCCCCCTCCTGGGAGCCGTCCCGGCGGGCGGCTCTCGTCCGAGTTGTCTCAGCCTCTCACGTTCGTGCGGCCTCCTTCCATGAACTGGTCGAGGTCGGACTTGCGGAAGAACACCCGTCCGCCCCACTTCACGCGGGGCAGGTCCGGGCTGTGGTTCGCGTAGAGACGCTCGACCGGACACGAGAGGTAGGCGGCGGCGGCCTTCACGTCGAACCATCTGTCCTCGTCCGCGCGTCGGTCCGTCTCCAGGCGGGCGAGCGCCATCTCGATCTCCTGACGGACGATCTCGCGGATCGCGGCCTCCAGGTTCACTCCGCTGGCCGGCTCGAACCGCTCACGCATCGAACGAGTCCTCCGCGTCGGCCGTCCGGCCGATCAAGCTCGCGATCTCGCGCAGCACCGGTCCGGAGACGGCGTAGGCGTCCTCGTGCAGCGGGTGCCCCGGGAGCGGGACCGACCCGGCCCACAACGTCGCCGCGAGGTCGCGCAGCTGCGCAGCCTTCGACGGTCCGAGTTTCACCCGCGGGTGAAACTTTTCGTCGCCGTTTTCGCGGGCGTTCTTGATCTCGTCGGCGAGTTCGTCCCTTGTCCAGTTCCGCTCGGCGGCAGCGGCAAGCCACGCCGACTGCTCGTCCGCGCCCTTCACTGCCGCGACGACCTTGTGATGGCTGAACGAGAGGTCGGCGCGGCGGGTGTCGTGCGAGATCTTGCTCGCGACGGATTTCAAGTTGTACAGCGAGCCGATCGAGAGGCCGAGATCGGCCTCCAGCTGATCGGCGACATCAGCCATCCGCTGCTCGGTCTCGACGAGCGCGTCGGCGAGCAGCCAACAGAGCGAGTTACCCGCGCGCACGAGACCGGCGACGAAGGGACGCCACGTCTCGTACGGCACCGGCTGACGGAGGAGCAGGTGCGTCGCCGAGATCTCGACGGCCCCGTCGAGCGCGGTCGCCAGCTGCCCGCCGCCGTCGAGGACGGCCGGGAGCCAGCGCGAGGTGTCGCCGCTCATCGCTCAAGCTCCTTGTAGGCGCGCGCGAGCGCGTCGAGCCGCCCGAGCGCCTCACCCTGCGCCGTGTAGTCCCGCCACGAGATCGCCGGGTCGAGCGCCAGCCCAGTCTCGTCGAACTGCGCGAGCCCCTCGCGGAACACGCGCTCCAGTCGCGGCTCCCGGGCCGCGAGCAGCCGCTCTACGTCGTTCATGTCCGCCTCCTGCGTGAGGGCGCGGAGGCGGACGCACTAGCTGATGATGGTGATGGTTCGTCCGGCGAACGGGCGCGAGACCGGACACGTGCGGTCGCCCGGCGTGGAGCGCGACTACGCCGAGGTCGGACGATCACGGTCGGGCGCACGTGCTGGGCAGAAGCTCCTGTGGCCGTGCAGGGGGCCGCGGGGAGCGGCACGCTGGCGGTGGCGACCGCCGCCGGAGGTCGCACGGTGACGTGCGTACCCGCTGCGGGGAGGATCCTAGGGGAGGCTGCCGCCACCGACCGCCACGCTTCTCGCACAACTCATCCTCGCGAAATCGTAACGCCGACGTGGGACCACCCACCCGTTTTTTAAGCGACGTCGGCCGCCCACCCCAGAGGACGTGCAGCTCTGGCTCAACGACCGGCTCACCGTGGCAAGAAAGGCCATAACGCCTCAGATGCGTCGGCTGCGCGAGGTCGGCCGGGCCTCACGCGCTCAGGACGCTGGCTCGCGGGTGGTCTCCACGCGCCAGAAGCCGGCCGAGTGGACACCCATGGCGACGAGCCCGGCAGAGGACGTGCTCCAGCGCAAGTGGACCGCGAAGTACTCTGATTAGGGCGTACGGAGGGGCCCGGCGCGCAAAGTACGGGCCCCGTTTCGCATCTGGTGGCGGGCGGCACGCAGTCACCGTCGCACTCCGTGCTCCCTCTACCGGGTAAGTCGGGAGTAGCGCTCCAGGCTCGCCGACGAGCTCAGCGCCGCGGGCGGAGCCGTCCCCGGAGCGCCGCTCTCGCGGCGTCCGGGGTGGCGGCTTCGCTAGCTGATGCTGTTAGTGCGACACGCCGTGGGGCGGACCCGAGACGTTCTCGATCTTCCAGATCTCACCGGTGAGGGTGATGACGTACGCGGTGTTTTGGATGAACTCGACCGAGGTCGGCCGGTCCAGGGTGTCGCCGACCCCGCTGAAGGTGCCGTTCGCGTTCACCTTCACGAGGCTGCCGGTGTTCGGCGCCGCCGGAGAACCCGGAGGGCCGCCACCGAAGCTGCCCTGCGAGAGGGCGAACAGATCGCGACCGCGGCCAAACTCCACGTCGACGAGGAGGGGGGCACCGGAGGCCACCTCCGTCGCGGTGGGCGACTTCGGCTCGAACGACACCACCTTGCCGTCCGCGGGATCGTGCGGGACGGGTCCGGCCTCGGCCATGTAGATCGTGTTGCCCCGGGTCTCCAGCCCGGTCGGCACGATGTTGCCGAACGCGATCAGCTCGCTGACCTCGCCGTCGCGCGTGACCCGGTAGACCCGGTTGTGGTGCCCATCCGTGACCAGGAACCCGCCACGGTAGGTCTGCAGCGCGTACTGGACCCCGGTCGGGATGTCGACCGGAAATCCCGGCGGATTGCTCAAGGCGAACGCGCCGATGTCCGCGACGACGGTGAAGCTGTCGGGGCCGTCGATTCGGTAGATGCCGACGACGTCGCTGCCGCCGACGTCGGGACCGACGACGGTGACCAGCGCGTACGCGGTCCCGCCGATGAACGCAACGTCGGTCGTGCCGCCGAGGCCCGGGATGATCGACGCCGGCAGACCGCTGGCAAACGTCGTGATCTCACCGGTCCTCGGATCGACACGCGAGATTCTGCCGACGGCGCTTTCGGTGACGTAGAGCGCGCCACCGGGGCCGACGGTGCTGCCCGAGCCACCCTCCAGGCCGGTCAGCAGCTGGGTGGTAGTGGGCGCCGGGGATGGAGGCGTGGCGATTGCTAGGGACGGCGTGATCATCCCGACCACGGCCGCTACCAATGACAGCAGCATTCGTTGGGACCTCATATGACGACCCCTCCTTTCGCTTCGGTCGCCCGGGACAGTTCGGTGTGCTTCTTCATCGGATTCCGTCCTGATTCGGAGATAACGCCAGCGCCGTCGTCAGGCTCACCGGCGTACCGGATTCGGCCGAAGCGCCAGCCGCCGTCAAGCCCAAGATGGCGACATCCGCAGACCGACGAGAAGTGTCCGCTTCATGGCAGCCCCCTTCGTTCAGCCATGCCCCGGACCGCCCAGCCCAGGGCACGTCTACTCCCTGGAAGCGCGAGTATGCGCTTAACAACACAAGCTGTCAACACGGCGGCAACGAGGCTGTTCGTCGCCGATGCCTCCCCGAACTCGGGCATGTCCCGCAAGAGGGACCCGGCACCTCGAGACTTTCTCAGGGGGTGGGGGTCGGATAGGTTTGCGCTCCGAGCAGCGCCCCACCTAACAACCCTTAGCGTAACGGGGTCTCCGGATTGTCGTGATACCGCAGGGCCGCCCGAGGAAAATCGTTGCTTAGTTAGACAGATGCGCGCGGGAAGCGAAGAGCATACGCTTCCCCGGCTTGGGGCCTAACGGACGCGGCCATGGCTGGCACATATGAGAGCCGTCGTGACCAGACAGGTCAACGCGCCTCCGGGCCGGGCGGCGAAGCTTCTAGGGATGGACGAGGGTCAGCAATGGTCACAGCAGCCGTGGCCGCGCCAGCTCTGCATACCGCGCTCGAGCGGCAACTGGGACTCACACCGGCGGTGGATCGGGACCTATCGCCTGCGGGGGCTGGGAAAAGTGGGGGTAGCAGCAGTGGAGCGTGCACCCCTACCCGTCGCGCAACACGCCCGGCGCGGGATCGGGATGAGGCGGTGAGGGTCGCTCCGACTCGACAAGCTGGGGGTCACTGGTTCGAGCCCAGTACCGCCCATTTCATTCGGCTTGATGAGTGGCCAGGCCGCATGGCTCCATCACAGCGCTTCGCAGGGACGGGCGCGATCCTCTACGTGGTCGACTGCAGCTGCATTCAGGCCAAGGTGATTCCCTTCCCTGGGCCTGAATAGACCCGTTCGGGTCAACGATCGAGCGTCTGCGTGGCGGTACCTTCGAGTGAAGGAAAGTGAAAAAGCGAACCATCAGAAGGGCTGGGGGAAGTCGATGAAGGCGACAGCGTTAGTTCTCGAACCCGCGGCGGTGGTGCTTGGCGTGTCAGCGTCCAGTGCCGCGTCAGCATCGAGTGCCGCGTCAGTGTCCAGTGCGGCGCGAGTGCCGCAGTTCCGTACCTCGGGCTCAAGGAAGCCAAGCGGCAAGCGATGAAGTACGTCAGTAAGCCGGACGCGGGCGAAAGGTTGCTTGACTGGAACGTGACCAACTGCTTCCACGTCACGCGCAACGTCGTAAATTGCCGTTGGTGGCAAGTCGGAT
>CAWCQC010000003.1:0-12402 GCA_963797645.1 uncultured Thermoleophilia bacterium | reverse complement strand
CAAACCGGTGGGCGAGCTACATTCCCGCTCATGAAACGTGGCCGCCGCCTCGCGGTCGAGCTCGGCATCAGCGTGCTCGCGATCGCCGCGGTGACCGGCGTGGTCTACGGCCTCGAGTCGGTCGCACCGGTCGTCAGCCTCGGCGCGCTCTACCTCTTCGCGGTCGTGCCGATCGCCATCTCCTTCGGGCTCTGGTTCGCGGTCGCGGCGTCGATCGCGCAGCATGCTGACCTTCAACTTCCTCTTCCTGCCGCCGCTCTACACGTTCACGCTCGCCGACTCGCAGAACTGGGTCGCGCTCGCGATCTACCTCGTCACCGGCGATCGTCGTCAGCGAGCTCACGGCCCGGGTGCGGAAACGCGCGACGGAAGCAGAGCAACGAGAGCGCGAGGAAGCGCTGCTCGCCGAGCTCGCGACCACGTTCCTCGAGGGCAGCGATGTCGAGGACGAGCTCGACCGTGTCGCCGACCGGGTCCGCGACGTCCTCGGCGTCGAGACGGCGCGCATCGAGCTCGGACCCCAACGGGACCCGCCGCGCGGCGAGTCGCCGCTACGAGCTGCACGCGGCGTGGCGCACGGGTCGGAACGCTCTACCTCACCGAAGGGCCGCAGCCGAATCTCGCAGCCCGCAAGCGGCTTCTCCCCGCGCTCGCGTCGCTGCTCGGGGTCGCATCGGAGCGTCGAGCAGCTCTCGCGCGAGGCGCTCGAGGCCGAGGCGCTGAGGCGCAGCGACACGATCAAGACGGCCGTGCTCCGCGCCGTGAGCCACGACTTCCAGTCCCCGCTGACCGCGATCCTGACAGCGGCCGAGACGCTGCGGGCCCCCGAGCTGGCTCGAGGAGGCCGACCGGGACACCATGCTCGACACGATCCTGACCGAGGCCCGCCGCCTCGAGCGCCTCGTTCGGGACCTGCTCGATCTCTCCCGGCTGCAGGCGGGTGCGCGCCGAGCCGTCGCCGGAGCTGTGGACGGTCGACGAGCTGGTCGCACAGGCGCTCGAGGACCTCGGCTCCGGGTCGGAGGTGGTCCGCGTCCAGATTCCGGACGACCTGCCGCCGGTCCGCGTCGACGCTGCCCAGATCCGACGCGCGCTCGCGAACCTCCTCGAGAACGCGCTGAAGTTCTCGCTCACCGGGCGAGCCGTGACAGTCAGGGCCAACGCGACTCGGCGAGACGTCGTGATTCGCGTCGTCGACACCGGGCCCGGCCTCGCGCCGGAGGAGCAGGAGCGCGTCTTCGAGCCCTTCTACCGTGTGTCGAACACCGCCGGGCGTGGCAGCGGTCTCGGCCTCGCGATTGCCCGCGGGTTCGTCGAGGCGAACGACGGGCGCGTCTGGGCAGAGTCGAGCCCGGGACAAGGATCGGCGTTCGGGATGGCCTTCGAGGCGGCAGCGGCGCCCGCTGCGGTCGAGCCATGAGCGGCGAGCGGGTGCTCGTCGTAGACGACGAGCCTCAGATCCTCCGGGCGCTCACGACCACGCTGAAGGCAGCCGGCTACGAAGTCGAGCAGGCCGACACGGCGAAGACGGCGCGGACGCTCGCCGCGATCAAGCCCCCGGACGCGGTCATCCTCGACCTTCTCCTCCCGGATGCCACCGGCACCGAGGTCTGCCGAGAGCTGCGCGCAGTGGACGACATATTCCGATCCTGATCCTCTCGGCGGTCGGCGACGAGCGGGAGAAGGTCTCGGCGCTCGACGCCGGCGCCGACGACTACGTGACGAAGCCGTTCGGCGTCGAGGAGCTACTCGCGCGGCTTCGCGCCGCGTTGCGGCGGGCCGGCCCCGCACGGGGAGCCCCGGATCGAGGCGGGCGACATCGTCGTCGACCTCGAGAAGCGACTCGGTCACGGTCAGCGGGCGAGCCGGTACAGCTCACCCCACACGAGTTCGGCCTCATGCGGCTGTTCGCAACGAACATCGGCAAGCTGCTCACCCACCGCGCCATCCTGAAGGAGGTCTGGGGCCCTGCCTACCAGACCGAGTCCCACTACCTCCACGTCTACGTCTCACAGCTTCGCCGCAAGATCGAGCCGGATCCGACCCGTCCGCGCTACCTCCTGACCGAGCCCGGCTCCGGGTACCGCTTCGTCATCCCCGACGACATGGGCTGAGCACACCGGAGGGCGCGTCTCCGCGCCCTCCGGGATTCCAGAAACGGGCAGATCAGGCTGCGCGCGCGACGTAGACCGGGCAATGAGCCGAATTGACCACCGCCCTGGTGACGCTGCGCAGCTTCGGCCGCTTGCGCCCACCTCCGAGAACGATCACGTCGGCCTCGATCTGGTCGGCGACCGCCAGGATGCTCCGCGTCTCGTCACCCGAGACGACCTCGGCGTCGGCTTCGACGCCTGCCTCCTGGGCGCGCGCGAGAGCCCCGCCGAGGACCGGGTCGCCGTCGAGAGTACCCTCGACGGACATCGGCATCGCCTGTGCTCCACGCGCGAGACGCCACTCCGTCGGCTCGACGACGTGCAGAAACGTCACGCTTGCACCGGGCTCCGAAGCGAACCCGAGGGCACGGTCGACCGCGGCGCCGACGTCGGCGACCCGTCGGTGGCAACAAGGATCTTCGTGAACTGCGACATCTAAGAACGACCTCCTTCGTTTCCTGATCCTCACGGTATGCCGGCGGCGATCAGGGAACGCTCAGGACTTGCATCGCCGCGCTCAGGAATCGCTCAAGACGGGCGCCGCAGCACGCAGCCAGTCATCTTGAGGATTTCCTGAGGTCGCGCCGCGAACGCTGAGACCGGCTTGACGAGCGGCGCCGTAGGGTCAGGCACGTGCCGCGCATCCTTTGCGCCACAGACGGGTCGAAAGCGGCATCGGACGCAGTTCGCAAGGCCGTCGAGATCGCCGAGGACAGGCATGCACACGTCGTGTTCGTCCTCGCCGTCCCGTGGAGCGACCCTCGCATCCGGAGCCGCGGTATCACCGGCCAGCTCGCGAGCTTCCCGCTCGAAGTGACGCCGCATGACCACGCGCTGCACGCTGCGGCGGAGGTTGCGAACGCCCACGGAGTCGTTTCCACGCTCCAGGTCGTGCCCGGCAAGCCCGTCGACGTGATCCTCGATGCCGCTCGCCGGATCGAGCCCGAGTTGATCGTCGTCGGATCGGACTCCGCTCCTGCGGCACGGATGCACCACGGGATCGGGGAGACCGTGTCCCGGCGTGCTCCGTACGACGTCCTCGTCGTCCGCAGAGGGTCTTGAGACGGTCTTGAGCCGGCCATGGCCGATCTTGAGAACGACCTGACGTCCAGGGTACGACGGTAGAGATCGTGGTCGACCCGGCAACGATCGGAATCATGGCGGTGACGCTCGTGTGTGTCTTCCTGTTCATCTACGTGCTGGACAGGGTCTGATGTCGGCCGGCAACTGGTTCGGCCTGGCCGTCTCGCTCGCTCTCCTCGTCTACCTCTGCTACGCGCTCTTCCGGGGGGAGCGGCTCTAGTGGGCGCCCTCAGCATCGGCCAGATCGTCTTCTACGCCGTGTTCCTCATGGCGGCGGGATACCCGCTCGGCATGTACATGGCTCGCATCTACCAGAACGACGGGCTCGTCGGGATCCGCTGGCTCGCGTTCCTCGAGCGCGGGTTCTACCGCGTCATCCGCATCGACGCGAAGCGAGAGCAGGACTGGAAGTCCTACGCGAAGTCGGTGGTCGTCTTCAGCATCGTCTTCTCGGCGCTCGACTACGCCGTCTTCCGGCTCCAGGGACACCTGTTCCTCAACCCGGACGACCTACCCGGCGTCTCGTCGCACATCTCGCTCAACACGACGGCCAGCTTCGTGACGAACACGAACTGGCAGTACTACGGCGGCGAGTACACCATGTCCTACCTCAGCCAGATGGCGGTCCTCGCCGTCCAGCAGTTCGTGTCGGCGGCCGTGGGGATGGCCGTGCTCGTGGCTGTCATTCGCGGCCTGTCACGCCGGTCGACGAACGAGCTCGGCAACTTCTGGCGCGACCTCTACCGGTCGGCCGTCTACATCCTGCTGCCGCTTTCGCTCATCCTCGCGATCCTGCTCATCTCGCAGGGTGTCCCCCAGACCTTCTCGGGGGCAGCGTCGGCGACGACGCTCGAGGGCGCGAACCAGATGATCGCGCGGGGCCCGGTGGCCTCGATGATCGCGATCAAGCAGCTCGGAACGAACGGCGGCGGCTTCTACAACTCGAACTCGTCGGTGCCCTTCGAGAATCCGAACGGGCTCACGAACTTCCTCGAGATGACCGCGATCCTGCTGATCCCGGTCGCACAGGTCTTCATGTTCGGGAGGATGATCATGCAGCGCCGGCAGGCAATGGCGATCGTCGGGGCCATGTTCGTGATGTTCGCCATCGGCATCGCGGTGATCACGCCCTTCGAGCAGCAGGGCTCCCAGGTCCTGCAGGCCTCGGGCGTCGACCTGGCCGCGTCGAGCGACCAGAGCGGCGGGAACATGCAGGACAAGGAGGTCCGCTTCGGGATCGCCAACACCGCCCTCTGGGCGTCGGCGACGACGAACGCGTCGAACGGCTCGGTCAACGGCGGCCACGACGCTCTGACGGCAGGCGGGGGCGCGGTGCCGATCGCGAACATGTTCAGCGGCGAGGTGATCTGGGGCGGCGTGGGCTCCGGGCTCTACGGCATGTTCTTCTACGTCCTGATCGCCGTCTTCGTCGCCGGGCTGATGGTCGGGCGCACGCCGGAATACCTGGGGAAGAAGATCGAGGCGAGGGAGATCAAGCTGGCCGCCGTCGGGGCGCTCTTCGTCCCGAGCATGGTGCTGATCATGACCGCGGTCTCCGTCGTCACGGACCTGGGTCTCGCCTCGATCTTCAACCCCGGCGCACACGGCTTCTCCGAGGCGCTCTACGCCTACACCTCCCAGGGCAACAACAACGGCAGCGCGTTCGCGGGCTACGGAGCGACGAACTTCTCGGCTTCACTCGGCAGCGTGGCGCTCTATTTCGGCCGCTTCGTACCGCTGATCGCCGCGCTCGCGATCGGAGGCTCACTCGCCCAGAAGAAGACCGCGCCCTACTCGGCCGGGACGTTCCGGACCGACGGCGCGACGTTCGCCGTTCTGCTCGTCGCCGTCGTCGTCCTGACGGCCGGGCTGATGCTCTTCCCGGCGTTGACCCTGGGCCCGATCGTGGAGGCCCTCTCGTGACCCGCACGGTCGTCTCCTCCCTCATCGCGATGGTGATCATCACCGCCGTGCTCGGCTTCGGCTACCCGGCGCTGATGACGGGATTCGCCCAGCTCGCGTTTCCGGACAAGGCCGACGCCAGCCTGGTGACGGTCGACGGGACGGTGGTCGGCTCCAGGCTCGCGGGGCAGGAGTTCACGAAGTCGCGGTACTTCCACGGCCGGCTTTCGGCCACCTCCCCGGCGTACAACGCGGCCGGCACGACCTTCTCGAACTTCGGCCCGACGAGCCCGGACCTCACGACGCAGGTCGACGAGCAGATCCAGGCCATCCTCAGGCTCGAGGGCCCCTACAACCCCGGCCTCACCGCGGGCGACATCCCGGTCGACGCCGTGACGACGTCGGGCTCCGGGATCGATCCCCACATCACGCCCGCCTACGCTCAGTTGCAGGCGCCGAGAGTCGCCGCGAACCGCGGCCTGACGCTCGAACGCGTGTTGCAGCTCGTGGACGACTCGACCGACGATCGGTTCGTCGGGTTCTGGGGCGAGCCGGGCGTGAACGTCCTCGAGCTCAACCTCGCACTCGATCAGGAGACCACCCGATGAGCCACCCTACCCAGCGCCTCCTCACCCGCGAGATCGCAACGCGCGCCGTCGTCGACTCGTTTCTCAAGCTCGATCCGCGTCATCTGTTCCGGAACCCGGTCATCTTCATCGTCGAGATCGGCAGCGTGATCACGACGGTCATCTTCGTCCTGGACGCGATCCGCGGGACCGGTGAGGCGCTCTGGTTCACCGGCGTGATCTCGATCTGGCTCTGGCTGACGGTGCTCTTCGCGAACTTCGCCGAGGCCGTCGCCGAGGGTCGCGGGAAGGCCCAGGCAGCCTCGCTGCGAGCCACCCGCACGACGACGACCGCCCACCGGCGGACGGACAGCGGCGGCGTCGAGGACGTGCCCGCGACCGAGCTGCTGCGGGACGACGTCGTCGTCGTGACAGCGGGAGAGGTGATCCCGGCCGACGGCGAGGTGATCGAAGGCGTCGGATCGGTGGACGAGTCCGCCATCACGGGCGAGTCCGCGCCCGTCATCCGCGAGGCGGGCGGCGACCGTTCGGCTGTCACCGGCGGGACGCGCCTGCTCTCCGACCAGCTCGTCGTGCAAGTGACGCAGGAGGCGGGCCAGTCGTTCCTCGACCGCATGATCGCGCTCGTCGAGGGGGCGGAACGCCGCAAGACGCCGAACGAGATCGCGCTCAACATCCTTCTCGCGGGGTTGACGATCACCTTCCTCGTGGCGGTCGTCACCCTGAGCCCCTTCGCCCACTACGCGGACAGCCCGGTGTCGCAGACCGTTCTGATCGCGCTCCTCGTCGCCCTCATCCCGACCACCATCGGCGGTCTTCTGTCCGCCATCGGCATCGCGGGGATGGACCGCCTCGTCCAGCGCAACGTCGTCGCCCTCTCGGGTCGTGCGGTGGAGGCTGCCGGGGACGTCGACGTACTCCTCCTCGACAAGACCGGCACGATCACGCTGGGCAACCGCCAGGCGGCCGAGTTCGTTCCCGTCGACGGGGTCGAGGAGCATGACCTGGCGGAGGTAGCGCAGCTCGCATCGCTGGCGGACGAGACGCCCGAGGGGCGCTCGATCGTCGTCCTCGCCAAGGAGTACGGGATCCGCGAGCGGGAGCTCTCGAGCGTGGAGGCGAGCTTCATCCCGTTCACCGCCACGACCCGAATGAGCGGGGTCGACCTCGACGGCCACCAGATCCGCAAGGGGGCGCCCGACGCGATCAAGGCGTTCGTCTCGCTGAACGGCGGCAGGGTCCCGGCCGAGCTGGATCAGGCGGTGCAGCGAATCGCCGAGTCGGGAGGGACTCCGCTCGTCGTCGCCCGCGACAACTGGGCGCTCGGCGCGATCCACCTGAAGGACATCGTCAAGGGCGGCATGAGCCAGCGCTTCGACGAGCTCCGGCGGATGGGCATCCGCACCGTGATGATCACGGGCGACAACCCCGTGACGGCGGCGGTCATCGCCCAGGAGTCGGGGGTCGACGACTTCCTTGCCGAAGCCACGCCCGAGGCGAAGATGCAGCTGATCAAGGAGGAGCAGGGGAAGGGCCGCCTGGTCGCCATGACAGGAGACGGCACGAACGACGCTCCCGCGCTCGCCCAGGCGGACGTCGGCGTCGCGATGAACACCGGGACACAGGCGGCCAAGGAGGCGGGCAACATGGTCGACCTCGACTCCAACCCGACGAAGCTGATCGAGATCGTCGAGGTCGCAAAGCAGCAGCTGATCACGCGCGGCTCGCTGACGACGTTCTCGATCGCGAACGACGTCGCCAAGTACTTCGCCATCCTGCCTGCGATCTTTGCCTTCACGTACGCGACCGGCGGCGGCCGCGGACCGCTCGACGCGCTCAACGTCATGAACCTCGGCACCCCGGAGAGCGCCATCATCTCGGCGATCATCTTCAACGCGCTCGTCATCCCGGCGCTCGTGCCGCTCGCGCTGCGCGGTGTGCGCTACCGGGCCATCGGGGCGACCGCGCTGCTGCGCCGCAATCTCCTCATCTACGGGCTCGGCGGCGTGATCCTCCCGTTCATCGGGATCAAGCTGATCGACCTGCTGATCCACAACGTCTTCGGCGCGTAAGGCGCCAACATCGCCCAGTAGGCTTGCGGGCATGCGCGGGCGCTACCGGATCCTGCTCGGTATGGCCGCCGGAGTCGGCAAGACCTATCGCATGCTCCAGGAGGGCCACCAGGCGAAGGCGGAGGGCGTCGACGTCGTGATCGGGTACCTCGAGCCGCACGCCCGACCCGACACCATGGCGATCGCTCAGGGGCTCGAAGCGGTTCCCAGACGGCGGATCGAGCACGGGAGCCTCGTGCTCGAGGAGCTGGACACCGACGCCGTCATCCGCCGCTCGCCCGAGCTGGCGCTGATCGACGAGCTCGCCCATACGAACGCGCCTGGTTCCCGCGAACGCCAAGCGCTACGAGGACATCGAGGAGGTGCTGGATGCGGGGATCGACGTCATCTCGACGGTCAACGTCCAGCATCTCGAGAGCCTCAACGACGCCATCTTCGAGCTCACCGGGGTCCGCGTTCGCGAGACCTTCCCCGATCGGGTTCTCGACGAGGCGGACGCGGTCGTGCTCGTCGACCTGACGCCGGAGGAGCTCCAGCTGCGGCTCCAGGCCGGCAAGGTCTACGCGCCCGAGCGGGTGGACGCGGCGCTCACGAACTTCTTCCGCCACGACAAGCTGGCCGCGCTGCGCGAGCTCGCCCTGCGAGAGGTGGCCGAGGACGTCGAAGCGCGTCGTCATCCGACGATCCTCGATCCCGAAGGCGAGCGCCCGCTCGCCGATCGGATCCTGGTGCTCGTCACCCCGCAGGAGCGCTCGCAGCGCCTCCTTCGCACGGGCCTGGCGCTCGGCTCAGCGGCTGAGCGCCGACATCGACGTGCTCTGGGTGCGGCGCCCCGGGTCCAACCTCTCCGAGGCTGACCGGAAGGCCCTCGCCGACCTGCGGCGCCTCGGCGTCGTGCTGGCGGCTCACTTCCTCGAGGAGGAGTCCGAGGACTTCATCGAAGCGGTACGCGAAGTGGCGCGCGACCGCGGCTCGACCTACGTCTTCATCGGCACGCCCGACAGCCGGCGGATGGAGGAGGTCACCCGCGGCTCACTGGTCATGCGCCTCGTCCGCGCGCTGCCCGGCATCGACATCCGCATCGTGGCCGATCCGGCCAAGCGCGAGACGGACCGGCTCAGCGGAGCTCGCTGAATCCCTCCGCCCGGCGCGTCTCGCCGGCCACGACAAGGATGTCTCCGTCCTTCACGACGGTATCGGGCGTCGCGTACGTGAAGCTTCCGCCTTCGGGCTTGACGCAGACGACCGTGATCCCGTACCGGCGTCGCACCTCGGCCTCTGCGAGCGTCTTTCCAACGATCTCCGTCGGCGCCGTCGTCTCCACGAGCGCGAACCCCGTGTCGAGCTGGATGTAGTCGATCGTCCGTCCGGTGAGCGTATGGGCGACGCGCACGCCCATGTCGCGCTCGGGGAAGACGACGCGAGTCGCTCCGACACGCTGGAGGATGGTGCCGTGCGCCTGCGTGATCGCTTTCGCGACGATGCGCGGAACGCCGAGGTCGACGAGGAGCGAGGCCGTCAGGATGCTCGCCTCGATGTCGGTTCCGATCGCGACGATCGCAGTCCGGAAGTCGGCGGCGCCGAGCTCGCGCATCGCGACCGGATCGGTGGTGTCCGCCTCGACCACATGCGTGAGCGTGCCCGCGAGCTCCTGCACCGCTTTCGGATCGGCGTCGACGCCGAGCACCTCGCGGCCGAGCATCATCGAGCTCGGTCGCGAGGGCGCCGCCGAACCGTCCGAGCCCGCAGACGAGGAACTCCTCCGCTCTAGCCAATGATCGGCCTCCCCTCCGCGTAACGGATCCGGCGCGCGCGCTCTCGGAGCGCGAGCGCGACTCCGAGCGTATGTGGCCCGATGCGTCCGAGGTACATGAGCACGATGAGCGCGATCTCTCCTGGGCTCGTCACGTCAGCGGTGATGCCGGTCGAGAGGCCGACTGTACCGAACGCCGACGCCGCCTCGAAGACGCTCTGCGTCAGCGTGAACGGGCTGACCGCGATCAGGACGAGCGTGCACACCCCGACCGCCGACGAGCGCGATGAGCGCGATCGTGAGCGCCTGACGCTGGGTCGACGCCGGGATCCTCCGTCCGAACGCGTTCACCTCCGGCTCGCCGCGGATCTCCGCCCAGATCATGAGGGCGAGCAGCGCCAGCGTCGTTACCTTGATGCCGCCGCCGGTACCCGCGCTGCCGGCGCCGATGTACATGAGCCCGGTCATGATCAGCTGGGTCTCGTCGTGCATCGCGCCGTAGTCGAGCGTGTTGAAGCCGGCGGTTCGGGGTTGCACGCCCTGGAAGAAGCCGGCCAGCAGCTTGCCCGGCACGTCCAGCGGCCCCATCGTGGCGGGGTTGTTCCACTCGAAGGCGAGCATGGCCCCGAGACCGACAGCGAGCAGGATCAGCGTCACGATCATCGTGATCTTCGTGTGCAGCGACCACGCTCTCGGCCGTCGCAGCTCGCGACGCAGCTCGAGCCAGACGGGGAAGCCGAGCCCGCCGGCGATGATCGCGAAGCAGATGGCGAGCGAGATCCAGCCGTCGGTGACGAACTGCGTCGAGGTTGTCGGTCCAGAGCGCGAAGCCCGCGTTGTTGAACGACGACACCGCGTGAAAGATGCCGCGGTAGATCGCGGACCCGGCCGAGTAGTCGTAGTGGGTCGCGAGCCGGACAGCGATGACGAAGGCAGTGAGCAGCTCGAAGAGAAGCGTGAGTGCGAGCACGCCCTTGAGGATCCGCCGCACGTCGCCGAGCTCGAGCGCCCCGGTCTCGGCCTGAGCGAGCAGGCGCGTCTTCAGGCCGAGTCGCCTGACGACCACCAGGGCGAGAACGGAGGCCAGCGTCATGATGCCGAAGCCCCCGATCTGGATCAGCCCCATGATCACGACCTGGCCGAAGTGCGTCCAGTAGGTCGGGGTGTCGACGACGATCAGACCGGTCACGCAGATCGCGGACGTCGAGGTGAACACCGCGGTGAGGAAGGACGCGCCGCCCGGTCCTTGTGTTGCGACCGGCAGCATGAGGAGACCGGCCCCGACGAGGATCCCGACCGCGAAGGCGACTCCGATGATCCTGGCCGGATGGTCGAGGTGGAGGCGCTTAAGCACGCCAGTACCGTCGGGTCAGAAGCACCGCGATCGGGATGATCTCGAGGCGGCCGGCCCACATGAGCACGATCATCACGGATTTCGCGAGCGGGCTGAATGGGTCGAACGATCCGAACGGGCCGGCGAAGCCGAAGCCCGGCCCGACATTTCCGAGCGTCGGTGGCCGAGGCCCCGATCGCGTCGAGCGCGGTCACGTCGAGCTCCGACCGCGCCGACTCGATCGCCAGGATCGAGCGCCCCCGCCATGAAGAGCCCGACGTAGATGACGCCGAAGGCGAGGATCGCCCGGAGCGTCCGTTCGTCGACGACGCGCCTGTTGACCCGGATCGGGAATGACGGCCTCGCGGTGTACGGTCTGGTCGAGCTCCCGGCGCAGGAGCTTGGCGATCGATGAGATGCCGGCCGACCTTGATCGAGCCGCCGGTCGAGCCGGCGCAGCCGCCGATCAGCATCACCGCGACGAGCGTCAGCGACGTCAACACCGTCCAGTCCACGAAGTTCGCGCTCCCGTAGCCGGTCGTCGTCATCATCGAGACGATCTGGAAGACCGATTGCCGAACGGCCGTCTCGCCTGCGGAGTAGATACCGGCCCGGAGAAGCTCGAGGAAGAGGATGAGCGACGCGGCGAGAAGGATCAGGAGATAGGCCCTGAACTCTTCGTCGCGCATCGGGTTGAAGCGCTTCCTGAGCACGCGGTACTGAAGTGCGAAGTTGGCGCCGGCCAACACCATGAAGACGATCATCACCCACTGGCTCGCCGCTGCGAACGGTTCGACCGAACGCGCCTGAGGCGAGAAGCCACCTGTCGGCAGCGTCGTGAACGCATGCGCCGCGGCCTGGTAAGGGGTCATCAGCGAATCGACGCCGACCCAGCCAAAGATCGAGAGAATCAGGATCATCAGCGCCGTGAGGCCGACATAGAGCAGCCAGAGACGCCGGGCTGTGGTTCGGATCGACGCTTCCAGCGGCTCGTACTCCGGTCCCGGCATCTCCGACTCGACGAGGACCCGCGCCCCTCCCACGCGCAGCCGCGGCAGTACGGCAAGGCCGAGTACGACGATTCCCATGCCTCCGAACCACTGCGTGAAGCAGCGCCACAGACCCATCGTCTGGTTCAGCGCCGGGATGTCGGTGAGCACGCTCGCGCCGGTCGTCGTCATGCCCGACATCGACTCGAAGTACGCGTCGATCGGGTACCGGAGCTGCGACTCGCCGAACATGTACGAGATCGAGATCGAGAGGGCGGCGAGCGCCCACGTCAGCGAGACGACGAGGAACCCTTCCCGTGCGCCGATCGTCTCCCCACCCTTCGTGAGCCGTTCGAGGCCCCAACCGAAGAGCGCAGTGATCGGCGCCGGCCGCGACGAACGGCCAGACCGGGTCGCCGTACCCGAGACCGACGGCGATCGGGAAGAGGTAGGCGAGGCTGAAGTACTTGATCAGCCGCCCCACGAGATTGATTGCTCCGCCGACATCGACGCCGACGGTCGGGTGCATC
>CAWCQC010000002.1:0-180155 GCA_963797645.1 uncultured Thermoleophilia bacterium | reverse complement strand
TCCATGCAGGACGCCCGGCGCGGGAGCCCGGTGGCCCGCTTGCCGCACCGATCGTCCTCAGCTCGACGTACCACGCGGGCGGGCAAACCGGCTACGGGCGCGACGGGAACCCGACCTGGGACTCGTTCGAAGCGGCACTCGGTGCGCTCGAGGGCGGCTCGGCGCTCGCGTTCGCCTCCGGGATGGCGGCCGCGACGACGCTGCTCGAGCGTCTTCCCGTCGGAGCCCGTGTGGTCGCTCCGACGAGCGCGTACATGGGCGTGCGGACCTTCCTCCGCGAGCGGGGTGAGGCTGCCCGTCTCGAGGTCGTGCTCGTCGACGTCACCGACACCGAGGCGACGCTCGCCGCCGCCGAAGGCGCCGCGCTGCTCTGGCTCGAGAGCCCGACGAATCCGCTGATCGGCGTCGCCGATCTCCCGGCGCTGATTGCCGGCGGCCACGACCGCGGCGCGGCCGTGGTCGTCGACAACACCTTCGCGACGCCGCTCCTCCAGCGTCCGCTCGAGCTAGGCGCGGACGCGGTCCTCCACTCCGTGACGAAGTACCTGTCCGGCCACGCCGATCTGCTGATGGGGGTGGTCGCCGTCCGCGACGACGCCCTGCTCGAGTCCCTCGCTCACGGCCGTCACCTCTACGGCGGTGTCCCGGGCCCGGTCGAGGCGTTCATGGCCCTGCGCGGCCTGCGCACGCTCGCTCTGCGCATCGAGCGTTCGCAGTCGAGCTGCGGGCTGCTCGCCGAGCGTCTTGCCGGTCATCCCGCCGTCGAACGCGTGCGCTACCCGGGTCTCCCCGGCGACCCAGGACACGAGCGCGCGTCGAGTCAGATGGCCGGCTTCGGAGCGATGCTCGCCTTCGAGGTCGCCGGCGGAGCGGACGCAGCCGACCGCGTCTGCGCGGCGGCGCGCGTGATCACGCATGCGACGAGCCTCGGCGGCGTCGAGACGCTCATGGAGCGCCGAGCCCGGTGGGCGGGCGACGCCGGCATGCCGCCTTCGCTCATCCGCCTGAGCGTCGGCATCGAGCACGTCGAGGATCTCTGGGCCGACCTCGAGCAGGCGCTCGCGGCTATCTGACAGCCGTTTTCGTCCTCGCGCCGCCTGACCGCCAGCGGCGGCTTCACTCAGGCCGGTGTCGAGGAGACCTCGCGGACGAACCCGTCCACGACCTCGTTGAAGCGCACGGGCTCCTCGAGAAACGGACAGTGGCCGCTCTCTTCGAAGACGACGAGCTCGGCCGCCGGCATCGTCGTTGAGACGAACTCGGCCGCCGACACCGGAATGAGCTTGTCGTGGCGGCCGTTGACGACGAGCGACGGAACGTTGACCTTCGGCAGCACCTCGCGGTAGTCGCGAACGGTCTGGTCGAACAGAATCGCGCTCGCCACCGACGCCGGCGGGCGGGAGATCTCCTCGACCATCCAGGCGGCGTCGTCCTCGGGCGGCGTTTGCGCGAGCATGAGCCCGACCAGGTCACGCGCCGTTGCCGCCTGGTCGGCCTGCACGCTCTCCATCACGTGTCGGAGGGCATCGAAGTCGAGAAAACCCGTCCGGCCAGTCCGGCCATTTGAAGTCGGACGGCGACTGACCGACGACGACGAGCGCCCGGAGCCCGTCCGTGCCGAACTGGTCGATCATCTCCCAGGCGACCATCGCGCCCATCGACCAGCCGACAACGACGGCGTCCCCGGCCCCGACGGTCTCCAGGAACGCGCGAAGGTCGCGCCCGTACTGGGGCAGGACGTGCCCGTGGTCGACGTGCTCCGACCGACCGTGGCCCCGCAGATCGAGCGCCATGTAGCGATGCCGTTCGCCGAAGAACGCGCGCTGCTTCTCGAAGAACCGACAGCTCATCCAGACGCCGTGCACGAAGACGACCGGCGTGCCCTGTCCCTCGTCCACGTAGTGCAGCTCGACGCCGTTGACGGTGATCTCTGGCATCTGACCTCCCGCGGTCGGTAGGACGTTACGATAGGCGCCGTCTCACCAGCGAAGGGAGTATCCGTGGTAGCGGCCGACGTGGGGTCCGACACCGATCGTGTGCGTGCGCTCATCGAGGAGCACGGGATCCACACGGTCGAGTGCATGTTCGCGGACACGTGGGGCATTCCCCGCGGGAAGCGCCTGCCGGCGAAGCAGTTCCTGAAGAGCCCCGGCTTCGCCATCGCGAACGTGGCCTACACCTGGGACATGCACTCGTTCATCTTCCCGACCGGCTTCGTGAACGAGGCGCACGGCTATCCGGACATGCATGCCGTCGCAGACCTCTCGACCTTTCGCGTGGCCGGCTGGCGCGAGGGAACGGCGTTCTGCATCTGCGACACGGTCGATCTCGAGACCCACGAGCCGGTGGCGCTCGACGGCCGCCAGATCCTGCGGCGGGCGGTCGAGCGCGTTCGCGGGCACGGCTACGAGCCGACGGCTGCCACCGAGCTCGAGTTCCACCTCTGCACGGACGACTGGCAGCCCTTCTACACCGGCGTCCATTGCTACTCGATCGTGAAAGGAGCGGAGGTAGAGGACGTCGTCGGCGACATCAGGCGCGTGCTCGCCGCATCGGGCATCGAGGTCGAGGCCTGCAACGTCGAGTACGGCCCGGCGCAGGTCGAGGTGAACCTTGCGTACGGGCCGGCGATCGAGGTGGTCGACAACACCATGCTCTTCAAGTACGTCGTCAAGCAGATCGCGCAGCAGCACGGTCTACGGGCGACCTTCATGCCGAAGCCCTACATGGGCGAGGCAGGCAACGGAATGCACATCCACCTGAGCCTCGCCCAGGACGGGAAGAACGCCTTCGACGTGCACGACGCCGACCCGCCCGTGCACTCGGCTCTCATGAGAAAGGCCCTCGCAGGCCTCGTCGCCCACCATCTCGAGCTGCTCGCGGTGATGGCACCGACGGTCAACGCCTACAAACGGGTCGAGGACTACTCGTTCGCTCCTACCCAGGTGAGCTGGGGGCTCGACCACCGGCTGGTCGGCGTGCGCTGCGTCGTCGACCACGGCCCTGCGACGCGCCTCGAGGCGCGGTGGGCCTCCGCCGATGCGAACCCCTACCTCGTCGCTAGCCGGATGTCTGGGCGCCGCCACCGACGGGCTCGAGCGGGAGCTCGAGCTTCCGCCGATGGTGACCGGAGATCCGCACGCCGACGCGGAGCTCGTGCGGCTCCCCGCGACGCTCGAGGCGGCCCTCCCGCACTTCGCGGAGAGCGAGCTCGCACGGCAGATCTACGGCGACGTCTTCGTCGACACGTTCGTCACCATGCTCGAGCACGAGATCGGGCTGTTCAACCGCCAGGTGACCGACTGGGAGAACGCGCGCTACCGCGAGGTGATGTAGAGCGCGACGCCGGCTTCGGCGCCGCGTGACGAGGTCCGAATCCGGCGAGACACCGGCTCGGCCCACGATTATGCTCGTCGCATGGAGCTCGACCGCGAGATCTGCTTTCGAGCCTCGGCGAGCCGCGACGCTCGGTTCGACGGCCGGTTCTTCATCGGTGTGCAGAACGACCGGGGTCTACTGCCGACCGATCTGCCCGGCGCCGTCGCCGAAGCCGGAGAACGTCACCTTTATGCGACTGCGGCTGCCGCAGAGGCAGCAGGGCTGCGACCGTGCCGTCGCTGCCGGCCCGAGACAGCACCGGGCACACCTGAGTGGCTCGGCGGGTCGGCTGTGGTCGCCCGGGCGTTGCGGCTGATCGACGACGGGTTACCTCGACCGCCGCGACGCCGCGATCGCTCGCCGGCGAGCTGTGCGTCGAGCGAGCGCCAGCTCCGCCGCCTGTTCGAGGCGCACCTCGGCGCGCCTCCCGGTGCAGTCGCCCGCACGCGGCGGCTCAGGCTTGCTCGCCAGCTCATCGACCAGACCGATCTGTCGATGGCGGACGTGTCGCGCTGCTGCCGGCTTCACCAGCCTGCGCCGGTTCAACGAGGCCGTCCGCTCGGCCTACGGCCGCTCCGCCGCGGGAGTTGCGGCGCGCGCGACGTGGACGAGCATCAGCCGGGATCGAGCTACGGCTCCCGTACCGACCCCCGCTACGCGTGGGACGAGCTGATCGGCTTTCCTGGCCGAGCGCGCGATCCCCTGGGTCGAAGCGGTGGACGGCGGCGTGCTCCGACGGGCGCTGCGGATCGACGGGGAGGCCGTGGTCGTCGAGGTCGAGCACGGGGACGCGGCACGTCCACCTGCGCGCCGACCCTGCGCCGGTCACCGCTCTTGCCGGTCTCGCGGAGCGTTGCCGTGCCGTCTTCGACCTTGCGAGCCGATCCGGTCGGGATCGCCGAGTCGCTCGGCGGAGATCCGACGCTCGGTCCGCTCGTCAGCGGCCCGGCCCGGCCTCCGCGTCCCGGGCGCCTGGGACGGCTTCGAGCTCGCGGTGCGGGCCGTCCTCGGCCAGCAGGTGTCCGTGCGCGGCGCGACGACTCTCGCCGGGCGCCTCGCCGCAGCGCTTCGGCGATCCGCTCCCGGTCCCGCGCGGGTCGATAACGCACCTGTTCCCCCGGCCCGAGGCTCTCGCTGCCGCGCCCGTCGAAGCGATCGGCATGCCCGGCTGCACGCGCAGAGACGATCCGCGCGCCTTGCCCGCGCAGTTGCGGTCGGGCGAGCTCGAGCTCGCGCCGTCCGCCCCATTCGAGACGACCCGGCGAAGGCTGGGGGCGATCCCCGGAATCGGCGACTGGACGGTCGAGTACGTCGCGATGCGCGCGCTTCGGGATCCCGACGCCTTCCCCGCCGGAGACCTCGGGCTCCGCCGGGCACTTGGCGTCTCCCCCGCGAGGTGTCGGCCTGGGGCGAGCGCTGGCGACCGTGGCGCGCCTACGCCGCGCTTCACCTCTGGAACGCGGGCGACCACCTGCTGCGTGAAGCCGCGTGACCGTCGCCTGCGCCGACATCGAGACGCCGATGGGTCGGCTCACCCTGGCCGCGACGGGCGCCGGGCTCGTTCGCGTCGGCCTGCCGCCGGAGGACCCGAGCACAGTCCGTGACGAGCTGCGCCGCAGACTCGGCGACGTCGTCGAGGACGAGTCAGGCGTGGATCCGGCACGTCGTCAGCTGGACGAGTACTTCGCAGGCGAGCGGCGGGAATTCACCATGCCGCTCGACTGGTCGCTCGCTCGCGGCTTCCGGCTGCGGGCGCTCGAGGAGATGTTCCGGATCCCGTACGGAACGACGATCAGCTACGGCGAGCTCGCGGCTCGCGCGGGCAACCCCCGGGCCCCCCGCGCGGCCGGGCAGGCGTGCGCGACGAACCCCATCCCGATCGTCCTCCCGTGCCACCGGGTGATCCGAAGCGACGGCGACCTCAACTGGTACACAGGCGGGCTGCATTACAAGGAGTTCCTGCTGCGCCTCGAGGGCGCCCTTCCCTCGTAAGATCGGGTCAGCCGGCCTCTACACCCGCGCGACGAGACGAGATGTCTGCGCGGCGTGCCACTCGAGTCCGAGCGCCCGGAAGCGCACCAGCGCACGCTCGACGAGTTCCTCGTCCTCGCGGACGATCCCGAGTGTGCGTAACGCGAACGGCTCGAGATACCTGCCCGGCTGCAGGTGCGACGAAGCCTCACGCTCGGCGCGCTCGCGATCCCGGAGCGCGGCGAGCGCGTCCAGACGGGCGGCTTGAGCCGGGAGCCTTCCTCCGATCACGAGCTGCGCCGACTCGAGTAGCTCTCGGGTAGTCTCGAGGTCGCCGCGAACCAGGGCAAGACGAAGGCGCGGCGCGTCGACCCACGTGCCGTACCCCTCCGTTCCCAGGGCGTTCGCCAGGCCCTCCAGCCGGTGCGACTCATCGTGGTCGCCACACGAGGCGTAACCCGGCCGCGCAGACGTAGAGCGTTCGTGTGGCCATCGCGCAGTGCGTGGTGTTCTCCGACACGGTCCGCTCCGCCCGCGGAGTCAGAAGCCGTACCGTCTCCCAGCCTCCCGCGAGCTCCTCGACGAGGAGCATGAGCCCGATTCCGTGGACGGCGTGGTGCGGACCGAGTCGGATTTCGATCTCGTCGTGGCGAAGCGCGTGCCGGCGGGCATCGTCCAGGTGACCGAGGGCGGCGTGCACGTCGGTCGCATACCAATGGGCTCCTGCGAGATCGTCGGGGTTCGCGCGCTCGTCGGGGTGCTCGAAAACCTCGGTGACGAGGGCGAGCGCGTCCTCGTAGCGCTCGGCTGCCATCGCGACCTCGGTCCGAGCACCCACGGCCAGCCTGAGCAGGTCCTGGTCCCCGAGGCTCGTCGCGATCCCGAACGCCTCTCGTGCCGAGTCGTCCCCTTTGACGGGATCGAGCAGGGCACGAGCTGTGAGGGCTCTCACCATGGCCGGGTCATGATCGCCGGCAAGCTCCAGGGCCTCCTTGATCCAGCTCTCGATTAGCTCGGTGTTCGGCCGCTGCTTCCACATCCCGAACCGGATCACGGTCTCGTATGCGAGCTCCGCATACGTCTCCGCCTTGAAGCGGCGATCGGACGAGAGCTCGATGGCGTTCCTCATCGCCGTCCAGAGCCCGTCGCCGTCGTACGTGAGCGCATGGGCGAGCCCGAGCGTCCGCCAGAGCTCGGCCTGTACCGTGGATCTCGTCTCGAGGACGAGGGCTTGCTCGAGCAGCGCGACAGCCTCGGCGAACGATCCCTGGGCGACGGCTTGGTCTGCAGCACGCCGAAGCCACGTCACGGCTCTCTCACCGAGGAGGGCCTGCTCGTCCTCGCTGCCTGACCACGCGAGATCGGCGTCCTCGGGCCGGGCAGCCTGCGCGTAGTGATACGCGAGCAGCGGAGCGTGCTCATCACGGCCGTCGGCTACGTCCATCCACGCCGCGAACGCGGCGTGAAGGCGCGCACGCCTTGCCTTCGGCAGCGTGCCGTACGCGACGTCGCGAGTCAGGGCGTGCTTGAAGGCGAACTCACGCTCGCCGGCGAGCGACGACGTGGGCCGGCGCCGTACGAAGTCGCGTTCCTCGAGAATCGACAGGTCTGGCTGGACGTCCGGGAGCAGCTCGCCGAGCGGGCGCTCCCAGAAGATCCGTCCCATGACGGACGCTGCCTGCAGCGTCGACTTCGCCGCCGCCGGAAGAAGATCGATCCGCGATGCCAGAACGGCCTGAACGGAGTCGGGAACGGCAGCGCCCGAAGGCAGCTCCGCTGCCCTGCGCCCGGCATCGCGTCCGGCGAGCAGTACCCCCTCGTCGACGAGTGCAGCGAGCAGCTCTTCGACGAAGAACGGGTTTCCCTCTGCGCGCTCGAGCACGACCGCCTGCAGCTGCGCCGACGGCTCGCCACCTAGAAGCGACGCGGCGAGTCTCCCGGCCTCCTCGGGGGAGAGCGGCTCGAGCCAGAAGCTGGCGGCGTTTCGTCGACCCCCGGCCCATGCGGATCTCCGGTCGAGGAGCTCGGGCCGCGCCGTGCCGAGGAGCAGAAGCGGGCCGTGGATGTCCCGGAGCAGACGCTCGAGCAGATCGAGAAGCGACTCCTCGGCCCAGTGCAGATCTTCGACAACGACGACGACGGGTCGTTCTGCAACCCGATCCTCGAGAAGCGCGACCCAGGCCGTGTGCAACCGTTCGCGGGCCTCTAGGGGGTGAAGCTCGCCGACGTCGATCCCGAGCGTGAGGGCCAGCATCTCCTGGTCGCCGAGGCGCTCCCGAATCGTCTCGGGCGGCTCGTTCTCCTGCAAGGAGAAGACCTCTCGCAGGATTTCTCCGAGCGGCCAGTAGGTGATGCCGCGGCCGTAGGAGAGACAGCGGCCGGTCAGGCAGCTCGGTTCCGAGGGCTCCGCGGCGAGCCGCTCCCAGAGCTCCCGAACGAGACGGGTCTTGCCGATGCCCGCGTCGCCCATGATCGTCACGAGGTGCGTCTCTCGTTCTCGGACGGCTCGCCGGTACGTGGCCTGCAGGAGCTCGAGCTCGCTCTCGCGGCCGACGAACGCGGCTCGCTGCAGTCCGGGCCCACTGGGGCCGTTCGCAGTCAGCGGCCGTGTCCCAAGGAGCGGCCGGCAGGCGAGCCCTGCCGGTATGCCCTTCGCCTCGACCGTTCGCACCTCGCCGATCTCGAAGGCGGCCTGGGCGGCGCGTGCGGCTCGCAGGCCGACCAGGATCTCGCCGGGCTCCGCCGCCTGCTCGAGCCGCGCTGCTGCGTGGACCGCGTTCCCGGTTACGAGCGAGCTGTCGGCACGCGGGGAGCCGACGATGACCTCGCCCGTCTCGATGCCGACCCGGATGGCCAGCGTGCCTTCGAAGTCCTCCTCTAGGCGCCTGCGCATGCCGAGGGCGGCGTGCAGGGCTCGCTCCGCATGGTCCTCGAGAGCGCCCGGAGCGCCGAAGATCGCCGTGACGGCGTCACCCGCGAACTTCTCCACCGTTCCGCCCGCCGACTCGATCTCGGACGACATGGCGTCGTAGAGCCGTTCGAGAAGCGAACGGGTGCGCTCGGGATCCTGCTCTCGGCCGAGCTCGGTGGAGCCGACGAGGTCGGCGAACAACGCCGTCGCGACCTTCCGCTCGGTACCCGGCGCCGCGAGTGGCCGCTGGGGCGGAGCGACGAGGGTTGCCGCCTCCTCGTCCGCGACCGGAGACGCGTTCCTTACGGCTGGCGCGTCGAGCTCCGGCTGCTGTTGCAGGATCGCTCGCTCGACCCGCTGGAGCTGCGGACTGGGCTCGATCCCGAGCCCCTCGACGAGAACGCGCCGCGCCTCCTGGTACGCGGCGAGCGCCTCCGCCTGGCGGCCTGCTCGGTAGAGCGCGACCATCAGCTGGCCGCGTGGGCGCTCGCGAAGCGGATGCTCGACAATGAGGCCTTCGAGCTCCCCGATCAGCTCGGCGTGGCGGCCGAGGGCCAGGTCGGCTTCGATTCGCTCCTCGAGAGCGGCGAGCCTGAGCTCCTCAAAGCGACCGGCAGCCGTCTGGGCGAACGGCTCGTACGCGAAGTCCGCGAGTGGCGGCCCTCGCCACAAACCGAGCGCCTCGCGCAGCGAGTCGGCGGCGAGCGCCGGCTCGCCGATGGACATCGCCTGCCGGCCTCCTTCGAACAGCTGCTCGAACCTGTGCGCGTCGAGCTCATCCGGCTGAAGTCGCAAGACGTAGCCCGGCGGGCGGGTCAGGATCACGCCGTCTGCCGCCGGCCGGTTGCCAAGGCTTTTCCGGAGGCGGGACACGTACAGCTGGACGAGCTTGCGCGCCGACGGCGGCGTGTTCTCCGACCAGAGGTCGTCGATCAACTTGTCGGTGGAGACGACCTCGTTCGGGCGGAGCAGAAGAAGCGCCAGGACCGCCCGCTGCCGGCCTCCCCCGAGCGCGAGCTGCTCCTGCTCGGAGACGACCTCGAGGGGTCCGAGGATGCGGAATTCCATCGAAACGCCTGCGCCGACCTGACCGGACGGTAGCGCGTGACTGGCCGCCGCGTCTACCCGACTGAAACCGGGAGTCGACCAGCGAGGAGCACCGTTCTCGCACACCCGGTCGCACACCGCGGCCAAGGAAAAGGAGGGAACGATGAACGCCCTTGCTCACACGTCGGTAAGGCTCGCGACACTCGCGACGCTCGTCGTCGGTCTCGCCGCGGCTCCTGCGGCGGCCGCGCCCGAGCCGGAGTCTGTGCGCTGCAATCAAGCACCCCGTCCGGCCCCGATCTGCAGCATCGAGAAGGCCGCTCCGATCTATCACGCCCGGCCGGTTCTCGCCCCGCCAGATGGACGCCCCGTAGGGATCATTCACCGAGCCGACCAGCTGGTGGTGACCGATGCGCAGCGCCACGGCGTCCGAGCTGCGAGTGCGACGCCGGCCTCGCGCGCCTACCTGATGAGCACCGTAGCCGGCGACGGCGCGGATCGGCCCGGCCGGCGCGGGTTCGATTTCGGCGACGCGGCCATCGGGCTGGCGCTCGGGATCGGGCTCGCCCTACTCGTCCTCGCCGTTCGCGCCCTTCGTGGACGCGGGCCGCTGGCCCACCTGTAACCGCGTACCAGGGGACCCGTCGATGACCGCGGAATCGCCGAGCCGAAGCGGCATGACAAGCTCGTTAGCAGCGTGTAAGCGGCCTGTAACCGGTCGACTGCATGCTCGCTCTACGGCGAGCCGCCGGAACGGCTCGCTGGAGAAAGGAGAACCCATGAGACTCTTGACGATCATCGCGTTCGGAGCCACAATCCTGGCGCTGGTGGCCTTGGCGGCTCCGGCCGGACTCGCGTCCGGCCATCAGGGCGGCGGGAATGGCAGCGCCGGACGCCCCGCTCCGCGCCTCGGAGTCGTGTGTACGACCCGGCCGAGCATGTGCGGCAATCCCACGCCCGTCCTGCGGGAGGCCGGGGACGGCTTCCAGCCGCACCGGCGCGGAGACACGGCCATCTCCTCGGATGCGACGACTCGAAACGACCCTCGTTCGGCGCCGCTCGGGTCCACGGTCGAAGCAGCGCGGGGGTTCGACTGGGCTGACGCAGCCATCGGCGCGGCTGTTGCGCTGGGCGCTGCGCTCCTGCTTGTCACGGCCGGTCGAGCCGTTCGCGGCCACGGCCGGCTGGGGGGACGAGCCGGAGCATCCGCGCTGTGAGGTTGGGCTCCGGAGACGAGCTGGCCGGCTGATCGACTCGCAGGGCTATGGCACGAGGCGGGCGCCTGAGCCCGCCTCGTCGTCGAACGTAGAATGCGGCCCACATGAGCACCACCGACCGCGAGCCTGCCTCCCTCCGGTCGCAGTACTTCGCGACGAGGCCGATCAGCCGCGACAACCTCGTTCCCGAGGACCCGGCGCTCGGGCTCGTCGCGTTCTCGAGCCCCTTCGATCCCGAGCCTTCGATCAGGATCGAGGACGGGCGCGTCGTCGAGCTCGACGGCAAGCCCGAGGCCGACTTCGACCTGCTCGACGAGTTCATCGCCCGCCACGGGATCGACGTCTCCGTCGCCCACGAGGCGATGGCGCTCGAGACGCTGGAGTTCGCTCGCATGCTCGTCGACCCGGCCGTGCCGCGCCGGGAGGTCACGCGCCTCGTCGCCGGCATGACCCCCGCGAAGATCGCCGCTGCGCTCGCGCTCCTGACGCCGGTCGAGATCCTCATGGCGATGCAGAAGATGCGGGCGCGCAGGACACCCTCGATCCAGGCGCACGTCACGAACCGGGTCGACCATCCGCTGCTCATCGCCGCCGACGCGGCGTCGGCGGTCGCGCTCGGATTCCGCGAGCTCGAGACGACCGTTCCCCTGCTCCGCGATGCGCCGGCCAACGCGCTGGCGCTGCTCGTCGGCAGCCAGGTTGCCGCCGCCGGCGCGCTGACCCAGTGCTCGGTCGAGGAGCGCACCGAGCTCGAGCTCGGCATGCGGGGCCTGACGACGTACGCGGAGACGGTCTCCGTCTACGGCACCGAGCAGGTGTTCGTCGACGGGGACGATACGCCCTGGTCGAAGGCGTTTCTCGCCTCCTGCTACGCGTCACGCGGTCTGAAGATGCGCTTCACCTCCGGATCGGGCGCCGAGGTATTGATGGGCGCGAGCGAGGGTAAGTCGATGCTGTACCTGGAGGCGCGCTGCATCGCGGTGACGCGCGCGGCGGGCGCTCAGGGCGTCCAGAACGGCGGCATCGACGGCGTCAACGTCACCGCCTCGGTGCCGGACGGAATGCGCGAGGTGATCGCCGAGAACCTCTGCGTCATGCTCCACGACCTCGAGTCGTGCACCGGGAACGACACGCTGATGTCCGCGTCCGACATCCGCAGGACCGCCCACACGCTGCCGGTCCTGCTCGCGGGATCCGACTTCCTCTTCTCCGGCTTCGGCTCGATCCCGGCGTACGACAACGCGTTCGGCCCGTCCAACTTCAACGCCGAGGATCTCGACGACTACCTCGTCATCCAGCGGGACTGGGGCTTCGAGGGCGGCCTGCGCGCCTGCGACGACGACGAGCTGCTGCCGCTGCGAAGACGGGCCGCCGAGGCGTGCCGCGCCGTCTTCGACGAGCTCGGGCTCGCGAGCTTCACCGACGAGGATGTGGCTGCCGCCGTCGTCGCGCACGGATCGCTCGACGTGCCCGAGTTACCGCCGGACGCCGTGCCGGCCGCGGGCGAGCGGATCATGGAGCAGGGCGTCACCATCCTCGACGCGGTGCGCGCGCTGGCGAGCCGCGGGTACGAGCTCGAGGCCGAGCGGGTGCTCGAGATGCTGCGCCAGCGGCTGTACGGCGATTTCCTGCAGACCTCGGCGATCTTCGACGAGGACATGCGCGTTCTCTCGAACCTCACGGATCCGAACGACTACTCGGGCCCCGGCTCCGGCTACCGGATGTCGGCGGAGCGCCGCGCCGAGGTCGCACACGTTCGTCAGGTCTGGGCGCCCGCTGATCTCGCCGCGGAGCAGGCTCGCGGCGTCGGCTGCATCGATCTTCTCGAGACCGGGCCCGCCCGGTCGCGCCTCCAGGCCGACGAGGTCGTCGTCGGTATCTCGCCCGCCTTCGGCCTGGATCTCTGGATCGCGCTGAGTGGTCTGACCGTCGGAGAGGTGCTCCGGCAGGTTCTCGCCGGCATCGAGGAGGAGGGTCTCATGAGCCGCCTCGTCCGTGTGCGCCGCTCGATCGACCTCGGCAACATCGGCTGGACGGCGGCCCAGCTCTCCGGCTCGGGGATCTCGGTCGGGCTCCAGGCGAAGGGCACGGCCCTGATCCACCGCGCCGACCTGCCGCCGCTCGGCAACCTCGAGCTGTTCTCGATCGCGCCCCGCGTGACGCCCGAGCTGTATCGGGGCCTCGGGCGGAACGCGGCGCGCTACGCGAAGGGCGCGCCGGTGGAACCGCTGCTCCTTCCGGAGTCGAGCGAGCCGCTGGGCCCGAAGTACCACGCCCGGGTCGTCCAGATGGTCGCCGTCGAGCGCCGCCTGACGCGAGAGGAGGATCCAGTCGAGGTGGAGGCGAGTTGGCCGAGCTGACCTACCCGCTCGCCGAGGCGGGCGCAGGCGCCGTGACCGCTGCGAGCGGCCGCCGGGTGAGAGACCTCACTCTCGGCGAGGTGCTCGCCGGCCGGGTCTCGCCCGACGACGTCCGGATCAGTCCGGAGACCCTCCTACGCCAGGCATCGTTCGCCGAGGACGGCGGCAACCCTCAGCTCGCCGACAACCTCCGCCGCGGCGCGGAGCTCTGCTCCTTCAGCGACGACGAGCTGCTCGAGTTCTACGAGCTCCTTCGCCCCGGCCGAGCGACCGCCGCCCAGATGGACGAGCTCGCCGGCCGGCTCGACGCCGGCGGGGCCCCGCTGTGCGCGGGTCTCGTCCGTGAGGCTCGCGCAGCGTACGTCCGGCGCGGGCTGACCGCATGAGGGCGCGCGATCTCGGCATCACCATCGGTCGTGGAGCACCAGGGCGCTGGAACGCGATCACGGACGTCGCCGGCGTCCGCGTCGGGCACACGACCCTGATCGAGGGCGAAGCCGTCCGCACCGGCGTCACCGTCCTCTTCCCGCACGACGCCGACCCCGCCACCGACCCCGTCTTCGCGGGCTGCCACCGCCTGAACGGGAACGGTGAGCTCACCGGGCTCGAATGGGTGCGCGAGTCCGGCTTCCTGACGTCTCCGATCGCGCTCACGAACACGCACTCGGTCGGAGTCGTACGCGATGCTCTCATCGCGGAGGCGGTCCGCCGCGGCGCCGTCGGCGACGACGCATGGAGTCTTCCGGTCGTGGGCGAGACCTGGGATGGATCGCTGAACGACATCAACGGCTTCCACGTGAGGCCCGAGCACGTGTTCGAGGCGATCGCCAGGGCCGGCTCCGGCCCGGTCGCGGAGGGCAACGTCGGCGGGGGAACCGGGATGATCTGCCACGAGTTCAAAGGTGGGATCGGCACGGCGTCCCGCGTGCTCCCGCCGGACGAGGGCGGGTATACGGTCGGGGCTCTCGTCCAGGCGAACTACGGGGACCGCGAGCGGTTCCGAGTGGACGGCGTCGCCGTCGGCGAGTCGATCGGGCCCGAGCGGATTCCCGTCGTCCAGGAGCGGCCGCCAGGAGACCGGCTCGATCATCGTCGTCCTCGCAACCGATGCGCCGCTCCTTCCCCACCAGTGCGAACGGATCGCGCAGCGCGCCGGGCTGGGAGTCGCTCGGGCAGGCGGCTCGGGAGCCAACTCGAGCGGCGACATCTTCATCGCCTTTGCGACAGCGAACCGGGGGTTGTACGGGCCCGGCGAGCATGCCGTCACGATGCTCGGCAACGAATCGATCACCCCGCTCTTCTGGGCGGCGATCGAGTCGACGGAGGAGGCGATCGTCAACGCGGTGGTGGCCGCCGAGACGATGACCGGGAAAGATGGCACGACCGCCCACGCGCTCTCGCACGACCTCCTCGTCGAGGTCATGCAGGCTGCGGGAAAGGTTGCGTCGAGCGCGTGACGTCTCACCGGCCGCTCCTCGAGCACACACTCGATCACGCTGTCGAGTACCTCGATGCGCTCGACAGCCGCCCCGTGGCGGCGTCGGCGTCCGCCGACGAGCTTCGCGCGGCGCTCCACGGGCCGCTGCCCGAGGACGGAATCAGCTCGGAGGCGGTGGTCGACGAGCTCGTCACGGCGCTCGACGGCGGGCTGCTCGGCTCGGCAGGCGGGCGGTTCTTCGGCTGGGTGATCGGTGGGGCCCTCCCGGCGTCCGTCGCCGCCGACTGGCTGGCAGTCGCCTGGGATCAGAACGCCGCCATCTTCGCGACGTCGCCTGCGGCCTCGGTCGTCGAGGAGCGGTGCGGCGAGTGGCTGAAGAAGCTCCTCGGCCTGCCCGAGACAGCGTCGTTCGCCCTCGTCACCGGCTGTCAGATGGCACACGTGACGGCTCTCGCCGCTGCACGCCAGCACGTGCTCGCACGGCACGGGATCGACGTGCAGCGCGACGGCCTGAGAGTGGCGCCCCCGATCCGGGTCCTGGCGTCCGAGCTGCGCCATGCCACGATCGATCGGGCGATACGCCTCCTCGGGATCGGGACCGAGGCGATCGTCGAGCTCCCGGAGGACGGCGCCGGCCGCACGAGCCTGCCTGCCCTTCGCGCTGCGCTCGCCGAGGAGCCTAGCGCGCCGGCGATCGTCTGTCTCCAGGCCGGCGAGCTGAACACGGGCGCCTTCGATCTGTTCCCCGAGACCTGCGAGCTGGCCCACGCACACGGCGCCTGGGTTCACGTCGACGGTGCTTTCGGGCTCTGGGCTGCGGCGAGCGGTTCGTACCGCCATCTCGTGGAGGGGATCGATCGGGCCGATTCGTGGGCGACGGACGGGCACAAGTGGCTGAACGTGCCGCAGGACGCCGGGTTCGCGTTCACCGCTCACCCCGTCTCGCACCGTCAGTCGATGGTTTCTGCCGGCAGCTACTTCGACCACGCCGCCGCTGCCCGGGACGAGATGGACTGGAACCCCGAGTGGTCGCGCCGGGCCCGCGGGCTCGCCGTCTACGCGGCGATCCGCTCCCTGGGCCGGAAGGGCGTCGAGGAGCTCGTGGACCGGTGCTGCGCCCAGGCCGCCCGGCTGGTGGCAGAGATCGGTGCTCTCCCGGGAGCAGAGGTTGTGGAGCCGCCGCTCATCAACCAGGGGCTCGTCCGGTTTCTCGACCCGGGCGGTGATCACGACCGGCGCACCGACGAGGTCATCGCGCGCGTTCAGGCGCTCGGCGAGGCGTGGTTCGGCGGTGCGGCCTGCCGCGGGCAGCGAGTCATGCGCGTGTCGGTCTCGAACTGGCGCACGTCCGACGAGGACGTCGATCGAGCGGTCGCCTCGGTTCGAGCGGCGCTCGCCGGCGCCTGAAGCAGCGGTGCTCGTCGCCGGCGTCGACGTCGGAAACTCGACGACCGAGATCGCCGTCGCGCGCGTCGAGCCCGGCAGAGAACCGGAGTGGCTCCTCGTGCTCAGGTGCCCGACGACCGGAGCGAAAGGGTCGCCCGCCTGCGCAGCGGGAGTCGCAGCGCTCGTCGCTCAGGCCGAGCGGCGGCTCGGTGAGCGCCCGGACCGGCTGCTGCTGGCCGAGCTCTTTCCGGTCGAGACCGGCCTGCTCGAGCTCGGACGGCTCGAGGAAGTCGACCTCGTGCGGACTGCGATCGCCCGCCCCGCGAGCTCGACGCCGTCCGGCCGGGGCGTCGCGGCCGGGCTTCTGCGCTCGCTCCCCGACCTCGAAGCCGATCCCGACGGTGGGCCGGTCATCGCGGTCATCGGCGACGAAGACTTCGAGGTGGCAGCCGCTTCGCTCCGAGCGGCTCGTAGCCGTGGCTGGCAGATCAGCGGCGCGATCCTGCGTCGCGACGACGCCGTGCTGGTCGCGAATCGCTTCGATCGCGACATCCCCATCGTCGACGAGGTCGCCGACGTTGCGGCTCTTCCGCTCGGGTCGCAGGCCGCCGTCGAGGTAGCGCCGGCCGGGGGAACCGTCGAGCATCTCTCCGACCCACTGCGCATTGCCGTGCTTCTCGCCCTAAGTCCGGCGGACGCTCGGGCGGCACGTCACGCCGGCCGGGCGCTCGCCGGCCATCGGGCGGGCATCGTCGTGCGGCCGCCGCGCGCTTCCGCGCCTCGAGTCGCAGCCGCCGAGGCACCGATCCTCCAGCTGCGCGGGCCCGGCGGCGACGTCGTCTTCGACGATCGGGCTCCGCCGCCGCCCCCCGGCTCGGTGACCGCGATCAGCGGCGCTGCCGGAGACCGGAACGGGCTCCTCGACGTCGTCTGGTGCCCGCTGCCGGCGGCACCGGACGATCCGGGCTTCTCGCGCCGTCTGGCTTTCCGTCGTGCCGTCGCGCTCGCCCTTCTCGCCCGGGCCGACACCGGCGGCCTGCTGGACGAGCTCGGCTCGCTGGTCCCGGCGGGCGCGCGGGTCGTGGCGCGCGAGTCGGAAGCGGCTGTGCTGGGCGCGTCGACCACTCCGGGAGCAGGCTTCGCCCCGTTCGTTCTCGATCTCGGCGGGGGTACGGTCGATCTACATCGGGTAGCGCCGTCGGGTGACCAGGTCGTGTCCACGGCCGGCGCCGGCGACATGGTCACCCGCGTCTGCGCGGCGCTCCTGGGCTGCGATCTGGCACTGGCCGAGCGCGCGAAGCGCAGCCGCTCGGCTCGGGTCGAGACGCCGTTCGTCCTCCACCACGAGGACGGGACGAGGAGCTTCCTCGGGGAGCCGGCTGCGCCCGGAACGGTCGCCCGGCTGTGCGTCGTCGACGCGAGAGAGCTACGGCCGCTGCCGGCACCGCTCGCCCCGGAGGTCTGGGGCGGGCTGCGCAGGGCGGCGAAGCGTGACGTCATTGCACGGAACGTGCGCCGCGCGATCGATGCGGCAGGGGGCGTGCCCCCGGGTGAGCTGGTCACTCTGGTCGGCGGATCGGCGACCGACGGCGAGGTCGTCGATGCGGTGGCCGCCGAGCTGGCGGATCTGGACGTCGCCGTTGCGCGCGGCGACGTGCTCGGCCGTCACGGCCCGCGGGCAGCGGTGGCGGTTGGCCTCGTTCTGGCCCATGCGGGCCGGCGACCGGCGTGAGCGCCTACGTTCTGGCGTTTCTCGCCGCCGGCATGCCGGAGCGGGCGCTCGCCGCCGGCTTCGAGGAAGAGGGCGTACCGCTCGTCGTCGAGCACCGGGAGGGCGAGGCGAGGGCCCTGGCCGGGGAGGCCGCCGGGCGCTCCCCGCTCGGTCTCGGAATCGGGAGCGACGCTCGGTCGCTCGTGCTCGTGCTCGCCACCTGGCCCGGCCGGCCGTACCTGAGCGGCGAGCCCTCCGAGGCCCGAGCCTTCGGCCGGGCCGCCGCACGCCTGGCCGTCGGGCGCCCGCTGGGCGATATCGTCGCGGAGGGCCGTGCTTCCTAGACGCTCGACCGGAATCGGTGGCGAGACTCGATCAGCCCCTCGGGACCATGGCGATCTCGTGCGGCCTAAGGGGTGGGCGATCCACTAGCGTGAGCGCACTCACGTCCGCGTGCGAAGGAGGAGAATCCGATGCCTAGGGATCGAGTCGCGATCGTCACCGGCGCCGGCCGGGGCATCGGTCGCGCAACGGCTCGGCTGCTCGCTCGGAGTGGCGCCCGCGTGCTCGCGGTCGCGCGTACCGAGAATGAGCTTCGCAGCCTTGCCGACGAGGCAGGCGTCGAATTCGTCGTCGCGGACCTCGCAGAGCCGGGGGCGTGTGATCGGATTGTCGCCGAGGCCAGGCGCCGCCTTGGGCCAATCGAGATCCTCGTCAACAACGCGGGTGTCGGGTCGGCCGGTGAGACCCAGATCTGGGAGCTCGATACCGCCGTGTGGCACGCGACGATGGCAACGAACCTGCACGCGCCGTTCGAGCTGACCCGTCATGCCGCGCGGGACATGGTAGAGCGCGGTTACGGACGGGTCGTCATGGTCAGCTCGACGGCCGGGGAGTTCGGCGGCGCGCGCATGTCCGCCTACTGCGCATCGAAGCACGGTTTGCTGGGCCTCATGCGGGCGGCGGCCCAGGATCTCGCGCCGCATGGAGTGACGTGCAACGCCGTGCTACCCGGGTGGGTGCGCACCGAGATGGCGGAACGATCGGCCGAGCGTGAAGCCGCCCGTCGCGCGATCTCGGTCGACGAGGTGTGGGCGGAGCGCGGCGCTGCCTCCCCGGCAAGCCGAGTAGTGACCGTGGACGAGGTGGCGGCGACGATCGTGTTCCTCGCGAGCCACGAGGCGAGCGGCGTGAGCGCCGAGGCGGTGACGGTGGCGCTCGGTAGCCCGTGGTGAGCGTTGAGTGCGACGGACGCCAATCCCGGAGACCTCGTCTCGCTTCAGCAGGATGACTTCCTCGCAGAGCCGTTTCTTGTCGATGTCCTTGCGAGCCTCGTTCGGACGAAGAGCGTCAATCCAGGCGTCTACGAGGCGGAGATGGCCCGCCGCATCGGCACGTGGCTGGAGGGGACGGTCGCCGACGTCTCCTACGTCGAGTCTCTCCCCGGGCGGCCATCCGTCGGCGCAGTCATTCGTGGCCGGGGCGATGGTCCGCGTCTCGTTCTAAACGGGCACATGGACACGATTGCAATCGACGACGAGAGCCTCTGGACAGCCGCGCCCTTTGCAGCCGAGGTACGGGACGGTTTCATGTACGGCCGCGGCTCATGCGACATGAAGGCCGGCTTGACGGTGCAGCTCGCAGTCGCTCACTACCTGAGCAAGTTCGCCGATCGACTCAACGGGGCGCTCGTCCTCCACTTCGCAGTTGGTGAGGAATGCGGCGAGCGGGGAACTCTGTCTCTGCTCGAGGCGGGCTTCGGAGGCGACTACGGGATCACAACCGAGCCCACCAAGTTGATGGTTGCAACCGCGGAACGCGGACTCGCGTTCTTCCGGATCCGGATCAAAGGGCGATCGACCCACGCGAGCCGTGCGCACCTGGGGCTCAATCCGGTTCCTCGCGTACGTGCTGTCCTGGACGTTGTCGAGGCGTACGAACATGAGGTGAAGAAGCGGAAGCATCCATTGCTTCCGAGCGGGTCATGCACCCCGACGGTTCTCCGCGCAGGCGTTAAGGAGAACGCGGTTGCCGACTACTGTGAACTTTCGGTCGACCGCCGCCTCCTGCCAGGAGAGACGGTCGACGGTGAGATGATGGAGCTCCAGGCGCGGCTCGCCCGAATCAAGCATTCCGACCCTGACTTCGACTTCGAGATCTCCGTTGTGCCATACCCGTTCGAGCCTGCCGAGATCGACCCCAGCTCGGATTTCGCGGGCCGGGTGCTAGGCGCCGTCGAGGAGGTGACGGGCTCCCGCACGGAGATCTGCGGCACACCGTACTCAAGTGACGTTCGCAATCTGGTAAACGACGCCGGCATAGAGGCGATCACATTCGGGCCCGGCGATGCCGCCGAGTGTCATTGTCCCGACGAACGCGTGTCGATCCAACAAGTACGCGACGCGGCCCGAGTCACCGCCAAGGTCGCGGCCGACCTCCTGCTCAACACATAGCAAGCGGCCGGGATCGAGCTGTCGGGCTTGGTGCCGGGAAAGAGGACTAGCTGGTGCCCGACTTCCTCAACCGAGTCTCAGATGGACGGGCACCGAATCCGACGCGGGTGGGCTGCGCTCCGGATCTCGGCCAGGCGCGCAGAGTGATGAGCTCGGCTTGGAGGCGCGTTTGCTGTCGCTTGCGGGCGCGTTTCGCATCCGAGTAAAGTGGTCCGCTCGCGACGGGCAAGTGTGGAGGCTGGGTCGGATGTCCGCGGGCGTCGCGGCCTTCCATGAGATTGAGGGGGTATGAAGTATGGCGGTACGAAGGAGTCGGCGGATCGCGGCAGGGCTCACGCTTGCCGTTGTGGTGGCGGTTGCGGCTGTCGCGGCGGGGTGCGGTGGCGGCTCGTCGAGTTCTGCCACGACCGAGGCCGCGCCGGCGACGCAGCCAGCGGATACGGGAGCAAGTTCTGGAAGCGCCGAAGCAGCAAACGAACGAGTCGAACAGTGGATCCGTCAAGTCAGGCCTCAAGCTTGCCTTCTTCTCGGTAGGGGGTAACAACACTTACCTCAAGGCCGGTATGAAGGGTGCGCAAGAGGCTGCCGCGAAGTACGGAGCGACTATCCAGGTCTTCGATGGCGAGTTCGACGGCGCGAAGCAACTGAATCAGGTAATGGGAGCGATTGCGAGTGGGGACTTCGACGGCTTTGTCCTCGAGGCGAATAACCCTCAGCAGCTCTGCTCTGCGGCTGACGCGACTCTTGACGCTGGCATCGTCCTCGCCGTGACAAACGTCCCGGTCTGTGACGCGCCATACACGTCGCCCTATCCGGGCACGGTTATCTTCGTGGGTGGCCAGTCGGAGGCCGTGTATACGCAGTGGTTTGAGCAAGGCTTTGACTCCGCGCCGAGTGGTGAATACGCCACGTTGGTTGGGCCAGCGGTTCATGGCAACACGACTCGTGCCCGAGCCGTATTGGATGAGCTAAACCCGCAGTATCCGGACTGGAAAGAAGTCGGATTCGAAGCCACTGAGTACCAAGCAAGCGTTGCTCTGACAAAAACAGAGGACATTCTCAACAAGCATCCTAATGTGAATGTCATCTTTTCGAGTTACGGTGGGCATACACCGGGGATCATCGCAGCCGTAAAAGCAGCCGGCAAGACCGACCAGATCAAGATTTACGACCTGGGCGGCGATAGCGTTATGTTCAAGGCCGTCGAGGATGGAACGGTTGAAAGCACGGAGATTTATCTGCCGTACGAAGAGCAATATCGGGCTGTGCAGGCTGTGGTCGCAAAGCTGTCGGGGCTTGACGAATTGGACGGCGTGCCCTCGACTGGTACCTACTGGGAGCTATGTGAGGATCCGAAGCTTCAGGGTCTGCCGTGCTTCGCGACGAAGGATACTCTCAGCCAGTACACGGCGATCGGGCTTCCAGAGTACTAGGAGCTTGGGTTTCGGCCGTCGAGCAATCGAGCAATCCTCCCCATGCAAGAGTCGGTCGATTCGGGTAACGGTATGGATGGGGCCTCGGTGGTGCCGGGGCCCCATCACCGTCGAGGATGGGCCAGGCGATGTTGCCGCCCTGCGGTTGCGCGGAATCGGAAAGGAGTACCCGGGCGTACGCGCTCTAAGCAACGTCGATCTTGATATCCGTGCCGGTGAAGTGCACGGGCTTGTCGGTGAGAACGGTGCAGGAAAGTCTACCCTCCTCAAAATCATCGCTGGCGCTGAGCCGCCAACGGAGGGAACGATCGAGCTATTTGGGGAGAGCGTGGAATTCAATGATCCGCTCTCAGCAAGAAAACATGGCGTTACTGCTGTCTACCAGGAATTGACTGTCATCCCGACCTTGAGCGCAGTGGCGAACGTTTTTCTAGGCCAGGCGATACGGTTCGGCCCCTTACAGGATCGATCCGGTGAGCGAAAGCGATTTCAAGAGCTGTGCGCGACAATGGATGTCCGGATCGACCCAAACTCGGAGGCCCGGTCTCTCTCGATCGCCGATCAGCAGACCCTCGAAATCATGCGCGGCATCGAGTCTGCCGCTCGAGTACTCGTACTCGACGAGCCGACGGCCTCGTTGGCGATTCATGAGCGGCGCGCCCTCTACCGGACAATCAAGTCGCTTAGCGCCCACGGCGTAACCATCGTCTTGATCTCGCACGACATCGACGAGGTGCTTCAGCTCAGCGATACCGTCACCGTTCTGCGAGACGGAATGAAGGTCGAAACACGCACTGCGTCAGGGTGGACGAGCCAATCGGTCATACATGCGATGCTGGGTGAGGATGTCTCGTTGCAGGCCTCCCACCATCGGAAGGCTGGTGCCGAAATACTTCGCGTTCGTGACCTTGTAGTGCCCGGCTATCTAACCGGGATTGACCTAACCGTGCGAGCTGGCGAGATTGTGGGAATCGCCGGCTTGGTAGGCTCGGGGAGAACTGAACTGCTGCGTGCGCTTGCCGGCCTTGATCCACAGGCGTCCGGGAGCTTGTGGGTCGACGGGAAGCCGGCTAGCTTGCCAAGGGGACCGGGAGCGGCGCTGCGCCTCGGCCTTGCCCTTGCGCCCGAGGATCGGAAGGCAGACGGCCTTGTGCTCGGGCTGCCCGCCTATGACAACGTCAATCTCACCCGCCTGCGGTCTGTGGCGCGATGGCGCAGTGTCCTAGTACGGTCACGTGAAGTCCAGTATGCCGAGGAACTTGGCAGACGAGTGAAGCTCCAGGAGGGCGCGATCCGACGGACGACCCGTCTGCTCTCGGGCGGAAACCAGCAGAAGCTCATGCTGGCCAAGTGGATCGACCCACGCCTGAAAGTTCTGCTTGTGGACGAGCCTGCCCGGGGCATCGACGTCGGCGCAAAGGCCGAGATATTCTCCTTGCTTGACGATTTGGCCAGCCGCGGCCTCGGCATCGTGATGGTCTCATCCGAACTCGAGGAGGTGGCCGAGAACAGCGATCGAGTCTTCGTCATTGGGGGTGGAGAGGTGATTCGCGAGCTCGAAGGCGGCGAGATCAGCCAGGCGGCCATCATGGCGACGCTGTTCGGGCACGAGAGCCAATGACCACACCGACCGCAGCGGTGCCCGAAGACAAGGGAAAACGCCGAGCCGGCTTCGCGTCTAACGCCCGCGAAGGCTCCGTCTTCTTGCTCCGGTACGGAATGGTCTTCGTGCTGATCGTGATGGTCGTCGTGACCATCATCTTGGATTCGAGCTTCCTGGACAAGAGCAATCTCTTAAATCTCTTGCTCCAGTGGGCCCCGGTCGGCCTGATGGCAATCGGGATGACGTACGTCATTATCGCCGGGGGTTTCGATCTTTCGGTCGGCGGGATCTATGCCGGTGCGGCGGTTCTGTACGCGGGCATGGCTAACAACGGTTTCCCGATCGTGCTCGCAGTATTGCTCGCGCTTTTGGCAGGCGTAGGGGCCGGGGTGGTAAACGGAACTATCATCACAGGTCTCAACGTTAATGCCTTTGTGGCAACCCTCGGTACCGGCTTCATGCTACGCGGATTAGCCCTCGTGCTTACGTCAGCGGCGCCGATCGTCGTCGACCAATCTGGCTTCGACTCCATCGGTGCTGGCAAGTGGGGGTCCTTCCCGATCGCCGGTTTCGCGCTAATCGCGGCTCTCGTGATCTTCGGCTTCATTCTCGTCGCGGACCGTATACGGTCGATCGATCTATGCGATTGGCGGAAACGACGAAGCCTCCCGCCTTTCCGGCTTGCGCACTCGGTCTCTTCGCACGAGTACCTACATGCTGTCGGGTTTCATGGCGGCATTCGCCGGGATCATCATCGCGGCTCGGCTAGGCTCGGGCCAGGCAGACATCGGCGCGGACATCGAGCTTGATGTCATTACGGTCGTGGTAGTAGGGGGAACCGCGCTGACCGGCGGAGAGGGAGCGATGTGGCGTACCGCAGTCGGTATCGCCATTCTCGCGGTTCTTGGTAACGCTTTTGATCGTCTTCAGGTGGACACTTTTTGGCAGCTTGTCATTAAGGGAGGCATCATAGTTGTAGCAATTGCCGCGGATTCATATTCGAAGCGTCGCGGCGAGGCGCTCCAACGGACTGAGCGAGCAAGACGCATAGAGGCACCGAGTGAGGACAGCACGGCGGCATGAGGCCGCCAAGCGGGATGCACAATGAACCGAGAGTCAAGAAGGGAGCGATAGATGGCACGAAACGTGAAGATTGCAGCCTGTAACTTCGCAGTACGGCCCGTAGCCGGGTTTGACGAGTTCGCAGGCCACGTGCGCACCTTGTTGGATCAGGCGCGAGACGCGGATCTTGTCCTCTTCCCCGAATTGTTCACCGTGGAGTTGTTCACCGCCTTCTCGGATTGGAAAGAGACGCCGCCCTCCGAACTCACGAGGGTGGACAAGTTCACGGAGGAGTATCGGTCGCTCTTCCAGCGAGAAGCGAAGGAGCGATCGCAGTACATCGTCGGTGGGTCCCATCTGATGAGACTGGATGGTCGTTACGTGAACGTGGGTCATCTCTTCGACCCAGACGGCGCGTTCCAGATTCACGTAAAGACGCATATTTTCCCGGCCGAGAGTGAATGGCAGACCGAGGAAGGCGACGCTCTCGAGGTCTTCGATCTGCCGTTTGCGCGGGTTGGGTTCAATATCTGCTATGAGGCAGAGATTCCGGAGGCGGCATCCACGCTAGCCGAACAGGGCGCGGAGATCATCCTCTGCCCATCGTTCACCTTCACTGAATTTGGATTCTGGCGCGTTCGCCACTGTGCTCAAGCGCGCTGCGTAGAGAATCAGGTCTATTTCGTCCATTGCTGCACCGGAGGCCAGCCTGGGGCCCCCCTACCGAACGGATGGGCGCGGAGCTCCGTGCTCACGCCGTGTGACACGCTGTGGACACCGGACGGGATCGCTGCCCAAGCCGACACGAACGTGGAGATGGTGGTACGGGCGGAGGTCGATATCGACAAGCTCTATGAGAATCGCGAAACTGGCGCAGCGCCGACGTATCGCGATCGGCGACGTCGCGCTGGCATATACGCTGCATGGCCTTCTCATCTCACCGTGCCGGCCTCGTAATCGAGCTGTTGGGTTGCGGCAAATAGGGAACGACGATCTCTGTCGGCGATTGAGAGACACAAACAAGGAGGCGGTTACCTATGGGCCATATTGAGATGCCGGCCGGCAAGCGGATTGCTGTGAATCTCGGCGTTGACTTTGACGCACAGAGCCTCTGGCTCGGAGCATTTAACATGCCGTCCCCAGCGATGATGGCTCGCGGAGAGTTCGGCGCGATGGTCGGCGTTCCGAGGCTCCTTGAGCTGTATGGGAAATACGACATCAAGACAACCTTCTTCACGCCGGGCCATACCATCGATACGTTTCCTGACGTCTGCAGGGAGGTGCAGTCACAGGGTCACGAGTTCGGACATCACGGGTACTACCACGAAAACCCGACCAAGATTGACGCGGCGACCGAACGACGCCTGATCGAGCTTGCACTTGAGACATTCGATCGACAGTTGGGTATGCGACCCGTCGGCTATCGATCGCCATATTGGGATTACTCAGACGCTACGCTCGATCTCGTCGAGGAGTTTGACTTCATCTATGACTCGAGCCTGATGGCGCGGGATCTTGTGCCGTACCATCCTCAGCGGTGGCAAGTCCGATGGGAACAGGGCTGCGTAGCTGGAAAGGCGAGTCACGTCCTGGAGATCCCCACGAACTGGTACCTCGATGACTTCCCCCCGCTTGCCTACGTCGGCGGCATTCAGCCCGGGCAACAGGATACGGAGACGATCTTCCGACGGTGGAAGGACATCTTCGACTACGGCTATGAAAGGGTTGAACACGCCTGCTACGCGGTGGCGGTACATCCGCAGATCATTGGGCAGGCCCATCACATGATGTACTTCGAGCGCCTGGTCGACCACATCAGATCGAAGGATGGAGTTTGGTTTGCGACGTGTGAGGAGATCGCGCGCGCATGGGTTGACGATGACGAGGACAGGCGGCTTATGGAACTCGAAGACGCTCGAGGCGTAGAACCAGCACCCGTGGGTTCGGGCTGGCGCTGAGCGTAATCACGGCGGCCACATTGGGCTCCCGGGCTCTCCGCGCACAAGGCGAGCTCGGGGCCCAATGTGACGCGGTCGCTTCGAGAGTGAGTTTCCAGCGTGTTCCGAGCAGGGGGGAATGTGTGGCACGCGTGAAAGAAGTCAGCGCTAACACGGCGACTGCTGAGCAAGCTGCAGTTCTCGCCGAGGATATTGCGTCCTACGGTGAAGTGTTGAACACGACGAGGATCTACGCGCACGTCCCCGAGTTGCTCAAGCCCCTCCGTGAGTTGCACAGCGTCCTCGCTGAGAGGCAACTGTCGAACGGCTTGGTATCGCTCGCGAGATTGCGTGTAGCTCAGATCGTGGGATGCCCATTCTGAATGGATCTGAACGCAGCCGGGCTGCTGCGAGAGGAGAATGGATTCCGCAAGCTACAAAACGTCGAGGCCTCGTCTAGCAGCGATGTGTTTTCGGACGCCGAGCGAGATGTCGTTGCTTATGCCGAGGCCATGACGCGTGAAGGGTGCGACGTGTCGGATGAACTAGTGGGAAGGATAAAGAGAAACGTTGAGTGACGCCGAACTCGTTACGCTAACCGCCTGGATCGCATTGGAGAATTTCTATAGTCGCTTCAATCGGGCATTCGGAATTGACGCTCAGGGTTTCTGTATCGTCCCCACCGAAGACACGCGGCCAGACGAGCAAGGGGCATGCTCATAGGCGAACTCGGGAGCGGCCGCTAAATCCACTTGTGCCAGGGAAATTGCATCTCTGTTGGGGAAAGACGCTGGAAGGGAATACGCCATGGCGAGGCTGAGACCTATTGAAAAGGACGATGCACCCGACGATGCCGTCGAGTACTACGAGCTTGATGAGAAGCGGTACGGATATGTGCTGAACAACACCAAGCTGTATGCGTACAACGTCCCGGTGCTGAAGGCGATGAAGGCAGTTGTGGCCGGCTATGGAGAGACGAGAGCGCTGCCTCTCGCCCTGAAGTCGGTAGTCCGGGTTCGAATTGCCCTCCTGAATGACTGCCCGTTCTGTGCAGATCTCCACGGAGCCATCGGGCTCGAGAGTGGACTGACGGAGGCGAAACTCCGCGACGTGGCGAGGTACGAGACAAGTTCCGAGTACTCCGACCTCGAGCGCCTGGCGTTGCAGTACGCCGACTGCATCACGCTCAGCTCGGAGGATGTCAGCGACGAGCTATTTCGGGACATAGAGGATGTCTTTTCAGAGAGCGAGTTGATCGAGCTGACCTTCACCATCGCTGTTGAGAACTTCTTCAGCAAGTTTCATCATGCTCTTCGGATCGAGGCGCAGGGCTTCTGCGCAGTACCGATCAAGGATCCCGAGCCTACTACGTGATGGCGGGATCGCCCTAAGGCGAGCGCAAGACTCACGGCCATGGGGGAGGACATCCGAGGATCCCGCCGCGACAAGACGGCAGACTGGGCTGGACTGCGTTTGTGTCGGGATGTGGGCACCCCCGTGTGGACTCGTCGTGTGAGCATAGGGAAGGAGTGACCCGATGCCCGAAGGAGAAGCAGGCAACCGCGAAGTACCACACGTGCCACGCGAGCAGGCGATGCAGTTCCTCATTGGCCACGACCTGCCGCCGGTTATTAGTGTCCAACCGGGAGAGTCGTTTCTCCTCGAGACGGAAGACGCCCTCGCGGGCCGGATCCGTGCGGTAGACCAACTCCCGATACCCGAACATGTGCCGGAACTTGCCCGGCATCCGCCAGAGTTGAATCCTTGCGCGGGCCCGATCCATGTTGCAGGTGCCTGCAAGGGGGATGTCCTCGCTGTGCACATCGAGAAGATCGAGGTGGACCCTCAAGGAATGACGTGCTTCGTGCCAGATGTCGGCCCGCTCAGTGACTCCTATCGTTGGGGTGAATGCCGAGGGCCATACACGCACATCATTCGGCACGAGCCGGGCCCGAGCGGAACGACACGAGATGGCCGTGGAGTGCTGAGCGACCGAGTGAGTTGGGATCTGCAGCCGTTCATAGGCACCATTGGAACAGCTCCTGATCGCGAAACGGAGGCCAGCCTTGTGGGTCAGGGCTCGTGGGGCGGGAACATGGACTGCCGTGAAGTTTGCGAAGGAAGCACGATCTACCTGAACTGCTATCACGATGGAGGCCTTCTCTTCGTGGGCGACGTTCACGGATCACAAGCGGATACGGAGTTCTATGGCATTGCAGATGAGACGCGCGCAGAGGTCACGCTGTCATGTGAGGTGATCAAGGAGAAGAGACTTCGAAACCCTCGTATCGAGAAAAAGGACTCGTGGGTATGCGTCGCGAGTTACCGACCTCTCGAAGATGCCGTAAGGATGGCTATGTTGGACCTCTTTGACATGATGACGAGTGAGTACGAGATACCGCAGAAGGAGGCCTACATGCATCTGTGCGTGAATCCAGAAGTTCGTGTAAGCGTATTCCAAATGATCCCAGTTCATCGCATTCAATACACGGTTGGCGTCGAGATACCGAAGCGGTTCCTGGAGATGTACGCGTAGCCGGCGGCAAAATGCCGTGAGGCCGACGCGGCCGCGCGCGCTTAGGTCGGGATCGGTCTAGAGTCGCGGCGTGAGCATCTTTCTGGCCCGGCCGGAGCGGATCGGGGAGGGCATCCCGCTGGCCGTGAAGGATCTCTTCGACACGGCCGGTCTGCGCACCACCTACGGGTCGATCCTCTTCGCCGACCACGTGCCTGAGCGCACCGCCGAGGCAGTCGCCCGGCTCGAGGCGGCCGGTTACGTGAACGTCGGCAAGACGAATCTGCATGAGTTTGCCTACGGCGTCACGAGCTACAACCCGCACTTCGGCGAGGTCCGGAACCCGCTCGCTCCGGACCGGACGGCCGGTGGGTCAAGCGCGGGTTCCGGGGCGGCGCTCGCCGCGGGCCTCGCCGACGCGGCGCTTGGCTCGGACTCGGGCGGCTCGATCCGGATCCCGGCCGCCTGCTGCGGCGTCGTCGGCTTCAAGCCGAGCCGAGGCCTCGTGCCGCTCGAGGGCTGCTTCCCGCTCGCGCCCAGCTTCGATCATGCGGGTCCGATGGGGCGCGACGTCGAGACGTGCGTGCGCATGCTGGAGGCGCTCACGCCTGGGTTCGAACGCGCCGCGCTGGGCTCGCTCGACGAGCTCGAGGTTGGAGTTGCCTGGCTCGAGCTCGCCGAGCCACTCGTGCGGGCCCGCATTCAGGCGGCGGTGGAGCTCTTCCCGCGCCGTCGCGACGTCGCCTTCCCGCTTCCAGAAGGGATCGGGGCGGTGTTCATGCGCGAGGCGGCCCAGTCGCACCGCGGGCTCTTCCCCGAGCACGCCGACGCCTACGGCGGGAATGTGCGGGCGAAGCTCGAGCGCTGCCTGCAGGTGACGGACGAAGAGTTCGAGGCCGCGCTGTGCCGCCTAGAGGAATACCGGAGGATGGCCACGGAGGCGATCGAGGGAGTCGAGCTGCTTATCACGCCGACGCTGGCCTTCGTCGCTCCGCCCGCCATCAGGGACGACCTCGAGATCCGCGATGCGATGATCCGCTTCACCTACCCCTTCAACGCGCTCGGCTGGCCGGCGCTCGCGCTGCCCTGCGGCCCGGCCGAGGACGACCTCCCCGCCTCGGTCCAGCTCGTGGCGCCTTCCGGCGAGGACGCCCGCGTGCTCGCCGCCGGCTCCTTGCTCGAGCTTGGGCTGGCAGCACAGCTTCGAGGAGTTACCGAGAGGTGAACGCTGTCTCGTGAACAGAACCGGCTCCTCGCAACGGCGCGCCTGGAGCCGGCGGGTCCTCGCCGGCGCGCGCGTGTCTGACTCTAAGGTCCGAGGGGACGTTCCCACATCATGAGCGACAACCTCCATGCTGTCAGTCAACCCGACGGAATCAAGCTCGAACTGGTCTGGACGCCTCCGGGCACGTACGACTACCAGAGCAAAGCGTCGTGATCGCCGATCTCGGCGGAGGTGTCCACCGTGTCACGCAGCGGCTGCCCTGGGCGCTCGACCACGTCCACTGCTACGCGATCGAGGATCCGCAAGGCTGGACGATCGTCGACACCGGCCTCGGGACGCCCGGCACGCTCGCCCGCTGGAAGGAAGCGCTCACCGAGCTCGGCTCGCCTCGCGTCTGGCGGATCGTCCTGACGCACTACCATCCGGACCACCTCGGCGCGAGTGCCTCGCTCGTCGAGCTGACCGAAGCCGAGGAGGTCGTCCAGGGCACCCACGACGCGGTGCTCACCCGGCACGCCTGGGGCAGCGAGCGCGATCTCGACGCGTTCCAGGATTACCTGAAGCTGCACGGCATGCCGGCCGCGCTTGCCGAGAGCTCGACCTCCGACGAGGAAGGGCTGCTCGTTCGCGCAGCGGCCCCGACACGCCTGGTCGAGGAAGGCGATTTCGTCGAGATCGCGGGGGAGCGGTTCGAGGTGCTCGTGCTGCCGGGCCATGCAGACGGGCATATCGCCCTCGTCGGCGAGCGCACCGGCCGAATGTTCGGCGGGGACGTCATCCTCGACGAGATCACGCCGAACGTCGGACGGTGGGAAGACACCCGGCCGGATCCGCTCGGTGCGTACCTGGGGACGCTCGACCGGCTCTCGGAGCTCCGGCCGGCGATCGTGTACCCGGGTCACAAGCGAACGATCGAGGACACGCCGGCCCGGGCGAAGGAGATCCGCGAGCACCACGACATCCGTCTGACGGAGACGGAGGAAGCCTTGCGTAGCGGCGCCGAGACCACCTACGACGTCGTCCTGGCCATCTGGGGCGAACAGCTCGGGTTCCACGAGCGCCGCTTCGCGCTCGTCGAGACGATCTCGCACCTCGAGCGGCTCGAGCGCCTCGGGCGAGCGCGAGGCGTCGAGCCGGGCCGCTGGCGCGCGTCGTAGGGCCACTTGGCGCGCCGGCGGCCGGCTCTACGTCAGCGAACGCTCAGACGGGGACCCGATCCGACAGGCCGTAATGAGCGTAGGCCGCGCGCTCCTTCTCCTTCGAGATGCCGAGCGAATAGCTTCCGAAGCCGAGGATGCCGCCCCGGTCTTTTTCGCCGTACCTCGGTGCGCCGCGGACGCGCTCCTTCGGCCAGGGAACCTGCACCGAAGGCCCCGCCCTGTCCGCACCTTCGACCGGGACGAGCACGCGCTGCTGGCGGAAGGTGCCGCTGATCACTCCCAGCCACTCGGGCTCGCCGGTCTCCTCGTCGTTGAACACGAACTCGACGTTGCCGATCGATTTCCCGGTCGAGTCGACGACATCGAGCCCGACGACGTCCCTGATCGTCGTCTGATCCAGCATCGCTAGACGCCGGCCTTCTCCCGGCGCAGGTTTGCGATCCGGATGATCTCGTCCCAGCGGCCCTTGCCGAACATTCCGGCCGACTGCCTGCCTTCCTCGGCGAGGCGGCGGATCTCGTCCTCGGCGGCGGGGTCGTGCGTCGCCGTAGGCGGCCTCGGTCAGCAGGCGTGCAGCCTGCTTGTCGTTGCCCGCCGAAAGCTCTCGCTTCGCTTCCTCGATCGTTGCGGCGACATCCATCGACGTCCTCCTTTCGGTCGACACCCAGTGTCGATCGGAGCCGATCAACGCGGCGAAAAAATCCCGCGGCGTACGCTCAACAGCGGCTCAACGTTCGGGCTCGACGAAGCGATAGCCCGCCGAGGTCTCGGTGAGCAGGTACCGCGGATTCGCCGGATCATCCTCGATGCGACGTCTGAGACGCGAGACGTAGACGTGGACGTAGTGAAGCTCGTCCTGGTAGGCGGGGCCCCAGACATCTCGGAGGATCATGCGGGGCGTCAGCAGACGCCCCTCGTTGCGGGCGAAGAGCGCGAGCAGCCGGTACTCGTGGGGCGTCAGATGGAGCGGCTCGCCGCGAAGGGCGACCGCCCGCTTATCCAGGTCGATGCGGAGGTCGCCCAGCTCGAGGATCGGCTCCCGCGGCGACTCCGCGCGCCTCAGAGCCGCCCGTAGCCGCGCGAGCAGCTCGCCGACCGAGAACGGTTTGGTGATGTAGTCGTCCGCACCGGCGTCGAGCGCGTCGATCTTCTCCTCCTCGTCGCCGACGATCGAGATCACGAGGATCGGGACCTGCGTCCAGCCGCGTAGCTCCCGACAGACCTCGGTGCCGCTCGCGCCGGGCAGCATGAGGTCGAGGACGATCGCGTCGGGAGGTCTCAGGGTCGCACGCGCGAGCGCCTCCTCCCCTGTGGCGGCCGTCTCGACCTCGTAGCCGGCGCCGGTCAGGATCGTCTCGAGCGCACGAAGGATCTGCGGCTCGTCGTCCACGGCGAGCACGCGGGCGCCGTTCACAACGCCATCCGCAAGTCCTGTGCCGCAGCAGGCACCGAGACCACGAAGGCCGCGCCGCCCGCGTTGTCCGACTCTGCCCAGAGCCGGCCTCCATTGGCTTCGACGAAACCACGTGCGATGGCGAGGCCCAGGCCGGTGCCCCGCCGGCCCTGGCCCGCCGAGCCCCGCCGGAAGGGCTCGAAGACCGCATCCCGCTCGGCGGGCGCGAGGCCGGGCCCCTGATCGACGACACGGAAGAGCACGTCGGGGTCACGCCTCTCGACGAGCAGATGGACGCGAGAAGCCGGCGGTGAGAACTTGACGGCGTTGTCGATCAGGTTCACGAGCGCACGCTCGAGCTGGACTCCATCGACGCGGAGCAACGGGAGCTCGCCCGGGAGCGTGACGTCGATCGTGTGACGAGCCGCCGGGATCTGAGACAGTGCGCCGTCGACGATGCCCTCGGCCGCGGTCAGCCGGAGCCGCGGCCGCGCCGCCCCCGCTTCCAGGCGGGAGAGATCGAGCAGGTTGCGCACCATCCGGTCGAGCCTCTCCGCCTCGACGAGTGCGGTGTGCACGAGCGCGCTTCTCTGGCCGGCGTCGAGCGTGAGACCCGTGGCTCTCGAGACCTTCGAGCGATGCACGGATGGCGGTCAGCGGCGAGCGGAGGTCGTGGCTCACAGATCGAAGCAGCGCCGTCTTCAGGGCATCGCTCCGGCGGAGCGCCTCGGCCTCGAGCGCTTCGTGCTCCAGCCGCTCCCGGTCGAGCGCGAACCCCAGGACCGATGCCAGCGCAGGCAGGAAGCGTGTGCGCACCGATCGCTCGAGCTGAGTCCCTTCCGGCAGCACCAGGCTTCCGACGACCTCGTCGCCCGCGCGAAGCTCGGTTGCCGAGCCGCCCTCCGCACGGCTCGGCTCTGCGCCCAGCTCGATGCGGGCCCAGGGTACGCGCAGGAGGCGGGCCGTGGACTGTCCGATACGGACCAGCTCGGCGGTGACGGTCGCCCCTCGCAGAAGGGTGGTCGACAGCTCGGCGAGAAGTGCTGCCTCCCGCTCGCGCTGCTCGGCCTCGCGCGCGCGCTGCCGCGCTCGCCCCGCCAGGTCGCTCACCACCAGGCCGGTCACGACGTACACGGCGAAGACGAGCCAGTTCTCGCCCCCGTGCAGCGTCAGCTGGAAGGTCGGCGGGATGAAGGCGAAGTTGAACAGGAGCATGCTCGCTACGGAGACGCCGACCGCCCACATACGCCCGAAGAAGAGAGCGACCGGGAGCACCGCGAACACGTACAGCGCGCCGAGGCTCAGCGTCGGCGCGAGGCCCTCGAGTAGGTAGACGAAGCCGGTCACCACGCCGACTGCGATTCCGCTCGCGGCGAGTGCCACCGGCCAGCCACGGCGGCTCACGTCGTGGAAGAACGCCCTGACCCGTCGGACGGACGTGCTCACATGCAGAAGGCTAGCGAGGAGGGGGCCCCGAGAGGAGCTCGCGGAGCTGGTCGTCCAGGGTTTCCCTGGCGGTCTCGGTCATCTCCCACGACCAGTGGCCCCACGGGCTCTCGAGCACGCGGAGGTCGCTGCCCTCGATGAGCGCCTGGTCGGCTGCGCAGTCGGCGGGCGGGAAGAGGCTGTCGTTCGAGAAAGGAATCACGAAGGTCCGCGCCGTGATCCGCGCGAGTGCAGCTCCGACGTTCCCACCGGCACACCGCGAGACGTCGAACGTGCGCCACTTGCGGCACATGCAGACCAGGTTGCCCGGGTGCATGGGCGCGAAGTCGTCCTCGAACAGGCGTCGAACCAGATCGTCGACCGACCCGAAGCCTGCAGCCCGCCAGGCTTCGGTCCGGAAGAGCTCGGTCGAGAGCCCGGTCGCCGCCCAGACGTGCGCGTGGCGTCGCAGCCCCTCCTCCGGCGTCGGCGCCTCGAGAATCGCCTCTTCGGCGAAGCGCAGCACGAGGGCGTTGTAGTCCGTCGTCCTGGCGGTGCCGGCGACCGGCGCGAGACGTTCGACCATGGCCGGATACCGCACTGCCCACTCGTAGGCCTGCTGGGCGCCCATCGAGAAGCCGGTGACGAGGGCCAGCCGGTCGAGGCCCAGGGTCTCGGTGACGAGCCGGTGCTGAACGCGGACGTCGTCACCGACCGTGACCTCCGGGAACCTGCCCCCCGTATTGCTCGGCGAGGACGAGAACCCGCCGCCCAGCTGCCCGGGGCAGATCACGAAGTATCGCTCGGGGTCGAGCGCGCGACCCGGGGCGATCGTCGACTCGAGCGAGCTGGGCGTTCCCGAGTACATGTGCGGGTACAGGATCGCGTTGTCCCGGGCCGCGTTCGGCTCGCCGTGCGTCTTGTACAGAAGCCGGGCATCGCGAAGCGTCTCTCCGCTCTCGAGCAGTACGTCGCCCAGCTCCAGCACGGAGTGAGGCCCCTTGGTCGCCTCGTCGTAGTGACTCGTCATCGCAGAGAGCGCCGTGCCGACCGCGGGCGCGGGGGCTACTCGCCGTGCCAGTCGTGCATGTGCGCGCGTACGTGGGCCGGAAGCGCCTCGGCCGGGTAGTACCGGTCGTAGAAGTCGACGTCCAGGTGGCAGGCCTGGTACCAGACGGTCATCAGGAACGGGTCGATCGTGGCCGGAAAGCGCCCGTAGGTGTCCCAGATGTAGCTGCACATCGTCTTCGTCGCCGCGACGGCCTCCTCGGAGGGCGGCGGCACCGCGCGCGCGACGTCGGCCGACTTCCAGGGGATCCGGTGTCGCTCGGGCGACGAGAAGATGCCGTCGGTCCCGAAGCGTCGCGCGACGACGAAGTCGACCGCGGCGTCCATGTCCGTATGAAACGGCGGGCAGGCGCCCTCGAACACGCCCGGCAGCCCGACCGGGATCTCCTCGCCGGCGCCGACCGGCGCGTCCTCGGGCACGCGATGGAACTCGAAGCCGAGCGACCCGCAGGATCCTTCGCCGCCGATCGCGTGCCAGTGAGGCTCGCCGCCGAGCGTGACCCGGCCCTTGCCGCCGGAGAACGGATGACCGCCGATGCCGAGTGCCTGCGTGGCGAGCATGAGGTTCTGGATCATCAAGCCTTCCTCGACACCGTTCATGTCGACCATCTGCCACCGCTCGAAGTCCCAGAAGTCGACCGGATGCGTGTCGTCGAGCAGCCCCGACTTCACGAACGGCCGCAGCGGGTCGTTTCCGAGCTGCCGGTCGACGAGGTAGTACCCGTGCGGGCGGTCGAAGTAGAGGAGCATCGCCGAGATGCACTGCCGCGTCACGTCCGAAACCGGAATGAAGACCGTCGAGCCCTCCGTGTTCACGATCCACTCGTTGAAGCGGAAGAGATTGGGCCGGCGGCGCGGGATGTCGAGCCGCTCGTCCTGCAGCTTGAGCGCTCCGCGGTACAGGGTGTGCTGCGCGTCGAATGTCTGGTTCTCGAGGTACGCGTCCGGCCGCGCATCCCGCTGCGGGAGGGTGAAGACGCCGTCGTCATTCGTCCAGAAGAGCTCGGTGCCGTGCTGGGCGAGGGGGCTCGGGTACGCGCGACCCGTGAAGGTGTCGAGCTTGTCGGCGCCGGTCGGGCCCCCGTCCTCCGTCAGGAACGGCCATTCCTCGGCGACGACGCCGGTGACGCCGGTTGCGGCGGCGACCAGGATCGCCTCCTCCTCGTATGCGAGCGGAACCGGCTCCTTCTCCGAGCGGTAGGCGAGCGGCCCGGTCATCTCCGCGCCGAGCGCGAAGCGACGTGCGCGGCGGGTGAAGATGGCATCGAGCGTCGGGAACGACGCCGCAGCCCGTAGCGCTTCGGGCCTGACGGCGGGGCGGGTCCTGATGGCCATGGCAATGAGTCTAGTTACGGCGCTGCCGTAGGATGAGCGCGCCCTGCCGCTTGCCGAAACGTCGCTTTCCCTCGGACAGCTCGCCGTCACGGTGGCGGTTCTCGCCGGGCTCGGCCTGCTGGCGGGACGCTTCGGGCTGTCCGCGATCCCCGCCTACCTCCTGGCCGGACTGCTGCTCGGCCCGAACGAGCCGACCTTCCTGAGCATCATCGAGCCGTCCGAGGTGACGACGTTCGTCGCCGAGCTCGGCATCGTGTTCCTCCTCTTCTTCCTCGGCCTCGAGTTCAGCTTCGAGCGGCTCGTCAAGAGCGGACGCCACGTCGGGCTCGGCGGCTCGATCGACCTCGCGGTCAACGCCGCCGTCGGCCTGATCGTCGGCGTCGTCGCGTTCGGGTTCTCGTTCGCGGCGCTCATCCTTGCCGCCGGTATCTACGTCTCGTCGAGCGCCGTGATCGTGAAGGGGCTGATCGACTTCAAGCGCCTCGCCGACAACGAGACCGATCTCGTCCTCGCGATCCTCGTCTTCGAGGACATCGTCGTCGCGGGCGTGCTCGGCTTCGCCGCCGCCGGCGGAGGCGGGCTCAGCCCGACCCTCGTGGCCGTCGCCAAGGCGCTCGGCTTCGTCACGGTGTCGCTCGCCGCGGCACGGTTTCTGCCGCGCCTCATCGATCAGGTGCTCCGCCGGCTGCCCAGCGAGTTCTTCCTGCTCGCCGTCTTCGCGTGGGTTGTCGGAATGGCGGCGATCGCGACGTTGCTCGGCATCTCCGAGGCGATCGGCGCGCTGATGGCAGGCATCGTGCTCGCCGAGACCTCCGTCCGCGAGGAGATCGAGGAGCGGTTCCTGTCGTTCCGCGACCTGTTCGGGGCGCTGTTCTTCTTCGTCTTCGGGCTCACGATCGACGTCGGAGCGCTCGGCAGCATCGGCTGGCTCGTCGCGCTCGCGGTCGTCCTGTCACTCGGCGGGAAGCTCGTCTCCGGCTTCGCCGCCGGATTGCTTGGCGGCTTCTCGCGGCGCCAGAGCGTCAACGTCGGAGCGGCGCTCGTGGCTCACGGCGAGTTCACGATCATCCTGGCGCAAATCGCATCGGATAACGATGCGATCAGTCTCGCCGACCGCAGCGACCTCGTCGCGTTCGCAGGCCTCTACGTCCTCGTGACCGCCACGATCGGAGTCGTGCTCATGAAGGAGTCGAAGGCGCTTGGCCGGCGGCTGTTCCCGCCGACTACCCTGATCCAACCAAGGAGGACCGATGTCGCCTGATATGCGCCAGACCCGACTCCCGGGAGTCGGGATGAAGTACGGCTTCGAGCTCGACGGTGGGGGGCGCATCGCGGTCATCCAGCGGGTCGACGGCGGCAGGGAGCTGTACTGGTTCCGGCGCTCGGACGACGACGAGCCCGGGGCGGTCATCCACCTCGAGGACGAGGAGTCCCGCCAGCTGGGAGCGGTTCTCGGCGGGGCCTACGAGCGCCCGAGGATCGTGGAGGACCTGGAGCTCGCGCTCGGCGAGCTCGCGATCGAGTGGATTCCGGTCCCCGAGGGCAGCCCCGCCATCGGCAAATCGCTCGCCGACTGCGGGTTTCGGGCGCGAACGGGCATCACGATCATCGCGATTCTCCGGGAGCCCGAACCGGTGACGGGCGCGCAGCCGTCGGACGTCATCCAGGCGGGAGACACCCTGGTGACGGTCGGCAAGCTCGGGCAGTATGCGGACTTCCGCCGGCTCCTCCGCGAGGGGCCGTTCTAGGGCCTGTCCGGAAAGGCTCTCGCCGGCCCTGGCGGCTGCAAGCCGGCGCGAGGCTGCGTCCTCGGTCGCGCCGATATGCCCGCATATCGGCGCTCCCTGCGTCCTTGCCTCGCTTGGTTTTCGCTCGCCAGGACACGGCTCAGCGTTTCCAGACAGGCCCTACGCCGCCGGACGACGGCGGCGCTTGAAGGCATACCCGCGCCGCCAGAGCACGATCGACGCGACGGCCAGCACGATGAACAGGGCGACGATGACGAGGGCGATCACCTTGCCGAGCTGGCTGCCACGCTCGAACGCGACGAGGGAGCCGGCAGGAAAGTCGGTACGCCCGCCGAACGCCGACGCGCAGCCGTCACAGACGACGACGGCCTCGTAGACGCCCTCCGCGACGTCCGGCACGTCGAACTCGATCTCGGCGCCGGCGGGGCCCGCCGGGAAGCGTGGCGATCTCGGGCCCGCCTGCCGTGTTCTCCGGAACCACGTCCGCTGTGGTCGTTGCTCGAACCACTTGAATCGCCGCGCCCGCTGCCGGCCCGTCGACCTCTCGGTCGGTGTGCGCGACGATCCGCTCCCCGACGCGAGCCCCGGGCGGGTCGAAGACGAGCCAGACCGGCCCCGTCAGGCAGCGCCTCAGGTCGTCGCCGGCAATCTCGTTCGCGAACCGCTCGTAGGGGCACACCCCGGGGGCGACGTACGCCTCGCTCGGGCGGCCCTCGATCCCGATCGCCACCGCCGGGTCGACACCGTCGATCGCCACCGCGTCCGCGGGCTCGCCTCCGAGCTGCACCGTGCCGAGGGAGCGCCCGAGCGGGAGCTCGCCCCGATCGTCGCCGGGCGGGTACGCGACGCCGGTGAACGCCGTGCCGGAGACCGAGACAGGCTCGGTCAGACAGGCCCAGAACGAGTCGCCTTCGAAGCCGCTGCAGCGTCCGCCGAGCACGAAGACCGAGCTGGGCCGGCCGCTCACGGCGACCGCGACCTTCGGATCGATGCCCGTGAGGCGGAGGAGCTCGACGTCGGCCTGCTCGCGCCCGCACTTCGCGTCCTCGGCGGGGGATTCGACCGGATCGTCCGCCACACCCGTTCCGAGCGCTGCGCCTCGCGGCAGCGACACTCCGTCGGGAACCGCCTTCGACGCGTACACCAGGTAGCCGTAACGGAGAAAGCTCGTCGTCGGGCAGTCGGCTGCCGCCGTTGCGCCGGGTGCCACGAGCGACGCCGCGGCAACGGCGAGGAGCGACAGGAGGCGGAGAGCCGGGCGCACGACGCGCGATGATACGGACTTCCTCAGGAGCGTCGACGGATCTCCTGCGCTCGCGTCTCGCCCGGCTCGGGCATGTCAGCCTCGGCGCGCGGCTCGTAGCGCACCTCGCAGCCTACGGCGGCGCCGTCGCGCTCGACCTCCGAGCGCCACTCGAGCAGACGCCAGGTGCCGATCGGGCTCGTCTCGACGCGGACGCAGGGCACCGACGGCGGCTCCCGGATGATCAACGGGAGGGAAGCCACGGTGCTTCCGAACCGCCGGCGACGTGCCGCGACGATACGCCATCGGAACGAGACGAACGTGCCTTCGAAGGCCCGCGGGAGCTCGGCCGGCGCTCTCAGAGCGAAGTGCAACCAGTTCGCCTGGGCGAGATCGCCGAGCTCGGCGCTCCCCGACCATGCGAGCTCGTCGAGCCAGATCGGTATCGCCGCGTGTTCGGAGATCCCAGTACGTGCTGATGCTGAACAGCCGCTTCTGGCCGACGAGCTGCGGCGCGACGTCCAGCCAGGCGGCCTCGCAGCGCAAGGTCACGATGATCGGGCGCCCGTCGTGTTTGTCGCCGCGCCGCTCGACTCGGCCCTCGACCCTGCCGCCGCCCCAGGGCTCCGCCACGTCGAGCGAGAGGCCGAAGCCGGACGCCGCCTGCGCCGGCGGATATCCCCGTCCCACGAAGTCGTCGGGGACGTCGGTAAGGATGCATGGCGCGCCATCCGCTACGCGGAACCCTCGCGAACGACCAGGGGCGGCCTCTCGGCCGCCCCTGGCGATCGTCGTGTGTCCTGCGAGGCTACGCCTCCTCGTGGATGAACTTGCCGACGTCCTCGTAGCGCTTCGGCGCCACGACTCGATAGATGATGGCCAGCAGGCACCCGCCGAGGAAGATGCCGAGCGAGATGAGCGGGACGTACTTGACCCAGCCCTCGTAGGCGCCGAACGTGATCCCGGCCCGGTTCTTCATCATCAGGTAGAAGGCGAACGAGATCGCCCCGGCGCCGAGGATCGGCGCGACGAACGTCTTCCACCAGTGGAAGCCGTCCCGTGCCTCCCTGATGAAGTAGACCATGATCGCGAGCCCGACGACCGCCATCAGCGGGAAGAGGATCGCGTTGCCCTGGAAGGGGATCCACGTCCCGAGCTGCAGGATCGCGGTCAGCGGGTTGGCCTCGGTGAACCCGAGCTCCGCTCGCTGGCCACCGCCGGCCGCGCCGCTCGCGAAGAGCGACGTGATCATGACGACCATGAGGCCGACGAGAATCGTGGCGACGAACGGGCTCTTGTGCTTCGCGTGCGTCCTGCCGAGGATCCGGGGAAGGATCCCCTCGCGCCCCATCGCGAAGACGTACCGGTTCGACGTCTGCCAGAAGGCGAGCGCGCAGGCGAACGAGCCGGTGATGATCAGGACCTTGAAGATGTTCGCGATCCCGATGCCTGCGAACTCCTGGGCCACCGGGTAGAAGACGCTCGCGTAGTCACCTTCGGGGAGGCCGTTGCCGGGCGAGACTGGCGGATTGTCGCCGGCTGCCCCGTACTGCGTCGCGACCGCCCAGACCCACTGATCCTGCGACGATCCGTACGCGCTGATCAGCATCCACGACCAGAACGTGTAGAGGACGCCGAGGCCGATGCAGGAGATGTAGATCGCGTACGCCATCATCTTCTTCGGGTTCCGGGCCTCCTCGGCGTAGTTCGGGGCCATCTCGAAGCCGACCCACGACCAGAAGCAGGCGAAGAAGCCGACGCCGGCGAGGCCGACGCCGAACACGCGGGCGGCGCCCTCGACGCCCTCGCCGCCGCTGAAGATCCCGGCCGGGTTCAGCGCCTGCCAGACGATGCCGTCAGGGCCGCCGCCCTTCACGAGCACGGCGAACGAGAAGATCATCAGGATGAGCAGCTCGCCAATGAGGAGGATGCCGAGGATCCGGGCGACGATCTCGACGTGGAAGTAGGTGACCAGGAACATCAGCGCGATGAAGCAGTAGGCATAGATGCGCCAGTCCATGTCGAAGCCGCCCGGAGAGATCCAGGATGCTCGTCTGTGCGAAGTAGGACGTGACGCCGTTCACGCCGGCCGCGAACAGGATGTACGCGGCGGCGATCGCGACTGCCGCGCCAAGGCCGACGATCGCGCCCGAACCCGTAGGACATGTACGAGTAGATCCCGCCCGCTGTCGTCACCCGGCGCGCCATCTCGATGTAGGCGACCGAGAAGAGGGTGAAGGCGACCGTTGCGATCCAGAACCCGGCGGGGACCGAGATGCCCATGCCGTACCCGGACAGCGGGTCATTGAACATCATGGCCGCGAGGGGCGCCGAACCGGTCACGATGCAGAACAGGATGGCCGGAAGCCCGAGGGCGTTCCGTGCAAGCTCGGTGTCTCCAGCAAGCCCCGGTCTGGGCCCAGATGCTGCGTTACCCGCTTCCATGCGACCCCCTTTTCGACGAAGGCCACTAATGTACTGCGGCTCGGCGGCCGGATTACAAGGGGCGTCCGCAGGTGGGATAATCGCCGTGCGATGGGGCGCCTGGACGACGTTCGTACCCTGGTGACGGGCGGAACCTCGGGCATCGGAGCGGCAATCGTCGGCCGGCTTCGCGCCGAGGGCGCCCGAGTGGTCTTCACCGGTCGGGACGAGACGCGGGGCGCCGCCGTGGCGACCGAGACCGGCGCGTCCTTCGCCCAGGCCGACGCGCGCGCCGCCGCCGACATCACCCGCTCGGTGGACGAGGCGGTCGCGAGCCTCGGTGGTCTCGACGCGCTCGTCCTGAACGCGGGCGTTCTCCACGAAGCGCCGCTGTCGGAGACGGCGGACGCCGACTGGGATGCCGTCCTCGAGGTGAACGTCGTGGCGCCCTACCGGTACGCGGTTGCCTGCCTCCCCGATGCTTCGCGCAGCCGGAGGAGGGTCGATCGTCGCCGTCTCGTCGGACGCGGGGGTCTGGCCCGAGGTTCCGATCGGCGCGTACTCGGTCTCGAAGCGCTGCCTGAACATGCTCGTTCAGATGCTCGGCATGGAATCCGGGCGGCACGGCATCCGCGCCAATGCCGTCTGCCCGGGCGACACCGCTCCGGGGATGGCGACGCACGTCGCAGGCCGGGCAGAGGTGGGCGACACCTCGGGCTGGCTCCTGCCTCCTGCCGGCAGGATCGGCGCAGCCGGTGACGTCGCGGGGGCGGTCGCGTTCTTCGTCTCGAGCGACTCCGCCTTCTGCAACGGCTCGATCCTGCTCGTCGACGGGGGTATGCGGGCCGCTGTGCGCGCCAGCCTGGTGATGAACGGATGACGTACGACCTGGAGGGCCGTGTCGCGCTCGTCACCGGCGGAACGTCGGGAATCGGCAAGGCCTGCGTCGAGCGCCTCCGAGCGGAAGGCATGACGGTCGTCTTCACGGGCCGGAGCGACGACCGCGGCCGGCAGGTGGCCGCGTCGACGGGGGCCACGTTTCTGCGTTGCGACGCACGCGACCGGGAGGCGTCCGATCGTGCGGTCGAGGAGGCCGCTCGCCTCGGCGACGGGCGGATCGACGCGCTGCTCGCCAACGCGGGAATCGTCTTCGGCGACACGATCGAGAACACTCCGGAACCGGCGTTCCTCGAGCTGCTCGAGGTCAACCTCACCTCGCTCTTCCGGACCTCGCGTGCGTGCTTCGGGCTGATGCGCGACCAGGGCGGCGGCTCGATGATCCACCTGGCCTCGGACTCGGGAATTCGGGGCGTGCACGAGATTCCGGCGTACTCCGTCACCAAGGCGGGGGTGGTCGCCGTGTCCGAGCTGTTCGCCGCCGAGGGCGCGCCGTTCCGGGTGCGCGCGAACGCCGTCTGCCCCGGCGACGTAGCTCCCGGCATCCAGGCGACGCCCGAAGGGCACGCCGAGCACGCCGAGGACCCGGCCGGTTGGACGCTGCCGCCGTCGGGTCGCTTCGGCACCGGCGAGGACGTGGCTGCGCTCGTCGCCTGGCTGGCATCGGACGAGTCTGCTCACATGACGGGCGCGACGCTGCGGCTCGACGGCGGGATGGGTGCGGCCATGAGCGCGCTCACCCGGGCGTGATGCTCGGGGGCGGGGGCGCCACGATCCCGATCGACGGCGGCACACGCAGATGAGCCTGGATCGCCGGCTCGAGGGCCGGGTCGCGCTCGTCACCGGCGCAGCGAGCGGCAACGGGCGCGCGATCGCCCTTCGCTACGCGCGCGAGGGTGCGTGCGTCGTGTGCGCGGACATTCGGGAGGATCCGGACACGACGACGCGGGAGGACGTCGGTGAGCCGACGAACGAGCTCGCCTCGCGTGAGGGCGGACGCGCCACTTTCGTCCGCTGCGACGTGACGAGCGGCGCCGACGTCGAGGCGGCGCTCGGCGCTGCCTTCGAGCTGTACGGGCGGCTCGACGTGGTCGTCGCGAACGCCGGCATCAATCTTGGTGTCTACGATCTCACCGAAGAGCCGGTCGAGGTCTACGAGCGCATCGTCGCCGTCAACCAGACCGGCGTCTGGTGGACGTGCAGGGAGGCAGCACGGCGGCTCGTCGCCCAGGGCGAGGGCGGGCGCATCGTCGTGATCGCCTCGGTCGCCTCGCTCGTCGGCTTGCCGTCGGGTGTCGCCTACAACGCGTCGAAAGGGGCGGTGCTGCAGCTCGTCCGCACGCTCGCGCCGCAGCTCGCGGCGACACGGCATCACCGTGAACGCGATCTGCCCAGGCTACGTCCGGACCGCCATGACGCGTGAGACGCAGACCACGTCCGCGCTCTACGACCGCGCGGTCGCCGCGCATCCCCTGGGGCGGCTGGGCGAGCCCGAGGACGTCGCCGGAGCGGCGTTCTATCTCGCGTCGGACGACGCGGGATGGGTGACCGGCATCGCGCTGCCGGTGGACGGCGGCTACACCTGCGTCTGATGACCTCTGCGCGCGATCTCGTCCCGATCTCGCCGCGGCCCGAGCTGCCGTTCGAGGAGCGGGTCGCCGAGCTCGAACGATCGTTCTCGGGCCGGCTCGGCTACCACGCCGTCCACCTCGAATGGGGAGCGGAGCTGGCGCTTCGTTCGGACGAGTCGTTTCCGACCGCCTCGGTGATCAAGGTGGGCATCGCCTGCGCGGCGCTCGATCTCGTGCGGCGCCGACTCGCTCGCCTCGACGACCAGCTGGTCCTGCCCCCGCGCGCCGAGCGTGTCGCCGGAGGCGGGGTGCTCAAGCAGCTCGATCTCGACCGCATCTCGCTGCGCGACGCAATCGAGCTGATGATCACCGTCTCGGACAACGCAGCGACGAATGCCGTCGTCGAGCGATGCGGCGGCACCGGCGCGGTCAACGCCTACCTCGAGCGGCTGGGTCTTCGCGAGACGCGACTGCTCGGACTCGTCGACTTCGCGAGAATCACCCACGACCTCGCGGGCGGCATGGGAGTCTCGACGCCGCGGGAGCAGACCACGCTGCTCACACGCCTGGCGAAGGCCGAGATACTGTCGGCCGAGCTCTGCGCGCACCTGCTGGCAGTGCTCGAGCGCCAGCACTTCCAGGATCAGCTGCCGCGGTGGCTCGGATGGAATCCATACGCCCAGTACCACGGCCGCGAGCAGCCGATCCACGTCGGCTCGAAGAGCGGCGAGCTCGACGGGATCCGGGCCGACGTCGGCCTCGTCCGGCACGCGGAGAAGGGGACGCTCGCGCTGGCGGTGTTCACCGACGGCGCCGGCGACCTCCGTGAGACCGTCGACGTCGAGGGCGCGCTGGCGGTGGCCGAGTGCTCGGCTGCCATCTGCGCACGGATTCTCGGGATTGACGCCTGAGCGGCGGGCTTGACCGCCCGGGCTTTGTTCCGTAGTTTCCCGAGCCTGATGCTGCTCTTCACCGATGCGAAATCCGGCCAGACGGATGATGCTGAGAAGGCGGCGTGCGAAGTGTCCGTCGCCTGCACAGAAAGGAGCTGACGAATGGACACGATCGTGGTTGGCTACGACGGTTCGGAGTACTCGGACCGAGCGCTGGATCGAGCGGTCGAGATCGCGAAAGCCGATGGGAGCCGGTCTACGGGTGGTGAGCGCGGTCAAGATCGGCCAGGCTGCGCACGCCCGCTCGGGTGGCGTCGGCCCGGTCGACCCGGGCGATGCCGAGGACCTCGCAGAGGCACTCGAGAAGGGGCGGGGCCGGCTCGCCGACGCGGGTGTCCAGGCGCAGATGGTCGAAGGTCATGGCGACGCGGCCGACGTCATCGTGTCCGACGCCAAGGATCACGACGCTCGGCTCATCGTCGTCGGCACGCACGGCAAGCACTTCGCCAGGCGCGTGGTCCAGGGCTCCGTCTCGACGAAGGTCGCCCAGCACGCGCACTGCGACGTGCTCATCGTTCGGTAGGCGACGCTGGAGATCGTCACCACGAACGGCGTCGGCCTCTGGGTCGAGCAGAGCGGCTCGGGCGACGACGTCCTGTTCGTCTCCGGGCTCGCCGACGAGGGCGCCTGCTGGATCGACCAGGTCGCGGGCCTGAAGGACCGCTTCCGCGTCACGACCTTCGACAACCGGGGCGTTGGCCGGTCCGTCGACGCCGGACGGACCGTTCGCGATCGCCGATTTCGCAGCCGACACCGTCGCGCTCATGGACGAGCTCGGGCTCGAGCGTCCGCACGTCGTCGGCTCCTCGATGGGAGGTGCGATCGCGCAGGAGCTCGTGCTCGCCCATCCTGGCCGGGTGCGGAGCCTGGTCCTCAACGGAACGTGGTGCCGCGGCGACCGCTTCCTGCACGAGATCTTTCGCAGCTGGATCTGGGCCGCCCAGAAGGCCGATTCGATTCGCGACTTCCTCGTGGCGGTCAACCTCTGGTGCTTCGCCCCGAGAATCTGGAACGACGGCACGATGGACGGCTGGCTCGACGATGCCGCCGCGAGCCAGCATCCGCAGGCGGTCGACGCGTTCTGCCGCTCGGCCGAGGCGCTGATCGGGCATGACACCGCCGACCGGCTGGGCGACGTCCGAGCGCCCACCCTGGTGACGGTCGGTGAGCTCGACCTGGTTCTGCCCGAGCGCTTCTCGCAGGAGATCGTCAGCCGGATACCAGGCGCGAGGCTCGAGGTGATCGCCGGCGCCGGGCACCAGCCGTTCCAGGAGCTCCCGGGCGACTACAACCGTCTGCTCGCGCAGTTCTGGGCGTCCGCCTGAGCCGGCAGGAGGTTTGCGACCGCCCCCGAACGCCGCGTGGGAGAGGTCCGCGGCGGGCGAGGGCAAGCGAGTGCGTGGCGGAACGGCGACGACGGCCGGCGAGGGTATCCGTGCCACCGCTCCGCCTCGCACCATGATTCGAAGACGGGCCGCGATCGGATTGCGCGCCGGCTACCCGAACGTGAAGGCGTAGGCCTCGACGCCGGGCGTAAACCGCAGGTCGAGCGTCCGGAAGCGCGGCTCGCCGGCCGTCGATACGAGCTCGTAGAGCCGGTGGCCTCGCACGGGGACTGTCTTCACGTGCCGGCCGTCGACGTTCACCTCGACCAGGCCACCGCCGGACGGGGCGCCGAGGACGAGGTAGACGTGTTCGCCGAGGTACTCGAGCCGGAGGCTCGCGCCGGCCCCGGCGATCGCTCGCTCGCGCTCGATCGTCCAGCGCCCGCCGAGGCCGAACGTGTTCTCGGGAACGAACTCCGGCAACGCGTACTCGGCCTCTTGGTCAATAGTGAGGGGCGAGCCGACGATGCTCTCGAGGCGCGCGTAGCCGAGGTACGTTTCGGGAGTCTGCGGGCCGTCCGGTGTGTGGTCTGCGAGCGCTCCCGAGACGGGCGGTGGCAGCTCCGGCTCGGCGAGTAGCCGACGGATCACCGCTTCCTTCTCCTCGTACGCGCCCTCGCCGAAGTGGGCGAAGCGGACGTGGCCCTGCCGGTCGACGAAGTACTCGGCCGGCCAGTACCGGTTCGACCAGGCGTCCCAGGTCGCGAACTCCGGGTCGAGGGCCACCGGATACTTGATGCCGAGCTCCGCGATCGCCGCGCGAACGTTCCCGGGGTCGCGCTCGAAGGCGAACTCGGGCGTGTGGACGCCGACGATGACGAGCCCGTCGTCGCGGTAGGTCTCGTCCCAGCGGGTGAGGTAGGGGAGCGTCCGCAGGCAGTTGATGCAGGAGTAGGTCCAGAAGTCGATCAGGACGACCTTGCCCCGTAGCGACTCGAGCAGCAGCGGCTGCGAGTTGAACCATTGGCTGATTCCCGTGAACTCGGGCGCGACGCCGAAGTCGTCGAGCTCGTCCGTTTCCCGGGCGAGCGTGTGTCCGCTCTGCACGAGATCGTCGATCCGGCTCGCGGCGGCGGCGCTCTCCTCGAGGCCCTGCAGGGCCTTCGTGTAGCCGGGGACCTTCGTCTGCAGCCTCGTGTCGAGCCCGAGCGCCATGACCACGGCGACCGCGACGATCGTCCCGCCGAGGGCTTTCCGGACGAGCGGAGCCCGGCGTCGCAAGGGCGCCAAGTTCAGTCCCCGCCGCGCAGCGATTGCGATTCCGAGCAGCACCACGCCCGCGCCGAGGGCGTACGCGAGCGTCACGAGCACAGCCGAGACACTGAAGCGCTCGGTGGCCGCGACCGCCGCGACGGCGGCGATGATCGGCCCTGCGCACGGCGTGAACAGCAGCCCGAGGCTGACGCCGAGGAGGAAGCCGCCGCCGACGTCGCCCGGCCGGCGGCGGCCGAGCGCCAGGAAGGGCCGCTCGACGAGACGACCGAGCGCGGGGACGAGCAGCGACAGTCCGAGGAGCGCGACGATGCCGATCGCGATGTTTCGGAGGAGGTCCGCGGGCAGGTGGAGCGCGGACAGGAGCGCGGTCGCAGCGAGCGTGAACGCCGTGAAGCTGAGAACGAGGCCGGCAACGACGGCATACGGACGCCTCGCGCTACCCGCCGCGCCGCCGGCGAAGAGGATCGGCAGGACTGGAAGGACGCAAGGACTGATCGCCGTGACCATGCCGGCCACGAGGGCGATGCCGATGAGCAGTGCCACTTGGGGCGATGGTAGCCGCCGGTTCTGAACGGTCTCTTACGCGTCGCCGCTCGGCGTCAGTCTGCTTCGAGCTCCTCGGCCAGAAGCGCAGCAGCGAAGGCACGCCAGGCGAGGTCGGGGTCGTTCGCGAGCGCACGGACCGCCTCCTTGACGTGGGGGCTCCCGCGCGCGTTGCGCGCGAGCTCGTCGAGCCCGGCCTGAAGCGTCCTGCGACGCTCGATACGATCGAGGTCGGCGGCCAGCGCCGTGACGGCGCGCCCGTTGAGATCGAGACCTCGCCAGGGGTCACCGCCGGCGGCGAGAAGGAGGAGAGCGCGCCTCGCGCCGGCGAGGCGCTCGCGCCTCGGGAATCGAGATGCGCTCACCGGCTGCGTAGGCGAGCGCGACGACGGCGATCGAGAGCTCGTCGTCTCCGCCCTCGGCCAGGCGAGTCTCCAATCTCGCGAGCCAGTCGGCGACCATGTCAGCCGGTGTGCGCGGCCAGAGGCCGTCGCAGCAGGATGCCGCGACCGAGAAAGTGCCCTTCGAGGCCGGCCAGGTGGCGGTCGAGGCTCGTCAGCACCCGTTCGGGCTCCCGCGTCCGGAGCGAGTCGAGCGTGTCGAGCTGGTAGCCGATCGCCGTCTCCATGTCCCCGTAGCCGACCGGGTACTGGGTGCGCGTCGCTGCGAGCTCCCGGAACACCGCCGCGAGAAAGCGCTCGAGCGGCTCGTTCCCGGAGGTCGCTGCGATGCAGAGGTGGAACCGCACGTCCAGCTCGATGAAGTCCTCGGGGCTCGTCCGCGCGCCCTCCAGAGCGCCGGCCAGCGCCTCGAGCGCGGCGAAGTCTTCGGCCGTCGCCCGCTCGGCGGCCAGCAGCGCGCAGGTCGTCTCGATCGAGCGCCGCGCCTCGAGGAGCTGCGTGATCTCGTCGAGACCGAGCGTCGTGCGGCCGGTGAGCAGCTCGGTGGGGATCGCGAGCGAGCGGACGAAGACGCCGCCGCGGCTTCCGCGGCGGACGTCGACGATGCCTGCGCGGCGGAGGAGGTCGATCGCCTCGCGGACTACCGGGCGGCTCGACCCCGAAGCGGCGCGCGAGCTCCTGGTCACGCGGCAGGCGCGACCCGGGCGGCGCGGCTCCGGCGCGGATGCCGTCGATGAGCGCACGCATCACCGCATCCGACGCGCGGGGCAGGTCGACGTTCGGGAAGGCCGACGCTTCCACCGGCACGGAGGGGAGGGCGGAGCTATTCGTCATGCGCTAACGTAAAGAAAGCAAATCAATTGACAGTTTAGCGAGGCCATGAGCGCGACCACCAGCGAGACCGTCACACCCACCGAGGCGGACTTCGACGCACTCAGGGAGATCGAGAGGCGCGTCCTCTGGCTCGCGACGCGGATCGTCGACTACGCGAACCACGGGCGTGCGAAGGACGACGAGTTGAAGGTGGGCGGCCATCAGGCGTCGTCCGCCTCGATGGTCTCGCTCATGACTGCGCTCTACCTCTGGGATCTGCGGGCGGAGGATCGAGTGGCGGTGAAGCCGCACGCCTCGCCGGTGCTGCACGCGATCGAGTACCTGATCGGCAGGCTCGACCAGCGCTATCTGACGACACTCAGGGAGTTCGGGGGACTCCAGGCGTACCCGAGCCGGACGAAGGACCCGTTCCCGGTCGACTACTCGACCGGATCGGTGGGAATCGGCTCGGCTGCGCCGCTCTTCGGCGCGCTCGCGGATCGCTACATCGGGTCGCACTTCGGCACGGCAACGGGCGGCCGGTTCATCTCCTTGCTCGGAGACGCAGAGCTCGACGAGGGCAACCTCTGGGAGGCCGTGCTCGAGCCGCAGACCCGCGGGCTCGGCAACGTCCTCTGGATCGTCGACCTGAACCGGCAGAGTCTCGACCGGGTCGTCCCGATCATCAAGGCGCACGAGCTGGAGAGTCAGTTCGAGGCCGCCGGCTGGCAGGTGATCGAGCTGAAGTACGGACGTCGGCTCCGCGACGCCTTCGGGAGGGAGGGCGGCGACCTGCTTCGGCGACGCATCGACGAGATGCCGAACCAGCTCTATCAGAGCCTCTTCGGCGCGAGCGAGGAGGTCGTCGCCGAGGCGCTCCTGCACGATCTCGTTGCCGCCGAGCGCGTGCCGCTCGAGCGGCTGCTCGGTCGACTACCCCGACGGAGTTGGCGCGTTGATCCACGACCTCGGGGGCCATGACCTCGCGGATCTGATCGACGCGCTCGCGCGTGCCCGTGCCGAACCGGACCGGCCCACCATCGTCCTCGCCTACACGATCAAGGGCTGGGGGCTCCCGATTGCGGGCCGGCCGCTGAACCACTCTGCGCTCTTGACTCCCGAGCAGGTCGAGACGCTGCGCGCGGCGAGCGGGCTCACCCCGGAGACCGAGTGGGACAGATTGCCTCCCGAGAGCCCGGCGGGTCGCTTGTGTTTCAACGCGCGCTCCCGTCTCGAGCGGCAAGCGCCCGAGCCCCTGACGCCGGTTCCCGTTCCGGCGGCGATCTCGTCCCGCGACCCGGTGGCCATCTCGACCCAGGCCGCCGTCGGGCGGATCCTGCTCGACCTGTCGCGGGTCGACGGTCTCGCCGAGCGAATCGTGACGGTCTCACCCGACGTCTCGGTCTCGACGAACCTCGGCGGCTGGATCAACAAGGTGGGAGTGTTCGGGTCGGAGGAGGAGCCGGCCTACGAGGAGCTCGAGGGCTCGCCGCTCTCGTGGCGGGTGTCGCCGACCGGCCGGCATGTCGAGCTCGGCATCTCCGAGATGAACCTCTTCCTCGCCCTCGGCCAGTTCGGCATGACACGCGACTTCCAGCGCGAGCAGCTCTTTCCGATCGGCACTCTCTACGACCCGTTCGTCTGTCGAGGGCTCGACGCGTTGATCTACGGCGCGTACTCGGGCAGCCGCTTCGTGGTGCTCGGTACGCCTTCCGGGATCTCGCTCTCACGCGAAGGAGGCGCCCACCAGTCGACGATCACGCCGTCGATCGGCCTGGAGCTTCCCGGCATCGTCTACGCGGAGCCCACGTACGGGCGAGAGCTCGAGTGGCTGCTCCTCGCTGCCCTCTCGGCGATGCAGGAGCCCGAGGGCGAGGGCATGTACCTGCGGCTCTCGACGAAGCCGGTCGATCAGGCTCCGTTCGCCGAGCTCGTCGAAGCGAGGGGGGAGGACGCAGTCCGCGCAGACGTGCTCGCCGGCGCGTTCTGGCTCCGGGAGCCCGACGCCGGAGACGACACCGTCATCCTCGCCACCTGCGGTGCGATGACGCCTGAGGTGCTCCTCGCCGCGGACATGCTCGTCGAGAGCGAGGGAGTCGCCGCCGGCGTGCTCTGCGTGTCCTCACCGGATCGGCTCTACCGCGACTGGCGCGCGCGGCGGCTCACCCATCTGCAAGACCTCGAGGCGACGCGCGGGCAGTCCCACCTCGAGCGTCTCGTGCCGCCCGATCTTCGCCGGCACCCGATCGTCTCCGTGATCGATGGTGCCTCCCACGCGCTGTCCTTCCTCGGCTCCTGCCTGGGGGCGCGTCTCGTCCCGCTCGGGGTCGATCGCTTCGGCCAGACCGGCAGCCTCGCGGCCGTCTACGACGCCTACGACCTCTCGCCCGACGCTATCGCGACCGCGGCGCTGATCGCCCTCGAGGCCTGACGCTCCGATCGGCGCCCGTCGAAATCCGACCCGCATCCGCGGGGGCCTCCCGCGTGCCTCCTCCCAGCTAGAGCGTATCGAGGAAGAGCGCGCGCGTCTGGCGTGAGATGTGACGAGATGCGGATGAAAGGGAGCCGAGTCTGCGAGTACCGTAGGATCCGGCGCCATGCCGCCGTACCACGTGGCGCTACTTCCCGGCGACGGCGTCGGGCCCGAGGTCGTCGCCGAGGCCCGCAAGGTCGTCGACGTGCTCGGTCTGCCGATCAGCTGGACGGAGCTCGATTGGGGCTCTGACCACTACCACCGGACCGGCCGGATGATGCCGGATGACGCGATCGAGACGGTGCGCGGGCATGACGCGGTGCTGATGGGCGCCGTTGGCGACCCGAGCGTCCCGGATCACGTCACGCTCTGGGGGCTGCTGCTGCCGATGCGCCAGCAGCTCGACCTGTGGGCGAACGTCCGCCCGGCCCGGCTGCTCGACGGGGTGCCGTGCCCGCTGGCCGGCAAGGGGCCGGCGGACGTCGACATGCTCTTCCTGCGCGAGAACTCGGAGGGCGAGTACTCCGGGATCGGCGGGCGGGCGCACGAGGGGTTGCCGCACGAGGTCGGCGTCGAGACGAGCGTCTTCACGCGCGAGGGCGTCGAGCGGGTCGATCCGGTACGCCTTCGAGCTCGCCGGTCGGCGCCGGGGTGTGCTGACGAGCGCGACGAAGTCGAACGCGTCCCGCTACGGGTACGTGCTCTGGGACGAGGTCGCCGCAGCGGTCGCCGACGAACATCGCGAGATCCGCTACGAGCGGGTGCTCGTCGACGCTCTCGCGGCGCGAATGGTGCGGAGCCCCGAGAGCCTCGACGTCGTCGTCGCGTCGAATCTGTTCGGCGACATCCTCACCGACCTGGCGGCGGCGATCCAGGGCGGCATGGGCATGGCGGCCAGCGCGAACGTCCAGCCTGGGACGGGGATCACGGGCCTGTTCGAACCGGTTCACGGCTCCGCGCCCGACATCGCGGGGCAAGGCGTCGCGAACCCCTGCGGCTGCGTCTGGAGCGCGGCTCTGCTGCTCGAGCACCTCGGCGAGCACACCGCGGCCCGCCGCGTGCTCCACGCTCTCGAGGGCGTCTGCCGCGAGGGGCCGAGGACGCGCGACATCGGCGGCACCGCGTCGACCGCCGAGGTCGGCGAGGCGATCGCCGCCCGAGTGTCCGAGCTCGCCTGAGACCACCGGCCCGCGAGTGCTCACGAGCGACATGCGACAAATAGTCTGATATCGTACTAAATCATGACAGCCGGTGGAGTGAGCCGTGAGGATCTCGGATACCTGCTCGCCAAGGCCTCACAACGGTGGAACGAGCGTCTGACCGATCGGTTCCGCGCCGCGGGATTCCATGAGGTACGGGCGTCGTACGGCTCCGTCCTGGTGCCGCTCTTCGAGGAGGACGGCCTGCGAATGGGTGAGTTGGCTCGACGCTCTCGTCTGTCGAAGCAGACGATGACGACGCTCGTACGGCTGGTGGAACGCGACGGTCTCGTGACCCGTGACCGCGATCCCGAGGATGCGCGGGCGGTTCGCGTGCAGCTCAGCGCGCGAAGCGAGGAGCTGCGCCCGATCGTCGAGGCCTCCCTGGCCGAGCTCGAGGCACGCGCCGCCGGCCTGCTCACGCACGCGGGCCTGCACCGGCTCAAGAACGCGTTGAAAGGAGTGATGGATCTATGACTTCGAAGACCGTGACCACAGTGCTCGCGGCACCTCGCGAGCAGGTCTTCGCCTATCTCGCCGACGTCGACAACCTCCCACTCTGGGCGACGGAGTTCGCGCGCGAGGTCAAGATCGTCGGCGGCCGGCGCAAGGTGGTGAACGGGCTCGGCGAATTCTTCTTCGAGCTCCATGCCGACCCGAGGACAGGCGTGATCGACATGCTCGCGGGGCCGAGCGCCGAGGAGATGTCGCTCTTTCCGACGCGCGTCGTCGGCCTGCCTGACGGGACGAGCGCGTTCACGTTCACCATGTTTCAGACGCCCGGTCTGCCCGACGAGCTCTTCGACGCCCAGTACAGGTCGCTGCTCGCCGAGTTCAGGAACGTCGAGCGTGAGTTCGGAACGCCGGAGCGTGATACGACCCGTTGAGCGAGCCGGCCGGTCTCCACGTCGTTCTCGGCGCTGCGGGTGGAATCGGTAGCTCGCTCGTTCGGGAGCTTCAGGCCCGGGGCCGGCCGGTGCGCGCGGTCGCGAGGTCCGCCCCGGACCTGCCTCCCGGAGTCGAGGCCTTCGCTGCCGACCTGTCCGACCCGGTGGCTTCGCGGGAAGCCTGCGGAGGCGCCGCAGTCGTCTATCACTGTGCTCAACCGGCCTACCCGCGTTGGGCGAAGGAGTTTCCGTCGCTCAACGACTCCATCCTCGGCGGTGCGGCCGCCGCAGGCGCGCGGCTGGTCGTCGCCGACAACCTCTACATGTACGGCCCCGTGGAGGGGCCGCTCACCGAGAGCTCTCCCCAGACACCTCCTTCGAGAAGGGGTCGGCTCAGGCGCGAGCTCGCGGAACGGCTGCTCGAGGCTCACCATTCCGGGCTAGTGGAGGTGGCGATCGGCCGGGCCGCCGACTACTTCGGCCCGCGAGGCCGGAACTCGGTCGTCGGCGACTTCGTGTTCATCCCGGCCGTCGAGGGACACCGGGCGCGCTGGCTCGGACGCCTGGACCGGCCGCACACGCTCCAGTACCTCGAAGACGTAGCCCGCGGCCTCGCGATGCTCGGCGAGCGCGACGAGGCGTTCGGCGGCACCTGGCACCTGCCGGCTGCAGATCCGGTCACCGGACGCGAGTTCCTCGAGCTGGTCTTCGAGGAAGCCGGACATCGACCCCAGCTCGGTCGAGTAGCACCGTGGATGATCAGGGTCGCCGGCTTGTGGTCGCCGCTGGTGCGGGCTCTCGGCGAGACCGTCTACCAGTGGACGGGCACGTTCGTCAGCGACTGGTCGAAGTTCGAGAGCGCATTCGGGCCGTCGCAGGTCACGCCGTTGCGCGAGGCCGTCGCACGGACGGTCGTCTGGTATCGGTACGGCTCCCGCTAGCGCGGCAGGCGCATGCCGATACCAGCCGCGCGGGCCCGCTCGACGACGACGTGGGCGAACGCTGCGTCGAGCGCGCCGACGCCGAGGTTGCAGCACGCAACCCGTTTTGGCCTGCGCTTGCGGTCGAGGGCCTCGCCGACGCTCGCGTGAGGCTCGGGCCAGCCGCGAAAGTGCCCTCGGCTGCGGTAGTACTCGAACTGGCGCGATGTCGTCGGACGCGAACAGGCCGGCGTCGGCGATAGGGCCGACCTGGATCGACGCGTCGAAGTCGAGCGGCAACGCGAGATAGCGGTCGCCGAGCCATTCGCTCGAGACCTGCGGATCGGGCTTCTCGGTGATCGGGATCGCCGTGATCACGACCTCGGCGCCGTCCACGGCCTCCCTGGGCAGTCGGCGCGGCCGCGACGCGGCCGTCGAGCTCTGCAGCCCGGTATGAGTGGACGTCGTAGGCGCGGATCGACCGCCTCCGGATTCAGCGCCGCCACGACGCGCGAGTGATACCTGCCCTGCTCGCCGCATCCCACGATGGCCGCCCGGCTCCAGCCCGTCGGGCGCCCACCGCCGGATGCATACGCCGCTCGCAGCCGCGGTTCTCGCGGCGGTGATCTCTGCAGCGTCTATGCACCGCAGCCGGAAACCCGGTCTCGGCGTCGTTGACGATGATCAGCCCAGAGATGTAGGGCAGCCCGCGAGCCTTGTTCGCCGGGTAGCCGGCCACCCACTTGATCGAGGCGACGTCCGTGTCGGCGAGGTACGCAGGCATCGCGTGGATGAAGGCTTCTTCCCTGGGGTGGATGCCGGGCTTCGGCGGCAGCTCGACCCGCCCCGCGGCCATCGCGCGGTACGTCCGCTCGCAGATGTCGATCTGCTCGAGGACGGCCGGCAGAAGGTCGGCGACCTCCTGCCGGCTCAGATAGACGAGATCGGTCAAGGAGCCGGGCTCAATCCTTCCGGCGACGATCAGGTGTGTCGGCTCGATGCGCAGGATCACCCGCTGCTCGCCGGGCTTGCGGAACGGAAATCATCGCTGATCTGTGCCCGCATGGGGTGACAGTAGGGTAGACGCGTGCAGCCGCCCTCGGGCTACCGCGTCCTCGTGTGCTCGGGAGTCAGTCGGCCTGCCCGAGGTCGAGATCGGACATCTGGTCTCGGACGGCCTGCCGGGCTAGACTCGGGCTCCCTTCCATCAAGGAGGAATCCGATGGTTCGCTTGTTCGTACGACACCCTGTGCGTGACTACTCGGTCTGGCGCCAGGCCTACGACGCCTTCGACGAGGAGCGCGGCGGATTGGGCGTCAGCGACCAGGCGGTCTTCCAGGCCGTGGACGATCCGAACGACGTGACCGTAACCCACGACTTCGGGTCGCGCGAAGCCGCGGAGGCGTTCATGGGCTCCCCGCGCCTTCGGGAAGTGATGGAACAGGCGGGCGTCGCCGGAGCGCCCGAGGCCTGGATAACGACGCCGGCCTAACGCTCGGCGAGCCGCGCGACCAGCGAGCGCTCGTCGGGATCGAGCGTCCGCCCGTTTCCGGCCGCGGCGTTTTCCGCGGCGTGGGCCGGGTTCCCGGTCGCCGGGATAACGACGTGGATGCGCGGGTCGGAGAGCGCCCAGAGGAGGAGCGCCTCGGCCCAGGAGCCGACACCGAGGGCTCCGAGACGCGCTCGGGTCGGCGGGCGGAGGGATCACCGAGCCCTCGCCGCCGAGAGGCCGCATCGCGATCACGCCGAGCCCGAGCTCCTCGGCGAGCGGCAGGATCTCGCGCTCCACCTCCCGTTCGCGGGGGTTGTACGGGATCTGGATCGCCTGGATTCGCCCGGTGCGCATGACCTCGGCGAGGTCGTCGAACGCGCGGGCCTTCCAGTGCGTCGCTCCGATCAGCCCGATCCGCCCGCGTTCCCGTTCCTCTTCGAGCCACGGCAGGTATGCGCGCCAGTTGACGAGGTTGTGGATCTGCTCGAGCTCGACGTGCTCCCCGTAGAACGCGAGTTGCGCCGCGAGCTGCCGTCGCGCCTCTTCCGGCGACGGCGTCCAGATCTTCGTCGCCACGAAGGCCTCGGCGCGGCGCGCGCCCATGGCGCGACCGAGCACGGCCTCCGCGCGGCCGTACATCGGCGACGAGTCGACGACGCGAGTGCCGCCGTCGAACGCAGCAGCGACGACATCACCGGCGCGGTGCTCCTCGTCCGGGCCGATGTCGAAGACCTGCCAGGTGCCAAGCCCCACGACCGGCAGCTCGATGCCTGTCGAGCCGAATGCGCGCTGCTCCATGGTGAGCAGCATGCTACGTTCCTCGCCATGGTGGCCGGCGAGCTCCTCGATGCGCCCGAGCTGTCGCTCGAGCGCATCGATGCCCGGTCGGGCGGCGAGAACTTCCCCGTCGCCTCGATTCTCGCTCCCCGCGCGGCCAGGCCGCACCTACGTGCGATCTACGGCTTCGCGCGGCTCGTCGACAACCTCGGCGACGAAGCCGGCGGCGACCGCTTGCGTCTTCTCGCTGCCCTCGAGCGAGAGCTCGCTGCGTGCTACGGGGGGACGCCCCGGACGTCGATCATGGGACGGTTGCAGGCGACGATCGAAGCGTGCGACCTGCCACGGGAGCCGTTCGAGCGCCTGATCGCTGCGAACCGGATCGACCAGGAGCGCTCGCGCTACGAGACCTGGGAGGACGTGCGCTGGTACTGCACGCACTCGGCAGAGCCCGTCGGACGGTTGGTGCTCGGCGTCTACGGCAGCGCGGGTGAGCCCGAGTTGGTCGCGATGTCGGACGACGTGTGCACGGGTCTCCAGCTCGTCAACTTCCTCCAGGATCCGCCCCGCGACCTCGCGCTCGAGCGGATCTACCTGCCGCTGGAGGATCTACGCCGGTTCGGCGTCGCCGAGTCGGAGCTGGCGGGCCCCCGCTCGGACCGGCTCGTGACGCTCATGCGCTTCGAGAGCGCGCGGGCAGCGGAGCTCCTCCGCCGCGGGCTACCGCTCGCCGGCGCGCTGGGAGGCAGCCGCGGTCGGTCGGTCGCTCTGTTCGCCCGTGGCGGGCTCGCCGCGCTCGCCGCTCTCGAACGTGCCGGCTGGGACGTGTTCACCGGCAGGCCGGCTCCGAGCAAGGCGACGTTCGCCTGGCTCACGGTGCGACAGCTCCTCCGGCCGTGAGCGTCGAGGCCGCGTACGCGGAGTGCGGCCGCATCACCCGCCGCGAGGCGAGGAACTTCGCCTGGGGCATCATGCTGCTGCCGCGACCGAAGCGGCTCGCGCTGACCGCGCTGTACGCGTACGCGCGTCGCGTCGACGACATCGCCGACGGCGCCGAGTCGTCCGAGTTGCGGCGTGCCAGGCTCGAGGCGCTACGCGCGGCTGTTCGCGAGCTGCCGCGCACGCTGGAGGACGATCCGGTCATGCTCGCCCTTGCGGATACCGTCGTCCGCTATCCGGTTCCGAAGAGCGCGCTCCTCGACCTCGTCGACGGCGCGCTCTGGGACGTCGACCGAGCTCGCTACGAGACGTGGCCCGACCTGCGCGAGTACTTCCGCAGGGTCGCCGGCACGATCGGCATCTCGTGTACGGCCGTCTACGGGCCGTCGGACCCTGAGCGTGCACAGCCGCTCGCCGAGACGCTGGGGCTCGCTCTGCAGCAGATCAACATCATGCGGGACGTGCCCGAGGATTGGACGCTGGGACGTGTCTACCTACCGCAGGCCGAGCTGGCGCGGTTCGGAGTGTCCGACGCCGACATCGGTGCCGGCCGAACGGGCCCGGAATGGCGAGCGCTCATGACGCACCAGGCGTCTCGGGCGCGGGCTCTGCTCAGCGAGGGCTTCGGGCTGCTCGCCCTGCTCGATTCGCGGAGCGCGCTCTGCGTCCGCACGCTGGCAGGCATCTATGTCGGGCTGCTCGACGAGATCGAGCGGCGGGACTACGACGTCTTCGCCAGGCGACCAAGCCTCACGCCCCTCGCCAAGCTACGCGTGGTCGGTGCCGGGCTCGTCCGGGAGGCAGCGTGAAGGTTGCCGTCGCAGGCGGTGGGCTCGCCGGGCTGGCAGCCTCCCTCGATCTCGTCGACGCCGGGTACGACGTCACGCTTCTCGAGGCCCGGCCGACGCTCGGCGGCCTGGTGCAGACGCTTCCCGCACGAGCCGGCGACCCGGCTCCGCCACCCGACAACGGCCAGCATGTCGCGCTCGGCTGCTGCACCGAGTACCTCCGTTTCCTCGGGCGAATCGGACAAGCCGGCGCGATTCGCCGCCTGCGGCTGAGCCTGCCGGTCATCGACGAGCGACGCCGGGTCGCTCTGCTCGGAGCCGGCGCGACTGCCCTCCTCCGCTACGGCCATCTCTCGCTCGGTGACCGCATCGGCGTGGCGCGGGTCGCGCGCCGGCTCGCCCGGCTGGAGCCTGCCGAACACGACGGCGAGACGTTCGGGTGGCTCCTGCGGCGGCTTGGCTCGACTCAGGTCGCGATCGACCGATTCTGGGACGTGTTCATCCGCCCGGGGCTCAACCTGCCGAGTGATCAGGCAAGCGCGTCGCTCGGGCTCTTCACCGTTCAGACCGCTCTCCTGGGGCCGCGCGAGGCCAGCGACCTCCTGCTACCGGTCGCGCCGCTCGGCGAGATGCACGGCGACGCGGCTGGGCGCGCGCTCGAGGAAGCGGGCGCGACCGTCATGCTTCGGGCCCGGGTCGCCTCGCTGGAGGAGGACGAGGTCGTGCTCGCGGACGGCGAGCGCGTGCCTGCCGACCTCACCGTCGTCGCGTTGCCCCCGCCGGAATCGGCCGCGCTCCTCGGCGAGCCGGCGCCGGAGCTCGGTGACTCGCCGATCGTCAGCGTTCACCTGCTCTTCGATCGCCAGCTGCTCGCTCCCCCGCTTGCCGCGCTGCTCGACAGCCCGGCTCACTGGGTCTTCGACCGTGGCCGGCTGACGGGTCACGCACCGGAGCGCGGGCAGTACCTCACCGTGGTGGCAAGCGGGGCCCCTGAGCTCGCCGCGACGCGTGGCCGGGAGCTGGTCGAGCTCATGGCGCGCGCGCTCACCGACCGGCTCGGTCGGGCTGAGCTGCTGTGGTCCCGCGTGAGCCGCGAGCCCGACGCGACGTTCGCCGGACGCCCGGGCACTTCCGCGATGCGTCCCGGCGCCGCCACGGCCCGCCCGAACGTGATCCGCGCCGGCGCGTGGACCGCCACCGGATGGCCGGCCACGATGGAGGGCGCGATCCGCAGCGGCCGGGCCGCCGCCCGCCTCGCCGGACATGTCCAGGTCGGCGCCGGAGCCCGCCCATGAGCGGCGATCAGCACCGGGGCCACCCCGTGCCACCACCCGCTATCAGCGTATCGAGGGAAACCGCGCGGATGGTGAGCGGTTTGGAGAAAAAGGCGCGCAGAACTCTGACGGTGTCTTCCTCGCGACACCCGCGGCGGGTTGCGAGTTGAGCGCGATCACTGCCCCGGATCTCGATCGAGCAATCGACGCGGGTATCGCACGGCTGATCGAGCTCCAGGAGCCCGGAGGGTGGTGGGTCGGGGAGCTCGAGTCGAACGTCACCATGACGGCGCAGCATCTCCTCTTCCTCGAGTTCATGGGCCTGAGGGACGACGAGACGACGATGCGCGTCATGGCAGAGCTGCTGGCGCAGCAGCGGCCGGACGGCCTGTGGTCGATCTACCACGGCGGCGAGCCGGACCTGAACGCGACACTCGAGGCGTACGCGGCGCTGCGGCTCGCCGGCCTGTCGGAGCTTGCTCCTCAGCTGGCCGAGGCGAGACGATTCTGCGAGGAGCGGGGCGGGATCGGTGGCGCACGGGTCTTCACGCGTATCTGGTTGTCGCTTTTCGGAATCTGGCGCTGGGACGAGGTGCCTCAGCTCTTCCCGGAGCTCGTGCTGCTGCGGCCGGCACTGCCCGTGTCCCTCTACACGTTTGCCTGCTGGGCGCGTCAGACCGTGCTCCCGCTGTCGATCGTCATGCACTACAGGCCGGTGCGAAGGATGGCGCCCGGACGCGCCTGTCACGAGCTCGATCTCGGTCCGCTCGAGCGGGCACGCCGCAATGTCTGGGACGACGTCGACCGGCTCCTCAGGCTCTATGCGCGCAGCCCGTTCAAGCCGGGGCGCAAGCGCGCGCTTGCCCTCGCGGAACGCTGGATCATCGACCGGCAGGAGCTCGACGGATCCTGGGGAGGTATTCAGCCTCCCTGGGTGTGGTCGTTGATCGCGCTCGCCTGTCGCGGGCACGGCCCCGATTCGCCGTACCTCCGGCGCGGGCTTCAGGGCTGGAACGGGTTCCTCGTCGACGACGGCGACAGGCTCAGGCCGGAGGCATGCCAGTCGCCTGTCTGGGACAGCGGCCTCGCGCTGCTCGGGCTTGCCGAGTCGGGTGTCGGAGCGCACGTCCCAGCCGTCGCCGGCGCAGTGCGCTGGATCCTCGACGAGGAGGTGAGAACGCGCGGCGACTGGGCGATCCGGCTACCCGGTGTCGAGCCCGGCGGCTGGTCGTTCGAGTACGAGAACGACCTGTACCCGGATGTCGACGACGCCGCCGTCGTCGCCCTCGCGTTGGACGAGCTCGGCGTCGGTCGGCCGGCCGTCGAGCGCGCCTGTCACTGGATAGCCGGGATGCAATCGTCGAACGGCGGCTGGGCCGCATTCGACGTCGACAACGACGCGTACTGGCTCTACGACGTGCCCTTCTGCGACTTCGGAGCCGTCATCGATCCGCCGAGCGTCGACGTCACCGCGCACGCGATCGAGCTGCTCACCCGGCATCCGGGCTACGAGGACGCCGTCACGCGCGGCGTCGCCTATCTGCTGAACGAGCAGCTCGAGGACGGGTCGTGGTTCGGGCGCTGGGGCGTCAACTACGTCTACGGCACCGGTGCCGCGCTCCCGGCTCTCGCGGCAGCCGGCGCTCGCTCCCGAGCATCCGGCGCTCGCTCGTGCGGTCGGTTGGCTCGAGGCCCACCAGAACGCGGACGGCGGCTTCGGAGAGGACTGCCGCTCGTACGACGTCGGCGAGGAGGGCGAGTCGTGGCGGGGTCGGGGAGTGTCCACTCCCTCGCAGACAGCGTGGGCGCTCACGGGCCTCGTCGCCGCCGGCGCGGCGCAGAGCAAGGCGGCAGAGGCGGCCGTCGCCTGGCTCTGCGAGCACCAGCGGGTGGACGGTGACTGGGACGAGGAGCACTTCACGGGGACCGGATTTCCCCGCGACTTCCTGATTCGCTACCACCTCTACCGGATCGTGTGGCCGATGATCGCACTCGGGCGGTATCGCGCGGCGCGGCGATGAAGGTCTACGTCACGGGCGCAACGGGCTTCGTCGGGTCGCACGTCGCCAGGGAGCTCGCTGACCAGGGAGCGACGGTGCGTGCCGAGCGGGTCGAGCTGCTCGATCCGGCCGGGCTCGAACGGGCCGTCGAGGGCTGTGACGCAGTCGTGCACGTCGCCGCGCTCTACAGCTACGACGCAGATCCGGAGATGATCGAGCGGGTGAACGTCGAAGGAACCCGCAACGTGCTCGAGGCCTGTATCAGCAAGCACGTGCGCCGCCTCGTCCACACGAGCACGGCGGGAACGTGCGGACCGGTTCCCGGACGCGAGGCGACAGAGTTGGACTCGCCGCCGGCCTGGGAGCTGCGCGTGCCGTACAAGCGGACGAAGCTCGCCGCCGAGCAGTGTGGTGCTCGATGCCGCCCGCGCAGGCTTCGATGCCGTCGTCGTCAACCCGACCACGCCGGTCGGGGAAGGTGACATGAAACCGACCCCGACGGGGCGAATGATCGCCGGCGTGGCGAGCGGCTCAATCCGCGGTTACGTCGCCACGACCGGCCTGAACGTGGTCGACGTGCGCGACGTCGCGCGCGGGCACGCGCTCGCGCTGGAGCGGGGGAAGCGCGGCGAGCGGTACCTGCTCGGAGGCGTCAACCTGTCTCTCGCCGAGCTGTTCGGGGCCGTCGCCGACCTCGCCGGACGCCCGCGACCCTCCCTCCGTATCCCGTACGCGGCGGCCGTTGCGGCCGCTCGGATCGGCCTCGCGAATCGAGACGAGGTGACTCTCGCCCGCCTGCCGATGTATTTTTCCTCAGACAGAGCGCAAGAGAGGCTTGGCTACCGGCCCGGCCCCGTGACGCCCGCGCTGGCGCGGGCGATCGGGACGGCCGGGGACTCGGGCGTCGAAGGAAAGGGAGGACGATGAAGTTTCCGCTTCGCAGCACCGTCCAGATCGGTCGCTACGTCGCGTCCCAGAAGGGCGAGGAGCGATACCCCCTCGTTCTGATGCTCGAGCCGACGCTCGGCTGCAATATCGCGTGCATCGGCTGCGGAAAGATCCGCGAGTACGAGTCGAACAAGGCCCGCCTCACCGTCGAGGAGTGCCTCGACTCGGGCGCGCAATGCCGTGCGCCTGTTGTGTCGATCTGCGGCGGCGAGCCGCTCATCTACAAGGGCGTCGAGGATGTCGTGGCGGGCTTCCTCGAGATGCGCAAGAACATCCAGCTCTGCACGAACGCGCTGCGACTCGAGGAGATGCTCGACCGGTTCACGCCGAACCCGAGGCTGACCTGGGTGATCCATCTCGACGGCATGCGGGAGATCCACGATTACGTCTGCGACTATCCCGGCCTCTGGGAGATCGCGATCGCCGCGATCAAGGCGGCCCGTGCGGCCGGGTTCCGCGTCACGACGAACACGACGATCTTCAAGGAGACCGAGGTCGACGACGTCATCGAGATGATGGGCTATCTCACGAACGAGGTCGGCATCGACGGCATGCTCGTCGCTCCCGGCTACCAGTACTCCCAGATCGACCCGAACCTCACCATGACCCGCGCCGAGCACGAGGAGAAGTTCCGCGCCATTCGCGCCGCCGTGCGAAAGAGCGGCTTTCGCTGGCTCGCGAGCCCGGTTTACCAGGACTTCCTGACGGGTGAACGCGAGCTTCCCTGCACTCCTTGGGGATCCGTGACGAGGAATCCGTACGGCTGGAAGGGCCCGTGCTACCTCCTGACCGACGCGATCTTCCCCACCTACGAGGGGCTCATCGACGGCATGGAGTGGGAGCGGTACGGCCCGGGGAACGATCCGCGGTGCGAGCACTGCGGGATCCACTGCGGGTTCGAGCCCTCGGCGACGCTGGCGGCGACCGCAAGCCTCAAGGAGACCGTGCGGAGCCTCGCATGGACGCTCCGCTGACGGATACCGAGCCGATCACGCTCGCCTGTGCGCTCGCAGTCGAAGAGCGGGCGGCCCGAAGAGGCGGCGCCACGGCAGTCGTCCGGGTCGGCCTGGGCGCATCGCGGCCCGCCCCTGCCGGGAGGCTCGTGAGCTTCGGGCTCGCCGGCGCGCTCGTGCCCGAGCTTCCGGAGGGAACGGTCCTCACCGCCACGCGGGTGGTCGCCGAGGACGGCTCGGTGCTCTGGGAGGGTGACGCCCTGCCCGTTCGAGGGGCGACACCGGCCGTGCTCTGCGGCGCAGCCAGGGTGGTCGACGAGCCCGCAGAGCGGGCCGAGTTGGCGCGCCGAACGGGCGCGGTTGCTGTCGACATGGAGAGCGGTGCGCTGGCTGCCAGCGGCAGGCTCGCGGGAGCGGTCCGGGCTGTGTCCGACTCGCCCGCCCGTCCGGTCGGGCGGCTGTCGGGGGCCTCGCGACCCGACGGTAGCGTCGCCTGGGGAACGGTCGTCAGGGCTCTCGTCACCGAGCCGCGCCGGGCCGTGCGAGCGTCGAGGGCGGCGCGTCGTGCTCTCTCCGCGCTCGAGCGGGCAGCGGCCTCCATCGCGGCGGCGGGTGCGCCATGAGCAAGCGGGTTCTGATCGCGGCTCCGCGAAGCTTCTGCGCCGGTGTCGTCCGCGCGATCGACATCGTGGAGAAGCTCCTCGATACGCACGGGCCGCCGGTCTACGTCCGCCACGAGATCGTCCACAACGTGCACGTCGTAGAGGATCTCGAGGCCCGAGGCGCGATCTTCGTCGACACCGAGCAGGAGGTTCCCGAGGGCGCTCTGGTCGTCCTGTCTGCACACGGCGTCGCTCCGCAGGTCTACCGCAAGTGCGACGACCGCAACCTGGAGGTGATCGACGCGACCTGCCCGCTCGTCTCGAAGGTGCACGCCGAGGCGCGCCGCTACGCGGCGCGAGGCCTCAAGATCGCGCTCGTCGGCCACGCCGGCCACGAAGAGGTCGTCGGGACGATGGGAGAGGCGTCCGAGTCGATCAGCCTCGTCGAGACGGTGGAGGACGTCGAGCAACTCGAGGTCGAGGACCAGCAGGTGGCCTACCTGACCCAGACGACCCTCTCGGTCGACGATACGGCAGGCGTCGTCGACGCGCTGCGCGACCGCTTTCCCGACCTCGTCGGCCCGCCCTCCGCGGACATCTGCTACGCGACCCAGAACCGCCAGGACGCCGTCAAGAAGATCTGCGAGCAGGCGACGCTCGTGCTCGTCGTCGGATCGCGAACCAGCTCGAATGCGAACCGCCTGGTCGAGGTGGCGAAGACCTGCGGTGCCGACGCCTACCTGATCGACGACGAGAGCGACCTCGAGCCTTCGTGGTTGTACGGGCACGAGACCGTCGGCCTGACCGCCGGAGCTTCCTCGCCCGAGCTTCTCGTCGATCGGGTCGCAGACCGGCTGGCCGACCTCGGATTCGCCGAGCGGGAGGAAGTCGAGCTCACCCGCGAGGACGTGTACTTCAGGCTGCCGGCTCGCCTGCGCTGAGACGAGCTCGAGGCGCCCTCGAAACGAGCCTCCGAGCCGGGCCATGGAGCCGGGCCGCAAGCAGACGGGCACCTACAGGAGGCCGCCGCGGGCTGCGGCCTCCGTCTGTCAGCGACCAGACGAGATCGGGGGTGGGCTGCTGCCGCCGTCCGGGGGTGGGTCGCCGGCAAAGAGCCCGACGACGAGGCCCAGAACCCACACGATCGCAATGGCGAGGAGCAGCCGATAGAGGAACCGCCCCAGGACTTCGAGCGTGCCTGCGAAGAAGCCGGTGCCCGTGCTCGTCATCTCAACCTCCTCTCTGCCAACGGTAGCCGCCGTCGCCCTGGACCCAGATCTTGACCCAGGGGTACTCGCTGCCGACGCAGCCGTACTTGAGAACGCAGTTCTCCATCTTCGCCTGCCGGAACGAATAGTGGCCGCTCTGGTTCGCACCGTAGAAGTAGCCGGTGCTGGCCGAGAGACCGCGGTAGTACCAGTTCGCGTCCACGTTGGTCGCGTAGGCCGACGTCCAGACACCGGTGACCCGCCCATTCGACCAGCACCAGCGTTTGTGGTGGTGGAACTTGTACACCGTCGTCCGGAAGAGGAAGCTCGAGCCCTCCTTGACGATGTCGATCTCGCGGCAGCCCGAGGCTTGCAGCGATCTGCCTCCGCTGCCGCGAAGAGCAGGCCTTGGTGCCCCGAGCGCCCGTCCCTGCAGGTCGAGGTCGGTGACCGTTGCCCGAACCGTTCCGGGCGCCGGCTGAGCCGCCACGCTCGAGGAGGCGAGGATCCCAAGAGCTGCCGCTGCGGCCGCTATCAGCGCGATATGTCGAAAACTCATTCATGGCTCACCTCCTTCCGGACGCGGCGGGCGCGGGCTGCGCGACCACAACCAACTCTAGGGAGCCGGCGACCGAAAAACATCGTCCTGAAAAGACAGACCTTGTGTCGGCGCCGTGCCAGAACTGTGCCGCAGGTCAGCTAGTACCAGAGCACCGCGGCAGAACCCGATTCGCGCTAGTAGAGCGCGGTCGCGAGGCGGCGTCGGTAGCTGGCGCTCAGCGGATGATCCTGCCCGAGCTCCTGGAAGATGGCGACCATCACCTCGCGTATCCGCTCGCGTCGCTCGGCGTCGCCGTCCGAGGCGGATGCGAGCAGCCATTCGAGCGCCCGCTCGTAGTCCTGTTCGGCGAGCGGGCCGAGTATCTCGGGGAACTCGCCGCTCGCCGAGAGCTCGTCGAGGAGACGGGCTCCGGCCCCCGGGCCGACCAGCCCGTCGAGAAACGCCGTGACGGACTGAGGCGACAGGGCGCCAACGAACTCGTCGACCACCTGCCCGCCCCGAAATGCCTTGACGGCCGGAATGCTGCGGATCCCGTACCTCTCGGCGAGCGCAGGATTCGCGTCGATGTCCACCTTGACGAGAGCGAGCTTGTCCCCATGCTTCTCGGCGCCGCTCTCGAGAACCGGGGCGAGCGCCTTGCATGGGCCGCACCAGTCAGCCCAGAAATCGACGACGACCGGAAGCTCGTGGGAGCGCTCCACGACCTCTGCCTCGAATGTCAGCTCGCTAACGTCCATACGCTCGTCCGGCCCCCCGCGGCGTCGCCTCGGTCAGTCTACGTACCGGAAACGTCCGTCGAACCGGCCGGCGAGGGTGACGTCGAGCACGAATCTGTCCCGGTTCGAATCGTACGAGCCGGTACCGGTCATCAGGACTCCGCGGGTGAAACCACAGCGCCTGAAGGCGAAGCGGTAGCCGTTGCGCGACTCGCGCATGCGCATCGTGCCTCCGCCAACGGGGCAGCCGACGTCCGTCGGTGTTACGCCGTCCCAGTAGTAGTACTCGGGCAGATAGGTGATCTCGGTCTCGGCCGAGGCGAGGGCGGCCTGCGCGTTCTTGAACGCGGCGGCCCTGGCCGGAGCGAGCGGCACGTACGCGTCCGCCAGTCGACCCCGGCAGGTCGACTCCCGCGCATCCGGCGCCTCCCCTGCGACCAGGAAGCGGGTCACGAGCTCGTCAGGGCACGGGTAGCCCCACGCGAACGTGCCGTGTGGGCCGCCCTGCGTCGTGATGAGGTAGCCGTCGGCGAGCCGCTCGAACACGCTCTTGCCTTGACCGGGGGGTGTGATCGGATCGGCGGTCGAGGTGAGGACGAGAGTAGGCACCCCTTCGGCGACGAGGGGCGCCGGTCTCGTCTGATCCTGGCTCGCGCCCGGCCAGAACGCACAAGGGAGATCGGACAGGAAGATGTCATCGCCCGTGCGTGGATAGCGCTCGGCGACGGGCAGGGCGGCCACGAGGAACTGGGCGGCCCGCTCTTCCGGAGTTCCGGTGTAGTACCCGTAGTCGCGGCAGTCGACTCCGTAGTACATCCCGTCCGAGTAGCTCGGATCGGGGATCGCCTCGAGGGTCTGCGGATCGACGACGAAGTTCACGTACGCAAGACGTAGGAGCGGAACCAGGTCGCCGCGGCCGGCGGCTGCAACGGCCCTCTGCAGCATCATGCGATCGTCCTCCGTGTACACCTGGCCCGCCGCAACCGTGACCAGGTCGGCAGACGTGAGCTGCCGTACCTCCGTACCACCGGCGGGGAGGGGGAACCGAACCGGTTCCGGCAGTCGCGCCGCGAGACGGTCGTACACGTCCTCGACCGAGGTGCTCCCGGACACGCGCGCATCCGTGCGGCACCGGGGCCGCTGCTGGCATGACGCGAGGGTGTCGTCGAGCACCCCCTCGAACCCGCCGGCGGCATCCACCCAGTAATCCGGGCCGGAAAGCGTCAGATCGACGACGCCGTCGATGACGAGGCCCTCGAGCGCGTCCCCGTGCGCGGCGGCGTACGTCTGCGCGTACTGCGTTCCGTAGCTGACGCCGTACAGCCACATCTGCGGTCGTGCCGACCGCCTCTCGGAAGGCGTGGAGGTCTTCGACCGCCTGGTGGTGTCGACGAACGGCAGCAGCGACGCGGAGCCCATCTCGCTCACGCAGGCGTCGCTGAACGCGGACGCGGCATCGATCGGGGGCAGCGCGGAGCTGTAGTACTCGGCTGCGGCGTTCGGGCAGGTCAGTCCGCCGGACAGTCCGATCCCGCGCTGGTCGAAGAAGACGATGTCGAACCGCCTCCGGATCGAGGAGTCGAAATACGGAACCCACAAGTCGTACTCCGCGATCCCCGCCGAGCCGGGGCCGCCCGTTGCGATCACGAACAGGCCCTTGCTCGTGCCGGATGCCGGCAGCACGCCGAAGACGACGTCGAGGGTTCGCGAGTCAGAGGGGTCGAAGTGGTCGAGCGGGACGCTCAGCGTCACGCACGTGAGCCGCGGCTCGTCGGGGCAGGGCCGGCCGCCGAGCTGCTCGAGCCGATCCTGCATCGTCGGCAGGTCCGGAACCGGCCCGGCCCAGGCGGACGAGGCTGCCGCCAGGAGGATGGATACGGTGACGATCAGACTGAGCGCGGCCCTGCGGCGCATTGCGCCTGAGCGTACCTCAGTCACGCCGCGAGCCAGCGCCGGAGGGCGTCCGTCACCTCAGCCGGGCGCTCGAGCGGCGTGAAGTGCCCGGAGCCCTCGATGACGGTCAGGCGGCGCGCCGGAATCGCAGCCGCAAGCTCCTCGTGGACCGCCACCGGAACTGTGGCGGCGCCGTGCAGGAGCCCGGGGACGAGGACCGCTTCCGGGAGCTCAGGCAGCGAATCCCTCGAGAGCAGCGTCGACCAGACCGGGAAGCGTCGCGACGTCGTAGCCGCCCTCGAGCACGGCACCGAGCCGTGGACAGAGCGCTCGCGACTGCCGGGCCAGAGCGCGGAATCCGTCGCGGGTGACGTTCATCCCACCGAGCGGGTCGCCGGCGGCTGCGTCGAAGCCCGCCGAGACGAGCAGGAGGTCGGGCTCGAAGCGCACGACGGCCGGCTCGACCACACGCGCGAAGGCCTCGAGGTAGAGGTCGTCACCCGCGCCGGCCGGAAGCGGTACGTTCACGGTGGTCTCGTTCTGCTCCTCTGGCCCGCCCGACCCTGGGTAGTACGGCCAGCGGTGGAGCGACACGAACAGCACCGAGGGATCGTTCCAGAAGATCTCCTGCGTTCCGTTTCCGTGGTGGACGTCCCAGTCGAGAATCGCCACGCGCGGCAGGCCCAGCTCGCGCTGGGCGAACCTCGCCGCGATCGGCGACGTTGCCGAACAGGCAGAAGCCCATCGCCCTCGCGGGAAGCGCGTGGTGGCCCGGAGGGCGGACGAGTGCGAAGCGCTCCGCGCTCAGCAGCCTCGATCGCGGCTCCGGAGCCGAGGAGCGCGAGCTCGTAGCTCGACGGCGTGCAGATCGTGTCGGCGTCGAGGTGCGTCACCCGGCCACTCGCGGACACGCGGCGGACGAGCTCGACGTACTCGTGCTCGTGGCAGGCCGCAACCTCCTCGACGCCGGCAGGCCGCGGTCGCGTGAACTCGGGGAACCGCTCGAGCAGCGCCGCTAGGCGGGCCGGGCTCTCGGGGTGCCCGCCGGTCGGGTGCAGCGAGGCGAAGTCCGGGTGGGAGACGATCTCCATGCCGCGACATGATCCCACGCAGCTCGTCTCACCAAAGGGCGAGGGCGGGCAGCTAGGGGAGATGACGAATCGAGCGGGTCGTCGAGGTTCCACGCGAGCTTCTGCGCTGAGCCCCCCAGGTTTCTTGACTCGCCGCGTGCGAGGCGCATAGACTCGCGCTTGAAATCGTTACCAACCGCCTATCCATGCCGCCCACGATCAAAGAAGTCGCAGAGCGGGCAGGGGTTTCCGTCTCGACCGTCTCTCGCGTTCTGAACGACTACCCGTTCGTGAGCGAGGCTGCCCGCCGGCGCGTCGTCGACGCCATGGAGGCGCTCGAGTACCGGCCGGACGTCGCGGCGCGGAGCATGAGGACCGGGTCGAGTCGGACAGTCGGCTTCGTGGTCTCGGACATCTCGAACCCGCTCTTCGCGACGATCGCGAAGGGCGTAGACAGCGTGCTCGTTCCGCACGGCTACTCCCTCGTGCTCGCGAACTCGGAGAACGACCCGGAGCACGAGGCCGGCCTCCTGTCGGCGCTGCGGCAGCGGCGGCTCGACGGGCTGATCGCGGCCGTGGCAGACGAGCGCGCGCCCGGCCTCGCGGAGCGGCTGGACGGCTTCGTCGACCGTCCTTTTCGACCGCGACGTGCCGGGATCGAATGCCGACGCAGTCTGGTCGGATCACGACGCCGGAGTCGCCGAGGCGCTCGAGCGGCTCGCCGGGCTCGGCCATCGCCGCGTCGCGCTCATCGCCGGAAGCGAGGGCCAGCTCGGGAGCCGGGCGCGGACCGTCGCGTTCCGGCGCCATGCGCGCCGGCTCGGGCTCTCGATCGGCGGGCTCGTCCGGAGCGCCGAGCCCGGGCGCGAGAGCGGTGAGCTCGCCGCTCGCGCGAGCTGCTCGCGTCGGCCGATCGACCGACGGCTCTTCTGATCGGGCACAACCTGCTCACGGCCGGCGTCCTCGTAGCGCTGACCGACCTCGGCGTGCGCCTGCCCGACGATCTCTCGGTCATCGCCTGCGATGACGTCGACGTCACCCGGCTCTTCAGCCCGCCGATCGACGTCGTCGACCGCGACCTGCTCGAGCTCGGCCGGTGCTCGGCCCAGCTGCTGCTCGACCGGCTGGGCGACGAGGGCGCTGCACCGAGGCGCGTCGTTCTGCCCACCCACCTCGTCACGCGCGCCAGCACCGCGCCGCCGCGCGCGCTGCGTGGGAGCCCCGGCGGCATGAGCACCGCCATCGCCGACATCCGGATCCACGCCGATCTCCGTGCCGCTCGAGCGCGCCTTCTGGATGTCGCTCGAGCCGTACACCGTCGCGGCCGAGATCGTCGTCGAGGTCGAGACCGAGGCGGGCCACGTCGGGATCGGAGAGATTCACGGCCGGCCCCAGGTCGGCGATCATCGCGATCCTCCAGCACTTCCGGTCACGGCTCGTCGGAGAGGATGCGCTCGACCACGAGCGGCTCTACGACGTCATGTTCCGCTCGACCTTCACCCGCGACGGCTGCCGGCTTCGAGGCCGCCGACGGGCAGCCACACTTCGGCGCCGGTGCCAAGCCTCAGTTCATGGCGGCCATCGCGGGAATCGACATCGCGCTCTGGGACATCAAGGGCAAGGCGGCGGGCCTGCCGCTCTGGAAGCTGCTCGGCGGGCGCCGCTCGGCGGTGCCGGCGTACGCGAGCGGGGGGTACTACGGGCCCGACGGTCAGGCCTATCGTCGACGAGCTCGTCGGCCGAGATGGCCGGATACGCGGCGCTCGGGCTTCGACGGCGGTCAAGCTGAAGGTCGGAGGCCTGTCGATCGCGGAGGACGTCGCGCGGGTCGCGTGCGGTGCGCGAGGCGCTGCCGGACGCGGCGATCATGCTCGACGCCAACTCGGCCTACGACGTGCCGACGGCGATCGAGGCGGCTGCGTGCCTTCGAGCCCTTCGGGATCCGCTGGCTCGAGGAGCCCGTCGCCTGGTTCGACCCGGTCTTCGGGCTCGCGCGGGTCGGGCGCCCAGACGAGCATCCCGCTCGCGAGCGGCGAGCGCGAGCTCCATCGCTTCGGCTGCCGCGACCTCGTCGACCACACGCCGATCCGCTACCTCCAGTTCGACTGCACGCGTGCGGGAGGCATCACCGAGTGGCTCCGCGTCGGCGGCCTACGCATCTGCATCACGGCGTGCTGATGGCGCCCCACCACGATCCCCAGATCCACGGGCATCTCGTGGCGGCCGCCGAGAACGGCGCCATCCTCGAGGTGTTCCCGAACCCGGTCCGGGATCCGGTCTGGGACGGGCTGTTCGCCGTCCAGCCCGAGATCGTGAACGGCGAGGTGCTCCTCTCCGACCGGCCAGGGCTCGGGCTCGAGCTCGACCGCGACTTCGTCGAGCGCCATCGCGGCGGGAATCGCCGCATGATCACCGGCTTCCACCACTTCGAGATCACGACTGCCGACGCAGATCGTCAGGCCGCGTTCTACGGCGAGCACTTCGGCATGGAGCTCGTCTCCGACCGGGAGATTGCCGCCGGGCGGGTTCACGGAGAAGGTGACGGGCGTGCCGGGCGCCCGCGTCCGGATCGTCCACCTGCGGGGCTGGGGTCTCAACTTCGAGCTGCTCGAGTACCGTGAGCCCGGCGAGGCGACACCCGTGCCCGCGAGCCGAACCACGCCGGCAGCGCGCACCTCTGCTTCGTGACCGACGACATCGAGGCGGATTGCGCTCGTCTCGACGAACAGGGTGTCAGGCTTCGCTCGCCCGGGCCCGTCACGGTCGTCGGCGGCCCGAACGACGGCGGCAAGGCGCTGTACTTCGAGGATCCGGACGGCAACGCCGTCGAGCTCGTGCAGCTCGCACGGCCGTGGCCCGGCGAGGCGGGGCTAGCGTGGACACCGGGCTCGCCGGCAGAACTGCGCTCGTGACGGGCGCGGCGGGCGGCATCGGCAAGGCCTGTGCCGCCGCTCTCGTCGCCGAGGGAGCGCAGGGTCGTCGTCGCCGACCTCGATCGCGACGGCTGTCGAGCGCGGCCGCACGTCGAGATCGGCGCAGCGGCTGCCGTCGCCGCGTCGACGTCACGGACGCCGACGGACGTGCGAGAGGCTCGTCGAGCCACGTCGACGACACGTTCGGCTCGCTCGACGTGCTCGTGACGTGCGCGGGCGTCTTCCACGCGACCCCGTTCGACGAGATCACGCCCGATGAGTGGGACCGGATCCAGGCGGTCAACCTCAAGCGGCACGTTCCTCGCCTGCCAGGCGGCGCGTCGAGTCGATGATCCCGCACGGACAGGGGCGCATCGTGACCGTCGCCTCGCTCGGCGGGCCAGGTCGGCGGGCTCGCCGCCGGCGCCGTCTATGCCGCGTCGAAGGCCGGCGTCGTCGGCCTGACGAAGTCGGTCGCCCGCTTCGCGGGTCCCCATGGGATCACGCGTGAACTGCGTCAACCCAGGCGTGATCGACACGCCGATGATCGCAGCCTGGCCGCCGGACGTCCGCGACCGGACGGTCGGCGCGACCCCGCTCGGGCGCGTCGGCACGCCCGAGGAGGTCGCGGCGGTCGTCGCCTGGCTCGCATCGGACGCAGCCGGCGTTCGTCCACGGCGCCCACGTGGACGTGAACGGCGGTCTCCACATGGACTAGCGACAGCCAGCAACAGAGGAGGGAACAGATGGCGAAGGAAGCAAAGGTCTGTCGCGGCACCTGGTGCATGGCGTTCGGGTTCGACCCGCCGGCGGCGCTCGACGAGGTCCTGCCCGTGCTCGGCGCCTGGGGCTACGACGGGGTCGAGCTCGGCGGCTTCTTCGACCACGCGACCGTCGAGCGCTACCCGGACAAGGCGAGCCGGAAGAAGCTGAAGGAGCACATCGATTCGCTCGGGCTCGAGATCGCGGGCATCGCGCCCGGCCCCTACGGCGACCTGTTCCGGCTGCCGTGGGCGACCGGCTCGCAGGAGGTCTACGACGAGTACATCGAGTACTTCGAGAGCTACCTTCAGCTCGCGGCCGACATGGAGATCCCAGGCATGCGCGTCGACCCCGGGGCTGCGGGGCCGCTGCCGTACGACGCCGACTACGACGAGATCTGGGACCGGGTCGTGCGGACGTTCCAGCACCACGCCGAGAAGGGCGCCGAGGTCGGCTGCGTCATGCTCTGGGAGCTCGAGTCGCTGCAGCCGTTCAACAAGCCGTCGGAGACGGTGAAGATGCTGAACGACGTCGGCAACTCCAACTTCAAGCTCATGTACGACACGGGCCACTTCCAGGCCTGCGGCGTGATCGGGCACAACCACGTCCAGCCCGCCGAGACGCTGCCGAACCAGATCGAGTTCATCAAGATGCTCCCGCAGGGCTCGATCGGCCACATGCACATCTGCGACACCGACATGAACACCCACCTGAACATGTTCGGGACGAAGTGCAACTTCGGCGAGGGCATCATCGACTTCGACGAGCTGATGCCGGTGCTCGCCGAACGCTACGACGGCGTCTGGTGGGCGGTCGACTCGATCCCGATGGGCTCGAAGGCCTGGTCGGACACGTGGGACGGACTGCCCGTACCTGAACGGCCTGCTCGACAAGTACGTGCGGAACTAAGGAGGAAGCATGAAGGCTGCGGTCTTCTACGACGTCAAGGACATCAAGCTCGAGGACGTGCCGGAGCCGGAGATCGGCGACGACGACGTGCTCGTCGAGGTCGCAGCCTGCGGGATCTGCGGGTCCGACCTCGAGTACTACCTCGGTCGCAGCCCGGTCGGCACGCCCGACGGGAAGGGCCCGCTCATCCTCGGCCACGAGTTCTCGGGCCGAGTTGTGAAGCTCGGCAGCGGGGTCGATACGCTCGCGGAGGGCGACAGAGTCGCCGTCAATCCGATCCAGTCGGTTGCCGGTGGCGACCTCTCACGGTCGGGCAACCCGCACTTCGATCTCTCGACCGTGCTCGGGGTCACGACCAACGGGGGCTTCGCCCAGTTCGTGCGAACCAAGGCCGACCACGCGTACAAGCTCCCTGATTCGATGACGGACGAGCAGGGTGCGTTCGTCGAGATGCTGGCCGCCTCGTTGAACGCCGTCGAGAAAGCCGACATCCAGCTCGGCGATCTGGTCGTGCTCTACGGCCCGGGCCCGGTCGGGCTCTCGATGCTTCAGCTCGCGAACGCGCGCGGGGGGCGGACGGTGATGGTCGGGACGAGGGACTACCGGCTCGAGCTCGCGAAGGATCTCGGGGCGGACCACGTCCTCAACACGGCCGACCCGGCCTCGCCCTACTACACGGGCGACCTCGCGGCCTCGATCCGGGAGCTGAACGCGGGCGAGCTGGCCGAGCGAGCGATCGTCGGCACCGCAGCCGAGGAGGCGACCTCGAGCGCGCTCGAGGTCACCGGCAACGGCTCCACGCGTCGTCTACATGGGCCTGGCCGGCCCTGACGACGTCGTCAAGGTGCCGATGCTCGCCAGTCTCGCCCAGGACAAGACGATCCGGTTCTCGTGGCTCTACCCGAACCAGTGGCCGAAGACCATCCGCCTGCTGCGCGAGGGCGTCGTCGACACGGACAAGATCATCACCCACTCGATCGCTCTCGACGCGATCAACGAGGGCATCGAGCAGGTCATCAACCGCGAGGACGGCGTGATCAAGATCGTCGTCACCCCCAGCTAACCATCGAAGGAGGACAAGCATGGCCGAGCCGAAGTTCTCGGTCTCCGAGATCACGACGTTCCACCAGACGTTCGAGGAGGATCTGGCGACCTACCGTGAGGCGGGCGCCGACGGTGTCGGCATCTGGGAGTTCAAGCTGCCCGAGGGCGGCGACGCCGAGACGCTCGCGAAGCTCCGAGACTCGGGCCTCGCGGCGACGACATGCATCCCCGGGACGCTCTCGATCTGGCCCGTTCCGTTTCCGGGACCGACCGATCCGAAGGAGCGGACGCAGGAGCTGTGCGACGCGATCCGCCGGTTTGCGCCCTTCGAGCCCGAGGTGATCCTCTGCCTGACAGGTCATCCGGGAGACACCGATCCCGTCGAGGCCCGGAAAGTCGTCGTCGACGGGCTGCGGCAGGCGGCGAAGGTCGCGGGCGAGCACGGACTGACGCTCGGCCTCGAGCCGCTCCACCGCAACGTGTACGGCACCTGGACGATGATCGGCGACATCCCGGGAACGATCGACCTGATGGACGAGATCGGCGAGCCGAACGTCAAGCTGCTCTACGACCTCTACCACCTGTGGGACACCGACAACGTCCTCGAGGAGACCGTCAAGCACGGAGACCGCATCGACTCGAGCGTCCACGTCTGCGACTGGCGCAAGGAGACCCGCAACGACTTCGACCGAGCGCTGCCGGGTGACGGGATCATGGACATCCCCGCGCTCCTCGGTGCGCTCGACGAGGGTGGGGTCGTCGACTGGGTCGATCTCGAGATCTTCTCCGACGACGCCTCGTTCACGGAGATGGACTTCGAGGATTCGCTCTGGAAGCAGGATCCGGTCGACGTCTGCCGGCGCGGCAAGGAAGGGATCATGAAGGCCTGGGAGGCGAGGAAGGCGCCGTGAGGTTGGAAGGGAAGATCGCGCTGGTCACGGGCGCCGCGCACGAGCGTGGCATCGGTCGCGGCATCGTGCTCGCGCTCGCAGGCGAGGGGTGTGACGTCGCGGTCAACGACGTCGGCGTTCCAGGACATGGGCGAGGAGCTCGCAGAGCTCGTGCGTTCGATGGGCAGGCGGGCGATGTTCGTCGAGGCGGACGTCTCGGATCGGGCCCAGGTCGACGCGATGGTCGAGCAAGTCGAACAGGAGCTCGGGCCGCTCGACATCGCCTGCTCGAACGCCGGCGTCGCCGGCTGGCAGGCCTGGACGGAGATCTCGCAGGAGTCGCTCGACCGAATCGTGGGCGTGAACCTGACCGGCGCGTTCAACGTCGGCCAGTCGGCGGCGCGGGCGATGGTCGCGCGCGGCTCCGGTGGGCGCATCGTCTTCACGTCCTCCGTTCACGCGCAGATGGGCTTTCCGACGATGGCCGTGTACGGAGCGACGAAGCAGGCAGTCCGGGCTCTCTGCGAGACGATGGCGGTCGAGCTCGGCGAGCACGGGATAACCGTGAACCACATCGGCCCCGGCTGGGTGAAGTCGCAGCTGAACGACGACTCGCCCGGGCTGCGTACCGAGGAGGACGAGGCCGGCGACGCTCCGGCTCATCCCGATCCCGCGGCCGTCCGAGCCGATCGAGCAGGGGCGCGCGGTCGTGTACCTCTGCTCGGAGGACGGCGACTACGTCACCGGCGAGTTCCTCCGCGTGGACGGCGGCTTCGTGGTGGGGAAGTACTGATGGGCGTCGCTCGCGCTCAGCGGTCTCTCCCCCGGCCTCGAGGCGGCGGTCCGCGCGCGCCTCGGCGAGCCCGAGCTCGATGTCGCCGTCGCCGGCGCGGGCAGGCAACCGACCGGACGGTTCCTCGACATCGAGCAGTCGCAGTGGGACCGGGCGGTCACTGCCGCCAAGACTGCGTTCCGAACGGCGCAGGCCGCGGCCGCCGGCTGGGAGGAGGCAGGAACCCCGGGCCGGATCGTCTTCGTCGTTTCGACGGCCTCGCTTCGTCCCGTCCACGGTGACACGCTCGACGCGGCGATGGGTGGATTCCTGACGACGATCGGCCAGGTCGGCGCTGTCGAGCTCGGCGGCAAGGGCATCACGGTCAATACCGTCGTCCACGGCCGCCTCGTAGGGGAGGACTCCGACGGCTTCGTCGAGGGCATCCCGGCGGGTCGCCTGGGACGACGCCGAGGAGGTGGCGGACGCCGTCGCCTTCCTCGCATCGCCGGCGTCCGGCGTACGTGAACGGCGCGGTGCTCGCCGTCGACGGCGGCACGTGGGTCACGAAGACGCCGGGAGGGAGCCCGCTGCTCCGCTGATGCACCGCGGCGCTACGTCGATCGACAACGGTTAGGGTTTTCCGTATGTCTCATCCCGACCCGAACGGTCCGCCGGACCTCACCCCGATCCAGGTCGGCGAGGTTTGGGAGAACCCGGTCACGCGTGAGCGCGCCACGATCCTCGAGCTCCCCTACACGAACCCGGAGGGTCGCACCGTTGCCGAGCTCACCGCCCTGGTCGGGGCGCGCGTTGTCGGCGAGCACCGCCACCCCGCGATCGTCGAGCGCTTCACCGTCCTCGAGGGTGAGTTGACCCTCAAGCGTGACGGACAGACGAGCATCGTCCGCGAGGGCGAGACGGCGGTCGTCGAGGCGGGCGTGTGGCACGACTGGTGGAACGCGAGCGATCGAAATGCGCGGGTGCGCGTGGAGATCACACCGGGCGAGCGCTTCGCCCACATGATCGAGACCCTGTTCGGGCTTGCACGCCTCGGATACACCAACGCCAAGGGCATGCCGCATCCGTTGCAGCTGGCGCTGTTCGCCCGGGAGTTCAGCGATGTCCTCGTGTTCCGTTCGCCGCCGCCGGCGGTTCAGCGCGCAATCTTTGGCGCGCTCGCTCCCCTCGCGCACTGGCGCGGCTATCGCGCGACATATCCGCAGATCTCGCGCACGGTGCTGGCACCGCGGGAATAGGAGTGGCCCCAGCCGCCTTCCTCGCATCGCCGGCGCCGGGTACGTGAACGGCGCGGTGCTCGCCGTGGACGGCGGCACGTGGGTCACGAAGACCTCGGGAGAGAGCCCGCTGCTCCGCTGACGCACCCTCGCGATTCGTGCCGCGGGGCATGCGGCCATCGCCACACGATTCCGCGTGCTCGGAGCTTCGGTCCGAGCAGGAATGGCGGCCGATATCCCGCCGTTTTCTGCGCGAGAATCGTAGCGCGGATAACCACGTCACATGCCGTGCGCTCTCCGCAGCAAATGAAGCCTCTGTTCAAGAAGCGCGTTCCGGGTGGCGGCTGATCGCGTCCTTCGGCTACCATCGCGCGAAATCCCCAGCGAATGCAACGATCCTGCGGACGATATTGGTCGCTTGTCTACGGGGGAGCGAATAGCGAAACCGGCGCTGGGTTTCCAGAGGGAGTGAGATGTCTTCTCAACCTGCGGTACTCCTGCGGTCAGCCATGTCGACGTTCCGTCGATTTGCGCTCCTCGCGATCGTGGTCGCTGTTCTGCCGGCCACCGCGAACGCCGCGGACAGCATCTACTGGGGCAATGAGGGCGGCGGCACGATCCAGGTCGGAAACCTGGACGGATCCCGGCGCCCCCTCGACCCTGTTCGGGCCCGCGAGGGCGGCCCCTGTGGGGTGGCGATCGACCCGGCTGCCGGCAAGATCTACTGGGCCAATTTCTACTCCAACGGGATCCGGGTGGCGAACCTGGACGGCTCCGGCACCGCCACGACCCTGTTCGACGGTGGTCAGGACAACCCGTGCGGGGTGGCGGTCGACCCGGCGAACAACATGATCTACTGGGCCAATTTCTCCACGGAGGAGATCCGGGTCGGGAACCTGGACGGCACGGGCACCCCCGCGACCCTGTTTACAGACGGCCGGAAGCTGGCCCGAGCGGGGTCGCGATCGACCCGGCCGCCGGCAAGATCTACTGGACCAACCAGTTCTCCGACGAGGTTCGAGTCGGGAACCTGGACGGCACGGGCATCGCCGCGACGCTGTTCGCCGAGCGCAGGACAACCCGATCGGAGTGGCGATCGCCGGCCGGCAAGATCTACTGGACCAACCTCAGTCGCGGCGGGTCCGGGTCGCGGAACCCGGACGGCCCCGGCACCGCCACGACCCTGTTCAGCGGCGAGAACGGCCCCGGCGGGGTAGCGGTCGACCCCACGGCGAACAAGATCTACTGGGTCACCTTCCACGGCGGCGCGGTCCGAGTCGGGAACCTGAACGGCACCGGCCCGCCTCGCCCCTGGGCGCCAATTTCGGCGGCCAGAGCAACCCGCTCTTCCCCGCGGTGCTGAAGAAGCCCGTGAACACCGGGCGTCCGAACATCTCCGGCGGGGCCAAGACCGGCAAGGAGCTCACCTGCGAGAACGGGACGTGGGCGCCCGACCTGCTGGGGGCATTCCTGTACAGGGCCCCGGCCAGCTTCGGCGGCTATCAGTGGCAGAGGAATGGGTCGCCCATCGCCACCGGCCCGACGTTCACGCCCAGCCTGGCCGGCGACTACACCTGCACCCTGACGGCCACCAACCAGGCCGGGTCGACCCCCTCGCAGACGAGCTCTGTGAAGAAGGTCAAGGACAAGTAGGTCAAGGTCAGCATGTGACGGGAGGCTCGCGAACGCGGGCCTCCCGTCCGGCGATGCGCGCCAGGCGTCGAACCCACCGAGAACCGGGTGCGGACGCGTGCGGCGGTCGGCGAAGGGACGAGATCGCCGGTGCGCTCGGGATGCGCGCTCTCGATCGTCGCGCCCCCTCGGTCGCGGGCGGTATCGTCCCGCACGCGTGATTCGCCTCGCGTGCGCCGACAACACGTTTCGGCTCGTCCAGCCGTGGGAGGCGGCGGTCGAGATGATCCGGCTGCTCGAGCTGGACGGTGTCGACGTCTGCCTGATGGGCAACCGTTCGCACATCCGGCCCGAGGACGTCCGCGGCGACATTCCCGCCGCAGCGGGGCGGATCACGGCGGGTTGGCGGCGAGCGGGCTCGAGCGTCTCCGACCTCTTCTGCATCCCGTGGACGGACTTCGAGCGCTTCGCGCCGAACCACCCGGACGCGGAGGAGCGTGAGCGGTCGCGGGCGCTCTTCCGCGACATGCTCGAGCTCGCCGCACGGATTCAGGCGCCCGGGATGACGATGCTCCCGGGGATCGACTGGCCGGGCGAGAGTCATGACGACTCGTTCGACCGCAGCGTGGAGGAGCTCGGCTGGCGAGCCGGTCTCGCGAGGGCCGAGGGCGTCGGCTTCTCGATCGAGCCGCACCTCGGCTCGATCGCGCAGGATCCGCAGGAGGCAGGGCGGCTGTGCCGTGAGGTCGATGGGCTCGGACTGACGCTCGACTACAGCCATTTCGTGTACCAGGGCTACGCGGAGGCGGAGATCGAGCCGCTCGCGGCCTGCGCGCGGCATGTCCACGTGCGGGGTGCGCGCGAGAAGCGCATGCAGGCGGCTCTGAAGGACAGCGTGGTCGACTTCGAGCGCATGGTCGACACGCTCGTCGAAGCGGGCTACGACGGCGACATCGGGCTCGAGTACCTCTGGATCGACTGGGAGCACCTGAACGAGTGCGACACGGTCTCGGAGACGATCCTCCTCCGCGACCGGCTGCGGGCGAAGCTCGCCGGCGAGGCCTGGCAGTACCCCGGCTCGACGATCTGACCCATGGTCGGGCGGTTCGACCATGCCCGGCGTTGCGAGCGCGATAGGGTCCGCGCGGGTGTCAGGTCTCAGACGAATCAGTGTCGGGGGCGCCGATGCGCTCGCCTTTGCCGCTCCCGGGGGCTACCACCCGGTCGAGGGGTCGCTCGCCGATCTGCTGGGGGCCGGGCTCGAGGCGCTCCACGCCGCTGTCGACCGGGCACTCGAGCGCGCGCCGCTCGACGAGGACGCGGAGGTGCTCGCTCCCGTCGACCGGCAGGAGGTGTGGGCATCCGGGGTGACGTACGAGCGCTCGCTGCGGGCCCGCATGGAGGAGGCGCGCGTCGAGAGCGTCTACGACCTCGTGTTCAACGCCGAGCGGCCGGAGCTGTTCATGAAGATGCCCGCGTACCGGGTCCCGTGGCCGGGCGCGCCGCTGCGGATCCGCGCCGACTCGACCTGGGACGTCCCCGAGCCTGAGCTCGCCCTCGTGCTCACGGCGCAGGGCGAGATCGCCGGCTACCTCGTCGCCGACGACGTCTCGTCGCGGTCGATCGAGGGCGAGAACCCGCTCTACCTCGCGCAGGCGAAGATCTACGACGACTCGCTCGGGCTCTCCGACACGATCGTCCTCGCCCGTGATGTCGGCGAAGCCGCTCGCTCGGCGACGATTCGCCTGCGCATCGAGCGCGACGGCCGCACGGCGTACGAGGGCGAGACGTCGACCGCGAACATGCGGCGCTCGTTCGAGGACCTCGCCGGGTACCTCTTCCGGGAGCTCTCCCACCCCGACGGAGCCGTGCTGCTCACGGGAACCGGGCTCGTGCCGCCCGACGAGATCACCCTCGAGGACGGCGACGTCGTCGAGATCGAGATCGAGGGAGTCGGCTCGCTGCGCCATCCGGTGTACCGGCCGTGAGCGAGCCGAAGGCTGTCGCAACCGACGTTCTGGACGTCGTGGCCGGCGTTCGGACCTGGCGCGTCGTCGACGAGCGGATCGGCGACTACACCAGCGTCGCCTACGCCGTAGTCGGGGACGGCGGCGGCACAGTGCTGATCGATCCCCTTCCGCTCGTGCCGGCAGCGCTCGTGAGGCTCGAGCCCGTCTCGGCGATCGTTCTCACCGCGGGGGCTCACCAGCGCTCGGCGTGGCGCTACCGGCGTGAGCTCGGAGCTCCCGTCCATGCGCCCGCGCTCTCGAAGGAGCTCGACGAGGAGCCCGACGGACGCTACGCGGACGGCGACGTGCTTCCGGGCGGGTTGACGGCGGTGTTCACGCCTGGGGCCGGAACGACGCAGCACACGCTTCTGCTGGGCGGCGACCCGGGCGTCGCGTTCGTTCCCGACCTGCTCGTCACGCTGCCGGACCGCCGGCTCGAGTTGACCCCCGCGGAGTACGTGTACGACCCGGTCGAGCAGCGGCGGTCGGTCGAGCGCCTTCTCGAGCTGCCATTCTCCGTTCTCTGCCTCGCGCACGGCGACCCCGTGACGAGCGAGCCCCGGGCCGCCATACGGAGTGCGCTCGGAAAGGAGCAGGCGTGAACCTCGGCTTCATCACCGTCCCCTTCGGGCATCAGACGCTCGAGGAGGTCGCGGCGTACGCGAAGGACGCCGGGTTCTCCTGCCTCGAGGTCTGCTGCTGGCCGGTCGCGTCCGGCGACACGCGGCGGTATGCGGGCGTGACGCATATCGACGTCACCCGGCTCGACCAGGCGGGCGCAGACGCGATCAGGGCCTCGCTCGACGCGCACGGAATCTCGATCTCGGCGCTCGGCTACTACCCGAACCCGCTACACCCGGACCCCGAGCACCGGGCCGCCGTCGTCGACCACCTTCTGCAGGTCATCGACGCCGCGCCGCTCCTCGGCGTCTCGACGGTGACCTCGTTCGTCGGGAACGACAAGAGTCGGCCGGTGCCCGAGAACCTCGAGGAGCTCCGGACGGTCTGGACGCCGATCGTCGCGCACGCCGAGGAACGCGAGGTCAGGATCGCGATCGAGAACTGCCCGATGATCTTCAGCTACGACGAGTGGCCGGGCGGCAACAACCTCGCGTACTCGCCGGCGATCTGGCGGCAGATGTTCGACGCGATCCCGTCCGAGCACTTCGGCCTGAACTTCGACCCGTCGCACCTCGTCTGGCAGATGATCGACGTCGAGCGGGCGATCGACGAGTTCGCGAGCCGCATCTACCACGTCCACGCAAAGGACATGGAGATCGACCGGAACGGCCTCTACGACCACGGCGTCATGTCGGCCGGTATCGGCTGGCAGGTGCCGCGCCTTCCCGGGCTGGGCGAGGTCGACTGGCCGAGGTTCTTCGCGGCGCTCTATCGCAACGATTACGACGGCCCGGTCGTGATCGAGCACGAGGACCGGCGATTCGAGGGCTCCGACGAGATCGTCAAGCGGGGCTTCGACCTCGCCCGCGACGTGCTCGCCCCCTACGTCGTGTAGACGAGCCTGCACGCTTACGCTCGGGCGTCGGGATGCTCCGTCGGAGGACTTGACGCAATCGACTCCTGCGTGGATAGTGCCAACCTTCCAGCACGTTGCGTTCCGCACGTGTCAACCTGACGCCTGTCGCCAGCGGAGCGACGGCGGTCACGGGAGGGAGAAGCCATGAGGCGATGGGCAGTTGTCGCGGTGGCGTTGCTCGCCGTCGTAGCGATCGCCGCTGTTTCGGCGACCGCAGCGCCGACTCCGGCGCAGCTCCAGCGACAGATTCGAGCGCTCGAAAAGCGGGTGAACAGTCTCGAGAGAAAGGTCTCGAACCTCACTCGAGCCGCCGCCGCGGAGGAGCAGTGCGAATCGGTCATTCCGATCGCGCAGTACGGCGGCGTCAATAACGAGGGCTACCTGTACGGGACGAACGGCGGCGCCGATGTGTTCCTGACCACCGGGCTCGACGTGGTTCCGGAGGCAGACCTCGACCAGCCGGGCTTCGTCTGGATGCTGGTGGTCGACGCCTCCTGCGTCTCATCGTCGTCGAGCAGAGGCCCCACGGCCAAGGCCTACCGACCCGCTGTGGGATTGCTCGCGGCACGGGCGCACGCTCGCCGCTAACCGTTCACGAGCGCGGTGAGGTCGGACCGGCGGGGTCTCCGTAGTGCGTGCGGGAACCGGAGGCCCCACTTGCCGGTCGAATGGTGCATGTGGAGAGTCGCGATCGTGCTCCTTGCCGGGATCGCCGTCGTCGGGGCCGGCTGCGGCGCGTCCGATGCTCCTGTGTCCACCGGGGAGGGGGCCGGGCCGAGCACCGGCCCGGCGATCGAGCACGCGACCGGTCCCACCGATCTTCTCGTCGACGTCCACGCGGGCGTGGGCGCGTTCGCCCCGCTCACGGCGACCGTGGACGACCGGCCGGTCTTTCGCCTCTACGGCGACGGAACCGCCTTCGTGAGCGAAGAGGGGAGCGGGTTGCCGGCACTCTCGACGTACGTGCTCTCACCCGACGGGGTCGAGGCGGTGCTGGAGGCAGCCGATGCCGCCGGGTTGCTCGCCGAGCCACTGCCGTACGGCGAGCCCGGGATAACCGACGTCGGCTCGACGATCGTGGCCCTCCGGGCGAATGGAGGGCAATTCGATCACGCGGCGTACGCCCTCGGCTTCGAGAGCGAGGACGACCCGCTCCTGACGGCTGCCCAGGTCGAGGCGCGGGCCGATCTCCAGGGATTCGTGGACGTCGTCACGACCCTCCCGGTGACACGACCCGAGCTTTTCGCGGCGCAACCGTCGCCTGTACGAGCCGGAGGCCGTCGACGTCATCGCCTGGGAGCTCCAGGGAGACCCGGGCGAAGGCGAGATCGCCAAGTGGCCGCTCGCAGGCCCGCTCGACGACCTGCCGGCGACGGGATCGCTCGAGTCGCGCTGCGTCACCGTCACCGGCGGCGATCTGAGAACCCTCGCGGAGGCGGTCGAGCAGCGCGACGGCGACCCCCGCTGGCGAAGCGGCGGCACCGTCTTCGAGGTCGGCTACCGGACGCTGCTCCCCGGCCAGGCCGGCTGCAGCACCGAGGCTCGATAGGCGGCACGTCCGCGCCGATGGGCTGATCGCTAGGCTCACGGTCGAGTCCCGACCCACAGACCTCGAGGAGCCACATGAGCGCAGCCGCACCCGTTGCCGTCCGCCACCTGATCGCCGGGGAATGGCTCGGCGAGCCCGAGCGTACCCGTGAGAACCCGGCTCGACCGGGCGAGGTCGTCGCAGAGATCCCTGCCGGCGGCGCCGGCGAGGTGGACGCAGCGATCGAGGCCGCGGAGGAGGCGTTTCCCGCCTGGCGCAAGACGCCGCCGCCGGCCAGGGGCGCGATCCTCCTTGGCGCTGCCGCGCTGCTCGCGGCACGGAAGGACAAGGCGGCGCGGGACCTCTGTGCCGAGGAAGGGAAGACGCTGACCGAGGCGACCGGCGAGGTGCAGCGCTCGATCGACATCCTGCGCTTCTTCGCAGGAGAGGGCTGGCGGATCGGCGGCGAGCAGCTCCCGTCGAGCGTGCCGAGCACGCACCTGTACACGGTCAAGGAGCCGCTCGGGGTCGTCGGGCTGATCACTCCGTGGAACTTCCCGATTGCGATCCCGACCTGGAAGCTGGCGCCGGCACTGGTTGCCGGCAACACCGTGGTGATGAAGCCGGCGTCGCTCGTCCCGGTCTCGGTGCAGAACCTGGCGGAGGCCCTGATGGAGGCCGGACTGCCGCCCGGTGTGCTGAACGTCGTCTACGGGCCGGGCGGCGAGGTCGGCGACGCGATCGTCCGCGACCCCCGCGTCGCGGCGATCAGCTTCACGGGCTCGGTGGCGACCGGGCTCGGCATCAACGCGCTCGGCAGCGAGCGGCTGGCCCGAGTCCAGCTCGAGATGGGCGGGAAGAACGCGGTCGTCGTGCTCGAGGACGCCGACCCGGCGGCCGCGGCGCGGATCGTCGCCCAGGGCGGCTTCGGGCTCACGGGGCAGGCGTGCACCGCGACGAGCCGGGCGATCGTGACGAGCGCGGCGCACGACCGGTTCGTCGACGCGCTCGAGGCCGAGACCGCGTCCTGGCAGCCGGCGGACGGCCAGGCGCCCGAGACGAAGATGGGCCCCGTCGTCGACGCGAGCCAGCTCGAGACCGACCTGTCCTACCTCGAGGCCGGCCGCAGCGACGGGGCAGAGCTCGTCACCGGCGGCGAGGCGAGCGATCTCTTCCTGACTCCGGCGATCTTCACCGGCGTCACCCCTTCCATGCGGATCGCCCGCGAGGAGATCTTCGGCCCGGTCGTCGGTGTCCTCGAGGTGGCGAGCCTGGACGAGGCGATCGAGCTCGCCAACGACTCGGACTTCGGCCTGACCGGCGGGATCGTCACGAACGACCTCCGGGCCGCCATGCGGTTCGCCGACGAGGCGGAGGTCGGCATCGTCAAGGTGAACAGGCCGACGGTGGGGCTCGATCTGAACGCGCCGTTCGGGGGCGTCAAACAGTCCTCGAGCGCGACGTTCCGCGAGCAGGGCAACGTGGCCGTCGACTTCTACACCCGCCTGAAGACGGTCTACCTCGGCACCTGACATACTCGGTTCGTGTTGAGGCGAGCCGCCAGCGTGCTCGTCGTGCTCACGGTCACGGCCGTCGTGGGCCTGGCCGCACTCGACGCCCTGAAAGCGGGAGAGAAACCGGAGGAGCCGGCCGCGCTGCCCCGGCTCGACCGGCTGCGCGGTCCCGACATGCCGCCGCCGGCAGCACTGCCGGGGCGGCTCGTGTTCGCAACCCTTCCCGGCTGCCGGCTGCAGGTGCTCGACCTGGCAACGCTCGAGCTCGGCTCCGCCGGGCCGCCGACGGCGTGTCGGCTCTGGTCGGCGCCGTCGGGGGAGTGGGCGGTTGCGGCACGGCGGGACGTGCAGACGGGCGCGGCGAACGATCTCTGGCTCGTGCGCCTCGACGGTGACGAGCCGGCGATGGAGCGGCGTCTGGGGCTGGCCCGGTCGCAGCCGACCTGGTCTCACGACGGTGCTCTCGTCGCCTGGTGCGGACTCGACGGGCAGACGATCGTCGCTCGTGTCTCCTCACCCGAGCGAAGGCTCGTGCCCGGCTGCTTCCCCCTCTTTCAGGCAGACGGCTCGATCGTGACGAGAACCAGTGAGCGGGACATCCTCGTCGACGGGCGCTTCCTGGCCGACGCCGACCCGATTCTGGGCGAGCGACTGATCGGCCAGGGCGCCGGTCGGGACGGGTTCGCGCTGGCCGTGCAGGAGCCGTTGCACGGCCTGGAAGCTGCGACGAAGCTCGAGCTCTGGACGCGCGGGGGGCGCGAACGGACGGTCCGGCTCCCGGTGCTCTACGGGCCTGCCGGCGGCTTCTTCGGACTGCGGATCGAGATCAGCCCGAGCGGCGAGGAGGCCGCGTTCATCGCTCCCGAATCGCTCGCGGTGGGACGCACCGACGACCTGGCTGCGCTCGTCGACCTTGCCGGCGGCCGGCTCTCCGATCCGGTCACGGCGCCGAGCTTCGCCGGGATGGCCTGGTCGCCGGACGGGACCTGGCTCGCGCTGGCGACGCGGGAGTCGGTGCTCGTCTTCGGCACGCCCCGCGTCGACCCCGTCTACGTCCTGCCGGTCACGGCCGGCGCAGTCGCCTGGGTGAGACCTCGCTCACCCTGAAGCCTCCAGCCGCCGGAGCGCGCTGTGTGGGCGCGCTGCGGCGTCCTCGGTCGCCCCAATACGTCTCGTATTGGGGCTCCCTGCGTCCTTGCATCGTGCCGCCCATCACGCCCCGGCGCCGAAGCGTCAGGATGAGCGACGTCTCAGCGGCTGAGCTCGAACTCGAAGACGTCCTCGCCCGCTGCCGACACCACGGCGTCGCCGTCCTCGGTGAACAGGTGAACACGCCTGCGATCGAGACTGGCGCGGACCTCCTGATCCTGGCTGAGCTTGAGCGTCGGGGGGGCAAGCGCCTTGTAGATCCGGTCGCCGAACTGGAGGTCGACGACGGTCTCGCCGCCGAGCGGCTCGGTGACGTAGACCTTGGCCGGCACGCCGTCCTCGCCGCTGGTCGCGATCCGGATGTCCTCGGGGCGGATCCCGACCCAGCACGAGTCGCCGTCCTTCAGCTGATCGGTGTCGGGCGCCCGCGTGCGGAACGCGAAATCGCCGTGAACGGCCGACAGCGAGCCGTTCTGGAGCTTGACGGTCGCAGGCATGAAGTTCATCGGGGGCGAGCCGATCACCGTTGCGACGAAGCGGTTCGCAGGACTGTGGTAAACGTGCTCCGGCGCGTCGATCTGCTGGACGACACCCTCGCGCAGGACGAGGATCCGGTCGGCCATGCTCATCGCCTCGACCTGGTCGTGCGTCACGTAGACGAGCGTGCGCCCGAGATCCTTCTGCAGCCGCTTCAGCTCGGTGCGCATCTCGAGGCGCAGCAGCGCGTCGAGCGCCGAGATCGGCTCGTCGAGAAGGTAGGCCTTGGGGTCGCGGACGATCGCGCGGCCGAGGGCGACGCGCTGCCGCTCGCCGCCGGAGAGCTTGGCCGGCTTTCGCTTGAGGAGGTGCTCGATGTGCAGCACCGCCGCCGTCTCCGCGACCCGGCGCTTGATCTCGTCCTTGGCGACCTTGCGCTGCTTCAGCGGAAACGCGAGGTTGTTGAAGACGGACTTGTCGGGGTAGAGCGCGAGGTTCTGGAAGACGATCGAGATGTCGCGGTCACCGGGCCAGCTGTCGGTGACGCGCTCGTCGTCGAGGTAGACGTCGCCCTCCTCGGGGGCTTCGAGCCCGACGATGGTTCGCAGCGTCGTCGTCTTGCCGGCGCCCGGAGGGCCGAGAATGGCGAAGAACTCGCCGTCCTTCACGTCGAACGACACGTCGTTCAGCGCCGTGATCGGGCCGAAACGCTTGGTGATGCCGTCGAGCCTGATCGTCGCCACGGCGCTACCTGAGGGCGAGGCCCGTGTCGTCGTCGAAGACGTGCACGGACTCGGGGTCGAAGGCGAGCCCGAGGTTGTCGCCGATCCTGGGACGGGCGTCAGGCGGAGAGACGGTGCGCACGTCTATCCCGTCCACGATGCATGTGTACGACGTCCTTTGCCCCGAGCGGCTCCACGATAACGACCTTCGCGCTGACCGTCGCCTCGTCCGAGTCGGGCGCCACAGCCCGGATCCGCTCGGGGCGGATCGAGACGGTGAGGCCGCCCTGGCTCGTCCTGCCCTCGATTGCCGCCTTCCGATCGGAGACGTCGATCGATCGGCTCCCTTCGGCGCTCGCCCGCACCGAGGCGGCCCCCGCGTCGTACGTGACCGGCACGAAGTTGTTGAGAACGGAGCCGATGAAGTTGGCGACGAAGCGGTTCGCCGGCAGGTTGTACAGCTCGTCCGGCGTCCCATACTGCTGGAGCACGCCGAGGTCCATGACCGCGACCTTGTCGGCCATGCTCATCGCCTCGACCTGGTCGTGGGTCACGTAGACCATCGTCTGCCCGATCTCGTGCTGGATCCGCTTCAGTTCGGCGCGCATGTACGCGCGAAAGGCAGAGTCGAGGTTCGAGAACGGCTCGTCGAGCAGGAAGATCGCCGGCTCGACGATCATGCTCCGCCCGAGCGCCACCTTCTGCATGTCGTTCACCGACAGGCGCGACGCGTTGCGGTCGAGCGCCGCCGACAGCCCGACCGTCTCCGCCACCGAGCGCACCTTGCGGTCGAGATCCTCCTTCGCCAGCCGATCCTTCTTCGTGACCCGCAGCCCGAACGCGAGGTTCTCGTAGACCGTCATGTGCGTGAAGATCGCGTAGTTCTGGAACACGAAGCCGACGTTTCTGTTCCCCGGGTCGAGCTTCGTGATCGGGATCTCGTCGAAGTAGATCTCGCCCGCCGTCGGCTTCTCGAGGCCCGAGATCATGTTCATGGTCGTCGTCTTCCCGCAGCCCGAGGGTCCGAGCAGCGCCGTGAACGACCCGTGCGGGACGTCCAGGTCGAGCTGCTCGACGGCATGGACGTCGCCGAAGTGCTTCGTCAGGTTGTCGAGCGTGATCTTGGCCATCGCTACCGCTTGATCGCGCCGAATGTGAGGCCGCGTACGAGGTAGCGATTGATGAGGAGCCCGAAGATCGCCGGCGGCAGGATCAGGATCATCGCGAGCGCCGCCTGCACCCCGTACTGCTGCCCCGTCCCTCCGCCTTGCAGCCCGCTCAGGAAGACCGGCGCCGTCTTGGCCTTGTCCTGCGTCATGACGAGCGCGATCAGGAAGTCCGACCAGTTGAGGATGAAGACGAAGAGCGCCGTGGCGGCGAGCCCGCCCTTCACCAGGGGCAGCACCGCCTTGAAGAACGCGCCCCACTGCGTGCAGCCGTCGACGATCGCCGCCTCGGAGATCTCACGCGGGACCTCCTGGAAGAAGCTCCGCATCAGCCAGACGACGAACGGGAAGGTGACGGCCCCGTAGAGGATCGCGAGACCCCACCACGTGTCCCACAGGCCGAGGTACACCCACATGAAGAGCAGCGGGATGATCACGGCGATCGGCGGGAACATGCGTAACTGGAGGATCTGGAACGGCAACATGCGGCCGCCTGCTCTGAAACGGGCGATGCCGTAGGCGGTGAAGATGCCGACGACGAGGGCGATGACGGTGCCGAGCGTCGCGGCGAGCGCCGAGTTCTTCAGATAGGGGAGGGCGTTGTTCGTGTTCGCAGCGCCCGAGCCGCTCGAGCCGAGCAGGTCTGAGACCGAGACCTCTCCTTCTGCTCCCGTGTCGGCTCCCTGGATATCGAGGACGCTCTTGTAGTTGTTCAGCGTCGCGTTCTCGGGCCACCAGTAGACCTTGCCGGGCGGGTTCCACTCCGCGAGCGGCTTGAACGACATCGTGACCACCCAGTAGAGCGGGAAGCCGAAGACGAGCGCGAAGAGGAGAATCGCGCTCCAGCGCCCAACCGGCTTCAGCACGTGGCCGATCGACCGGGACGGAACCTCGACGACGGGCTTGCGTGCCTCGACTGGGGCTTCCGCCGCCATCAGACCCTCGCCTCCGCCTCGATCGCCTCTTCGACCCGCTCGGCCTGCGCCTCGGCCGGCGTCTCCGAGCCGACGAGCTCCTCGAGCGTCTCATCCTGGGCCTGCTCGATCGGCCGGATGGCGCGGATCGCGACGATGCTGACGAAGATGAGCACGAGGATCGCGACTGAGCTCGCGTACCCCCAGCGGCCGTTGATGTTGACCTGCTTCACGAGGTAGGTGGAGATCGTCTCGCTGGCGGTGCCCGGGCCGCCCTTCGTCATCAGGTAGACGGAGTCGAAGATCTTGAAGACCTCGATCGCCCGGATGATCAGCGCGATGAGGATGACGGGCATCAGCATCGGCAGCACGAGCCGGCGCATCTGCTGGTAGAAGCTCGCTCCGAGGATGCGTGCGGCGTTCGTCTGGTCCTCCGGCAGCGCGACGAGGCCGGAGAGCAGGATCAGGAACATGAGCGGCGTCCACTGCCAGATGTCGGCCACCATCGTCGACCACAGCGCCAGCGAGGGGTTGGACAGCCAGTCGATCGTGACCGGGTGGCCGAGGATGATCTCGAGCGCCTGGTTCAGGGGCCCGTCGACCTGGAAGATCATGAAGAAGACGAACCCGGTGACGGCCGGCACGACCATCATCGGCAGCAGGAAGAACACCATCAGCACGCCGCGGCCATGGAAGTTCTTCAGAAGGAGCAAGGCGAGCGCGAAGCCGAGGCCGAACTCGACCGTCGTACACACGACCGTGAAGAGCACCGTGTGCCACATGGCCTCCCAGAAGACCTCGGACGTGAGGGCCTCCCAGTAGCCGTCGAACCAGTGCCAGAACTCGTAGGCGTGCCAGACGTTCACGCCGCTGGTCGGGTTCCATTCTGTGAAGCCGATGTAGACGGCCAGCGCCGCAGGGAACGCGACGATGAAGACCATCAGGAGCTGGCCGGGGGCGGTCAGCGTGTTGCCGATCCCCTTGCTGCTCCTCCCACCGAGGTCCGGCAGGCGCTTCTTGGGCGCCTGCCGGACTGCGAGCTCCGTCGCCTGTGCTTCCATCAGGAGCTGAGGTGCCGCTCTACGCGACGACCGTCGAGACCTCCACGATGTCGAGCTGCTCGCCTTCGGCGTCCGTGACGGTCGGGAACGCAGAGTTGAGCGTCTCGAGTGCCGTGACCTGGTTCTCGGTGCCGAGGCGCTCGGTCGTCTTGTTCCACGCGTCCTCGAGCGCCTTGGCAGCCGCCTCGGGGGTCGCCTGGCCGGTGAGGACGGCCTGGATCTGATCGGACGTGGACGTCCGGTACTCGGAGCCGCCGCGGATCGTGATGGGCGGCGCCGTGCGCGGCACGATCTCCTGGAAGGCGCCGAGCGGCTGCGGCTTGTAGCTCTGGGCCGTGTACGGATCCTCGAGCGTGTAGGTGTGGTGCGGATCCTGGTAGCCGTTCTTGTTGAAGCAGAGGTACGTGTACATCCGCGCGCCGCCTGCCCACTGCAGGAAGAGGTAGGTGGCCTCGTGCCTGCTCGGGTCGGAGAACGCGTTCACGCCGTAGCAGATGTTGTAGAAGATCACCGGCCGCCGGATGAGCGTGCCGTCCACGACGCGGCCCGGGGTCACGTTCGTCTTGAAGTACTGGCCGACGTCCGCGGTGTCGAGCTCCGGGTTCCCGGGGACGATCTTCGAGCAGTTCGGGAACGTGCCGCCCATCAGGCCGTTGCCCGCTCCCATGAGCTGGTACTGGGCGAGCCAGTCCTTCTGGAGCGCGCCGGGACCGTGGAACGCGAGGTTCTCCTTGATCTCGGTGAACGCCCTGATGCCTGCTTCGTTGTTGACGTTCGCCGACCCGTCTTCGTTGAAGTAGAGCATGTTCGGGTTGGCCGAGCTGACGAAGCGCTGGTTGAAGTTCACCACGCACCAGAAGGGCGCGTACGTCATGACGTCGCCGTACAGCGGCGTCTCCGCATCCTTGCGCGTGAAGAACTCGGCGATGTCTCGGTGCTCGTCCCACGTGAGCGGGAAGTCGAGCGGGTAGCCGTACTTGTCCTCGAAGGCGGCGCCCTCGTCTGCGTTCTCGAACAGGTCCGATCGGTAGACGAACGGCTGGGTATCGTTGTCGAACGCGACGAAGTACGTGACGCCCTTGTACTTCGTGAACAGCGTGACGGTCGTCTCGCCGCCTGCGTAGCCGTACTCGGGATCGCTCCAGCTCGGCTGGTACTTGTCGACGTACTCGTCGAGCGGGAGGAGCAGGCCGGCCTCGGCGAAGTCGCCCATCTCCTCGATGGCCGACGTGACGGCGTCGAAGCTGCCGTTCTTCGTCGAGGCGTTACGGAGGTTCGTCTGGTACTCGTCGGCCGGCGTGGTCTCGACGAACTCGAGCTTGATCCCCGTCTCCTCCTCGAACAGAGCGACGATCGAGGCGCCCGATCCGTCGGGCGTCTCGAACGGCGTCTCGAACTGCGGCTTCGCGAAGTCGAGCGCCTGCACGATGATCGTGTCGGGTGCCGTGCCGTCCTGCACCATCTGGCGGAGCGCCGAGATCGCACGCCCCTCCTCGGAGTCGATCGGGTACTGGTAGCGCTCGGCGCCGGGAAAGCCGACCGGGCCGCCGTACATGCCGTCGGCCAGGCCTTCCTTGAGCGCCTCACTCGGCGGGGCCGCAGTCGTCTCACCCGTGTCCGCCGGCGGTGCCTCGGTGTCGGGCGGAGCCGCCGTCGTCGCGGCCTCGTCGCTTCCGCCGCCGCACGCTGCGAGCAGCAAGCCGAAGCTGGTCGCGCCGGCGCCGGCGACGAACGCCTTGCGGCTGATCGGCTTCTTCAGCAGCTCCTCACCGGGCAGCTGCTCCTTCATCCTCTCCAGCCTTTTCCTCATTCCTCCTCCTAACGTACGAAACCCCGGCCGGTCGTCATCGGCCGCTCCCGAACACTTCCTCACCGTTCTTGAAAACGATTTCTAACCCGGTGCCGGTCTCACGTCAAGCGTGCTCCGAACACCGGCGGGCTGGGGACTATTACCAGCGCGCCTCCGTTTTGTCCAGCGAGGAACCGTTGGGCCGTCGGGACATTTGACGCCCAAACTCGGCGCTTGTTAGCGTCAGGCGCGATGGCACTGCTCCGAACACCGGAACAGGCGTGAGCGTCAGGAGGCAGAGACCGGCCAGGCGCGAGAACGTTCCCGCGTCGATCGCGGCTCAGTTGCGCCGCCAGATCGCCGCCGGAGAGCTCGAGCCCGGCGCCCAGCTGCCGGGACACCGCGAGCTGGCGGCGATCTACTCGGTCAGCGTCGGCTCTGTTCGGGAAGCGATCAGCATGCTCATCAGCGCCGGCCTGGTCGAGACGCAGGCCGGCCGCGGAACGTTCGTGTCTCCGGAGGCGCTCGTCTCGGGCCGCCCGCTCGGTCTCGTGCAGACCGGGAACCACGCCCCCCTCGAGCGTGGCGAGGTCGAGGAGCTGGTCGAGGCGCGCGAGCTCATCGAAGCCCAGTTGGCCGGGATGGCCGCGGAGCGAGGGACGCCGGAGCAGATAGCGCGGCTGCGCGGCTGCCTGGACCAGATGGAGGTGGCGTCCGCGAGCCCGCTCGACTACCCCGACGCGGACGTCGAGTTCCACCTCGCGCTCGCCGAGGCCGCGGGCAACCGCTACCTCCTGCGGGCGATGCTCGACTTCCGCTCGCTGCTCAGGCAGGACATGGAGCTCGGGGCCGAGGCGGCAATCCGCCGCTTCGGCGACCTAAGGGTCAGCGTCGAGTCTCACCGCAGCCTCGTGGACGCGATCGAGGCCGGGAACGTCGAGGCGTCGCGCGAGACCGCTGCCAAGATCGTGCGCCGAAATCGCGAGTTCGTCCTCGGCCTGTACGCGCATGGGGCCGCCGGTCGGAACTGATCGGAACGCCGCTGCAGATCACGTTTGACGGCCCAGCGAGGCACTTGGTAGCGTCCCGCCGCGTGCAACCGATCCGAACAGTGAAGCGGTAGGGCAAGGATGGTCTGGGACGGAACACATCTGTTCGAGTGCCCGACGCGGGTGTTCTACGGATTCGGCGCCGCGAACGGGCTGGGCGAGCGGCTCGTCGAGCTCGGAGTATCGCGAGCTCTGGTCGTCTCCGACCCCGGCGTGGCCGGAGCGGGCCTCGTCGAGCGGGTTATCGACCTCGCATCGGGGTGCCGGGATCGAGGCGGTCGCCTACGGGGACACGGAGCAGAATCCGACCACGACGAATCTCGCCGAGATCGCCGACCTCTACGCTCGAGAGCGCTGCGACGGGTTGGTCGGCCTCGGCGGCGGTAGCTCGATGGACGCCGCGAAGGCCGCCGCCGCGCTGATCGAGAACGGCGGCTCGATCTGGGACTACCGTGGCAAGGATCTCGTCCCGTCGCCCGGACCACCCGTCGTGTGCATGCCCACGACGTGCGGTACCGGCGCCGAGGTGACGTTCGTGGTCGTGATCACCGACCCCGCCGAGCACTTCAAGGTGGTGTGCGCCGCGCGCAACCTGGCCGCGCGAGTCGCGATCGTCGATCCGGAGCTGGTGCTCAGCGCCCCGCCGCACATCATCGCGGCGACGGGCGCCGACGCGCTCGCGCACGCGATCGAGTCGTACCTGAACACTCGGCTCGGATCCACTGCTCGACTCGATCAACATTCGCGCCATCCGCATGATCGGCGCGAACCTGCGGGCTGCGGTGTACGACCGCGATCCCGACGCCGTCGGACAGCTGTCGCTCGCGAGCACCATGACGGGCATCGCGTTCAACATGAACGCCAACGCGATCGTGCACGCCGCCTCGACGCCGGTCACCGCGCGCCACGGCGTTCCGCACGGCGTCGCCAACGCGATCTTCATGCCCGCCGGCCTCGACTTCCTTCGTCCTGCCTGCGAGGAGAAGCTCCGCGATGTCGCGGCGGCGCTCGGGGAGGACGTCGACGCGCTCTCGCCGGCCGCTGCGGCCGAGCGCGGGGTGGAGGCCGTCCGCGAGCTGCTCGCCAGCCGTGGAGCTGCCTCCGACGCTTCGTGCGTGGGGGCTCGATCCCGCCGAACTCGACATTCCGACGCTCGTGGAGGACGCCATGAAGAGCCGCAACATCGCGACGAACCCGAGGCCCGTGACCCGGGACGACCTGGCCGAGCTCTACAGGGTCGTGGCCGGATGAAGATCACCGGCGTCAAGACCTACATCGTCGACACGCTCATCCCGGAGGAGCACCGCGTGCGGAGCGGTGCCGGCTACAAGCTCCGCCGCCAGGCCGCGTTCGTCGAGATCACGACCGACGAGGGCATTTCCGGCTACGGGCCCTGCTCGTTCGGAAGCGCCTCGCTCGACCTCGGCTCCGTCGCCACGCTCACGGACAACACGTTCGCGGACACGCTCGTCGGCGAGGACCCGCACCGGATCGAGTACCTCTGGGACAAGATCTACTACGGGTCGATCCTTCGCGTCCACGGCGCGCGCTCGGTCGGCGTCGCGATCCTGTCCGCAATCGACATCGCGCTCTGGGACATCAAGGGCAAGGCGCTCGGCGCGCCGGTCTACCAGCTGCTCGGCGGCGCGTTCCGGGATCCGGTTCCCTGCTACTCGAGCTCGGTGTACTGGGATACGCCCGACGGCGCGGTCGGCCCAGGCGCGGGCGTTCCTCGAGCAGGGCTTCAGGGCGTTCAAGGTCAAGGTGGGCCTCGACGTCGAGAACGACATCGCGTGCCTCCACGCGATCCGCGAGGACGTCGGCTACGACGTCGACATGCTCGTCGACGCGAACCAGTGCTACACGCGCCACCTCGCGCTGCGGGTCGGCCGCGAGCTCGAGAAGCTCGAGCGTGCCCTTCTTCGAGGAGCCGCTCTCGATCGACGACGTCGACGGGCACGCGTTCCTCGCCGAGCGGCTCGACGTCAGAATCGCGACCGGCGAGAACATGTACACGCGCTGGGACTTCCTGCCGTTCTTCCAGAAGCAGGCGATCCACGTCGTCGCAGGCCGACGCTTCCCGCTGCGGCGGCATCAGCGAGGCGAAGCGCATCGCCGACCTCGCGGGCGCGCATCCACCTGCACGCGATCCCGCACACGTTCTCCGACGCGCTGACGATCGCCGCGAACCTCCACGTCGTCGCCGCGTCCTCGAACGCGCCGATCATCGAGTACGACCGCACGTACAACGAGATCCAGGAGAAGCTCGTCACGAACCCGCCGCCGGTGCACGACAGCGTGATCGAGCTGCCGACCGGGCCGGGCCTCGGCGTCGACATCGACTGGGACTTCGTCGCCGACCACCCGTACTCGGGCGAGATCGGGATCGGCGCAGGCTCGCGCCCGGCGTTCGGCCTCGCCACCGAGGTGATCCCGGACCGGACGGCGACCACGCTCTGATGCGGTCGGATCGGTGAAGGGCCTCGCGAAGCTCGCGCCCGGGGCCGGGCAACGTCGGGATCGCCGAGCGGGAGGAGCGCGGGCCGGCGCCGGGCGAGGTGCTGCTCGAGGTTCGCGCGGCCGGCGTCTGCGGCACCGACCTCCACATCGAGGCGGACGAGTTCCCGAGCCGTGCCCCCGGTCACGATGGGGCACGAGGTCTGCGGCGTCGTCGCCGCGGTCGGCGAGGGCGTCGACGACGCCTGGCTCGGCGCCCGGGTCGTCGCCGAGACGTACTTCTTCACCTGCGGCTCTGCGAGTGGTGCCGCGACGGACGGATCAACCTCTGCCCCGAGCGGCGCTCGATCGGCTCGTTCGTCGACGGAGCGTTCGCCCGGCAGGTGGTCGTCCCCGCGCGGAACCTCCACCGCGTTCCCGACTGGCTCGACGACCACGCCGCGGCGCTCAGCGAGCCGCTCGCGTGTGTCTGCCACTGCCTGCTCGACCCACCGAAAGTCGCCCCCGGCGACCGCGTGGTCGTGACCGGGCCCGGGCCCGATCGGGCTGCTCGCCGCCCAGGTGGCGCGAGCGCTGCGGCGGAGACGTGCTCGTCGTCGGCTTGCCGCAGGACGGCATCCGGCTCGAGGCCGCCCGGGGGCTCGGCTTCGACACGGCGCACGTGCGCCGAGCCTGGCTCCGCCGACGTCGTCGTCGAGTGCTCGGGGGCCGCGGGCGGCGCGCCGACGTGCCTCGAGGCAGCCCGGCGCGGCGCTCGCTACGTCCAGATCGGCGTCTTCGGAAAGCCCGTCACCGTCCCGCTCGACAACGTGTTCCAGAAGGAGCTCGTCGTCACGTCCGGCTTCGCGTCGACGCCGCGGTCGTGGCGGCGGGCGATGACGCTGATCGAGACGAGGAGGGTCGAGCTCGAGCCGCTCGTCTCCGAGGTCGTTCCGCTCGACGACTGGGAGCGGGTCTTCGCCGACCTCCGCGCGGGCAAGGGCATCAAGATCGTGTTCGATCCGCGACTCGGGTGAGGGGCCGCGGCAATCGTGTAGGTTCGACGCGTTCGACCGACCAACGGGAGGTTCCAGCATGAAGATCGGGCTCTTCACCGTCCTGTTCAACGACAAGCCGCTCGAGGAGGTGGCCGACTACGCCGCCGGTCTCGGCTACGAGATGGTCGAGCTCGCCGCCTGGCGGGGATCGAACCACTTCGACACGGACCGCGCTGCCGAGGATCCCGCCGTACGGGAAGGGCGTCAAGAAGACGCTCGCCGACCGGGGCCTCGAGATCTCGGCGCTCTCGAACCACCTCTTCTCGCAGATGGTGCTGCCGTTCAGCGACGCGAGCCTCGACGAGTGGGCCGGCACCTCCGACAAGGAGGAGATGGTCAAGCTCGGAACCGAGCACATCATCAAGACGGCCGAGGTCGCCTCTGCGCTCGAGGTCCCGACCGTCTGCGGCTTCTTCGGCTCGACGGTGTGGGAGAGCTGGTACATCTGGCCGCCGCAGCGCCTGGCGATCTACGAAGAGGGCTGGGAGCTCTTCGTCGAGCGCTGGAGCCCGATCCTCGACCGCTTCAAGGAGCTCGGCGTCCGGTTCGCCCACGAGGTGCACCCGACCGAGATCGCCTACAACGTCTACACGGCCGAGGAGGCGATCAAGCGGCTCGACCGCGACGACTGGGGCTTCAACTTCGACCCGAGCCACCTGATCTGGCAGATGATCGACCCGGTCGTCTTCATCAAGAAGTTCGGCAACCGGATCTTCCACGCGCACGCGAAGGACTGGGAGCTCCAGAAGGACATCCTCCACATCGACGGCGTCACGAGCGACGGCTCGTGGCAGCGGCCCGACCGCGCCGCGCGCTACCGCGTCCCGGGCTGGGGCGACGTCGAGTGGAAGCGCGTCATGACGGCGCTGCTCGAGCAGTCGGCTACGACTACGTCCTCTCGTTCGAGCACGAGGATCCGGTCATGTCCGAGGAGGACGGGTGCGAGCAGTGCATCCAGTTCCTGAAGCCGCTGATCATCAAGAAGCCGCTCGGGCCCGACTCGACCGCCTGGTGGCTGGCGTAGCTCGCCCGGGCAGGCTGAGAGGGAGACGACCATGGCAGAGGAACCACAGGTCGGCTTCGTCACGATGGGCGAGGCCGCAGCCGAGCGGGCGAGATCCCCTCGATCGGGATCGGGATGCTCGGCTACGCGTTCATGGGCAAGGCGCACTCGAACGCGCTGAAGAAGATCGCGTACATGACCGTGGCCGCCGCCGTACGATCCCGCGGCTCGTCGCGATCTGCGGGCCGCAACGAGGAGGCGGTCAAGGAGGCCGCGCGCCGGTACGGCTACGAGAAGTGGTCGACCGACTGGCGCGACGTCGTCGGCGACCCGGACGTCCAGGTGTTCGACAACGGCGGGCCGAACGACGTCCACCTCGAGCCGACGGTCGCGGCCGCGACAGGCCGGGAAGCACATCATCTGCGAGAAGCCGCTCGGCCGGACGGCCGACGAGAGCTACGAGATCTGGAAGGGCGTCGCCGGTGCACGGCGTGAAGACGATGACCGCCTTCAACTACCGCTTCTACCCCGCGATCTGTCTCGCGAAGGAGATGATCGACGCCGGCGAGCTCGGCGAGATCTACCACTTCCGCGGCACGCTACCACCAGGAGTGGATCATGGATCCGCAGTTCCCGAAGGTCTGGCGGCTCGACAAGTAGGTCGCCGGTTCGGGCGCGCTCGGCGACCTCGGCGCGCACGTGATCGACCAGTCGCGCTACCTCGTCGGCGAGCCCGACTGCGGTCAACGGGCGTCCTGCGGACGTTCATCAAGGAGCGGCCCGGCGGCACGGTCGACGTCGACGACGCCTTCGAGGCGACGGTCGAGTTCGAGAACGGCGCGATCGGAACCTACGAGGCGACCCGCTTCGCAGTCGGGCCGCAAGAACCAGATGCGGTGGGAGATCAACGGCTCGAAGGGCACGCTCGTCTGTTCGACTCGGAGCGGCAGAACGAGCTCCTGGTCAACATGGCAACTCGGCCCCCGGCGAGCCAGGCGCAGGGCTTCCGCAACGTGCTCGTCTCCGAGGCCTACCACCCGTACTGGGAGCACTGGTGGCCGCACGGCCACATGATCGGCTGGGAGGACAACTTCGTCCACGAGCTCCTCCACCTGCTCGACGTGCGTCAAGGAGGACACGCCGATCAGCCCGATCGCGGCGCGACGATGGAGGACGGCTACCGCTGCGCCGAGATCTGCGACGCGATCGTGCGCTCGCACGAGACCGGCCAGCGGCCAGGAGATCGACGTACCGGCTCGCTGTGACCCGCGACCGGGCTGATGGCGGTCCGTACGACCTCACCGGCAAGCGCGTCGTCATCACCGGCGCCTCGCAGGGCATCGGCGCCGCGGCGGCGATCGCCCTCGCGCAGGCCGGCGCCGACGTCGCGTTCACCTACCGGAGCGCGGACGCCGAAGCGGAGAAGACCGCCTCGGCGATCCGCGACGCCGGCCGGAAGGCGATCGTCCTCAAGGGCGACACGGGCGACCCGATGCACGTCCAGGAGCTGGCCGACCGGGTCGTCGTCGGACGTGGGGCGGGATCGACGTCTGGGTCAACAACGCCGCGGCGCTGATGGTCAAGCCGTTCCTCGAGATGACGAGCGAGGACTGGCACGGCCTGCTCGCGGCGAACCTCCACGGCTACTACTACGGCTGCCGGGCGGCGATCAGGCAGATGGTCGCGCAGGGGAAGGGCGGTCGCGTGATCAACGTCACGTCCGTCGTCGACATCCAGCCGATCGCCGATCTCTCGGCGTACGTGACGGCGAAGGGCGGGATCCTCGGGCTGACGAAGACGCTTGCCGTCGAGTTCGGCCCGCACCAGATCACCGTCAACGCGCTCTCGCCCGGGGCGACGGACACGCCGCTGAACCAGGTCGCCTACACCCCGCAGGTGCGCAAGACCTACAACGAGCGGATCCCGCTCGGCCGGATCGCGTCGCGCCGAGGAGGTCGCCGACCCGTTCGTCTTCCTCGCCTCGGACGCGTCCCGCTACGTCACCGGGCACGAGCTCGTCGTCGACGGCGGCATCGTCCTGAACGGCAACGTCGGCCACGCCCGGACGCACGAGTGATGGCGACCGCGACGACGACCCTCGAGAACTTCATCGGCGGGCGCTGGGTCGCGGCGTCGACCGACGACGACGGTCGACGACCTGAACCCGGCCGACCCGGGCGACGTGCTCGCCCGCGTGCCGCTCTCGACGCCGGCGGACGCCGAGGCCGCGATCTGGCAGCGGCCGCCGACGCGCTTCCCGGCGTGGAAGGCGATGTCGCCGATCCGCCGCGGCCAGATCCTCGTGCGGGCCTCGCGGATCGATCGAGGACGCGCCAGGAGGAGCTCGCCCGCCTGCATCACCCGCGAGCAGGGCAAGACGCTCGCCGAGGCGCGGGGCGAGGTGCCGCGCGTCATGCAGTTCATGGCCTGGATCGGCCACCAGGGCGGGTCGATCACCGGCGATCACGGCGCCGACCGAGTCCGACCGGATGCTGGGCCTGACGCTGCGCGAGCCGCTCGGCGTCGTCGGCGCTGATCACGCCGTGGAACTTCCCGTTCAACATCCCGAGCTGGAAGCTCGGCTCGGCGCTCGTCTGCGGGAACACCGTCGTCCTGAAGCCGGCGCAGCTGACGCCGCTCTGCGCGATCGCGCTCGTCCAGGCGCTCGCACGAGGCGGGGCTCCCCGAGGGCGTCGTCAACCTCGTCCTCGGCTCCGGGCAGCGTGGTGGGCGAGACGCTGGTGACCGACCCGCGCGTGAAGGCGATCTCGTTCACCGGCTCGACCGCGGTCGGGATCGACATCAACGTCGAAGGCGGCCGCGCTCGGCAAGAAGGTGCAGGCCGAGATGGGCGGGCACAACGCCGTCGTCGTGCTCGAGGACGCCGACCTCGAGCGGGCGGCGAAGGGCTGCGTCATGGCCGGCTACGGGACGACCGGCCAGCGCTGCACGGCGCCGCGGCGGATCATCGCGGTGCGTCCGGTCGCCGACCGGCTCACCGAGCTGCTCGCCGAGGAGACGCGGAAGGTGCAGGTCGGCCCGGGCGACGCACGACGGCGTCGACATCGGCCCGATGGTCGACGAGGCCTCGCTCGACGACGTGCTGGCGTCGATCGAGCGCGCGCAGGAAGAAGGGGCGGAGGTCGTGGTCGGCGGAGGCCGTGCGCGGGAACGGGGCGCGGCTACTTCCTCGAGCCGACGCTGCTCGCGAAGGTCGACCGCTCGATGACGATCGCGAACGAGGAGGTGTTCGGCCCGGTGCTTCCGGTCATGGAGGTCGCCGACTACGACGAGGCGCTCGACGTCGCGACCTCCACCCGCTACGGGCTCTCGGCCTCGATCTACACGCGCGACCTGAACGCTGCGATCCGCTTCATGCAGGAGACGGACGCCGGCGTCGTGCACGTCAACAAGCCGCCGATCGGCGCCGAGAACCACCTCCCGTTCGGCGGCCTCAAGGAGTCGGGCCTGGGCCCGAAGGAGCTCGGCGCGGTGGCCGACTTCTACACGCAGACGAAGACGGTCTACCTCGACTACTCCTGAGCCTTCGGCTCAGGAGTCGCGGGCCGGACGAGGTCCGGCCCCGTACGGTTCGCTTCGGCTCAGGAGTCGCGGGCCGGACAGGTCCGGCCCCTACGGTTCGCGCCCGCGCCTTCGCGTCCGGGCCCGCTCGACCCCACGCATGTAGGGGCCGGACCCGTCCGGCCCCTACGAGTCGGATCGAATCGCGGCGATGACGTCGTCGAGCACGTCGTCGCCATCGGCGACCCGACCGCCCGGCGCGCGCCGGTAGATCTCGGCCGCTGCCCGGTGGAACCCGTCAGGAAGACCAGCGGCGGCGAACGTCTCGGCGATCTCGTCCATCTCGCCGACCCAGCGCCAACCCTTGCCGCGAGCCGAGCGGACGGCCTTCACGCATGCCTCGTGAAGCTGTGGCTGCGAGATTCGCCATTCGTCGAGCAACGCAGGCTCAACGCCCTCGGCGCGGGCCAGCGCCCGAACCGCGAGGAGCAGCGCGGAGCTGCCCTTCGTCCAGGCTGCATACGCGACCTTCACCGCCGACGCAGCGTCCGGCGCATCCGAGACGACACGCGGGTCGACGATCGTGCCGGCGAAGAGCTCGGCGATGGTCGCGGCCTCGCCGCCCGAGAGGTAGAGACGTGTCGTGCCGCGTTCGCCCGGCGGCGGGCCGATGATCCCGCCGTCGACGTGACGGCCGAGGAGGCCCGCGATCGTTCGGGCGGTGGCCGGAGAGACCGCGTTCGCGTCGACGTAGATGCCCCCGAAGCGCGGAAGCGAGCGAGCCACCTCGACGGCTGCGTGCGGTGGACAGACGGAGAAGATCACGTCGCAGCGCCGCGCGAGCTCCTCGACCGTTCGGACATCCTCGAGCCCAGCCTGGTCCGCCCGCTCGCCGGTCGCGGGACTGCGCCCTGAGGACGCCCAGAGGACCGTCTGTCCCCGGGCGCGAAGAGCGCCGCCGATCGCCGCTCCCATCTCACCCGGGTGGAGCACACCGACCGTCACGACCGTAGTTTCGCTCAAGGGCGACGTCTGCTCGCGCCGTTCGCGAGCACGCCGCTCGGTCCTGGTTGAAAACGTTCCCAACCCTCGACTAGAGTCGCGCCGACGGCATGGAGGTCGCCCCCGGAATCCACCGGATCGAGTCGGTCCTCGGGCCGCGGCCCGTTCTCGCAGTACCTGCTCCGCGGCGAGCGGACGCTGCTCGTCGACACGGGCGTCAAGGAGACGCCCGGCGACGTGATCCTGCCCTTCCTCGCCGAGCGCGGGATCGACCCAGGCGAGATCGACCTCGATGCTCAACACGCACGCCGACGTCGACCACTTCGGCGGCAACGCGGCGATGCGGGAGGCCGCTCCGCGGGCGCTCTTCTGCGCGCACGCGCTCGACGCCGCCTGGATCGAGAGCCGGGAGCGGATCCTTCGCGAGCGCTACGGCTGGTACGCGGCGCACGGCATCGCCTACCCGCCCGGAGACGGCGGCCTGGCTCCGCGACGCGCATGGGCCCGGACGTGCCGTCGACGTCCGCCTTCAGGGCGGCGAGGTCTATCCGCCTCGGCCCGCGCTCGAGGCGCACGTGCTCCACCTTCCCGGGCCACAGCGCGCGGCCACGTCGGCCTGTGGGAGCCGCGCTCGCGCACCGCGATCGTCCAGGACGCGGTCATGGCGAAGGGGCTCCTCGACACGGAGGGCAACGTTATCCACCCGCCGCCGTACTTCGACGCCGCGGCGTACGAGGCGTCTGCCCGTCTGCTGATCAGCCTCGAGCCCGAGCGGCTCCTGACCGCGCACTACGACGTCATCGAGGGGACCGACGTCGACCGGTTCCTCGACGACACGATCGAGTTCGTCCGCGAGGCGCGCGACGTCGTCGAGGAGATCGTGCTCGCCGAGCGCGAGACTGACGCTCGCGCGCGCGCTCGAGCTCGCCGACCCGCGACTCGGGCCGTTCACGTCGATGCCGAACGAGCTCGCCGGGCCCGCTGCGCGCGCACCTGCGGGAGCTCGTCGCCGCAGGGCGGGCGGAGGAGTCGCCCGACGGCCTCGACCTGGAAAGCGGTCGGCTGAGTCCGGCCGACGACACCCCTGCCGTAAAGGAGGACGCATGGAACTCGGAATGATCAGCTCGACCTGGCTCGGCACGAAGGTCGGCCGGCTGGAGGGCATCCGCGCAGGCCAAGGCGATCGGCTTCGACACCTACGACGTGTTCGAGGACCCGCTCGACCTGACGGACGACGAGCGCCGCGAGATCAAGGAGACGTGCGAGGAGGTCGGCCTGCCGATCCGCTCGGTCGTCTGCGTCGCCTTCGGGCTCGTCGACTTCAACCCGTCGGTGCAGCGGTTCACGCTCGACCGGATCAAGGCGTACGTCGACCAGGGCGCGTACCTCGAGCGCCCGCAACGTGCTGCTCGTCGTCGGCGAGTACTACTGGGACGGCGAGGTCTTCCCGCGAACGGCGATCTGGGACATGGCTGTCGAGGCAGTCCGGAAGGCCGGCGAGTACGCGGCCGTCGAAGGGCCTCGAGATCGTCCTCGAGCTCGAGCCGTTCGAGGAGGCGCTGCTCAAGGACGTCGACGAGCTCGTCCGCTTCGTCAAGGAGGTCGACGTGCCGGCGGTCCGCGCGAACGCCGACATCTCGCACCTCCATCTCTCGCACGCATCCTTCGACGACGTCGCGAAGCTCACCGGCCTGATCGGCCATATCCACCTGTCCGACTGCGACGGCAAGGTGCACGGCGACCTGCCCGCGGGCATGGGCGTGACGCCGATCAGCGAGTACCTGGCGGCGATCCGCGACACGGGCTACGACGGCACCGTCTCGATCGAGCTCGAGTACTCGCCGGATCCCGACAAGATCGTCGAGTGGACCCAGCAGGCCTACGATGGGACCGCGCAGATCATGCGCGATCTCGGCGTCCGCGCCTAGGCGGCCGCAGTGGCGGACTTCGACCTCAACACGGGGCCGAACCTACCCCCGAAGACCGACTACGGGATCGGCTGCATCGGCGCCGGGTTCATCATGAAGGACATCCACCTCGTCGCCTACGGCGAGGCGGGCTTCGACGTCGTCGCGATCGCCTCGCGGACGCCGGCGCAACGCGCAGGCAGCGGCCGAGGAGCGCGGGCATCGGCACCGTCTACGACACCTGGCAGGACCTGCTCGACGACGAGCGCGTCGAGATCGTCGACATCGCCTTCCCGCCCGACCAGCAGCTGGAGATCGTTCGCGAGGCCTGTAAGCGCGACCACGTGAAGGGCATCCTCGCCCAGAAGCCGGTCGCGTTCACGCTCGCCGAGGCGGTCGAGATGGTCCGCGTCGTGCGACGAGGCGGGAAAGAAGCTCGGCGTCAACCACAACATGCGCTACGACCAGTCGATGCGGGCGCTGAAGACCCTGCTCGACCGGGGCGAGCTCGGCGAGCCGGTCGTCGGCGAGATCGTGATGAACGCCAGGCCGCACTGGCAGGAGTTCATCAAGCCGTACGGGCGGATCGCGCTCCTCAACATGTCGATCCACCACCTGGACGCTTTCCGCTTCCTGTTCGGCGACCCCGAGCGGATCCTGCGTCAGCGTTCGGCACTGACCCGAGCCACGACTTCCCGCACGAGGACGGGATGGCGTTCTACATCCTCGAGTACGCGAACGGCCTGCGGGTCGATCGGCCTCGACAACTGCTACACGTGGGTCGACCACAGCATCGTCTGGCGCGTCGAGGGCACCGAGGGGATCGCCAAGGGGACGATCGGCTGGCCCGACTACCCGGCCGGCAGCGCATCGACGATCGACTGGACGACGCGGGCCATGGACGGCGCCTGGGAGAGGCCGCGATGGGAGGAGCGATGGTTCCCGCAGGCGTTCAAGGGAACGATGGGCCAGCTCATGCGAGCGATCCAGGAGGACGCCGAGCCCGAGATCTCCGGGCCGGACGACGCTCGGAACGATGGCGCTCGTCGAGGCGGCGTACCGGTCGGCGGCCGAGGGCCGCGCTGTCTCACCGTCCGAGGTGGAGACGCGTTGACGCGGCGGCCCGTTCCGGCTCGACGGGCGGGTCGCAGTCGTCACGGGCGGGGGCGGCGGCCTGGGCACGAGCATCTGCGGCGCCCTCGCGGCGGCCGGCGCGGCGGTGGCCGTCGTCGGCAGGCCCGGCGACCCGCTCGAGGACGTGCGCGACTCGATCGCCTCGGTGGGTGGGCAGGCGATCACGGTCGAGGCGGACGTCTCCGACCGCGCCTCCGTCGAGGCGATGGCGGCGCGCGTCGCGAGCGAGCTCGGCGGAGTCGACGTGCTCGTCAACAACGCTGCGATCTACCCGCGTCGCGCCTGGACCGAGATCACCGAGGAGGAGTGGGACGCCGTCCAGGCGACGAACGTGAAGGGCTACTTCCTCTGCGCCCGGGCCGTCCACGAGTCGATGAAGGCGCGTGGCCACGGCCGGATCGTCAACCTCGAGCTCGATCACGTTCTTCATCGGGCTGCCGATGCTGCTCGACTACGTCGTCTCGAAGGGCGGCGTGATCGGCTTCACGCGCGCGCTCGCGCGCGAGCTCGGGCCCGAGGGAATCACCGTCAACGCGATCGCGCCCGGAGCGTTTCCCGACCGACGCCGAGAAGATCCACCCGAACCCCGAGGAGTACACCCAGTGGATCCTCGACCAGCAGAGCCTGAAGCGGCGCGGAACGCCCTGAGGACATCGGCAGCCTCGCCGTCTTCCTCGCGAGCGACGCGTCGAGCTTCATCACCGGCCAGACGATCATGATCGACGGCGGCTGGGCGATGCATTGACGAGGCGGCTCGACGGCGAGGTCGCGATCGTCACCGGAGCCGCGCAGAGCATCGGCCTGGCGATCGCGGACGCGCTCGAGCTCGAGGGCGCGCGGGTGGCGCGCACCGGGCTCGCTCGCACGCCGATCGTCCTCGACGTGTGCGACCGGGCTTCGATCGAGGCGGCCGTCGACGAGTCGAGCGCACGCTCGGCACGCCGACCGTCCTCGTCAACAACGCCGCCGTCAACCGGATCGGTCCGGCCGAGACGCCTCGGCGAGGAGGACTGGGCCCTGGTTCTGGACGTCAACCTGAGCGGGGTCTTCCGGTGCTGCCAGATCGTCGGCCGGCGCATGCTCGCCGCCGGGCGCGGAGCGATCGTCAACGTCGCCTCCGTGACCGGCGCCGAGGTCGGCGTGCCGGGCCGGGCGCCCTACGGGGCCAGCAAGGCGGGCGTCGTCGGCCTGACGCGGGTGCTCGGGGTCGAGTGGGCCGGCCGCGGCGTGCGCGTCAACGCTGTCCTGCCGGGCCCGGTCCGAACCCGAATGGTCGAGGCCGCGATGCGGGACGGGATCCTCGTCGAGCAGGAGGTCGTCGACCGGATCCCGGCCGGACGGCTCGCCGATCCCGAGGACGTTGCCCGCGCCGTCCTGACGCTCGCCTCGCCCGACACGGCGTTCGTTACCGGCCAGACGCTGGTGGTCGACGGCGGCTATGCGGCCTACGGTGCGGCCGGCCCCGCCGCGCGCGCGGTCGGCGAGTCCGAGGCTCGGTAGCCCACGGAATGCGATAGGTTCGTGCCGGTGCCCGAGCTCTACGGCCGATCCTGGAAGCGCGGTGATCTCCTTCGGCACGTGGGCCGCCTCGGCCAGGTCGCCGGCGTGCGGCTCGTCGAGCTCGGTGACGGCGCCGAGCGGGGAGTGCGGGTGCTCGAGTTCCGGACGGGAACCGGGTTCGCGTTCGACGTCATCGTCGACCGGGCCTTCGACATCGGGCGCTGCGAGCTCGGCGGCCGCTCGCTCGCGTGGGACTCGGGTGTCGGCTTCGCGGGACCCTGGTTCTACGAGTGGGAGGGCCTCGGCTTCATGCGCAACTGGGGCGGCGGGCTTCCTGACCACGTGCGGGATCGACCACACGCTGTTCATGGCCGAGGACACCGCCGCGCAGTACCACTACCCGCCAAAGCAGACCGAGGAGTTCCCGCTCCACGGCCGCTTTTCGAACCGCCCGGCGCGGCTGGCCGGCTACGGCGAGCAGCTGGGAGGGCGACGACTGCGTCCTCTGGGCCGAGGGCGAGACGCTGCAGGCGTCGGTCTTCGGCGAGCATCTGCTGCTGCGGCGGCGGATCGAGGCCCGGGTCGGCGAATCGCGCCTGATCGATCCACGACGAGGTCGAGAACGTCGGCTTCGACCGGACGCCGCACATGCTTCTCTATCACGTCAACGTCGGCTTCCCCGTCGCCGACGAGGGATCGGAGGTGCTCGTGCCGGCGGGCTCGGTCGAGGCGCGCGGAGACCATCCGGTCGAGGGCTACACGACCATCGACGCCCCGGCGCCCGCATTCGTGGAGCAGGTCTTCGAGCACGAGATCGTCCCCGAGGACGACGGCCGCGCTCCCGTCGGCGTCGTCAACCGGCGACTCGGCATCGGCGCCTACGAGGTGTACCGCCCGAGCCAGCTACCGCACCACTTCATGTGGCGCATGCTCGGCGAGGGAACGTACGTCGTCGGGATCGAGCCGTGCACGAACCGCACCGCCGGGCGGCTCGACGCACGCGAGCGCGGTGAGCTGATCGAGCTCGACCCGGGCGAGACGCGGGTCTACGACCTCGAGCTCGGCGCCCTCGACGGCGCCGCCGAGATCGAGGCGTTCGCCGCGCGCGTCGGGGCGCTCGCGTGAACCTCGGCCTCGACGGCAAGATCTTCGTCGTCGGCGGAGCAAGCAAGGGGCTCGGCCGCGGCGTGGCGGAGGCGCTCCTCGCGGAAGGGGCAAGCGTGCTGCTCGTCTCGCGCGACCCTGCCCCTGCCGCCGCCGAGCTCGGCGACCGGGCGATCCCGTGCAGCGCCGACCTCGAAACGGTCGAGGGGATCGAGACGGTCGTTCGCGCGGCGAAGGGGCTCGGCGGGCTCGACGGCATGCTCGTCAACTCGGGAGGCCCGCCTCCCGGTGACGTGCTCGGAACCGAGGACGAGCGCTGGGACCTCGCGTTCCGGCTGCTCGTCGGCAACCCGATCAGGCTCATCCGCACCCTGCGTCCGGAGCTTCGTGAGGGCTCCTCGATCCTGTTCGTGACGTCCTCGTCGGTGCGTGTGCCGATCCCGGGCCTCGCGACCTCGAACGTCCTCCGGCCGGGAGTTGCGGCGCTCGTCAACCTGCTCGCCGTCGAGCTGGGGCCGTCCATCCGCGTCAACTCGATCGCTCCCGGGAAGATCGACACCGCCCGCTCCCGCTCGGTCGACGAGCGCCGCGCCGCCGCCGAGGACGTGCCGATCGAGGAGGTCCGCGCCCGGTCGAGCTCGTCGATCCCGCTCGGGCGCTACGGCGACGCGGCCGAGTTCGGCCGGGTCGCCGCGTTCCTGCTCTCACCCGCCGCGTCGTACGTCAGCGGCGCGGCAATCCAGGTCGACGGCGGTTACGTCACGGCCACGCCGTAGCGCGCCGCGACCGCGACGAAGCCGGCCCAGGTCGCATCCGGGATCGGAATGCCCTCGCGCAGCCGGACTTGCTCCGTCTCGGCCTCGGGATCGCCGGGCACGCGGACGCGGTCGAAGCCCGGCGCCGGCGGCGCGGCGCGCACAGCTTCGACGAGCGCGTCGACCCCGTCCGGGGCCGGATGCAGCGCCAGCAGCGCGAGCCCGTTGCCCGGGTCGGCGCCGAGCGCGGCGCAGCCGGCGCCGGCCACGAGCCCGCCGAGAATCTCGACGAGGAGCCCCAGCGCGGAGCCCTTGTGCCCGCCCGCGGGCAGGATGGCGCCGCCCTCGTAGAGCGCAGCCGGGTCATCGGTCGGGTTGCCCGCCGCGTCCACGATCCAGCCGGGGGGAACGCGTTGCCCGTTCTGGTGTGCGAGCCGGACGCGTCCCTCGGCCGTTACGGAGGTGGAGAAGTCGGCGACGATCGGCGGGCCTGAGGCCGTCGGGACCGCGAATGCGAGTCGGGTTCGTACCGAAGAGAGCCGAGCGGCCGCCGTACGGGGCGACGCGCCCTCCGGCGGGGCCGGTGTTGCAGACCGCCAGCGCGAGACATCCCTCCGGCAGCGGCCCTCTCGACCGTCTCGCCCAGGCGTCCGACGTGGCCGACGTTGCGCCACCGTCACGAACGCGATTCCTGCCTCCCGAGCGCGCCCGGCCGCGAGTTGGGCCGCCGTCGCGCGCCGCAACCTGCCCGAAGCCCCGGCCCGCGTCGACGTGGATCCGACCCTCGTCGCTCGTGCACGGAGGGCCGGGCCGAGGGCACGTCCGCGCCGACTCGATCTCGCCGACGATACTGCTGCGACCCGGACGAGGCCGTGCGAGTCGACTCCCTTCAGGTTCGAGAGCACGAGCGACTCCGCGACGATCGCCGGCCGGCATCCGCGGGAGCGCCGGCTGCCTCGAGAACGTCGCAGATCGACCGCTCGAGCGCTGCCGGCTCGACGGTCGGCATCAGGAGGAGAGGTAGCCGACGTTCGCCCGGAGCGTGGGATCGGCCGGCGGCCGCGGCTCCGGGTGCCCGCCCGAGGGCGGCCGCGAGCTCGGCTCGAGGCGCCGCGCGCGAGCAGCTCCCGGTCGGTGGCGATCGTGCAGAACGCGAAGCCGGCGTCCGCGTAGCGCTCGGGCCTCGGCGCCGGAGCGCGTATGGATCCCGGCAGGAACGCCGTGCCGCCGGCACGCCGCGAGGATCCGGCCGATCAGTTCGTCGAGCGTCGGGTCCGGGAGCGAGCCCGTGCGACAGCGCAAGATCCCGCGGCCCGACGTAGATGCCGTCCACGCCCGGAACGGCGAGGATCTCGTCGAGCTGCTCGACGCCGCCGAGCGTCTCGATCATGGGATGCAGACCACCTGCTGATTCGCGTACGCGCGTCGGCGCGCAGTCGTGAGCGAGACCCGCACGGCGCCGTAGCTCCGGCTGCCCTCGGGCGGATAACGGCAGGCGCGAGCAGCTTGCTCTGCCTCCTCCGGGCTCGACACGAGCGGGACGATGACGCCGGCGGCGCCGAGATCGAGTGCGCGCATCACGAGCCAGGGCTCGTTGGCCGGGACGCGGACGAGCGGCGGGATGCCCGAGAGCGAGATCGCCTGGAGCATCGGCGCCGGCCGTCTCGAGCCCCGCGAGCCCGTGCTGGAGGTCGACGCACGCCCAGTCGAAGCCGCACTGGGCGACCACCTCGGCGGCGAACGGGCTCGGGATCGAGCACCAGCCGCCGAACGTCGGCCGGCCGGCCGCCCAGGCCTCGCCGAAGTTGATCGCCGAAGTCGGCTCGCCACGGGCCGAGACCATATCCGTAGGGTTCGGCCATGAGCGAAGTCCGATCCGCTCGCAGGCCAGGGTTGCCCGCTTCGACGGGCTGCAGGGAAACGAGGGCTCTCTTCATCGACACGGTCATCCCCGGCTACGCGCGGGAGATCTGGAGCATCATCGGCCCGAACGTCGGCGAGGACCGCGGCAGGAAGCCGCGATCCCGCCCGAGGACTTCCATCTCGCGATCCTGAAGGCGGCGCCCGGGAACGGATCGGCGCTCCATACGCACACGACCGTCGAGGTCTTCGTGCCGCTGACCGGCCGCTGGCAGGTCTTCTACGGCGAGGACGAGGAGCAGAGGTCATCCTCGGGCCCGTGGGATGTCGCCTCGGTTCCGGCCGGCGTCTGGCGGGGGTTCCGGAACGCAGGCGACGAGGAGGCCTATCTTCTGGTCGTCGTCGGAGGCACGGATGCCGGCCGGCTCACCTGGGCGCCGAAGGTGCTCGAAGAGGCGGCGGGCGGGGCAAGAAGCTGGACGACGCCGGCTACATGCCGGCCGACTGACCCGCTGAGGCCGCGCGGCTTGCCAAGCTGCACAGGCGCGACCACGATACGTGGAGGAGCTCTCTCGAGGGCGGTTCCGATCGACATCGCAACGGAGGTCAACGACTCACCCGGAGCGGCGCAGCCGGGTACGGTCCCGTCTCTGCTCGCCGCAGCCGCGGCCGGGTCGCCCACGGCGCCCGCGTTGCTCGCGCCCGAGCGGCGGGCGCTCGACTACGCGGGGCTCGCCGAGCACGTCGGCGAGCTCGCTGCGTCGCTCTCCGGACTGGGCCTCGGCCGTGCCGACCGTGTCGCAGTCGTGCTGCCGAGACGGCCCCGAGGCGGTCACCGTGTTCCTCGCCGCGTCGAGCCGTCGCCGCCTGCGCGCCGCTGAACCCGGCCTACACGAGGCGCCGAGCTCGACTTCTACCTCGACGACCTCGCGCGCGCGCGGCTCTCGTCACGAGCGCCGGCTTGTCGACACCGCGGCGAGGCTGCCGAGCGGACGCGGGCTCCCGATTCTCGAAGCTCGCGCCGATCCCGACGGCCCGGCGGGTGATCGTCGAGCTCGCCGGCTCGGGCAGCGTCCGGCGGTCGATGCGGGCCCGGCCGCGAGCGGTGACGTCGCGCTCGTGCTGCACACGTCGGGCACGACCGCGCGCCCGAAGCTCGTCCCGCTCACCCACGCGAACCTCGCCGCGTCGGCCGCGAACGTCGCGCGCGACGCTCGAGCTCGCGCCGGCGGACCGCTGCCTGAACGTGATGCCGCTCTTCCACATCCACGGCCTCGTCGCCGCGCTGCTCGCCTCGCTCGTCGGCCGGCGGCAGCGTCGTCTGCACCCCGGGCTTCGACGCGCCGGCGCGTTCCTGGACTGGATCGACGAGCTCGAGCCGACCTGGTACACGGCCGTCCCGACGATGCACCAGGCCGTCGCTCGCCCGTGCGCGCGAGCCGCGGCGTGCACGCCGGGCACGGCGCGCTTCGGTTCGTGCGCTCCTCGTCGGCCGCGCTGCCGCCGTCCGGTCCTGCACGGGTCTCGAGGAGGCGTTCGGCGTCCCGGTGCTCGAGGCCTACGGGATGACCGAGGCCGCGCACCAGATGGCCAGCAATCCGCTGCCGCCGGCGTGCGCAAGCCCGGGATCGGTCGGGCCTGCCGGCCGGTCCCGAGATCGCGGTCGCTCGACGAGCGCGGGCGACGCGCTCGCTGCCGGGCAGCGTCGGGCGAGGTCGCGATCCGCGGGAGCGAACGTCATCGCGCGGCTACGAGGCCAATCCCGAGGCGAACGCGGCGGCGTTCGTCGACGGCTGGTTCCGCACCGGCGACGAGGGCTGCATCGACGACGACGGCTACCTGTCCTGATCGCGGCCGGCTCAAGGAGATCATCAACCGCGGCGGCGAGAAGATCTCGCCGCGCGAGGTCGACGAGGTGCTGCTCGAGCATCCCGCCGTCGGCCAGGCGGTCACCTTCGCGGTGCCTCACCCGACGCTCGGCGAGGACGTCGCCGCCGCGGTCGTGCTCGCCGACGGCGCACGCGCCTCGGTCGAGGAGATCGCGCGAGTTCGCGGGCGGGCGGCTGGCGGGCTTCAAGGTGCCGCGCCGGATCGTCTTGCTCGACGAGCTCCCGAAGGGCGCCACCGGCAAGGTGCAGCGCATCGGCCTGGCCGAGCGCCTCGGTCTCGGGGGTGTGGCCGCGGACGGGGCGACTCCGCGTCCACCGTACGCCGCGCCGGGCACCGAACGGGAGCAGGCGGTCGCCGCGCTGTGGTCGGATCTCCTCGACGTCGCTCACGTCGGTCTGCACGACGACTTCTTCGCGCTCGGGGGAGACTCGATCGCGGCCGCCGAGCTGATGGCGACCATCGCCGAGCGCGGCTGGACTCCCGGCGAGCTGGCCCCCGGCACGCTGCTCCTGGCGCCGACCCTCGAGCGGTTCGCGGGGCTCCTCGACCGGTCCGACCTTCGCCTTGGAGGGTCGATGCTCCTACCGCTGCGCACCGGTGACGATTCGCTCGAGCCCCTGTTCCTCGTCCATACCCACGAGGGCCATGTCCTTCACTACCTCCCGCTCGCCCACTCGCTGGCCGCTGAGCGGCCCGTGTGGGCGTTCGAGGCCTCGACTGACGGCCGGAGGCGAGCGTTTCCTGGGAGCGGCTCGAGGACATGGCGGCGGCGTACGTCGACGAGCTCCGTTCCGTCCAGACCGCCGGCCCCTACTGGCTCGGCGGAGCCTGCATGGGCGGTCTCGTGGCCTTCGAGATGGCGCGCCAGCTCGAGGCGGCGGGAGAGGTGGTCGGCGCTCGCGCTGCTCATCAATCCCAGCCCGGGGCCGCGCGGCAGCGCTCGACGCGCGCGCGCCATCGGCGTGGTCGCGGCTCCGCGAGCGCGCTCGCTCTCCACCGGCAGCGCGGCGACCTGTTGCGCTGGCTCGGCCGGAAGGTGCGGCGCCGGTCTCGATCGCGCGCGGACGCCCGCCGCCCGCGCCCGGCGCCCCGCTCTCACACCCGCCGACCAGCGGTTTCGCGCCCAGATGGCCGCTGCTCGCGACTCCTACGTTCCCTCGCGCTTCGACGGCACGATCGCCGTGATTCGCGCGCCGCGCTACGGGATCCCGTGCTCGTACTGGCGCCGCCTCGCCGGCCGCGTCCTGTGCGAGAACCTTCCGTCGAGCCCACCCGAGCAGAGCATACGGCCGTGCTCGCCGAGCGGGTCGATGCCCTGCTCGAGGCTCAGCGCGCCGACGCGAGCAGCCGCGCCCGCCGGCGCTCGTAGGCGTTCTTCGGCACCTTGCGCGCCATCGTGCGGGCCAGCGCCCAGCTGACGTGCCCGACGCCGTCCTGCTCGAGCAGGCGCAGGGACAGGCTCGGCTGGCGCGTTCGGTCGTCGGGCGCTGACTCGCGGAACATGGCGCGGGGCCCGCACGTCCGTCGGAGGACTCCCTGCTTCACCCGGCCCACGCCGAGCGCGGCGATTGCTCCGTCTGGCGCCGGCGCGCCGAGAAGCTCCCGGGCCAGCGTCAGCCCCGCGTGCAGCGCAGTCCGGGCCCTGGCCCGACGGGCAAGAGCCACCAGGAGCTGCCAGTCGAGCGTCGCTCCACGGCGGCGGACGACCTCCGCGACGTCGCCGAGGAACCTGAGCCGGAGCGGCGACCGCGTTCGGTGGATTGCGAGGTGAAGCAGCGTGTCCTCGTCCGAGAGCAGCCGCACCGGCTGGCCGCGGACGCTCCCTTCGATCGTCCGCTCGAGCATGTCGGGGAGCGGCCGGAAATGAGCGGGATTCCAGAGGCCGGTGTGGATCTCGAGGCACACGCTTCCGGCCGGCGTCGAGCGGTAGTACTGCACGTCGTGGAACGGGTGATGCTGCGCGACGTAGGTCGGCAGCTCGCGCCTCACCCAGCCCTGTTCGACCGCCAGCTCTCGCGCCTGCTCCAGGTCGTCCGCGCCGACCAGCAGGTCGATGTCGGCCGACGGACGCAGCTCGAGGCCGCCGTAGTAGCGCTCGGCGACGGTCAGGCCCTTTCACCGGGATCGGGTCGAGACCGGCGTCCCGGTAGCGACGAGACGAGCGCGACCAGCTCGTCGGCGAACGCGAGATTGCGGACGAGGGTCGCGTGGGAGCGGAGTGTGGCCCAGGCCGTCCACGACTCCGGCACCCGGGCGGCCGGCACCGAGCGGGCGAGACTGGACGCGACCAGGGGTGTCACCTCGTGGAGCTGCGCCTCGTGCCTGAGGTGGTCCCAGTCGGCGCCGGCCGCGAGCAACTCACCGAGGTCACGCTCGGCATCGGCGTCGAGCGAGGTCCGCGCCGCCAGGCAGAGGATGCGCTGTTCGGTGTCCATCTAGCGGGAGAGGCTTCCCTCCGTGCGGGCCATGCGCAGCGCGATCGCACACAGCAGCAGTCCGAGTGGCAGGTAGATCACCGTCAGCCCGAGGAGCGCGAGCACCTGCGGCCAGACCTCGGTCAAGCCCTCCCCGAGCAGGAGGGAGTCGCGAGCGAGATCGAGCCGCGTGCATCAGCGGAATGGCCTCGGAGACCGGCTGGAGCCAGCCGGGCAGGACCGTGACGGGGTAGAGCACGCCTCCGAGCAAGACCGAGACCGCGCGGATCGCCCACGCGACCGGGTTTCCTCGCTTCGTCACGAAGACGAGCGCGGCCGCGAACAGCCCGAGCGCGACGAAGCTCGGGATCATGACGACCAGCGAGACGAGCGCCGCCGGGATGTCGGCGCCGCTCGATGTCGGCCCCCAGCGCGGCGCCCGCCACGAGGTAGGCGAGCAGCGTCACGAGGCCGATGATGTAGGGCGGGAACGACGCCGAGAGGAGGAGCGTCGGCAGCCTGGTCGGGCTGAGGATCATGATCTCGAGGGCGCCGAACGCCTGCGACTTGCGCATCTCGCCCGCGATCTCGCCGATTCCACGGTTCATGTAGGCGGCCACCGCCAGGCCGACGACGACGAAGGAGAAATATCCGCCGTACTCCTCGAACGTCGTCGGCGCGACGTTCCTGACGAAGCGCGCGACGAAGTAGAACAGCGCCACGGCCATCAGGCCGGCGCCGACCTTGAGCAGGAAGCCGGTCCGGTAGCTGAGCTCGACGCGCAGGTCGCGGACGAGGTAGGCGGTCGCGACACGCGCCGCGGTCACAGCTGCACCTCGGACAGAGCCTCGCGGGAGCCGAGGTGCTCGACGTACACGTCCTCGAGCGACGGCTCGCGCACCGTGCAGCCGTAGACATCCGCGCCCGCCTCGACGGTCTCCCGCAGCACCGAGGCGAGCGCCGGGCCGTCCTCGGTGAGCGTGAGCTGCAGGACCGGCAGCCCGCCGTCGATCCCGCTCTCGAGCGCGAGCACGCCGGGCAGCTCGTGCAACGTCTCGAGGAGCCCTTCGGGGAGGCTGCTGAGGCGGAGCTCGCACCTGACGCCCGCGGTGATCGACCGGCGCAGCTCGTCGACCGTGCCCCCGGCGATGACCTGGCCGGTCTTGATCAGCACGAGCCTGTCGCAGAGCTCCTCGGCCTCTTTCAGGGAGTGCGTCGCGAGGACGACGGTCCGGTGCAGCTCGCCCACGACGTACTCGGCGACGAGGTCACGAACCTCTCGCGCCGAGATGGGGTCGAGGGCGCGCGTCGGCTCGTCCATGAACAGCACTTCTGGCTCCGACACGAGGCCGCGGGCGATGGCCATCTTCTGCCGCATCCCGGCCGAGTAGTTCTCGAACAGGCGATGCGCGCTTCCGGCGAGGTCGAGGCGGCGGAGGAGCTCGTCGATCCGCCGGCGGGCGACGTCGCGCGGAACGCGCTGGAGCGCCGCAAAGAACTCGAGGTTCTCGCGTCCGCTCAGCCGGCCCTCGAAGGAGCGGTCCTCGCCGCCGACGAGCCCGATCAGCTGCCGGACGCGGTGGGCGTCGGAAACGACGTCGTGTCCGCCCACGCGCGCGCTGCCGGACGTGGGCAGGAGCGAGGTCGAGAGCATGCGGATGAAGGTCGTCTTGCCCGCGCCGTTCTGGCCGAGCACGCCGAACACCTCACCCGAGCCGACAGTAATAGAGATGCCGTCGACGGCGACCTTCTCCGCCGTGCGCCACGGATAGCGAACGATGTCGCGATAGCTGCGAAGCTCGCGGAAGCGCTTGGTCAGCGCAGATGTCTCGATCTGGTGCGACATGGTCTTCGGTTCTCGGGGGCACCCGAGTGTGGGTGCCCCCGAGGCTTCTTGCTACTGCGGATTGCCGTAGCCGATGACGCAGACCGCAGCCTCCTCGACGAGCTCGTCGATCGAGTAGGAGACGATGATCTGCGGGGCCTCGTAGTTCGTCATGCGATCACTCCCTTCGAGCCTTAGGTCCGGACAGCCGGATGACTGTCCGCGGCAGTCGTCGCTAGTTGATGACGTTGTAGCCGTCGATGCAGACCGCAGCCTCCTCGATCAGCTCGTCGATCGAGTAGGAGGCGACTATCTGCGGGGTCTCGTAGGTGGTCATCCGGTCTCCTTTCAGGCTTGCCCGGGGAGCAGCCGCTGTGCGCTGCTCCCCGAGCCGTTCCGGCTACTCCGTAATGGTGCTTACTCCGTAGCCGTCGGTGCAGACCGCGGCCTCCTCGATCAGCTCGTCGATCGAGTAGGAGGCGACTATCTGCGGGGTCTCGTAGGTGGTCATCCGGTCTCCTTTCAGGCTTGCCCGGGGAGCAGCCGGCGTGCGCTGCTCCCCGAGCCGTTCCGGCTAGCCGGGGATCGTGGCCGTCTTGGTCGGCGTGCCGTCGTAGCCGGTGCAGACCGCGGCCTCCTCGACCAGCTCGTCAGTCGAGTACGAGGCGACGATCTGTGGCGTCTCGTATGTCGTCATACCGCTCCTTCTTGAACGCTCGGGGGCCAGCCGCTGTGGGCTGCCCCCGAGCCGTTTCGGCTAGACCGGCTTCGTGATCGTCCCGTCGTAGCCGGTGCAGACCGCGGCCTCCTCGATCAGCTCGTCGATCGAATACGAGGCGACGACCTGCGGGGTCTCGTACTTCGTCATGCTCACCTCCTCCCACGTCTCGACTGTGCTGCAGCCAGCCAGGCCGCGGGTGTCGCACCCGCGCGGCTGGCTGACCCGGCGAGCGCCGTTGCGGCCTCGATGCCGCGCCGGCGCAGGGGGTCCGGAAGGGCGCGCGCCACCCGGCGCGCGCGGATGCCCACTCGGCCGCTCCAGTGGGAGACCGCGGCGATCACACTCGCCGCGGATCCCGAGCAGCCGGTGGTGAGGCGCGGGCTGTCCTGCTCGAATCGGATCGACTCGACGACGCCCAGAAGGTCGGAGGGTGCAAGGGGGTGATCGTGGCCTGCCCTGGCATCGCCCTTGGTCACCAGCAGCCTCGATCCGCCGACGCTGCGGTAGGTGACCAGGCGGTGCGCGACGATGTCGTGCCCGTCGGCGTAGACGACGATCTGGCCGGGCCGGGGAGACGACTCGCCGAAGCGGACGCGCAGCCACGTGCCCGGGCGGATCAGGGGTCGCATGCTGTCGCCGGTCGCCTGAATCCAGGTCGACGTCTCGTCGTGGGCGAGCGCCGCGAACACCGCGCGGCGCGCAACCGGCAGGTGAGACAGCGCGTGCTCAGCCATCGCCGTCCTCGTCGAGCCAGGCGAGCGCGGCGGCGACGGTCTCGGTGAGCTCGCCGGAGTCGAGCCGCGCGCAGCGGGCGCTGCCCAGTGCGCCTGCCATCTGTGGCAGTACGGCACCGAAGTCGATCGAGGCCGCGGGGGTACCGCGCAGGAGCTCGAGCGTCGCCACTCCGGGCGGGACCGGGCTCAGTCGGGCTGAGCGAGCGGCGTCGGCCGGCGCATCGAGCAGGATGACGGCGCCGAGCGGCGCCGCGGTCGCACGACAGCCCGGAAAGGCCGTCGCGAGCTCGCGAGGAGTGACGATCCACTCGTTCCCGTCGCCGAGATCGCGCTGGGCCCGCCCGCACAAAGGCTCGAGCTCGGGGATGAGCGCCAGCGTCGTCGGGCGAACGTGCGCGCTGCGCGGATACGCATGAACGGTTCTCGTCGCAGGATCCAGCACCGCGAGCTCGTCCGAGAGGAACGCCAGGCCGGCACGGACGAGCGCGAGCGTCAGCGTCGTCTTTCCGTGGCCGCTCCGGCCGGCGATGACCAGCGCGCGTCCGCGATGGACAAGTGCGCCGGCGTGAATCGCGAGGAGACCTTGCCGGTAGAGGCCGGACACGACGGTGCCCGCGACTGCGTTGAGCATCGCCAGCAGTGCCGTGTGGGCGTCCGGGGCCGTCTGAGAGACGCCGTCGCCGCCCGTGACCAGGAAGCCATCGCCGTCTCCGCTGCGCAGAATCTCGATGACAACGCCCTCGGGCCCGGCGGGCGCTGCAAACTCGCCGAATGTGTCGTCGAGCAGCGTGACGGCGTCGTCGAGATCCGTGACGACCGAGATGCCGACGCCGTGCATCGAGAAGGCACGCCTGTGGGCGGTGCCTGAGAGAGGCGGCGGTCGGTTCGGCACGGGGGTGGTGACACGCATTTCGTGCCTGCCTTCAGGAGAGGACGCCGAGGTCGCGAAACGACGCGACGAGCTGCTCGACGTCGCGCCGAACGGCGTCGGCCGGCATGTCGTAGCTCGAGGCGAACTGCGTTGTCAGCTGGTCGATCGTTCGCTCGCCGTCGCATAGCTCCCAGAGACGGGCTGCGGAGCCGTTGAGCACGTGCGCCTGGCCGTTGCGACGGTCGTACAGGACGGCCTGGCTCCCGACGTGCTCCAGGGTGACCTGGGGATCAGGAACGAGCGGGTCCGTGGATTGCTCAATACGTGGCTGGTGGTTCACCAGTCCGTTACCTCCCGACTTCTCACCGCAGTTCCGATTGTCTCCTATAAGGGAGACGGGATCCCCCGATCGGACTATACGGGCGGAAAAGCGCTCTGACAAGCCGCCGAGGGGTCGAACGTGGTATCACGCGGTCGTGCTCACGGACGTGCTCCGCCGCGATGTTCGGCTTCTCGGGGAAACGCTCGGTGAGGTGCTCGTCGAGCAGGAGGGCCCCGAGCTCCTCGACGCGGTCGAGCGGATCCGGGCGCTCACGCGCGAGGCGCGGGCGAGCCGGAGCCCAGAGCTCTGGGCAGCTCTCGAGGCTGAGATAGGCGCCCTCTCGCTCGAGCGCCAGACAGCAGTGCTTCGGGCGTTCGCCGTCTACTTCCAGCTCGCCAACCTGGCCGAGCAGCACCACCGGGTCCGACGGTGGCGGAGCTACGATCGCGAACGGCGCCCCGGCAGGGAGTCGCTCGCGGCAGCCTTCGAGCGCCTCGACAACGCGGGGATATCGTCTTCCGAGCTGGCCGAGACTGCTTCGCGCGCCTCGCTGGAGCTCGTGCTGACGGCGCATCCGACCGAGACGACGCGACGCGGGGTACTCGTGTCGCACGTCCGGCTGAGCGGGCTGCTGCAGCGGCTCGAGGCCGGCGAGGACGTTCGCGACGAGCTGGCGGGCGAGATCACGCTGATCTGGCAATCGGATGAGATCCGCCCTGCGCGGCCGAGAGTGAGCGACGAGATCCGGCAGGGAATCTGGTTCTTCGAGCGCAGCCTGTTCGACGCAGCGGAACGAGTCCTCGCCGAGTACCGGACGCGGCTCCCCGGTGCTCCCTGCCCGCTCTCGTTCGGCACGTGGATCGGCGGTGACGCGGACGGGAATCCGGCAACCGGCCCCGACACCGTCGAGGAGGCGCTCGGGCGCGCTCGCCTGCTCGTGATCGGTCGCTACCGGGAGGACGTGCGGGAGCTCGCTCGGGCGCTCGCGGTCTCGACGCGCATGGTCGGGGTCTCGCCGGAGCTCGTCGAGTCGCTCGCCCGAGACGAGGCCGAGCTGCCCGCCTACCTGGCGGAGATCGGACGCCGAAACGCAGAGGAGCCGTACCGCCGGAAGCTGTCCTTCGTCTGGCGTCGCCTCGACAGCATGCTCGAGGGGAGAGCCGAGCCCGGATACAGGTCGGCGGCCGACCTGGCTGCCGATCTCGACCTTCTCGACCGCAGCCTGCGCGAGAACCGAGGCGGAAGGATCGCGGACGGCGAGCTGGCCGCGCTTCGCCGTCGCGTGGAGCTGTTCGGCTTTCACGTTGCGGCGCTCGACTTGCGTCTGCACGCGCAGGACCTGCGGTCGGGGGGCGAGCGGCCGAAGGCCTTGCTGCGGGCCCTGAGCCGGGCCCGCGAGCGCTACGGCCCGGGCGCGGCGGGTGCGGTCGTCGTCTCGGGCGTGAGCTCGCCGGCCGACGTGCACGGGTTGTTCGAATTGGGGCCTGGCGACGTGCGTCCGGTGCCGCTCTTCGAGACGATCGACGACCTGCGAGCGGCTCCCGGCATCGTCGCTGAGCTCCTCGAAGACGGGCGAGTCGCGCCGGACGGACGTCTCCAGGTCATGGTCGGGTACTCCGACTCCGGCAAGGACGGCGGCTATCTGACGGCCCAGTGGGAGATCTTCAAGGCGCAGGAGGAGATCGCTGCGGTCGCCCGCCGGTGGAATGCCGAGCTGACGATCTTCCACGGCCGCGGCGGTAGCACCGGGCGGGGCGGCGGCCCCACGCACGCCGCCATCCTCGCGCAGCCGCCCGGACAGCCGCCGGGCCGGCTGAAGCTGACGGAGCAGGGCGAGACGATCTCCTTCAAGTACGGCCTTCCCGGCCTCGCCGAGCGGAACCTCGAGTCGGCTCTCGCCGCGACCCTGCTCTCCGCGTTCCCGCACGTGGTTGGCGCTCCGCTGCCCGAGGGCGCGCGCGAGCTGCTCGATCGCCTCTCACAGGTCGCGCACCGAGCGTACAGGACTCTGATCGATGACCCGTCCTTCGTCGCCTTCTTTCGGGAGTTCACGCCGGTCGAGGAGCTCTCGCTGCTCGAGCTCGGATCACGGCCGGCGCGACGGCCTGACGACCGGGACTTCCTGCGCTCCCTACGGGCGATTCCCTGGGTGTTCGCCTGGACACAGAACCGCTGCCTCGTGCCCGCCTGGTACGGGTGCGGCTCGGCACTGGCCTCGGCCGATCCTGCGGAGCTGCGAACGCTGTACGCGGAGTCGCCGTTCTTCCGTGCGCTAGTCGAGAACCTCGAGATGACGCTGGCCAAGTCGAGCCTGCCGATCTCGCGCGGGTACCTCGACCTGGTCAGCGACGAAAGGCTCTTCGAGCCGATCGCAGAGGAGCACGAGCGGACCGTCGCGGCGGTGCTCGAGACCGTCGAGGCGGACGAGCTCCTCGACCGCCAGCCTGTCATCCAGCACTCGATCCGGCTGCGAAACCCGTACGTCGACCCGATGAACGCGATCCAGGTCTCCCTCCTGGCCCGCTGGCGCGAGACCGGCGACGACGCCTACAGGCTGCCGGTCCTGCGCTCGATCACCGGGATCGCAGCCGCCCTCCGGAACACGGGCTGAGGCTATCGTGCGGCGCGAGGCGCCCTGGTGCTCTGCTACATGACCGTCGAGCTGCTGGCCTGAGCTTCAGCGGTGGTCGCGTAGATGCGGCCAGGCGATCTCGGTCAGAGCCTGCGGCCGCTCCCACGTGAGGATGTGCCCGCAGTCCTCGACGATCGTGAAGCGGCAGTCGGGGATCCGCGCCGCGTTGGCCTCGGTCGCGGCGGGCGGTGAGGGGCCGTCGCGATCGCCGGACAGGAGCATCACGGGAGCGGTGATCTGCCCCAGCTCGGACGAGACGTCGAGGTCGACGAGCGCCCGGCACTGCGCCGCGTAGCCCCTCGGCTCGCTCGCGGCGAGCATCGAGATGAGCTCCTGGAACTCCTCGGGGTTCTGCTCGCGAAACGTGGGGGAGACCCCGTTCGTCGCGACCGTCTCGGCGACGGCGCCCATGCCCTCCGCCTCGACGGTCTCAGCCCGTGCGGCCAGGCCCTGCCGTGCTGCGTCCGGAAGCTCCGTCAGCGCTCCCACCCCGACCACAGCGCTCACGTCGCCCGGATAGCTCGCCGCGTAGGAGAGCACGAGGGCGCCGCCCAGCGAGTGCCCGACGAGAGCAACGCGCCCGAGGTCTTTGGCTTCGACGAGCGCGCGCAGGTCGTCGACGAGTAGCCGGATCGTGTACGGGCCGGGAGTGGTCTCGCTCTGACCCGACCCGCGCAGGTCGTAGGCGACCACGCGGAACTCGCGGGCGAGGTCGGCTATCTGATGCTTCCAGATGTCGGTGCCCGTCCCGCCGAGCCCGTGCACGAGCACGACGGTCGACCCGGCGCCGAACTCCTCGACGTAGGCGCGGTACCCGTTGAGATCGATCTCGTTCACGCGATCGCGGGTCGCGTAGGGGCCGGACCTGTCCGGCCCCTACGGGTGCGGTTCGCGAGACCGGCGATGCCGGCCCCACGAACCGTAGGCATTGATCCGCGCTTCGCGCCGATCAATGCTGGACTTCGGCAGCCGTGGGCATCGTCGGCACCGCGGACTTCGCGTTCTGGATGTGCTCGATGTCCATCATGTAGTCGGGGATGTGGGTGAGCTCCTGCGGGAGCCCGAGGGTGTTCACCATCACCTTCCCGTTCGCCATCACGAGCGCGAGCTTCGAGCGGTCCTGGAGGATGGCGATGTCCTCGAGCGGGTCGCCGTCGACGACGAGGATGTCGGCGCACTTGCCCTCCTCGACGGTTCCGCACTCGTGCTCGAGCCGGAGCAGCTCCGAGCCGTGCTTCGTGGAAGCGACGATCGCCTCCATCGGCGAGAAGCCCATGTCGGTGACGAACAGCTCGATGTCCTTCGCGTACTGGCCGTGAGGGCACCACACGAAGCCGTAGTCGCCGCCCGGGACGACGCGCACGCCGGCCTGGCGCAGCTTGTCCATCGCCTGGCAGCCGAGCTCCCACTCCTCCTGGTACTCGGTCGCGGCGAGCACCTCGGGCGGAATGCCGCAGGCCTCGCCGTTCGTGAGGATCCCCCAGTGGTAGCCGAGGCCCGGCACGACGAAGAGGTCGTCCTTGCGCTCGGCGATCATCGCGACCGCCTCGTCGTCGGCGTACGTCGCGTGCTCGAGGACGTCGACCCCGGCCGAGACACAGATCTTCACGCCGTCGTTGCCGCGAACGTGTGCGGCGACCTGGCGGTTGCGCTTGTGCGCCTCGTCCACCGCGACGGCGATCTCCTCGAACGAGTACATCGTCTCCTCCGGCGGCACGCCGGGGCGAAGCAGCCCCTCGCCGGTGACGTAGAGCTTGATGACGTCGCAGCCCTCGTGGATGTTCTGGCGGACCGCCTTGCGAACCTCCTCGACGCCGTCGGCGAAGATCGCAAGGCCGTCCATGCCGAGCTTCCAGAAGGACGGGTTCCAGTCGAGCATCCCGGAGGTCGCGCAGATGTCGCGCCCCGAGGCGGCCATGCGCGGGCCCGGGATCACGCCTTCCTTGACCATGTCGCGGATCGTCACGTCGATCCGGTGGAGAGCGCCGGCGCTCGCGACGCCGGTGTACCCGCAGCGCAGCGCCAGCTCGGCATTTCTGACCGCGTAGACCGTCGTCCGCTCCGCGGGCAGCTTGAGATCGAGGTCGGGCAGCTCCCGGACACCCCAGAACGAGATGTGGAAGTGGCCCTCGATCAGCCCCGGCATGAGGGTCTTGCCTTCGAGATCGACCACCCGCATGTTGCCGTTCGGGCTGTCTCCGAAGTCCTGGGTCCGGCCGACCGCGGTGATCATGTTGCCCTCGACCTTGACGGCGGCGTTCTCGACGGGCTCGCTGCCGTAGCCGTCGATCAGACGGCAGCCTGTGAGCAGGGTCGGCGCGTCGGGTATCAGCAGGCTCATTGCACTCCTCCTTCGGCGTGCGGCGTGTCGGCCGCGACGATCGGGTTCGAGAGAGATCCGATGCCGTCGATCTCGACTCGGACCACGTCACCGACCTGGAGGTACCCCTTGCGGATGACGTCGTCTCGCTCGAACGGCTTGCCACCGATCTCGGGATCGGTGGCCCATGCGGTACCGCCCGGCGTGCCCGTCTCGAGCACCATGCCGGGCTGAAGCGTGTAGAAGTGCGAGAAGAAGGCCACGATCTCGGCGACGCTCCAGATCATCTTCGCGGTCGAGTTCGACTGGCGGACCTCCTCGTTGACGTAGGTGCGCAGGCTCAGGTCCTGGGGGTCGGGGATCTCGTCCCTCGTCACGATCCAGGGCCCGAGCGGCGCCGAGGTGTCGAAGTTCTTTCCGGGGCCGAGTGCGTACTCCCAGCCGCCCTGCGGGTGCGGAACGGCCTGTCGGTCGCGGGCCGTGATGTCGTTCGCGATCGTGTAGCCGAACACGTGATCCAGTGCGCGCTCGACCGGGATGTGGCGCCCGGGCTTGCCGATGACCACCGCGAGCTCGACCTCGTAGTCGAGCTTTCTCGTGACGATGGAGTCGTAGAGCACCGGCTCGTCCGGGCCGATCACCGCGTACGGGGTCTTCAGGAAGAACTCAGGCTCCTTCTGGTCGACCTCCGGCTTCTCGTCGCGGTGATCCCAGTAGTTCTGCCCCGAGTTGAGGATGACCGGGGGGACGAGCGGTGCGAGCAGCCTCACCGACGACAGCGCCCGTGCGTTGCCGTCCGGGCTCTGCAGCCTGGTCGCCGCCCAGGCGAGCGCAGCGTCGCCGCCGGCGACGAACGCCACCATGTCACCCGGGAAGCAGAGGTCGACGACGGAGTCGCCGTCGACGGCGCCGACGGCTGCCCGCCCGCCGGTCTCGAAGCTGACGAGCCTCACGCAGGCCCCTCGCCCGCGCCGACTCCCGCCGGGCTGTAGGGTCCAGCTCCTGACCGGCCCGCCTCGAGGGCGCCGAGAGCGACGAGCGCGTCACGCAGGGCCGGGCGCTCGCTCTCCGGGAAATCGGGTAGGGGGCGCCGTACCGGACCGCACGAGATGCCCATCATCTCGAGGGCCTCCTTCGTCGGCGACACGTAGCCCGGGTCGTACTCGAGAAAGCGGTTGAGCGGCTGCAGCAGCTGATGCTGGGCGAGCGCGCCGGCGTGGTCGCCGGCCTGGAAGCGATCCCAGAGCGAGACGATCTGCGCGGGCACGATCGCGGCCGCCGTCGAGAAGATGCCCTGCGCGCCGACGCACAGCGCGGCGTAGAACTGGCTGTCGATGCCCGTGCAGAGAGATCGGCCCGAGCCGTCGGCCAGGCGGAGCGCCTCGACGAGCTGTCCGAGGTCGTCGGCCGACTGCTTGAGCCCGACGACGTTGTCGACCTCCATCAGCGACGCGATCAGGGACGGGCCCATGGCGTTGCCCGTGTACAGCGGGTTGTTGTAGACGACGACCGGCAGCACACCGGCCGCGGCCACGTCTTCGAAGAATCGGTGGAGCATCTCGTCAGGCAGCGGGAAGTAGAACGGCGGAACGAGGATCGCCGCGTCGGCGCCCGCGCCGGCGGCGTCCTCCATGAGAGCCAGCGCCTCGAGCGTCGAACAGGCGGCTGTTCCGGCGAAGATGGGCACCGCCCCGTCCGTCTCGTCGGCGACGACCTCGGCGACCCGCCGCCGCTCGTCGCGCGAGAGGTGCGGAAACTCGCCCGTCCCGCCCGTCGTCATGATCCCGTGCACCCCGCCGTCGACGACGTGGCGGACGACGCGGCGCAGGGCGTCCTCGTCGACGCTGCGCCCGTCGGCCGTGAACGGGGTCGGGATCGCGGGGATGACGCCCCTCGGCTCGGTCCGGCCCAATGCAGCTCCCTTCCTCGTGGCGGGTAATCGTAGCCGGTTCGCCCGGGTCAGCTGGCCCGACCATCGAACCGGTAAGGCGAGTCTAGTGAACCTCTGCGGGCCGCTCGTTGGATGTGATCTGCGCCCGGCCCTGCTGCGCGTACGATAGGAGCCGGATACGGAAGGAGACGGCATGGTGGTCGGTCAGGCAAGCGCGGTTGAACGACTGCGCACGGGTGAGGTGGCGGAGGCTGTCCGGCGTGACCGGCTGGTCGCGATCCTCCGTCGGCTCGACCCGGCGGTGGTCGGACCGACCGTCGAAGCGCTGCTGCGCGGCGGCATCACCGCAGTCGAGTTCACGGTGGACAGCGAGGGCGCATTCGAGTCGATCGCCGACTGGCGGGCTTCCGGGCGGGCGTTCATCGGTGCAGGCACCGTGCGGCGGGCCGAGGACGCCGAGGCTGCGGTCGAGGCCGGGGCGCAGTTCCTCGTCAGCCCGACCTACAACGAGGCCGTGGTCGAGCGGGCGCTCGAGCTCGACACCCCGGTCGTCCCGGGCTGCTTCAGCCCGACTGAGATCGACGCCGCCTGGCAGCAGGGAGCGACGTTCGTCAAGCTCTTCCCCGGCGGAGTCGTCGGCGCCGACTACCTGAGGGCTGTGCTGAACCCGCTGAAGGACGTCGAGATCGTCGTCACGGGTGGCGTCGACGAGACCACGGCGCGCTCGTTCCTGGACGCCGGCGCGGTCGGGGTCGGCGTTTCGACCGTGCTGCTCGCGCAGGACGAGGGGCCGGCCGCGATCGAGGCCGCGTCCCGGCGGCTAGTCGCCGCCCTCGACTGAGCCCTGCTCGCGCTCGCAGCGCTCCTTCTCCTCGATCCGAGCGCGGTAGTACTCGATTCGCTCCTTCAGGCGCTGCATGTTCGGATCGGTCTCGATCCAGCGAGCGACGCTCTCGTCAATCCTTTTCCTCTTCTTCGGGTCCATTCACGTCCTCCTCGAGGATCCTGACAGCCCTCCGTACGTCGGCTCTGATGTCGAACAGCGTCTCGAACAGAAGGTTGGCGTCCTCCTCTCGCATCGATCCATGGTTGCAATCGCCCGCCGGCATCGCAAGACGTCCTGTTCGGTCGCTCGAGTTGCTGCCATTGCCTCTGTATGGGAACATATGTTCGTGTCGCGCAAGGCGACGATCCTCCACGCCGATCTCGACGCGTTCTTCGCCTCTGTCGAGCAGCGCGACGACCCACGACTGCGCGGCCGCCCTGTCATCGTGGGCGGAGGCGTCGTGCTCGCGGCGAGCTACGAGGCGAAGGCGTTCGGCGTCCGTACGGCGATGGGCGGGACGCAGGCCCGGCGGCTGTGCCCGCACGCGGTTGTCGTCACGCCCCGGATGCACGCGTACTCAGAGGCGAGCAAGGCGGTGTTCGAAGTGTTCGAGAACGCGACGCCGCTCGTCGAGGGTCTCTCGATCGACGAGGCCTTCCTCGACGTGCGCGGGTTCGAGCGGCTCGCCGGCTCGCCGACGGAGATGGCGCTCCGGCTAAAGCAGGCCGTCCTCGCGCAAGTCGGCCTCCCGATCACCGTCGGCATCGCCAGGACGAAGTTCCTCGCCAAGGTGGCCAGCGGTGTAGCCAAGCCGAATGGACTACTGGTCGTGCCGCCCGACGACGAGCTCGGGTTCCTCCATCCGCTTCCGGTCGAGCGGCTCTGGGGCGTCGGCCCGGCCACCGCAGCCAAGCTGCGCGATCGCGGAATCACGACGGTCGGCCAGGTCGCGTGGCTCGACGAGCAGCTACTCGTCTCGATGCTCGGGCGTGCCGCCGGCCGTCACCTGCACGCACTCGCTCACAATCTCGACCCACGCCCAGTGCGGGTGGGACGGCGTCGCCGGTCGATCGGCGCTCAGCGCGCGCTCGGTCGCCGGCCGAGGTCGATCGACGAGATCGACGTCACCCTCGTCGGGCTCGTCGACCGGCTCGGGCGGCGGCTTCGGAGCGCCCGGCGTTCCACTCGGACGATCGTGCTCCGGCTGCGCTTCGACGATTTCTCGCGAGCGACACGTTCTCACACGCTCCCGCGTGCGACGGCCGAGACGCGGATGATCTTGAGCGCTTCGAGAGACCTGCTAACCGCGGCGACTCCGACCATCCAGGCTCGGGGTCTCACCCTTGTCGGGCTCACGCTCACCGGCCTCGAGGACGAGGGCGTCGCCCAGCTGATGCTGCCCCTCGAGCCTCAGCGCGACGTGGCTCTCGACGCCGCGGTCGATCTGGTGCGCGACCGGTTCGGGGCTGCCGCCGTTACGAGGGGCGTTCTCGTCGGCCGCAGCCCCGGGGTCGTGATGCCGATCCTGCCGGACTGACGCCTCCGCCCTCGGGCTTCCCGCCCGGCCGCTACCCGACGACCGCTCCGGCCGGCGCCGACTGGAGGTCGGAACGCCGGAGCAGGAGAAGCGTGGCTACGATCGATGCCGCAGCGAACGCGACCGCAACCCAGAACGCGGCGCTGAAGCCGCTGACGAACGCATCCGGCCGAGGCGTGCCGTCCTCGATCAAGTTCGTGCTGCGGGTGGTGAAGACCGTCGTCAGGATCGCGACGCCGAGGGCGCCGCCGATCTGCTGCGAGGTGTTGATCAACCCGGACGCGAGACCGGCCTCCTGCGGCTGGATGCCCGAGAGGGCGGCGATCGAGACCGGAACGAACGAGAAGCCGAGGCCGACGCCGACCAGCAGGAATCCCGGCAGCAGGTTGGCGACATACGAGCCGTCGACAGGGATCTGGGTGAACAGGATGAGCCCGCCGCCGATCAGCGCGAGGCCGACCGCAAGCACCGGCTTCACGCTGATCCTCGTCGTCAACGCCTGCGCGACGCCCGAGGCGAGGATCGCGGTCAGCGCGACGGCGAGGTAACCGAGGCCGGTCTTGAGCGCAGAGAAGCCCAGGATCTCCTGCATGTAGAGCGAGAGCAGGAAGAACATCGAGAAGACGATGCTGCCGAGACCGAGCCCGATGATGTTCGCGCCGGTCGGCGTCCGCTTGCGGAAGAACCGGAGGGGTACGAGCGGGTGTGGCGAGCGCTGCTCGATCACGAGGAACAGCCCCATGAGAATGACCGAGCCGATGATCTCGCCAATGGTTCGGGCCGAGCCCCACCCGACGTTGTTGGCCTGCGTGAGCGCGAAGACGAGGAGCATCAGGCTCGCCGTCACGGTCACGGCTCCGAGCGAGTCGAAGTTCCGTGCCATGCCGGCCACGCGGCTCTCGCGAACGAAGCGAGGGACGAAGAGCATCGTCAGGATGCCGATCGGGACGTTGACGAAGAAGATCCACTCCCAACCCGCGTACTGGGTGAGCACGCCCCCGAGCAGCACGCCGATCGCAGCACCGGAGCCGGCGATCGCGCCGAGGATCCCGAGGGCCTTGTTCCGCTCGGAGCCTTCCTCGAAGGTCACCGAGACGATCGAGAAGACCGACGGCGCCAGCGCGGCGCCGGCGAGTCCCTGCAGGCGCGCGTCGCGATCAGCATCGCCGACGACGTGGACAGTCCGCAGAGCAGCGAGGTCAGGGCGAAGAGCGCCAGGCCGGCCATGAACACCTTTCGCCGCCCGAGCAGGTCGCCCATGCGACCGCCGAGCAGCAGGAATCCGCCGAACGTCAGCGCGTAGGCGCTGACGACCCACTGGAGGTTCTCCGCCGAGAAGTCGAGATCCTCCTGGATCGACGGGAGCGCGACGTTCACGATCGACACGTCGAGGATGACCATCAGGTAGGCGACGCCGAGGACGGCGAGTGCCTTCCAGCGGCGTGGGTCGGGCGCTGCTTCTGCCATGTGTGCTCCTCCGGCGGCTCGGGTGCTACTCGGAGGTGGCCGCGGCCACCTCGAATTCGACAAACGTATCCGCGGAGAGACTATTCCCCAGGCCCGTCGACAGCTGTAGGGTCGGCTGGTGAGCGAACGGCTTCAGGGACGGCGCGCGTTGATCACCGGCGCGGCAGGCGGACTGGGCAGCGCGATCGCGTCTGCGTTTGCCCGCGAGGGCGCCGCGATCGCCGTCATAGGCAGGAACTGGGCGGCGCTCGACGAGCTCTGCTCGACCCTGCCGTCCGGACGGGCCTACCCGGTCCCGGCGGACATTACGGATGCCGAGGCGGTCACGGTCGCGGTCGACCACGCGGCCGGCCTGCTCGGCGGCCTCGACACCGTCGTCAACGCAGCCGCGGTCGATTGCGTCTGGGAGCCGGTCGGCGACATGCCCGTGCAGAGCTGGGACGAGACCATCGCCGTCAATCTCTCGGGGACGTTCTACGTCTGCCGTGCAGCGCTACCGCTGATCGTCGAGGCCGGCGGCGGCTCGATCGTCAATCTCACGTCGGTCGCGGGACTGCGCGCCTGGGCGCTCGACTCCGCGTACAACGCCTCCAAGGCCGGGGTCGAGATGCTCACGCGCACGATCGCGATCGAGTACGGCCCCCGCGGCGTCCGCGCCAACTGCCTCGCACCCGGCGTCATCGACGCCGGGATGACCGACTCGGTGACCAAGCCGTCCGATCGGCAGGAGCTCGTGCGGCTGCACCCGCTCGGCCGGATGGGGAGCGCCGAGGAGGTCGCGGAAGCCGCCGTGTGGCTCTGCACGGCAGCGTCCTTCACCACCGGCACGACGCTCGCCGTCGACGGCGGGTTTCTCGCACGCGGCTAGGCTCGGGCCCGGCGGCGCGTTCGCGCACCCGCGCAGCCGGTGCCTTCTCACCACATGCCCATGTAGCGGGGCTCGGCCCGATCCTCGTGGCCGATGAACGAGAGATCCCCTTCTCGCTCGTTCAGCGCCTCGAGGCGTGCGAGCCGCTCGTCGTCGATCTCGACCCCGAGGCCGGGGCCTTCCGGGAGCCGAAAGCAGCCGTCGACGTACTCGTGTGGCTTCGTGATCACGTCGTCGGTCTGGTGGTGGTAGTGCGAGTCGATCGCGTACGGCAGCACGGGCAGCGCCGCCGCCAGCTGAAGCTGCAAGGCGGTGGAGATGCCGGCTTCGCCGCCCGAGTGCATGCCGATCCCGATCTGGAAGACCTGGAACGTGGCCGCGGCCTTCATGAAGGCCGTCACACCACCCCAGTCGCACGGGTCGAGCAGCATGACGTCGATCGCGCCGAGCCGGATCGTCTGCGGGATCTCGTCGAGGTCGAGCGTGCACATGTTCGTCGCGAGCGGGCACGTCGAGCGCCCGTGCGACCCGGCTCATGCCCTCGATGCCCCAGCAGGGATCCTCGTAGAACTCGAGGTCGAGTTGCTCGAAGCGTCGTCCGTAGCGAATCGACGTCTCGACCGACCAGAGGGAGTTCGGGTCGAAGCGCAGGCGATGATCCGGGAACGCCTCGCGGATCGACGGCCGTCGCCCGGAACTCGCTCTCGGGGTCGAGGACGCCGCCCTTGACCTTGATCGTGCGGACGCCGGTTCGCGCGACGATCTCGCGCGTCGCCTCGAGGAGCGCCTCGGGAGTCTGCTCGCCGCCCTGCCCGCCGGCGCCGCTGCCCGCGGAAGAACATGTAGGCGATCATCGGGATCTCCGTCCGCATCCGGCCCCCGAGGAGCTGGCACAGGGGCCGGCCGGTCGCCTTGCCCATGATGTCGAAGCACGCCGTCTCGAGCGCCTGGATCGCGTACTTGCCGGTGTTTCCCTGGTAGGTCGGCAGGTACCAGAAGTTCTTCAGGATGCGCTCGCGGTCGAACGGGTCCTCGCCGAGGAAGAACTCCTTCGCCGCGTGGAGCTGGAGCAATGTCGCGTCGCCGCCGCAGGTCTCGGCAATCCCCTCGATTCCCTCGTCGGTCTGCATGCGGACGACGATCCGCGTCCACGAGCGGTTGACACCGCCCGACCAGAGCATCGGCGCCTCGAACGGGACGTTGATCTTGTGGAAGCGGACGCCGGTGATCCTCATCAGGCCGTTCCCGGGAAGGCGCCGCCGTCCGAGAGCGTCAGCACGGGACGCAACCCTTCGGCCCGGCGCGAGAGCTCGAACGCCTCGTCGATCTGCTCGATCGGCAGACGTGTCGAGACGAGCTCGTCGAGCCTGAGCCGGCCTTCGAGGTAGAGATCGAGTATTCGCGGGACGAGCACGAGCGGTGAGATCGTGCCGTATGCCGAGCCGCGGATCGACTTCTCGTAGGTCACGAGCTCGAGCATGTCGATCTCGACCGGCGCGTTCTCGGGCGCCAGGCCGACCATTACGGCGGTACCGCCGGGCCGTAGCAGGTCGACGCCGAGACGCATCGCCTCGACCGCCCCGACGGTGACGATCGACCAGTCGAACCCGTCGCGCGGCGCTGAGCGCACGAGGCCGGCCACGGCGTCCTCGTCGCGCACGTCGACGCCGCCGGTGGCCCCGAACAGCGAGGCCTGCTCCAACCGAGCAGGAGAGGTGTCGAAGGCGATGATCTGCGCCGCGCCCCGAAGCCTGGCTCCCTGCACCGCGTTGACGCCGACGCCGCCGGCGCCGATCACGGCACCGCGGCTCCCGGCAGGTACCGCGAGCGTCTCGATCGCCGCGCCGAGCCCGGTGATGACCGCGCACCCGACGAGCGCCGCCACGTCGGCAGGTACCCCGTCCGGTAGCGGGATCACGCTCCGCGCCGCGACGACCGCGTGATGCGCGAAGCAGGCGAGCAGCGAGTAGGCGGCGATCGGGCCGTCCCGGCCCGAGATCGGGGACGGGCCGCTCGTCAGGCGGCCCTCGCCCATCGCGTCGAGGGAGTCCTGGCACAGGATCGGGCGCCCGACGACGCAGTGACCGCAGACGCCGCAGCCGGGAGCGAGGTTCAGCACGACGCGCTGCCCCGGCGCGATGCCGGTGACACCGGGTCCGACGGCCTCGACGATGCCCGACCCCTCGTGGCCGAGCACGGCCGGGAGAGGAAACCCCCACTCGCCGTCGGCCTGCCCGACGTCGGAGTGGCAGATTCCTGCCGCGACGACGCGGACGAGGACCTCGCCGGGGCCGGGCTCACGCAAGGCCGACCTCTTCGATCCGATGGGGCTCGCGAAAGGCGTGCAGAACGGCTGCCTTCGTCTTCACTAACTCACTCCTTGACTTGGAAGTCTCATCTCGGTAGAACCGCGCAACCGATTTCGCGGCCGAGCCAGAGGGGGAACCTATCCATGAGCGAGAAGGATCGTCAACAGGACGAGAGAAGCGCGAGCGCATCCAGATCTTCGAGCGCGAGTACTCGCGTCGGGACGTTCTCAAGACGGCAGGGGCGGCCGGGCTGGTCGCCGGGCTCTCCGGCATCCTGGCCGCGTGCGGCGGCGGGAGCGGCGACGGCGGCGAGGCTCCGCCGGCGACGACCGCGGCAGGCGGCAGCGACATCCGGAGCGGCGGAGACGACACGCGCCAGGCAACGACCGCAGCCGAGGGCGGGCCTGTCACGGGCGGGCGCCTGCGGGTCGGCCACGTCGGCGGCGGCAAGGGCGAGTCGTTCAACCCCGCTCGGCGGCTCGACGTTCATCGACGCCTCGCGCTACTACAACCTCTACGACCCGCTCGCCCGGGTCAGCCCCGACCTCGAGATCGAGCCGGGGCTCGCGCTCGAGTGGAACGCGAACTCCGACTCGACCCAGTGGGAGGTCAAGCTGCGGCCCGACGTCGTCTGGCACGACGGCAAGACGTTCACGGCCGACGACGTCATCTACACGCTGGGGCTGATGAACGACGCGACGATCACATCGCCCACTCGAGCGTGGTCAACATCGATGTCGCCGAGGTGAAGAAGGTCGACGACCTCACGCTTACGATCCCGCTGAAGAGCCCGGATGCGCGCCTCTACGACCAGTTCGTCCAGCAGAACACGGTGATCGTTCAGGACGGCTACACGGACTACGCGAACCCGGTCGGTACGGGCGCCTTCAAGTTCGTGTCCTTCACCGTCGGCGAGCGCAGCCTCTGCGCGAAGAACGCCGACTACTGGGAAGAGGGCAAGCCGTACGTCGACGAGTGGGAGGACATCTCGATCTCGGACAACGCCGCGCGGCTGAACGCGCTCCTCGCGGGCGAGATCGACATGATGAGCCAGCTCGAGTTCGCGCAGGCGAAGGCGCAGCAGGAAGCCGGCGAGATCCAGGTCATCGACTCGCCGAGCCCGGCGATCCAGGTGATCCTGATGGCGGTCGACGAGCCCCCGTTCGACGATCCGCTGGTGCGCCAGGCGTTCCGCCTCATCCCCGACCGCGAGGCGATGATCAACGCCGCGCTCGGCGGCTTCGGCACCGTCGGGCAACGACCTCGCCGGCGCCGGCCTGCCGTACTTCGCCGACCTCCCCGCGCGGGAGCAGGATCTCGAGCAGGCGAAGTCGCTACTCCAGCAGGCCGGTCAGGAGGGCCTCAGCGTCACGCTGCAGACGTCGACGATCGTGCCCGGGCTTCGTCGAGGCGGCGACGCTCTTCGCCGAGCAGGCGAAGGGCGCGGGCGTGAACGTGCAGGTGAAGAAGGAGGACCCGAACGCGTACTTCGACACGTCGCTCCTCTACACGCACATTCCGTTCGGCCAGTCCTTCTGGACGATCTCGTCGCTCGGCACGTGGTACACGCAGGCGCTCCTCTCCGACGCGATCTGGAACGAGACGCACTTCCGCGATCCCGCCTACGACAAGGCCATCCAGGACGCGGCCGGCGCTCCGACTCCCGAGGAGGCGACGAGCCGCTGGGCGGACGTGCAGCAGACCCAGTACGACGAGGGCGGCTACATCGTGTGGGCGAACCAGAACCTCGTCGACGCCGCCGGGAAGAACGTCAAGGGGATCGTCCCGAGCCCGTTCTTCAACCTCGGCGGCTGGAACTACCGCGACGTCTGGCTCGAGCAGTAGGGGCCGGTCCTGACCGGCCCTCGGACTCCGTCCCCCGTCTCGAGTAGGGGCCGGTCCTGACCGGCCCTCACACTCGGTCCGGCCCTTGAGCGAGACCACTCTCGACACCCAGCTCGGGGTGGCTCCGCCGGCGCAGATCCGGCGGAGCCACCCGCTCGCGCGTTTCGTCGTCCGTCGCGTCCTCGCGGGCGTTGCGACGCTGCTCGTCGTCTCGATCCTGGTCTTCTGGGGTACCGAGGTCCTCCCGGGAGACGCGGCCAGCGCGGTGCTCGGCCGCACCGCCGCGCCGGAGCAGCTCGCCGAGCTGCAGCAGCAGATGGGGCTCGACCGGCCGCCGGTCGAGCGGTACTTCGACTGGCTCGGCGGACTGGTCACCGGCGATCTCGGCAACTCCGCCGCCGGCTACGTGCAGGGCGCCGAGATCTCGATCTGGAGCCAGATCAGCGGCAAGCTGACGAATTCGCTGATCCTCGCGGCGATCGTGATCGCCCTGATGGTGCCGCTGTCGCTCCTGCTCGGCGCGCTCGCGGCGAGGCGGGCGACCCGGCCGGCCGACCACGTCATCTCGATCACATCGCTGATCCTCATCTCGCTACCCGAGTTCGTGCTCGGCGCGCTGCTGATCCTGTTCTTCTTCAGCTGGCTCGACGTCCTCTCGCCGGTGGCCCTGATACCGCCCGGCACGAACCCGCTCTCCGAGCCTGACAAGCTCGTCCTGCCCGTGCTGACGCTGCTCGGGGTCACGCTGGCCGCGTCGATGCGAATGGTGCGCGCCGGGATGATCGAGACGCTCCGTGCGGACTACGTCCAGATGGCCCGCCTGAACGGCTTCCGTGAGCGAACGGTCGTCTCGCGCTACGCGATGCGAAATGCGCTCGCGCCGAGCGTGCAGGTGTTCGCTCAGAACATCCAGTACCTGATCGGCGGCATCATCGTCGTCGAGTACCTCTTCGCGTACTCGGGGATCGGCAAGGAGCTGGTCGACAGCGTCGGCGATCCGGGACGTCCGCGCCGTCCAGTCGATCACCATCCTGCTCGCCGCGATCTACATCGGCGTCAACATCCTCGCCGACCTGGCCGTCGTCCTGCTCACGCCGAAGCTCCGGACACAGGCATGAGAAGACTCCGCTTCCTCCGGACGAAAACCGGAATCGTCGGGCTCGTCCTCGTGGCTCTCGTCGTCGGGCTGGCTCTGTTCGGGCCGTTCTTCGCGCCGCACTCCCCGACCGAGACCATTGCGACACCGTTCGAGGATCCGTCGGGCGCGGCGCTCCTCGGGACGGACGAGCTCGGCCGCGACGTGCTGTCGCGGGTTCTCTGGGGCGGGCGGAGCGTCCTCGGGCTCGCGCTGCTCGCCACCGCGATCGCGTACGCGGGTGGGCTCGTCATCGGCCTCGTCGCCGGCTACGGACGCGGGTGGCTGGACGGGCTGCTGATGCGCGGCGCCGACGTGCTGCTCTCGTTCCCGGCGCTGCTCTTCATCCTCGTGATCGTCACGGGCGCCGGCACGAGCACGGCGGTCCTCGTGGCAACGGTGGCGGTGGTCCAGATGCCCCTGATCGCCAGGATCATCCGGACCGCGACGCTCGAGCAGTCCGTCCGCGGCTACGTCGAGGCGGCCGAGGCGCGGGGCGAGCGGCAGCTCGCGATCCTCCGGCGGGAGATCCTCCCGAACATCGTCTCGCCGATCATGGCCGACGCGGGGTTGCGATTCACGTTCTCGATCATCCTCGTCGCGTCGGTCAACTTCTTCGGCCTGGGCCTGCAGCCGCCGGACTCGGACTGGGGGCTGATGATCTCCGAGAACCGGGACGGGCTCAGCCTGAACCCGTTCGTCATCCTCGTTCCGGCGGCGCTGATCGCCCTGCTGACGATCTCCGTGAACCTGGTCGGCGACTCCGTCGCGCGCACGTCCGGGCGCTCGGACCTCCGGAGGGCCGGATGAGCGCGCGAGCCGTCTGCGGCGCTCGCCGTGAACGGGCTCCGCGTCGACCTGGCCGACGGCGACGTCATCGTCGAGGACGTCTCGCTCTCGGTGGCGCCGGGACAGATTCTCGGTCTCGTCGGCGAGTCCGGAAGCGGCAAGACCACGACCGCGCTCGCCCTGCTCGGCTACGCGCGACCCGGTACGCGGATCGTCGCGGGAACGGTCGAGGTCGCCGGCCGCCGGCTGAGCGGGCTCGGCGAGGAGCAGGCTCGGCCGCTCCGTGGCCGCACCGTCTCGTACGTGCCGCAGGATCCCGGCAACGCGCTCAACCCGGCTCTGCGCATCCGCGCGGCGGTCGAGGACATGCTCGCCGCGCACGCGACCGCCCGCTCCGGCTCTGCCGCCGCCGCTCTCGCGAGCGTCCACCTGCCCACCGACGACGAGTTCCTGCGCCGCTTCCCGCATCAGCTCTCGGGCGGACAGCAGCAGCGCGTCTCGATCGCGATCGCGCTCGTCTGCGAGCCGCCCCTCGTGGTGCTGGACGAGCCCACGACCGGCCTCGACGTCGTCACCCAGGCCAGGGTGCTCGACGAGATCGCCCGGCTCAGGCGCGAGCGGGGCCTCGCGATGGTGTACGTCTCGCACGACCTCGCCGTGGTTGCCCAGGTCGCCGACCGGATCGCGGTCATGTACGCGGGGCGGATCGTCGAGGAGGGCCCCGCGTCGGCGATTCTCGAGGCGCCGCGTCATCCGTACACCCGAGGCCTCGTCGGCTCGATCCCCGACCACCTCCGTCCGCGCCGGCTCGTCAGCATGCCCGGGGTGGCCGTGGGCGTGGGCGAGCGTCCGGCGGGCTGCGCCTTCGCACCGCGCTGCCCGCAGAAGGTCGAGCGCTGCGACTCGGAGTTGCCCGAGCTCGAGGAGATCGGCGCCGGCCGGCGCGTGCGCTGCTTCGAGTGGCAGCGTACGCCCCCTCTCGAGCTGCCCTTGCGCGCCCTGGAGCGGCCGGTGGGCGCGGTCGGCGCCCTCCTCGCCGTCGAAGGGCTCAGGGCCGTGCACGGCCGTCGGCACGAGCAGGTCGTCGCGGCCGAGGACGTGTCCTTCGCACTGGGCGCCGGCGAGTGTGTTGCGCTCGTGGGCGAGTCCGGAAGCGGCAAGACGACGATCGCGCGGTGCGTCGCCGGGCTGCACGCGCCGGCGGCCGGACGGATCTCGCTCGACGGCGCTTCGCTGGCCGGGAAGGCGAGGAAGCGCCCGAAGGAGGCTCGGCGCCGCATCCAGATCGTCTTCCAGAACCCGTTCGACTCTCTGAATCCTCGACATCGCGTCGACGATGCGATCGCTCGGCCGGCGCGGATGCTTCGCGACCTCTCGAAAGCCGAGGCGGAGGCCGAGGTCGGCCGTCTGCTCGAGCGCGTGCGACTCCCCGCCCGCCTGGCTTCCCGGTTCCCCGGCGAGCTGTCGGGCGGCGAGCGGCAGCGGGTTGCCATCGCACGGGCGCTGGCGGCCGGGCCGGACGTGCTCGTCTGCGACGAGATCACCTCGGGCGCTCGACGTCTCGGTTCAGGCGGCGGTGCTCGAGCTCCTCGCCGAGCTGCGATCCGATCTCGGGCTGGCGCTCCTCTTCATCACCCACGACCTCGGCGTGGTCGCTGCCGTCGCCGACCGCGTGCTCGTCCTCGAGCACGGCGTCGTGCGCGAGCAAGGGATGGTCGCGGACGTGATCGAGCGCCCGCAGGACGACTACACGCGCCGGCTCGTCGAGGCGGCTCCCCGCCTGCCCGAGGCGGCAGTCTCGTGACGAGGCTCGCGGCGCGGACCCGCCTCGAGGACGTTGCCCGCGAGGCAGGCGTGGCCAAGTCGACCGCCTCCCGGATTCTGAACGGGACGCCGGGCATGACCGTGCGTCCGGAGACCAGGCAGCGCGTCCTCGACGTCGCCCGCGAGCTTCGCTACGAGCCGCATGCCGCCGCCCGCGGGCTCCGTCGCGCCGAGACGGGTGCGCTCGGGATGCTGATCCCGGATCTCGAGGTCCCGGTCTACTCCCAGATGGTGCGGGGCGCCGTGACGCGGGCGTTCGAACGCGGCTCGGCCGTACTCGTGGCCGAGGATCGCGACTCGCAGTCGCGTGAGGAGATCTACGCGGGGCTCGTGCGTACCGGCCGGATCGACGGCCTGATGGTCGCCTCGATCCGTGCGCGGCATCCGTTCCGCACGCTGCTCGCGGACCGGGGCGTTCCTCATGTCTTCGTCAACCGCTCCGTTCCCGGCAGCGGCCGGAACGTGACGATGGACGACGAGGCGCTCGCAGGTTGCGCCGTCGAGTACCTCCACGGACTTGGTCATTCCCGCATGGCGTTCCTCGGAGGGCCTCGACTGAACGATCCGTCCACGCGCCGCGTGCGCGGCTTCCGGGCAGCGGCCGAGGCCGTCGGGCTCGAAGCAGGCAGTCGCGATCGACACCGGCGACTTCCGCGAGCGGAGCGGCGTCATGCAGGCGAGGCGCCTGCTTCGCGATCACCCCGGCGTCACTGCCGTCATCACCGGCGGGCCTCCCCAGGCGATCGGGGTCTACCGAGCCGCCTGGGAGCTCGGGATGGACATCCCCGCGCAGCTCTCGGTCGTGAGCTGCGACGACCCGCCGGCCGCCGACTACCTCCAGCCGTCGCTGACCGCGATCAAGACGCCGTTCGCGGCGGTCGGTGCCGCCGCCGTCGATGCGCTTCTCGACCAGCTCGCCGGAGGCGCGCCTCACGACGTCGTCGTGGCGACGAGACCGCGGATCCGCCCTCGTGGCTCGACGGGGCCGCCGCGAACGTGATCGTCCTCCGCTCGGCCGAGCTGTTGATCCGCGCCGATCCCGCGCACGGCGGAGAGATCCTCGATCTCGTCCATCTGGCGACCGGCCGCCAGCTCCTCGGACGCCCGCCGTTCGCCTCCGAGCCCCCGAGGGCGGGCGATCTCGAGGAGCCGGTCTGGACGGCGTCGTACCGCGGCGGCTGGCAGCTCGTGACGCCGAACGCGGGGAACGTGTGCGAGGTCGGCGGGGCCCGCCACGGCTTCCACGGCCGCGCCTCGAACGATCCTTGGGCGGTCGACGGGATCTCGGAGCGGGCGGCGGCTCTCTCGTGGGAGGGGCACGGCCTTCGTGTCGAGCGCCGGCTCGAGCTCGTGGACGGTGCGCTCGAAGTGTCCTCCTCGTTCACCGCGACGGGCGAGCGAGTGCCGCTGGTCGCCGTCGAGCACCTGTCGGTGGGGCTCGAGCTGCTGGAGCCCGAGGTAGAGATCCGGCTGCCCGGTGGGAGGGCCTACGAGCTCAGCGAGACCGACGGGCCTGTCCTGCCTCCCGCAGGAGTGCCCGGCTGGCCGGAGGCGCTCCTTCTGGACGGGTCGGTCGAGCGGGCCGACCGCTGGCCTCTGGCCAGAGAGCGGAGTCGGCTACTGGCGGTCACCGAGCTCCCGGAAGGTCGCGCCGCCGTTCGCAACACCCGCACCGGGATGGCGCTCGAGCTCGCCTGGGACGCCGACTGGCTGCGGCACATGTGGATCTGGCACGACGTGCGGACGTACGGCGGCGCCTGGCGCGGGCAGGCGGAGATCCTCGTCGTCGAGCCGGCCTCCGTTCCGCACGGCCTCGGCCTCGCCGAGGCGATCGAACACGGTCAGGCGCGCTGGCTCGAGCAAGGAGAGTCCGTGGGCTACCGGATGTCGGCGCGCCCTCTCGTCGCATGACCGTCTCGCCGATCGCGGACGTCGAGGCCGTCGTCCTACGGGCGCCCGCGAACGACGACGGCGACCTCGACGGCTCGAGCGAAACGGTTCTCGTCCGCGTCCGCGACGAGGCCGGGCGGGTCGGAGTGGGGGAGGCGGACGCTCCTGCCGCGGCAGTCCGTGAGCTCGTGCTCATGGAGGACGTTCACGCGTGGAGCCGCGGCCTGCGCGGCATGCTGCTCGGCCGCGATCCCTTCGAGATCGCCGCCCTGCACGCCGAGCTAGCGCAGGGAACGGTCTACCACGCCCGGCGCGGTCTGGGCGTGCACGCCGCCTCGGCGATCGACGTCGCGCTCCATGATCTGGTCGGAAAGCAGCTCGCGCCGCCCCGTCTACCAGCTGCTCGGTGGCGCGAGGCGCGACGGCGATCACGCCGTACGCGACGGTCTACGCCGGCCCGGTCGCCGGCCGGACGATCGGCGCAGATGATGGACGACATCGCCGCGCGCTTCGAGCGTGCGCTCGACGCTCGGCTTTCGCGCGGTGAAGATGGAGGTCCTGTTCGAGGATCTCGTCGACCGACGCGGGCCTCGTCGAGTGCATTCGCGAGGGACGCAGGCTCCTCGGCGACGAGATCACGATGATGCTCGACTTCGGCTACCGCTGGAGCGACTGGCGCGACGCGCTCTGGACGCTCCGCCGGGTCGAGGACTGCAACGTCTACTTCGCCGAGGCGACGCTGCGCCATGACGACCTCGCCGGCCATGCGAGGCTCGCCGAGCGGGTCGAGACACGAGTCTGCGGGGCTGAGTTCGCAGCCACCGTCGACGAGTGCCGTGAGTGGCTCGAGCGCGGACGCGTCGACGTGCTCCAGGCGGACATCAACCGTTGCGGCGGCCTCACCGAGATCCGTCGAATCGCTGAGCTGGCGGCGCTGCACGGCGCGCTCGTCATCCCGCACTGCTGGAAGACCGGCGTCACCGCGGCTGCCTCGCGCCACTTCCAGGCGGCCACGCCGAACGCCCCGTACGTCGAGATGTTCCACCCCGACCTGTACGAGTCGCCGCTTCGCCGAGAGCTCACCGGTCCGGAGCCGGAGATCCGCGACGGGACGAATCGCGCTTCCCACGGCGCCCGGGCTCGGGATCGAGATCGACGAGGCGGTCGTCGAGCGCTACCGGATCGACGGGTAGAAGAGCGGCTGCCCGCGCCAGGGCGTGTCGATCGCCGACAGCGTCCAGCCGCAGAGGGAGGCGATCGCGAGGCTCGAGAGGTCGGGGCCGAAGAAGGCGGCGTTCGTCGGCGTCAGGAGCGACTGCCCCTGCCAGTCGTCGAGGACGATCTCGGGCTCCCCGCCGCCGGGCGGGATCCGCAGCACCTGGTTCGGCTGATAGCTCGTGACGACGAGCCCGCCCTCCTCGTCGAGCGCGAGGCCGTCGGGAACGGTCCCGGGCAGCTCGGCGTGGAGCGTCGCCTCGCCGTCGCGGACGGCGAGAACGCGAGGCTCGAAGCTCTCGGCGACGTACAGAGTCCCGTCGGTTGCGAGCGCCATGCCGTTGGCGAAGGCGAGGGGCCGCAGCGGCAGCGGCTCGGATCGGCCCCCTCCCGGGGCGATCGCGATCACCCTGCCGGCCACGACGCTCGGGTCCTCGGACCCGGAGTCGGAGACGTAGAGCGTCCCGTCGGCTGCGAACACCGCCCAGTTCGGCAGTCCGACGTCGCCGGCATAGATCTCCGGCTCGCCGTTCGACGGGTCGACGCGGACGATCGCGCCCCGGTCGTAGGCGCAGACGTACACCAGCCCGTCGCCGTCGACGCAGAGCCCGAGTGCCCAGCGCATCGATTTCGGCCACCTGTTCGTGCGATCCGTCGCCCGGGTCGACGCGGTAGATCCGGCCGGCCTCGTCTCCTGTCCACAGCAGTCCGTCCGGCCCGACCGCGACCCCTTCGCAATGGGCGAGGGGCGCGAGCGTGCGGAACGTGGGATTGTCGGGCGGGAAGTGGGCGTTCATTGTGGAAGCCTCCTCGAATGACCGCGGGAGTGGAGGAGTGCATATCTATCATCCGGCGGGTGAGCGGAGCGTGAACGTCCTCGTCTTCGTCTCGGACGCGTTGCGAGCCGACCATCTGAGCTGCTACGGGGCGCGGTTCGTGAACACGAAGACCGTCGACGAGTTGGCCGCCGCGGGTCTTCGTTTCGACCAGGCGATCTCGCCGGCTCCGTGGACGGCGCCGGCCATGACGTCGATCGTGACCGGGCTCTACCCGCACCACCACGGCTACCTGCACTGGGACGGGACTCTCGCGCCGGAGACCAGGACGGTGTTCGACGCCTTCGCGGAGGCAGGCCATGCCGTTGCGAGCTTCGTCTTCGACCGCACGTTCCTCTTCCGGGACCTCCCCGCGGCGCGGGTCGCGGGCGAGACGCACACGCTGGACGGCGTCGTCGACTGGCTTCGGGAGCACCGCGACGAGCCGTTCTTCCTGTTCGTCCACAGCTGGGCGACGCACATGCCCCATCACGTCCCGCACGGCGAGCACACCGAGTGGCGCGAGGCGAAGCTCCGCTACCTCGCGCAGATCCAGGGTGGGACGGCGGCGGGCCTCGAAGCCTGTTACGAGGAGTACCGGGAGGGTGTCGAACGAATGTCCGAGACGCTCCTCGCGTCGCTCCTCGACGAGCTCGAGCGGCTTCGCTTGCGCGAGACGACGGCGGTCGCGTTCCTCTCCGACCACGGCGAGTCCTGGGGCGAGCGCTTCGCCGACAAGGAGGACGTCAAGGGGATCTACCACCTGCACGGGGCGACGCTCTTCGACGAGGTGCTGAACGTCCCCCTGATCCTGTCGGCGCCGGGCCTGGCGCCCCGGGTGGTGCGCTCGCAGGTGAGCTCGGTCGACCTCGTGCCGGCGCTGGGGGAGCTCGCGGGCGTTGCTACGCCGCCCGGCGACGGCTCGTCGCTGCTCCGCTACGCGGCCGAGGACGGCGCGGACGAGGCGGTGCTCGCGGCGACGAGCGACCGCGGCACCCTGTCGCAGCTCGGCGTGCGGCTGCCGCCGTGGAAGCTGGTCCGGCATCTCGCCGACGGCCGCGAGCAGGCCTTCCGGCTCGACGCCGACCCGCGTGAGCGCCGTGATCGCGCGTCAGAGGCCCCATCCGAGCTGCGCGATCTCCTCGACCGCGAGCTCGACGGCGTCGAGCGGCGCGACATGACGGCGGAGGAAGAGGCGATCGTCGTGGCGCGGCTCGAGAGCCTGGGTTATCTGTAGGGGCCGGTCCTGACCGGCGCCGTCCGGCCGGTCCTGGGGCGGGACAGGTCCCGCCACGTCTGCTCGGCACCCGTAGGGGCCGGTCCTGACCGGCCCCTCGCTCGGACGCACGCTGGGACGGATCAGATCAGGCCGTCGCGGTAGCGCCAGGGACCGGGCTCGAAGCGGATGCCGCACTTGCGGCAGAACTCGCGAACCGTGTCCAGCACGATTCCGCCCCGCCCGTGGATCTGGCGCGCGAGCAGGTCGAGCACCGCGCTTCCCTCGGGAGGCTCGCCGCCCGAGTACTCGAGCGTCAGTGCCACCGTGCCGCCGGGAGCGGGGGCGTCGTCGGCGGTCGCCATCCGCTCGACGAACACGACGCGCGCCGGCCCGGGCTCCATCTCGATCTCGAACGCAAGCTCGTCATCGCCCTCGACTTCCGAGACCGCATGGCCGCGCAGGTCGAGCAGCTCGCGGAGGTCGCGCACGATCCGGCGGGCGAGGTCTGCCTGACGCGGACGGGACAGCCTGACGTGCGCCTCTCCGGCGACCCTTGCAGGCACCCCGATGGCGAGCTTGCCGGCTGGGATGTCCGACACGACATAGGAGCTCGACGCGACGATCGCCCCCTGTCCGACGCGGCAACCGGCATAGACGACGGTGCCGATCCCGACCTGCGCACGATCCTCGATCACGACGGGCGCGAAGCGATTCTCGTAACCCTCGAGCACCGAGTGGCCGATGTTGTGCGTCACGATCGTCGAGCGCTGTGTCAGGAACACCTCCCGTCCGACCAGCACCGGCCGGCACGGGTTGACGAACAGCTCGTCGCCGAGGAACGTCAGATCGCCGACCACGAAGGTGGCCCACGGGTCGCGATGCCCGCCGCCGCCGACGCGGATCGAGCGGCCCGCATGGACGTTCGCGCCGATGAACGCGCGCCGGCAGCGCACCTCCAGCCCAGGACCGATGTGCGACAGCGCACCGACCGCGAAGACCTCGGCGCACTCGACCGTGGCGCCCGCCCCGATCCGGGCGCCGCTCTCGAGGAGGACACGTGGAGCGACGAGGAGGGCCCCGTCCTCCAGCGACACATCCTCGCCGATCGCTGCGCCGCCGCTGCGATAGAGCTCGACCTTCTCCTCCGGCGGAAGCGCGCGCACCGCTTCGGGCTCGCTTCGCAACCGCTCGAGGAACCGGTCGTCGAGCCGGCCGGTCTCCGCATCCGCGAAAAAGCTCGCGGGCAGGGTCACGCCGTCGGTCGAGACACCGGCGAGCACGGCGTCTCGAGAACGAGCCGGCTCGGCGGCGTGGCCGCGGACGAGCGATTCGACGTCCTCCGCGGTGATGAAGCCCCGCTTCGAGATCGTGGAGAGGTCGACCCCGTGACGCTCGGCGAGCTCCACAGCCTTGCGCGTGGCCTTGGCCGGCCGATCGTCTGCGGGCGCCGTCTCCGGCGCGGCAGGCCGCTCGCGAAGCCGCTCGAGCTCGTCCGCGGACTGCGCGACGAGGGCGACCGCCTTGCCGAGCTCGACCTCGTCGCCCTCCGCGTAGAGCTGCACGAGAACCCCTGCCCCCGGTGCGACGAGCTCGACGGCAGCCTTCGTGGTCTCGACGAGGCAGACGGGCTGCCCGTCCGCCACCTCTGCGCCGTCCGCGACCAGCCACGACGAGACGACGGCGAACTCGGTGTTGGCGTCCTCTCGGGTCAGGATCAGCTCGAGCATCAGACGGGCCTGGCAGGCATCGCGTCGAGTGCGAGCACGGCGTCGACGATGTCCTGAGCCTGTGGCAGCGCCTCCTCCTCCAGCCCGGGCGCCGCGGGAATCGGGACGTCGGCGGCCGCCACGCGGAGCACCGGGCGCCGCAGCTCACGCCAGGCGAGCTCCTGGACCTGCGCTGCGACCTCGGCGCCGATCCCCCCGGTACGGGTGCCCTCCTCGGCCGTCACGACGGCGCCGGTTCGCGTGACCGACTCGAGCACAGGCTCGAGGTCGACGGGCAGGAGCTGGGACAGGGCCACGATCTCGCAGAACACCTCGTGCTCGAGGATCAGCTCGGCTGCCGCAGCCAGCGCAAGCGGGAGCATGCCGCCGTAGGTGACGATCGTGGCCACACCGCCGCCGAGCTCGTTGCCGGAGAACGTCAGCGCCGGATAGCGGCCTGCGGACTCGGTGCAGCGGAACTCGTCGACGTAGCCACCCTCGGGCCTGCGGTTGGGCCGGCCGTACATCAGCTTGTTCTCGATCAGGAAGACCGGCCTGTCGTCGAGGACGGCCTGGGAGAGCAGCGCGCCCAGATCGTGGCACTCGCTGGTCGCCACGACGACGATTCCGGGAACGCCGACGAGGAGCTTCTCGAGGGACTGGCTGTGCGTCGGTCCGTAGCCGCGGCGACCGCCCATCGGGGTTCGCACCACGAGCGGAACGGTCACCTTCCCGTCGTACATGAAGGGGAACTTGGAGATGCCGTTGACGATCTGGTCGAAGCCGAGCGCGATGAAGTCGCCGAACATGATCTCGAGGATCGGCCGGCGGCCGCGCATCGCCATCCCGGCCGCGACGCCGAACAGCGACTCCTCGCTGATCGGGGTCGTCAGCACGCGATCGGGCCAGCGCTCGCTGAGACCCCGGGTGATCCTGAACGCTCCCCCGTAGGGGTCGAGGACGTCCTCGCCGATGAGAACGACGTCGTCACGCTGCTCGAAGACCTCGTGCAGGGCCTCGTTGAGTGCGTCCGCGCAGCGCATCTATCCGGCCAGAGCCGCTGCCCGCCCCGCCGCCGGGGCGCGCTCCGCCGTCTCGAGCGCCGCGGCGAGCCGGTCGCGAACGGCTGCTTCGATCGCCTCGCGGTCGGTGGGCGAGAGAGCGCTGCCGGCGACGGTCAGCGGATCCCGTTCCCGTCGCGCGTCGATCTCGGCCGGATCCCGCGTGTCGTCGCCCTTCGAGTGCGGGCTGAAGCGATACGTGTCGATCGAGAGGTAGGCAGGACGGCCGGTCGAGCGGACGCGGTCGATCACGCGGCCCGCTTCCCCGTGCACGACCAGCACGTCCGTGGTGTCGAGGTGGAACGAGTCGATGCCGAACGGCAGCGCGCGGTCGGGAATCGAACCGGCGACCGCCAGCTCGCGCGGCGTCGTCTGCGCGTAGTGGTTGTTCTCGACGAGGAACAGGATCGGCAACGACCAGAGTGACGCGAGGTTCAGGCACTCGTAGACCGTTCCCTGCCCGAGCGTCCCGTCCCCGAGAAAGACGACGGTAACGGCTCCGGTTTCGCGTTCGGCGAGCGCCATCCCCGTCGCGACCGGGACGATGCTTCCCTGCACGCCGTTCGAGTAGAAGTTGCCGTTGCAGAGGTGCTGGCTGCCGCCCTTGCCGCCGCAGACGCCGGTCACCCGGCCCATGACCTCGCCGAGGAGGCCGTCGACGTCGTCCGTGAAAGCGAGGTAATGGCCGTGACAGCGGTGGTTCGAGAAGGCGACGTCGCGGGCGGGATCGAGGTGGTCGATGACACCGACCGCGTTCGCCTCCTGGCCGATGTACGTGTGGGTCGTCCCGACGAGCTTCCCCAGCGAGAACAGCTCGAGGAGCGTCTCCTCGAGCCGCCGGATGAGAACCATCCGCCCGTAGAGCTCGCTCAGAGGTGTGCCGGTCATGACCGGCGGTGATTGTACGTTCTCGCTAGGTCCTCTCAGTCCACCAGTCCTGCAGCATGTCGGCATCACCGGCGCCCGCCTTCGGCGCGCCGAACAGGACGAGCTCGGCTCCGTCGCTGCCTGCCTCGAGGTTCCGCATCGTGTCCCTGGGGATCCGGACGGCGTCCCAGGGCTCGAGCTCGACGACCTCCTCGCCCAGCTTCAGCCGCGCACTGCCTCCGACGAGCACGTAGATCTCCTCCTGCTCGCCGTGGCGGTGCCCGAACGGCAGGCGGTAGTTCGGCGCGATCCGCAGGTAGCTGAGCGCGGCCTCCTCGGAGCCGAGCTGCTCACCGGCCATGCGGAACTCGAGGTTGGGCGCAAACCCGAACTTCGGGGCCTGGTCCTCGATCTCCGACTTCAGATTGAGCTTCGTGTACGCGGTCATCCTGCGGCTCTTCCCCGTTCTCAGGCCAGGCAAACGGTCGCCACCGCTAGCCCTTGACGGCGCCGGCAGTGAGCCCGCGGATGAAGAGCCGCTGGCCGAACAGGTAGAGGAGGAACATCGGTATCGAGGCCAGGCACATGCCGGCCATCGTCAGCGGGACGTCGAGGTTGTAGCGCCCCTGGAAGACCGTCACGCCGACCATCAGCGTCCGCTTGTCCTCGTCGGGCAGGAAGACGAGGGCGATCAGCAGCTCGTTCCAGACCCACAGGGCGTTGACGACGACGAGCGTCACGAGCGCGGGCGCCGAGAGCGGCATCAGGATCCGCCGGAGGATCGTGAAGTGCGAGGCGCCGTCCATCGCGGCCGACTCGAACAGCTCGCGCGGGATCGCCCGGAAGAAGTTCGAGAGTAGGTAGACGGAGAACGGGAGGGTGAGACCGGCGTAGAGGATGATCACGCCCCAGTACGTCGAGACCATCGAGAACTGCGTGTACAGGGTGAAGAGCGGGATCAGCATCACGACGGGCGGGACGATCAGGAGCGCGACGTTGATCGAGAGGAACGCGTCGCGGCCCGCGGAAGCGCATGCGGGCGATCGCGAAGGCCGCGAGCGCCCCGAACGCGGTGGCGATGATCACCGAGCCGAAGCTGAGGATCGCGCTGTTCGCGAGCCAGCGGAAGAACTCGCCGCCCCGCAGCGCGTCGCTGAAGTTCGCGCCGTCGAGCGGCCACGGGAACCCGTACGTGTTCTCGAGGTACTGGTCGTTCGACTTGAACGCCGTCGAGATCATGAACCAGACGGGGTAGAGCGCGAGGATCGCAGCGCAGACGAGCAGGAACTGGCGGAAGACGCGGCCGGCGCCAGGCGCCCGCCGCCGCGGCGGCTCGCGCGGGTGCCGCCTCGATCGGGCCCGAGCAGCTCGTCGACGGCCATTACGCGATCTCCTCCTCGCGCTGCCGGCGGCGGGCGTAGAAGAGGAGCGCGACGAAGATCATCGTCACGCCCATCAGCAGCACCGCGACCGCCGAAGCCATGCCCGGCAGCGAGTTCCGCAGGCCCTGGTTGTAGATGTACAGCTCGAGCACGGTCGTCGCGTCGCCTGGGCCGCCCTTCGTCAGCGTCCAGACGTAGCCGAACACCCAGGCGAGCATCGTGATCGCGGCGATCACGCAGTAGAACTCGATCGTGCCGCGCAGCTCCGGCAGGATCACGTAGCGCAGCCGCGACCACCAGCCGGCCCCGTCGATCCTCGCCGCCTCGAGCTGCTCCTCGGGCAGCGACAGCAGCCGGGCGAGGAACAGGATGATGCCGAAGCCCGACCTCGCGCCAGACGATCACGATCATGAGCGTCCAGAGCGCGCATGTGGCTGTCGCCGATCCAGTCCGGCCCGTCGATCCCGACCGCGCCGAGCAGCGGAGTTGACGACGCCGTTCAGCGTGAACATGTAGCTCGCGACGATCCCGACGATCGGAACGGCCAGGATGAACGGGAAGAAGAAGACGCTCCGGTAGATCGTCCAGCCGCGCGCCCGCTCGTACAGAAGCACGGCGACGATCACCGAGATCGCGAGCAGCACCGGGCACCGCGAGCAGGAGGAGCGCCGAGTGCTTGGCGGCGGCCCGGAAGGTCGGGTCGTCGAAGATCAGCTCGTAGTTCTGGAAGCCGACCCAGGGCCCGCTGTTCCCGCGGATCAGGCGGAACGAGTAGTTGAAGACCTGGGCGACCGGGTACGCGAAGATGAACCCGATCAGGCAGAACGCCGGGAGCACGTACAGGTACGGCACCCAGGGACGGGTCTTCAACACGGCGGGCCTTCGGGGCCTGTTCGGAGAGGCTCTCGTCGGCCCTGGCGGCTGCAAGCCGGCGCGATGCAGCGTCCTCGGTCACGCCGATATGTCCGCATATCGGCGCTCCCTGCGTCCTTGCCTCGCTTGGCTTTTGCTCGCCAGGACACGACTCAGCGTTTCCGAACAGGCCCCGGGGTCGGCTTGCGGTTCTCCTGCCCAGACTAGGCCGAGGCCAGGTCTCCTGCCCAGATCTTGTAGTTCTCGACGAGATCCGGGTTCTGCTGGACCCACTTCTCGCTGACGTCCTGGGCGTTCTGGCCGGCCTCCTCGCCCGTCATCTCGCCGGCGAGGATCTTCTGCGAGTTCACGAACATCGCGTCCGTCCAGAAGAGCGTCGGCATGAGATCGGCGACGTAGGCGTTGTGCTCGCCGACCCACCATGTCTCGTAGACCGACTTCAGGAAGGCGTCGTCGATCAGCGAGGCGTCGAACTTCTCGTCGGCCGGGAGCGCCTTGCGACTCGGTCCACATGGCGTTCACGCGCTCCTGGCTGTGCATGAACTCGAGGAGCTTCGCCGCCGAGGCCGGGTCCTTCGCGTCGGTCGGGATGCCGTAGCCCTGGGTGTCCGTGATCGGGATCCCGGCCATCGAGCCGGTGCCGTAGACCGGCATGACGAAGTAGCCGAGGTTCTCGCCGAGCTTCTCCTGCGCGGCCGGGAGCGACGGCCGTCGTGTTGATCGTCATCGCCGCCTTGCCCGTCTCCATCGAGCTGGATGCCCTGGTAGAGCTCGAGCGAGTTCGCGTCCTCGTTGATGAAGCCGTTCTCGACGAGCTCCTGGAGCTTCGACCACTGCTCGTAGTACTGCGGCGTCGGTCCACTCGAGCTCGCCGACGAACAGGTCGATCGCCTGGCTCGGGTTGTCGAGCGCCTGCGTGAGCGTGTTGACGAAGTACCACTCGCCGAAGAACCCGTCCTTGACGCCTGCCGAGAACGGAATCAGGCCGGTGCCCTTGATCTTGTCGCACGCGTCGAGGAACGCGTCCCAGGTCGTCGGCGGGCTGTCCGCGTCGAGCCCTGCGTTGTCGAACGCCTGCTTGTCGTACTCGATGCCGAAGCCGACGATGTACCAGCCGACCCGGTACTGCTTGCCCTGGTAGACCGAGAGCACGGTCGCGCCGGACTGCTGCGAGGTCTCGTCCGGGATCGAGCCCGTTCAGCGCCTGGATGTAGCCGAGCCAGACGTTCTCCATGTGGTAGATGCCGTTGAAGAGGAACTGCGACGTCCGGCGGCTCGCCGGCCGCCGCCGCCTCGGTGAACTGCGGGATCACGGCCGACGTGTCCATCAGCAGCGGGTCGACGGTGATGCCCGTCTGCTCCTTGAACTGCGGCGAGCGTCGAGTCGACCCACTTCTGGATGCCGATCGCCTCCTGCTCGCCCCACCACCACATCGAGATCTCGCCGCCGCCGCTCGGCGCGGCGGTCGTGCCGCCGGCGGCGCCCGGTCGCTCGGCCGCGTGTCGGCTGCGGTCGTCGCCGCACCGAGTCGCTCGCCGCCGCCGCACGCGGCGAGCACCGGCGCGAGCCCGGCCGCCGCGAGCCCGCCGCCGGCGAGCTTCAGGAAGCGGCGCCGTGAGAGCGCCCGGTTCAGATAGTCGTCTGTCATGTCTGCCCCTCCTCCATGGTGGTCTGTCCTTATGCTCAGACGGCGTCGGTCGCCGTCAGTTGGCTCCCTCGAGCGTCTCGAGGATGTACCAGTTGGCCGTCAGGCCGCAGTCGACCGTCAGATCGACGCCGGTGATCGCCGACGCGTCGTCCGAGGCCAGGTAGGCGCACGCCGCAGCGACCTCCTCGGGCTTGACGAGCCGGCGCATGGGTACCCGGTCGAACCGGTTCAGCAGGTAGTCCATCAGCTCCGGCGGCACCGCCTCCTCGGTCATGTCCGTGTGCGTGAAGCCGGGGCTGACGCAGTTGACCCGGATGCCGTGCGGTGCGAGCTCGAGAGCCATCGTCCGGTTCAGCCCGAGCAGTCCCGCCTTCGAGGCGTTGTAGCTCGCGTACGGCCCGTCCCCGCCGGAGGCGTCGATCGAGGCGATGTGGACGATCGCACCGCCGCCCGTCTCCGCCATCCTGCGCGCGACGGCCTGCGAGAGCAGGAACGGCGCGCGCAGGTTCGTCGAGACGCACGCGATCCCACTCGTCCGCCGGGATCTCGAGGAACGGCGTCTCGCAGCCCGATGCCGGCGTTGTTCACGAGCACGTCGATCGCGGGCCAGCGGCTGCCGCGGCCGCGGAGACGATGCCCTGCAGGTCGTCGTCCTTCGTCACGTCGGCCGGGTGGCCCCAGGCCTTGCCGCCGGCCGCGCTGACGTCCGCGAGCGGTCGCGTGAATCGTCTCCTCGTCGCGGCCCGACGACCATGACGTCGGCGCCCTCCGCGGCGAACCGGTCGACGATCGTGCGCCCGATGCCCCGGTTGCCCCCGGTCACGATCGCGGTCTTCCCCTCGAACCGTCTGCTCCATCGTCCTCCTCTCGGTCGGGGTCAGTCCATCACGAAGCCGCCGTTGACGTCCACGATCTCGCCGGTGATGAAGCTCGCGTGGATCGGAGCACAGGAACGCGACGACGTCTGCCACCTCCTGCGCGCGGCCATAGCGCTTCAGCGGGTATCCGGTCGCGCAGGTCCTCGATGCCGGCGATCATCTCCGTGTCGATCAGCGCGGGTGCGACCGCGTTCGACAGGACGCCGTGGGCGGCGTACTCCTTCGCGATCGACTTGGCGAAGGTCATGAGCGCCGCCTTGGATGCCGAGTAGGCGGCGGAGGCAGTCCCGCCGCCGGTCTTTCCGGCGCTCGAACCCGATCACGACGACGCGTCCGAACCCGGCGGCACGCATCCCCGGAAGGACACGGCGAGCGCAGAGGTATGCGCCGGTGAGGTTGATGTCGACGAGGCGGCGCCAGGCGTCCGGCTCCGTCCGCTCGAGCGGCTCGGCGATCAGGATCCCGGCGTTGAGGACGAGAAGCTCGACCGGCCCGAGCTCGTGCTCCGTCGCAGAGACCGCTGCGTCGACCTGCGCTCTCGTCGGACACGTCCGCTGTAAGGCCGAGCACGCCGTCGAGCGCCGGCTCGCGTGACGTCGCACGTCGCGACGCGCGCTCCGAGGTCGCGCAGCGTCTCGGCGGTGCAGCGGCCGATCCCGCGGGCGCCGCCCGTCACGAAAGCGACACGATCCTCGATGCCGTCGAGCTGCATGACCCGCTCTCAGGAGACCCGGTGGGCCTCGATGTAGTCAGCGTCCAGTTCCCAGCCGAGTCCCGGGTGCCTCGGAGCAGCTCGAGCACGCCGTCGACGAGCGGCGGGCGGTTCGCGACGAGATTCCACCAGATCGGGTCGCGATCGGGATGGAAGCACTCCAGGACGGTCCCGTGTGGGATCGAAGCGAGCAGGTGCGATGCGACCTGGGGCTCCTCGTGGTGGCCCATTGCGACGTCGAAAGCCGTCGCCATCGCGGCGACCCGGCGCCATTCGGTCGGGCCGCCCGACCAGGATGCGTCGAAGTTGCAGATGTCGATCGCTCCTTCGACCATGAGGTCGCGACAGCCGGCGGCAGAGAGCTCGGTCTGTCCCGCGCACACGCGGACAGGAGCGCCGAAACGGACGTCGCGCATCGCCCGGCGGTCATTCGCCCAGCGGCAGGGCTCCTCGAGCCACTCGAGATCGCAGTCGGCGACGAGGCGCGCGAAGCGAATTGCGTCGGCAACGGTCCAGCCCTGGTTCGCGTCCGCCGCGAGGATGAAGTCGGGCCCCGCCGCGTCGCGCGCCTCGCGGAAGCGCTCGGCGTCCTCCTCCGGGGAGAGTCCGCCGACCTTGAACTTCAAGCCGGCCAGTCCCATCTCCCGGAGCTCGGCGATCTCGTCGGCGATCGGGATCGACGTGCCGTAGTAGCCGCCGATCGAGATCACCGGGATCGCCCGGCGGTAGCCGCCCCAGAGCCGCCAGAGCGGCTGGCCGAGCGCCTTGCCGATCGCATCCCAGATCGCCGTGTCGACACAGGCGCAGGCCACGAGCCCGAGTCGCCGGTCGCGCAGGATGTCGAAGGTCGCCGGTCGCGCGAGCTCCCAGCAGCGCTCGATCGAGAACGCGTCCGCTCCGGCGAGGCGCGGCTCGATCTCGTCGCGGATGATGCGCTCGATCGTGGCGAGCCCTGCGTCCTCGTCCCCCGCATACGCCTCGCCGACGATGCCTTCGTCGGTCAGGATCCGGGTGACGATGGTCGACCGGTGCGTCATGTGGTAGCCGCTGCCCCGGTACACGCGGGGGAGCGGCACGCGGATCGGAATCGTCTCGATCCGGCGGATCGTCAGCCTGGCGGTCGGCCCGGCGAGCGTTGCCTCGGACGCCATCACGCGGCCGGCGGTTGGAACAGCTCGAGGATGATGCCGTCGGGGTCGCGCAGGTACAGCGCCAGCCCACCGGCGTTCGCTCCGGTGTCGACCTCGACCGGAGGGCTGAAGAACGAGTCGACGCCGGCTTCCTGCAGCCGGGCGCAGAGGGCTGGGAGATCGGCGACGATGAGGCAGACGTGGGTCGGACCGATCGTTCGCGGTTCGATCTCGGCGCTCAGCGGTTCCGGGACCACGTACTGGAAGAGCTCGAGGCGATGATCGGAGTCGGGGAGCTCGACGTGCGCCATGCGCACGTCGGCCGTCGGGGTACCCGACGATCGCGGCGAGGTACCCGCCCCGCTTCTCCTGCCGCATGACGACCTCGAATCCGAGGAGATCTCCGTAGAAGGCGAGCGACCGATCGAGATCGGAGACGGTGAAGCCCGTGTGATGAAGGCGCTTCGCCTCAGCCACGCGCGACCCCCATTGCGTCGCGGAGCTCGATCCCACCCTGCGGCGTCACGACGAAGACGTTCTCGACCCGGACGCCGAACCGGCCGGCCACGTACGCGCCCGGCTCGACCGCGATGACCATCCAGCTCTCGAGGGGCGTGTCGTCGCTGGGGATCAGGTGCGGATCCTCGAACGACGTCAGGCCGAGCGCGTGGCCTGCGTGATGCGGAAACTCGGATCCCGGGACCGCCTCTGCGATCCGTGCGGCCATGCGCGCGAAGATCTCGCGGCCGGTGTTGCCGGGCACGAGCTCCTGTCGCGCGAGCTCGAGGATCTCGAGCATCGCGGCCCGTGCCTCCTCGACCTCGGGATTCCGCCCTCGCACGTGCGTCTCGGCCGTGTCCCCCCAGTATCCGCTCGCCCGAACGACGACGTCCGCGACCACGGGCTCGTCCGTCCGCGACCGAACGGGTCGTCGCGATGCGGATCGGGCAGCAGACCTCGCAGGTGTCGGGGCCCGACAGGATGTCCGCGAGGAACTCGATGGGCTCGCCGTGCGCGATCTGGGCGGTCGACTGCGCGGCGGAGAAGATCTCGATCTCCGATGCCCCGTGCTGCGTCGCCTCGTTCACGGCGCGCTGGCCGAGCCAGCAGAGCTCGTACGCATGGACGATCTTGACGAGCTCGTCTTCGTCCTTGCGAAGCCGCAGTCTCACCAACTCCTCGTCGCCAGGCACGAGACGGGCGGGGAGCTGCTCCCCGAGCAGGCTCTCCATCGCGCCGAAGCCGTCCGCGATGGCGACCGATCGAGCTCCCGATAGCGCTGGGACCTGCGCCGCCGCCCTGGCCAGGAGGGGAAGGGGAGCCAGGTCGATGCCGAACCCGCGTTCGCCGTAACCGACGACGTGATCCGCCTCGCCGAGGCGCTCCGCGACCGGAACCTCGTCGCGCATGACGACGAGCGTCCGGTCGCCGTCCGGGCCGAGCACCAGTGCCGACGGGCCCCCGTAGTAGCGCCAGTAGCCGCCGAGGTAGTTGACTGCGTCCGCTCCGAACGCGACGAGGGCGTCGACGCCTTCGGTGTCCATCCACGATCGCAGACGGGTGAGGCGGTGGGGCGGCCGCTCGGCGTCGATCGAGTCGCTCAGCACCGGTGCGGGTCTCGGTTCCTGCATTGGCAACCCCGTTTCGTGAACGGCGAGCAAAGGATTGTCTCGGGAAAGGGCGACTATGTCCAATCCGAAGGGCGACGTCAAGCGGGGTAAAACGATTGTCTCTGGCGCTTGACCGACTGCCAGACCCACCATAGAATCGCCCGAGTCAACCGTTTGTTTGCCCGGGGCGGGGAGGAGCGCATGGGAGCACTCGAGGGCCGGGTCGCCATCGTGACAGGCGCAGGAACAGGGCTCGGCAGAGGCATCGCGGAGGAGCTCGCTCAGGCCGGCGCCGCGATCGCCGTCGCAGAGATCGACGCAGCCTCGGCGGAGCGCGCGGCCGCCGAGCTCGCCACGCTGGGCGTGCAGGCTCGCGCCTATCCGACGGACGTGTCGAAGGGCGCCGAGGTCGACGCGACCTTCGATGCCGCCGTCCGGGACTTCGGAAAGGTCGACATCCTGGTCAACAACGCAGGCATCAGCCGGGTCGGGCCGCACACCCAGGACGTCACCGACGAGGACTGGCACGACTCCATCGCGGTCATGCAGACCGGGGTGTTCTTCTGCATGCGCGCCGCCGGACGCCACATGCTCACCCGTGGATCGGGCTCGATCATCAACATCTCGTCGATCCGCGGCTTCTCTCCGAACCCGGGTCGGATGACGTACTGCGCGCCGAAGGCCGCCGTCATCATGATGACCAGGATCGCGGCCGGCGAGTGGGCGTCAGAGGGCGTGCGCGTGAACGCCATCTGCCCGGGCGTCCTGCGCACGCCGATGTGGGATGCCGACGTGGCCCGCGGTGCGATCGACGAGCAGTTCTACGTCGGCGTCGTTCCGGCGCACCGTCTCGGCATGCCGTCCGAGGTGGGCAAGCTCGCGGTCTATCTGAGCTCGGACGACGCCGCGTACGTCACCGGCTCGATTCTCACGATCGACGGGGGTCTGACATCGATCCCGGCCGGATGACCACTGTAAGCAAGAAGGAGGAGACGTAATGAAGCGATTGACGAGGAACTGGCTGCGCTGGTCCGTGCTGGGCGCCGCCGTCGTGGCGCTGGCGCTCGCAGCCGGCTGCGGCGGAGGGGGAGGCGATACTACCGAGGCGACGACGACGCCTCCGCCCGAGACCAGCCAGCCGGCCGATACCGGGGCGGCCGGAGGCGAGACGGCGGCCGCCGGCAGCGGACTCGGCAGCGAGTTCGACGTCGCCTCGGCCGGCGACGTGACGATCAAGCTCTGGTGGCTGGGCGACCTCGAGGCGCCGGGGATCGAAGGCTGGATGGACCAGATGGTGCAGCAGTTCCAGACCGAGTACCCCAACGTGACCGTCGAGACGACCCTCTACGAGACCGGGACGTGGATCCAGACCCAGCAGACGGCCTGCCAGTCCGGAAGCGGGCCCGACCTCTGGTACAACTGGAGCGGGACCTGGTCGCTCGAGCCGGCCTGGAAGGGGTGCACCGTCCCGAACGAGACGGTCGTCGCTCCGGCCGACATCGACGCCAACCCGCAGGTTGCGGAGACGCTCTGGGAGGGCCAGACCTGGGTCTTCCCGCTCTACAAGTTCGTCTACCCGGTCGTCGTGAACCTCGATCTGCTCGAGCAGGCGGGGCTCGACCCGAACGCTCCACCGGCGACCTGGGACGAGTGGATATCGGCGCTCGAGAAGATCAAGGGCGCCGGGATCACGCCGATCGCGCTGGGGCTCAAGGACGGGTTCGGCGGTGAGATCGCCGCGGCGGGCCAGCTCGAGAAGCAATGGGTCAACGTGCCGGACGACATCAAGTCGCTCGTGATCGACGGCGACTTCGCCACGGATCCGGGCTGGACGCAATGGCTGGACTACACCTTCCAGCTGAAGCCGTACTTCAACGAGGATGCGAACTCGCTCGGGTTCGCAGAGGGCCTGGCGCTGTGGCAGGCCGGCAAGACCGCGATGGTGTTCGGAGCGCCGGGTGTCCAGTCGGTGATCAAGTCGGCTCAGGATGGAGGGATGAACGTGGGGCTCCTCAAGATGCCGGCGTTCGGTGACGGCGACTGGGCCGACTCCCTCGCCAACACGGCTCAGGGGTTCCAGGTCACCCAGTGGTCGGAGAAAAAGGAGGTCGCGGGCGCGTTCATGGCCTTCCTCCAGGAGCCCGAGAACCTTCAGGCCCTGTACGAGGCGACGGGCAACTTCCCCTCCTCGACGAACTGGGATTCGTCGACGGTCACCAGCCCGACCGATCAGACGATGCTCGAGTGGCTGAGCGAGAAGAGCACGGCCTGGTGGGCCGCCAACTACACGCCCGTCGATCTCGACGTCAACGGCACGTTCGTCGTGTTCCAGAAGATGATGGCGGACGAGATCGACGCAGCCGGCTCGGCTCAGCTCTACCAGGACGTGATCACGAAGTGGCGAGAGGCGAATCCCGACGCCGTTGCGAACTTCCAATCATGGCTGGGCTCCTGACCTACTAGGCACTCATTCGACGGGGCGTGGGCGGCGCCGTGCCGTCCACGCCCTTTCCCATGCGCCGTCACCTGACCCCGTGGCTGTTCGCGGCCCCGATGATCCTCCTCGTCGGGTTCGTCTTTCTGTTCTCGATCGTCGGGGTGTTCCGGTTCAGCTTCCAGCGCGTCGGGTCGGCCTACGCCCCGAGCGAGTTCGTCGGCGTTGACAACTACCAGTACGTCTTCGACGACTCGCTGTTCTGGGGCGCGCTGCTGAACAACGCGCAGCTCCTCCTGTGCGTCCCTGTCCTGATCATGCTCGCCGCGCTGATCGCGGCGCTGCTCTTCGATCGGGTCAAGGGGTGGAAGGCGTATCGAACCCTGCTCTTCGTCCCGTACATCCTCTCGATCCCCGTCGTCGGCATCGTGTTCGGCTACATCTTCCAGCTCAACGGCCTGCTGAACGCCGCGCTCGAGGCGGTCGGCCTCGGGGGCGTCACCCAGGACTGGCTCGGCTCCTCGTCCTGGGCGATGTGGTCGATCATGGCCGTGATCGTCTGGAAGGAGCTCGGCTTCGGGATCATCGTCTTCCTCGCCCGGCTGATGAGCGTCAACGAGGAGCTGTTCGAGTCCGCTCGAGTCGACGGCGCCGGCTGGTGGCAGACGTTTCGTCACGTGACCCTCCCGCAGCTCGTTCCCGCGATCGTCTTCTTCGGAATCGTCGAGACGATCACGATGCTCTCCTGGGTGTTCGCCTACATCTACGTCATGACGGCGGGAGGGCCCGGGAACTCGACGGTCGTCAGCGAGTGGTACATCTTCCAGCAGTCCTTCTCGAACAGCGCGATCGGAATCGGATCGGCGGCGGCCGTCACGCTGCTGGCATTCGTGAGCCTCCTCATCGCGGTGCGGCTCTGGGCGAGCAAGCGCTACGACGATCTCTCGTATGCCTGAGCTCGCCTCGACAGCCGCAGCTCGCAGCGCCCGCCGCGGCGGCCGCGCGGCTCGAGCGTTCCCGAAGCACGCGGTGCTCATCGTGTTCGCGCTGGTCACGCTGATCCCGCTCTACTTCCTGCTCGTCAACAGCTTCAAGTCGCAGGCCGAATACCTCACGAACCCCTACGGGCTTCCGGGCGACCCGACGCTCGCGACGCTGAAAGACGCGTTTCGCGGCGGCGAGCTGCTCCGCTGGCTCGGCAACTCGGCGCTCTTCACGGTGGCATCGGTCACGGCCTCGACGCTCGTCGCCGCGATGGCCGCCTATCCCATCTCGCTCATGCGCTGGCGTCCGGGCGGCTTCCTGATCGGCGCTCTCGTCGCCCTCATGGTCGTACCGCCGATCGTGCTGGTGGTCCCGCTGTTCAAGATGATGGTCGACCTGGGCCAGCTCAACAGCTACCACAGCGTGATCATCGTGTACACGGGGATCCTGCTTCCGTTCTCGACCTTCCTGCTCGCGAGCTTCTTCCGGACGACGCCGCGCGACCTCATGGACGCCGCCCGACTCGACGGTGCCGGGCACGTGCGTACCTGGTGGTCGATCGTGCTTCCGCTGGCCGTCCCGGCGCTCATCACCGTGGCGACCGTGCAGGCCCTCTGGGTGTGGAACGAAGTCCTGATCGCGGTGGTGTTCCTCCAGAGTGAGGAGCTCCGGACGCTGATGGTCGGAATCACGCTGTTCCAGAGCCGCTACGACCTCAACGTGCCGCTCGTCATGGCCGGGATGCTCTGGGCGACGATACCCATGGTGGTTCTCTACCTCGTCCTTCAGCGCTTCTTCGTACGCGGGTTGACCGCGGGCGCCGTCAAGGGGTAGCGCTCAGACGGGCGCGGCCGCCGATGCGCGGACGACGAGCTCGGGTGGGGTTCCGACCATCGTGTCGTCGACGGCATCGCCGTTGATGAGGGCAAGGAGGTGGTCGACCGCCTGGCGGCCCATCTCGACGAGCGGCATGCGCACGGTCGTGAGGGGCGGGTCGAGGTAGCTTGCGAACGGCGCGTCGTGGAAGCCGACGACCGATACGTCCTGCGGGACGCCCAGTCCGAGCCGTCTCGCCGCCGCCATCGCGCCGATTGCCGCGCGTACGTTGCCAACGAAGAGCGCGGTGGGTCTCGGGTCGAGCCGAAGGAGCCTGCTCGCAGCGACGTTCCCGCCGGCCTCGTCGAACGAGGACTCCGCGACCAACTCCGCTACACGGGTGATCCCGCTCGCCTCGAGCCCGCGTTCGTACCCCCGGAGTCGACGCCGAGCGGTGTCGGCGTTCTGCGGCCCGGCCACATGCCCGATCCTGCTGTGACCGATCGAGATGAGGTATCGGACTGCGACGAACGCGCCCTCCTCGTCGTCCACGGTGACGCTGGCGATACCGCACGGCTCCCGTCGATTCACGAGCAGCGCGGGCAGGCCGGCGCCGAAGTCTCCGAGGCGGGGCGTCTCACTCGTCGCCATGCCCACCAGGAGCCCGTCGATCCGACCGTGGAGGTCGCCGAGCCGCTCGGTGTGCGACCCGCTCGCGACCAGCAGCGCGTAGCCTGCGGTGGCCGCCTGTTCCTCGGCCCCTTGCGCGATCGTCGCGTAGTTCACGTTCGCAAGGTCCGGGACGATCATCCCGATGGCCATCGTGCGCGCGGTCTTCAGCGTCCGCGCTGCGGTGTTGGGCCGGTAGTTCAACCGCGCGGCGGCCTCGATCACGCGCTGGCGGGTTTCCGGTCTGATCGAGAGCCGCGTGTCGCCCGAGAGCACGCGGGAGACGACCGAGGCGTCGACGCCGGCGGCCGCTGCCACGTCTCTGAGGCGAGCGGTGGTCTTCGTCATGGGCGTTGTCTGTCGCTTCGAACGGTGAACGCTTGACACCGCCGAACCGAGCATTCTAGTCTCGGTAAGTCAATCGTATGTCTAACGCTTCCGCAAGCCGCGCGTAACGTGCCGCTGACCCTCGATTGCGAGGTGTTGCGAGACCTCTACGGCACGCCGGAGGTCCGAGCGGTGTTCGACTCTCGCGCACTCGTACAGTCGTGGCTCGACGTCGAGCGCGCGCTCGCCGAGGCCCAGGCGGAGGTCGGCGTCGTGCCGGCGCCGGCGGCCGAGCGGATCGCAGCCGAGGCGGACGCGCGCCTGTACGACCTCGCGGCCCTTCGCGAGGGGATCGCCGCCTCGAAGCACCCGCTGGTGCCGCTCATCCGGGCGCTCGCGGAGCGATGCGGCGACGAGGGAGGCTGGGTGCACTGGGGCGCGACGACGCAGGACGTCGTCGACACGGCGCTCGTCCTCCAGGCTCGCTCCGCGCTCGTCCCGATCCGGCGCGATCTCGACCGTGCCGGGCGCGCCGCTTCCGCGCTCGCGCTGCGCTACCGCGAGGCGCCGATGGCGGGGAGGACGCACGCGCAGCACGCCGTTCCGATCACATTCGGGCTGAAGGCGGCCACGTGGGCCGACGAGCTCGGCCGCTGCCGCAGGCGCCTCGACGGTGCCTCGGGCGCCGCGTCGACCGCGCAGCTCTCGGGCGCCGCCGGCACGCTGGCCACGCTCGGCGCCGAGGCCGAAGCCGTCCAGGAGGCGTTCAGCCGCCGTCTCGGCCTGCACCGCGCCGACGTTCACTGGCACGCGACCCGCGACCGTCTACGCGACCTCGGCCACGCGCTCTCCGAGATCGCCTCGGCGGCCGAGCGAATCGCGTGCGAGATCGTCCGGCTCCAGTCGACGGAGATCGCCGAGGTGGCGGAGCCGTCGACCGACGCGCACGTCGGCTCTTCGACGATGCCCCAGAAGCGCAATCCGATGACCTGCGAGTACGTGATCGCGAGCGCCCGGCTGCTCCGCGGGCAGGTCGGGGTGCTGGTCGATTCGCCCGCCCACGCCTACGAGCGCGACATGGGCTACTGGGCAGCCGAGTGGATCGCGCTCCCGGAGGCGCTCGTCCTCTGCGCCGGCATCCTCGACAAGCTCGCGGCCGTCCTCGAGGGACTGGAGGTCGACCCCGAGAGGATGCTCGCGAACCTCGAGCTCACGCGCGGACAGATCATGGCGGAGGCCGTGATGATGGAGCTCGGCCGCGATCTCGGTCACGAGCGCGCCCACGACCTCGTGCTCCGCGCTGCGCGCCGGGCCTCCGCGGAGGGGCGCGGTCTCGCCGACGTCCTCGCCGAGGAGCCCGACGTCGCCGAGCGGTTCTCGGGTCGCGAGCTGGACCGGCTGCTCGATCCGGCCACGTACCTCGGTCTCTCGAGCGCCTCGGCGGGCGCGGCTGCCGCATGGGAGGATGACGGCCGATGAGGATCACCGCCGTCGAGCCGATCGTCCTGCGACTTGCCGACGTCGACACGAGCCGCGCCGACGGAACGCAGGACGCGTTCCTCTTGCGCATCCACACCGACGCGGGAATCGTCGGAGTCGGTGAGGCGGACACGTCGCCCTATCTCGCCCGAACGGTCGTCGAGATGCCGTCGTCGCACGCCATCGCGCGCGGTCTGGGCGAGCTGCTCGTCGGCGAGGACCCGCTCGCCACCGACCGGCTGTGGAAGGTCCTCTACGACGGCTCGTCCTACTACGGCCGGTCCGCGGTCGCGCTCCACGTGATGAGCGCCGTCGACATCGCCCTTTGGGACATCGCCGGAAAGGCGGCGGGCGTTCCCGTCTCGACCCTGCTCGGCGGCGCGCGCGTGGAGCGAATTCACGTCTACGCCAGCGAGGTCATGCCTGCGACGCCGGACGAGGCTCGGGCGATCGCCGAGCGTGCGGCCGCCTCCGGCTACGAGGCGTTCAAGCTGGGCTGGGGGCCGCTCGGGCGGGATCTGGGGTACGACGCCGAGCTCATCCGAGCGGCACGGGACGCCCTCGGTCCCGAGCGCAGGCTCATGATCGACGGGGGCCAGGCGTACACCGTGAAGCGCGCGGCGCAGCTGCTGCGGCGCGTCGAGGAGGCCGACCTGTACTGGTTCGAGGAGCCGCTCGCGCCGGACGACTACGACGGCTACCGACGGCTGTCAGCGGCCGTCGCCACGCGAATCGCCGCCGGGGAGGCCGACTCGACGATCGGCCCCTTCCGCCGCCTGGTAGAGCACGGGCACGTCGACGTCCTCCAGCCCGATCTGGCCCGTTGCGGTGGCTTCACGGTCGCCCGGCAGATCGCGCAGCTCGCGCGGGAGCGCGCCGTCGAGGTCGTCCCGCATTGCTTCTCGACGGGCGTTCTCGTCGCCGCCTCGCTCCATTTCGCGGCTTCGCTCGACCGGCCGACCCTGTCGGAGTTCTCGGTCGCGGACTCGCCGCTCGCCGGCGGCCTCCTCGCCCGGCCCTTCGCGCTCGAGGCCGGGGCGCTCGCCGTTCCGCACGGGCCCGGTCTCGGGATCGAGCTCGACGAGGATCTGATCGACCGCCTGAGGCTCGACTGACGATGGCTGGGATCACGTTCGAGGGCGTCACGAAGCAGTTTCCCGACGGCACGGTGGCCGTCGACGACATCAGCCTCGACGTGCCGGACGGCGAGTTCATGATCCTCGTCGGGCCGTCCGGCTGCGGGAAGACCACGGCGCTGCGGATGGTCGCCGGCCTCGAGGAGATCACGTCGGGCGAGATCGCGATCGGCGACCGCGTGGTCAACGACCTCGAGCCGAAGGAGCGCGACGTCGCGATGGTCTTCCAGAACTACGCGCTCTACCCGCACATGACCGTCAGGGACAACATCGCGTTCCCGCTCAAGATGCAGCGGGTCTCGAAGGCCGAGATCGATTCGCGCGTGGCGGACGCGACCCGGCTCCTCGGCCTCGACGAGCTGCTCGCCCGGAAGCCGCGGGAGCTGTCGGGCGGCCAGCGCCAGCGCGTCGCCATGGGCCGCGCGATCGTCCGCCACCCGCAGGCGTTCCTGATGGACGAGCCTCTGTCGAACCTCGACGCGAAGCTCCGGGTGCAGATGCGCGCCGAGCTCGTCAACCTCCATCGCCGGCTCGGCGTGACGACGCTCTACGTGACGCACGACCAGACCGAGGCGATGACGCTCGGAACGAGGGTCGCGGTGCTGCGCAAGGGCGTCATCCAGCAGGTCGACGCCCCGCAGCGCCTCTACCACCGTCCGGCGAACACGTTCGTCGCGGGCTTCATCGGCTCGCCGCCGATGAACTTCGCCGAGGGGACGCTGTCGGGCGGAGCGCTCGAGCTCGGGGCGTTTCGCTTCGAGCTCCCGGACGGGGTGAAGAGCCGTCTCGACCGGCGCGATGGCGCCGTCATGGCCGGGCTCCGGCCCGAGCACTTCCAGGATGCCGCGCTCGGAGGCGCCGGCGCGGCGACGGTCCCGGCCGACGTCGAGATCACCGAACAGCTCGGCCCCGAGACGTACGCCTACTTCCGGATCCCGGGCCTCGAGGCGTCCGAGATCGGTGAGCGTCCGATCGAGCTGGCCGGCGCGTTCGCGGCGCGGCTCGACCCTCGCTCCGCCGCTGCGCCGGGCCGGAGCGTGACGCTCGCGATCGACCTCGGCGGCTTGCAGCTCTTCGACGCGGAGAGCGGCGATTCGATCCTCGGTGACTGAGCCCGGACCCGCGCGGGTCGTCGAGGGGGAGCGCGCCGGGTGGCGCGCGCTGACGCTCGACAACGGAGACCTCCGGGTGACGGTCATTCCGGACAAGGGCGCCGAGATCGTCGAGCTGATCGATGCTCGGACAGCGGATCGACGTCCTCTTCCACGCCCCCTGGGGGCTCGCAGCCGCCCGGCTCGCCGCCCCGAGAGGGCAGCGGAGGGCACGATTCCTCGAGAACTACGGAGGCGGCTGGCAGGAGCTGTTCCCGAGCGCCGGCGACCCGTGCACGTATCGCGGCCGGCCGATCCCCTTTCACGGCGAGGTCGCGATCGCTTCCCTGGGACTACGAGCCGCTCGGACGGAGCAGCTGCTCGGCTCACGGTCGACTGCCGGCGCACGCCGTTCCGGCTCGAGCGGGTGATGAGCCTGCCGGACGGCGAGCGCACGCTGCGGCTGGAAGAGACGGCGGTGAACGAGTCGGCCGATCCGGCGCACCTCGTGTGGGGCCACCACTGCGTCGTCGGACCGCCGTTCCTCGGCCAGGGCTGCCGCCTCAATGCGCCGGCCGGGACGATCGAGACGATTCCCGAGATGTGGGAGGAGACGGCCCGCCTCGAGCCCGGTCAGCGCTCGCGGTGGCCGGAAGCGCGTCTCCGCGGAGGAGGCGTCACGGATCTGAGCACGGTGCCCGGCCCGGAGGCCGGGAGCCACGACGACGTGTATCTGACCGACCTCGCCGAGGGCTGGGTCGAGGTCGAGAGCCCGGCGACCGGTCTCGCCTTCAGGCTCGACTTCGACGCCGCGCTCTTTCGCTGGCTGATCTCCTGGCAGCCCTACGGCGGGGCCGAGGCCATGCCGCTCGCGGGCTCGTACGCCCTTGGCATCGAGCCATGGGTCTCCCGCCTCGACCTGGGGCGTGCGGTCGAGGCGGGGGAGGCGCTCCAGCTCGCTGCCGGTGGCTCGGTCCGAACCACGCTCACCGCGACCATCCGCGACCTGTGACCCAGCCGAAGGAGGACGAATGAGCTCGTGTGTCGTGACCGGCGCTGCCCTCGGAATGGGAAGGGCGATCTCCGAGCGGGTGCTCGCGGACGGGATGGACGTCGTCGGCGTCGACTGGAACGCAGAAGCGCTCGAGCGTGCCGCGGTCGAGCTGGGCGAGCGATTCGTGCCGCTTCGAGCAGACGTGGGCGACTGGGAGACCCACGTCCGGGCTGCCGATCTCGCCGAGACGAGCGGGCCGCTCGCCGCCTGGGTCAACAACGCGGGGATCGACATCCAGGGCGGCGCCCACGAGGTGACCCCGGAGGAGATCGAGCGTGGGCTCCGGGTCCTCCAGCTGGGGGTCATGTACGGAACGGCGATCGCCGTCCGGCGCATGCTTCCCGGCCGTACCGGATCGATCGTCAACATCGCCTCGATCCAGGGGACACACGCGTTTCCGCGGTACTTCGTCTACCAGGCGGCGAAGGCGGCGGCGATCATGGTGTCGAAAGGCGTGGCCGTCGACTACGGCCCCTTCGGTATCAGGTGCAACGCCGTGCTCCCCGGGTCGATCGAGACGCCGATGACCTACGAGGTGCTGCCGCCGGAGCTCTCGCGCGAGGAGGCACTGGCGATCGAAGGACAGCTGCATCCGATCGGGCGGATCGGCCAGCCCGAAGAGGTCGCGGAGGTCGTGGCCTTCCTGCTCTCGGACCGCGCGTCCCTCGTCACCGGGACGGCGATTCCGGTCGACGGCGGCGCGACGGCCCGCTGCTTCGGGTATCCGTTGCCAGACGAGATCGCGGAGGCTGCCGGCCGTCGTTAGCGGGCACGCCTCGACATGATCCCGTCAGCGAACGAACGTGAACAGGGTCTCATTCGTTCGCAGCTGTCGAGGGATCCCACGGAACTCGTGGACACCCACCGACCAGGATCCGGCGCCGGGCGATTCAAATGTGCGCTCGACGAAGCCGGCCTCGTGGAACCATGCGCGAATGCGTGGAGTCAGATCGGGTCGCCGGCGGTGCCGCGTCCAGACGACCGAGGCGCGACGTGCGCACAGCTGGGGCATCGCTCCGATGATCCTCGCCACGTCTGCGTCCGAGACGTTCCCGAATACGCCGCAGACGAGTACGAGGTCGGCCGGGACGGCGCCGACGTATGCGTCCGTGACCGCCGCGTCGCAGGCGACTACGTCGATCGAATCGAGCCCCGCCTGCTCGACACTGTCACGGGCTCTCTGGGCGAGGTGCGAGTTCTGCTCGACGAGGCGGGCGCTGATTCTCCCGCAGTGCGGCTCTCGCGAGATCGCGCCGAGCAGGTCACGCCCGTCTCCCGCACAGATACTGACAGCACGAACCTCGGTGCCGCCTCGTGCGCGCAGGACGTCGCCGATAGCTCGTCGAACGACGACGAGTCGCTGGGAGAGGGTGCTGCGCGGGTCTTCATAACCGCGATGCCACGTGGCCCAGTCGGTCCTTGCCACTCCACGAGCGTAGCGTGCAAGACGCACCGCGCTGCCAGGCCAACTCTGCGGTCACGGATCGACCGCCGGCCGGATCTGCTCGATGGCAGCGCGGCGAGCCGACCGCTGACTCCGGCGTCCGGCTCGGCTAGGCCTCGTCCGCGGCCTGCGTTCCGGTTACACTCGCTTGAGCGCCGTGCTCTGGTACATCCTCTTCTTCTTGGTCGCGCTCAAGATTCCGCTCGTGTACCTCTGCTATGTCGTCTGGTGGGCGGTCAAGGATCCACCCCAGCCCGGGGACGGCTGCGAGGGCCTCGCAGGCGCGGGAGACGGCGGCGGAACGCCGGATCAGGGAGACGCGTGGTGGAAGCGGCGCACGCCACGACGCCCGGAGCGCCGTGGTCCGCACGGCTCGCCTGTCAGGCACCCTGAGCCCGCGCTCACCCGTGCGAGATCCAAGCCGCCGGTATGAGCACGCCCGAGCATGCGGACTCCTATGACGCCAGGCCACCGTGGCGTGAGACGATCGCGCGGTACCTCGCCGGCCTGGCCATCTTCGCCGGCCTGACCGCGCTCGTGTACTACCCCGTCAGGATCGGGCTCGCGGGGATCTTCTTCGCGATGGTCGCCGCGGCGATGGGCGGGCAGCGTGCGAGTCGTTTCACGGGAATTGCCGTCGTGATCGCCGTCGCAGGCTTCACCGTGGGCATCACCATCGCGGTCGTACTGGACCGTCCGCTGTTCTGAGTCCCCCGTCCGGGGCAAACGTCGGCCGCGCTCTTGTAACTGTTGAGGCGGATCGGATACCGTTGCCCATGGCCGTGCGCCCGGCTTCTGCGGTCGGCAGGCTTGCCGTCGAGCGTGCTCGGGCGAATATGCCCGGCCTGTCGCCGGACAGCATCGAAGTGGTCGAGCTCCTGCGCGGGAAGCCCTTCGTCGTCCTTCGGAGCGGGCACGGCGTGGTCGTGCTCGACGAGCGCGGGAGACTCGTCCGCTCGCCGTCACGGCTGGCAGCCGTCGCGAGCCACCTACGGGCCTGCGCGCACCTCACCGAATGGGGTCGTGAGGCGTTGCTACCGCGCCGGCTCGACGAGGCAGCCGCAGGGGCCGTGGTGATCGAGCACCTGCCGCCTGGAGCCCGCGGCGGCAAGCCCGGCCTCGCGCTCAGCCATCTGCGGGGCCGTTTGCGCGAGCTCGCCTCGGCTCTCGACGCGGCTCATGAGGAGCTCCGCCGCTCGCTGCCGCCGACCCAGCGCACGCTCCGGCGTGCCGTCGAGGCGGCGAACGACGCCGCGCGGGCCGACCGGGAGGTGGCCCGGGCAGCGCGAGCAGCCGGGGCGTCGCTCCCGGAGAGCCCTTCCACGGCACACGGAGGACGACCCCTCGCGGTCCTCGCGCGCTGGATCTCCGCCCGCCTGGCAGCGCACGACCTGCCGTTTCTCTATCCCGAGCTGTCGGAGCGCGAGGACGCGGCGGCTGTCTCGGCCTTCGTCGCCGCGGCCCGCCGGAGCGGGAGTTGACACGAAACAGACCATCTTCTGCGCGCGCTAGTCTCTTCCTGTGCCCGGGAGGGATGCACTACAATCGGACGCCGCCCCTGAAACGAGCACGGAGGAGTGGATGCAGGTGGAAGGAACTTTGTCGTTCGCCAAGGTCATCGAGGAGCATCTCGAGCTCAAGAGGCGCAACTCGGCATTGAACGGCGACATGCCGATCGAGCGGTACCGCACCGAGGATCTGTTCGAGAATCACCCGCTGTTCAAGTCGGAGGAGCAGGCGCGCCTCGAGGAGACCATCACGGGAACCCAGCCGATGGTCATGGAGGAGGACATGGTTCTGGCGTGGCCGGTCGAGGAGGCCGAGGAGACGGTCGAGAACGCCGCCCCGGCCGACTCCGAGGACACGCTCTGGGGCCGCTCTCGTGAGTTCGACTGGGGCGACTGACCCCGGTCGAGAAGCTTTCGTAAGGGCCGGGTCACCGGCCCTTACACTGTGGTCCGAGGGGCGTTAGCTCAGCTGGGAGAGCGCCGGCTTTGCAAGCCGGAGGTCACCGGTTCGATCCCGGTACGCTCCACTCCCCGCAAACCCGCACGGCTGGCGGGTTTCCACGGCCGGCGCGGTCACGGCTCGTCCGTCGTCTGAGCCCACTCCACGCCCAAACGTTCGGCTGCATAGGCCGCGAGCAGCGCCCGCGACGTGCTCCTCGGAGCCCCTTGCGAGGTGGCCGTAGGTGCGCTCGATCATCGCGACGCTACGTGCCCGTGTAGCGGGCGACAGTCGAAGATCGGGACACCGGCCGCGAGCGCGTTGCGTGACGAACGTGTGGCGGAGCGCAGTACGGGCCGCGCTGGGCGAGCCCGGCCGCTTCGAGCGCCGGGTACCACTCGCGCGGCCGCCACGTGTCGAGGCCGATGTAGCCGCCCTCCGCGGCCGGGAACAGGAGCCGCGTGTCGAGCCGCGCCGGGACTTCTCGAGGGCCTCGAACGCCCGCGGTGTGAGCGGCACCCGCCGTCGCGACCGTGCCGTCTTCCCGTACGGCTTCAGCGGCCGTCGGTGACGACCCGCTCGACGAGCGACGCGCCTGCGTCTCGGAGCGACGTCGCGCCGCTCCAACGCGATCCACTCCTCCGGGCGCAGCCCCGTCTCGGCGGCGAACACGACGAGCGGCCCGAAGACCGGGCCGAGCTCGACGGCGAGCGCGTCGACTTCGGCCAGCGTGAACGGCGCGATCTCCCGTGCTTTCGGCTGCGGGTTCGGCCCGGCCAGCTTCGCCGGGTTCTGCGCGCAGTAGCCCCAGCGGACGGCGGCGTCGAGCGCCTGGCGCAGCGCCCCAATGACCGCGTACCGGTAGTCGCCCGAGCGTCGAACTCGCCACTCGGCGATCTCCCGTTGGGCGGCGCTCGAACTCGCGTAACGTGACCGTCCCGAAAGCTGTCGCGGCGCGTACGCGAGCCGCTCGCCGTAGCGTCGCCACAGTGATCGGCTCGACCGTCGCGGCCTTGGCGGTCAGGAACTCTCCGATGAACGCGGAGAGCGTCACGTCAGGCTGAGCGGTGGGCAGGCCGTGCTGGCGGGGCCGCTCGACGTTCTCGAACCACCGCCGGGCCTCTGTCTTCGACGCGAAGCCGCACGCCGACGGCGCCTCCCGTCCTCGTCGTAATACCGGATTCCCCAGCCGTCGACCCGTCCTGTACGGCTGGCCGCGCTGCTCAGCTGGCATGTTTGCCGCCCGGGCGCGTGGGATGGTTAGGCTCAGAGTGCATCAGGACTCATCCTCCTGTTGCCGGGCCGGGGACGTTTGCGCGTCGCCCGGCCATTTGACTTCCGGAGCATAGCGGCGCTTCCGACCTGCTCGACGTCGGCGAGCCGGAACCGGATCGCCCCCGACGGCAACGTGACGAACGGCAGCCTGCCAGCCCGCTTCATCCGGAGCACGGTTTCCGGGCAGAGCTGCCAGCGTTCGGCAACCTGGCGGGTCGTGAGAAGCAGGTCGGCCACGACGCTCCTACGCGACGCGCTCCTCCACGTCGGCCGGTCGCCTGCCCGCCCGGAGCAGCACCCGGTCGGCCCGAAGGGCTATCGCGGCGGCGGCCGGCCTGCGCCGGCGAGCGGATTGCTCAGAACCAGAGCTCATCGAAGTCGTCCGGCCGGTCCGGTTCGACGAGCACACCTGCAGCGATAAGCCGAGGGAGCTCGTCCTCGAGCCGCGGCCCTGGCGTGGCTCGGACGAGCTCCCCGTGAAGGGCGACCAGCTCGAGCCACCTCTCGCGGGTGAGACGACCGGCCCGGTAGTCGTCGCGAATCAGCGTCAGGAAGCCTCGCTCGCCGGGGATGGGACCGGATGCGGGCTCATCCACCGCGCCGGGCAGGCGGTTGGATGCGACCCGATCGGGAGACTCCCTCGAGGAGGTCGAGCGCCTCGTTTCCCCTTGAGGTCCCGGACAAGCCGGACTACCGGACTCGACCCTGCTATGGCGCATGGCTGAGCCGAAATCGAGTCCGGCTGGGCTATCCGACTCGCATCCGAGTCGGTCCCGACTGACGGCGTCCGCGGACGGGAGGAACTCCCGGCTGTCGGGGAGCGGGGTGCCGAGGATGAGTTTCTGGCCGCGTTCGCCGTGCGCCGCGGTGTTCACGAGGTATCCGGCCACGAGGGCTCGCTTGATCCGGTCGTAGGCGGCGCTCCTGCCGACACCCAGCTTGTCGGCGACCATCTTCCCTGTCGCAGGATCGCAGCCGGGCTCGTCGAGCAGCTCTGTACCGCCTCGACCGTCTCCCGGATCGCTGGGGAGACGGTCGCCTCGACGCCCTCGCCGAGGACGTTACTCACGAGTTCGCGTACGGCTTCATAGTCGTCGATCGTCGCGACGATCCGCCCTTGCTCGTCCTCTTCCCTCGTCGCCCGGTGAAGCGCGGCGTGCGCGCGAATCAAAGAGAGGAGCGTCACGAAGTCGCGTCGCAGACGGGGGGCGGTGTTCGGCATCAGATTCGCGAGCGCCTCGACGTAGGGGATCGCGACCCGGGCCGGCGCGCTGCTCGCAAGCCAGCTTTGCAGCTGCCGCCACTCCTCAAGCAGGCCCGTGGGCGCTTCCTCGTTCTCGAGCCGGGCGATCGTCTCGAAGATCGCGCGTGTCTGCTCCGGGGAGTCGTCGGTCACGAACGAGAGGCAGCGGGTCTCGAGCTCAGGATCGACCAAGGCGGCGGTCGTCGTGATCAGCAGCCCGGTCGGGCCGTCCTTCTCGATTCTCCGCGCCTCCCGGCGCTTCCCCTCCGTGTCTACCGTCCCGTGCACCACCCTGCCCTCGGAGAGCAGCGTGCGCACGAGCGCGACGAGCTCCTCGTCCTTGGCGATCAGCTCCCATTCGGGAATGACGATGATTCGGTGGGCGAACTCCTCCTCGCTGTAGAAAAGGAACCGCTTGCTCATCGAGCCGAGATCGAGGTAGGCGTCCGTCGGGAAGAAGCGGAGCACCGTCTTGACGGTGTGGGATTTCCCGGTCGCCGAGGCGCCCTTCGAGATCATCGAGACCGGCCGCTCGCCCTGCTTTCCCCAAGGCAGCAGCCGGCTCGTGAGCGCCAGGTAGATCAGGCAAGCGGCGGTCAGTTCCCCGGCCAGCCCGAGCCGCGCCACATCACGACGGAAGACAGCCAGGATGTCGGGCTCAAGGGCCAGGGCCGGAATGTCGCTCTCACCGGCCGGTTCGGCCCGAGTCGGATCCGGGTCGGAACGGTCATCCGGAGTGGGAATACCGTTGTCCAAGCCCTTCCCAGCCGTTTGTCCGGGTGTCCGGCTCATTTCGGCAGCCCCTGGGGAGGCCGGATCAAGGGAGCGATGATGACCTGCAGTGATCGTCGTCCCAGGCTGTGTCGCGGCCGCCCTGATCGTCTTTTCGTCAAGCCGCAGCACGGTCAACCTCCTCACCGCGCAACAGCCGTTCGGCCTCGTCGAGGGTGTGCGCCAGACGCCAGGCGGCCCACAGCGCGGCTCGCCGGTCGGCCCGATCCAGGTACGGGTCAAGGGCTCGCGCCCCGCCGTGTTGCAAAACCGACCGAGCATCCTCCCCGGGTGGGAGCAGCACGCCACGAGCCCACGGAACGTCGCCGAGCACGGCGTCGACCATCCGTCGACCCGCCACGTCCCCGTCGCCGATCACGTACACACGGTCGAACGAAGCCACGTACTGATGCCACTCCGGTCTCCACGTGGACGCGCCCGGGAGGCCAAGCGTGTAGTAGCCAGCTATCGGTTCGCAGCGGTCGACGTGGCGAAGGCCTCGCGGATCGCGAGCGTGTCGCTGACACCTTCGGTGATGAACAACGCGGAACGAGCGGCGCGGTCCGGCGCGAGCAGCGAGGCCCTAGCCAATCAGACCGCGCACCGTCCCCACCAGGAGCGCCGCGCTCGGCGCAAAGAGGTTCTTCTATGCGAAGTCACCTCTCGGGCATCCTGCCCCGCCCGGTCGAGGCGGTCGACAAAACTGGGTGGGAGCGAGATCGGCGAGACCCAGCTTCGGGGCACATCCTCCCGTCTTGATAAGGCTGTTGCGCACGTGATTTCCTTTCTGGCGGGCCGGTTGCAGCCGGCCCGTCGTCGTTGTTGCAGGGTTTCATCCGGTTTTTTCCGTGCTCCGGATCCGGCCAGGAGGGCGTCGAGACGTTCTCGTGGAACGACAATGCGTCGGCCCAGTCGCAGCACGGGAAGTTGGCCGCGGTCGGCGAGATCGTAGGCAAGGCTTCGCCCCGATCCCCAGCATGCTCGCAGCCTCCTCGACACTCACAGTCTTCCGGTGGTCTGGCCTCTTCGTCACGGCTCCTCCGTTACGTAGGCGTGAGTAACGTCCTGTCCGCACCCTAAGGTTGCCCTTAATGATCCCCAATAAGGGAGACCACGATCTGTGGAAGCGCCTTCGCCCCGAGGCAGAAACCTGGCTCGAACACAACGATGATGTAATTGGCGGATCGAAGATTTCCGAGAACGAATGGGCCGCTGCCTGCGTAGAGGCCGAGTTCCGTCTTGAATCGACCCTTCAAGACGACGAATCCTTCATCGAAGAAGCCTTGTGGTTACTCGAGAGAAACCGAGCTCTTGTCCTTCGCCGACAGGAGAATCAGAAAGGCGACCGGGTCGCGAGTCCAGATCCGCGCTTCGCCGCGTTCGCGGAGGTTCTCGCCCGCGACGCCTCGCGAAACCGAGGCGTAAAAGAGTGGCGAAACACCTACCTCACAGGCCGGCTACTCACAGAAGATGAGATTCACGCCTTCTTCGGAGAGGGCCCAACGGGAGAGTCCTCCCCTGAGCCGAGTGACTGTTTGGGCGTCCGGCGCTGACGGTCCGGACTACAACGGTGACGGAATCACGGTGCACGTTCGGGGACGCCTGCACATGATCGAGAGCGGAAATCTCCTCACTTACGTGGACGATGCCGACAAGCGACACGAAACGGAGGTGCACGGCGAGGCACTCGCGGCACTCGTCGGCCTTACCGAGGATCTAGAAAGCAAGTACGGTTGGGATCAGGCGTACGCGGCACGCTTCGTACTCACCGGGATGCCACCCTCGCCTTGGTCGCAGCACGGAACCCCTGCGTTCGGACGCTGGTCATATGTGCATCTGACTATCGACCCGCGGACGCCCGGTCGACAAGTTCTGCGTCTCTACGGTCAACTGAGGCGACTCTCGCGTGATGGGTGTCGAAGGCGTATCGACGAAAAGACGGCCAACCTCGTGAGATTCCTGTGCCGCCAGGAAGAGCTCTCGTGGCCCCAACTCCGTGACGCGTGGAACGCGGAAAACCCGGACAACCCGACCGTTCGCTACGTTGATTAACAAACAGTTCGCAAGGGATGCAACTCGCGCCTGGGAAAGAGTCGCCGGGAGAAGTTGCGGCCCGGCGCGGAGAGCTTGCGTGCCGGTCGTTAGCGCGATAGCCGAAGTGGCTCTCATCCCCGCCTCAAGAAAGAGCAAAAGTCAGAACTGAAGGCAGATGCGCGGGTCGGCGGAAACCCATCACCCTCTCCCTGTGCCCTGATCCAGACGATATTGCACCGAGTGCGTCCTCGGAGAACCCTGGGCGGCGGGCCTGATCTAAACCGGGCTAAACCGAGGCTTCATACTGGAAAAGAAACTTCCCGGAACTTATCGTCTGTGACAGAGTTGGCGGGTTTGGACGTGCGGGGCGGTTCCCGGTGCTGTCCTCCGGATTACTGTCTTCGCCGGGCGGTGTCCGCGTTCGACTCTAGGCACAAGAACACTCCTACCGAGGTGCCGGTCTCGCCTCCGCCCGCTAGACCAGGGAAGATGTGGACATGTCTTCTGTCGCAGGCGGCGGCTCGTACGTGCCGCCGGAGGGTCGCGCTCGGATGCGGATCGACGAGATGCTGGAGGCCGCCGGCTGGGCGGTGCAGGACGCGCGGGCCGTGAACCTCGCCGCCTCCCGGGGTGTGGCGGTGCGGGAGTTCGTGATGAAGCGGCCGCACGGCCGCGCCGACTACCTGCTGTTCCTCGACGGCCGCGCGGCGGGCGTGGTGGAGGCGAAGAAGGAGGGCGAGACGCTCACCGGCGTCGAGCACCAGAGCGCGAAGTACGTCGACGGGCTGCCGGACGAGCTCGAGCCGGCGGTCGAGGGCGGCCTCGCGTTCGTCTACGAGTCGACCGGGACCGAGACGCGGTTCACGAACCGGCTCGACCCCGAGCCGGCGAGCCGGCCGGTGTTCTCGTTCCACCGGCCCGAGACGCTCGCCGGCTGGCTCGAGGAGCTCCGCCGCCATCCGGACGCGCCGACGCTGCGCCACCGGCTGCGCGGGCTGCCGGAGCTGGAGGAGACGGGGCTGTGGCCGGCGCAGTTCCGGGCGATCGCGAACCTCGAGCAGTCGCTGGCGGCGAACCGGCCGCGGGCGCTGATCCAGATGGCGACCGGGTCGGGCAAGACGTTCACCGCCGCCAACGTCTGCTACCGGCTGGTCAAGCACGCCGACGCGCGGCGGATCCTCTTCCTCGTCGACCGCGCCAACCTCGGCCGCCAGACGCTGAAGGAGTTCCAGGGGTTCACGACGCCCGACGACGGCCGCAAGTTCACCGAGCTCTACAACGTCCAGCACCTGAGCTCGAACAAGATCGACCCGGTCTCGCGCGTGGCGATCTCGACGATCCAGCGGGTCTACTCGATCCTGCGCGGCGACCCGGAGCTCGACCCGGAGGCGGACGAGCACTCCCCCTACGAGCTGGCGGCCGAGCCGGTGCCGGTCGAGTACAACCCGGCCGTCCCGCCGGAGACGTTCGACGTGGTGATCGTGGACGAGTGCCACCGCTCGATCTACGGCCTCTGGCGGCAGGTGCTCGACTACTTCGACGCCTTCACGATCGGCCTGACCGCGACGCCGAACAAGCAGGCGTTCGGGTTCTTCAACCAGAACCTCGTGATGGAGTACGGGCACGAGCAGGCGGTCGCCGACGAGGTCAACGTCCCCTTCGACGTCTACCGCATCCGCACCTCGATCACCGAGCAGGGCTCGACGATCGACGCCGGCATCGTCACCCAGTTCCGCGAGCGCCAGACCCGCAGGACGCGCTGGGAGAAGCTCGACGAGGACCTCGCCTACACCGCCGAGCCAGCTCGACCGCGCGGTCGTCTCCCGCGACCAGATCCGCACCGTGCTCGAGACGTTCCGCGACCGCCTCTACACCGAGATCTTCCCCGGCCGCAGCGAGGTGCCGAAGACGCTGATCTTCGCCAAGGACGACGCGCACGCCGACGAGATCGTCCAGATCGCCCGCGAGGTGTTCGGCAAGGGCAACGACTTCGCCGCCAAGATCACCTACAAGGCGACCGGCAAGAAGGCCGACGAGCTGATCGCCGCCTTCCGCAACGCCTACAACCCGCGCATCGCCGTGACCGTCGACATGATCGCCACCGGCACCGACGTGAAGCCGCTCGAGTGCGTCTTCTTCATGCGCTCGGTCAAGAGCCGCACCTACTTCGAGCAGATGAAGGGGCGCGGCGTGCGCGTCATCGGCGACGCGGACTTCCAGGCCGTCACCCCCGACGCGCGGGCGAAGGACCGGTTCGTGATCGTCGACGCGGTCGGCGTCACCGAGAGCGACCTCGTCGACACGGTGCCGCTCGACCGCAAGCCGACCGTGCCGCTCGAGAGGCTCCTCAAGCGCGTCTCCTTCGCCGCCCACAACCCCGACCCCGACGTCTGCTCCGCGATCGCCGCACGCCTGACCCGGCTCGACCGCAAGCTCGGGCCGCCCGAGCGCGAGGAGCTCGCGCAGCTCGCCGGCGGCAGGAGCCTCAAGGAGATCGCGGGCGACCTCGTCGCCGCGCTCGACCCCGACCGGCAGCTCGCCGCCGCCCGCGAGGCCGCCGCCGGCGGCGAGCCCGACGTCGACGGCATCGCCGCCGCCGCCAAGACCCTCCTCGCCGAGGCGGCCGCGCCGCTCGCCACCAGCCCCGACCTGCGCCAGCGGATCGTCGAGGTGCGCCGCCTGCACGAGCAGGCGATCGACGAGACCTCCGCCGACGAGCTGCTCGAGGCCGGCTACTCCGCCGAGGCCGCAGACCGGGCGCGGCGCACGATCGAGTCCTGGGAGCGGTTCTGCGAGGACAACCGCGACGAGATCACCGCCCTCCAGATCCTCTACGCCCGCCGCCAGCCCCAGCGGCTCACCTTCCGCGAGGTCAAGGAGCTCGCCCAGGCGATCGGCCGGCCGCCGCACCAGTGGACGCCCGGAGAAGCTCTGGCAGGCGTACGAGCAGCTCGACCGCTCGAAGGTGCGCGGCTCCGGCGAGCGCGTCCTCACCGACCTCGTCTCCCTCGTCCGCGTCGCCCTCCACCAGGACGACGAGCTCGTCGCCTACCCCGACCTCGTCCGCGACCGCTACCACGCCTGGCTCCTCCAGCAGGAGAACGCCGGCCGCATCTTCACCGCCGAGCAGCTCGCCTGGCTCGAGCGCATCCGCGACCACGTCGCCGCCGCGCTCGCCATCAGCCACCGACGACTTCGCGCTACACGCCCTTCCTCGAAGCGGGCGGGCTCGGCAAGGCCGCCCAGGTGTTCGGCGACGACCTCGACGCCGCTGCTCGACGAGATCAACGAGGTGCTGGCGGCGTGAGCGAGCTGCCGCCGGGTTGGGTACCGCGCCGCTCTCGGACGACGGTCGCCGACGAGGCGCGGCAGTACGGATGGGCTGCGGAGGCCACGCTGCAGGATGGCAGCGTCGCCGCTCCTCCGACGACGGACATCAGCGGTGGTGCCGATCGACTCGACGACGTGACCTGGATGCTTCGACGCGACCGGTCGAGGCCGGCGACGTACCTGCTCGGCTGGACGACTCGTGCGTCGCCAGAGCGGGACCGATCGGTGCAAGCTCGGCAATCGGCAGCGCCGCCGACGTCGTCGACCTGCGTACCTCGATCGGCTTCGCGTCCTGACCTCGGCGGTCGAGCGACGTGCTACTCTGGTACTGGTTCCTGCAGCGCTCGTGCCGACTCGGAAGCGTCAGCGAAGCGCGGCCGCCGGCACCGCATCGCCGAACGTCAGCGCGAAGATCGCTCGCAGGCATCGCGATCCCGCTTCCGCCGCTGAACGAGCAGCGGCGGATCGTGGCCGCGATCGAGGAACACCTCTCCCGCCTCGACGCCGCCGACGACTCTTTCGAGAGCGGCAAGAGTCGGTTGAAGGCTGTTCGACGGGCGACGCTCGACGCCGCAGTGAGAGGACATGAGCCGGTCCAGCTCGGCGCGTTGACGACA
>CAWCQC010000001.1:0-122522 GCA_963797645.1 uncultured Thermoleophilia bacterium | reverse complement strand
CGTTCGCTCCTGACGACCTCGTCCGCTTCGAGGCCGTGTGGCTGTTCGTCGACCGTGCGACCGCCGCCGCGCCCGACTTCGTCCTGGACGACGGGAACGCAGCCGACGTCGCCAGGATCTGCGTCCGGCTGGACGGGCTGCCGCTCGCGCTCGAGCTCGCCGCCAGCCGGCTCGGCGCGCTTGCCGCCGCCGTCGTCGCCGAGCGGCTCGACGACCGCTTCCGTGTGCTCCGCGCCCGCAGCCACACGGCGCCGACCCGCCAGCAGACGCTGCAGGCGACGCTGCAGTGGAGCCACGACCTGCTGGAGCCGGACGAGCGTCTGCTCTTCCGGCGACTGGCGGGGTTCGCCGGGGGCTTCGAGCTCGGCGCGGTCGAGGCGGTCTGCGCCGGGGACGGCCTCGAACGCTCCGAGATCGTCGACGTCCTCGCCCGGCTGGTCGAGAAGTCGCTCGTCGCCTGCGGCGACCTCGCCGGCCAGGCGCGCTCCGGCTCCTGGAGACGGTGCGGCTGTACGCGAAGGAGCAGCTCGACGCGGCCGGGGAGACCGCGCGCTCGCCGACCGCCACGCGCAGTGGGCACTCGACCTCACCGTAGGCGGCGACCGTCCCGAGCTCGACCTCGAGGAAGCGAACCTGCTGGCCGCGCTCGACACGTTGCGCGCGAACAGGCCGCCCGACGCGCTCAGGCTGTGCGTCGCGCTGTGGACGTTCTGGCTGCGGCGGATCGACCTCGCCGAGGCGTACCGGCGGTTGACGACGCGCTGGCGGCGGTTCCCGACCGGACCGGGTTTCCGCGGAAGCCCTGCTCGCCGCAGCGGCGCTGGAGGCCCGCGGCGGCGCGCTCGTCCCCATGCGCGCGCACGCCGGGGAGAGCTTGTCCGTGGCCGTGGAGGTCGGCGACGCCCGGGCGGAATGGGCCGCGCTCCACTTCCAGGGCTCGTACTCGATCACCTACGACGTCGGCAACGCCCTGGGCTGGCTCGAACAGGCGCTCGCGCTCGCGCGCCGGGAACGGTCCGCCCCCGAAGAGGCGCTGGGCATCTACACCCTCGGTGTCGCCCGTTGGTTCCTCGGAGATCCCGCCGCCGCCGAGCTGCTTTGCGGAGGGCATCGACGCGTTCCGCGCCTCGAGGACCCCGACGCCCGCATCCCGTCTCCGATCAACGTCGCGGAGATGCGCATCCCCGCGCTGGGCGGACGTCCCGGGTTCCGGCTGGTGCTGGAGGACTCCTTCCAGCCTTTCGTGGAGGTCTCATCGCGGCCGCCCTCTCCTATGCCCTCGTCAACCTAGCCGGCGTCGCCCGCGTGCTCGGAGACGTCGCGCGCGCACGGGCGCTCCTCGACGAGGGCGCCGAGCGCTTCCTCGCAGCGGGCGACGAGCGCGGCCGGGCGGACGTGCTCGTCCGCCGTGCCTACCTCAGCCTGGCCGAGGGCTCGATCCCCGATGCGCGCGACTGCCTGGAGCAGGCGCTGGAGTACCGCCGCCGCACCAACGACCGGCGCGGCATCGGCCTCGTGCTCTCCGGCCTGGGCATGATCGACACCGACGCGGGCGCGTACGACGACGCCGAGCAGCGGCTCGCCGAGGCCCGCGGGCTCTTCCGGCGCGCGGGCGACCGCTGGGGGCTCGTGATCGCGCTCCTCCGCACGTCCGACCTCGAGGTCAGCCGCGGCCGCCTGGACGCGGCGCAGGCTGCCCTCCAGGACGTCGATGTCGTGCTCCACCAGACCGGCGTCGCGCGCTGGAACGCGCACATGAAGAGCGCACTGGCAGAGATCGCTGTGCTGCAGGGCGACCCGGACCGCGCGGCGCGGCTGTTTCCGAGGCGCGCGACTGTTACACGTCGAATGCCGACGCGGCCGGGGTGGCCGCCGTCGAGGAGAGGCTTCGCAGCCTTGCTAAGTCGCCGCAAAGGGGCCGCAAATCGCGCTCGGCTACCACTTCCTCGACATCGACGAGGAAAGGTGGCAGCAATGAGCCAGACACTCGAACCGGCACTCGGTGAGGCGACTGTCCAGGAGCTGCGCGAGGCCGTCGTGGGCGGGTCCTCAGCCCCGGGGAGGACGGGTATGCCGAGGCGCGCCCGATCTGGAACGGCATGCACGAAGGCCGGCGACCCGGGCTGATCGTCCGCTACTTCGAGAAGAAGCTCGCGGACAAGGGCAAGCCGCGCGGCAAGTGGCACAAGCGCGACGGCTGCAAGTCCGTCGACCCGCTCTGGCAATCGACCGAGCGCAAGTGAAAGGAGCTTCGATGTCTCATGAACACGTCAAGCCAGCGTCCTTCTACAGCTCCCCAGAGGAGGCGATGCAGGCGTCCCCCGAGGAGTTCCTCTACCTCGCCTGCCTGCGCACCGGAACCGGCGTCGAGAACCTGATTTCCTCGCCGTCGTCGACGCCGAGAACGGCGAGATCGTCCACGAGGTGCCGATGCCGAACGTCGGCGACGAGCTGCACCACTTCGGTTGGAACCGCTGCAGCTCGGCCTGCCACGGGCCCGACCGCTCGCACCTGATCGTGCCGGGGTTCCGCTCGTCGCGCTTCCACTTCGTCAACGTCAAGGACGACCCGCGGAGGCCGTTCATCGAGAAGGTGATCGAGCCCGAAGAAGTCGTTGCCAAGACAGGCTACACGCGGCCCCACACGGTCCACTGCATGCCAGGCGACAACATCGTCGTCTCGATGCTCGGCGACGCCGACGGCAACGCCTCGGGCGGGTTCGCCGTCATCGACGCGCAGACGTTCGAGGTCAAGGGGCGCTGGGAGAACGGCGACGAGCGGCCGCCGATGAACTACGACTTCTGGTACCAGCCGCGCAAGAACGTGCTCGTCTCCTCGGAGTTCGGCGAGCCGAACGCCTACGAGAAGGGGTTCGACCTAGCTGATGTCGAGAGCGGTCGTTACGGCCAGCGGATCCACTTCTGGGATCTCGAGCGGCGAACGCTCGAGCAGACGGTGGATCTCGGCGAGAAGGGCCTCCTCCCGTTCGAGGTGCGCTGGCTCCACGACCCCGACTCCGATGAGGGCTTCGTCGGGGCGGCGTTGTCGAGCGTGTTGTGGCACTTCCACCGGGGGAACGGCGGCTGGAGCGCCGACCCGGTGATCGAGGTGGAGAGCATCCCGCTCGAGGGCTGGCCCTTCCCGGTGCCGGGGGTCATGAGTGACCTCGTCCTCTCGATGGACGACCGCTTCCTCTACTTCGCCAACTGGCTCCACGGCGACGTGCGCCAGTACGACGTCTCGAACCCGGCTGAGCCGAAGCTGACCGGGCAGGTCTGGCTCGGCGGCGTGACCGGCAAGCCGAGCGACGGGCCGCGCGACCTCGACGGCGGCGCGGGACCGAACATGGTCCAGCTCTCGTTCGACGGACGGCGCTTGTATGTATCGAACTCGCTGTACTCGTCCTGGGACAACCAGTTCTATCCGGAGATGCGATCGTGGCTGCTCCGGATCAACTGCGACCCGAACGGCGGGATGGAGATCGACCCGGACTTCTTCGTCGACTTTCACGACCACCCCGGCGGCCCGGCGCGGGCGCACGAGATGCGGCTCGAGGGCGGCGACTGCACGACGGAGATCTTCCAGTGATCGTCGCGCACATCATGGGGATCCCAATCGAGGAGAGCGTCCTCCAGCTCGCACCGGCCGGCGCGGCGACCGTGACCGCCCTCGCGATCGCCGCCCGCACGATGCTTGGCCGGCTCCGACGCCGCCAATCGAGTGCGGCTCAAGGGATTTCGGACGCTCGAGCCGCAGGCCGACAGGCAAGGCGAAGCGGGATGGAAGAGGTTCAAACCTCGAATATTCCGGAAGGACGCCGCTCGTGATCATTCGCGTGTTCCGCGCCCGGATTCACCCTGGAAAGGAGGACGAGTTCGAGCGCTTCGTGCGGGAAACCGGCGTCCCCCAAGCCGGGAGAAGTGTGAGTCCTCCGCCTTGTTCCTTCTCTTCACCCGAACGGGCCCGCAAGGCTTCCAGGAAGGGATCGCGACTGCCAACGCCGACGGCAGCGACGTCCAGCAGGTGACGACCAGCCCGACGTTCGATCTCCAAGCGGACTGGGGGCCGCACCCGCTGATCCCCTGAAACACCCGCACGAACGCTGGCGACCCCAACGTACAAGAGGGAGCCCTCCGGGCCGAGGGCTTCCTCTGCTGCAATGAACGCCCCTCGCCGAGACCGTCGGAGTGCAGCTAGGGTGAACCGGCCGGCTACGGTGGCTCCTACTGGGATGACTGGCGAAGCATCGAGTGCCGCCACAGCTTGGCAGGGCGTTCTCGAAGCTTTCCTGCCACTGCCATTGGGCACTAGACGGATCCCAGTGCCCAAATCCCCGGTAATCGGGCCGAATCCGCGGTAAAGGTCGTCGGCCGGAAGCGCGGACTTGTAGAGCGGGCTCTCCGTCCCCTGCGTCAGGAGCCAGCGGCAGCGCGCCATGCTCACCGGCTGACGGGCTCGTGCTTCGATCAGTAGGGTGAGGCGGCGGCCCGGGCGGCTGCGACGGCTTCGAGTCGGGAGTTGACGCCGAGGGCCCGAAAGAGACGGCGGATGTGGTTCCTGACCGTCTCGGTGCTCAGATGGAGCTCGGCGGCGATCTGCTTCGTCGAGCGGCCCTGCTCCAGAAGACGAAGCACCTCGACTTGACGAGGGGTGAGATGCGGGTGTGGCGCCGTCGGCCTGTCGTCGGGGCGTCCCTCGATCAGCCCGAAGACGCCGACCACCCGTTCGCCGTTCTTGAGCGCCACCGCGCTGAGCTCCACGGCCACCCGCGTGCCGGTGGTCGAAACCAGGACGCCGGTCGAATCTGTGGCCGGGGAGCTGCCGAGCACCTTCCGGGAGAACAGCTCGCGGGCGCGCCGGCTGTCCTCGGGCGCGACGACGGAGGTGAAGTGGCGACCGCGAACGTCGCCGAGAAGCTGCTCGGCTGCGGGATTGATCCACCGGACGACTCCCGTTGTGTCGAGGACGTAGCTCGGGACGCCGACGCTGCCCAGAGCCTGCTCGACGTCGCCGCCGACTCCCAGGCCAGTGGCCATCAGGGAAGTGTGGCTGATCCGGGCCGGCGATGTACGCCAGAGACCTCCACCCAGGCTCGGGCCCGTGGCGTTGTCAGTCGGCCCGCGCCTAGGTCGCCCCGGTTGAGCGAACGCTAGCCCCGGCCGAACGCCGCACGCACAGTCTGCCCCGGAATACGACGCCAGGCCAGGGCGCACCCACGCTACTCCCCCGGCGGACGACCAGCCAGCCGGCAGCCAGCTTCGCATTCGGTCGCCGCGTTCGCAGCAAGACGTAGGCCGTGAGCCCAGTGCCGAGCGGCGGCGCCCCGCGACCCCCTCGGCCGCCTCGCCGACGGCTTGTAGAATCGGCCGGTGAACCGGAGCCGGGACGGCACTGCGCCGAAGGCTCCGTGGAGCCGCTCGACGCTTGCTCGCCGGCGCGTGCCTGGTCGCCGGGCTCGTCGTCTTCCTCTCGTTCACTCCAACGCCTACGCCGTCTACCTGACGCTGCACGTGATCGCCGCAGTGATCTGGGTCGGCGGCGATCTCACGCTCACGACGCTCGGGATCCGCTACGAGCGCCTCGGTGACACCGCGACACTCGCGGTGCTCGGCAAGGTCGGCACCTGGATAGGCACCCGTGTCTATACGCCGGCGGCGTTCCTCGCGGTCGCGTTTGGCATTGCACTGATGGCCGAGGGTGATCTGGACTGGGGCCAGTTCTGGGTCGTGTTCGGGCTCGTCGGATGGGCGGTGGCGACCGTCGTCGGGGTTGGGTTCGTCGGGCCGGAGCTCGGTCGCATCGACAGGGCCGCACAGGAACACGGCCCAGAATCGGACGAGGTGAGGCGACGCGTCCGGCGGCTGTTCTCGATCTTCCGCTTCGACACGGTCCTGCTCATGCTCATCGTCGTGGTCATGGCGGCCAAGCCGTCGTTCTGACGTTCTGGCGTCACCGTCGTAAGGGAGGGAACCGTGAATCCGTCAGAGTGGATCGACGCCTACACCCGGGCCTGGCACGAGGAGGACGCCGAGGCTGCCGGCCGGATCTTCACCGATGACGCCGTCTACTGTTGGCATCCGTTGCGGCCGCCCGCGGTCGGCCGGGACGGGGTGGAGGAGTACTGGCGCACCGTCACGGCGACCCAGGAGGGTCAACGGGTCCGCTTCGGATCGCCGATCACCTCGGGGGACCTGACGGCCGTCGAGTTCTGGACGACGATGCGAAACGAGGGCGAGGAGGTCACGCTGGCGGGCTGCATGCTGCTCCGCTTCGTCCCCGACGGACGCTGCGCGGAGCTGCGCGAGTACTGGTTCTTCGAACCCGGCACGCACGAACCCGCGCCCGGCTGGGGTCGCTAGCGCCACGACCCGCCGTGCCGCCGGTCAACCGGCGCGCTCGAGCCGGCGGTAGTCGATGGGGGCGGCGGTCTCCCGGAGAACGTCGAGGGCGTCCCGCTTCCGCTCACGCCGGAGGCGCTCGTTCCGCGGCCCGAGAAGCGACTCGAGGTAGGCGCCGAGCTCCCTGCCGTGGCCCACGACTGCCCTGTGAGCTCGCAGGCGGGCGTCCTCGAACCCGGCGAGGTTCTCTGCCAGAGCGCCCGGCCGCTCCAGCGCGCGGGTGAGCGCCAACGCGTCGCCCGCCGCCTTCGGCACGCCCATCGCCGTGTGTGGTCTGGCCACGGATCCAGCGTCTCCGATCAGCACGACGCGCCCAACGACCAGGCGTGGGGCCTCGAGGTCGACGATCGGCTGGAAGAAGACGAGTCGCGCGCGCGTCACCGCCTCGGCGAATTGCGGTGCCAGGTTCGCCCGCGCATGCGCATCCATCTCGTCCCGAACGGACTGCCGCACGAGCGACGGCGGGATTCCCCCCTCGTGCACTCGCCCGGCATCGTCCGTGAGCAGGCGCGGAAGCTCGTCTGCGGCCACCGGGTGATACCAGACGACGTTGTACTGCCGCCGGCCCGGCTCACGGCTGCCGTCCGGGCCGGGCACCGGATAGCCGACCGCCTGTACCCCCGGCGCGATGCACATCGAGTAGCGGTCGAGGCGAAGCCCACCGGGCCCGATCGACAGCTCCCCCTCGTCCGTCAGGCACCGCCACGCGATGTAGCCGGGGTAGACGGGCTCGACGTCCGGAAGCACGAGACGCCTGACCGTCGAACGGATCCCATCTGCGCCGATGAGCAGGTCGGCGCTGATCCGCTCGCCTCCGGCAAGGACGGCCGTGACTGATGCGGCGTCCTGCACGATCCGCTCGATCGCCGTGCCCGCCCTGTAACGCTCGGCCGGGAAGGCGGCCCGCAGCGACTCGTAGAGGCGGCTCCACGACGTCATCCACTGCGTGAAGTCGAGCTCGGCGACGATCTCACCGGTGGCGCCGAGCGCCACCCGGCCCGGGAGCTCGATCCCGAGCGACTCCTGCGTCTCGTCGACACCTGCCGCCTGCAGGCCCTCGATGCAGGCCCGGGAGGATGGTGATGCCGGCGCCGCGGCCCTCGAGCGCGCCTGACGCTCGCTCGACGAGGGTGACCTCGACCCCGCGGCGGTGGAGCAGGTTGCCGACCAGCAAGCCCGAGATCGACCCGCCGACGACGACGGCGCGCTCGACGGCCGAGGTCATTCCTCAGCGCGCCGTGTCCGGCGGCAGGCCCGCCTGCCGCTCGGCCACCTTGACGCTCGACAGGTAGTCCGTCGTCCGCGTAGCCCTCGCCGACGAGCACCTGCAGCAGCTGCCGCGTGGTGGCGGCGAGCGGCATCGGCACGCCGTGCTCTCGTGCGGCCGCGAGCACGAGATCCATGTCCTTGAGGATCAGCGTCGTCGTCATCGTCGGCGTGAAGTCCCGCTCCCGCAGCAGCCGCGCCTTCGCCTTGAGCCACGGCGAGGCGATCGTGCTCTCGGCGAGCGTGTCGAGCATCGTCACCCAGTCGAGGCCCGCCTTGCGCCCGAGCGTGAGCGCCTCGGCCATCGACTGGGCGGTGTTGACCACGATCGGCGTTGACGACGAGCTTCATCACCCGGGCCTCCTCGCCGGGCCGAGGTAGACCTGCGCCGTGCTGAACGTCTCGACGATCGGCCTGACCGCCGAGCCAGGCGGATTCCGGGCCCGAGACGAGTGCCGTCACCTCGCCCCGGTCGGCTGACGCGGCGTTGCCCGAGATCGGCATCCGCAGGTACGCGACGCCGTGGCAGCTCCGCCTCGCGGGCGATCTCGCCGGACAGCTCCGTCGAGATCGTGCTGGTCTCCGCGAGGATCGTGCCCTCACCAGCATGTTCGAGCACCCCGTCACCGCCGAGCAGAACGGCGCGCACGGCCGCGTCGTCGGGCAGCGACGTGAAGACGACCTGCGCCGCCTGCGCGCAGTCGGCCGCGCCGGCGGCCTCGCGCGCGCCCTGCTCGACGAGCTGGCGGCGGCTCGCGTCGCTACGCGACGCGACGACGAGCGGGTAGCCGGCTGCCAGGATGAAGCCTGCGAGCGGTCGCCCCATCCGGCCCGTGCCGATCCAGCCTACGACCGGGCGTTCGGAGGTCGTGTCGTGCTGCTCAGCTGGCCGACCTACCTCGCCGTAGCCCGCAGGCCGGCCGTACCGCGCAGGCGCGCGAGCAGTTCCGGTCCGCTGATACGCGATCAGCGCCAGAAGGGTGAGAGCTCCGATGGCGATCTGCCCGTACTCGGTGGGCACCTGGAGCAACGGCAGGACGTTCAGGATCAGCGAGAGGAAGAGGGCGGCGAGAACTGCACCGATGAACGATCCTCTTCCTCCGGCAAGGCTTGCTCCGCCGAGCACCGCCGCGACGATGCTCTGGAGCGCGTACCCGCCGATGAATGGGCGACCCGGTCTGGATCAGGGCGGCGGAGAAGAAGCCCTGCCACCGCGGCCATCAGCGAGCACATCACGAACGCCAGGAAGACGACCCGTCCGGTGTTCGTCCCGAGGCGGCGGGCGGAGGTCTCGTCGAGGCCGACCGCTCGCACGGACAGGCCCGCCGCGGCTGCGGTAGAGCCAGAGTCCCAGGCGACGGCGAGAACGACGACGCCGATGAACGCGATCGGCATGAAGCCGATGCTCGTCGTCATCGCGTAGCGAAGGTCAGGCTGATCGGTTCCCTCGGGATGGTCGCGTAGGAGCAGCGACACCCCCTGCAGGATGCTCAGCGTCCCGAGCGTCGCGATGATCGAGGGCAGGCCGAGCACGCGGATCAGCGTCGCGTTGAACACGCCGGTGGCGAGGCCGATGCCGACGAGCGCGAGCGCGCCGAGGAACAGCAGATACCAGGCTTCTCCCTGCTGCCATCGTGAACGAGGCGGTAACGACGCAGAGCGTCACGAGCGCTGCCACCGACACGTCGAAGCCGCCGACGAGCAGGGCGTTCGTCTGGCCGATCGCAACGAGCGCGAGCGGCATGGTGGTCAGCAGCAGGTTGTTGAGGTTGTACTGGGTCAGGAACGCATCCTCGCGACGGCCGCGTACGCGCCCGACGCCGACGATCAGCAGTGCCATGAACGCAAGTGGCATCCAGCCGCGGAGCCTCGGCGGCGAACGGCGGAGCGACGGGGCGTTCGTCCCCTGGCTCACGCCTGCGGCTCCTCTGCCGGGAACAGCGGACTCTCGCGTGTACGTTCCTCGAGCCGACGATCGCCTCCACGATCCGCTGCTCGCTCGAGCTCGGCCGCTGGGATCTCGTCGACGATCCTGCCGCGCGACATGACGACGACGCGGTCGCAGAGCCCCGCGAGCTCGAGGGGATCGCTCGACTTGACGACGACTGCCACGCCCTCGCTCGCCTTCCTCCGCAGCGCGTCGTAGATCTCGAAGCGGGAGCCCGACGTCGACGCCCTGGGTCGGCTCGTCGGCGAGGATCGCATGCACCGCGCCTCGGAGGAACGGGCGCGTCAGCGAGACCTTCTGCTGGTTCCCGCCCGACAACGACAGCACGGGCTGCTCGATCGACGCCGCACGGATCTTCAGCCGCCGCACCAGATCGATGACCGTCGCCCGCTCGAGCCCGCGGCGGATCACGCCCATCCAGCTGTAGCTGCCGCTAGCACCTGGATCGTGGTGTTCGCTCGCACGCTCAGAACGGGATAAAGCGACTCCCGAATCCGGTCGCCGCTCAGGAGCACGTTACTCCCGCCCGGAGCGGGCCGAGCGGTGATCTGCCTGTCGATCTCGTCGCCGTTGCAACGAGACGTTCCGGTCGAATGCTCCACGCCTGCCACAGATCGCGAGGAACTGGCACCTGTCCGTTGCCTTCGGCTCCGGCGATGCCGAGGATCTCGCCCTTGTGTACTTGGAGGTCGATCGGTCCGAATCGATCGCCTTGGAGCCCGGAGACGACTCGAGGCAGATCTCGCTCGGCCCACGATCCGAGTCACGATCCGGGAATGCCGACCTAGAGGGCGTCCGATCATCAGCGCTACGAGTGCGTCCTCCGACATCCCGGCCGCGTCGAACGTCCCCTGGGCAACCCCGTCTCGAAGGACGGTGATCCGGTCGGCGATCTCGAGCACCTCCGGTAGCCGGTGGCTGACGTACATCACCCCGACTCCCTGCCTGCTCCGCTCGAAGACGAGCGTGTGAAGCCGCTCGATGTCCTCGGGCCCGAGCGCGGTCGTCGGCTCGTCCAGAAGCAACACCTTTGGCTCCGGAAGCAGAGCTTTCACCACCTCGAGCAGCTGCCGGTCTGCGAGCGATAGGCTCCCGGCGGGCGCTGCCACGGGGAGATTCGAGCCCAAACTCCTCGAGCTTCTTCTCGGCCCACGTCTCCATGTCCCCGTATGCGGGCCTCGTGCTCGGGGGTACCGCGAGGTAGAGGTTCTCGGCGACGGACATCGCGAGAACCTGCGAGTAGGTCTGGTAGGCCATGCCCAGGCCGAGGCGCATCGCTTCGGCCACGGAGGCTGTCGCGAGCGGGCGGCCGCCGATCTCGACGGAGCCCTCGTCGGGCGCGAGGAATCCGCTCGCGATCCCGAGCAATGTCGACTTCCCGGACCCGTTCTCCCCGACGAGCGCGTGGATCTCGCCGCCGTAGCAGTCCACGCTCACCTCACGTACGGCCTGCACGGCGCCGTAGCGCTTGGAGACGCTGCGCAACGAGAGCACCGCAGAGGTCGCGGGCCCGGGAGTCGTCGACATCAGTTCGAGACTAGGTGGTCGAGATCACGTTTGGGTGTCGCGGTTCTCCTTCTACTCGGGGTACATCTGCGCCACGAGCTCATCCGGAATCAGCGAGCTGATCGACGCCTCGCTCGGTCGGCCCGGGACGCACAGGTCCTTCGTGGCCTGGGACTCCATCACGATCGGGAACACGATCTCCGTCGGCGGGTCGAAGCCCTTGAGCTTCATCATGTCCGCCGTCAGAGCCGTTCGAATCTGCCAGTTCCCGGCAGCGTTCGCATAGTAGATCTGGAGATTCGGGTCGTTCGAGCTCGTTCGCCTCACAGCCGAGCACGGGCTCGTCGGTCCGCATCGTCCAGACCTGATCCGGCGAGACGCCTGCCGCCTCGAACGCCGGGAAGGCGCCGAGCGCCATTCCGCCCGAGTACTCGTAGCTGATGCCCTTGAGATCCGGGTGGCTCGCAAGGAGGCTCGCGACCACTTCCTGCACCTGCGAGGCGACCCAGCTCGTGTCGTACGTGCCGACGACCTTGATCTCCGGGTTCAGTGCCTCCTTCTCGCACTTCTGCCAGCTGGCCGACAGCGGGTTGCCCGGCGTGCCACCGAGCAACGCGATCTTGCCCGAGCCGACCTCCGTGTTGATGGTCTCCGCGAAGGCCTGACCGAGCGCGCACGTGTCCTCGCCGACGACGGTCGTGTAATTCTCGCCGGGGCCGGTCACGTAACCCCAGGCGTACGTGCTGACCGGGATCCCGGCCGCGGTTGCCTCCTTGTAGACCGGCAGATACTGCATCGCCGATGTCCGGGATAGTTGACGATCACGTCTGCCCCCTGCGCGATCGCGGACCGGAAGTCGGCCAGTGGATCAGACTGGCAGCCCGTCGCACCACAGCGAGAGCTCGTGTAGATGATCTTGCCGATCTCCGGGTATGTCAGCGCCTGGAGGATGAACTCCATCTTCGACATCTCCCGGTAGACGTTCTCTCCGAACGGCTCCAGGTACGCAGCGGTCAACTCGCCGCCCGTGCCCGTGTCGCAACCGTTGTTCTTCCAGCACTCGAGCGCCAGGTCGTAGTCGACCGGGTCGTCGGCGCGCGCGAACGCGGCGAGCGCGACCTGCTCGGCGGTCGGATCCTCCGGCAGGAGCGATGCGTCGAACAACGCTTTCTCGATCACGGCCGGGTCGGCGTCGTAGGTCTCGCCGAACTCATCGGCCACCGCGGCGGCGCCGGTGTCGGCGGCGCCGGTATCGGCCGGCGCCTCGGTCTCCGGAGGTGCCTCGGTCGTTGCGGGCGCTGCCTCCGTGGTCGCGCTCTCGCTGCCCCCGCCACAGCCGGCGGCCGCGATCGCGAGCCCGAGCACGATGACGAGCCCTGGCAGTCAGAAACAGACGTCGTCTCATTCGAGCATCCCCCTTCCTCCTTTGCACATCGGTGTCTCCTGTGGCCCTCGCCGAGCGCGGACGGTCATCGCCACGCGTTCATGAAAGACGTTCCTCGAGTCGATTTGTTGCCGACGTCTCCTCCTCTCCTCAGATGCCCGTTGACTGCCTGTCGCCGAGAAGCGCTCCGACCCTCGGGTGCTGAAGCACCTTGCCGAGGCCGGCTGCGATGCGGTCGCCGGAGACGATCATTCCGGCGAGGATCGCTGCTCCGAACACGACGAACTGCATCGCCTCCGACAGGCCGAGCACGAGCAGCAATTGCGTCAGGAAGCGTCAGGGCGAACGCGGCAACCCAGGTCGAGGTGACGCTCGCGAGACCGCCGGCAAGTGACGCTCCGGCGATCACGACTGCAGCGATCGGTGCGAGCAAATAGGCGCCTCCGAACGCGAAATCGATCGATCCGCGCACGCTGGCGAGCAGGACGGCGGCGACCCCGTACAGGGCGCCCGCCGCCGTGTAGGCGAAGACGACGTGAGTTCGCACGTGGATGCCCGCCATCCAGGCAGCCCGCGAGTTGGCGCCGACCGCCTGGAAGCGTCGCCCCGCGGCCGTGTAGCGAAAGAAGAGCGCGACGAGGATCGTCAGCATGACACCCAGCCAGAAGACCCAGCTGATCCCGAGGGGCTTGCTCAACGCCCACGAAGAGAGGGCAGGAGGGACGGCCGACTCGAAGGTCACTCCCCGGGCGTACCGGGCTCCGAAGGCGAGCACGATCGTCCCACGGCAAGCGTGACGATGAGCGGGTTGAGCCGCAGAATCACCGACGAAGAGACCGTTCGCCAGCCCCACGAGCATGCCCAGGCCGATGCAGGCGAGGATGCCGAGAGCGAGCCTCGAGTCGGAGTGGTGCGAGACGCCCAGGACGAGGTTCCCGCCGAGGAACATCACGCCCGGGATCGAGAGGTCGATGCCGGCCTGCATGATGACGAGCATCTGGCCGATCGCGGCGACTGCGAGAACCGTCATGTACGGAAGGACGAAGGCCCAGGAGGTGCTCTGGAGCGCTTCGGGCGCGACGATCGCCGTCGACGACGAAGAGCGCGACGGTGGCGAGCCACACGGGGAGGAAACGGGACGTCAGGAGCAGCGTGCTCAGCACCGCTCGAACGTAGGAACGCCAGGCCGGCGGCCTCGGGCCCTCGACGCCTGCCCCCGGGTGTACGGCCGGCACGGTCGGCTCAGCCATCGCGCAGTTGGAGGGTGACGGCGCCTTCCGGTGCTGCTGCGCCGGCTGGGTTCGATCCCACGTTGCATGGGTACGAAGCTCACTCCACCAACGCTTCGCTGCCAGCCGCCCGCGACTCGAGCTCGGCGATGTCGGCGCCGCGGACGTACAGGCGCCCGCAGACGAGCAGTTCCTCGGCGGGGAACCGCGTCAGCACCTCGCAGCCGTCGGCCGTGACGAGAACCTCCTCCTCGATCCGCGCGGCCGACCGTCCGTCCGACGCCGGGCAGTACGTCTCGAGCGCGAACACCATGCCCTCCTCGATCTCGACCGGATCGTGGAACGAGTGCAGGCGCGAGATCATCGGGGCCTCGTACAGCGCGACCCCGAGACCGTGGCCGAACTGCAGGCCGAAGCACGACTCCTCGTTCGGGAACCCCAGCTCCTGCGCCGTCGGCCAGACCTCGGCAATCCGGTCGGTCGTCATACCCGGGCGGACGAGCGCGATGGCGTCGTCGAGCCACTGGCGGCAGCGGCGATATGCGTCGACCTGGGAAGCGGACGCGCTGCCGACGCAGAACGTGCGGTAGTAGCACGTCCTGTAGCCCATGAAGGAGTGGATGATGTCGAAGAACGCCTGGTCGCCCGGTCGGATCAGGCGGTCGCTGAACACGTGCGGATGGGGGTTGCAGCGGTCGCCCGACACGGCGTTGACGGCCTCGACCTGCTCGGAGCCGAGCTCGAAGGCGACCCGCATCGCCTCGGCGACGATCTCGTGCTCGCGCACGCCCGGGCGCAGCAATTCGTAGATGCGCTCGTAGATGGCGTCGACGATCGCAGCGGCGTGGTCGAGCAGACGCCTTCTCGTCCTCGGTCTTGATCTTCCGGGCAGCGAGCATGACACGCTGCGCGTCGGTGGTGTGGACGCCGGCCCGATGCAGCGCGTCCAGCGTGACCATGTCGCTCATGTCGATCCCGACCGGCTCACCCTCGAGCCCGCGCTCGCGCAGCTCGTCAACGACGTGGGCGACCATCGCGTCGGGCACCCCGGTCTCGACGGGCATCGCACCGCGCATGCTCGTGACCCCTGCCCGCCAGCTCGACTCGGGCAGCCACGGCGCATAGAGCTGATGGCTGCGCGCGGCCGAGCCGAAGTCCCAGAGGATCGGGTCGCTGTCGCGGCAGAGCAAGATGAACCGGGCGTTCTTGTCCCGCGCCCATTCGCCGATGTGCGTGCTCGTCACATAGCGGATGTTGTTCGGGTCGAACAGCAGCAACGCGCCGAGATCGGATGCGGCAAGCGACGCCTGCGCCCGCTCGAGCCGCTCACGACGCAGTCGCGTGAAGTCGACCCGCTGCTCCCAGTCGACTCCCATCGTCGCGCCTCGCGAGGCGATGCTCATGGCGCCCGTCCTTTCTCCGCCTTCGGCGGTCATGTCCCTAGCTGCCGGCCGCTGCCAGGTCACCGGCCGTGACGCCGAGCTCCTCACGCACGATCCGCGCACCGTCGGCGAGCGCCCTGAGCTTGAGCCTCGCGACCATCCGGGTAGCGGCCGCAGGCCGCAGTCGGTCGTCAGGTAGACGCGCTCGGCGGGAACGACCTCGATCACCTTCCGGATTCGGTCAGCGACCTGCTCGGGCGTCTCGACCATGGTCGTGCGCACGTCGATCACGCCGATCGCGACCTCCTTGTCGGCAGGAAGCGACGTGAGGCAGTCGACGTCCACCATCTCGCGGTTGGCGAAATCGAGCACGAACTGGTCGACCGGCACGTCGTAGAAGTAGGGGAGCACGGTCTCGTAGCCGCGGCGGGAACAGCCCGGAGAGCGCGTTGCCCCAGGCGTTGCCGAAGCAGAAGTGCCACGCGATCTTGGCGTCCACGCCGTCGACGCACTGGGCGATGACGTCGGCGATCCACTCGTAGTCCTTCTCGTCGTCGTGAACAGCGGCAGCCACGCTCCGAGATCCTCGATCTGCAGGAAGGTCGCCCCGGCCTCGACCAGGTCCTTCATCTCCGCGTTGAAGATCGGGCGCGAGCGCGTAGCTGAGCTCGCGCGGACCTTCGTAGTGCTCGAAGTAGACGTGCCAGGCCAGGTTGACCGGACCGGCACCGACGGAGACCTTGACCGGCTTGTTCGCGTAGCGCGTCGCGACCTTGTAGAGGTCGGTGAGACGGATAGGGCCGCGCTCGACCGGGCCGGTGTTCCGGACGCCGCCCCAATCGTCGAGGAGCTCGACCTCCTTCGTGCGCGTGGCCGCGCCGACGGCCGACGGGTGCTCTTCCTTCGCGTCCTCGAAGCCGTCGATGCGCTCGTACATGTACCAGCAGAACGAGCCGATCACGCCGACGTAGTCGTCATACGACATCTGCCCGTCGGTGACGATGTCGAGGCCGGCCTCCTCCTGGTCGTGGATCACGGCCTGGGTGGCGTCGTTGTAGGCCTCGGCGTGACCGACGTGCTTGAACGCCACGCGCACGTCGCGGCCGAGCAGCTGATAGTCGTACCAGTCGGGCCTCGGATACGACCCCACCATGGTCGTCGGGAGAATCGTGTCGACGATCTTCCGTGGCATGCCTCTCCTCCTTCTCGCCTCGGTCCTGTCTACCCGACCCGGCCTGCTGTTAAGTAAATCGGGCGGAGCATACAGTGGAAGCGAACAGTGTGCCGTTACCGTTCGGGGCTCACGCGGGACACGCCGCGCTGTTCCAGGTACTCCCAGTCGCGGTTGAACCGATACGAGTGGCGTGCGGGCGGCTGAGGCGACTGCGTTTCGAGCCAGCGAACGGTCGTGTCGGTGCGGTTCTCGAAGGCGTGGACGCAGCCGACACCCGTCCAGAACACGTCTCCCTCCCGCAGGGTGTACTGGTGGCCGTCGGCGAACGCCTCGACCTGCCCCGAGAGGATGACGTAGCTCTCCTCCAGCGGATGGTCGTGCGGGTGGGCGACTCCTCCGGGCTGGTACTCGACCATGAACATCGTCGAGAGCTGCGCGTCGAGCCGCTGGTCGACGAGCATCTTGACCGCGATCCCGCTGTAGACGAGCAGGGCCGTGGCCATGCTCGCCGAGACGGTGGGTGCGTCGACGCGGCTGCCGCGCCTTAGAGCTTCGACGTCCATGTCGGCGTCGCCGAGCCTGAACAGGTGGCGCGTGCGGGGATCGCGAATGTCCACCTCGGAAGGAGCTCCGTCGCCTCCGCCGCCGGCCTCGAGGAAGAACGTGTCGGGCGGGCGGCCGGAGCCTGTCGCCCGGGGCTGCGGCGAGGCCATCTCGATCCACCTGGCCGTCGTCCCGACCGCCGAGCCAGGCGTGCGGCACCCCGACCGGGATCAGCCCGCAGCGGCCGGCCTCGAGCTCGACCGTCGCACCCAGCATCCGCAGGCGGGCCGTCCCGTCGAGCAGGAAGAAGCCCTCCTCGAAGGAATGGACGTGTTCGGCGACGTGGCCGTCGGGGTCCAGCTGGCAGGCCGTGACCCCCATGTGCACGGAGCCTCCAGCGGCGTCGACGAGCGGCTGGCAAACGTAGCCGCTCGCGGATGTTTCGTAGCCGGCCCGCAGCGTGGCCGACTGCCAGTCGATGCGCGTCACGTGGTGCCCGCTCATGACGCCTCCTCTCCCGCCGGCGAGAGCGCGCCGAGTCCCGCACGGCGTCGCAGCTCGAGGAACAGCGCCATCATGTCGTCGTCGCCGTGTCCTGCTTCGATCGTCTCGGAGAGCACGGCCTCGAGGGTCTCCGTCAACGGCATCGGCCGCTCCTCTCTGGCGGGCGAAGCCGAGAACGAGGTCGACGTCCTTCGCCAGCATCCGCGTGGTGAAGGTGGGCGAGAAGTCGCCGGCGACGAGGGGGCCTGTCTTGTACTTGACGAAGGGTGACCCCGCCGCCGAGCTGCCGATCACCTCCAGGAGCATCCGGCGGTCGACGCCTCCGCTCTCCCCGAGCAGGAGCGCCTCGCTGAGCAGCTCTGCGGTCCCGCCGATCAGCACCTGCAGCGCGAGCTTGACGACCCGCGCCTGCTCGCCGTCGCCGACGTGGTAGATGGTGGGCCCGATCGCGGTGAGCAGCTCGCTGGTCCGCTCGAGCGCTCCCGGCCGGGCCCGAGACGATGATCGTCAGGTTTCCCGCGCGCACCACGGTCGGGTTGCCGCTGACGGGCGCGCGGAGGTACTCGACACCGGCGGCCTGCGCGGCCTCGCGACGCGCGACGAGGCCTCGGGGCTGACGGTGCTCATGTCGATGAGGACGGCGCCGGCGCCCGCGCCGTCGAGAACACCCGCGGGGCCGCACGTCACCATCTCGAGCGCGGCGTCGTCCGAGACCATCGTCAGACAGACACCGCCCTCGGGCAGGAGGCCGGCGGTGTCCTCGGCGACTGTCTGCTCCGAGCGCGGCCAGCGCCTCGGTCTTACCCGGCGTGCGGTTGTAGACCGTGAGCGGGAAGCCGGCCTGCAGGACACGTTCGGCGATCGCGGCTCCCATGTGGCCGGCTCCCACGAGCGCGACGTTCATCGCGTCCACCGTTCAACTCGACACAGGGGACTCCTCGAGCGCCACCTTCCGGCTCATTGCAGGAGCCAACCGCCGTCAACGGCGAGATTGACGCCGTTCGACCGACGGGTTCTCGAGCAGGAAGCAGCGCCGCGTGCACCACGTCGTCCATCGCAACGAGACGGCCGGTCGGCGTGCGTGCGACGATACGCTCGAGCACCTCGGCCGGCTTGCCGCTCCAGGCCGGCGTGTCTCCGACGATGCCGGGGTGGAGGCCGTTCACCCGCACCGGGGCAAGCTCGACCGCCAGGGTGTCGCACGAGCCCGGTCACTCCGCCGTTGACGGTCGTCACGGTGGTCGAGCCTGGGTAGGGCCGATCCTTGGCGAGACCGCCGAAGAGCACGATCGAAGCATCGGGAAGCAGTCGCGACGCCAGCGCGTGGACGACCTCCGTGTAGCCGATCAGCTTCAGCGTCACGAGTCGCGCCGCCCGGCGGATGTCGTACTCGCGCACGGTGTTCTCGTCCCGGTCGATCGCGGCGACGACCAGGTGCCGCACCTGGCCGACGTCGCGGAGGCAGTCGGCGATCGACTCGGGCTCCGAGAGATCGACTGCGATTCCCCGGGCCGAGCCTCCGATCTCGCGGGCGACCGCGTCGGCGCGCTCCTCGCTGCGACCCGTGAGAACGACGTGTTGCCCGCGGCTCGAGCACGTCTCGGCCAGCCGCCGGCCCATGCCGGACGTTCCACCGACGACCACGATCTCCCCGGTCATCCCACCTCCGATCCGAGAATCCGGAGCACGCACGTTACGAGACTGGTCGCGATCTGTCCAGCAATACCGAACATCTCACTGAACGTGAGTAGAATGCGCCGGTGGCGGCGAACCGCACCTCCACGCCCCGGGCCGCAAGCCGGGCCAGGCGTCCGATCGAGGACGACCTCGGACGCCGCCTGCGCGCCTACCGTGAAGAGCGGCAGATCAGCCTGAGGGAGCTGGCCCGACAGGCTCGAGATCTCGCCGAGCGCCATCTCCCAGTTCGAAACCGGCAAGTCGCGGCTCTCCGTGAACACGCTGTACGCGATCGTCACGGAGCTCGAGATCTCACTCGACACGCTGTTCGACGGCATCGGCGAGGAAGGGGCGACGCCCTGCGGCCCGCGTGGAAAGCCGCTTCGCGTGAGGCTCGCCGAACCGCGTCGCTCCACACGAGCGGCACGTGCAGCGCGGCCATCGCCGGAGCTCGATCGAGCTCGAGACGGGCGTTCGCTGGGAGCGCCTGACGCCCGAATCCGACCGCGAGGCCGACTTCCTGTACGTCATCTACGACGTGGGCGGCTCGTCGTGCCAGGGCGATGCGTTCATCAGGCATGCCGGGCACGAGTACGGGCTCGTGCTCAGCGGGGCGCTCGAGGTGACGGTCGGCTTCGACGTCTACACCCTCGGCCCCGGTGACTCGATCTCATTCGACTCGACCGTTCCGCACCGGCTGCGCAACATCGGCACCGAGCCGGTACACGGAGTCTGGTTCGTGGCCGGGCGCCAGAGTGATCCCAGAGCGTCGGCCGCCTCCTGACAGGCTGTAGCGGCAGGAGGGGAGCAACCACCGCCTGCCGCGGAGTACCACCCAGGGAAGGCGCTAGGCGTCGCGCTCCCAGGTAACGATCGAGGTCGGTTCGACCTTGAAGATGATGCGCTGCTCGTCCGGCTTTCGGTACGGGTAGGGTCGCTCGCCGAGATACTTCTCGGACAGGTCGTCGATGCCGTCTTCGGCCGGCTGGCCCTCGATGACGTCGACGACGCGCCCCTGGATCTCGACGAACCCGTAGGGATTCGAGAAGTCGAACGACGACAGCGCCACGCGGCCGTCGGCGCGCATGTTGCGAACCTTCGCCCGGCCGAGCGCCGAGTTGACGATGACGTGGGTCCCGTCGGTGTCAGCCCAGATCGGCGTGCTCTGCGGCGCGCCCCTAGGGCCAACCGTGGCCAGGTGCCAGAAGTTCTTGTCCTTCAACATCGCCTGCACGTCCTCTGGTATCGCGACCGGCATCTTGCCTCCTGAGAGTTCGTGTACAGCGTCGAGAAACAGCGGACAGCTTAACGATTTGAGATCAGTGGGTCGGGTGTTCCTCACCGCCAACCTGCGGGCCGTCGTACAGCCGACGCTTCCGCAGCGGTAAGAGCGGTTGGATCAGCTTCCAGAGTTCGTCGTCTAGCGGTGCTGTTGCCATCGAGGACCTCCTGATCTGAAGAGTGCCGAGCCCTTGAGCTAAGCGCTTCTAGCGCGACGCGCGCTCGTGACTTCTGACGGCCTGTCCTAGACTCGGTGGGTGGCGTCCTGTCCCGCCTGTGGCAAGGAGAACCCGGACGGCTTCCAGTTCTGCGGGTTCTGCACCGCGCCGCTGACCGAGTTGTCGGCTGCTTCGGTTCGTGAGGAGCGGAAAGTGGTGTCGGTGTTGTTCTGCGATCTGGTTGGGTTTACGGCGGCGTCGGAGCAGGCCGATCCGGAGGACGTTCGTGCCCGGATCCGTCCTTATCACGAGCGGCTGCGCCTGGAGATCGAGCACTACGGCGGCACGGTGGAGAAGTTCGTGGGTGATGCGGTGATGGCGGTGTTCGGTGCGCCGGTGGCGCATGAGGATGATGCGGAGCGGGCGGTCAGGGCGGGGTTGAGGATTTTGGAGGCGATCGCGGAGCTGAACGAGGCCGAGCCCGATCTCGATCTGCAGGTGCGGGTGGGGATCAACACGGGTGAGGCGGTGGTGGCGCTGGGCGCACGTCCGGAGCTAGGCGAGGGCATGGTGACCGGTGACGTGGTGAACACGGCTGCCCGCGTCCAGGGGGCAGCGCCGGTGGGCGGGGTCGCGGTGGGTGAGCAGACTTTCCGGGCGACGCACCGCGTGTTCGAGTACGAGCTGCTTCAGCAGGTGGTGGTGAAGGGGAAGGCCGAGCCGCTGGCGCTGTGGCGTGCGAAGGCGGCCGTTGCCCGTTTTGGGACCGATGTCACTCGCGGGTACACGACGCCGCTGGTCGGTCGCGAGCTGGAGAAGCCGTTGTTGATCGGGACGTTCGAGCGGTCGGCGCAGCAACGCTCGGTGCAGTTGGTCACGGTCGTCGGCGAGCCGGGGGTGGGCAAGAGCAGGCTGGTTGCGGAGCTGCTCGCCTATCTGGAGACGAAACCTGAGCTGACCCGGTGGCGGCAGGGGCGCTGCCTACCTTACGGGGAGGGGATCACCTTCTGGGCGTTAGGGGAGATCGTCAAGGCGGAGGCGGGCATCCTCGAGTCCGACTCGGCAGAGGTGGCGGCGACGAAGCTGGAGGCGGTCGTCTCCCCGGAGGAGCATGAGCGCCGGTGGCTGGTGCGGCGGCTGGCGCCGCTGGTCGGCGTCGAGGCGGCCTCGTCGGCGGAGCGGCAGGAGCTGTTCACGGCCTGGCGACGCTTCCTCGAAGGGCTGGCCGCGGCCCGTCCCAGCGTGCTCGTGTTCGAGGATCTGCACTGGGCCGATGAGGCGTTGCTCGTGTTCCTGGAGCATCTGGCCGAGTGGGCCGAAGGGGTGCCGCTGCTCGTTCTCTGCACGGCGCGTCCGGAGCTTTACGAGAGGTATCCCGGCTGGGCGGGCGGGATGCGAAACGCGACGACGATCAACCTACCGCCTCTGTCCGATCAGGAGACGGCCGAGCTCGTCTCCCACCTGGTCACGACCACCGTTCTCAGCCAGGAGCTGCAGGAGGGCGTGCTCGAGCGGGCGGGCGGCAACCCGCTCTACGCGGAGGAGTTCGTGCGCTTGCTCGCCGATCGCGGCCTCGAGCGGGAAGGGAGAGCGCTGGCGGAGTTGGAGCTGCCGGAGAGCTTGCAGGCGTTGATCGCAGCCCGTCTGGACACGCTCTCGCCGGAGCGGAAGAGCCTGCTCCAGGACGCGGCCGTGCTCGGGAAGGTGTTCTGGGTCGGTGCCCTGGCCGAGATCGGCGGCCGTGACCAGAGCGAGCTCGAACTGGCACTGCACGAGCTCGCCCGAAAGGAGCTCGTTCGCTCTTCTCGGGTGAGCTCGATGGAAGGCGAGAGCGAGTACTCGTTCTGGCACCTGCTCGTCCGCGACGTCGCCTACGGTCAGATCCCGCGCGCGGAGCGGGCCCGCCGCCATCGTTCGGCGGCCGCCTGGATCGAGCGTCAGGCGGGCGATCGGGTGGAGGACCTGGCCGAGGTACTAGCCCATCACTACCTCCAGGCGCTCGAGCTGGCGGGGGCCGCCGGTGACACGGAGCTGGCGGAGGAGCTCGCCCTGCCGGCGCGGCGCTTCCTCGCGCTCGCCGGCGAGCGGGCGCTCGGCCTCGACACCGCCCAGGCGGAAGCGCGGCTCACTCGCGCGCTCGAGCTCACCCCGTCCGACGCTCCGGAGCGGCCCGACCTACTTGTCTATTGGGCGGACGCTGCCTACCAGGCCGGCCGGCCGCGCGAGGCCGCAGCCGCGCTCGACGAGGCGCTCGCCGCCTTCCAGGCCTGCGGCGATAAGGAGGCCGAAGCGCGGGCGCTGATCCGGCGCGCGCGCGTCACACAGAGACTGGCCGGGGGCCGACACGTCGCGCTAGCCGCCGAGGCCGTCGATCTGCTCGAGCAGGAGCCGCCCGGGCCGACGCTCGTCGCTGCCTACACGCAGCTCGCCGCGGCGCAATTCCTCACCGGCGCATACGACGAGGCGATCGCCGCGGCTGACCGGGCGGTGACACTCGCCCAGATGCTCGGCCTGCCCGCGGCAGCGCGGGCGCTCGGCATTCGCGGATGCGTCCGCGCGTATGGGGGTGATCCGGACGGCCTCGCCGAGATGGAGCGTGCTCTCTTCCTGCTCATCGAGCAGGGGGAGGGCGACGATGCTGCGATCCTGCGGAACAACCTCGCGATCGCACGTTATCCACTCGAGGGGCCGGCCGGCTCGCTGTCCGACTTTGAGCAGGGGATCGCCTTCTGCGAGCAGCGCGGCCTCACCATCGACGCGGAGGCGCTCGAGGCCGACTGCCCCGGCCTGCTCGTCGAGCTCGGCCGCGCAGAGGAGGCGCTGGAGCGGGCCGGCGCGCTCGCTGCTGCCGTCGAGTCGAGCGGCGGAACATGGGCGCTTGTCTGGGTGCGCGCACTCGAGCTGGGGACCCACCTCGCTCGCGGCGAGTCCGAGGCCGGACCCAGCCTCACCGACTGGCTCGTCGAGACCGCACGCACGCACGCCGTGTCAGACGTGACGGTCGAGGTGCTCGCCCCCGCCGCCGCCGCCCGGCTCGCCGCCGCAGAACCGGACCAGGCGCGCGCGCTCCTCGCCGAGATCGAGCAGACGCCCGGCGCACGTAACGTCCCCTACTACTCCAGACAGCTCGGGGCGATGCTACGGACCGCGCTCGCCGCCGGCGACCCCGACCTCGCGAAGCAGCTCACTGAGGGGCTCGAGCCTCTCCTCCCGCTCCGCGAGCACGCCCTCTGCGCCGCCCGCGCCCAACTCACCGAGCACGCCGGCGACCACACCGACGCGGCAACCCTTTACGCGGAAGCGGCTGCACGCTGGCAGCAGTTCGGGAACGTCCCCGAACGCGCCTACGCCCTGCTCGGCCAAGGACGCTGCCTGCTAGCCCTCGGCGACGCGGCAGCCGAGGTGCCGCTCGCTGAAGCCCGCGGCCTGTTCGCGTCGATGGGCTACAAGCCCGCGCTCGCCGAAACCGAGGCCCTGCTCCAGCAGACGGCCGCGGCTGCCTCCTAGCCAAGAGTTCATTCTGTTACCGGCTCTAGCTCAACCTACCCTGCGCCCGAGCGCGTTCGATGGAGCCCTCGGGGAGCGGTACGCCGGGCGCCTGCCCGTCGACCACGTAACGAGGCACTGCGCGTCGGTGCCGACAGCTGAGGCGGCTCGCCGTGAGGACCTGCGGCGATAACGTGCTGACATGAGCCTCACTCAGTACTACACCGCGACGAGCCTCGACGGCTTCATCGCCGACGCCGACAACTCGCTGGACTGGCTGTTCACGCGCAAGCGCAGGGACGACGGGCCGCTGAATTACGGCGAGTTCATCGCCGAGGTCGGTGCGATTGCAATGGGGTCGACGACGTACGAGTGGATCCTCGACCACGAGTTCAGGGGTAAGGATCCGGCCGAGTGGAAGTGGCCGTACGACGTCCCGTGCTGGGTCTTCACACACCGGGAGCTGCAGGTGGTTCCCAGCGCGCGAATCGAGTTCACGAGCGCGGACGTCGCGACCGTGCACGAGGCGATGGTCGCCGCTGCCGGCGACCGGAACGTCTGGATCGTCGGCGGGGGAGACCTGGCCGGTCAGTTCGCCGACGTCGGGCTGCTCGACGAAGTCATCGTTTCGATTGCGCCGGTCACACTGGGTGGGGGTGCGCCGCTGCTGCCGCGCCGGATCGAGCTTCGCCTGGAGGAGCTCGGACGGAACGAGGACCTCACCTGCGCCAGATTCGCGGTCGTGCGCGCTCCCGCCTGACGTTACGGCCGCAGCCTTCAGGCGTTCAGCCGGCCCTCCGCCCTGGCGCGCTCGAGCAGGCCCTCGGGCACGGGAACGCCGGGCGCCTGTCCGTCGACCAGGTAGTGAACGAAGACGAAGACGAGCGGCGCCCACGGCGACTCGAGCCGTAGCGGCGGCATGTCCGCCGGCTGGAGACCCACCGCCGGGACACCGCCCGCACCGGCGGTGATCTGCAGCGGGCTCGTTTCCGCGTACCAGACGGACTCGATCTTGCCGCCGACGGTGAGCGCGATCCGCTGGTTGGTCACGACGAGATCGGCAGTTCCGAGGGTGTGCCAGTGAGGGACCGCAGCGCGCTTGGCTTCTGCCTTCTTCGAAGCGTTGTGCGCGAGGCTCGCGGCGCCGGTCACCGCGAGGCCGACCGGGCCTCCGAAGAGGACGAACGAGCGCCGATACCCCTTGTTCTCGCCGTAGTAGCCGACGACCGTAACGGGAGCGAGATGCAGGTGCGCCTGCTCTCCAGGGCCGAGCTGCAAGGGAGCGTCCGCCTGCGGAAGCGCTGCTCCTCCGGCGAGCGCGAACGACCACTGGTACGCCTGAAGATACCCGTCGTCGTACGCGGACCACTGAGGTGTTCCCACGCCGGCCGACGCTAGCAGAATCGTGCGCTAGCCTCCGGGCGATGACGATCGGAGCCGAGCGCGGGATCGGAGCCGAGCGCTGCGACGTTCGTCATGGCGTTGACGGCGGTAGGATCGCCTCGTGCTTCCCGGACATGCCGTCTCCCGGCTACTCGTCGAGCCGGGATCCACGGTGCGCCTCGCTGATCTCGATCCTCGCGACACGCTCGGTCTCGAGAAGCCCGATGACGTGGATGACGCGCTCGAGGAGAGCATTGAGTTGCTCGCCGACTACCAGGCCAGGCTGGCGGCCCAGGGCACTCATGCGCTCCTCGTCGTCCTCCAGGCGATGGACGCGGCCGGAAAGGACGGCGCCATCAAGCACGCCATGTCGGGTGTCAACCCTCAGGGCGTTCAGGTCACGAGCTTCAAGGCACCTGCCGGGGTGGAGCTCGAGCACGACTACCTCTGGCGGCACGTCGTGGCCCTGCCCGAGCGAGGCAAGATCGGGATCTTCAACCGCTCGCACTACGAGGAGGTCCTCGTCGTGCGCGTGCACCCGGAGATCCTCGAGGGGCAGCGGCTTCCACCGGAGCTCGTGGGCGACGGCATCTGGCAGCGGCGCTTCGGCCAGATCAACGCGTTCGAGCGGCACTTGGCCGAGAACGGGACGTCCGTGGTCAAGATCTTTCTCAACGTCTCGAAACAGGAGCAACGGGAGCGCTTCCTCGCGAGGATCGAGGAGCCCGAGAAGCACTGGAAGTTCCAGGCGCGCGACGTGAGGGAGCGGGCGTACTGGGACGACTACATGCGCGCCTACGAAGAGGCGCTCTCCGCGACCAGCACCGAATGGGCGCCCTGGTACGTGGTGCCCGCCGACCGCAAGTGGTTCGCCAGGCTCGCTGTGACAGCGATCGTCACGGATGCCCTCCGGCGGATCGACCCGGAGTACCCGGTCGTCGACGGGGAGGCGCGCCGGGCCCTGATCGAGGCGAAGGAGCTGCTCGAGCGCGAGGAGGCCGGCTAGATCACTCGCGCACGAAGGATCGCGGAGCGTTTCGGGCTGGGGGCGAAGAAGAGCGGGAGCAGGGCCGCCAGTGTCGCGATCCCGCCGAGCACGAACATCGACCGGTAGCTCCCGGTCGCGGCGATCGTGACGCCGGCAACAGGCAGGGCGACGGCGGCCGCCGCGGCGCGGAGCGCGAAATAGAGAGCCGTATATCCGCCGGCCTCCCCGAGTGGGATGATCGCCGCGAACAGGGCGTAGCCGAGTGTCGAGATCAGGCCGAAGCCGACCGCCGCCGCCAGCACTCCAAGGGACACGATCACGAGGTTCGTGGACGACGCGATGGTGAGGAACCCAACGCCCATCAGACCGACGCCGAGGAAGAGGAACAACTTGTACTGCGGGGTGCGCACCCGGCCGCCGAACAGCATGGCGATGCCTGCGGCGATCGCGAACGTCGCGAGCCAGAGCGAGGCGAGAGCAGTGCTCAGACCGAGTACGTTCTCCGCGTAGAGAATGAAGAAGACCGGCAGAGCCGCGTAACCGAGAACCCAGAGAACCTCTGCGGCGATCATGGGGCGGACGCCGGGGCGCATGATCGCCCGCAGGTAGTAGCGCATGGGGTGGTGGCCATCGCGCTCCGGGGCGTCGTTCACATGGGTCGCGACCGGAATACGTCGGAACGTCGGCCACACCAGCACCGGCATGGCGATCGCCGCAAGCGCGAACGGCGCCCAGGCCGCAACCTCGCTCAGCATTCCGCCCCCGATGAGCCCGACGAGCGCACCGGTGAGCGCGGCCACTTCCTGGGCTCCGTTGCCTCTTGCATGGCCGCCGTCCTCGAAGTGGTCGTGCACGAGCGTCCGGTGCGCCGTCGTGACGATGTTCACTCCCACGTAGGTGACGAGCCCGGCCAGCGTGAGCATCAGGAACGAGGTCTGGTAGCCGAAGGCGATCGCGGCGAGCCCGCAGACCGTCAGGATGGCTCCACCCAGCAGGAAGGGCCGCCGTCCGTGCCGCACGGTGTGGCGCTTGTCACTCCACAGGCCGACGACGAGCGGCACCGCGAAGCCGGCGACAGCGTTCACGACCATTGCGAGCCCGATCAGTCCCGGCGCGTCCTTGACTGCCGAGAGCAGGACCGGGAGATAGGTCGTGGCCACCGTCCGCACGAGCCCTGCGCCGACGGCGGCCGCGGCGAAGACCATGAGGTACGCCAACCCTCGGCTCGGAACGGATCGCACCAGATTAGGGACGTCGCACCTCGCGGAGCAGCCTATCCGCTGGCGCGGCGACCCGCGCGAGAACCGGCGCCGGCCAGGACCCTCAGTAGAGGAACATCGGCTTCCCGGCGACGTGCCGGATCTTCGGGCGGTAGGCCTCGACGTCGTAGAGCCCCGCGACGTCGACCCGCTTCACGCCTTCGCGTGTGGCCGAGATCGGCACGTCCGTGTAGACGCCGCCGCGCAGCGCCACCATTCGGCCGGCGAGGCCCTCGCAGGCAAGCGACACGGCCATGACGGCGTAGTTCGTCGCGACCATCAGGTCGAGCGAGTCAGGCCTGCCCGAACGCATCAGGTAGGCGACCTGCTGGTAGATGATCCCCTCTCCTGTCCTGTCTTTCAGGAGCTCGCCGGTGAGCTGGCCGATCCCGCCGAGCTTCTGGTGCCCGTAGGCGTCCCTCTCGCCGCTGACCACCATTTCTCCGCCGGCCGGCGTCGCTCCCTCGGAGATCGTGAGCATCGCGTAGTTCGACGGGTTGGCCGCCTTGTCCGAGACGAGGAGCTCCGCCAGCCTGTCGACGTCGAATGGCACCTCGGAGATGACAGCCCGGTCGACGCCTGCCAGGTGGGCGGTGATCAGCGAGGTCTCGCCGCTGTAGCGGCCGAACAGCTCGACCACCGCGATCCGCTCGTGAGAGCCGGCAGTCGTGCGCAACTGGTGGATGAACGAGACGCCTCGCGTGACCGCGGTCGAGAAGCCGATGCAGTAGTCCGTGCCGTGGACGTCGTTGTCCATCGTCTTCGGGATCGCGACGACACGAACTCCCTCCTCGTGCATGCGCAGGCCGTATGACAGCGTGTCGTCGCCGCCGATCGGAATCAGCACGTCGATCCCCTGCTGCTCGAGGACGCGGAGGACGTGATCGGTCACGTCGACGGGGCTGTTGCCTGACGCTCGGCCGGCCAGGAACGCCGGAATCTCGGACGCGCTCACCCGGGCCGGATTCGTACGCGACGTGTGCAGGAACGTCCCGCCGGACCGGTCGACGGTGCGCACTGCCACCGGGTCGAGCGGTTCGAAACTGGCGGCCAGCGTTTCCGGATCGTCGGGATCGGCCGATACGAGCCCGTTCCAGCCGCGCCGGATGCCCACGATCTCGTGCCCTTCGTCGTGCGCGAACATGACGGCCGCCTTGATGCAGGCGTTCAACCCCGGAACGTCGCCGCCCCCCGTGAGGATCCCGATGCGCACCGCCGATCTCGATGCTAGCGCCGAGCGACCGAACCGCTGTAACGAACTCGTAACCAAACCGAGGCGACGCCGGCGCTACCGTTGACGGGAGATGGGTCGCCGGGCGACGCCGTTTCCCTGGGCCAACCTCGCGCTGCTGGCGCTGCTCACCGTGCAGCTCGTCACCGGGCTCGTCGGCCTTCTCGGCACCGGCCGCGCCTACGAGGCGGTGTTCTGGCTGCACGCGATCGGGGCCTACGGGATCGTCGCCTTGCTGTTTGCCAAGGGGACCATCGTGCTCCATGCAATCCGTCGGCGCCCCGGTGTCGGCCAGGCGCGCCTCGTCCTGCTCGTCATGGTCGCGCTTCTCCTCTCGGTGCTCGTCACCGGGGTCATCTGGATCAGCGCCGGACCGCTCTACGTCGCAGGAACGAGCCTGGTGAACTGGCACGCATACCTCGCGCTGCTGCTCGTCGCCCTCCTCGTCTGGCACGCGGTCGATCGCCGCTGGATCGTGCGGGTACCGGCCGCCCGCGACCGGCGCGCGTTTCTCCGCATGGTCGGGGTCGTCGCCGCGGGCGTCGTGCTCTGGCAGCTCGAGCGCACAGCCCAGGCGCTCCTCGACACCCGCGGGAGCGGTCGGCGCTTCACGGGCTCCTACGAGCGGGCAAGCTTCTCGGGCGACTTTCCAGACGTGAGCTGGTTCAACGACGACCCCGACCCGATCGAAGCGGCTGCCTGGCGGCTCGCCGTCGACGGTGAAGTCGCCCGGCCGCTCGAGCTCTCGTACGAGGATCTGCAGGGGCGCGCGGCCGTCCCGCTCGTGGCGGAGCTGGATTGCACGGGCGGGTGGTACACCAGGCAGGAATGGCGTGGAGTGTCACTCGGCGAGCTCCTCGACGAGGCGCGCGTGACCGCCGCCGCCAGGAGCGTCTCGGTCGAGTCGGTCACGGGCTACGACCGGCGCTTCTCGCTCGGCGACGCGGGCTCGCTCGTCCTCGCGACGCATGTCGCGGGCCGGCCTCTCACGCATGGACACGGCTTCCCGCTCCGCCTGGTCGTGCCCGATCAGCGTGGATTCGACTGGGTGAAGTGGGTGGTTCGTGTGCGTGTTCTGGACTCGAGCCACCTGTTGCAGTCGCCTCTGCCTCTGGCGTAGGGTGCCCCCGTCCAACGGCAGGCCCGTGACGTACAACTGCGTCCACCGGGGCGTCATCCTCGGGACCATCGACCAGCGCCGGCCGATCTGGAGAGCGTGGTTCAAGCGGGAGGTCGATTCGGGCCGCGTGATCCGGGTGAACGTCAGGATCGCCTGGTACTAGACCGGGCTGGCTGACCGGTGGGGGCGCGCCTCGGTCCAGGGGTGTGCCCCACCCCGCCGGTGATGCCCCGCGCCCGAGGAACCTGGCAAGCCAGGTGGGTGCCCTGCCGGACTGCGCCAACGGCGACTGCCGAACCCGGGCTCCCATTCGGGTTGTGTTGGTTCAACATATGTGCGCAGGGCCACGCACGGGGTCGAGCACTGGGCAACCCTACACGCGCGCGAGCGGCGCCCGTGTCAATCGACCTTGTTGTAGTCCCAGGTCAGCCAGTCCTGCGGCGTGATCGTGACGATCGTCCGACCTTCGGCCATGATCGGCTCGAGGTACTCCTCAGCGTCGGACCCCCCGAGCGCCTTCGTGAGCACCTTGAACGTCACCTCGCGGATCAGTGCCTCGTCGCGCGAGAGCTCGGCGTGTCCACGCGCCATGATCGCCCAGGCACCGGCCGCGAGCCCCTGCTCGAGCCGCGGGTCCTGGTCGACGAGGATCGACACCCGCGGATCGCGGGCCAGGTTCTGCAGGTGCACCCGTCCGGCACCGAGCGTCAGTCGGAAGCGCGCTCCGTCCCAGTCGAACCAGATCGGCGTGAGATGAACCATCCCGTCCGCCCGGTAGCTCGCGAGCCGCGCAAGCGCCGTGCTCGCCAGACGCGCGTCGACCTCCTCCTTCGTCAGGGCATTCTCCGGCGTTGCCGTCGACTTCGAGCTCATCGTTCCTCCTGGTCGAGTCGTGCGGAGTCTACGACCCGTGAGGGTGCCGTACAGGATTCCGAGCAGCACGAGCCGTCTCATGCTCACCGGGGCTGACAGCGGCACGGCGTAGCTGGACGCTCACCCCTCGCGTGGGGGAGCCGAGGCCGGAGCGTAGACTCGGCGGGAATGCCGGCTGCCCTCGACGTGCGGGCTCTCACCAAGCGGTACGGGTCGACCGAGGCGCTCGCCGGAGTCGATCTCACCGTGGCGCCGGGTGAGCTCGTTGGACTCCTCGGACCGAACGGTGCGGGGAAGTCGACACTCGTCAAGATCGCGTGCGGGCTCGTGCGACCCAGCGCCGGGACGGCCGAGGTGTGCGGCGCGCCCGCGGGCTCCCTCGCCGCCCGGGCGTCGCTGGGGTATCTCGCCGAGCTCTTCCGGTTTCCCGGGTGGTATCGCGCCGGCGAGCTCCTCGAGCTGCACCAGCGGCTCGCGGGGTCGAGCGGCGGCTCCTCCGAGCGCGACGGACCTGCTCGAGCTCGTCGGGCTCTCGGACGCGCGCGACCGCCGGGTCGAGGCCATGTCGAAGGGGATGCAGCAACGACTCGGGATCGCGCAGGCGCTCGTCGGAGCGCCGCGCCTGCTCCTCCTCGACGAGCCCACGAGCGCCCTCGACCCGGTGGGCAGGCGCACGGTGCGCCACCTGCTCGAGGAGCTGCGGGCCCGCGGTGTCGCCGTGCTCCTCAACTCGCACCTTCTCAGCGAGATCGAGCTCGTCTGCGACCGCGTCGTCATCATCGATCGCGGACGGGTCGTGGCGGCCGGGAGCCCCGACGAGCTGGGTCGACCGGGAGGCGTGGAGGTCGAGACCGGGGGAGGCGTGCGGGTCGTCGCCGACGCCGGCAGGGAGGACGTGCCGCGAATCGTGGCGGAGCTCGTCGCGGCCGGCGAGCAGATCTACGGCGTCAGGGTGCTCCACAGCGGGCTCGAGGACGTCTACCTCGACGCGGTCGGCGAGGACGCGACGTGATTGCGGTGGTCGGCTACGCCCTGCGGGAAGCGGTCAGACGGCGAGTCTTCGTCGTGGTCCTGATCCTGACGGCGGCGTTTCTCGCCCTGTACGGTCTCGGCGCCGACCGCGCCTTCCAGGAGACATCGGGATTCGCTGCGGAGGCAGGTGAGGTCGGGGTCGACACCAAGACGCTGGCCGGGGCGACGGTCTTCGGGCTGGCGATGTTCGCGATCCTCTTCCTCGGCGTCATCCTCGCGGCGTTCCTGACCTTCGGGGTCGTCCGAGGCGACGCCGAGAGGGGGCTCCTTCAACCGCTCGTCGTCAGGCCCCTAGGCCGGCCGGCGCTCCTCGTCGCCCGCTTTGCGGGCGCGGCCTGCACCGGAGCCGTCTACGTCGCGGGGGTGTACGCCGCCGCGATGGTCATCACGGGCGCGGTCGGAGGCTGGTGGCCCGACCGCATCGTGGTGCCCGGTCTCGAGCTCGCGGGCGCGGTTGCCGTGCTCGCGGCTCTCTCGATTCTCGGGTCGGTCTTCCTGACGGCGACCGCGAACGGGATCGCGGTATTCATGCTGTTCGGAGCGGGGCTCACGGCGGGGCTGCTGGGGCAGGTGGGCGAGGCGATCGGCTCGCCGACACTCGAGGACGTCGCGCGCGCCGCCTCGTGGGCGCTGCCGTTCGAGGCTCTCTACCAGGACGCTCTCAGCCGCATCACCGCGGACACGGGCGGCGTGACGAAGCTCGCCATCGACCTCGGCCCTTTCGGCGGCGCACAGCCCGCCGGGATCGGGATCATCCTCTGGGCGGTGGGCTACACCGCGATCGCGGGACTGATCGCCGCCTACGCCTTCTCGCGCAAGGATCTCTGACGCAGCCGATCGACGACGACCGCGCAGTCGAGCTCGCCCGCGCCCTGCTCCTCGAGCGCGGAGAAGAGGCAGAGCGCGCTCTTCAGGTGAGGAAGCTCGAGGTCGTGCGTGACGGCGAGCTCCCGCGCCAGCTCGAGATCCTTGACGAGCGTCCGCACCTTGCCGCCCGGCGCGTAGTTCCGCGCGGCCATCCGCTCGCCCTGCTCCTGGAGGACGCGCGAGTCGGCCCAGCCTCCCCGGAGCGCCCGGCGCAGCAGCGCGGGCTCGACGCCGGCGGACTCGGCGAGAACGAGCGCCTCGGCGACGGCTTCGTGCGCGAGCCCGACGATGAGCTGGTTCGCAACCTTCGCGGTGTGACCGGCGCCGGCGCCGCCCACCCGGAGGACGCTTTCGCCGAGGGTCGAGAGCACCGGAAGAGCGCGGTCGACGTCCGCCTCCGCGCCGCCGGCCATGATGGCCAGCCGACCGCTCTCCGCGCCGGCGGTTCCGCCCGAGACCGGCGCGTCGACCCAGCCGATCCCGCGGCCGGTGAGCCTCGAGGCGCGATCGACCGAGTCCCGCGGATCGGAGCTGCCCATGTCGACGACGAGCTGCCCGGAGCGCAGCAGCGGCTCGAGCTCTACGAGCACGTCCCCCACCGCCCGCGAGTCGGCGAGCATGAGCACCAGCACATCGGCGTCCGCGGCCTCCGCGAGGCCCCCAACGAGCGGGATCTCCCGCGTCAGCGACCTGTCGAGGGGCGTGCGGTTCCAGCCGCACACGTCGAAGCCGGCGGCCGCGAGCCGGCGCGCCATCGGCCGGCCCATGAGCCCGAGCCCGAGAACGCACACCAACGGTCGTTCGGCCACGGCGCGCCGACTCTACTAGCGTGTGTGAGCCCACCGTCCAGCGACAAAGGAGCCAACGTGCACCATCGCCACGCGATCCAACCCGACGGCATGGTCGTTCCCGGGCCGCCGTACTCGCCCCTCGTCGTCAGCGGCGATCTCGTCTACACCGCGGGCCAGGGACCCTTCGACGCCCAGGGCACGCTCGTTTCCGAGGACTTCGCCGAGCAGGCCCACCAGACGTTCCGCAACCTCGGGCTCTGCCTCGCCGCCGCCGGCTGCGGCTTCGAGGACGTGATCAAGGTGAACGCGTTCCTCGCCGACCTCTCCGACTTCACGACGTACAACGAGATCTACCGCGAGTACTTCGGCGAGCCCTACCCGGCCCGGACGACCGTCGGCGCGGCCCTGCTCGGGTTCAAGATCGAAGTCGAAGCAATTGCCCGCAAGCCGAGTTGATGCAGCGCCGCGATCGGATCTCAGGCTGAGCGGCCGCGGGCGGCAATCGCGTACCGGTCGACGATCTTCTCTCCCCTCCTGACCCAGAGCTCGTCGAACAGGTTCGACACGGGACAGACGTGGTTCGGGACCACGTGGACGCGCTGCCCGAGCTCGAGCTCGTCGCCCTTCGCGACCTTCACATGTCCGTGCTCCTCGGAGAGTGTCGCGATCGCCGAGCCGGGCGCTTCGAGCACGAGGCCGTAGCCGGCACTCTCACTCAGATCCGACGTGAGCGCCTTGCTGCCCGCGTCCAGGATCGCCCGGTCCCTCGCCGGGCGGCTGACGACCGTAGCCAGCACCGACAGGGCGACATCGTCGACCGCCGCTGCGCCCGCATCGATGCGTGTTGCGGTCGAAGTACGCGTAGGTGCCGACGCGGTACTCGTTCACGGCGGGGCCGAGATCGGCCGCCTGCCACATCGCGGGCGTACCGCCGGCCGAGATCGTCTCGACCTCGAGGCCGGCCGCGCGGGCTTCGGCCGCGGCCGTCTCCAGGAAGTCGATCGATCCCGGTGGGCAGGGGTAGGTCAGGAAGCCGGCGAAGCGGAGGCCGCTCGTGGCCTCGACGGCGGTGGCGAGCGAGGCGGCCTCTCCGGGCGTCGCGACGCCTGCCCGCGCGAAGCCGGTGTCGCACTCGACGAGCACGTCCAGATCGCGCTCTGCGGCGGCTGCCGCGCGGGAGAGCCCGTCGAGCAGGCGTTCGTCGTCCGCCGAGACGCGGAGCTCGGTTCGGCGCATGAGGTGCGCCAGGCGATCGAGCTTGCGCTCTCCGAGCAGGTTGAACGGGATCAGGATGTCCGTGATGCCCGCGTCCGCCATTACCTCGGCCTCGCCGAGCTTCTGGCAGGTGATACCGGCGGCTCCGAGCTCGAGCTGTCGGCGGGCGATCTCGACGCACTTGTGGGTCTTGATGTGGGGACGGTTCGCGATTCCGGCGTCGTCGGCGTAGCGCTGCCAGCGCGCGAGGTTCTGTTCGAGCCGATCCAGGTCGACGACGATCGCGGGCGTGTCGAGGTCGGCTTCCGTGGAGGGGATAGACGTCATGGAGGAACTCTCGCGCACGAGTAGGATCGGCGCAAATGTTCGTCGGGGTCTCCTGCGGGGGTGAGTTCTGGGGTCTCGACGTATTTCGTACGGTGGAGGAGCTCGGCTACGACGGGCTGTTCACGGGCGAGCATCTGCTCTTTCACCGACCGGTCTGGGACGCCGTCACGATGTGCACGGCCATGGCGTGCGCCACCGAGCGCATCGCGATCGGCCCCGCTGCGACGATCGCGCCGCTGCGTCATCCCACGCTCCTCGCGAAAGAGTTCGCAGGCGTCGACCGGATCTCGGGTGGAAGGCTGATCCTCGCTCTCGGGGTGGGGGGCGACAACCCGAAGGAGTTCGCCGCAGCAGGGATCCCTCTCGATCGGCGCGGACGCCGGACGACAGAGGCCCTCGAGATCCTGCGCCGCTACTTCTCGGGCGAGCGGTTCTCCTACCAAGGAGAGCTCTTCGAGCTCGACGACGTCTGGATCGAGCCGCCGCCCGTCAGGCCGGGCGGGCCGCCCCTCTGGGTCGCTGGCCGCAGCGAGGCCACTCGACGACGAGCGGCTCTTCACGGCGACGGCTTCCTGCCGTACATGGTGACGCCGGAACGGTGCCGGAGCATGTTCGCCTCGGTTCGCGAGTTGGCCTCTGACGGCGGCCGAGCGCTCGAGCCCGGGTTCGCGTGGGGCGCGTACGTGTACGTGAGCCTCGGCACTGATCCGGCGGAAGCCCGTCGGCGCGGCGACGAGCACCTGGCCTGGCGCTACGACGAGCCGCGGTTCACCGCCGACCTGGCCGGCAGGTACGTGGTCGCCGGCGACGCAGATGCATGCGCCGCCGGCCTCGCCGAGTTCGCCGAGGCCGGGTGCACGCATCTCGTGCTCTCGCTCGTCCGCCGTCAGGAGGAACCCCCGGGAGCGGCGCTCCAGGCCGTCGCCGAGTCCGTGCTTCCGCTCGTGCGCAGCTGTGCGGCGGAGGAGTCGTTGCGGCGATGAGGCAGGTTCGGCTCCCCGAACGAGCCGAGATTGCCGACGCACGCCGGCGCCTGCTACCCGTTCTCGCACCCACGCCTCTGATCCCCGCGCCGGCTCTCGGCAACGGTGCCATGCTCAAGCTCGAGACGGCCCAGCCGACCGGGTCGTTCAAGGTGCGGGGTGCGTTCGCCGCGCTCTCCCGCCTCGACCCGGCGACGCCGGTGGTGGCTGCGTCCGCCGGCAACCACGCGCTCGGAATCGCGTTTGCCGCGGCCCGGCTCCGCCTGCAGGCGACAGTCGTCTGTGCCGAGACCGCCTCGCCGGCGAAGCTCGCCGCACTCGCAGCCTTCCCGGTCGAGGTCGTCCTTCACGGAAAGTCGTACGACGACGCGGAGGCCTTCGCGCTCCGTCTCGCGGCCGAGGGACGTCGCTACGTCTCGGCGTACAACGACCCTGACGTCATCGCCGGCGGAGGCACGGTCGCGGCAGAGATCTTCGACGAGCTCGATGGGCCCGTGACGATCGCGTGTCCGGTAGGCGGAGGAGGCCTGATCGCGGGCGTCGCTCTGTGGGCATCCGGCCGGCCGGAGACGCTCGTCGTCGGAGTCGAGAGCGAGGCGTCGCCAACCATGCGGGCGTCGCTCGACGCCGGCCGGATCGTCCAGATCAACGAGAGAGCCCACGCTCGCGGACGGACTGGCCGGCAACCTGGAGCCTGGCTCCGTCACGTTCGAGCTCGTGCGCCGCCACGTCGCCGACGTGGTCCTCGTGAGCGAGCGCGAGATCGAGGAGGCGATGCGACTCCTCCACGCCGCGCACGACCTGGTAGTCGAGGGTGCCGGCGCTGTCGCCGTCGCTGCCGCGATGGCCGGACGGGTCGCTGAAGGGCCCGGAAAGACCGTCGTGCTCGTCACCGGCCGAAACGTCGCGCCGGAGCTCTACGCGCGCGTCGTTCCGGACGCGTAAAGTCGCCGGGTGGTCACTTTTCAGAGACTCATCGAGATGCGCCCGTTCGACCTCGCCGAGGGCGTTCGGGCGTACCCGCTCTTCGGCGAGGGCGCGATGCTCAATCTCGTCGACCTCGAGCCGGGTGCCGTGGTCGAGGAGCACAGCCATCCGCACGAGCAGCTCGGCATGGTCGTCAGCGGCGAGATCACGCTCGTCGTCGACGGTGTCGATCACGTGCTAGGCCCGTTCGACGCCTACCGGCTTCCCGGCGACGTCCAGCACGCAGCCCGGGCGGGTGAGGACGGCTGTCGGATCCTCGATGTCTTCCACCCGGTTCGGGAGGACTACCGCCGCCAGGCCTAGAGGCTGAGCCGATACCCGCGCCGCGGACGGGGGCGCGGGTATCGGCCCGGCCGAAGGATCTAGCCGGTCTCCGGTTGAGGAACCGGAGCCGGCTGCGCTACCACGGCTCCTGCGGGAGCCCGGCTCGCTTGCCCGAGATGGCCGAGGTGGCCATGCGCCTCGGTTCCGTAGCCGCCGGGGACGGGGATGTAGAACTCGGGATAGCCCCACATGCCGTGCTCGGACACGTCCAGGCCCGCAGTCTCGACCCTGTCCGCGACGCGAATCCCGAAGGTCCGCTTCATGGCCCAGAGGATTCCGAAGGACGCCGTGAACGTGAACGCCCCGACCGCTGCCAGGCCGAGCGCCTGCGTACCGAGCTGGCTGAAGCTGCCTGTATAGAGAAGGCCGCCCTGCCCGGTCGCGAGGCTCTCGGCCTGCGAGGGGAGCGCGAACAGGCCGAGGGCCAGCGTTCCCCAGACACCCGACAGACCGTGTACGGCGATGGCGCCGACCGGGTCGTCGATCCGAATCCGCTCGACGAGGAGAACGCCGTAGACGGCGATCCCACCGGCGACGAAACCGATGACGAGCGCCGCCCAGGGCGCAACGAACGCACAGGCGGCCGTGATCGCGACCAGGGCGGCGATCGCTCCGTTCAGCATCATCGACACGTCCGGCTTCCCGAGCTTGAGCCAGCTCGTGACCGCCGCGCCCATCACGCCGCAGGCGGCGGCGATCGTCGTCGTCATCGCCACGTAGGCGAAGAACCCGACGCCGCCGAAGTCGACCCCGAGCGTCGAACCGGCGTTGAACCCGTACCAGCCGAACCAGAGGATCACGACGCCGAGCGTCACGTAGGCCATGTTGTGGCCGGGAATCGCGTTCGGCTTGCCGTCCGCGTCGAACTTCCCGAGCCGCGGTCCGAGAAGGAGCGCGCCGGCGAGCCCGGCGAGCGCACCCTGATAGTGGACGACGGTCGAGCCCGCGAAATCCTGCATTCCCTTCGAGAACAGCCAGCCGTCAGGGCTCCAGATCCAGTGGGAGACGAGCGAGTACAGGAGCACGAAGAGCGCACCGAAGACGAAGTAGACCCACAGCTTCGCCCGCTCGGCCATCGCGCCCCAGACGATCGCGAGCGAGACGCCCGCGAACATCACCTCGAACAGGTAGCCGGCGGCGGCCGGGATCGAGGCGAACCAGCTGAACGGCGCCTTGCCGACGGAGAGCAGCTCGTCGATCGACGGCGCGAAGCCCGAGCCGCCGACGAGGCCGTTGCCGCCGTCGCCGAACGCCATGCCGAACCCGACGAGGTAGTAGACGATGCACGCGATACCGAACACGAGAACCGTCTTCCCGGCGATGTGGGCGACGTTCTTCATCCGGCAGAGACCCGCCTCGAGGAAGGCGAAGCCGGCCTGCATGAACATGACCAGAATGGCTGCGACCACGACCCAGATCGTGCTCGCCGCGATGCCGAGCTCGGTGCGCGTCATCTCGCCTCGACCTCCTCGAGCGCGCTGCCCGTGCGGTGGTGCGTCACCCCGCCGATCGGAGTCGTCCAGACGATTCCGTCGCCCGAGTCGTTCCCGCTCCGGGCCGAGTCGACGACGGCGTGGACGACCGCCTCGGCTCGCTCGTCGTCGACGACGAACACGAGCAGGGCCTTCGGCAGGAAGCGTGACTCGAAGATCCGGCCGCGGTACTCGTGCGTGATGCCTCGCTGCCGTCCGTGCCCCACCGCCTCGACGACGGTCACGCCGACGTGCCCTGCCTCTTCCTCGACCGCGTCGATCACCGTCTCGACGCGCTCCCTGATCACCACCGCCTCGACCTTCACCATTGCGCCTCCCGTCCTGGACCACGAAAAAAGCCCCAGGAGTCGGCGTGACTCCTGAGGCCCCATGCCTCTTCTCGCGCACCTGCTCCGGCGGCGAGGACAGAAACGCTACACGAGCGCCCTGACGGAGGCAACGCGCGTATGCTCACGCCCCGTGCCTGTCGACGGATCGATCAGGGAGGTCGCAGCGCGGCTCTCGGGGAACGTGGAGGCGCTCGCGGCTCTCGGGGCCGTGCTCAGGCTGCGTTCGACCGGCACCAGGACCGTTCCCGAGGTCGAGGACGCGCTCGAGGGCGTCGTCGACGCGCTCGGGCTGACCGATGCCGTGGCGAGTGCCGGCACGCAGGAGCTCTCGGCCGCCTCGTCTCCGATCCACGCCATCTTCCTCCAGGCGGCAGACCTCCTGGCCGACCCCGAGCGGGCTCCGGGGTGGAGTCACACGGATGCCGACGTCCTCGAGAGCTTCGGCCGCGTGTCGTCCGGGTTCGCGCCGGTCCTGCGGGAGCGCGTCGCCCCCGAGCTCGAGGGGCTCTCCGAGCGGCTCGACGCCCCGGACGCCGCCTTCCTGGACGTCGGCGTCGGCGTCGGCGGGCTCTCGATCGCGATGGCCGAGCTGTGGCCGCGGCTCCACGTTGTGGGGATCGATCCGTGGGAGCCGTCGCTGACGCTGGCGCGGGCGAACGTCGCCGCCGCGGGGCTCAGCGGCCGGATCGAGCTCCGAACGGCTCGAGTCGAGGATCTCGCGGACCGTGAAGGCTTCGACCTCGCCTTCCTGCCTGCCCCGTTTCTCCCGCGTTCCGTCCTCGAAACCGGGCTCGCCCGCGTCCGGGAGACGTTGCGCCCGGGCGGCTGGGCCCTGATCGGCCTCTACCGCGGCCGAGATTCTCTCGACGAGGCGCTCGCCCGTCTGCGGGCAGCGCGCTCCGGCGGCTCGTCGCCGACGCCGGCCGAAGCGGTCGGGCTGCTCGAACAGGCCGGCTTCGAGCGTGCTGCCGAGTTCACCGCCGAGCTCGGCATTCCGTCGGCGCTCGCCGTCGGTCGCCGTCCGTAGTCTTCCCTGTCATGAGCGCCAGGCGCGTTCAGCTCTTCGCGACCTGCCTCGGCGACCTGATCTTCCCCGAGGCGGTGGCGGATGCTCGAGACCTGCTCGAGGAGGCCGGTTTCGAGGTCGACTTCCCACGCGCGCAGGTCTGCTGCGGCCAGCCGGCGTTCAACGCCGGGCACCGGAAGGCAGCGCGGCGCGTAGCCCGTACGTTCGTCAGGGCGTTCTCCCGCGATGCGCCCGTGGTGTGCCCGTCGGGGTCGTGCGCGACGATGGCCACGAACTACCTGCCCGAGTTGGTCGGCGTCGAGCCCTACGACGTCTGGGAGCTCTCTGCCTTCCTCGATTCCCAGGGCATGAACCTCCCTCGCCGCAACGAAGGGAGGCGGATCGCCTACCACGACTCCTGTCACATGCTGCGCGAGCTTCGGATCTCGACGCCCCCGCGCCGGTTGCTCGAGGCGACGGGCGCCGAGGTCATCCTGCTCCCGCGCCCCGACCTGTGTTGCGGATTCGGCGGGACCTTCTCGGTGCGGCAGCCCGAGCTCTCGATCGCGATGGCCGATGACAAGCTCGGCGGTGTGAGAGCGGTCGGCGCCGAGGCCCTCGTGACCGCCGATCCGGGCTGTCTCATGCACCTCGCCGGGCGCGTGCGGCGGGCCGGGGGACCGGCCGTCGTCCACCTCGCGACCGCGCTCGCGCGTGGGATCGATAGCGAGGAGACCGCATGAGTGAGCTTTCCCAACCGGCGCGGCGCTTCCGGCAGGTTGCGCGGGAGAAGCTCGCCGAACCGAAGCTCGAGGCCGCGATCGCGTCCTCCGTCGAGCGCCTGCGCTCGCATCGCCTCGAAGCCTGGGGCGAACTGCAGGACGTCGAGTCGCTTCGCAGCCGGGCACACGAGATTCGCATGGAGGCGGTCCGGTCGATCGATCGGTACCTCGCGGAGTTCACGCAAGCGTTCGAGGCGCGCGGAGGACACGTGAAGGTGTGCGCCACCGCCGAGGAGGCCTGCGCGTACGTCGTCGAGGTCTGCACCCGGCACGGCGCGAAGCTCGTCGCCAAGTCGAAGTCGATGGCGACGGAGGAGATCAGCCTGAACGAGGCTCTCGAGCTCGCCGGCATCCGAACGGTCGAGACGGATCTCGGCGAGTACATCCTCCAGCTCGCTGGTGACCACCCCGTTCACATCGTTGCGCCGGCGATCGAGAAGACGAAGGAAGACGTCGCCGAGCTGTTCGCCCGAGTCGAGGGCAAGCCCGTCGCGGCGGAGCTCGAGGATCTGACCCGGTCTGCGCGCCGCCAGCTCCGGCAGGTCTTCCTCGATGCAGACGTCGGTGTCACAGGCGCGAACTTCGCCGTTGCCGAGACCGGCACGATCGTCACGGTGACGAACGAGGGAAACGCACGGCTCGTCTCGTCCCTTCCCAACGTGCACATCGCCGTGACCGGAATCGAGCGGCTCGTACCCACGCTCGCCGATCTCGGCCCGCTGCTGCAGCTTCTCGGACGAAGCGGCACCGGTCAGCGGCTGACGAGCTACACGCAGCTGATCACCGGGCCCCGCCGGGAGGGGGAGGTGGACGGGCCGGAGGAGCTGCACGTCGTCTTCCTCGAGAACGGCCGCCGCAACCTGATGGGCACGAAGTACGAGGAGATGCTCGCCTGCATCCGCTGCGGTGCGTGCCTCAACGTCTGCCCGGTCTACCGGAAGACGGCAGGCGAGGCCTACGGGCCCGTGTACTCCGGTCCGATGGGGGCGGTGCTGGCACCGCTTCTCGTCGGCATCGGACGGGCCCCCTCGCTTCCGCACGCGTCCTCGCTGTGCGGCGCCTGCACCGATGCCTGTCCTGTGAAGATCCCTCTCCACGAGCTCCTGCTCGAGCTTCGGCGCGACCTCGTGGAGGAGAAGGTGGCGTCGCGGCGGGAGCGCTGGGCGATGACCCTCTGGTCGCTGGCCTGGTCCTCGGCCGCCGGCTACCGGCTCTCGACCTTCCTCGGCCGCCTCGGGGCGCCGCTCGGAGGCGGGATCGGGCCGGCGAAGGCCTGGCGGGAGGGACGCGAGCTGCCGCGACTCGCCCGTCGGCGTTACCGAAGCCGGCGATGACGAGCCCTGCGGCCCTCGTCGAGCTGTTTGCCTCGAACCTGAAGCGGAACGGCTTCCGGGTCCACTACCGGGTCGTGCCGGAGCTCGAGGGAGCCACTCTCTCGGAGGCGCTCTACGGCCTCGCCGACCCGGGGAGCGTCGTCCTGGCGGCGTCGACGGTCGAATCGCGCGCCCACTCGATCCTGCCAGAGGTCCATCTGACCGTAATCACGGAGGACCAGGTGCTGCCCGGTCTCGACGACCTGCTCGCCGCGCTGGACGGCGAGCTACCGAGCGCGGTGGCGATCGTCTCCGGCCCGAGCCGGAGCGCGGATATCGAGCAGGTGCTCGCCCTGGGCGTCCACGGGCCTCGGGAGGAACACGTCGTGATCATGCCCGCTCGAGGAGCCGTTTCGACAGAGCGTTGAGCCCCCAGGCGCCCGCGAGAGCGGAGGCGGCCGTCCAGTCGGGCTCGACGTCCGGAAGCGGGGGGACGGGCGCATCCGTCTGGAGGGTTGCGATCGCCCGGTAGGTACGCAGGTCGTCGGCCTCGGTGGAGAAGCGACCCGCCTCGAGCGCGGCCTCGAGAGTGCCGTGTTCGCGAAGGACGCCGGCTGCCTTGGCTGGTCCTATGCCTCGCGCTCCCGGCAGGCGATCCGAGGGATCGCCTCGCAGCGCGATGAAATCAGGCACCTGCGCCGGCTCGACGCCGTAGCGCGCCCGGACCTCCTCCGGTCCGACTCGGTCGATCTCGAGCACGCCTCGCTTCGGCATCAGCAGCGTGACCGAGTCGGTAACGAGCTGGTACATGTCGCGGTCGCTCGTGACGACGAGCGTCCGTCCGCCGCTTCGCTCCTCGGCTGCTGCCGAGGCGGCGAGAAAGTCGTCGGCCTCGTACCCCGCCTGCTTCGAGGAAGCGAAGCCGAACGCGCGAACGAGCTCGGGCAGCCGGTCGAGCTGCTCCCTCAGCTCGGGAGGGAACTCACGCCCCGATTGGTAGGGCGCGTAGAGCTGATTGCGGTACGTCGGTGCGTCGAGCGTGTCCCAGCCGGTCACGATCGTCCGCGGCCGCTCGGCTTCCCAGAGACCCACGAGCATGTTCCCGAACCCGACGAGCATGTTGGCCGGCCGACCGGCGCCGTCCCGGATGCTCTTCGGGAGCGCATGAAACGCGCGGTGGGCGAGCGAGTCGCCGTCGATCGCCATCAGGGGGACCGCGGTCATGGCAGTCGTGCGAGCTCGGCTTCGAGACGCTGGATCTCTGCCCACAACCGTTCCGTGCCTTGCCCGGCAGCTTCGAAGGATTCGGCCGAGCGGAGGTCATCGAGTGGAATCTGAGGGCCGAACATGACTCGGAGAGGCCCGAGCTTCGAGAGACGATCCATCCCCCGGATCGCTGCCGGCACGAGCGGAGCGTCTGCTGCGAGCGCAATCCGGGCGGTGCCGCGGTGCGGACGGGGCTCGTGCTTCTTGCGAAGACCCTTGGTGCGGCGCGTCCCCTCGGGGAACATCGCCATCACGCCGCCGTTCCTGACGATCCGGACCGCGGTCTCGAAGGCCTCGACGTCACCCTCGCCGCGCCGCACGGGAAACGACCCGATGGCCGCGAGCAGCGTGCGCAAGCCCGGCTTCCACAGCTCGGACTTGGCCATGTAGTGCAGCTGACGCTTCGGCAACGCACAGCCGAGCGGCCAGGGATCCAGGTTCGACGTGTGGTTTGCGGCGATCACGAGGCCGCCCTCGCGGGGGACGTGCTCGGCCCCGGTCACCCTCAGGCGGTAGAAGTCTCTCACGACCGGAAGCGAGACAGCGATAGCCAAGCGGTAGAAGCCGGACGGCGATTCTGTCAGGGCCATCCGGGGCAGTATCGCCCCTTGACAGGGGTCGCTATGGTGTTCCGCGGTGCAGAAGACACTCGTCATCGCCGAGAAGCCGTCCGTTGGGCGGGACATCGCGACCGCGCTTCCCGGCTCGTTTGCGAAGCATGAGGGCTACCTCGAGTCGGACGAGTACGTCGTCTCCTGGGCGGTCGGCCACCTGGTCGGACTGGCTGCGCCCGAGGCGTACGACCCGAAGTTGAAGAAGTGGCGGTACGCAGATCTTCCGATCGTTCCGACCAAGTTCAAGCTGACGCCGAACGACGAGCGCGCCAAGAAGCAACTCGCCGTCGTGCACAAGCTCATGCGGCGCGACGATATCGACACGATCGTGAATGCGTGTGACGCCGGCCGCGAGGGTGAGCTGATCTTCGCGTACCTGTTCGAGACTGCCAAGGTCACGAAGCCCGTCCAGCGCCTCTGGCTGAACTCGATGACCAAGTCCGCCATCGGCGAAGCGTTCGAGCAACTGCGCCCGGGCGGCGAGATGAAGCTCCTCGAGGAGGCAGCCCGCTCCCGCTCCGAGGCCGACTGGCTCGTCGGTATGAACGCGACGCGGGCTGCGACGGTCAGGCTGCGGTCGGCCTTCGACGGCGCCGTATCTCTCGGTCGCGTTCAGACTCCGACGCTCGCCATCGTCGTGCGCCGCGAGCTCGAGATCCGCGCCTTCGTACCCCAGCCGTACTGGCTGGTCGAGGCGACGTTCGAGGCGTCCGAGGACCGGCGCTACTCGGGCCGCTATCTCGGCGGCAAGCGGATCGCCGAGGACGCTGCGAACGACGTCGTTCGCGACTGCGACGGCAAGCAGGGCACGATCACGAAGCTGGAGAAGAAGGAGGAGCGCGAGTCGCCGCAGCTCCTCTACGACCTGACATCCCTCCAGCGGCATGCGAACACCCTGTACGGATTCTCGGCGCGCCGCACGCTGGCCGCTGCGCAGCGCCTGTACGAGGAGCACAAGGCGATCACGTACCCGCGAACGAACTCGCGTTTCCTGACGAGCGAGATGATCGGCGAGATCAAGCCGACGGCCGCTCTCGTCGGCGAGAACGCGGCCTACGGCCGGGCCGCCGCCTACGTCACGGGCCTCGACAAGCTTCCGCTCGGCCGGGTGGTGAACGACAAGAAGGTCGAAGATCACCATGCGATCATCCCGACTCGTTCGGAGCACAAGCTCGAGAAGATGAAGGAAGACGAGATCAAGATCTTCGACCTCGTCGCCCGTCGCTTTCTCGCCGTGTTCCATCCCGAGGCGGTCTTCGAGCGGACGCGCGTCGAAACGACCGTCGAAGAGCACATCTTCCGCACGAGCGGCCGTGTGCTGCTCGTGGCGGGCTGGAAGGCCGTCTACGGCGAGGAAGCAATGACGCCCACGGCCGAGGAGGAAGACTCAGGCGGCGACCAGTCGCTGCCGGCGCTTCGACAGGACGAGGCCGTCGATACGGTCGAGGTCGCCGCGCTGCGCAAGGAAACCCAGCCCCCGCGGCGTTTCAGCGACGCATCGCTTCTCGCAGCGATGGAGGGGGCCGGGAAGGACATCGGCGACGCCGAACTGCGCGAAGCGATGAAGGACTCGGGGATCGGAACGCCGGCAACCCGCGCATCGATCATCGAGCGACTCATCGACGTCGGCTACATCGAGCGGGACGGCCGCGCGCTGCACGCCACCGAGAAGGGCGTCCAGGTCGTCTCCCTCCTCGGTGAGCATCCCCTGACCTCCCCCGAGCTGACCGGCGACTGGGAGCACCGGCTCGGACTGATCGAGCACGGCGAGGACAGCCGTAACGCGTTCATGTCCGACATCGAGCGCTTCACGACCGAGACGGTCGCCGAGCTGGACAAGCTGAAGGATGTCCGCATCGAGCGTGCCAATCTCGGCCCGTGCCCGGTGTGTGGCCGCGACGTGATCGAGAATCGTAAGGGCTACTCGTGCTGGACAAAGGACGATCCCGGCTGCGGGTTCGTCATCTGGAAGAAGAAGGCCGGCAAGATCTTGCCCGTCTCGGTCGTCAAGGAGCTAATGGCGACCGGAAAGACGGCGAAGGCGGTGACGGGCTTCCGGGGGCGGTCAGGAAGGACGTTCCGGGCCAAGCTTCGCCTCGAGCAGGGCAGACGACGGAAAGTGGCGCGTCGAGTTCGACGAGGAGTGGGCGAACCAGCCGCAACAGGCCCAGGCCGACACGGCCGCCGAGGCCGGAGAGGACACGGCCGCCGAGGCCGGGTTTCGTCCAGCGATGAGCCGGGAATAGGCGATCCGATCGAGCGTTGTCTCTCGTAAGAGCAAGCAAAGCGCCCGAACTTCACTCAAACCGGGGTAGGGGCACGGTTCACGAACCGATCTACCCCAGGTGGCGTAAAATGAGTAACGACTAACTAACACGAACGGAAACAGGTGACCGTGCACGAACTTCTTGAAACCGAGCAAGTCCGCTCCCTGATCGAGGTTGCGGAGGAACGTGGCTTCATCGAGCCGGCCGAGCTAGAGGCGCTCGCGCTCGAGCTCGATCTCGGCGACGAGGAGCTCCAATCGTTCACTCACGAGCTCGAGGCGATCGGTCTGGAGATCGGCGCGCCGCGCGAAGAGGTCGAGGAGGTCGCACTGACGGCCGGGCCCGTCCTCGGCGCCGGCGACAGCCTTCAGCTGTTCCTGGCCGACGTTGGCCGCCATCGCCTGCTCACGGCTTCGGAGGAGGTCACGCTCGCCAAGCGCATCGAGACCGGGGACCCCCTCGCCAAGCGACGGATGATCGAGTCGAACCTCCGCCTCGTCGTCTCGATCGCAAAGGGCTACCGAGGCCTCGGCGTGCCCTTCCTCGACCTGATCCAGGAGGGAACGCTCGGGCTGAACCGTGCGGTCGAGAAGTTCGACTGGCGCCGTGGATTCAAGTTCTCCACGTACGCGACGTGGTGGATCCGCCAGTCGGTGCAGCGCGCCGTGGCGAATCACGCACGCACGATTCGCGTGCCCGTCCACGTCGTCGAGCGACAGCAGAAGCTCTTCCGCGCCGCCCGGCGGCTCGAGGTCGAGCTCGGCCGAGATGCGACGAAGGAGGAGCTGGCCGAGGCGACCGGCATCCCGATCCAGCATGTCGACGAGGCGATGAGCGCAGCCCAGGCGTCCGTCTCGCTCAACCAGAGCGTCGGCTCCGATGACGAAGGGGAGCTCGGCGACCTGTTCGCAGACCGCGAGGCCGCAGATCCGTTCGAGGAGGCCGAGGAGTCGCTGCGCAAGCAGGGCGTGCGCCGTGCTCTGGACGCGCTTCCCGAGCGCGAACGCCGGATCCTCGAGCTTCGCTTCGGGTTCGAGGGCGATCCGTGGACGCTCGAGGCGATCGGCCACGAGCTCGGCCTCACGCGCGAGCGAGTTCGCCAGCTGGAAGGCCAGGCGCTCCAGCGGCTTGGTGCTTTGCGCGACCTCGTCTCTGTCGCCGCCTGACGCGAACGCAGGCGCCCGCGCGAGCGGGGCCGGCCTCGACCCTTACCCCAAATGGCGTAGACCGGTTCACCCGATGCGGGGTTGGGTCCGGCCCCGGCGGTTTCCGATGCCCTCGGTGTGGACGCTGCCGAACGCAAAGAGATTCTGACTCGCTACCTCGATCACGCGCGTCGGTTCGACGAGGTCGCGGCGCGTCGAAACCGGGCTCAGGAGGACGTAGCCACCGCTGACGTCGTTCCGCTCAAGGCGGCGCCCCGGCGCTTCGAGCAGGAGCCGACAGCCCGCGAGAACCAGGTTCTACAGCTGATCTCGGACGGTCTCGTGAACCGCGAGATCGGCGAACGTCTCCATCTCTCCGAGGAGACGGTGAAGTCCCATGTGCGCCATTTGCTGGCGAAGCTCCAGGCGCGCAGCAGGGCCCACGCGGTGGCCGTCGGTTTCCGCCGGGGCCTCATCGACTAGTAGAAAAGGTTGTGGGGCGGCCGGGGACCGCCCCACCAGTGCAGAGGCCTCTGCTGCGTCATCCAACGGCTTTCGGGCACACATCCCTCAAGGGAGGGATGTGTGCAGCCGATGGCTAACTACATCCTTGATTGTGGCCTTACCAGACCTTCCAGCCGCCGAGTACTACGGCCAGAGACGCCAAGGAAGCCAGCAGGACCCCCAGGCGGATGAGGGATCTCCTCATACACAACTCCTCTCCCCCGGGGAGATGACGGCGACATGAGTATATCCCCCGAAAGGGTGACAATTCAAGAAAGCGCACCAACCGGCGAGGCCCCTGGCGAATCGGTGCGCGTCTGGCTGTACGTCGCCTGTCTGCTAATCGTATCGATTAGCACGAGCATTTGGCTTCTAGCGTCATGGGATCTTGACGGGCCTCTCTGGGTTGTCATACCCCTCGCGATACTCGCGATCGTCGCCGAGCGTGGTGGAATTTGGCTTAACCGCAACACACAGGTATCGATCTCGCTGCTACCTACGCTGTTCGGCGCGGTTGTGTCCGGTCCGGTCGCTGCCATGGCGGTGGGCGCCGCGTCCATGCTTGGCGACGTTCGTCCACCCATGCGCTGGGCTGTCTACACGTGCACTCGGGCCATCAGTGGGGCTGTGACGGGCGTTGTCGCGTATTGGGCGAGTGGGCTTGCTTCGAACACGGTGGGTCTATCGCGCTCGCCACGGTGTTCGGAGCGGTGACGCTTCAACTGCTCGATCTTTCGTTCGCCGCCCTGACAACTTGGGTTCGAGGGAGCAGCAGCCCAAAGGATTTCCTTCGGACATCACTACCTGTCTTTCCGTCGTCAGTGATCCTCTACATCGCCGTCGTTGCGCCCCTCGCACTTGCGTACGTCGAGCTCTCTCCATGGACTGCCCTGCTGTTCCTGTTTCCGGCGCTCGCCGCGCAACGGCTCTTCGCCATGTATCAGGAGCAGCGGCGTCTGGCTACCGATCTCGCGGTGGTCAACGAGCGGCTCGAGAGAGCGAACCTCTCGTTCGCCAGCGCGCTTGTGACAACGCTTGATGCGAGAGACCGCTACACGGCCGGCCATTCCGCCGCGGTCGCGATCTATGCCAGGGACATCGCTACTCGTCTGGGGCTCGATCCCGAGACTCAGCAGCTCGCTCACCTTTCGGGACTGCTCCACGACATCGGCAAGATCGGGGTGCCTCCGGGTGTTCTCGAAAAGACCGGGCCGCTTACGCTACAAGAGCGCCGGAAGATGGAGGAGCACTCCGTGATAGGCGAACGAATACTCGCCAACGTCGAGGCCTATGACGAGATCGCGAAGATCGTCCGTCACCACCACGAGCGCATCGATGGGCAGGGCTATCCGGACGGGATAACCGGCGAGCGGATACCCATGATCTCGCGGATCATCTGCGTTGCGGATGCCTACAACGCGATGACGTCGGACCGTCCGTATCGCGACGCGATGCAACCGAAGGTCGCGCGCGAACGTCTCGTGCAGGCCGCGGAAACACAGTTCGACGTGGATGTCGTCAACGCCTTCGACTCGATCCTGTCGTCGGCCAGTGAGAACTACTCACGTGGTGCGCGGGCGGACTTCGCACTTGAGGCGCAAGCGCATCCTGAACTTGCGCTTCCCGCCCAAGCGAGCGCCGCCTAGTTCTCGTCCGCATCTTCGCGCGGCAGGTCTCGTGCGAGCAGGGCTGCCTGCAGCCGAGTCCGAACTCCTAGCTTCTTCAAGATGTTATGAACGTGAACCTTTGCTGTGCTTTCAGCAATTACCAACCTACTAGCAATGTCCGAATTTGAAGAGCCTTCGGCTAGGAGAAGAAGAACTTCGCGCTCTCGCGAGCTGAGCCCATCGAAGGTCGACACGGCTGAGGCGTTGCTGAGGTTAATGCGAGCAATCTGCGCGAGCTCGCGATCTCGTGAAGCCACAAGCGCGTGCCTTGTGATCGCTAACGTATCGTCGTCTTCGACGGCTGGTTGCAGGATTAGCGGGCAGGCACGGTAGGCAGAAACGTACGTGTCGATGACGCCCGCGCAAGCTGATTCAGTAACGAGTTGACTCAGGGTGCCTGCTGTCGGCTGACCGTCCTCAACTGTCGCCAGGATGAGTTCAGCGTAACGCGCCAGGTACCGAACCTCTGAGATCTGTGTGATCGCAGTGGCCGCAGCAACGTTGTGTCGAGTTGTCTCCGCGTCTCCACGAGCAGCCGCTGCGATTGCGATCAGCGCACATAGCTCGCCATGGATCCCCGCAGGCAGATGATCGTAAGGCAGGATGATCGGATAAGGAAGCACCTGGGCGCGCCCGTCAGCGAATGCAAGGCGCAGACTGAGCGCGGAGAACGATGCGCGAACGTACGCATCTTCGTCGGCGATTGATTCCTGAACGAGCAACTCCAACGTCGCCTTCGCGGTCCGTAACTCATTCGCGCCGATCAATGCATGACACAGAATTAGAGCACAGTAAACCTTGTTGAGTCGTAACCGGTAGGTTTCACAGATCGCTTCAGCTTCCCGCGCGACGCTGCAGCCCCGTCCGTATTCGCCGTTAAGGATGGCGACAAACGAAGCCCAAGTCAGGAACCCCGTCCTGATCATCGGATCGTTCGCGTACCTCGCTATTGAGATCAATGGCTCCAGCGATGACCAGGCGCCTTCCAGCGACCCGCGCTGCCTCCCGAGGAGGGTTCGTCCGAAAGCGACTCTCAGTTTGAGCTCAATATCGTCGCTGGGGGCCGTTACTAGCTGATCAAGAAATTCACCAGCCTCCTGAGACTCCAGTTCCGCTGCAGCAAGAATCATGCCCCAAACCGCCTGTGAGTAATCAGTAGGGCGCTCGGCGCACTCGCGACCCAATCTGTGAAGTTCTAGTGCGCGCTCACCGTCCGATCGAAGGTGAGCGATCTGACCACCAAGGCAGTAGGCCCGAGACATGAGTGGACTAGACTGTTCGAGTTGCTCGATGGCGATCTCGATCACGACTGCAGCCTCCGCGAGGTGCCCTCGGCGCATCAGAATCTCAGCCTTCGCAACGACCGCTGCCGGGGTTCGCATGACCTCGGCGCCGCACAAGTTCAGCCACCGCTCAAGCGTTTCGACGCGTCCGGCAGCAAGCAAGTCTTCCGATGCCTCGGCGGCGATTAAGGCCGCATGATCGACAAAGCGCGGCGGCCGCACGAGGTCGAACGCCATATCCCAATCTCGCTTATCTCTTGCATAATCGATCAGGCGAGATCTCAAGCGATCGGTATCGTCGGGCCGTTCCGCCTCAAGCCGTTTGCACAGATAGTCCCTTAGGATGGGGTGGAACGCGAGACTATCGACTCCGGACTCGTGAAGTAGACCATCGCGCAAGAGCTGCTGGGTCAAGGCGTGCGCATTCTCGATCTCGAGCACCTCTTCGACGAGTTGACGACTGATCGATGAGGGAAGTGAAGCGAGGAGCATGAACTCTTGGGACTCAGACGGCTCATGACGCACGACTTCGTCGGCGAGGTAACGGAAGAGTTCGCGCGACACATGTTCCGTAGGTACCTCAGTCGATGAAGCGATGGCTGCCAGCCCGACCAATGCCGGCCAACCGTCTGCCTGCGCGACCAACGCCCGGACTGACTTATTCGATTGTTCGCTTAGAACACTTGACGCTTCACGGTCGGTCATTGTGAGGTGATCAGCCGTAATCTCAGTGATTTCGCCATACAGAACCCGCCTCGCAGACGCCCATGCCGGACGGCGGCGCGCCGTTACTAGTAGTTGCATACGCACGAGATGAGTCAGCAACCAGTCGACGAACTCCTCGACCGGTGCTGAGTCGATCACCAGGTGGTAGTCGTCGACCACGAGAATCGCGCCGGGTGGCCAGTCGACGAGGTCCTCCGCGAGCATCTCGGCGAGTGGGCGGGCTGCTTTCTCGGGTAGCTCACCGACACGGAGGCGCTGCCGGAGGCGTTCTGCGGCGCCCGGGGCGACGGATGCCATGACCTCGGCGATCCCGACCGAGAAGGCCGCAAGGTCCGCGGACGCCGACGTTGCCCGGTACCAGTAGACATTCTCCCGCCCAGCGAGCCACTCACAGGCGAGCGACGTCTTGCCGAAGCCGGCCGGAGCGATGAGGAGTATCGCCTGGGCCGTGCTCGCGTCGAGCGCGCGCGTGAGGCGCGGCCGCGGAACGTGCCGGCGGCTCAGCGAAGGCACCCTTGTGGGTTCTCGCGCTTCCATCCCGGGTTGGGGTAGCGGCGGCGAGTATGAGGTTAGCGCGAGATCGGGTCGCCGTAGGTGAAAGCCGACGGGGACGCCCGTGCCCGCGGTGAACCCGCGGGCACGGGGTGCCGTCATCCCCGGACCGCCTATCGAGGAGCGCTCGACGTCCCTGGCTCGCACGCAGGCGATCCGAGGCTCATCGGGTCCTCGCCGGTGACGGCGCGGTAGGCGAGCGGGATGTAGCGTCTCCTCGGGACGCCGAGCTTCGTCCGCAGGCCGTCGCAGTGCGCCTTCGCCGTCCTGGCCGTGACCCCGAGCCGTGCTGCGATCTCCTCGTTGGAGCAGCCCTCGGCGATGAGCTGGACGACCTGCCGCTGCCGCTCCGTGAATCTGGTTGGGGGGTGCGAGGTGAGCATGGCGCGATGCTCTCAGAGATGGCCGCCGGCGCCAATTCCTCGGCGGGTGGAACTTACGAGCTACACCTTTCGATGTAGAAAGGCGACCTCGTGTCCAAGCGCGTTCGCCGCCACGAGTTCGTCGCGGTCGAGGGCCCGGATTCGCTCGAGCAGGTCGAACTCGTCGGACGGGTGCGTGTGCATCATCTCGGGGTCGTCCGTCGCGATCGTGAAGCCGGACGGGATAACGGCGAGCGGATACCCATGATCTCGCGGATCATCTGCGTTGCGGATGCCTACAACGCGATGACGTCGGACCGTCCGTATCGCGACGCGATGCAACCGAAGGTCGCGCGCGAACGTCTCGTGCAGGCCGCGGAAACACAGTTCGACGTGGATGTCGTCAAGCCCTTCGACTCGATCCTGTCGTCGGCCAGTGACAACTACTCACGTGGTGCGCGGGCGGACTTCGCACTCGAGGCGCAAGCGCATCCTGACCTTGCGCTTCCCGCGCAGGCGAGCGCCCTCTAGTTCTCGTGCGCAGCTTCGCGCGACAGGTCTCGCGCAAGCAGGGCTGCCTGCAGCCGTGTCCAAACTGAGATCTGTGTGATCGCAGTGGCCACAGCAACGTTGTGTCGAGTTGTCTCCGCGTCTCCACGAGCAGCCGCTGCGATTGCGATCAGCGCACTAAGAAGCCCTTACGTAAGGGCTTTGTGTGGGTTGTGTTAAAGGTTGTGCCGACGAGGGTGGCCGCGTGACTGGGTGTCCACCTTTGGGGGTAGGGTGCGAGCACTGGTTTGCGGCGGTCGTTCGTCCCTATGACTTGCCGGGAGGACCTCTGCCCCGAGGAGATCCGTCGCGACCTGGACTACTGGTGGGGGGCCGCTTGCGGGGCGGCTCCTCGCTAACCGTTCACTGCTGGCGGGGTTAGTGCAGTTCCTTGACGAGGCCGTCACGGAGCGCGTACAGCTCCTCGGACAGTGGCTCCTGGCCGAGGGCTTCGTCGAGTGCCCGAAGGACGGCTTCGCGTTCGTTCGCTCGGAGTTCTACGTCCCCGACTTCCGCCGCCAAGTTGCCTTCGAGCATGGCTGCGACGGGGAGCGCGTCGGGGTGGTCGTTCTCGATCTCGCGGAGTGCCCGGACGATGCGTTGCGCGCTGATGTCGCTGATGAGGTAGCGCCCTGTGGTGAGGGTGAAAGCGATGGCCGTCACTGGGGCGTTGCTTCGTCGGTTGCCGGTCGGGTTCCTCCCGCCGCTCTGGTGTGGGGTAGAGCTGTGATGTTGCCGCGTGTCGCCCTGTAGAGGCGTGCGATGACCCCAGTTGCTGGGGTTTCGGTTATGGCCGCGCTCCTCGGGATTCACCACTGCGTCTTCCGCTCCGTGAATCTGGTTGGGGGGTGCGAGGTGAGCATGGCGCGATGCTCTCAGAGATGGCCGCCGGCGCCAATTCCTCGGCCGGTGGAACTTACGAGCTACACCTTTCGATGTAGAAAGGCGACCTCGTGTCCAAGCGCGTTCGCCGCCACGAGCTCGTCGCGGTCGAGGGCCCGGATTCGCTCGAGCAGGTCGAACTCGTCGGAGAGGTGCGTGTGCATCATCTCGGGGCCGTCCGTCGCGATCGTGAAGCGGACACGGTTGTCGGCGAGCGTCCGGATCGTGTCGCGGACGGCATCCTCGTCGGCGAGCGCCTTGGTGAGGAGGTTCGAGGTCGGGCAGACCTCCAGCACGATGCCGGCGTCGCGCAGCGCGCGCATCGTCCCGCTGTCCTGCGCGGCGAGGATACCGTGCCCTATGCGATCCGGCCGGAGTGTCTCGGCGACGTCTCCTATCTCTGCCAGGCCGTCCTCACCGCCCTCCTCGCCGACGTGGATCGTCACGCCCAGCCCGGCCGCCCGCGCCTCCTCCACGAGCGGGGCGAGCTGACCGTACGCGTAGCGTCCGGGGGCAGGCCGGGGGCCGGCGATGTCGACGCCGACGATGCCGCGTGGCGCGTAGCGGATCGCCTTCTCGATGATGATCGCGTTCTGCTCGTACGTGAACGTGCGGTCCATCATGAGAATGAGCCCGCAGCGGACCTGGGGGTACTCGAGCTCGGCACGGTCGAGACCTCGAATCGCCGCCATGATGATGTGGTCGAGGTCGCGCTCGCCGCCCCGGTTGCGCTTCATCGGATTGAAGCGGAGCTCGAGCGTCGTGATGTTCTGCCGGCGGTACGCTCCCCCGATCGCGCCGTGGACGGAGCGCTCGACGGCAAGGGGGCTCGACTGGATCAGTTCGGTCCATTGGTAGATCGCGTCGAGCTCGGGCAGCCCGTCGACTCCGCGCGGATCGGCGATCGAAACGAGCTTCTCGAAGTCCCAGTAGTCCTTGACCGGCAGGGCGATCCCCTGCTCGTGGGCGAGCGTCCACATCACCGCTGGATGGACCGATCCGCCGAGGTGCGTGTGGAGCTCGGCCAGGCCACCGGCGCGCAGCTGGGTACTGACGGCGGATCCGGTCACGGCGCGATCGTAGAGGAGAGGAGGGGCGGCGGCGTCGTGCGGGCGCCGCCGCCCCGCCGCTGCGGTCAGGAAGTGATTGCCGTCATCATCCCGGTCCGCAGGAGGAGAGGAAGTCCTCGCACGCGGTATCGGCGATCTGGGCGGCGAACTTGAGCCCCGTGCCTAGGATGTCACGGTGAGCGACTCGGCTCAGCTCGAAGGCGAGGTAGGCGGGCGCCTCCACGTCGACCGCATCGCGGACGAGTTCTTCGACGGCTTCGACGCGGTCGCCGACATCGCGCGGCCTGCCGTCTCGGTGTTCGGATCGGCCCGCGTGCGTCCAGACCACCCCGCGTACCAGGAAGCCGTGGAGGTTGGTCGTGCGTTCGCCAAAGCAGGGTTCGCCGTCGTGACGGGCGGCGGGCCGGGGCTCATGGAGGCGGCCAACCGGGGAGCTCGTGAGGGTGGTGGGACGTCAATCGGCTTCAACATCGAGCTGCCGCACGAACAACGCCCGAACGGCTATCTCGACATCTGCCTGACGTTCCGCCACTTCTACGTGCGCAAGACGATGTTCGTGCGTGCGGCCGACGGGTTCGTGATCCTGCCGGGGGGCTTCGGGACTCTCGACGAGCTGTTCGAAGCGCTGACGCTCATCCAGACGGACAAGGTGATCGACTTCCCGGTCGTTCTGTTCGGCAGCGGCTACTGGCAGGGTCTGCTCGACTGGCTTCGGGCGCGAGTGCTCGTCGAGGGAATGATCTCGGCCGCCGATCTCGCCATCGTGAGCGTGACCGACGATCCGGGCGAGGCCGTCCACGCCTTGGTCGACGCGTACCGCGCCCGCCCCGAGGGTAAGGCTCACGTGCGATGAAGATCGCCGTCGTGGTGCCGTTTTCGTGGTCCTACTGGGGCGGTGTCGTCGAGCACGCCGAGAACAAGGCGAAGGCGCTCACGGCACGCGGTCACGAGGTGAAGATCATCATCGGGAACGATCCCCCCGGCCGCCTTACGCGGATGCTCCATCCGCGGGAAGGGCGGCACGGGCGCTTGCCGGACTACGTGGTCCCGGTCGGGCGGACCGTGATCGTGCCCGCCGTCGGATCCCTCTCCAACATCGTGCTCAGCCCGTCGGCGATGCCTCGCATGAGGCGCGTGTTCGAGTCCGAGGCGTTCGACATCGTCCACGTCCACGATGCCCACGCGCCGATCGTCTCCCTGTACGCGCTGTATGCGGCGACCTGTCCGATCGTGCTGACGACACATGCCTCGCAGGGCCGCTGGTGGTTCTGGGGCCACCTGTTCTGGCACGTGCTGACCGACCGGATCGACTACAAGATCGCCGTCTCGGAGCAGGCTCGGGCCGCCGCACTTCCGTGGCTCGAAGGGCCGATCGAGGTTCTCCCGAACGGGGTGTCCCTTCCGCGGAATGTCGATCCGACGGGTCGGCGCCAGCACGTCGTCTTCATCGGGCGGCACGAGCGGCGCAAGGGGCTTGCCGTCCTGCTGCGCGCGTGGCCCGAGGTTGCACGCCGAACCGGCGCCCGGCTGCGCCTGATCGGTGCCGACCCGCTCTCGGTACGCTTCCTGCTTCGACGGATGGGCATCGACGAATCCTCGATCGACATCCTCGGGATCGTCCCGACCGACACGCTCGTGGAGGAGGTCGCCACGGCGAAGGTGCTCGCTGCGCCGTCGATCGGCGGCGAGAGCTTCGGAATGGTGTTGACCCAGGCGTTCGCCTCGGCGACGCCCGTCGTCGCGTCCGACATTCCCGGATACGACGAGGTCGCGGGCCCGGATACAGGGATCCTCGTTCCACCCGAGGATCACAGGGCGCTCGCCGACGCGCTGGTCGAGCTGCTCGACGACGAGCCTCGCCGCATCGCCCTCGGCGCGCGTGCTCGCGAGGTAGCCGAGGAGCGCTACTCCTGGGATCGCATCGCCGGTCGCCTCGAGGAGATCTACCTCGGGCTGAACGGACAGGGAACCTCGGCCGGGAGGAGCGTGGCGGCGCGGTGAGGGCCCGGCTCTTCCACACGAGGCGTGGCCGCCTCGTCCTGCTCGCGCTGAGCGTCGGGCTCGTGGTGGGCGTTCTCGTCTGGCGCGGACCCGATCTCGGCGTGATCGGAAACGCCTTCACGGAGGTCGGCTGGGGATGGGTCGCAGCAGCGATCGGCATGAACCTGTTCTCGGTTGTCGTCCGCTCGCTTGCCTGGCACGTCGTGCTGAACCAGGCTTTGCCCAGGCCCCATCCGCAGCACCGGTACGTTTTCTCCGCTTTCTGCATCGGGCTGCTCGGAAACGCGGTGCTGCCGGGCAGGGTCGGCGAGGTCGCGCGCGTCGCCGTGCTCGCCCGCCATGTCCCCGACGGCCGAACAGCCTGGGCGGCGATCTTCGGATCGACCTTCGCGCACCGGATGTTCGACGTGATCCCGACCGTCGGTCTTGTCGTGTACGTCCTCGTCGCTGCAAAGATCCCGGACTGGGCGCTTCCGGGCACCTGGATCGTCCTCGTGGTCGGCGGCGTCCTCCTTCTCGGCAGCCTCGCGCTCGCGTGGCATCACCGCCGGCAGGGCCATGCCGAGATGGAAAGCATCGGCCGTTTGCGCAGGCTCTGGCGCATGGCCCTCGACGGGCTGCACGTGTTCCATTCGCCGGGACCGGCAATCGCCGCCGCACTGCTTCAGATTCTCGGCTGGACGGCCCAGTTCTTCGCCGTGTATCTCGCGTTCAAGGCGTTCCAGATCGACGCGCCGGTCTCGGCAGCTGGGCTCGTCCTGCTCGTCGTGAACGTCGCCCTCGCGTTTCCGCTCTGGCCGGGGAGCGTCGGCCTCTTCCAGGCGGCGACGGCTCTGGCGCTGCTTCCCTACGGCATCGCCTACCGGCATGGGTTCGCCTACGGCATCGGTCTCCAGGCGATCGAAGCCTCGGTGGGGATCGGGCTCGGCCTCGTGTTCCTCGCACGCGAGGGCATCTCGTTCGCGATGCTGAAGCACATCCCACGCGTGTCCGACGACGAGCTCGAGGACGATCTCGAGGAGGAGATCGACCACGAGCTCGACGACCTCGATCGTGAGCGGGAGGCAGCGAGGGCGGCCGCCGTCAACGGCCGGCCAGGCGACCGCGAGCCGACGATGGCCAGCGACACGAAGTGAGGGTCGTCTGCTGCCCCGACAGCCTCAAGGGGGTGCTGTCGGCGCAGGGGGCGGCGGCCGCACTGGCCGCGGGTCTGGCCCGGGTAGCTCGCATCGAGCCAGACGAGCTTCCGCTGGGCGACGGCGGCGAAGGGACGGCCGAGGCGCTTCAGGCCGCGCTCGGCGGCGAGTGGCGGCGGGCGCGGGTCGCCGATGCGCTTGGGCACCCGGTCGATGCGCGCTTTCTCCTCCTCCCCGATGACAGGGCAGTGGTCGAGTCAGCCGAGGCGATCGGCCTGTGGCGACTTCGCCGGGAGCAGCTCGACCCTATGCGGGCGTCGTCGGCCGGGCTCGGCGAGCTGCTGCTGGCAGCCGTAGAGGCCGGAGCGTCCGACATCCTGGTCACCCTCGGCGGCACGGCGACGGTGGACGGCGGCGAGGGGCTGCGTCGCGCGCTGCCGAGCGGGAGCCTCGACGGCGTGCGGTTGCGCGCCGCCTGCGACGTGACGAATCCGCTGCTCGGACGGCACGGCGCCGCTCGTACGTTCGGACCGCAGAAGGGGGCGACTCCATCTCAGGTGAGGGAGCTCGAGCAACGCCTTGCGACGATGGAGGAGCTCGCGCCCGTCGCGGGCCTCCCGGGTGCCGGCGCAGCCGGAGGTCTCGGCGCCGCGCTCGCTGTTCTCGGCGCGGAGCTCGTTCCGGGCATCGAGCTCGTGCTCGACGCTGTCGGCTTCGCCGCGCGGGTGGAGGGAGCCGCGCTCGCGATCACGGGCGAAGGAGCCGTCGACCGGACGTCCGCTTCCGGAAAGGTTCCCGGCGGCGTGGTGCGAGCCTGTGCGCGCGCCTGCGTTCCCTGCGTCGTTTTCGGCGGTCGCGTTCGCGGCGGGGCCGATGCGCTTTACCGGCTCGGCGCGACCGCGGTCCTTCCGCTGAGCGGGCGCCGCGAACAAGCTCGCGACGACCTGGTTCAGCTCGGGGAGGCCCTGGGACGCCTGCTCGTCGAGCTCGGCCCAGAGCCGGTACGCTCGCAGGCGGGAAGGGGGCTGAGGCCTTCGTGAGCTCCGACGCCGAGCACACCACCACCAGCGAGGATCGACGGGCACGCTTCCGAGCGCTCCATATGCGCGGAGGCCTGTTCGTCATGCCCAATCCGTGGGATGTGGGCTCGGCGCGCCTGCTCGAGTCCTGCGGTTTCGAGGCGCTCGCCACGACGAGTGCCGGCTTCGCGTGGTCGCTCGGAAAGCCCGACCAGAGCGTGTCACGGGACGAGCTGGTCGCTCACGTTCGAGTGCTCGCGGAGGCGACGAAGCTGCCTCTGAACGTCGACAGCGAGCGCTGCTATCCGGACGAGGGCGGTGGAGTTGCCGAGACGGTGGCGCTGCTCGCGGAGGCAGGTGCCGCCGGCTTCTCGATCGAGGACTACGATCCAGCCGGCCAGCGGATCGACGATGTCGATATCGCAGCGCAGCGTGTCGCCGTGGCTGCGGAAGCGGCGCACGGTCTGCAGGATCCGCTCGTGCTGACGGCCCGGGCCGAGAATCACATCCGCGGGGTCGACGATCTCGACGACACCATCGCACGGCTGATCGCGTACCGTGAGGCCGGCGCCGACGTGGTCTACGCGCCCGGTCTGGCCCGCCTCGACCAGATCGTCAGTCTCGTCGAGGCTGTCGGCATTCCGGTCAACGTCCTCGCGCTCGCGGGAGGGCCGCCGCTCGGCGAGCTTGCTGATGCGGGCGTCCGGCGCGTCTCGACCGGCAGCGCGCTCGCGAGCAGCGCCTATCGAGCCCTGCTCGACGCCGCCCTCGAGCTCAGGGACGACGGCACGACCCGCTTTGCGGAACGAGCGCTTCCGAACGAAGCCCGGCAGGCGTTCACTTCGCCTGCGCGCGCCTAGGCGTCCCTAGAGCGCTCCGCCCGCCGCTCTCGGAGCGTTAGTGTCCCTTCCGGCGTCGCCCACCTGCTCGCGGGCCAGGAACGACTCGGCGAGCAGGATGTTGGTCTCGCTCGCGCGCTGGACGGTGTCGAGGAGGTCGGACATGCTCGACTCCTCTTCGAGCTGCTCCTTCAAGAACCACTGGAGAAACTCCTCCGCGACGTAGTCGCTCTCGGCGCGCGCCAGCCGCATGAGCTCCGAGATCTGGCGTGTCACCGTACGCTCCTGCTCGAGCGCGAGCGCGACCGGATCGACGGCATTCGCGAACTCGGTTCGCGGTGCGTTCACGCCCGGGATGGTGACCGGCTGGTTCCGGTCGAGGAGGTACTGGACGATCATCATCGCATGGTTGCGCTCCTCGAGCGCCTGCCGGTAGAAGTGCGCGGAGAGCTGCGGGAGCGTCTGATCCTCGAAGTAGACCGCGACGGCGATGTACTGCTGCTCTGCCGCAAACTCGCGGCCTATGTGCGCGTTCAGCGCCTGATGGAACGGCTCTTTCTTCGGCATGGGAGGAGGCTATCAGCCCGTCTGACCACCTTCTTCGGTTCCGCCTCCCAGCGTGTCGACCCGGCCCTCAGCGGCGTCCAGCTTCGCGACGCACAGCCTGTACAGTTGCTCGCCGCGCTCCCAGAGGCCGATCGCCTCCTCGAGCCCAGCGTCTCCGCTCTCGAGTCGCGTGAGAATCCGCTCGAGCTCCGCGCGCGCCTGCTCGAACGTCGGCTCGTCGCTCATTTTCGAACGTCCTCCACGCGAGCGCCGAAGCCGCCCGAGGCCAACTCGACGTCGACGCGGCCACCGATCCCGAGCTGGCGCCCGTCGCGGACGACGGCACCGCCGCTCCGGACGATGGCGTAGCCGCGGCGCACCGTCGCCGCCGGAGAGAGAGCGGCGAGACGTCCCGCCAGCGCGTCCGTCCGGCCGCGTTCCCGCTCGAGCACGAGGCGGGGAGCTCGCGACAAGCGGTCGCGATCTACGGAGAGCGCGGAGCGCTTGCGTTCGAGAAGCACGGACGGGCCCCGACCCAGGCGAGCTCGGTCTCGATCGAGGTCCAGGCGCTGCCGCTCCAGGCGTCGCCGGAGGCGGCGTATCAGCGTCGAACGATCCTGTTCGAGACGTGTCAGGAGCTCCTTCCGATCCGGGACGACGAGCCGGGCGGCGGCGGTGGGAGTCGAGGCACGCGCGTCTGCGGCGAGATCGCACAGCGGCGTGTCCTGCTCGTGGCCGATCGCCGACACGACCGGGACCGGACACCCCGCGACCGCCCGGACGAGTCGCTCGTCGCTGAACGGCAGGAGGTCGTCGAAGCTGCCGCCTCCCCGGGCGAGCACGACGACGTCGACCCCTGCCCTGCACACGGAGCGCAGGGTTTCGACGATCCGGGCGGCCGCCGACGGCCCCTGCAAGGTTGTCTCGGCGACGAGGATCCGGGCCGGCGGAAAACGTGCTTGCACGGTGGTGATGACATCGTGCTTGGCGGCGGCGTCGTTCCCGGTCACGAGCCCGATGCGATGCGGAATGAACGGAAGCGCCCGCTTCCGCTCGGCTGCGAAGAGGCCCTCCGAGGCGAGTCGCCGCTTCAGTTGCTCGAGCTGCAGGAGGAGCGCGCCCTCGCCGAACGGCTCGATCGTGAGCGCACGCAGCTGGAATGTCCCTCGGGCTTCCCAGAGCTCCGCGCGCGCGAACACGTGGACGCGATCGCCGTCCGCCACGTCGAGCCGGAGGCCGTCGAACCCGGAGCGCGGCATCGAGACGGAAACGATCGCTGTGCCTTCGAGATCCTTCAGCGTGAAGAACACGCTCTGCCAGCCCGGCTGACGACGGAGCTCGCTGATCTCGCCCTCCACCCAGAGAGTGGGCAGGCGCTCGAGGTATCCGGCCACTCCCCGGTTGAAGGCGGAGACCGGGTAGACCCGCTTCTCGCCGTAGAGGATCGGCTCGGGCTTCACGAGCGGACCCTAGCGCCCAAGCCGAAGGTCAGAGCAGAATCTGCGCGGCCACGTCGGGTGTGCAGCCCTGCTCGACGAGCTCGACTGCCTCGTGCAGGTCGGCGTCGCTGTCGGCAACGCGCTCCGCCAGATCGATCGGATAGCCGGCCTCGATCAGAACGTGGAGGCGCCAGCCGTTTACCTTGGCCCGCTCGTCTTGTTCCGGCTCGAGAGTCTGCATCTCCTCCATCTCAGCGTAGGGTGTTCTCGCTTCCTTCGACGATCCCTGCGCGAAAAAGTTCAGGCTCGAACATCATTCGTCACGGCTCGGCTAGCGCTCTGCGCTCTGCTCGGCTGCGCGAAGCGCTCGCTCGATCTCGCCGAGCTTCGTGGACACCTCGAGCTCGACGCTGGCTTCGAACTCGGCGAGCCGTTCGTTCGCCAGCTCGAGCGAGCGGTCGAGGCGTGCCGTGAGCGCCTGGATGCGCTCGTTCGAGAGCCCGGTCTGGGCCTCGGCCGCCCGCACCACGTCGTCGATCTGACGCTGGAGCTTGAGCGCTGACGCCTGCGCCGCCTCGGTGATCCGCGCCGCGACCTCCTTCTCTGCGCTTCGGGAGAAGGTCTCCATCTGGAGCTCCAGCTCGCGGGACAGCCGGCCTGCGGTCTTCTCCCGCGACTCACGGAGCTGCGCGTCGAAGCGGCGCTCCGCGTCCTCGCTGAGGCGGAGCGTGGCGCGTTCGATCAGGCGCTCGAGCTGCTCGAGCGCTCGCCGCTCCACTTCAGCCGTCTCGCTCGTGAGCTGAGCGCGCGCTTCGACCTCTTCGCGCTCGATCTGCTCGCGGAGCGCCCGCTCTCGCGATCGCAGACGCTCGCCGACCTCGTGCAACGCGCGACGCCTCTCTGCAGCATGGGTCTCGATCTCGGCCTGCACGGCTACCGTGGCCTCGTTCACCATCCGCTCGAGGTCACCGCGCACCTGGCTGATCGCGCCATGCTGTTCCTCCTCCAGGGCGCCCACGTCCCGACCGACGTCCGCCAGGCGCGCCTCGTGCAACGCGAGCGCCTCGGCCTGCTGCCGGATGAGCGTCTCGAGTCGGGCCTTGAGCTGTTGCTGAGCTCGCTCGAGGTCGGCGCTCCAGGCGCCGAGGCGCTGCTCCAGTCGGCGCTGGTTCGCGGTGACCGACTCGATCAAGCTCTCACGGGCCGCCTCGGCTTCCCGGCCGGCGTCGGCGCGACGCTCTTCCCGGATCCGTCGCTCCTGCTCCATCAGCAGGTGCACCGTCTCGGCACGCTCTCGCGCGAGCGTGCGATCCAGCTCCTTCATCCGCTGCACCGCTGCTGCTGCGAGCGCCTCGTCGAGCTGCTCGAGCACCAGCGACGCCTCCGTCTCGACCGAGCGCAACCGGCCGAGGCCACGGATGAGCGCGACCGCCCCGGCCTGGGCTGCGGCCGCGGCAACGAGTCCACCGAAGCACGCCGCCAGAGGCTCCCAATCCCACCGGCCCGTCGCGAGGCCGAGAGCAAGAGCGACTGCTGCGAACGCCGCGAGCAGGACGATGATCCCGATTCCGGCCAGAATCGCGCGCTCGGAGGGGCGCCCGAAGACGATCCACAGGTACGAGCCGGCCACGATCACGATCCCGGCGACGAGGGCGATCTCGGCGGCCGCGACCATCCCCGCATGGTAGGCGTGTCAGCGGCGTCAGCCCTGGTTCAGCCGCTGGAAGCGGTCGAGAGCCGAACGTGCCACCCGGCCTGCGAGCACGTCCGAGCTCGTTCCCGCGCCGCGTGAGCTGTAGGTCATCACCGCGGCAACGAACGCGCCGCCCGGCCAGAGAACGATTCCGTTGTCGTGGCGGGCGGTCGCGATCCAGCCCGCCTTGTGCGCCACCGTCGTGCTGCCGCGCAGGTAGCGCCCGAGCTTGCCGCTGTCGGTCACGTGCACGAGCAGGAACATCAGGTACCGCGCCTCGGCCGGTGAGAATGCGCCGCCGTAGCGCGAGAGCAGCGGGCCTCGCCCGCCCGCGGCGAGGTAGACGTACTGGAGGAGCCGGCCGAGGTCGGCGGCCGTCGTGTACTTCCCGGCGGGGATCGATGGTTGCTCGTCCACCCGGATCGGAATCGCCACGGCGAGCCGTGCGTCCTCCTCTGTCGAGTAGCCGCCGTACATCTCGCTGTCCACGAGTCCGAGCCCGCGCATCATCGCGTTCACACGGGCGGAGCCGCCGCTCGTGGAGCCCCCGAAGGCGACCTCGAGCTGGTTCGCGGCCCGGTTGTCCGAGTTGATGATCATCGAGCGCATGAGGCTGTCGATGGTCGACCCGCGCGCCGGTGGGCCGCGCAGGCTTCGGAGCGCCTCGACGGCGATCGCCAGCTTGAGCGTCGAGCCGGCCGGGAAGCGGGCCCTGCGCGTTCCACGCAGCGCCCTTACCGGTTACGAGGTTCTTCACGTACGCCGCCGCCGTGCCGGGGTACGCCTTGAGAAGCTTCGTGATCCGGTACTGGAGTGCGCCTTCTCGCATCGAGGGCGACGGTCGGGGCGCCGCCGCCGGAGGTAGCCCGAAGACGGGACCGACCGGAGCCGACGAACGCTCGCGGCCGCGCCGATCGACCGCGAGGATCCTGATCGTCACGTCCCGCGGCGGAAGCGCCATCCGGAAGGTGTCACGACCGCCGCGCGCGGGTCTCGCGGCCTTTCGATGGCCGCCGACGACGAAGACCACGCGCCGGGTGCCTTCCGGAAGCCGGACGTCGAACCGGCCGAAGGAGACCTGGTTGGGTGCCGGGGCGATGATCTTCGGCGGCGCAACCGCCGGAGCAGCCGGCGTCGCAGCAGCCGCGATCATGTGACCCGCATGATAAGCAGTCCGGCGGCCACCGCCCACGTTGCGATCGCCATCGCGCGCAGGGCCAGCTCCGCCGGCGCGATGAGCGTCTCCCGGGTGATCTGCTCGCTGTCGCCGTCGAGTCGCCGGAGCCGGCCGTCGACGGAGACCACGCGGCGCCGGACGTCCCGCACCTGCGTCGAGAGATGCCGCTGCGCCACGCTCATCGCCGTTGCGTATGCCGCACCCGCGACAGCGGCAGCGCCGACCGTACCGGCCTGGGCGAAGTAGGCGGTCAGCACGGGGAACGCGCCCCAGGCGACCGCAAACCAGGCGTCGGTGTGGAAGCGGCCGCCGGCGATCTCCAGGTTGTACGCGCAGACGAGGAAGACGCCGGCTCCGATGAACACCCCGAGCCACGGGTCGAGCGAGATCGCGCCCACGACTCCGATTGCGGTGGCGCCTACCAGTCCTGTCGCCGCCAGGCCTAGCAGGACCGCCGACGGTATCCGGGTGCCGAGCGGGCGCCCGTTCAACTCGTCCAGCGCGTGGGCTCCGATCCCGACCGCCAGAAAGAATGCGGCCAGCGTCGCGACGAGGGTTCCGGTCGACAGTTCCGGGGCCAGGGCCGCCCCGACGACGACGTAGCTGAGATGCCACGCTGTGTACGGGAGATGCAGCAGCGTGACGTAGTCACGCCAGCCGCCCGGAGCGAGCGCGTAGTAGGCGGGACGGGGCAGCTCAGTAGCCACGGACGCCCCAGATCACGACGCCACCGCCCAGGCTCAGCGTGCGGGCGCGCACGCCCTCGATCCCGGCAGAACGCCAGAGCTCGAGGATCCGTGGCAGCGGGTAGCGGGCGTAGAAGTCCCGGATGCTCGGGCCGAGGAAGCTGCCGACCTCGCCCCAGCCGGTCGACACCGCGCGACCGAGCAGCGGCAGGCCGATGTCGACGTAGGCGTCCCACAGCAGACGCTCAGGCTGGCGTCCCGGCACGTGGAACTCCAGCGAGGCGATCCTCCCTCCGGGGCGTACGACCCGAGCGAGCTCCTGGAGCGTCTCGGCCGGCTCGTCGACGTAGCGGAGGAGGTAGGTGAAGGTCAGGGCGTCGAAGGCTTCCGCCTCGAAAGGCAGCTGCTCGGCGCGCCCCTCGACCAGGTCGATCTTCTCAGCGAGACCGGCTCGCTCCACGCGTCGCCGGCCGGTGTCGATCATCCCGCGGCTCTGATCCACACCGACGACCGTGCACCCGTACCGGCGCACGAGCTCGATGGCGACGGCTGCGGTGCCGCAGGCGACGTCGAGGATGACATCCTGCGGCTTGGCCTCGATTCGGGAAACGAGAAAGCTCCGCCAGCGCGGATCCTGACCGAGACTCAAGAGGCCGCCGACCCGGTCGTACGTTGGGCCCAGCGGTGCGAAGAGGTTCCTGGCCAGACGGTTGCGTGCGCTCCCGAGGGCGTCCACGACAGTATTCTTGCGCTGTTGGCCCTTGAAGACGAGCTTGGCGCGGTCGCGCGGGCCGCTGGAGCGTTCGTCGAGGACGGCGAGAAGCTCACCGGGATCATGGCCGCGGAGCCCACACGCGGCCAGCGGATCTACCTGTGCGCCTACTCCACCGGGGACCGCGTTTCCTGGCTCGCCCTCGACCAGGCCGGGCGTGCGGTCGGAGATCGCACCGTCGTACGCGACGCCGTCTCGATCGTCGGGCTCTGCGAGCTCGCCGAGGAGAGTGCAGCGGGCGGGGACGTCGCCGAGCTCCGGGTGCGGCTCGCAGAGCTTCGCTCGTCGGAGCAGCCGGAGGGAATCGAGGAGGCCGAAGCCGCGGCCGCCGATCTCGAGAGAGCTCTCGCCGAGCCGCCGCGTGTTGCGACTCCTGCGTACCTGGATCGGGTGGGCGCTGCCGCAGCGAGGCTCGAGCGGACCCTCGGCACGGTGGGCGCTTCCCCTTTTGCCGAGGCCATGCGGTTCGGGACACCGTCGGTTGACGAGCTGGCGCGGGATGTCGTCGAGCACTACAAACGGCCGCTCGGGTAGCGGCGGAAGGAGTCTCATGGAAGGTGGATTCGGATTTCCGTTCGGGGGAGACCCCGACGATCTGATGCGTGGCCTGCGCGACTTCGCGGAAAAACAGACCGAGGCGATGCAGGAGTCGCAGCGCGAGCAGTTCGCGACACTGACCCTCAACACCGCGGTCGAGCTGACGGGCGCAGCCATGAAACGCCTCGACGTGTCGGGGGCCGTCGACGAGCAGGCTCTCGCGCTTGCGTGACGCGATGCGGGTTCTCTTCCCCGAGGCTGTCGCGCTCGTCTCAGCGGCTCGGCAGGGCTTCATGCGCGAACGCTGACCGTAGAGCCGGTCCGCGGCGGCGACCGGTTTCAGCGTCCGGTAGCCGCGAGTACCAGCGAGGCTACGGCTCCGACGATCCCACCCGCGAGCGTCGCCAGGGCGATGGTCGTGCCGAGCGACGTCGTTGCCCGTCGCCGGCCGACGATGCCGGCGGCGATGAAGCTCGCGCTCACGATCGGGCTCGCGAGCTGCGAGATCGCGTGAATGAAGAGGCAGAGGGAGACAACGGACACGAAGGTGCCGGCCGCCATCGCGACACGCGCGCCGGGGCCCCACTGCTCGCCTCCGGCGCTCCTGCGCCCGGTGTCCATCCACGAATCGTAGAATCAGCGGCCCGTGACGCGGCCGGCCAACGAGCGCATGCCGTCGTTTAGCAGCGGTACCTCGCCGTATCTCCTGCTGATCACGGGCCTCTTCGTGATGGCGCTCGTGCTGTCGAACATCCTCGCGGTGAAGCTCGTCGAGGTCGAGGGAAGGGTCTTCGACGCGGCCACGCTCCTGTTCCCCCTCACCTATCTGATCGGAGACGTCCTCACGGAGGTCTACGGATACCGGCAGGCGCGGCTCGTGATCTGGGTCGGATTCGTCTCCAGCCTGGTCGCGGTGGTGGCGATCCAGATCGCGATCCTGCTCCCTCCGGCGGGCTTCTGGGAGGAGAACCAGACCGCCTACGAGACGGTGCTCGACACGACTTGGCGAATCTTCCTCGCCTCCCTCGCCGCCTACCTCGTCGGCGAGTTCACGAACTCTTTCATCCTGGCGAAGCTCAAGATCCTGACCAGCGGCCGGTGGCTGTGGACACGGACGATCTCGTCGACGCTCGTCGGCGAGGGGCTCGATTCGGCCGTCTTCTCGGTGATCGCCTTCGCCGGGACGGGTGTCCCGCTCGCCAACCAGATCATCACCATCTGGGTGATCAAGGTCGTCTGGGAAGTCGCCGCGACGCCGCTGACATACGTCGCCGTCGGCTTCTTGAAACGACGGGAAGGGATCGACGTATACGACGTCGGCACGGACTTCAACCCGCTCCGAATCGGGCGTTGATGCCCCGGGGCCACCGCGAGCCTCCCTCCGCTTTCTAGCGTATCGGGGCTGTGCGCGTGCATGGCGCGCGAAATGTGGCGAGCTCGTCGCTCAGGTGAGCCGAAAGAGCGCTAACCGACCTCGGCCCGGCCGCCGGCGGATGTGCGGGGGGCGAGCAGGCGGTTCACCGTCTCGAGGGACTCGGCGAGCTGGCGCCGCTCGTGCTCGGACAGCTCGTCCATGAAGCTCTCGAGAGCGGACACGAAGCGCTCGCGTCGCACCCGGAGCTCGCGTCGGCCGCGTGCGGTTGCGGCGACGCGGACGGCGCGGGCGTCGGCCGGGTCGCTCTCTCGCCGGACGAGGTCACGTCCGGCGAGAGCGTCCACCGTGCGGCTGGCAGTGGCGACCGACACGCCGAGGCGCTCGGCCAGCGCTCCCATCCGCAGAGGCCCCTCGCCCACGATCGTGCGCAGGGCAAGTGCCTGCGGGGAGGTCAGCTCCGCGCCCGGGAGCTCGCCGGCCCGGGGTCGCCTCCGCAGAATCTCGGCGCGCAGGCCGATGATTCCCTCTGCCAGCCGGTGGGCGTCCTCGCGAGTCATCGCGCCCTCGCGGGAACGGGTGCCTCGAACGTCTTGCGCAACTTCGTGTCGGGTAGCGCGAGCACCGCGCCCAGCGCGATGCCAACGATCGCCAGCCCGCACCAGAATGCGGGGTTGAGGGCGGCCGCGAGCTCAGCCGGGCTGGCGGTCCCGGTCGAGGACGACCCGAGCCGGGAGGCGACGACGGCTCCCATCAGCGTCACTCCGATAGCCGACCCGATCCAGCGTGAGAACTGCGCTGACGCGGTCGCAGCCCCCATCATCTCGCGGGGCGCGGCGTTCTGGACGACCACGACGAGCGTCTGCATCATGAGGCCGACACCGAGGCCGAGGATCGCCACGTTCCTGATGACCTCGATCGTCGACGCGTCGGCGCCCATGGTTGCGAGCAGCGCGAAGCCGATCGCCATGAACGGCGGCCCGACCAGCAGGACGGGTCGTGAGCGGCCGGTGCGCGAGACGATCTGACCGGCGACCATGCTCGCCCCGATCCACGCGAGCATCAAGGGTGTGAGGACGGTTCCGGCACTCGTCGCGCTCTCGCCGAGAACGCCCTGGACGTACAGCGGCACGAACGAGATCGTCCCGAAGGCCGCCGCGCCGAGCGCGAAGAGCGCCAGCTCGGCGCTGGCGATCGCCCGTCGGCGGAGGAGGTCCAGCGGAATGAGCGGATCCGGAGCCTGGCGTTCCCAGGAGAGGAACGCAGCAAGCAGAAGTGCCGACGTTGCGAGCAGCGAGATGATCACGGGCGAGCCCCAGGCGTAGTCGACGCCGCCCGAGGCCGCCGCCGCGAGCCCGGCCCCCGCGCCGAGGGTGAGCAGAACCGCTCCGACGTAGTCGATACGGCGCTCCTGGCGACGGCCCCAGCTTCCGAAGCCGAACCAGACGACTCCGAGCGCGAGCGCCGCGAGCGGAAGGCTCACGAAGAACGCGAGCCGCCACGAGGCGTTGTCGGCGATCCAGCCGCCCATCATCGGCCCGCCCACCGCGGAAAGCGCAAACACCATCCCGTTCACCGCCTGCCACTTTCCGCGCTCACGCGGCGCGATGATGTCGCCGATGACCGCGATTCCGAGCGGGATGAGCCCGCCGGCGCCGAGCCCCTGGATCGCGCGGCCCGCCACCAGCACCTCGAGCGTCGGCGCGAGCCCCGCGATCACGGAGCCGGCCGAGAAGAGAAAGATGGCAGCGACGAAGAGCGGTCGCCGGCCGTAGAGGTCGGAGAGCTTGCCGTAGATCGGGATCGAGACGGTTGCCGCCAGCACGTAGGCGGAGAAGACCCACGAGTAGTGCTCGATGCCGCCGAGCTCCCCGACGATCGAGGGGAGCGCGGTCGCGGCAAGGGTCTGGTTGACCGAGGCCAGGAGCATGCCGAGCAGTGTCCCGGCGAGCACGACGAGCGTACGGCGCTTGCCGAGCGGATAAATGCTCCGATCATTCAATTTCATTACGTAACGAAACTATAGCGTGGCTCACGCCCTCGTGCTCGTGCCAGGCATCGCGCGCCTCTCACACGTCAGGCGACGACCGCCCAGCCGCCGTCGACCACGAGCGTCTGGCCCCGGATCATCTCGGCCTGCGGCGAGGCGAGGAAGCAGACCGCATCCGCCACGTGCCGGGGCTCGACGAGGCGCCCGGCGGGTGTCCGGCTCCGGAAGAACGCGAGCATCTCGTCTCGCTTCGGGAAGTACTCGAGAGCGCCCGTCTCGATCAGGCCAGCGGAAACGGCGTTGACGCGTACATCGAGCTCGGCGAGCTCGACGGCGAGGTAGCGCACGAGCGCCTCGATCGCGGCCTTGGAGACGCCGACGATCACGTAGTCGTCGAGGACCCGCTGCGAGCCCAGGCTAGAGATCGCGACGATCGAGCTGCCGCGCGGCATCGTCGGGGCTGCCAGGCGAGCGAGGGTGAACAGCGAGCGGGCGTTCGCGTTCAGCGTCCAGTCCCAGTGCTTCTCCTCGAGCTCGAGAGCCGGCCGGATCACTCCCGTCGCCGCGTTCGCTACCACTACGTCGAGGGGGCCGGCCTCCTCGAGCAGCTTCCGAAGCCGCTCCGGATCGCCCACGTTCCCGCGGAGGAGGCGCGGCTCGGCGCCCAGCCGTTTCAGCTCATTGGCCGTCTCGGCCGCAGCGCTGTCGCTGCGCAGGTAGCCGACGGCGACGCGCGAGGCGCCGAGCTCGGCGAAGCGCAGCGCGATCGTCTTGCCGATGCCCCGCGACCCGCCCGTGACCAGCACGGACTTGCCCTCGAAGCGACCAGCGTCCGACAAGCTCAGGGGAGCTCGCGGGCGATCCGAGCCGTGCGGTGGCTCGGGATCGTCTCCCAGCCGATTCGCGTCGGCGGCTCGAGCGGGCCCTCGAGCGCTTTCGTCGTCGAGTAACCGAGCCGCTCGAGCATTGCGACCTTCTCCTCACCGAACCGGCGCGTGGGATGCTCCTCGGGGAGCTCTGCGACGAGCGCGCGGACCCGCGCGCGGATCTGGAACGCGAAGTGAGGCGTTGCCGCACACACGAGCGCCTCGACGTCCTCGACGGTCGGCTCGCGCTCCTCGCTCATCGCGCGGACCTTACCATCGCACTCCGTGCGCCACCGACTGCCCGCGGACGTCCTCCTGCTCCTGACGATCCTGTTCTGGAGCTTCAACTTCACGGCCGTCAAGTACGGGCTTCTGCACGGATTTCTGCCGCTCGTGTATGCGACGGTCCGCTTCGGCGGCGGATCGGCCGTCTTCAGCGGCTACACGTACGGCCGGGAGCGGAGCCTCCGTATCGCGAAGCGCGACATGGCGCTCGTGCTGGGCGCCGCAGGTGTGGGGATCTACATCAACCAGATGTGCTTCGTCTACTCGGTTGACCTCGCCAACGCGTCGACAACTGCGCTCGTCTTCGGAACGCTGCCGATCTTCGTCGCGCTGATCGCCTGGGCGGCCCGTACGGAACGCCTGCACGCACGCCACTGGATCGCCGTCGGCGTCTCGTTCGCCGGGGTAGCGCTCGTGGCCGGCGGGGCGGGTGGCGGTCTGACAGGGAGCGTCGGCGGGATCCTGCTCGGGCTCGGCGCCGCTGCAACCTGGGCCGCGTACTCGGTGGCCATCGGCCCGCTGATGCGGCGCTACTCCCCGTACCGCCTGAGCGCCGTCGTCGGCCTCGCGGCGATCCTCCCGCTCGCGCTGACGTCGGCCGGGCAGCTCGCCAGACAGGACTGGGGGAGCATCACCGGCGGCGCCTGGCTGGCCGTGCTCTACAGCATGCTGCTCTCGTTCGTCCTCACGAACGTGCTCTGGTTCACCGCCGTCGAGCGCGTCGGCGCCGCGCGATCGTCGCTCTACGCGAACCTGCAGCCGTTCCTCGGCGCCGTGATTGCCGTGGTCGCGCTGGGGGAGACGATGGGCTGGCTCCAGGCGCTCGGCGGCGCCGTCATCGCCGCTGGGATCGTCATCGCCCGCCAGGCTCGGCCGCCGGCGGCCCAGATCGACTAGCGCTCGGTCACCGACAGGTGCAGGACGTCCGGGCGGCTGTAATGCCCGACCGGATCGAAGCGCTGGCGCTCCTCGAGCAGCTTGACGGGATCGAGCTCCGCGTAGAGGATCCCCGGCTCGTCGAAGAGCGGGCCGGCCAGGTACGCACCGTCCGGGGCGAGGATGGCGCTCCCGCCGCGGCCGATCAGGTCGAGGCCCGCGAGCTCGTCCCGCAGCGGGAAGTCCTCGGGATAGCCTCCTGCGCGCTGGAAGTGACACGCGCTCACGACGTACGAACGTGACTCGAGTGCGATGTGCACGAGCGTCGACTGCCAGCGGTCGCTGTCGTCTGCCGTCGAGGCGACGTAGATCTCGACGCCCGACTCGTACAGCGCGGCGCGGGCGAGCGGCATGTAGTTCTCCCAGCAGATCAGCCCGCCGAGACGGCCTATCGGGGTCTCGATCGCGCGGAGGCCGCCTCCGTCCCCCTGGCCCCAGACGAGGCGCTCGTGGTTCGTCGGCATGAGCTTGCGATGGGTGAGCGCGAGCGAGCCGTCGGGAGCGAAGTAGAGCAGGGTGTTGTAGAGCGTTCCCGGCCGCTCCCGTTCGATCTCGGTGATCCCGGTCACGAGCCAGACGTCGTGGGCGCGGGCGATCTCGCCGAGCCGCTCGGTCGCCGGCCCGGGAACCTCGACGCTCTCGCGCGCGAGCATGGCGAACGCGGATTTCGCGCGCGAGTCGGACCAGCCGGCGAGGAACTTCGCCCACGACGAGGACGGGTACGCCGGGATAAAGGTCTCCGGAAAGACCACGAGCCCCGCGCCGGCCTTGGCAGCCTCGGCCGTCAGCTCGGCAAGGCGGTCGATGGTGCGCTCGCGGTCGAGGATGACGGGCTCGGCCTGCACGCAGGCCACGGTGACGAGGGCATGCATGGGTGGAGAGTAGCGCGAGCCCTGCCGACTATTCTGCGCGCATGACGACGATCTTCGTCGACTTCGACGGCACCATCACCGAGCAGGACCTGCTGGACAGGATCGCCCAGACGTTCGGCGATCCGGAGGTCTACCGCGAGGTCGACGAGGCGCTGGACGAGGGGCATATCTCCCTCAACGAGGTGCTTCGCCGTGAGTTCGAGCCGGTGCGCGCTGAGCTGGACGAGGTCGTCGAGTGGGTGCTCGAACACGCCTCGGTTCGGCCGGGGTTCCACGAGCTCGTCGCCCGTGCGCGGGAGCGTGACTGGCGCATCGTCATCGTCTCGAGCGGCTTCCGGGAGCTGATCGAGCCCGTGCTCGCGCGTGAGGGCATCGAGGGCGTCGAGCTCCTCTCGAACCGGGTCGAGCCGGACCCGTCGGGGTGGCGCGTCCGGTTCAGGGTCTCCGACGACTGCCCGATCTGCGGGGAGCCCTGCAAGCGCGCAACGGTGGAGGACGAACCGGACGGGGACCTGCGCGTGTACGTCGGCGACGGCATCTCCGACCGCTGCGGCGCGCAGGCCTGCGACCTCGTCTTCGCACGGCGAGGCCTGGCCGAGTTTCTCGCCGAAGAGGGTGTTGCATTCGCGGAGTTCGAGGACTTCTTCCAGGTGGCTGACGGCATCGACGAGGCGCTCGTCCGGCGATGACCATCCGGCGCGCCACCGAGGAGGACCTCGCCGCGCTCGACGAGATGAACCGCGCCTTCGAGGCCGAGCTGCCCCGGCCGGCATACCGCGAGGTCGATCTCGACGCGGAGCTCCGTGAGATACGCGACTACATCACGAAGCATCTGGCCGTCGTCGCCGAGGAGGAGGGCGCGCTGGTCGGGTTCGCGCTTGCGAAGCTCGAGACGCCGCGGATCTGTTACCTCAGCGACCTGTACGTTCGGCCCGGCTGGCGGTCGAAGCGCCTCGGCCGCGAGCTCATCGCCCGGGTCGTCCGCTGGGGCGAGGAGCAGGGCGCCGAGGTGATGACGCTCGAAGTGCTCGCGGCGAATCCGGCTGCCAGGTCGTTCTACTATCGCCTCGGGTTCGTCGAGCACTCGTTCGATCTCGTCAGCCCGCTCGGCGCGTTGGTCGAGCGGCTGACGATGGCCGATCCCGGTGCGTCGTTCGGCTCGATCCACGTGCAGACGGACGACGTCGACACGGTGGTGCGCGCGGCTCAGATCTACGTGCCGCGGTTGCCGGGCGGATCTCGGGGAACTGTCGTGCTCCCGCCGAGAAACGGCTGGACAGCGGTCTACGACGAGCTCTGCGACCGGGACCCGGCCATGCTCCGGCGCCTTGCTCAGGACATCTCGAACCGGCTCGGCTCCTTCGTCGTGCTGGTGATAGGGCTCGAGGAGGACGCAGTCGTGCGGTACATCCTGCTCGAGCGAGGTCGGGTGGTCGACGAGTACGCATCGGTGCCGGAGTTCCACGGCCCGCTGCCGCCCGGTGACGTGGTCGGGCTCGCGGCCAACCCCACCGTCGTCTCACGCCTCACTGGCGCCGATCCCGCGCGCGTCCGCCAAGTCGCGCGCACCGGCACCGTGCCGACCGACCTCCCGCCGCCGGCCGAGCTGCTCGCGTCGCTCGCCGCCGTGCTCGGAGTCGAAGGGGCTGCGTACGGGTACGTGCACGCGGGCGGTGAGCCGGGAGCGATTCCTGTCCGCCGCCCCGCGGGCGGGCCTCACATCCCGCCGGCGTAGCCGTCCTTGCGCGGGTCGGAGCCGCCGACCAGCGCCTCACCCTCGACCAGGATCGCCTGGCCGCCGCCGAACGTCGCAAGGTCGACGTCACGCAGAACCGAGATACCCGCCTGCTCGAGCTCGTCTGCCTGCGGCCAGAGGCCCTCCTCGAGCCGGACGATGTCGTCGTCGATGCGGAAGCGTGGTCGCTCGAGGGCCGCCTGCGGGTCCAGCTCGTCGTCGACCAGAGCAGAGACGAGCTGGGTATGCGCCTGGGCCTGGATGAAGCCGCCCATCACGCCGAACGGCCCGAGCAGCTCGCCGTCGCGGAGGAGCATCCCGGGGATGATGGTGTGGTAGGGCCGCCGGCCGGGCTCGACACGCCCGGAAACTGCGAAGCAGGCGCCGCGGTTCTGCAGCGCGACGCCGGTTCCCGGCGCGACGATGCCGGAGCCGAAGCCCATGTAGAGGCTCTGGATGAACGAGACGGCCATCCGGTCGCCGTCGACCGCGCAGAGGTACACGGTTCCACCGGCCGGCTCGCTCACGGTCCGGGAAGCGGCCTCGCGGCGCCGCTCGAGATACGCGGGCTCGATCAGCTTCGAGACGTCCGCGCCGTCGCGCACGTGCGCGAGAGCGTCCTCGAGCGCGAGCCGGACCGACTCGATCCGATTCGGCAGCGTCGGCTCGAGGCCCGCCAGCAGTCCGAGCGCCTCCAGCGCGCACACCCCCTGGGTGGGCGGCGGAAGCTCGAGCACCTCGTGGCCGCGGTAGCCGATGCGGAGCGGCTCGACCCAGCGCGGCTGGAACGAGGCGAGATCGTTCTCGTCGAGCCAGCTGGCCGCGGTGATCGCCTCGGCGACGGAGCCTTCGTAGAACGCATGCGGCCCGCCGTCGGCGATCATGCGGAGCGTCCAGCCGAGCTCCGGCAACCGAACCAGGTCGCCGACGCTGGGAACCGGGCCGAGCTCGCGCGGTGCGTCCGCCTCCGCCCAGGCCTCGGCCGTGATCGGCGCTACGGCGTACCCATGCTCAGCTGCGTCGATCGCATCGGCGAGACAGGCGTCGAGGCCGAGGCTGCCGAACCGCTCGGCCAGGGCGGCCCAGCCGCCGACGGCTCCGGGGACCGTCACCGACCGCGGGCCTCGTTCCTCGACGGGCTCGACGACGTCGGGCGCCGCCGGCGCCGGTCCGGCGGAGTCCAAGCCGTGCACCTCGCCGTCCTTCCAGACGAGCGCGAAACAGTCACCGCCGATTCCGGTCGACATCGGCTCGGCGACACAGAGGACGGCAGCAGCGGCCAGCGCCGCGTCGGCGGCGTTGCCACCTTGCTCGAGAACTCGTAACCCGGCCCGAGTGGCGAGCGGCTGGCTCGTGGCGACCATGCCGTTCGCTGACACTGCGGGCGGCCGGCCGTAGGAGAAGCGGAAGGGCATGGGCGGGGATCCTACGTCCTTCGCGGCTACGATTGGCAGACACGAGCGAGGAGACCCGATGCTGACGCTGTACGACGCTGCCCGTTGCCCCTACTGTGCCCGCGTACGCATCGCACTGGCGGATAAGGAGATCGGGTACGAGACGGTCGAGGTCGACCTCGACCGCCGGCCGGACTGGCTGATCGAGCTCAACCCCCCGGCCGGCCGCGTGCCGGTGCTCGAGGACGGCGGGTTCGTGCTCCCCGAGTCGGCGACCATCATGGAGTACCTCGAGGAGCGCTTCCCGGAGCTGCCGCTGCTCCCGCCGGACCCGGCCGACCGGGCTGTTGCGCGCCTCTGGATCGAGCGTTTCGATCGCTTCGGCGACCCCTACTACGACCTCTACTTCAAGCGCCCTGCCGGGCTCGATCGAGCGGCTCGAGGCGGCGATCCTGGCGCTCGACCAGCGACTCGAGGTCGTTCCGTTCCTGGGCGGTGGCGAGTACGGCCTGGCAGACGTCGCCTACATCCCGTGGGTGATCCGCGCCGAGACGCGGCTCGGTCTCGATCTCGCGCCGTTCGCGGCGCTCTGCGCGTGGCGCGACCGGCTGCTCGAGCGGGCCGCGATCGCCGCCGAGCGCGAGGTCGTGCTGGCGCTCTAGGAGATCAGACGCTCTGGAGGCGGCCGCGTGCCCGCTCCGCGGCGCGCAGGAACCGTGCGGCGATGTCTCGGCCGATGTCGTTCCAGGCATCGATGTGCACGTCGATGCCGTCGCGCATACTGCCGAGGACGTCGTCGCCAGGCTCGTCCCGACCGGCCACCTCTCCGATCCAGGAGTGCAGCATCTCCCGTGTCACCTCGCAGTGGAACTGGAGCCCCCAGGCGATCTGACCGAGGCGAAACGCCTGGAGTCCGACGCGGCTCTGCGCGAGCGGCGTCGCTCCACCTGGAAGGTCGAAGCGGAAGTAGTGCCACTGGAGAGCCGTCAGACGCCGGGGCAGGCCTGCGAGCACCGGGTCGTCGGCTGCCTCGGGCAGCACGTCCACGTCACACCACCCGATTTCGGGCTCCGGCGCGCGCGTTACCTGCGCGTGTGCGGCTTTGGCGATGAGCTGGCCGCCCAGGCAGATGCCGAGCAGCGGCACGCCCTGGTCGAGGAACCGCTGCATCAGCATGTTCTCCTCACGGAGCCACGGATGGAACTGCTCTTCGTTGGTGTTCATCACGCCGCCGAACGCGAACACTGCCTCGTACTCGTCGAGCGGCCGCGGCGGCGGCGTGCCCCAGGAGAGGCTCCACTCCTCGATCGTGTCGCCTCGCTCCGCAGCGCTGTCGACGAAGACGCCGCTGCACGGGCCGGGCTCGTGGATGAGGGACAGGATCTGCACCGCCTTCGAGTGTACTAACGAGCTTCCGTTGTCCCGTATGCCGCGCGGCGTAGCGCCGCCTGGAGCTCAGCCGCGGCTGTCCCCGGCGTGCCGTCGCCCATTGGAGCCCCGTCGAGCTCGACGGCCGGCATGATCTCGCGGACGGACGACGACGTGAATGCCTCCTCAGCAGCCTGCCAGGCGCTCGAGCCCGAAGCAGCCCTCCTCGACGATGTAGCCGAGCTCGCCCGCGGAGCGGAGCACCTGCGAGCGCGTCACGCCGGCGAGGATGCCGAGCTCGAGCGCCGGCGTGAAGAGTGTCGAGCCCTCGCGCCACCAGAGGTTCGTGACCGGCCCTTCGAGCACCGTGCCGTCCGCCGACACGAACACGGCGTCGTCGGCGCCGCGGCGCTTCGCCTCTGCCTCGGCGGCCATGTTCACGGCGTAGCTCGTCGACTTCACGCCTCCCAGCAGCCACGGGGAGGATGCGCGGAGCGCAGCGTCGAGCCCGAGCTGCAGCGAGATCAGACGCATGCCACGGGCCCGGAGCTCCTCGTAGCCCTGCGGGAGCCGGCTCACCATCGCGATCGCGGTTGCGCGCTCCTGCCCCTCTCGCCCGCCCGTCCAGTAGAAGCGAAGCACGCATTCGTCCTCGCCGGCTTCGGCAAGCGCGAGCCGGGCAAGCTCTTCGAGCTCCTCGCGGCCGACGTCGGGAAGGCCTATTCGAGCGGCCGAACCGGCGAGTCGCTCGAGGTGCTCGTCGAGGCGAAACGGAACGCCGCCGTAGACCCGGAGCGTCTCGAATGCTGCACGGCCTCGCTGCAGAGCCTGGTCGTCGGCATGGAGGATCGGCTCGCCGGCATCGACGAGCCCGCGTCCGCGGACCGCCAGAGCGAGAGCAGGGTCATGCGGTCACGGGCTCGCGAAGCGGCGCACCGAGGGCGGCGAGAAGCGGCCGGGCCTTCACGAGCGACTCCTCGATCTCGGTCCTCGGATCCGAGTCCCAGACGATGCCGCCGCCGACCCAGAGGTGGATGCGGTCCTCGGCGACGGCGAACGTCCGGATCGTGAGCGCGAGATCGAGGTCGCCGTTCGAGTGGACGACGCCGAGCGCTCCCATCGAGGCGCCACGCCCGACGGGCTCGAGTGCGGCGATGTGGTCGAGCGCCGAGATCTTCGGTGCGCCTGTCACCGACCCGCCGGGGAAGACCGCGGTCGAGCAGCTCGCCGAGCCCGACGCCGGCGCGGAGACGACCCTCGACGGTCGACACCAGATGGCTGACGCCTGCCAGCGGGCTCTCGGCCATGAGCTCCGGCCAGCGAACGGATCCGGGTGTGCAGACGCGCGAGAGATCGTTGCGTTCGAGGTCGACGATCATGACGTGCTCGGCCGCGTCCTTCTCCGAGCTGCGCAGCTCGCCGGCGGCCGCCCGCGGGCGGGTGCCCTTGATCGGCTTCGTCCAGACGCGGTCGCCACGCCGCGACGAGGAAGAGCTCCGGCGAGGCCGAGACGATCGTCCACCCGTCGCCTCGCGAGCGGCCGCGGAGCGAGTGGTCGGAGCGGCGGCGAGCGCTCGAGCGAGCGCCGGCCGGGTCGCCCGCGAACGGCGCCGAGAGGTGCTGGACGAGGTTCACCTGGTAGACGTCGCCGCGTCGCGATCGCCTCCCGCACGGCCTCGATCGCAGTCCCGTAGCGCTCGTCGCCCCAGGTCGGGCGCCAGGATCCGATCCTGAAGGCGCCGCCGCGGGCAGCGGGCTCGTCGAGCCGCTCGGATCCGACAGGCGGCGAGCGGAAGAGGGCAGGGCTCCGGCGGATCGGGCCAGGGCATCCGGCGGAGCGTCGTCGACAGCCCGTAGCCGAGATAGAGGTCGGCGCAGAGGCCTCGTGCCGCCGCCGGCGAAGAAGCCTGCGTCGGCGAGATAGGCCTCGATTCGCTCGAAGGCGTCGTCGGCCGTCGTGAGGCTGAGCATGTCGCAGAGTCTACGTTCGGGCAGGGCCGGCTCCGGCCGCTGCGATCCAGCCCCATCCGTAGAATCGGCGCCGGTGGACGAGCGGCCGATCGGCATCTTCGACTCGGGAGCGGGTGGGCTGACCGTGCTCCATGAATGCCTCGTGACGATGCCGCACGAGGACTTCGTCTATCTGGGCGACGGGGCGCGCTGCCCCTACGGCCCCCGTCCGGCAGCGGAGATCCGCCGCTTCGCGCTCGAGATCGCGTCGTACCTGGACGGGCTCGGCGTCAAGCTGATCCTCGCAGCGTGCAATTCGGCCACGGCCGCGGCCCTGCCCACCCTGCAGGAGCGGCTTGCCGTGCCTGTCGTCGGCGTCCTCTCGCCCGAGGCCCGAGCCGCCGTCCAGGCGACACGGAACCGCCGGATCGGGCTGCTCGCGACCGAGGCCACTGTCTCGAGCAGCCGCTACACGCGAGCCGTCCTCGAGCTGGATGCCGGCGCGTCCGTGTTCGAAGTCGCCTGTCCGAAGCTCGTGCCTCTGATCGAGGCCGGCCCCGAGGTCGACGGGCGCCTGGTCGAGGCCGTCCGGGAGTACGCCGCGCCGCTCAAGGCCGCGGGAGTGGACACGGTGATCCTCGGCTGCACGCACTACCCGCTGGTCCGCCAACTGTTCGAGCGCGCCTTCGGGCGCGGGGTGACGCTCGTCTTCTCTGCCGAGGAGACGGCCCGCGAGGCGGCGGCGACGCTCGCGCGTCGGGGCGTCGAGAACGATCCGCGCCGCGAGGGAGCGTGCCGCTTCCTGACCACCGGCTCTGCCCGATGAATTCCGCGCGCTCGGAGAGCGATTCCTGCAGCTTCCGATCGACCGGGTCGAGACCGTCGCCGTTTCGGAGCTCGAACGGGCCGCCGCATGAAAGACCGGCGCCGTGCTTCGGGGCCACCCCGCGCCTCCTCCCGCTACGAGCGTATCGGGGCCGGACGCGCGAAACGCGTGCAGATGGTGACGGAAGCGTGTCCCATGGGTGCCGATTCGGGCCGGACGAGCTCGTGAACGAGAGCACGTGATGCGCGAGGGACGCGCACGGGACGAGCTCAGGCCGCTCGAGATCGTCCCGGACTTCCTCGACCAAGCCCACGGATCGGCGCTCATCTCGTTCGGGAAGACGCGGGTTCTCTGCACGGCGACGATCGACGACGGCGTGCCGCGCTGGCTCGCCGGGCGCGGGCAGGGATGGTTGACGGCCGAGTACGGCATGCTGCCGGGGTCGACCGGCAGCCGCACGCCGCGGGAGGCGAGCGCCGGCAAGCAGAAGGGTCGCACGGTGGAGATCCAGCGCCTGATCGGCCGCTCGCTCCGTGCGGCGTACGACATGAAGGCGCTGGGGGAGCGAACGGTGTGGCTCGACTGCGACGTCATCCAGGCCGACGGCGGCACGCGGACTGCCGCGATCTCGGGCGTCTGGGTGGCGCTCGCGCTCGCAGCGCGACGGCTCGGGCTGCCGCCGCCCCAGGACGGGGTCGCTGCGGTCTCGGTCGGCATCGTCGAAGGAGAGGCGCTGCTCGATCTCGACTACGTCGAGGACGTAGGGGCGGAGGTCGACATGAACGTGGTCATGACCGGTGACGGTCGCCTGATCGAAGTTCAGGCGACCGCCGAGAAGACCCCCTTCACCCGCGCCGGTCTCGACGAGCTCGTCGATCTCGCTGCAGCCGGCATCGCAGAGATCGCGGATCGCCAGCGGCGCGCCGTCGGGGCGTGAGGGTACTCCTGGTCTCGGCCAACGCCGGGAAGCTGCGGGAGCTGCGGCGCCTGCTTCCCGACTGGCAGCTCGAGCCGCTTCGCCACGTCGGGCATCGGCGACGAGACGGGAGCGACGCTTCGAGGCGAACGCCCGCGCGAAGGCCGAGTGGGGCCGCCCGCGCGCGGCTCCCGACGCCGCGGTGCTCGGCGAGGACTCCGGGCTCGAAGTCGACGCCCTGGCCGGCGCGCCAGGAATTCGCTCGGCCCGCTTCGCGGGCCCGGATGCGACCGATCGGGACAACCTCGAACGGCTCCTCGCCGAGCTGGCGGGCGTACCCCGGGACGCGAGGCGCGCCCGCTACGTCTGCGCGCTCGTTCTCATCGCGCCCGACGGCACGGAGCATGTCGGTCGTGGAACGCTCGAGGGCTCGATCGCCACTGCCGAATCGGGCTCGGCGGGCTTCGGGTACGACCCCGTCTTCGTCCCTGCCGGTGAATCGCTGACGGTCGGAGAGCTCGGCGACGCGTGGAAGGACGAGCACAGTCATCGCGCTGCGGCTGTACGCCGGCTGGTCTCCGAAATCGGTTAGCCGCGGCCGGCACCCCGCTCGTCGAAGGTGTGCTAGCGTTGCCCGGCGATGGACGCTTCGCAGGCCCTCGCCGACCTCACCGAGATCTCGGCGCAGATCGAGGCGGCGGTGATCCTCGATTCCGCGGGCGCCGTCGTCGCTTCGAGCACGGCGGATACGGGGCGTGCCGAAGTGCTCGCGCGGACGGCCGGGGATCTGCTCGGCGCCGCCGAGGAGAGCACGGGGGGTTCGGGCGCGAACGAGAGACTCGTCCAGCTCCAGGCAGCTTTGTCGGACGGCTGCGTGTTCGTCGTCCGGGACGAGGACAGGGTCGTGGCGGCGGTGACGGCTCCGGATCCGACGGTCGGTCTCGTCTTCTACGACCTCAAGACGTGCCTGCGTCATGCCGCAGGCGAGGAGCTCGCTCCGAAGCCGAAGGCACGGCAGGGATCGAAGAAGGCCCAGGCAGCTGCCAAGGATTCCGAGGAGGACTCGACGAATGGCTCGGGGTAAGCTCCTCACCGGGATCGTGATCGGCGCCGCTGCCGTCGCGGGAGCCGTGCTCTGGCGCCGCCGAGCGCGGCAGCAGGATCATCTCGACCTGTACTTCGCAGACGGCTCGATGGTGTCGCTCGAGCAGGGCTCGCCGGACGCCGAGCGTCTGCTCCCGCTGGCGCGGGACGTCATCGAGGCCGCTCGGGCCGTCTGACCTCGCGTCTGATCGTCCAGTGGACGACGCAGAGCTTGCCCGGCTGATCCGGGAGCATGCGTATCTCGAGGGCGACTTCGTCCTGCGGCTCGGGGCGCCGCTCCAAGTACTACCTCGACAAGTACCGGTTCGAGACTCGTCCCGAGCTGCTCGGTGCTCTCGGCCGGCGCATCGCACGCACCGTTCGGGCTGAGGAGCCCGAGGCGGTCAGGCTTGCCGGGCCGGAGCTCGGAGCGGTAGCGCTCGCGGCTGCCGCCTCGCTCGAGTCCGGGCTCCCGTTCCTGATCGTCCGCAAGGGGGGCAAGGGGTACGGCACCGATCGGCTCCTCGAGGGCGTCTTCGACGAGCGCGACCTCGTCTGCCTGGTCGAGGACGTCGTGACGTCGGGGGGCGCGGCGGCGCATGCTGTCGAGGCACTCCGGTCGGCCGGGATCGAGTGCCGAACGGCGGTGTGTGTCGTCGACCGCGAGGAGGGAGGCCGCGAAGCGCTCCAGGCGATCGGGGTACGCCTCGTCCCCCTGTTTCGCGTCGAGCAACTGATCGGCGCGTGACGGAGGCGCAAACCCGCACCGTTGAGGGCAACCGACCCTCCTGGTAGGCTGCCCCGATCCCAAAATACGCGGTAGGTACCAACCGTCGACATCGAGGGGAGTGGGCGAAGTGACGAAGGCGGAGTTCATTGATCGTGTAGCCGAGCAGAGCGGGCTGTCGAAGCGGTCGGCAGCGGACGCCGTGGACGCGGTGCTTGACACCATCGAGAAAGCCCTCAAGTCGGGCGACTCGGTGACGTTCACGGGTTTCGGAAAGTTCTCGACTGCGTATCGCAAGGAGCGCATGGGCGTCAACCCGCGGAACCCTGGCGAGAAAGTGCACATCCCAGCGGCGACCGTGCCGAAGTTCACGGCTGGTAGCGGGCTCAAGGCCGCTGTCCGCTAGGGCTCGGCGTCTTCGGAGTCTCGCCAAGGGCCGCGTCACGCGGCCCTTGACGTTTGAGGATTCACGCAAGACCGCCTGCCCTGGCGAACATGTGTTCGTTTAAGACTGTGAGGCGATGCTGACCCGTCTCGACGTCGCCGATCGCCTCGTTCGGGCCGTCGAGGAACGCGGAGCTCTCTCGACTGGCGAAGCCGCGCGAACGCTGCTCGCGCTTCCCGGGCACCCGTCGGCGCTCGCACTGGCGCTGCTCGCAGACGCCGTGGGACGCGACGCCCGTGTCACTCTCGTCGGAGACGAGGTACGCCTCTCACCCGCTCCGCTCGCGTCGGTTCCACTCGACCGGGCAAGCTTTGCCGTTGTCGACCTCGAGACCACAGGCTTCGTGGCGGGTCAGGCGCGGATCTGCGAGGTTGGTGCGGTGCTCGTGGAAAGTGGTGAGATCGTCCGGGAGCTCGAGGTAACCGTCGGCCCGGACGAGTCGCCGGCGCCCGCACTCCGCCGCCTCGCCGCGTTCGCGCGCCGCGGCGTCCTCGCCGGGCACAACGTCCGGTTCGACGTTTCGTTCATCGACCACGAGCTCGCGCTCCGAGACGGCCGCCGGCTGGCTGCGCCCGTCGTCGACACGATGGTGCTCGCGCGCCGGCTTCTGCGCGGCCGTATCGAGAGCGCGAGCCTCGCGGCCCTTGCCGTGTTTTTCGGAACTGCGGCCGAGCCCTGCCATCGTGCGTTGCCGGACGCCCGGGCAACGGCGGAGATTCTGCTTCGGCTCGTCGCGCTGGCCCGCGAGCGCGGCGCAGCCTCGACTGCCGACCTGTGCGCGCTCGCCCGGCCACGGCGATCTCCGGCCGATCATCTAGCCTAGTCACCGAGATGGCGAGCGAGCTGCACGACGCCCCGGCGACGCTCGCAGGCGCGTTCGGGGATCGGCTTGCCGAGGCGGTCGACCAGAAGCGAAGCCAGCTCTTGGTCGGGCTCGACCCGCGACCCGAGTCCCTTCCTGTCGAGCTACGCGGCGCGACGCACACCGGTCGCTTCGCTGCGGCGGAGGCATGTGAGCGCTTCTGCCGGGGGATCGTCGATGCCGTGGCGCAGTACGTCGTAGGGATCAAGCCCCAGCTTGCGTTCTTCGAGGCCCTCGGCGCCGACGGCATCCGCGCCTTCGAGTCCCTGTGCGAGTACGCGCGCTCGGCCGGGCTCGTCGTCGTCGTCGACGGCAAGCGCGGTGACATCGGCTCAACCGCCCGCGCGTACGCGGCCGCGTATCTCGAACCACGCGACGGGCGCGAGCCGCTGGCCGACGCCATGACCGTCAGCCCCTACCTCGGCCGTGACTCGCTCGAGCCCATGTTCGCAGCGTGCCGGCGATCAGGCGCCGGTCTCTTCTGCCTCGTCAAGACCTCGAACTCCGGCAGCGCCGATATCCAGGACGTCGCGCTCGGCAACGGCCGCCCGCTCTGGCATCACGTTGCCGAGCTCGTCGACGAATGGGGCCATGACCTCGTCGGGGAGCGCGGGTTGTCGAGCGTCGGCGCCGTCGTCGGCGCGACGTATCCGAGGGCTGTCGCCGAGGCGCGACGCCTTCTACCCAGAGCGATTCTCCTGCTTCCTGGCGTCGGTGCGCAGGGCGCCCGCCCAGCGGACGTCGCGCGGGCGTTCACCAGCGGGCCCGCGAGCGCCCTCGTCCCCGCGTCGCGCTCGATCATGTACGCGTTCCGTTCGGACACCGACGATTGGCGCAGCGCCGCCCAACAGGCCGCCGCGCACCTGCGACGCGATGTCTGGACTGCGTCCGGCTGGTGAGGGCATGGACAAGGGACGCATCTGGATCATCCGGATCGTCGCGCCGATCGCGTTCATCGCAGCCGTCGTCGCCCTCGTGATCCTTGTCGACCGCGCGCTCGACGGCGGCGCAGCAGGCGCCGAGACAGCGGCGCAGACGGCGGACACGGTCGAGGTGACGACGGATCTGGTCGAGACCCGCACCGATACGACGCCCGGCAAGAAGCAGTTCTACCGCGTGAAGACCGGAGACACCCTCGAGGCGATCGCGGTCGATTTCGATACGTCCGTTGAGGCGCTCCTCGATCTCAATCCGGGCGTCGACCCGCTTGCGCTCGAGCCGGGCCAGCGGCTACGCGTCGCCTGACACCTCCGTCAGCGCTCGACGCCGACCGTCTCGAAGAACCAGAGCGAGCTCGTGTACCAGAGCGCGATCAGGAGCGCGAACACGAGACCTCCCGCGACCGGGAGAACCCAGCGCGGGTAGTTGTGCAGACGGACGATCGTCACCTTCGCGGCGAACGCCCCGTAGAAGAAGCAGCCGAGAAACGAGTGTGCGAGCGTCCGCGTCGACGTCTCCTGGAAACCGAGCAGGAAGATGCAGTGGTAGGCGATGGGGAGCGATATCAGGAACGCAGCCCGGCCTGACCAGCGATGGCCCGCATTGATCCAGCGCGGCCTCGACCAGGGGAGCCACCGGAAGATCCATGCCGCGCTGAACAGCTGAAAGAGGCCAAGGATTGCGACCACGGTTGCCAGCCACACCTTCATGTGCAGCGTGTCGGTGAAGAAGAGGTCGAAGTACTTGGGCTGCGCGTCGCCTTCGACGAGACGGCTCACATTTGCCGCCGTCGCGAAGACGAGCGTGATCCACGCGAAGACGAGAAACGGCACCAGCAGCCAGGCCGCCGAGCGGACCGGAGGCTTCGCCTCGGGAGAGGCCAGGGTCGTCACGGGCCTGCCTGAGGTCGCACGAGCCGAAGTGTACGGCGTTCGCGTCCGCGAGCGGACCGCCGCAAGTCGCCCTGAAACGTACGATCCCGCCTGATGAAGCTGACCGTGCGCGATCCGGGCCGGGCCGCGCTTCGGAAAGCCGCGAGGCCGGCCATCGTCATGCCGGCGCTCTTCGCGATCTGCTCGGTCGCCTTCGAGAACCCCCAGGCCTCGCTGTTCGCCGCGTTCGGCTCCTTCTCGATGCTCGCCTTTGCCGACTTCGGCGGCCCGGCACGAAAGCGCCTCGGCGCCTACGTCGCCCTGACGGCGGGCGGAGCTGCGCTCATCGTGGTGGCGACGCTCGTCAGCGAGAGCACCTGGCTCTCGGTGGTCACGATGGCGCTCGTCGGCTTCGCCGTGGCGTTCGGCTCGGTCCTCGGTGGATACGTCGCGGCCGGGAGCCTTGCCGCGATACTTGCGTTCGTTCTGGCCGTAGCCGTTCCGGCCGATGCCGGCGACATCCCGGCACGGCTCATCGGTTGGTGCCTCGCCGGGGTGTTCGCTACCGCCGCCGCGCTGCTCCTCTGGCCGCGGTACGAGCACACGGAGCTTGGACGGGCCTTGACGGCGGCGATGCGTAAGGTCGCCGACCTGATCGAGGCGTCGATCGCGAGGGTCGTCGATCCCGACCTCGTCGCGAGGCGCCGGCAGACTGCGCTCGAGTCGACGAGGTCAGTCGTGCGCGTCTATCGCACGATGGCCTACCGCCCGTCGGGGCCGACGTCTCACGACCAGGCCATCGGGCTTCTCACCGACCAGCTCCCGTGGCTACGCGCATTCGCCGACGAGTTCGCGGCCGATCGGCTCGGAGGCGGCGGGATCGCCGTCGAGGACGAGCGCTTGGGAGCATCGACGATCGGCGCCCTCCGTGGATCCGCGACGGAGTTCGAGACGCGCCGCGTCACAGAGGCAGGCGGCGATCTCGAGGCTGCCCGCGAGGACTACTACGCGGCCGTGGCGGCCTCGACCCGGCGCCACATCGCCGCGCACGATGCGTCAGACACGATCGTGGAGTCGATCCGGCGGGCGTTCCGCCTTCGCCTGATCTCGTACATCTCGATGTCCGTGTCCGGAAACACCTCGATCCTGTGCGGCCGGCCTGTCGCGCCGAGCGACTACGAGATCCCGCCGCTCGTTCCCCAGCCCGGCCTGACCCAGACCGTACGCGGGCTGGGCGCGATCATCCGCAGCCACTTGACGCTCGACTCGATCTGGTTCCGCGCGGCGGTGCGGGCGGCGCTGGCGCTCGGGCTTGCCGTGCTCATCGCCAAGGTGTCCGACGTCCAGCACGCCTTCTGGGTCGTGCTGGCCACGCTGACCGTGCTCAAGTCGAACGCGATCTCGACCGGCTACGCGGCCTGGCAGGCGCTGGCCGGGACGCTCGTCGGCTTCGGGCTCTCGACGGCTGTGATCCTCGGCGTGCACGACAGTCGAACCGCGCTCTGGATCCTGTTCCCGATCTGCGTCTTCCTGGCCGCGTACACGCCGACCGCCGTCCACGTGGCCGTGGGCCAGGCGATGTTCACCGTGATGGTCGTGGTGCTCTTCAACCTGATCGAGCCACAGGGTTGGCGGACCGGCCTGGTGCGCGTCGAGGACATCCTGATCGGCGCCGCCACGGGCATCGTCGTCGGCGTCCTCCTGTGGCCACGCGGTGCGCGGGCGCAGCTGTGCCAGGCGCTCTCGTCGCTCTACGAGACAGGGGGCGCATACATCCGCGCCGCCCTCGACGCGGCGCTCGGCCGTCAGCGCGAGCCCGTTGCCCCCGCCGCAGAGGAGGCGCGTGCTGCTGACCTCCGGGCAGGTGAGGCCCTCTCGACGTACCTGAAGGAGCATGGCCCCAAGCGAGTGCCGGTCGAAGTCTGGACGCGGCTGCTGGTGACTGGCGAGCAGTTGCGGTTCGTCGCCGACGCGGTCGTCGTGCGCACGAGCGTCTTCGGCGAGGTCGAGGGCTTCGAGCGAGCCGTCGAGGCGGTAGACGCCGAGGCCGGCATCCTTACCGAGCAGATCGACCGTGTCGCCCAGGACATCTCGGGGACGGGCGACGTGGGCGCCGCGCCGCCCCCGCACGGGGACCGGACGCGCGCGATCATCGTCGCGTCCCTCGAGGCATGCGGTCGCGATCCATCGGTCGGGAACGTCGAGCAGGTGCTTGCGCTCGCGTGGGCGAGCGAATGGATCGGTCACGTGCGGACGCGGGTCGCGGCCCTTCAGGAGCCGCTCGGCGAGGTCAGGAGCTTCGTCGCGGGCTCCTGGTGGCGCTGATCGCGCCGGCTACCGCCGGTCGGGCTCGTCCGGCGCGTCCGCCCAACGGCGGAACGCGATCACGCCGGCGAGAGCGAGCGTCATCAGCGGATTTCCGAGCGTCCGAACCTCGACCGCACCTGCCTTGAGGCTTGTCTCGTGGCGCGGGTAATCGAGCCCGGCGGGTCGCTCGCCGAGCGGCACGAGCTGCTCATGGCCCGCGCGCTCCTCGCCTTTCCAGACGAACAGCCTCGTCGGCCTGAGCTCGAAGCCTCCGAGCGATCCGACCTTGACCTCGAGCGACCGCTCGGTGCCCCGGATCTCGTCGGGGCTTCGGTTCCGCTCAACCAGACCCACGGGCTGAGTATAGGCTTGGGGCCGTGCACCGCCGTCTTACCGCTCTCGCGGCGGTTGTTGCAACGATCTTCGCCGGCGCGGCCGCAGCGCTCGCCGGACCGCCTCCCGACACCGACGCGGGCGCCGTGGTCGTAGGAAACGGCGCGACCGGCCGGATCCTCTACGGGGAGCGGCAGGCGCAGAAGCGGGCGATCGCCAGCATCACGAAAATCATGACGGCCCTGGTCGTGCTCGAGCACGCCGGGCCTGACGAGGTCGTGACGGTGCCCGAGGTCGCTACGACGATCGGCGAGTCCAGTCTCGGCCTGCGGGCCGGAGAGACGCTCAGCGTCCGCGAGCTCCTGACCGCCCTGCTCGTGTACTCGGCGAACGACGCCGCGTATGCGCTCGCGGCCCATGTCGGCAAGGGAGACGTCTCGCGGTTCGTCGCTCTCATGAACGGGAAGGCACGGAAGCTCGGGCTCCGTGACACCCATTTCGCGCGACCCGACGGGCTCGATGCGCCCGATCATCACTCGTCCGCGCGAGACGTCTTCAAGCTCGCACGAATCGCGATGCGAAAGCCGCTGTTCAGCGAGATCGTGGCCATCCCGTCGACGACGGTCGCCGGGCGGTCGATCACGAATCGCAACGATCTGCTGTTCTCGTACCCGGGCATGATCGGCGTCAAGACCGGACACACGAGCGACGCCGGCTGGAGCGAGGTGGCGGCTTCGCGCAGGGAAGGGCTGACGATCTACGCCGTGCTGCTCGGAGGCCCAAGCCGGGACGTGCGAAACACCGACCTCGCGGAGCTCCTGGACTGGGGCTTCGACCAGTACCGCGCCGTTCCGATCGTCCGCACGGGGCATCCGTACGCGCACGCGCTCGTGCCCTTCGAGGACGGGACGCTCGAGCTCGTCGCCGAGGAGCCCGTCGTGGCGGTCGCCGAGGTCGGCCGCCCGCTGGTCGAGCGTGTCGTTGCGCCGGCGATGGTTTCGCTTCCGGTCGAGAAGGGGCAAGAGCTGGGGAAGGTGTCGATCTACGACGGGGACAAGCTGCTCGTCACCAGGCCTCTCGTCGCCGCCGAGTCGATCGAAGAGCCGGGTGTCGGCGCACGGATCCGGTGGTACGCTGACCGGGCGCTTGACCACGCGGGCGACATGGTGAGCTCGATCTTCGGGGCGATAGCATGATCGTCACCGTCACGCTCAACGCGGCGATCGACCGGACGCTGCTCGTCCCCAACTTCCAGCTCGGCCACCGCCACCGCGCGAGCTCGGCGATGTCGAGTGCCGGCGGGAAGGGCATCAACGTCGCCCGCTCGCTCAAGCGCCTCGGCGTCCCGGTGGTGAGTGCGGGCCTGGCCGGAGGGCGAACCGGCGTTCAGATCATCGAGCGCCTGACCAGCGAAGGCCTGCTGAACGACTTCGTGCGAATCCGAGGCGAATCGCGCACCTCGACGGCCGTCGTCGATCCGACGTCGAACGTGTACACCGAGATCAACGAGTGGGGGCCGGAGGTCGAGGAGCACGAGCTCGCGATCCTGCGCGAGAAGCTCACATACCTGACGCGTGGGGCGGAGTTCCTGGTCCTTGCGGGCTCGCTGCCTCGCGGCGTGGGCGACGACTTCTACCTCGAGGTGATCCGGGAGGCGAACCGTCGTGGCGTGCGCACGGTGCTCGACTCGGAGGGCGAGCCGCTGCGTCTCGGCGTCGAGGCGGAGCCGTACCTCGTGACCCCGAACGTCCGTGAGGCCGAGCAGCTCGTCGGCCACGAGTTCTCGGGAGACGACGACCTCGCGGCCGGTCTGGACGAGATCGTCGAGCTCGGCGCGCGCAACGTCCTCCTCACGCACGCCGAGGGGTGCCTTGCCCTGATGCGAGGCGACCGCGACGAGCAGCGTCTCGAAGCCCTCGCGCCCCGGCTCGAGCCGATCTCGAAGATCGGCTCCGGCGACGTCCTGCTCGCGGGCTTCCTCGCGGCGCTGATGGCGGGCCGCGCCCCCGACGAGGCGCTGCGGGCCGCGGTCGCGACCGGCGCCGCCTCCGTCCTCGAGGCGGGCGCCGGACGGTTCGACGTGCGCGAGGTGAACCGGCTCTCCTCGCTCGTCCAGGTCCGCGAGCTCGAGCCGGTCGCCGGCGACTGACGGCCTCGCCCCGTGCGTGACCGGGCGCAGAGGGCTCGTACGCCGCGGCTGGTACGATGCATTGGAAGTTGAGAGGGAGAGCGAACCCGTCGACTTCGAAGCCCAGGCCGTCCACGTGCGCCTGGGCTTTGTGCATTCTCAGGAGGGATCCGCGTTGAGCGTCGACGTCGGGCCAGAGGACGTCGAGCGACTGCTGGCGCTCGAGCGCAAGTTCTCGAAGGAGGGCATCACCTTCGACGACGTGCTCCTCGTTCCGGCCGAGTCCGACGTCCTGCCCGACCAGGTCTCCACGATCACCCGCTTCACGCGGACGATCGAGCTTGCGACTCCGATCGCCTCGGCGGCGATGGACACCGTCACCGAGGCTCGTATGGCGATCGCGCTCGCCCGCGAGGGCGGCATCGGCGTGATCCACCGCAACCTTCCGGTCGAGGAGCAGGTCGCAGAGGTGGACAAGGTCAAGCGGTCGGAGGCCGGCATGATCGTCGAACCGGTCACCCTCCGTTCGCACGACCTCGTCGCCGACGCCCTCGAGCTGATGGAGACGTACCACATCTCCGGAGTCCCGATCACGGATGAGACGGGGCGGCTCGTCGGCATCCTGACGAACCGCGATCTCCGCTTCGAGGACGATACCCAGCAACCGATCGCGAACCTGATGACGAGTGACGGGCTGATCACCGTTCCCGTCGGGACGACGCTCGACGACGCGAGGGCGGTCCTGCGCCGGCACCGGATCGAGAAGCTTCCCGTCGTCGACGCCGCCGGGTATCTGAAGGGCCTGATCACCGTCAAGGACATCCAGAAGCGGATCCAGTATCCGCTAGCCACGAAGGACGAGCAGGGGCGGCTCAGGGTCGCCGCAGCCGTCGGCGTCGGCCAGGACGCGCTGGAGCGCGCGGCCGCACTCGTCGATGAAGACGTCGACGTGCTCGTGGTCGACACCTCTCACGGCCACTCGAGCGCGGTGGTCGACACCGTACGGCGGATCAAGGAGCGCTTCGACGTCGAGGTCGTCGCCGGCAACATCGCCACCGCGGAAGCGACCGAGGCGCTGGCCGAAGCGGGAGCGGACGCCGTCAAGGCCGGCATCGGGCCGGGGTCGATCTGCACAACGCGGGTCGTGGCCGGCGTCGGCGTTCCCCAGGTCACCGCGATCTACGACTGCGCCGTCGCCGCGGCGCGCTACGGAGTTCCAGTGATCGCGGACGGGGGCATCCAGTTCTCCGGTGACGTGGCCAAGGCGATCGCGGCCGGTGCAGACTCGGTCATGCTCGGCAGCCTGCTGGCCGGGACCGACGAGAGCCCCGGCGACGTCGTTCTCTACCAGGGCGAGCGGGTGAAGGAGTACCGGGGCATGGGCTCGGTCGGCGCGATGAAGGCGCGCTCGTACTCGAAGGACAGGTACTTCCAGGCCGACCGGAACGACGTGGCCAAGCTCGTGCCCGAGGGGATCGAGGGCCGCGTCGCGTACAAGGGGGCCGTGACACACATCGTCTACCAGCTCGTCGGTGGGCTTCGGCAGGCCATGGGCTACTGCGGGGTCTCCACCATCGAGGAGATGCGGACGCAGACGCGGTTCGTGCGCATGTCCGCGGCAGGGCTTATCGAGAGCCATCCGCACCACGTCTCGATCACGAAGGAATCGCCGAACTACCGTCCCGGCCGGTGAGCACGGAGGCGAACGTCGTTCCTCTCCCGGCCCGCGAACCGGAGCCCGAGGAGCGGCCGGTGCTGGTCGTCGACCTCGGCGGTCAGTACGCGCAGCTCATCGCCCGCCGCATCCGCGAGTGCCGCGTCTACTCGGAGCTCGTTCCGGCGACGCTCGCGCCGGCTGAGGTCGGTCGCCGGCGCGCGCGCGCGGTCGTGCTCTCCGGCGGGCCGGCTTCGGTCTACGCGGAGGGAGCTCCACGGGTCGACCCCGCCCTGTTCGAGACGGGCGTGCCGGTGCTCGGGATCTGCTACGGCATGCAGTTGATGGCGCAGGAGCTCGGCGGGCGCGTCGAGCGGACGGGAGTGTCGGAGTTCGGCCGCACCGAGCTCGACGCCGAGGCCGAGAGCCGGCTGTTCGCCGGCCTGCCGACCGAGCAGGTCTCGTGGATGAGCCATCGCGACTCGGTCACCGCGCCTCCGAGGGGGGCGCGCGTCGTCGCGGGCTCCCCGTCGACGCCGATCGCCGCCTTCGAGGATGAGGCGCAGGCCCTCTACGGCGTCCAGTTCCACCCGGAGGTCGCGCACACCGCTCACGGGATGGAGATCCTGAAGAACTTCCTCTACGACGTCGCCGACGCACCCCCGGTTTGGACGCCGGCCTCGGTTATCGAGGTGGAGGTCGACCGGATCCGCGCCCAGGTCGGCCGCGCGGCTGTGCTCTGCGCGCTGTCCGGAGGCGTCGACTCGGCGGTGGCCGCGCTGCTCGTCCACAAGGCCGTCGGCGACCAGCTCACCTGCGTGTTCGTCGATCACGGGCTGTTGCGCAAGGAGGAGGCGCTGCAGGTGTCGAGACCTTCGAGCGTCATTTTCACGTGCCGCTCGTCAACGTCGACGCCGAGGAGCGCTTCCTCTCCCGGCTCGAGGGCGTCCAGGATCCCGAGCAGAAGCGGAAGATCATCGGCGAGGAGTTCATCCGGGTCTTCGAGGAGGAGTCCCGGAGGCTCGGCGATGTTCCGTTCCTCGTCCAGGGAACGCTGTACTCGGACGTGATCGAGTCGGGTGGCAGCGAGGGCGTCGCAGAGACGATCAAGTCTCACCACAACGTCGGCGGCCTGCCCGAGGACGTCGACTTCGAGCTCGTGGAGCCGCTGCGGATGCTGTTCAAGGACGAGGTCCGACGGGTCGGGGAGGAGCTCGGGCTGCCGGAGTCGATGGTCTGGAGGCAGCCGTTCCCCGGGCCGGGCCTGGCGATCCGGATCATCGGCGACGTCACCCGTGAGCGGCTCGAGATCGTGCGTGAGGCCGACGCGATCCTGCAGGAGGAGATCCGTCGCGCAGGGCTCTATCGGGAGCTCTGGCAGAGCTTCTGCGTCCTGCCGGCCATCCGCTCGGTCGGGGTGCAAGGCGATTCACGCACGTACGCCTACCCGATCGTCATCCGGGCGGTGACCTCCGAGGACGCGATGACCGCCGACTGGGCCCGGCTGCCCTACGACCTCCTCGAGACGCTCTCGTCGCGGATCATCAACGAGATCCCGGCAGTCAACCGCGTGTGCCTCGATCTCTCCTCCAAGCCCCCGGCGACGATCGAGTGGGAGTAGCAAAGCCGGCGTTAGCCGGCGCGCAGCGGCCGCGGCGAAGCCGCCAGGCCGCGGAGGGTCAGGCCGCGGCAGCGGCCGTATCGAGCCAGGCGCGAGTCGCGCCTGGCGCACCGAGGCTCCGCCTCGCCCGCACAGCGGACGGCGGAGCCGGCTGCGGCGCCGTTCTCCTGAGCCGGCGTTAGCCGCGCGCAGCGGCCGCGGCGAAGCCGCCAGGCCGCGGAGGGTCAGGCCGCGGCAGCGGCCGTATCGAGCCAGGCGCGAGTCGCGCCTGGCGCACCGAGGCTCGCCTCGCCCGCACAGCGGACGGCGGAGCCGGCCGCGGCGCCGTTCTCCTGAGCCGGCGTTAGCCGGCGCGCAGCGGCCGCGCCGGAGGCGCCAGGCCGCGGAGGCCAGGCCGCCGCAGCGGCCGATCTAGCCAGGCGCGAGTCGCGCCTGGCGCAGGCTCCGCCTCGCCCGCACCGCGGACGGCGGAGCTTCAGAGCTTCGCCCGCACCGGCGGGTCGGCGAACTTCTTCCACCAGCGGGTGATGCCCTTCTTCCAGCTCGGGCACCCGCAGTACCGCTCGCCGATCTCCCACGGGCCGTCGAAGCCCTTCTCGACGTACCCGCGGCGCAGCCCGAGCGCGACTCTCCGGATCGCAGCCTTCCAGGTCTTGAAGTCGTTGCACGGGCCCCAGCCGAACGGGTTCTTTCGGCCGCACGTCTCCGCCTTGCCGAGCGTCGACTCGAAACCGGCGATCGAGACGAGGAAGAGGGGATGGATGCCGTTCTTCTTCCCTTCCTCGACGAATGTCGTCCCGTGCCCGGTCAGCGGCGAGTCGAACTCGGCGAGAACGCGGTCGATCGCCTTGGCCTTGACGGCCGACGCGCTCGGCGCGGCGACGAAAGCAACCGCGAGCGTGACTGCGGCAATCGTGCCGAATGTGACGACCCTGGCCCGCATCGGGGCGCCATGGTAGCCAGAGGGCCCGGGCCGCGGCTCCGGACGCTGGTTAGCATGGCGTGCGTGAGCGCGACCCGCCGGCCCGATCTCGCGACCGACTTCGGCCTCGACTTCCGGCGGATCGGCGGGCTGCCTCCGTACGTGTTCGCGGTCATCGACCAGCTCAAGGTCGAGCTGCGGCGCGCGGGCGAGGACGTGATCGATCTCGGCTTCGGGAATCCCGATATCCCGTCCCCGCCCGAGGTCGTCGAGAAGCTCTGCGAGGCTGCTCAGAAGCCGCGGAACCATCGCTACTCGTCGAGCCGCGGGATCCCCAAGCTGCGTCAGGCGATCTGCGACCTCTACGAGCGGCGTTTCGGCGTCGCGCTCGATCCGGACACCCAGGCGATCACCACCATCGGGGCCAAGGAGGGTCTGTCCCATCTCATGTGGGTGCTGCTCCAGCCGGGCGACTCGGCGGTGGTGCCGAGCCCCAGCTACCCGATCCACATCTACGCGCCCGTCCTGGCCGGCGCAGACGTGGCCCGTGTTCCGATGGGGCCGGAGGAGGATCTGTTCGGCAACGTCGTCGAGACCTTCGAGCGGTCGTGGCCGAAGCCGCGGGTGATCATCCTCTCCTTCCCGCACAACCCGACGACGGCGACCGTCGATCTCGACTTCATGCGGCGCGCCGTCGACTTCGCGCGGGAGAACGAGGTGCTGCTCGTCCACGACTTCGCCTACGCGGATCTCGGCTTCGACGGGTACGACCCGCCCTCGATCCTGCAGGTCGACGGCGCCGACGAGGTCGCGGTCGAGCTCTACACGCTCACGAAGTCGTTCTCGATGGCCGGTTGGCGCGTCGGGTTCCTGCTCGGCAACGCGAAGGTCGTCCAGGCGCTCGCCAGGCTCAAGTCGTACCTCGACTACGGCACCTTCCAGCCGATCCAGATCGCGTCCATCATCGCGATGAACGAGGCCCCCGAGTATCCGGCGGTCGTCCGGGACATCTACCGCTCGCGCCGTGATGCGCTCTGCGACGGCCTCGCTCGCGCGGGCTGGACCTTCCCGAAGCCGCGCGCGACGATGTTCGTCTGGGCACCGATTCCCGCCGCCCATGAGGCTGCCGGCTCGCTCGAGTTCGCGACCATGCTGACTCGGGAGGCGAAGGTCGCCGTCAGCCCCGGGGTCGGCTTCGGCCCGGGCGGCGACGGCTTCGTCCGCTTCGCGCTCGTCGAGAACGAGCACCGTATCGGCCAGGCCGTGCGCAGCATCAAGCGCGTACTCGATCTGGCGTAACAGGGCCGAGACCGGTTGTCCGGTACCGGCGCAGCCAGGGCACGACGAGCACGCAGACGAGCAGCGAGAAGCCGGTGGCCGCTACGAACGGCAGACGGGTATCGGCTTCGAACAGGGGGACGTAGATGAGCGGTGCGATCGCCACCCCGACGAACTTGAACGCGCTGTAGGCCGAGACTGCCCCGGCCCGGTTCTCGGGGAACGACTCGACCACGATCGTGTTCAGTCCGGCCCAGACGAACGCGCCGGCGCAGCCGACGGCGAAGTACACGAGCGCGAGCGCCCAGACGGTGGGCGCGAACACCATTGCGAGCACGCCGGCGGCGCAGGCGGCTGCCCCGGCGATCGCCGTGCGGGGCCGTCCCGCGCGATCGACCACGCCCCCGGCGTACCGGCCGAACAGAAGCCCGCCGGCTCCGTAGCACGCGACGACGAGGCCGCTTGCTCCGGACCCGAGATCGAACTCCTGGGAGGCGACGAGCGCGACGACGAACCCGATCGCCGTGAAGCCGAGGTACCCGGCCGCCGCAGTCAGCGAGACGAGGCCGATCCAGCGGTTCGCGAGGTCACGAAGGGACGCCTCGCGCCTTCCGGAAGCCTGGCTCACGGTCAAGCCGTGGAGCGCCAGCGTGAACGAAACCAAGGCGACGAGCGCGAACGCGAGCCGCCACGAGATCTCTCCGAGTGCGCCGCCGAGCGCCGGTGCGAGCGTCAGGCCGGCCACCTGGACGGCGGCGAACGTGCCGACGCTGCGTCCGAGCACGCGAGCCGGCACCGCCTCAGAGAGGGCCGCCAGCAGGATCGGCGTGAGGAACGCGTTCGATGCGCCCATCAAGGCCCTTCCGGCCATGAACGACCAGATCTCCGGTGAGGCGGCGCAGACGAGCGCGGCGGCGCCGAAGCCGAGGTACCCCGCCCGGACCACGCGCGCGCCGCCGAGACGCTCGCCGATCGTCCCCGAGACGAGCTGCAGCGCCGCGAACGGGACCATGTAGGCCGTGATCGCGGCAGCCACGAGCCCGACGGAGGTGTCGAGACCGGCGGCGACGGTCGGGATGAGTGCGACGAGCATCGCTCCGCCGAAGGGTCCGAGGAAGCCGCCGGCGTACAGCGGGAACGTCGTCGTCCGCAAACGTCCTAGGCTATGCGGATGGAGCCGGGCGCGTTCGTCGATGCGCTCGCGCGGGCGGAGTTCGGTGACGCCCACAACTTCTATCGCGACGGCGACGGCGCCTGGCTGCGGCGTTCTCGCCTACGGGCGTATCTCGGCTGGACGGGCGGAGGCGCCGCTCCTGCTCGTCGGTGAGGCGCCGGGCTACCGAGGAGCGCGCGTATCGGGGATCCCGTTCACCTCCGAGCGGCAGCTGACCGGGAGCGGCCCCGCCGAGGCCACGGCGACGATCGTCCAGCGAGTGCTGACCGAGCTCGGCCTGCAGGACGAGGTCGTGCTCTGGAACGTGGTGCCGGCGCATCCCCACCGGTCGGGCGAGCCGATGACCAACCGCCCGCCAACGCGGCTCGAGGTGGAGGCCGGAAGGCCGTTCGTCGACGCGCTCGCGGCCGGGCGGCGAACGATCGCGGTCGGGCGCGTCGCCGGCCGTGCGCTGGGGGTCGCTTGGATCCGGCACCCGTCCCGGGGCGGCGCATCGGCCTTTCGCGAGGGGCTGCTACAATCCGCGCTCGGCGGACGCGTGGTCCGCCGCTTTTCTGTGCCGAGATGAAAACCTGGAACGCGAAGCCTGCCGAGGTCCAGCGCCGCTGGTACATCGTCGATGCCGAGGGGCAGACCCTCGGACGGCTCGCTACGCAGATCGCCGACACGCTGCGCGGAAAGCGCAAGCCCGAGTACACGCCGCACGTCGACACCGGCGACTTCGTCGTCGTCGTGAACGCGGAGAAGGTCGCGGTCACCGGCAAGAAGCTCGAGCAGAAGCTGTACTACCGGCATTCCGGGTATCCCGGAGGTCTCCGCTCGCGCACGCTCGCGGAGCAGCTGGACCGGCGACCGACCGAGGTGCTTCGCAAGGCCGTCAAGGGCATGCTGCCGCGCAACCGGCTCGGCCGTGCCCAGATCACCAAGCTGAAGATCTATGCGGGCCCGGATCATCCTCACGAGGCGCAGATGCCGGAGCCCCTGGGCGTCGACACACGGAGGGTCAAGGCAGAGTGAGCGACATCGCGCAGTACCGTGGGACCGGAAAACGCAAGACGTCTGTCGCGCGGGTGATCCTGCGGCCCGGAGACGGTACGACCTGGATCAACGGGCGTCCGCTCGAGGACTACTTCCCGCGTGAGGCGCTGCGCACGGCGGCGATCGCGCCGCTCGCGATCTCGGGGCTCGAGGGGAAGTTCGACCTTCGAGCGCGCCTGCACGGGGGCGGCATCGCCGGTCAGGCCGGCGCGCTGCGTCACGGAATTGCGCGCGCGCTCGTCGAGGCCGACCCGAATCTCAGGGTCACGCTCAAGCGCGAGGGTTTCCTGACCCGTGACGCGCGTGAGGTCGAGCGGAAGAAGGCGGGCCTGAAGAAGGCGCGCAAGCGGCCGCAGTTCTCCAAGCGGTAGCGCTCCGGCCTTGCGCCGGTACTTCGGAACGGACGGTGTCCGCGGCGTCGTCGACGTCGATCTGACCGACGAGTTCGTGGAGCGTCTCGGGCGCGCCTTCGCGCGGTGGAGCGGCGGCGGCGCCGTGCTCGTCGGCCGTGACACGCGGGCTTCGGGCCCCGCGCTCGAGCGGGCCCTCGCGGACGGCCTCGTTTCGGGCGGAGCGGCGGTGACGCTCGCAGGCGTGCTGCCGACCCCGGCCGTGGCGCTGCTCGGGGAGAAGAGCGGTGCCGTCGTGTCCGCCTCGCACAATCCGGCCGAGTACAACGGCGTCAAGTTCTTCTCCCGCGGAACCAAGCTGACCGACGACGAAGAGGAGGCGATCGAGGCCGAGCTCGACGCGCCTCCAACCGCCGCCGAAGGGACCGTGGTCGTCACGGAGGGTCTTCAGGACCGGTACGTCGACGTGCTCTGCGAGCGCTTCGGCACGCAGCTCGACGGCCTGAGAGTGGTCGTCGACTGCGCGAACGGGGCCCTCTCGGACATCGCGCCGACCGCGTTCGAGCGGCTCGGCGCCGCCGTCACGACGATCGCCGCCAGCCCCGATGGCACCAACATCAACTCCGGCTGCGGCGCAACCGATCTCGCCTTGCTCTCCGAGGCCGTGCGCGGCGGATCAGTCGACCTCGGCGTCGCCTTCGACGGAGACGGCGACCGGATGCTCGCGGTGGATGCCCAGGGCAGGGAGGTGGACGGCGACCAGATCCTCGCCGTTCTCGCCCTTCATCTCGGTGTCGACCTCGTCGCGGTCACGGCGATGACGAACCTCGGCTTTCACCGGCTCATGTCCGAGCGCGGAATCAGGGTGGTTACGACCGACGTCGGTGACAGGTACGTCCTGGAGGCCCTTCGCCGCGAAGGCGGGGTGCTCGGAGGCGAGCAGTCGGGTCACCTGATCTACCTCCGCAATCACTCGACTGGAGACGGGCTGGCGGCGGCGCTCCTGCTCTGCGGGGCGCTCGCCGCATCCGGAGAAACGCTCGCCGAAGCGGCGAGCGTGATACCGCGCTGGCCGCAGGCCAAGCAGAACGTGCGTGTGCGCACAAAGATCCTGCCGGAAGCGCTGAACCGCGCTGTACGACTCGAGAACGAGCGTCTCGACGGCCGCGGGCGAGTGCTCGTTCGACCCTCCGGCACCGAGCCCGTCGTGCGCGTCCTGGCGGAGGCGGAGCGCGAGGATGACGCGGCCAATCTCTGTGCTACCATGGCGGCCCTCGTCGAGCAGGAGATCGGCTCCGTCTAGCCTGAAGTTCGGAGACCCCCTTGCCGAATGCGGCAAGGTTGGCGCAAACTTGGAGAAGGGTAGAGAAGGGAGCTTCGGGTGTGCGGGATCATCGGATATGTCGGCGGGAGGGGCGCAAAGGACCTGCTCATGCAAGGCCTTGAGCGGCTCGAGTACCGCGGCTACGACTCCGCCGGTCTCTGCCTCCTGGACGGCAGCACGCTCGAGACCGTTCGAGCCGTCGGAAACCTGGGCCACCTGCGCGCCGAGGCTGACTCGAACGGTTCCAAGGCGACGACCGGCATCGGGCACACGCGCTGGGCGACCCACGGTCGCGTCTGCCTCGAGAATGCCCATCCTCTGACCGGCTCGCCCGAGGAGCCTGTCGCCGTCGTCCTCAACGGGATCGTCGAGAACTACCGCGAGCTCAAGCAGTCCCTCGAGGCCGAGGGCCACGTCTTCACCTCCGAGACGGACGCCGAGACCGTCGTCCACCTCGTCGAGCGCTACTACCAGGGCGATCTCGTCGAGGCCGTGCGCGAGGCCTTTCGGCAGCTCGAGGGGCACTTCGCGTTCGTGGTCTGTCACCGGGACAATCCGGGGCTGCTCGTCGGCGCTCGTTTCCAGTGCCCGCTCGTCGTCGGTCTCGGTGACGGCGAGTCGTTCTTCGCCTCGTCGATCGCGGCCTTCCTGCGTCAGACCCGCCGCGTCCAGTGGATCGAGGACGGCGAGATCGTCGCGATCACCTCGGAAGGAGCACGCTTCTTCGACGTGACGGGCGAGGAGGTGGCGCGTGAGGAGATCGAGGTCGACTGGGACGACGAGGCTGCCGAGAAGCAGGGCTATGAGACGTTCATGCTGAAGGAGATCTACGAGCAGCCAGAGGCAGTAGCGGAGACGGTCGGCGAGCGCGTGCGGCACGGCGCGCTCCGGCTGGAGGACATCGGGCTCAGCGAGAGGGAGATCCAGAACCTCCGCCGTATGGTCGTCATCTCGTGCGGCACCTCGTACCACGCCGGCCTCGTCGGCCGTTACGTCATCGAGGAGTGGGCGCGCCTCCCGTGCGAGCCGGACATCGCCAGCGAGTGGCGCTACCGGAACCCGGTGCTCTCGAAGGACACGCTCGTCGTCGGAATCACGCAGTCGGGCGAGACGGCGGACACGATCGCCGCCATGCGCCTGGCTCGTGAGAAGGGTGCGAAGACGCTCGCGATCACGAACATGATGGGCGCGCAGATCACGCGGGAGGTCGACGCCGTCCTCTACACGCGCGCCGGCATCGAGATGGGCGTCGCCGCAACGAAGACCTTCACAACGCAGGTCACGCTCATGTACCTGCTCGCGCTGAGGCTTGCCGAGGCGCGCCGGACGCTGCCGCCGGAGGAGATCTCGGCGCTTCTGACCGAGGTGCAGAGCCTGCCGGAGAAAATTGCCGCGTATCTCTCGGGTGACCATCCGATCGACGAGATCGCCATCCGCCACTACCAGAAGCCGTTCTTCCTCTACCTCGGGCGGCACATCGGCCTGCCGGTGTGCCTCGAGGGCGCGCTGAAGCTGAAGGAGATCTCGTACATCCCGACGGAGGCCTATTCGGCCGGTGAGATGAAGCACGGGCCGATCGCGCTGCTCGACGACATGACCCCGGTCGTCTGCATCGCCACCGACTCGGACGTCTACGACAAGGTCGTCTCGAACATCCAGGAGACGCGTGCGCGCGGCGCCGAGGTCATCGCGATCGCCACCGACGGGAACGAGGACATCCAGCACCACGCGACCGACGTCATCTACGTTCCGCGGACGCACCCCTTCCTGCAGGCGGCGCTCGCGGTCGTACCGCTCCAGCTGCTCGCGTACCGGATCGCCCGCCTGCGAGGGCTGAACGTCGACCAGCCCCGGAATCTGGCGAAGACGGTCACGGTCGAGTAGCGACTCGAGTCGGGCAGAATCCCGGCGATGAGGATCGGCGTCGATCTGATCGAGATCGCGCGGGTTGCGCGGGCGCTCGAGCGGCCCGGCTTTCGCGAGCGGTGCTTCACCGAGGCCGAGCGCGAGTACTGCGACTCGCGGGCGAACCCTGCCCAGCACTACGCTGCCCGGTTCGCCGGCAAGGAGGCGGTGGGCAAGGCGCTCGGCTGCGGCGTCAACTTCACCTGGCGGGAGATCGAGATCGCCGGCCGACCGAAGCCCAAGGTCAGCCTGTCGGGCCGGACGAAGGCCTACGCCGAGCGGGTCGGCACCGGCGAGATGGACCTGTCGATGACGCATTCGAAGGAGCTGGCCGCGGCAATCTGCGCTGTCGCCGACGCCGAGGAGACGGCATGAGACGTCCTGTGCCGACCCGGTACCCGCGCGCTGTGCCAGGCGAGGAGCGCGCGTGATGGAGCCGCTGTACACGGCGGAGGAGATGCGGGCTGCCGAGGCTGCGTACGAGGGCGCGACCATCGACCTGATGGAACGCGCAGGTGCGGCGGTAGCCGAGGCCGTCGTCCGCCGCTACCCCGACGCGCGGCGGACCGCGATCTGGTGCGGCACGGGGGCCAACGGCGGCGACGGGCTCGTCGTCGCACGACTCCTCCACCAAGCAGGCCGCCACGTCGAGGTGCATCTCCTCGGCGATCCGGCGAGGCTGTCCGGCGATTCGGCCGAGAACCTGCGGCGTGCGACCGGCGCGGGGCTCGCGCTCGCGGACGAACCGAGCGGCGCGGACGTCGTCGTCGATGCACTGTTCGGTACCGGCTTCACGGGCACGCCTCGTCGAGAGGCCGCGGCGGTCATCGAGGCGATCAACGAGGCGGGAGACCCGGTGGTCTCGGTCGACGTGCCGTCAGGTGTCGACGCGTCGACCGGGCGCGTCGACGGCAGCGCCGTGCGGGCCACGGCGACGGTGACGTTCCACGGCCGGAAGATCGGCCTCGCGGTTGCACCCGGCAGGTTCCACGCGGGAGCGGTCGAGGTTGCGGATATCGGGATAGAGCACGTGACGACGGCGGTCGCGGCGGCCACTCCGTCGCTCCTCGACGAGATCCCTCGCAGGAGGCCGAGCGACAACAAGTACTCGGCCGGGGCGGTCGTCGTCGTCGGAGGGGCGCGGGGAACGGCGGGCGCGCCCTGCCTGACCTCGCTCGCCGCGCTGAGGGCGGGAGCCGGAATCGTGTTCGCGTGCGTGCCGAACGCGATCGCCGCCGTCGCCGAGCACCACCTGCTCGAGGTCATGGTGCGGCCGGGCACCGACGACGGGGACGGACGCCTCGCCCCCGATGCGGTCGACCTCGTCGTCGGGCTGGCCGGACGTGCGGGCGCGGTGGCGCTGGGCCCCGGCCTCGGCCGCAGCGAAGGAACGCGTGAGCTCGTCCGGCTCCTCCTCGAACGCCTCGAGCTGCCCGTCGTCCTCGACGCCGACGGTCTGTGGGCTCTTACCGGCAATCTGGGCTGGGTCTTCGCGCGCCAGGCGCCGACCGTGCTCACGCCTCACTCGGGCGAGCTCGCGCGCCTGCTCGGCCGCGATTCGGCCAGGATCGACGCACGCCGGCTGGATGCGGCCAGGACCGGAGCGGACGAGACGGGCGCCGTGCTGCTCCTGAAGGGCGCCGACACGATCGTCGCGGCCCCCGGGCGGGAGACGCGCATCGCCGATCTCGGCAATCCCGGACTCGCAACGGCAGGGAGCGGGGACGTCCTCACCGGCATCGTGGCGGCGTTTCTGGCGAAGGGGATGGAGCCTGAGCTGGCGGCCCTCGCGGCCGCTGCTGCCCAGGGCTGCGCCGCAGACGATGCCGCAACGCAGGGCGGCTGGGCAGGGATGATCGCGGGCGACGTGGTCGCTGCACTCTCCCGGACCCTCTCCTGAAGCCGTCTGGGCACATGCACCGGTCCGAGCTGACTGTCGACCTGGGGGCGCTCCGGCGAAACGTCGTTCGGTTGCGGGAGGCGGCCTCGCCCGCGGAGCTGTGGGCGGTCGTCAAGTCGGACGCATACGGTCACGGAGCTGCCGAAGTCGCCCCCGCCGCGGTGGCCGCCGGAGCGACCGGTATCTGCGTGGCGACGGTGGCCGAGGGAGTCGCCCTGCGGCCGGCCATACCGGATGCGCGCATCCTCGTGCTCGGCGCGCTCACGCCGGGCGAGGAAGCGCCGGCTCGCGCGGACACAGCTCGAGGTCGCGGCTTCGACTCCCGACATTCCGACAGGCCTACCGGTGCACCTCAAGGTCGACACGGGCATGGGACGGTGGGGGATGACGCAGAGCGAGCTCCGTGCCGCTCCGACGCGGCGGGGTGGTCGGGTTGATGAGCCACCTCGCCACGGCGGACGAGGCGGACGAAGGCTTCGCCCGGGTTCAGATCGAGCGCTTCCGCGCCTCAGCCGAGGCCTTCGACGGCGTGACGCGCCATCTCGCGAACAGTGCGGCCACGCTCCGCCTCCCGGAGTCGCGGTTCGACGCGGTCCGCTGCGGCATCGCGCTGTACGGCCTCTCGCCGTTCGGTGACGATCCGGCGCGGCACGGCCTCGAGCCTGTGCTGTCCTGGCGTAGCTACGTCGCCCAGGTCAAGGTGCTCCGCCGGGCGAGAGCACCGGTTACGGGAGGCGCTTCGTGGCCGGCCGCGCGACCCGTGATCGGCATCGTCCCGCTCGGCTACGGCAGACGGTTTCCGCCGCGGCCTGACCGGTACGGAGGTCCTGGTGGCGGGCGTGCGGCGACGCGTCGTCGGGACCGTATCGATGGACGCCTTCGCCGTCGAGCTGCCCGAGGGAGAGGTCGGCGATCCCGTCACCATCGTGGGCGACGGGGTTCTCGCCGAGGAGCACGCCCGTCTTCTCGGCACGATCACGTACGAGCTCGCCTGCGGGATCGCGAGCGGGCCGCGGCGCGCCCACCGGACGGTCGTCGATGGATGAGCCTGATCCGGACTGCTCTGGCGGGTCAGGAGGCCTACGTCGTCGGGGGCGCTGTGCGAGACCGAGCGCTCGGCCGCCCGGTCGTCGACATCGACGTCGCCTGCCGTGACCCGGCGCCGGCAGCGGCGGCCTACCGCCACCTTGCCGGAGGCGCGACGTTTCTCCTCTCGGAGCGGCACGGGGCGTGGCGGGTCGCGCGTCCCGACGGCCGGACCGTCGACTTCACGCTGCTGCGGGGCACGATCGAGGAGGATCTCGCCGGGCGCGACTTCACGATCAACGCGATCGCGGTCCCGATCGAGGAGGCGATCATCGATCGATCCGTTCGGCGGGCATGCCGACCTCGAGGCGCGAGCGCTTCGGGTCGTCTCGACGCGGCGTCTTCACCGACGACCCGCTCCGGCTTCTGCGGGCCGTGCGGCTCGAGGACGAGCTCGGCTTTCGGCTCGACGCGGCCGCCGAGCAGCTCGTCCGTCGTGATGCGCGCGCTCGTGACGAGCCCAGCCGGCGAGCGCATTCTCGCCGAGCTCGAGCGCCTCTCGCCGGCGGCGTACGGGCGGCTCGACGAGCTGGGCCTGCTCGAGCCCCTCGGCGGGTCGGCGGCAGGTCTCGTGCGGGCCGGTCGCGATCCCGTCGCCCGACCTGCTGCTCGTCGCGGCGCTCGGCCGTTCGGTCGAGCGGCTTCCGGTCTCGAACGAGACACGACGGCTCGCGCGGATCCTGCTGGCGGCCGAGGCGCCGCCGGATGCCTCGCCGCGCGCCGTCCACCGCTTCCGGCGGGCGACCGAGCCCTGGGCGCTCGAGGCGCTCAGCCTTCGTCGGCCGCCCGGAGCTCGCTGAGGCAGTCGTCGCGGCACGCGCCGCCGAGCCCGGAGCGCCGCTCGTACGCGGTGACGAGCTGGGCGTTCCGAGCCGGGCCCGAGATCGGGCGCCTGCTCGCGCGAATCGCGGAGGAACGGGCCGCGGGTACCATCCGGACACGCGACGAGGCACTCGAGCTCGCCCGCCGCGAACGAGCGTGAGCCACGAGGAGGACACTCGAGCCCGGTTCGCCGCGACGGCCGACAGGCTTGCAGCCTGCGGCGCGGCACGGATCGCGGACATGCGCGAGCGACTCCGCCGTTTCGCCGACCCGCGCGGCGACGAGCTCGCCCTCGACGCAGGCACCGGAACCGGGACACTGGCACTCGCGCTGGCGCCTCTCGTCCGGTCGGTCGTCGGCCTCGACCTCGTCCCGGAGATGCTCGACCATGCCAGGAGAGCGGCGGAGGGCATCGAGGCGCTGAGCTTCGTCGAGGGCGACGTCGCGGCGCTCCCGTTCGACGACCGGAGCTTCGATCTCGTCGCGTCGGCCCGGACTCTCCACCACGTCCAGTGGCCGGACATCGCCGTCGCGGAGATGACACGGGTGACGCGTCCGCGGAGGGAGGCTGGTCGTGATCGACCAGATCGCGTCCGCCGACCCGCTCGAGGCAATCGCGCACAACCGCCTCGAGCACCTCCGCGATCCGGTCCACGTGCGCATCCTCTCGGATCAGGACTTCCGCTTGATCTTCGACGCCAACGATCTCGTGCTCCGCCGCTCGGAGGTCGAACGCGAGCGGATCGAGCTCGATCGCTATCTCGATCTCGCTGCCTGTGAGGGAGATGCCCGCGCGGAGGTCTACGCGGAGGTTGAGCGGCTGCTCTCGTTCGGCCAGTCCGCGGGGATCGAGCTCCGCCGGACGGCCGAGGGATACGGTCTCACGCTCTCGATCGCGTGGTACCTGCTCGAGAAGGTTCCGCCGCCGTCTCCTACGACCGCCATTTGACGGTGCAGCCGACGGCCGGCGTCTCGGCGACGTCTGGCGCGCTGGCCGGCGAGGACTGCCTCGAGGGCGTCGCGCAGGTAGGGCGTCGCCGCCTCCGGATCCTGGTAGTCCGAGTCCGGCGCGCCGTGGTAGACGAGCCGGCGGTCGCTGTCGAACAGAAAGACCTCGGGTGTGCGCGCCGGCTGATAGGCCTCCGCGACTTCCTGCGACTCGTCGCGGAGGAACGGAAAGACGAACCCCCTGTCTCGCGGCTCGGGCGACCATGTGGTCGAAGGTGTCGCCCAGATGGTCGTTCGAGTTGATCGCGACCAGCCCGGCGCGGCCCGAATAGTCGCGTGCGATCGTCGTTGAGCCGGTTCTCCCAGGCAACGACGTACGGGCAGTGAACGCACGAGAACACGACGGCGACGGGCATCCCCGCGAAGTCCTCGAGCGAGTGCGTCGACCCGTCGACGCCCGGCAGCTCGAAGGCCGGGGCGGTCTCTCCGAGCTTCAGGCGCGCCACCGCGCGAATGCTACCCTGCGCCGCCGTGCCGGAGGAGCCCTTCGAGCCGCTCTACGACGCCGTCGCGCTGGGTATGTGGGCGTATACGCGCACCGCGTTCCGTGTCCAGACGCTCGGCCGCTTCGCGCCGCGCGCCGGACTGATGCTCGTCTGCGCACACCGTGCGGAGACGGACGTCCCGCTCATCTGCCCGTCGCTCTACTGCCGGGCCGGCTACTTCCGGGATCGGGCAGCGGAGCGCATCCACTTCGCCGCCCGGGACGACATGTTCGACCGGGGATTCTTCGCAGGGTTTCCCGGCGGCCTGCCGCCCCGTGCGAGACGATTCCTCTATCCGCTCCGAGCGGGGCTGATCCTGCCGCGGGTACGAGTTCACCCGGTTCCCTACCCGGGGGTCTCGGTGCTCCGCCTCGGCCGCGTGCTCGAATGGCTCGGACCGGAGACGCCGCTCGCGGAGGTGCTCCCCGAACAGCTTGCTGAGCTGTTTCGGGCGCGTGCGCGGGCCGAGCGGCCGTCCAATTCCGGCGGCCGCCGGCGACGTCCTCAGCGGAGCGTACGCGGACCTGCTGTGGAAATTCTGCTCCCGCGAGGAGCTGGACGCGCCCCTGCTGGAGTCGGTCTGGCAGCGGCGTGCGGCCGAGGGCGCCGCCGCGGTCCGCCGCCTCGTCGAGCTCGTGCGCGCGGGACAGGTGCTGCTGATCTTCCCGGAGGGGAGGCCCTCCCCGGACGGCTCGCTGTCGGACTTCCAGGCGGGCCTTGCGACTCTCGTCCGGCTCGGCCGACCGGAGGCCGTCCAGCCGGTCGGCATCGCGTACGACAGGCTCACCGAGGGCCGGGCGCGTGCCGTCGTCTCCTTCGGCCCGCCGATCGAGCCGCCCGCGCACGACGTCGAGCAGGCGCTCCGCCGCGCGGTCGCCCGCTCGATGCCGGTGACCTGCGGCGCAGTCGCCGCCGCCGAACTCGCGGCTGCCGCCGACGAGGGGCGCGCTGCGATCCGGATCGCTGACCTCGAAACCACTCTGGCGGCTGCTGCCGCTGCCGGACGTCCGGCGGAAGAGGCGCTCGCCACGGCCGCCGGTCGGCGCACCCGCCTCGCCGAGTGTCTGCGGACGCTCGTGACGCTCGGCCTCGTTGCCCGGCGCGGCCGACACGAGCTCGTCCTGGACGGCGACCGTGTGCGCGCGAACCGTCTCGTGATGTGTGCGGCCCGCGAGCGGAGGAGCGTGCTCGCCGCCGGTTAGGTGGGGGCGGCTAGGCCTTCCGGTAGGCCTCGGACGAGTGCTCCTGCTCGGTCGCGGCCGCCTGGGCCTCCTGCCGGCCGCGCTTCCCGCGCAGCAGCCGGTTGAAGAGCTGAGGAAAGGCGGTGAACACGAACGCCAGGCCGAGGATGGTCACGGGGAGAACGACCATTGCATGGACGGTGAGCACGTAGGGAACGCCGCTGTCCGTGCCGACACCGAGCTGCCTCGGCACTTACGAGCGTCAGGTAGTCGAAGCTGCCGAGCCCCGCTGCGGTTGCGGGGACGCCGAGGGCGAGGTTGCCGACGCCCTCGAGCACGAAGTAGCTGCCGGCGCTCAGGTCGAGACCGTAGCCCTTCCCGATCACGTAGTACATGCCGAAGTCGGCGAGCCAGATCACGACCGACGTCCACAGCACCCGAACGAGCGGCCTGCGCGCCCGGAACGCTCCGAGCCCCTCGACGAAGTTCGCTGTCCAGCGGCCGATGCGGGAGTGCCAGCGCTGCGGAAGGCGTTTGGTGAGCTTCCAGACGATCTCCTCGGCCTTCTCGGGTTTCCGCGCCGCCATACCGACGAGCGCGATGCCGAGCGCGCAGCCCGCCGAGAGGCCGATGCCCGCGAGCAGGAGGATGCCGGTCTCGCCGATCCAGATCGCGCCCATCAGGATCCACACGGAGAGCACGATGCCGTCGAGCAGACGCTCGGCGAACAGGGTCCCGGCCGTCACGAACGGCGGAATGCGGTAGTGCTCCCGGACCGACTCGATGCGGAGGAGGTCGCCTCCACGGGCCGGGAGAACGTTGTTCGCGGCAGCGCCGACGCAGTAGATCGGGAACAGCCGTTTGGCGGTCGTCTTGTAGCGGGCGGCCGAGAACAGATAGCGCCAGCGGAGCGCGATCGCGGCGCTGTTCGCGAGCACGAAGGCTAGTGCGGCGGTCACGGCCCACCAGGGAAGGCCGGTGATCTCGTCCCAGGCGTCGCCGAGGTGGGCAATCCGCAGGAAGAGCCAGAGAAAGGCGCCGGTGGCGATCGAGCCGACTGCCAGCCGCAAGAGGAATTGCCGCCTGTTCGCCATGCCCGGCTCAGTATCTCCCGACGCGCGCCGTCGTGCCAGATGGTAGAGATTTCGCCCGATGGCAGGGTGGGCGGGGAACGGGCGGCGCGTCTCGCGCCGCTTTTCGAGGAAGCGCGAGGTCGCAATCGGCCTGGGCGTGTACGCGGTGTACCTGCTGGTGCGGCGGGCGGCCCTCGCCAAGGGGGGCGAACAGCGCGCCCACCAGAACGCGGCCCGCATCGTAGCGCTCGAGCGACGGCTCGGAATCCACATCGAGCAGCGGATTCAGCAGGTCTTCCTGCCTCAGCGGCGTCTCGTCGCGATCATGAACGTCGCCTACGGGACGCTCAACGTCGGCTTGACGGCGGTGTGGCTGCTGTGGCTCTTCGAGAGAGGCGACCCTGCGTATCACCGCTACCGCCGGGCCTCGGTCCTGGGAATGCTCGGGGCCCAGCCGTTCTTCCTGCTGCTGCCGACTGCCCCGCCGCGCAAGCTCGACCACCTGGTCGACACGATCGCGGAGGTAAGCGGCATCGATCTCGATTCCGGATTCGTCGCGAAGCTCTACCACCCGCTCGCCGCGATGCCGAGCATTCACATGACGATCGCCGTCGTGACTGCCGAGGGGATCAGGCAGACGGCACGAAATCCCGTCGTCCGTGCGGTTGCGCCCGCCTATCCGTCGCTCGTGGCCGGCGTCGTCCTTGCGACCGCAAACCACTACGTGCTCGACGTCGTCGTCGGGTACGGGCTCGGCAAGGCGGCGCTCGCCGCCGCGAAGCGGCTAGGGGAGTGAGGCCGGGAGCGACCAAGCGTCGCCCCCGGCCCTCCAACCGACTAGTTGATCCTGACGCGGATGATGTTGCCGCACGTGATGCCCGCTCCGACGCCGTCGGGAGTCGACATCTCGTGCACGTTCACGTAGAAGCCCCTCGCGATCACCTGTGTCGTGGTGCGGAGCCCCGCGAACTGCAGGAACGCAACCCCGAGGTTGTTCGCCACGAGGTCCTGCCCGCCCACGATGATGCCGCGGTTTGCCGAGGCCGGGGTGCAGGCGCCGGCCGGTCCGTGAACGTGCCACGCATGGGCGCTCCCCGGCGCGAGCCCCCAGACTGCGAGCCAGCCGCTCAGCCTCGCGCCTCTCTGCCTCAGGTAGGCGACGCCCTCGGGACCTCCCGGAGCCGCGGGTGAGAGCTGAGCCGTGCCGATCCTGGTCTTGATGACGTGTGCCGGCGCCGCAGCGCTCGCCGGCACGAGCAACGCAGCGGTCAGAGCTGCGAGCAACAGCAGTCGTGCAACCTTCATCAATCCCTCCCTCGTCTCGATGGGCCTCGCCGGCCGTACTCCCAGTACGGCCGCGGGGATCAGCCGGATTCCGGCTCGAGGAAAACGGCGAGCGTCGCGGTGAAGCCGTGGAGGAAGGTGCGTCCTCCGACAGGGCCGATCTCGCCGCCGCAGAAGAAGCCGGCGACCGCGGGGGCACCGAGGGCGGCCGCGACAGCCCGCGAGTCGTGGTCGGTCTCGCCGAACATGGCTGAGCCGCGGCCGTTGCACGTGAAGAGAAGCGCGCCGGCGGCCCGCGTGCCGGGACGCCCGAGCGTCTCGTCGAGCGCCAGCACGAGGTCCTTGTCGGCGGCCGCCGCGTCGCGCGCGTGGAAGCGGAGCGTTTGGCCGACGCGGACTCGCTCGCCGATGGCGATTGCTCCCGACTCGTCGTCGGCCCCGAGCAGGCCTCGCATGAGGAAGTCGCCGCGAGAGTACTCCGGCTTGTTCTCGTCGATGACCAGCCCGGCCATGAGGCCGGCGACGGCTAGCCGGCGTTCATTCGGCGTCAGCCCCGCGATCGTTTCTCGGAGGCGCTCGAGGGCCGGACGTCCGGCGAGCTCGTAGACGACGTTGCCCTCGGCCCGCGTGATCACCGATTCGGGGCCGAGCGGCGCGCATCCCTGGGATACCACCGCCTCGACCGGAATGCCGTCCACGGTGGCGACGACCACGCCGCCCTCGAGGATCTCGTCACCGAGTACGAGCGCCTGGGTGTCCGGGCGGCCGGCACCGGCGGCGATCCCGCCGACGACGGGAACGCCGGGATGGGCCTCGTTCAGCTTCTCGACGAGCTTGTCCGCAGGCATCGTGAACGGGTCGACGAGCAGCACGACCAGAGAGGCGTCCCCGAGCTCCGGGAGCTCCACCGTGCCGTCGTCCGACTGGAGGTGGAAGGTCTCGATCTTGGCGCCCGGGAGCGAGGCCGCCCAGACGGCAAGCGCAGGGCCGTGCTCCAGCTCGCGCTCGCCGGCGATGACGCCGCCCGCAACGCAGCCGAGCAGGTGGCGTGGCCGTAGGGCCGCCCTGATTGCCGCCGCCGCGTCCCCGATCGTCTCTCGGTGTTCCGGTGTGACGAAAAGGAACACAAGATCCACGCCCGCTCCCGCGAGCTCCGACGCGACCGCGTCGCCGGCGGCCGCGCCGGCAGTCCGGGCGTCATGCTCGGACGAGAACGCAGTGGCGACGCGGGTCACCGGCTCGCCTGGTTCGGCGATCCGACGCAGCGCCTCCAGCCTCCTGCCCTCGATCCCGAGGTCGGAAACGGCGCCCGCCAGCCGTCGCTCTCCTTCCGGGCTCAGGCTCAGGAAGGCGACGCGGCCGTCGTGCGAGGACTGCTCGCGCCGGATCAATCCGACCGCCTCGGCGCGACGGACGAGCTCCGTGACCGTGCTCTGGGCGAGCTGCAGGCGCTCGGACAGCTCGGTGACGGTGCTCCGCCCGCTTCCGTCGGGGGCCCCCTTGATCATCAGAAGCAACGCGTACCGCTGCGGTGTCAGCCGGTGCTTCCGGGCGACCTGCTCGCTGAGACGCAGGAAGCGGCGAAGCGCAGATCGCAGTTCCGCTGCGCGCCGGTACTCCTCCGGGCGCGGTTCGGCCATCGTCATTCGGGATGGTACCGCCCTGGGCGCCGCCGGGACGCAAGCCTGGTGACCGTTGCGGGCGCAAGCCCCTGGAGCGCTGCGGCCAGCCGGTAGTACCCGGGCACGAAGATCTCGCGGCGGCCGCTACCGAGCGCCTGGAGAATGGCGTCCGCGACCCGGTCGGGCGCGACCACTGCGTGTCGGAACAGCCGGTGCTCGAGGAACGAGTCCTGCGGGAATCCGTCCGTGTGCGTCAGCCCGGGATTGACGGTGTGGACCCGGATTCCGCGCTGTGCGAGCACCGGCGAGACGTTGCGCGAGAAGGCAATCTGTGCGTGCTTGGCCGCGGTGTAGGGGCCGCTCGGCCCTCCGGAGACCACGCCGGCGACAGAGACCACGTTGACGACGTTCGACGGTGCCGCCGCCTCGAGAAGGGGCAGGAATGCCCGCAGACACCAGACGCTCCCGAGGTAGTTGACGCGCGTGACTTCCTCGATTCGCTCGGGCTCGAGCTCGAGAAAGCCGCGACGGCCCGGAATGCCGGCGTTGTTGACCAGCAGGTGAACGCGGGGATGCCGCTCTGCGATCCTGGCCGCGAGCGCGTCGACGGCGTGGCGGTCGCCGATGTCGCACACCTCTGCCTCGCTTCCCGTCTCGGCGGCGATACGCTCGAGACGCTCGGCGCCCCGGGCGACGAGCACGCAGCGGAACGAGCGCGCGGCGAGCTTGCGCGCGAGCGCCGCTCCGATCCCGCTCGAGCCCCCGGTGACGACGGCGACTCTCATGCGAAGACCCGCAGGGTTCGGAGGTTGATCGCCACCGTATCCTCGATCGGATCGGCGTAGCCCCCGGCGAGTGCGATGCAGACCGGCACGCCGGCCTGCGCAAGTGCGTCACGGACGAGCCGATCCCGCCGCTCGAGGCCGTCGAGCGTCAGCGACAGTCGGCCGAGGCGGTCGCCTGCGTAGGGATCCGCCCCGGCAAGGTAGAAGCACAGGTCGGGCTTCGACCTCCTGACCGCCTCCGGCACCAGCCGCGCCACGTGCGTCGAGGTACCGGTCGTCCCCGGTTCCGTCCGGGAGATCGAGATCGAGGTCACCCGGCACGCGCCTGAACGGATAGTTCCCGAAGCCGTTGACAGAGAGCGTGAACGACTCCGGGTCCGTCACGGAGCGCCGCGTTCGTTCCGTCGCCCTGGTGGACGTCGAGATCGACGACGAGGACGCGTGACACACGCCCCGCCCGCCGCAGCGATCGCACGGCCACCACCGTGTCGTTGAAGAGGCAGAATCCGCGCCCCGCGTCCGGGAAAGCGTGATGCGTCCCGCCGCCGAGGTTCGCTGCCGCGCCCTGAGCGAGCGCAGCCGCAGCAGCCTGGAGCGTGGCTCCTACCGAACGGCGCGCCCGCTCGACGAGCGCGGGCGACCACGGCAGGCCGAGAGCAAGTGTCTCCCGACGCGCGAGTCGGCCGGCGCCAACCCGCTCGAGGTAGTCGAGGCCGTGCGCGAGAGCGAGCTCCCCGTGGCGGGCGGCGCGGGCGCCGGCGACGGCGACGCCCGGCTCCGACTCGGCTGCGCCTCGCAGCAACCGGTACTTGGCGAGCGGGAAGCGGTGTCCCGGCGGCAGCGGATACGTGTAGCGGTCGTGTGCGAACGCCTGCAGCGGCACGGGCTCACCGTACGCGAATACACTGCGGCGCGATGACCGGCCGATTCGAAGGCAAACGCGGCCTCGTCCTCGGAGTTGCCAACAAGCGGTCGATCGCCTGGTCGATCGCGAAGCGTCTCGCCGACGAGGGTGCCTCGCTTGCGTTCACCTACCAGGGTGAGCGCATCGAGGAAGGCGTGCGCGGGCTTGCCGAGTCCGTCTCGAGCCCGCTCGTCACCGCCTGTGACGTGCGCTCGGACGACGACGTGGCGCGAGTGTTCTCCGAGGTCGGCGCGGCCTTCGGCGGGAGCCTCGACCTTCTCGTTCACGCCGTCGCCTTCGCGGACGTGGCCGATCTCGAAGGGCGCTTCACCGATACGCCGCGCGACCGCTTCTGGCTCGCGCTGGACGTGAGCTCGTACTCCCTCGTCGCGGTCGCCCGAGCTGCCGAGCCGCTGATGGCGGCCGCAGGCGGAGGCTCGATCCTGACGATGACCTACCTCGGCGGAGAGCGAGCCGTGCCGAACTACAACGTCATGGGCGTCGCCAAGGCGGCGCTCGACGCGTCGGTTCGCTACATCGCCTGGGAGCTCGGGCCGCAGAACATCCGTGTGAACGCGATCTCGGCCGGGCCGCTTCGCACGCTCGCGGCGCGAGCGATTCCCGGCTTCGCGACGATGGAGGCCATCGTCGAGCAGCGCGCCCCGCTCCGCCGCCAGATCGAGACCGACGACGTCGGCGCGGCCGCCGCCTACCTGCTCTCGGACGACGCAGCCAACGTCAGCGCGACGACGCTCTACGTCGACGCCGGCTACCACTCCATGGGCATGTGATAGGCGCCAGTCTGCAAGCCGATTTGGCTCAACCACGCGGGTCGCCCCTGCCGTAGTTGCGCCCGAGTCCTCTCCCGGTGAGGTCCCGGTGAGGTCCCGTGAAATCCGTTGAGACCCAGCCGCCCTCGGCTTCGCGCAAACCGGCCGTTGAGCCCTGACCGCGTGTAACGTGGTCGGTGCAGATGCAGGTACGGCGTTTCCTCGTGCTCTTCTCCGTCTTGGCGGTGGCTGCATGGTGTCTTGCCGGTGCGGCGAGCGGCGTCGTGGGCTTCCAGGGGCCTTCGACGAGCGGCACCGGGAGCGAGCCGTCCGGTTCGAAGCCGGAGAGCAAGCTCTGGTGGAACGACGGCTTCTGGTGGGGAAGCTTCTGGGACACCGCGAGTTCACGCTTCGAGATTTGGAAGCTGAATGCGTCGACGCAGACGTGGGCGAGCACGAACGTGCCGATCGATACGCGCTCAGGGTCGCGTGCCGATGCGCTGTGGCACGCGGTATCCGGGAAGTTGTATGTCGCGTCGCACGTGTTTACGGAGAGCCCGGCATCCGGCGTTCCTTCGTACCTGTATCGCTACAGCTACAACGCGGGAACGGACGTGTATAGCCTCGACGTGGGTTTCCCTGCTCAGATCAACAACCTCTCGCTCGAGACGCTGGTCATCGACAGGGACTCGACCGGGCAGCTGTGGGCGACGTGGGTGCAGGCGGGGAAGGTGTGGGTGAATCGGACGCTCTGCTCGCCGAGCTGTGCTGACGCCTCGTGGGGAACCGCGTTTGTGTTGCCAGTGTCTGGCGCGGCCAATGTCAAGAGTGACGACATCTCGTCGGTGATCGCCTTCGGCGGCAGCCGAGTCGGGGTGATGTGGAGCAACCAGAACGCCAAGGCGATGTACTTCTCCACGCACGGCGATGCGGACGCGGACACGACGTGGAGGGCGACCGAGACGGCCTACTTCAGCTCGAACATGAGCCTGGCGGACGATCACATCAACCTGAAGATGCAGGCCGGTGCCGGCGGTCGTGTGTTCGCGGCAACGAAGACGTCGAACAGTACGGCCGGCCAGCCGCTGACTGCGTTGCTCGTTCGCGATCCAGCGAGCGGTGCGTGGTCGAGCAGCACTTTCGGGACGGTGAGCGATGGTCACACTCGCCCGATCGTGCTGCTCGACGAGCAGCACGGCGTCGTGCACATGTTCGCGACGAGCAAGAGCGGCGACATAGTCACCAAGACCGCCAGCATCACCGCGCCCTCGTTCCCGGCCGGCGTGGGGACGACCGTGATCGATCAGAGCAGCGGCATCAACAACGCCACGTCGACCAAGCAGAAGGTCAACTCGACGACCGGCCTCGTGGTCGTCGCGACGGGCGGCGGCCGCTACTGGCACCACTGGAATCCGCTGGGCTCAACGACTCCGACCGGAACAGCAACCGTGACCGACGACGCCTATGTCCGCTCTGACTTGCCGACAAGCACCTCCGGCGACGCCGCCTCGCTACGCGTACGACATTTGTCCTCGCTCACCATCCGCAGCTACCTCAAGATCACGATCAGCGGCCTGAGTGGCCCCGCGAAGGCCACGCTGCGCCTCTACGTCGCCGACGCCACCCCCGGCACGATCAGCGCCTGGCCCGTCGCCGACACCAGCTGGAGCGAAGCAACGCTCACCTGGTCGAACCGACCACCACTCGGCAGCGCTATCGCCACCACGCCGGCAGCGAGCCTCGGCAGCTGGGTCGAGCTCAACCTCGGCAGCATCCCCGGCAACGGCACCTTCAGCTTCGCGCTCACAAACAACAACGGTGACGTTGCCTTGTTCGACAGCACCGAAGCGACCAACAAACCACACATCATCCTCACGCCATAGTCGGGCCCCAGGTGGGACCCGCCGCCTCGGCATTGTCCAGGGGGAGGGGGTCGCCTTAGGCCGCGGCTCGGACAGCACCGACCCTACCGAACCCCTTTCGCGCCCGGTGCCCAGGGTGTCGCGCGATAGGCACAGCCAGGTCTTCGCATACCTCGCATAGTTAGACGGGCACGCACGCGAGGCGAACCACTCCCACTCCGGCACGCGGTCAGCCTCCTCGGTCAAGGGGAAGCAGCACGGAGCCAGTCGGCCGGACACTTGAACGGGGGAGCACCCGGTGACGCCCGTCGGGAGCGACCCAGGCGACCAGCGTGCCACACGCCGCGAGGGCATCGATTTCTTCGACGCTGTCGGGCGTGCGACTGCGGCGGCGCGAAGCTGCCAAGCGACCCAGCGCTACTCGGAGCGCCTGCGGTTAAACGCCCCCGCCGAAGTCGCCCCCGCCGAAATCGCTTCCGCCGAGGCCTTCACGCTGTTTTGATCCCGACGAGCTCGAAACTTGGCTCCGCGCCTGCCGGCTCCCCGAACGACGACCCGTGGATTACTCTCTCACGAGGCAAGATTCCTAGACCTGGAGTAAGCGGACCAATGGCGAACGGTGAGAACGCCAGCAAGAACCCTCACGACGTGATCACGGCGCCGACACGCCGATTGAAGTACGGCAACATGGCGCACGGACTCACACGGGAGGAGTCCCGGCGGGGTGCCGAGGCCACAAACCGTCTGAAGGCGGAACGGGCATTGGAGGCCGAGCGTGCGGCGCGGGAGCGTTTGCGCGAGGAGGTCCTCAAGTCGGTGGAGACGTACATTCGGCTGCGCGACGACCCGGAGACGCCGCCCGCGACGCGCCTGGCTGCGGCTGACCGGGTGGTTGATCATGTGTTCGGGAAGCCGACGCAACGAGTCGAGACGGAGGACGTGACCGAGAGCCGGCCGTTGCGTGACCTGTCTGATGCCGACCTTCGTCGGGTGGCGGGTGGGGCGTTCGATCGGTTGCGTGCGAGTAAGGGGTCGTAACCGCGCTCGGTGGAGCGGCGCTCGGGGAGCTCGCCGCCCGTGAATTGATCCGCCGGGAAGCAGAGGCTCATCCGGTCGGGCTTCTGCGGCATGTGGCGTGTATCGATACGGAGTCGGGTGAGGAGTTCCGGTTTCATCTCGATGACCCCGGGAGTGGCTGGTACTGGCAGCGCGATGTTCTTGATTGGTGGATGGGCGGCCGTAAGACGGTTGTGCTGAAGGCCCGCCAGTTGGGGATCACCTGGTTGGCGGGCGGGTTCGCGTTGTGGCATTTGCTGTTTCGTCCGGGAACGCAGGGTGTTGGCGGTGTCGATCAACGAGAAGGAGGCGTCGAAGCTCGTCAGACGGATCTGGGCGCAGTACAAGAGCCTGCCGGCGGGGTTGTGTGATGTGAGGGTGTTGAAGCCGACCCGGGGGGCGGAGCCGTCGGACACGATCGAGGTACGCCATCCTGACGGGCGTATCTCGACGATCCTGGCGTTGCCGTCGACGAAGACGGCCGGCCATGGTGAGACAGCGGCGTTGGTGATTCTGGATGAGTTCGCCCGTCAGGAGTACGCGTCGGAGACGTGGAAGGCGGTGTTGCCGACCGCTCGAAGGGCGGCCGCATCCTTGTCATCTCCACCGGGAACGGGATCTCCGTCGGCGAGGGTCAGGGCAACTACTTCCACCATGTCTACAAGCACGCGGAGGTGCTCGGTATCGAGTCGAAGTTCTTGCGTTGGGACTTGCACCCGGACCGGGATGAGGCCTGGTATGGGCGGGAGGCGATGGCGTTGCCGTCGGCGGATAGGGGTGAGCAGTATCCGCGTGACGAGGACGAGGCGTTCATCCTGACCGGCGATCCGTTCTTCGACCGGGACGCCCTGGCCTACTACCGCTCAAGGCTGCGCGAGCCGTTGTACCGCTGCGAGTTCGCCCCGGGCCGTGGTGAGGCGAGGCTGCGCAAGCTCGAGAAGGGCTGCATCCGCGTCTACGAGGAACCGGGCCCGGACGGGAAGTACGCGATCGGTGCGGACACCGCCACCGGCCGGGGTCTGGACTACTCGGCCGGGTTCGTGATCGACCTGGCGACGATGGCACCGGTCGCCGAGGTCCACGGCAAGCTCGACCCGGACGTGTACGCCGCCCAACTCCACTTCCTCGGCCGCTGGTACGGGACGGCGAGGATCGCGGTCGAGTCAGCAGGCGGCTTCGGCGAACCGGTAACGATCTTCCTCTGGGACGGCAAGGACGGCCGGCCCGCTTACCCCAGGCTGTACCGGCATAGGCAGTTCTCACGTCCCGACCAGCAAGAGCACAAACCGTTCGGGTTTCCGATCAACGCGAAGACCCGCCCACAGGTGATCGCCTACCTGGAGAAGAGCTTGCGCGAGCGCCTGTCGGGGAGGTCCGTCAGATGCCGTGCTTCGTGGACCCGGTGATGACACGGATGTCTCCGATGTAGACGACGCATCGAGCTTGCTGGCACGGCAGATCTGCTGAGAGCGCGCTCTGCCCATCGACCCCGCTTAGCGTGGATCAAGAGGGCATAACGCCTGGCTCAGGCGGGAGGGACGCTCGCCCACCGCAGTCTTGCGTAGCATCCACGCGCGTGGAGGCAAGAGTTCGCACCGGCGGATGTCTCTGCGGGGCGGTCCGCTACAGCGTTCGCGGTAACCCTGTACATGTCCGGCGTTGCCACTGCGCGGGTTGCAGAAAGGAGTCTGGCAGTGCGTTCAGTGTGTATGCGCTGTGGCCCGTCGAGGCGTTTGAGATGAGCGGCGAGATCTCAAGCTATGACGGTCGCGGCTTCTGCCCCCGCTGTGGGTCTCGGCTCCTTGACACAACCGACCGGGACGACACGCTCATCGAGATTCGGATCGGAAGTCTGGACGAGGCGCCCTTCGAGCTGAAGCCCGAAGATGAGATCTGGGTGAAACGGCGCGAGAGCTGGATATCCCCGGTCGAGGGCGCAGCGCAGCACGACGAGGGCGCAGCGCAGGACGACGAGAACTAGCAACCCACTTGCTCGGCGCCGCAGTGCCGTGGCGGTATGCACGGGGCTCCGATCTGACTCGACCGGCGCCCGGAAGCACACCCCGTTCAAGCGACATTCCTGAACACTCGCGCAGTCGGCGCTGCTCCTGCAGGCGTCCGGACGGTCGGCTGGGTGCGACGGTCAGTCGCCGCACCGGCGCACCATGGTGGCCAGCATCGTCGCCACGTGCGCGCGCTCGCTGCCCTGCTCGGCGTACGCATCCCCGCGGCAGACGGTCAGCGTGCCACCAGCGCGGACGACCTCGCCCTCCGCGACGATGCGGTCACCAGTCGCAGGCGCAAGCAGGTTGACCTTGAGTTCGACTGTCAGCACCTCCGCGTCGTCCGACATCAGGGTCAGCGCCGCGTAGCCGCAAGCGCTGTCGAGCACGGCGACGACGACGCCCGCGTGGAGGAACCCGTGCTGCTGGGACAGGCGCGGTTCGACCGGCACCGCGATCGCGGCGTGACCGGCGGCGACGTCCGCGAGCTCGGCGCCGAGCGTCGCCATCGCCCCCTGGCGGGCGAAGCTGGCGTGGACGCGCTCGACGATCGCGGCCTCGAGCAAAGGACGTTCGGTCACGGGATGACCGTAACCGAAGTCTGTCCGACGCTCTTCCGCGCCTCTCCTCGACGACGATGCGGCTCACGGCCCCATCGAGTCACATTCCCGCACACTGGTCGGGGGGCTGCAGCCGGGTAGGCACCGTAGGATTGCGGCTGTGCCGTTCACGCTCAGGAACCTCAAGGAGGATCTGGCGGGCCTCGGGTCCAGGTTCGACGGGGCCCCGGACCTGGAGTTCCGCTTGGCGACCGAGGCGCTCGAGCTCGAGCAATCCGGCCTGGGCTACCAGCGCGTCCCACCCGGCTATCGCTTTCCGTACGGCCACACGCACAAGAAACAGGAGGAGGTGTACGTGGTCGTGCACGGGAGCGGGCGGATGAAGCTCGACGACGAAATCGTCGAGCTCAAGGAGTGGGACGTGGTGCGCGTCCCGCCCGGTACGTGGCGAGGCTACGAGGCCGGGCCGGAGGGCCTCGAGATCATCGTCATCGGCGCGCCTAACCTTGGCGAGGCTCCGCGCGAAGACGTCGAGGGCCAGCGCGACTGGTGGGCCGACTAACTCGACAGCGCCCTCCGACAGCCGCTTTGAACGAGAAGCGGTAGTCGCGCATTCGTCTTTCTGTCTCCTGAGAACTCCTACTCAGCGTGGCGCAAGTAGCCAGCACACGGCCGCTACTGCTGGGATGGAGGCGAGCCTTCAACCCGCCCGTACAGGTTCTTCGCGATCTCTTCGAGCCTGTTGCTGGGAGACCTTGTCCGGAGGTCCGAACATATCCACCTCGTAAGCGAACGGCCCGTCGGCGAAGGTGATCTTGTAGGCGGCAAACGGGGCAACTTGTCGCCCGTCGCTTCCAGGTCTTCCGCAGTCTGTGATCCGCGCGACACCCTGCGCATCCGGAATGTCGTCCACCTCGAACTCGCTGATGTCCACCGTACACAATTGCCGGGACACGGCTCGAGGCCGTCGTCATGCAGCACGTCGGCCATATCGGCCGCCCCTTCCTCGGATGCAAACTGCATCACGAGCCTAGCCACGTGAGCCTCGTCCCCCACATGCTCGGCTCCCGGCTCGGACGGGAAAAAGCGCGTATCCAAATGCGCGGAGACGAAGCCGGCCTCCTCCATCGCCGACACATCCTCCTCCTCGGGCGCGAACAAACCATCCGGCAGCGATCGGACGCTTTCGATCCCCGTGACAGTGATTGGCGTCTCAACCGGATCGGCTTGCGAGCCCGGACGTCGGCTTCGCCGGATACTCGCTGTTCGAGCGCCACAGGGGGAGCGGCATCCTCACCTCCTCCGCAGGCTGCGACGCTAAGGGCGATGACCGCAGTCACGAAGAGCGCAAGCAGCCGCATCGACGGGATGGTACGCGAGCGGAGTTTCTTCCAGGTCCTGTTGGTCGAACGGCAGAGCGGGCCCCAAAAGCTGCTTGGGCCTCAACCCCGCACGGGAGCCACGGCGAGGGAGCCGCGTCGGCGAGAGGGGGCCGCTCGGAGTTGGCATGATCTCCTCGCAAACACCGAGCGAGACGGAGGAATCGGATGCGCCGCTTGAACTTCCTGGAAGACAGCCTGGGATGAAGTGCACGACCATGAGCGGATACGCGTCCGTTCGTTTGGACATCCACTGGGGGCAGACAAGCTCGGCGCGTCTCTGACAGAGCTTCTGCCTG